>CAZZCR010000005.1:0-199197 GCA_964652995.1 uncultured Flavipsychrobacter sp. | reverse complement strand
GGAAGACACAGGAACAACTGATCCTATTGTATATGGAGGAGACGGACTAATGAGTTTACATGTTAATCCCTATTTTCAGGCAGGGACAGGCATAATAAGATATTCAATTTATGCCACCAATAGTCCATTGCAGGTAGATACGCTTACTTGGATTATTACCGCAACCGCACCAAGTGGAATAGAAAAAATAAAAGAATCAGAACCTATAATATTCAATAGTGACGGGCAGATCACCTGTAAAAACTTAGGTGGCAATTATTCAAGGGCATTAGTGTATGACTTGAATGGAAAGGTGCTGCTGGACAAGAACATTTCATCTGACGAAGCCATACTCTTTACAGAAAAATACAATCAACGTTTACTTATTCTTCGATTGGTCGGAAAACAAGATCTAGCAATCAAGATTTTTAATTACTAAATGCTATGAAAAATTTAATAAAGTCAGGAGTATTCATCATTTTTTCATCCGCATCTTGCTTTGCGCAGAATGTATTGAATATTCCTCCGGCACTTACCGGATCTGTTTTCAATTTAACCGTTCAAAATGGCATGCAAAGTTTTTATCCGAGTACCACCACCCCCACTTTGGGCATAAATGGTCCGTGGATGTCCCCAACAATTGTCGTCAACAAGGACGATAGCATAACATTGAATGTAATCAACAGTTTGACTGTAAAGACAACAATGCACTGGCATGGTTTGCATGTAGCTCCTCAAAATGATGGAGGCCCACACCAAATGATTAACCCCGGCACTACCTGGAGCCCATCATTTAAAATCCGGAATAATGCAAGCACGTTTTGGTATCATCCTCACGGTGCAGGACAGACCGATCCGCAGGTTTCCAAAGGGTTGGCAGGTTTTTTTATTGTACATGATGCCAGCGAGATGGCATTGGCAATTCCGCACATCTATGGAGTAGATGATGTTCCTATAGTAGTACAAAGTAAGGCATTTGACGCACTACAGCAAATTGCCATTGCAACAAACATGGATACCGCAATATTCGTAAACGGCACCTTAAATCCCTACTTTGACGCACCAGCACAGGTTGTACGTTTCAGGATATTGAATGGAAGCAGTTTGCGCAGTTATAATTTCGGGCTGTCTACTGGCCAAACGATGTACCAGATAGGAACTGATGGTGGGCTGCTGGAAGCTCCGGTTAGCCTCACCAGATTAGTGGTTTCGCCTGGCGAGAGAGTGGAAATACTTGTTGATTTTTCAGGAATGACAGGCAGTACGGTTTTTCTGAAAAGTTATGCATCCGAACTACCAACCGGCATATATGGTGCTGATACATTGGGGAGCGGCATTGATACAGTACACGAGTATGAGGAGAACTTTTTGAATGGGGCGGACTTTGATTTGTTGAAGTTCAATATTGTTGCTCCGACAGCAAGCCCGGTTACAACTATTCCAACTTCATTGGTCTCTATTACGCCTTTTAGCACGGCAGCAGCCACAAAAAACCGAACAATTGTACTGGATACGCTACGTCTTTTACCGTCAGACGCACCGAATCGTGCGGAAGGGCCTTTTGGCCTAAACGGCAAGAGTTTTGATATGGATAGCGTAAATGAGGTTGTATATCTGAATACGACAGAAATATGGACGTTGAAAAACAATACACTGGTCGCCCATCCGTTTCACATTCATGACATACAATTCAACGTAATTGAAGAGCATGGAATAGCAATTCCCCCGACCCAACGTGGGTGGAAAGATGTGGTATTGGTAATGCCGGAAGATAGCGTAAAGTTTTTAACCAAATTTGAAACCTTTACCAACCCAACAGTTCCGTATATGTACCACTGTCACCTTCTACATCACGAAGATGACGGAATGATGGGGAGCTTTATTGTTATAGACTCAAGTGCTTTGGGGATATCCGAAACAGGCAACAATGGTAAGGATTGGTTACATATATTCCCTAATCCTGCGGATGACGAAGTAAACATTAAATTGGACAACTCAAATAATACGGAAGTCAAAGTTGTCATATCAGATATACTCGGAAGGCAAGTATTTTTTACACTATTCTCGAAAAGTGAGACTACGATCAATACTTCATTATGGAATCGAGGAATTTATACTTTGACAATAATTAAAGACGGACATAAGCTGGTTGAGAGACTTATCATTAAGTAGTTTGTTCAGTTGTTTACAATGTGGAATGAAGCGTTTGATTTTGTGACTATAAAGTTTAAATATCATGTATAAAGAAATAAAAATGATAGTTGCTGTGATGTTCACTTTGCAAACATCGTACGCACAGACACCGATATTGATACCTGATACACTATCGGGTATTTCAATCAATATTCAATTAAAGGATACGACGCACTTATTCTATACCGGGTATAATACTGCAACGATAGGATATAATGGGTCACTATTAGGCCCTACTATTATTTTAAATCAAGGTCAAAGTGTAACGCTAAATGTAAGCAATATGCTGTTGGATACCACAACAACACATTGGCATGGGCTACACGTTGCCCCTAATAATGATGGTAGCCCCCACAACCCAATTATGTCAGGTGCCACATGGAGCCCATCTTTTACTGTTCTGGATAGAGCGGCAACCTATTGGTATCATCCACACCTACATGGTAAAACCATGAAACAAGTCTTAAAAGGAGCATCTGGATTAATAATTGTGCGGGATGGTGAAGAGGGTGCATTGGCTTTGCCACGCAAATATGGGGTTGATGATTTTCCTTTGGTCTGTCAATGGAAAACATTCGATGTGACAACCAAGCAAATTGTTATGGACGATGAATTGGATAATGCAACAATGGTAAATGGAAACATCAATGGCTATCTAAATGTTCCGGCACAAATGGTTCGTTTACGTTTGCTGAATGGGAGTAGCCATCGTTTCTTTAATTTTTCTATAAACGACAATCGCACATTTTACCAAATTGCTGGCGATGAAAGTTTGTTAGATGCGCCAGTAGCAATGACTAAACTGATGTTATCGCCTGGCGAACGGGCTGAAATAGTGATAGATTTTTCGGGGCAAAACGGAAATACCTATTACTTGAGACAATTAGGCACACAATTGCCATCAGGCTATCCCGGAGGCCCGGTGGGAGGCATGGGCGGCACTTTAGGCCCGCTGGACAATTCTGACTTTAACTTACTCCAATTTAATGTAATGGCACCGACCCCAGGGGCAATTACGACATTGCCTTCATCATTGACTACCAATATCATCACCTCGTCTGTAGGTGCGAGTACAATGAACTTTCTTTTGCAAGGTTCACCAATGATGAGCATGACGAATTTCACGATAAATAGTGTTCAATACAATGAAAGTGTTATTAATTTTACTAAACAAAAGGATGCAGTAATGATTTGGGACATTACTAACCAAAGTAGGATGCCACACCCATGGCATATCCATGGCAATCATTTCTTTATACAGAGTATTAATGGTGCTGCACCTCCTGCAAATATGAAGGGTAGAAAAGATGTTGTGACCGTTCCACCACAGGGAGGTAATGTAAAATTGATAATGAAATATGTTGATTTTGAAGACGCAGTTATGCCCTACATGTACCATTGCCATATCAATAGTCACGAAGACAATGGAATGATGGGGCAGTTTCTTGTATCGAACCTAAGTGAAATACAAAATCTCGATTTCGGTAAAAATAACCTCGATTGGCTACAAATATTCCCTAATCCTGTAAAAAACGTTCTAACAGTTAGCTCCTTAAATTCTGCTCACCAAATTAAATCAATTTCAATTATAGATATTATGGGACGGCAGGTATTCAGAACATCAGATACACTTACTAATTATGAAATCGATATCTCAAAATTACCCAAGGGGTTGTATACCATTTCTATTTTAAATAGTGACGGGTTTTCAAACCGGAAATTTTTTGTTGAATAATTGACGATCAGTCTGTAGACCAGGGAGTAGCGATGGACACCGAGGTGATTTTTAGCGAACAATAAAGGTAGAATATTTGCAAACATGATGAAACGGCTCATAGCAATAATAGTAGCAGTATCATACCTATGCCTTAGCGTAGGTGTTACTGTACATACGCATTATTGTATGGGTAAATTAGTGGGGGCAAGCTTTATTGAGCCAGATGATAACCACCATTGTTCTCATTGTGGAATGACTAAGAAAACTTCCAAAAAGGGCTGCTGCAAAGATGAGCATAAAACATTTAAAAATGCCTCCGATCAGTTTCTATCTAAAGTGACAATTGCTAAATATCAGCTTTGTGAATTTACTGTCCCAACTGGGCATTGCACATTTTTGTCTGGCATAAAAACTTCAAATTATTATCCTAACCTGATGGCGCAAGCACATGCTCCACCTTTGATTGTTTCCGCCTGCCCACTCTACCTTTGGGTACGTAATTTACGGGTTTGATACTCTTTCTATTGTCGTTGCAATAACGATGGTGCTTATTGCTATGCCTAAAACACCTTCTTTATTGCACTTTTATTTTATCACATTTTGCAATGCGAAATCACAATAAAATTAACCACAATAAATGAGAGACAAATGAGAGACAAAAAAATCACCTTGTTGGTACTTGTTGTTATTATTTTCGTAGCATGTTATAATGCAGCAACCCATCAGGAAAAAGCTACTGTTAATGATACCAATATGGTCAACTCGGAAGACTTGTCCGAAGCTACAATTGTAAAACCCTCGTTTACTAGTGTAGATGTTAAGTTGGCGACACAGGTACAGAACGTTTATAGTGCATACCTAAAAATACAATTGGCTCTTGTGGGAGATAAAAATACGGAAGCAGCCTTCAATGCAATGAGTATGGCTCAAATCATAAAGGTATTTGACACTGCAAGTCTTCCAGCAGATCAAAAGCAAGCCTATGAAGATCATGCGTTGCCAATTTTGGAGAAGGTAACTAGTATTGCCAATAGCGCTGACATTAAAACTCAGAGAACAAATTTCTCTCCACTTTCTGACCATGTATTTGAACTTGTTAAAGCATTTGGAAGTGATGTTCCAATATACCAGGTCCACTGTCCAATGGCATTTGACAACAAGGGTGCATCGTGGCTTAGTAACCAGACGGCGATAAGAAACCCATACTTTGGCGATGAAATGCTGGAGTGCGGGGAAGTAATTAGCATTATAAAATAATAACTTGAAAGAACATCTAAAAAAACAACTCAAATGAAACAGCTTTTGTTAATAACAGCATTGATTTTGTCAATAACATCATTCGGTCAAATAAAGTCGGCAAACCTTACTGCCAGCGGCCTTACATGCAGTATGTGTAGTAAGGCTATCTATAAGTCACTAGTTGAAGTGCCTACTATTAAGGATGTGAATGTGGACATAAAAAATTCCAGTTATTTGATCACGTTTAAAGATGGGATGCCTATATCTCCTGATGAAATAAAGAAGGCTGTTGAAGATGCAGGATTTTCTGTAGCTTCTTTGAAACTGACTGCAAATTTTGAAAAAATAGAATTGCGTCCTGACGCTCAGGTAAAACTTCAAGGTAACACCTATCGGTTTATCAATTCATCTAAACGAGTACTGGAAGGAATGCAAACCTTTTTCGTTGTTGATAAGAATTACCTCCCTGCAAAAGAATATCGTAAATATGAAAAACGTATTACAGCAGAATCTGGCGCTGGCAAAATTTATCACGTCGCAGTTATTTAAATTTTTCGAGGATGAGAAAGTCTATTAAAATTTTATTTTCGGCTCTAATTGCCATTCTATCTACCAACATTACAAATGCTCAAGAGCTCTTTGTTTATACAGAACCGGCAAGCAATATGCCGGCAAAATCTGCCGGCATACGACTGAGTAATTGGCTAATGGAAGAAAATGCAAGTGGGAAAGTGAACTATCATTTTTTGCCAGAACTTATGTGGGGCGTAAACAAAAACCTAATGCTTCATGTTGAAGGGTTTTTAAGCAACCGAAATGAGATCGTGTCGCCCGAAGGTGCCGCAATATATGCTAAGTATCGCTTCTTCAGTCGTGATCAAGTGTATCAACATATCCGCTTTGCTGCGTTTATCCGTATCTCAACGAATAATACTGAGATACATCAGGAGGAAATAGAAACCAATGGACATAATTCCGGTTACGAAATGGGAATAATTGCTACACAATTGCTCCATAAGCAAGCGATATCTACAACCATTAGTTATGAAAAAGCGTATGGAAATGCTGGAGGGCACGAGTATCCCATATATCAGGATAATCGGGCTGTAAATTATACGCTATCCACTGGTCGATTGCTATTGCCGAAAGACTATACCAATTATGGACAAACCAACCTAAACGTTATGGTAGAAGTATTAGGACAATGCTTGCCTGAAAATGGCAAATCATTTATGGATGTAACAGGGTCTATCCAATTTATTTTCAATAGCCAAACAAGGGTTGATATTGGTTACAAAAGAGAACTATACAGCAGTATGTTGCGTACAGCACCCAATGGCTTTTTGTTACGTGTCGAACATTTGTTATTCAATTTAATTAAATGAGTTTTTATTCAATGATAAAACCAGATCTAAACAAAAAATCTGATCTCGTGAAGAAATTGCTATGACAATTAAATAATGCGATTGATTGAAATGTGTATGAAACCCAAAACAATTTACATAAGCCACATGTGCTGTCAACGGTGTATTGAAGCTGTAGAGGCTACTCTAAGAGCATTTTGTAGCGAGGTGAAAGATGTACAACTTGGTTGGGCGGTTTTTGTGCCATTAGAAAACGTGACGGATGAGGACCTTAAAACTGCGCTAAATAGCCGTGGTTTTGAAATTATTATATCTGCTGAGGAACGGTTGACAGAACAAATAAAAATATGGGTGATTGAAATAATTCACCATTCTTCTGAAAATGAAATTGATAGCGAGGCGATTCATGCGCATCTGGAACGGAAGTCGTCAAAGCCATTTCGCTTAATGAACAACATTTTTATGAAGATTACCGGTCAAACAATACTGAAGTATATCATATTGCAACGGATCGAAAGAGTCAAAGCACTTATTAACGAGGGAAACAATAATCTTTCGGAAATTGCAATTTTAACAGGGTATAAGACGCTACAACATTTGTCAACGCAATTTAAAAAGGTTACCGGAATAAGTATGCAGGAATATAAAAAGACAGAATTCAGAGAAAAGGTAAATATTGATAAAATATAGCGTGTTTACTTGTTCTCTGAATTTTGAATGTATTACGAAGTAAAAAAAATGTCAAAACTGATAAATTTTTTTAATATACTACCTGTACCTTTATACGATAGGGCTATTTTTTTTAAAACTAACAATACATTCGACATATGAAAAAAGAAATTCTACTGGTTGCATCCTGTTGTTGCAGCATTATTTGTTCTGCACAAAACTTAATTGATAATTATCTTACCGGAACACCTGTGTACTCAGTAATAGGCACCTCATCTAATGGTGTGTCGCAACCAAGGGATCTCGATTTCAAGCCTTATACGGATGAGCTGTGGGTTGTAAACAATGGTACATCAAGTGGTGGCAGCATGGCAATATTTTACGGGGCAGGGAAATCTGGACAAACGTCACAATTACGGAAGGATTCTCACAGCAGCCATTTTATGAGATCCCCTAGCTCAATTGCTTTTGGCGATGACGGACGGTGGGCTTGCGTTAGTGAGATAAAAAGTACGGCATCTGCTACTTCTACATTCATGGGGCCTGCTCTATGGTCGGCAGATACCAGCATTTTCGCACGAGTATTTCAAAACAACTGGGTTAGCGGCAAGCCGTTAGGCAGTCACGTTGACATGTTACACCAAAGTCCGTTTGGTATGGGGATAGCACACGATACTGCTGGGGCTTATTGGGTTTTTGATGGATACAACGGCAACATATGCAAATATGAATTTGTAAGTGATCATGGACCGGGTTATGACAACCATTCACAAGGAAAAATATGGAGATATACAGATGTGGCGGTACTTAGGGAACCAAATGTGCCAAGCCATATGGTGAAAGATAAAGCAACAGGATGGCTTTATTTTGTTGATGCTGGAAATAAAAACGTTAAACGATTAAACACAGCTACCGGGAGTATTACTGGTACTTTAACCGTACCGACTACTGCATCAGAACCCTTATTGAGTTATTCAAGGGTAACAGGGGCTGCCGTTGAGATAATAGCTTCTTTCCCCACATCTCAACCATGCGGTATTGACCTTTATAATGGCAGAATGATTGTAAGCGACAACGCAAATGGGAATATTTATGTGTATGATATTACAACGCCAACGCCATCAATGTTGGGAACTATCAATACAGGATTTACAGGTATAATGGGTGTAAAAATTGGCACAGATGGAAAAATTTGGTTTGTAAATAATTCCGATAGTAAGGTTTATAGAATTGATCCCTCCGCTGTTGTAAGTAATGATGCCTCAATTTTAAATATAACTACTCCAAGCCTGGAAAATTATTTATCTAATTTTTATAGTCCCGCTTTTGCCGTTTGTAGTAGTGCAACAGCACCAGTTTTTACTTTAGCTAATAGTGGCAATAACGTGTTGACTTCAGCTACCATCAAGTATGTTTTAGACAATGGCACTATAAATTCGTACAGTTGGACTGGTTCGCTTGCCGTAGGTATGACAACTTCGGTTACTTTACCGTCGCTTACTATTAATTCAGGAGCACATAAATTGTCAGTTTATGTTAGCAATCCTAATGGCTCGACCGATAATAATCCGGCTAATGACAAAAAAGAAGGATCGTTCAGAGCGTATGAGGCGACAGTTTCGTTGCCCTTAATTGAAGAATTCACAAGTTCAGTATTCCCGCCAGCAAATTGGGCC
This sequence comes from uncultured Flavipsychrobacter sp., assembly GCA_964652995.1. GTDB lineage: Bacteria > Bacteroidota > Bacteroidia > Chitinophagales > Chitinophagaceae > Nemorincola. Next base: position 190,360 of record CAZZCR010000005.1, on the reverse strand, counting down.
TATATCGGCTATAACAAAAATAACCCAATGAGCAGGGATGCTGCAACCGGTGGTTTTGGAGGTAGTTCCGGTTGCTTGAAAATGGATAACTTTTCGGGTGCAGAAGACATTTCTGGGCAGATAGATTACTTTATTTCTCCGAGGATAGATATGACGAGTGCAACATCTGGGACGTATTTGAGATTCGCCGTTGCTTATGGGCAATACAATACAAGTTCAAGTGACCAATTAGAGGTTAAAATTTCGACTGATTGTGGTGGCAGTTGGACATCTGTCTATAATAAAGCAGGCGGTGTTCTTTCCACCACTTCTCCATCAACTGCTGTATTCATTCCAAGTGCTTCTCAATGGCGAAAAGATTCTGTTTCATTGGCTGCTTATATTGGACAACCAAATGTTCAGTTAATGTTTATGACCAATAGCAAGTTCGGCAACAACATATATATTGACGACATAAATATTGCATCCCCAACAGGCATCAAAGAGATTGCTACTGGTAATGGTTTGTCTATTTATCCAAATCCGACCAACGGAGAAATAAACATTGAATTATTGAATCCCAAAGAATGTACGATATCAGTTTACGATATTATGGGCAAACTCGTGACAATTGTTAATAGACCAATAAATAGTACCGCTAATTTTAGACTCGATTTGTCTGACCAGAATAATGGCTTTTATCTGATTAAAGTAGATCTACAGAACGAAGTATATTATAGCAAGGTATCAGTAATAAAATAAATTGTCAACGTGTTTTTAACCTCCCTCAAAATCAATTTTTTATGAAAAAAACAACTTTGTTTGTAGCACTTTGTTTGCTTGTGTTGGCCTGCAAAAAGCCAGAGTCCACCACTAAAGCAGATCCAGGCCCTACTACGACACCTACGGTTACGCCGACACCTACCGTTACACCTACACAGGAAAAGCCATTGAGTATAGCTGATTCAAACGCAAGTATTGGAATGAGATCGTCACTAGAGTACATGGAATCTATAGTAGATAGTATGGCAACAACAACCCACCATTCAGTTTTGGTGCATTTGGAAAGTGTGTATCACCATCACGATTCTCTTTTCTGGCATCATCATTTTTCATATCATCATGAAACATATACTCATGATGACCATCATCATACCTGGGTACATTACGATTCTTCAATTGATCATTCCCATCACTTCCACCATGTTTATCCGGTTTCGGGGCATGAGCATGACTCGTTAGTAACAACAGGTACGAGCCATGTACATGGCATTCCAGATCACCACTTTAGTGGTCATGTTTCCCATGAACATCATCTAATAGATTCCGTGCATCACATACACGAATCACACCATCCATAAACGATGGTAATAGATTAAAAGTAATAAAAGCCAACTCTATGAATGCACAGAGTTGGCTTTTATTTTTTCAAAAAGTAGATCTCTACGAAAATTTGATTTGGCTGATTTAAAGTGCAAAATAATACGCTGGCTATAGGTAGTGGTCAACCAATTTGTATGCTTTTGGAAAAATGAAAACCGTATGCTATCCCTTGCTCTTTCGAAACTATAGTTACTTCGATTAGCTTAACAAGAATGGAATTTTCACACTGTTGTTCAACAACCGCAACTACATCATACTCTACTTCAATGCATGTTTCTATATATTCACGAATTGCCACGACATTGGTTATACCTCCGTTTACATGGTCTGCGTAAAGGTTGCATAATTCAATTCGCTTAAGTTCGTGATAAGGACACACACATATATTGTGTACGATATTAAGCCGCTCGTTATCATCAATATAAATCTCTCCTAAATAGTGCTTTAGACTAGTCGCAATTTCTGTGGCTATCTGTTTGTCAAACGGGGCAAATAACATAAATCGAGCGGTATATACGGGTTGAAGTTCCAATAATAATTTGGAGGAGAATGTCCTAGTTTCCTACAGTTAGGGCTTTGGCAACATCATTCTTTCAGCATTTTGAAATGAAGTTCATTTTTTTCATTTTTTAGCTCAACTATGTATAGCCCTTTAGGTAGATTTTCCTGAATCTGAAATTGATTTCCTTTGTTTAGTAGTTGTTTGAAACAAATTTGTCCAATCATGTTGTACACGGTAACCATACTGCCATTTAACTGCCTGTCACTCCTTATCGTTAGGGTAGAAGAAAAGGGATTTGGGAATATAGATATTTCATTTTCCACAAGTTGATCATAAACACCTGTCCAGATTAAATCTGTATCCCCCATATTGATATTGTCAATGTAGAGACAATTGCCTCCATCAGTAACATTAACGATTTTCACAAGAACATTACTTTGAGTAGAGAATGCGGACAAATTGATATTGGCTGACTTCCACACTGTACTAGCGTCAGGTATATATTCTGTTGTTTGAGTTGGTCCTGTTACTAAGGCACTACCATTTTTGTAAAACACTTGTTGCCAGTTCACGCCACAATCTTTTGAAACCAGAACAATCAATTCGTCGGAATAACTAGGGCTGCTTCGTGCGTAAGCCCATTTGAATCTTAGGAACGGAGTCGACAAATAAGTAGTAAAATTGTAAGGCGGCAACACCAATGCGTCACTTTGCCCATAATTAATGTTGATCAAATTATTGATACGAACAGAAGCTGTTCCCTGATAAGAGGCAAGGGTTGTGCGCTCCCAGGTAATGCTTGTGTCAGGATTTTCTATAGTCATGCCACTCCATGGAAACACCGGATTTTCAAATCCTTCGTTAATGCCCAGCGGATATCCGGTTGGCGGGGTAGAGACAGTAATATAGCCCGACTTGGTTATGCTATCGGCGGATCCGGCATTCCATACTTTTAGCGTAACGGGAAATACACCTGGAGTACTGTAAACAACTATGGGGTCTTCCAATGTGGAAGAGGCAATAGAACCACCAACAAATGACCATAAGTAATTGGTAGGGTTATTGAGGCATATACTTGTGAAACTAATGGAGCTACCCTGACACAAATATGATTTTGAAACGGTGAAATCTGCGACTACGGAACAAATCGACGGAGCGGTGTAAGCTGTGTCGCAGCCAACGGCGATTAAATTGCTATATGTCCAAATGTTAGTGCGAATAGCGGTCAGCGTAGCTTGCATCCTATCTCGCTGTCCGGCTGTAAACATGTTTTTGCACGCGTCATCGGTATAGTCGCAGTAGTTTTGAATTTGGTCATTAACATCGGGAAAATCAATATTGCATGAATTAATGACTGGACAAACAAAATTGGGGGCTGCTACCGGCGGTGTATCGCAAACTTTGTCACCATCAGCGCAGGTATCTGTACCACACCCATCCTGAAAAGTATGGTATAGTCCGAACCAATGTGCAATTTCATGGGTTAATGTTCGCCCAAGGTTGCTGGGAGGTGCTACGGTTCCAATGTTTCCGAAAGCATCATCTCTTACTACAACACCATCGGCATCTGCTGGGCCACCGGGGAAAGAAGAGTAACCTAAAATGCCACTGTTAATAGAGTTAACAACATAAATGTTGAGGTATTTTTCTGGATTCCAAAAACTCAATTCCTTTAGAAGCCCACGCTGAAAAGTTTGGTGATTGGTTAAACTGGATTTTATTCTAACTATACCATTGGTGCATTTACCATCAGGCGAGATTTTAGCTAAGCAAAACTCAATTTTTGTATCTACACCATTTCCATCGCCGTTACTGCCGGATATCTTCCTGAAATCTTCATTGAGTATTTGTATTTGGCTGGCTATCTGAGCATCAGATATATTTTCAGGTCCGCCATTATGAATAACATGTACCACCACGGGAATGAAATAAATGCCAAGAGTATGACTACTACCACTGCTAAGGCGCTTTCTCGACAATTCACGAGATATCTTCGCTTCAAACTCAAGAGTAGATTGAGCACTGGTGTTGGTGAACAAATGAAAGCCACAAGGTTGTTTTACATCTTGTCCATTACTATTAGAAACTAAGAATGACAACAGTATTATCGGTAAAAATCTCATTGTTTTACGATTTTAATTGTTTCAAATGAAGTTGCACTGCTGACTTTTAACAGATAAACACCAGCAACTAATAACTCACTCATAGGCAACGTAATATTGAGCTTAGAAGTAGAGAATTGTTCCACTGTTTTTCCATAAATATCTACCACAGTAACCAGTTTAACGGAATTGCCAAATTCGGGGTTGAATTCGATATTTATTGAATTGGTAAAACATGTTGGGTACACCTTTGTTTTGCCCTTGGAGATAGGCTCGATTACCCTGGTTAAATTTTCAGGAGTTAAAGAAATTACTCTGGTGTATGTGGTGTCTCCTGTAAGTGCATGATCGTGATTGGCGACTAACATTGACATGTATAGTTTTATTTTTCCGCTACCTGTAGTTGGGGCAGTCCAATTAAAAGTCCAATTTATACTGTCGACAGCATCAGCTCCACAAGGCGTATGGCTAATATAATTCCTGCCGCCCAGTGTATATTTACGTGTAGTTGTCGTATTTATTAAATTGAAAATTCCCTTGGAGGCATTCATTGTATCTAACGATGCGCACACAAAGCCAAATTTATCATGTCCCGTTTTTTTAATAGAAAGATGCACTAGGTACGTGACACCGTACATATATGTAGTTTCATTGCTACCAACTTCAAAATGCAATTCAGGCAAGTCGGGATTTACTGGTGCAGAGTGGCAACCTGAACAAGATGTTTCTCCTGGTGCCCCGCTATGATCACCTACTACCGGGCTATCGCATGTAGACGTAGTACCAGGAATAGACGAACCTAACGTAATGATTCCGATGAAACACAAAGTAGCATAAATTATTTTTTTCATTTTAACCAATTTGACGTTCTTTGAATGTTAGATAATATTTAAGCAATACCTTTCAAAGGTATGCACATTCAAAATATTGAACTTATCATAATTCACGCAATTTTTATAACGACATTAGTGGCTGAGTGTGTAATTCAATCACTTGTGTACCCACAACGTAAGAAAATCTTACAATGCACAGAGCGAGGAGAATAGTTGCTCTTAAATCTGTGATGTTAAATTATCTTGAATATTGAAATGTATTAGTTTTAGTACGTAAATTCGTCTTATCTGATGAAGCGACTTCTTGTTACCATATTATCCATTTTGTATTTGGCTAGTGCTACAGGTGCTACCGTACACATACATTATTGCATGGGTAAGATGATGAGTAAATCACTTCACAGTTCCACCAATGATAGATGCGGCAGGTGTGGAATGAAAAAGGCAGAGGAAAAGAAAGGTTGTTGTAAAGATGAGCAAGAGACTGTCAAGGCGTCTGATCATCAAATCGCCAAATCGCTATTTGTTTTATTGCACACGCCATTTGTTTATCCCACTATATCCTATTCAGTATTCTGTATACATCAATACGAGGCAGATGAAATAGTGAACATTGCCCATGCTAATTCGCCCCCGCCCGGTTGGCAAACATGCCCCATATACCTATGGGTTCAAAATTTTCGCATTTAGTAACTTGTTATCGACTGCAACTCAGCGATAATGCAGTAATGCATTGGTCGTTCCGTTGTAGTTTCAGCTACTTCTAGCCGGACGAATTTTATTCTCCAAAGACCGACAATTTTTTTCACTCAAAATAATTATATAATGAAACAACTAACTGGTGTATTTTCACTAATCTTCCTTTTGCTGTATTCCTGCAACAACGGCAGCGAAGTAGCAGCAACAACGAACACTTCAACTCGAATCACAACGTCACAAGAGACAGCAGTAACCGACCCTACAATTGCGCCCGTAGGTGGTGTAGATGCCAACGTATCTGCATCTCTGAAAGGGCTAGTAGATGGCTATCTGCATCTAAAAAACGCACTGTCAAATGATAATCCAAAAGATGCGGCAGTGGCTGGCCATGAAATTATTGATGCTATGAAAAATGTGGAGCAATCGGCAATGTCTACAGACCAGAAGAAAGTATACCTAAATTTGGCTGACGACATCAAAGAAAACGCAGAACACATCAGTGATAATGCCAATAAAATAGCGCACCAACGTGAACACTTTGAAATGCTTAGTAAGGATATATACGACCTTGTAAAGACATTCGGTGCCGGACAGACGTTATTTCAAGATTTTTGCCCGATGGCTAATGACGGAAAAGGGGCTACATGGTTAAGTGAAATAAAGGAAATTAAGAACCCTTACATGGGTAAGGCAATGTCCACCTGTGGCGAAGTGAAGGAGGTGTTAAAGTAATTCTGTTATGAATATAGTCTGGAAGATCGGAATCGGCATACTGGCAGTATTTATTGTCATTCAGTTCATACGACCTGCCCGCAACCAAAGCGGGCAGGTATTGCGAACCGATATCGTAAATACTGTTGCCGTGCCATTAAACGTACAACAGGCACTAAGAAAAGCTTGTTACGATTGTCATAGCAATATGACCAGTTACAAATGGTTTGATGAAATTCAGCCAGCAGCTTGGCTTGTTAGAAATCATATCGACCATGCAAAGGAAAACCTCAATTTTAATGAATTTGGTTCTTACTCGATTAGGAAACAAATCAACAAGCTAAAAGCCATTAATAATAGCGTAGAGGACGGATCTATGCCAATAGCCTCATATACCATTATACATAGAAACGCCATTCTTTCTAAAGGCGATAAAAAACTGATTATGGATTGGATGAAAAAAACAATAGATAGCCTCTCGTCAAACGAATAATGCGCTCATGCAGAAATTAAAACAAATACTAAATAGAGTTTTGAAAGCAATCTTTATTCACAAGAAGAAATGCTGTAGCTAAAATAACAGACATGGAAAATCTTTTTCAGATAATTCAGGAGTACAAAACCGATTCGCAAAGTGTATACAACACATGGTTTGTTAATAATGATCAGCGATTGAAGGCATTTCGAACCATTAGACGGGGAATCATACAAGTTATTGATGATATAAAAAACAAAACATTCCCTAACGATTTTAAGGGAAGTAGTTTAGAATTTGTGTTGAACTGTATTGCTGAGCAGAAACAAATCTTTGTCGGAGTCTCACATCCGTTCTACTGGAAGCCGAAATTGCGAATACCTGATATTTATGAAAATCAGAATAACAAAATTGCTTTCGGGCAATTCTTAGAGTGTTGTGTAAATGCAAAAACAGAGGAACAAGTGTTGAAGGAAATTGTAAAATTGGATGCCTTACGTATTAAGGGATTAGGACCAGCTGTAGCGAGTATCTTGTATTTCATGCACCCCACATTTTTTCCGCCATTCAATACAGCAATATTAAATGGGTTTAACTTTCTTTTTAAGGATAAGAAGAAATTGGGAAGTTGGACTGAGTATTTGAAAATCCGAGAGGTGCTAATAAAAACAAATTGTGACCACAAGGCAGAATTGTCAAACGATTTGGGTGCGATAGCAGGACTATGTTTTGAAATCGGCACCCAGAAAATGATAGTTGGAAATGATGAATATTTAAGCGAACCAGAGCGCACGAAATTTGAAAAAAATATAGAAAAAAGACAAAAGGAAATTCTTGAAGAAAAAGCAGAAGAAAATTTGCACAATGAAATGCAATATCACTTGTTGAAAATCGGCAGCTCACTCGGCTATGATGTAACGCCTGCAAACAACGATAAAAGCAAATCCTACAACGGCAGCAGCTTTTCATTCATTTCACTGCATACATTTCCAGAACTGCTTGTAGATAAAGATACTCAGAACACAATTAAATTAATCGATGTTCTTTGGTTTCAGAAAGGTACAAACAACATTATAGGAGCCTTTGAAGTGGAGAAAAGCACGAGTATTTACTCTGGAATTTTGAGATTATCTGACTTGCATTTCAGTATTAGTGAAGGTAACAAGGTGTTTTATATCATTATTCCAGATAGTAGAGAAAAGGATGTATTACTGCAATTAAAACGACCTGCAATCAGAAATTCAAAGATAAACATTAAGTATATTTTGTTTTCAGAACTCAGAGCTAATTGTGATGCAATTTGCAAATTCGGGACTGACCATTCCATTATGGACAAGATTGCAAAATCAATTTCAATAAGCTTTATTGAGCATTAATAGGTGTGAATACACTACTATAAACTAGCCCCATAACTCCAAGAAAATTCTAACAATAGAATACAGTAAATCGAAGGGGAATTTAAAATCAAAAAAATAAAATGAAAAAATTAGTAGTTATATTATTCGTGCTTTCGATTCGCTCACTTGTGTCTGCCCAGGATATGAAGGGCATGGATATGTCTAAAAAAGAACACAAAGAACATCTACAGCCAACAACTTATACTTGCTCTATGCATCCTGAAATTCATTCCGCAAAACCCGGCAACTGCCCAAAATGCGGAATGAAATTAATAAAGGAGCAACCCAAAAAAACGATGAAACCAAAGGTCGTTCAGCCGGATGTAAAGAAAGTGCTCCCGAAGAAATCGCACGAAAATACAATGGATATGGGATTGGGCGATATACCAAAGGTAGAAATGGGAACTATCAAAACCACTATCAATCATGCACCACCCCGTACTGTTCGTTACGACTTATATATCGCTGACACAACAGTAAATTTTTCAGGCAGAAAATCAAAACACGCCATAGCTGTTAACGGTCAAATTCCAATGCCTACGCTAACATTTGCCGAAGGTGATACAGCGGAAATATACGTACACAATAATTTGAACGAAGCAACGTCGCTGCATTGGCATGGCCTGTTTCTGCCAAATGAATATGACGGGGTGCCTAATCTTACTCAAATGCCTATAAAGCCCCATACTGTTCATTTGTATAGATTCCCCATTATCCAACATGGTACACACTGGTATCACAGCCATTCAGGATTGCAGGAACAAATAGGTATGTACGGAGCCTTTATTATAAATAAAAGAAGCGAATGGGCGATTCCGACAATACCAATAGTGTTAAGTGACTGGACGGACATGAACGCCAAACAAGTTAACCGGAATCTCCATAATGCAAGCGATTGGTTTGCCGTGAGAAAAGGCTCCACACAAAGCTATGCCGAAGCGATAAAAGACGGGTACTTAAAAACCAAGGTGACAAACGAGTGGAAACGCATGAATGCGATGGATGTAAGCGATGTGTACTATGAAAAGTTTTTGATAAATGGAAAAAATCAGAATGAGTATACACAATACAGGGCGGGTGATAAAGTAAGGTTGCGCATAGCTAATGGATCGGCTTCCTCTTATTTTTGGCTCACATGGTCTGGTGGCAAAATTACTGTAGTCGCTACTGATGGAAATGACGTGGAACCGGTGGAGGTAGACAGACTGATAATTGCGGTATCAGAAACGTATGACATAGTTATAACGATACCTGAAAATAAAAATTACGAATTTTTGGCCACAGCCGAAGATCGTACCAGGTCGGCTTCCCTATGGCTTGGCAGTGGAGAAAAGGTGCCGGCAAATGCCTTGCCAAGGCTAAAATATTTCGCTGGGATGAAAATGATGAACAGCATGATGGATATGCGGGGAAACCTGGTATCGATGGGCATGAAAATGAGCAATCAAAAAATGGATATGAATATGGTAATGTACCCTGAAATGACAGGAGACGAAAGCGCCATGGGCAATGTGAAATATGATACTACCTATAGTATGAGAATGGATGGAGAAACGGGCAATCGGGCGACAAATAATAAAGCCGGGAACAACGGGAATGAGCAAAAGGAAACTGTTGATATGAGCAGTATGACTATCAGTACCCATACTGACGAAATGATAACCCTCAATTACGGCATGCTGCGTTCTCCTGAAAAAACTACACTGCCAAATAGCCCCGTGAAAGTGTTGCAATTTGATTTGACAGGAAACATGAACCGATATGTATGGACGCTGGATAATAAAACGATTTCTGAAAGCGATAGAATACTGATTAGGAAGGGTGAAAACGTGCGGGTCATCCTTTACAATAATAGTATGATGCGTCATCCCATGCATTTGCATGGCCACGATTTCCGGGTACTTAATGAGCATGGAGCCTATGCGCCTATGAAAAATGTGATTGACCTGATGCCGATGGAAAGGGATACGATAGAATTCGCCGCATCGGAATATGGCGATTGGTTTTTTCATTGCCATATACTCTACCATATGATGAGCGGTATGGGAAGGGTATTCCGTTATGAGGATTCACCACCGAATCCGGAAATACCCAGGCCAGAAGTGGCACGGCGAAAGTTGAATTGGGATGACAGGATGCCCCATGTTATGGCGCGGATAGGGCTGGAAAGCAATGGCTCTGACGGAATGGCTATGCTGGCAAACACCAGATATAAGGCACAAACTATCTGGCATTTGGGGATGAAACCAGAACATGGATACGAAAGCGAGACAACTGTAGGCCGCTATCTGGGCAGAATGCAATGGTGGCATGTATTCGTAGGGTATGACTACCACTACAAAAAACTAATTAACGGTATTGAGTCAGAGACGGGCACGCTAATCGGTAAAAATATATTCGGGAGTGATTATAAAAACATGCTTGGGCAAATCAGCAATAAGAGCAACCGTAGAACTGCAATGGCTGGTGTCCAGTATACAATACCTATGCTAATAGTAGCGGAACTAAGGGCCGACCTCGATGGCAAGATTCGTTTCCAGTTAAGCCGTGATGACATCCCTGTTACCCGTCGGCTAAGATTAGGTATCATGGCCAATACAGATAAAGAATATGTGGCTAGCTTACGTTACATAGCTACCAAATACTTCTCCGTATCCAGCCACTATGACAGTGATATGGGGCTGGGTGCAGGAGTAACAATTACTTATTAAAACGCTTGCAAAATTAGTAAATAGGAAGAGGACATTGCCACTTTCATTATTTTAAATCAAACCACTTGCACGCCATCTGTGCATTGTACACGGCAATACGACACAAATCACATAGAGTGGAAGAACCTGAGCGTGCGCACTCATCTTAAACGGATTTCGCGCCGCACCATCAGCTTCAGCCGCAACCTGCAGTTGCTATCTGCTTGTCTTACTTTTTACTTCTGGGATTGAAGGATTGTGTGAGGGATAATAGTGGATACCGTCATTGGGCATTTTTGCACTGGCTAATATTACATTACAACGACTAAAACCCCTCAATCGCTTTCAAATCCTCCATAAAATAGTTCGAACATTGACAACCTGGCCGCACTAATGAATCGGTCCACCTTGAAAAAAGTGGACCGATTCTTTTTTGGGTGTCTGTCTTGAACTTATTGAGCAGGAACTCTTTGAGGCTTTCTCGATATTCTGTACAAATAGTCATCAGCAGAGAACTTGCCCGCGCCGGATGCCAGAAGACTGCCTGCCATTCCTATTACCAATAAGTGAAATTCATATCCTTCCCCTTTTTGATTTCCGAACCAATTCATGAAAAATCCGAACTCGATGTGGCTGGTTATTATCATGCCGATAAACAGAACAACAATACTGAATGAAATTAATCTTGTAAGGATTCCGGCCAATATCAATAGGCTACCTAAAAATTGAATTAGGATAACCAAAACTCCGACAATGTAGGGCAGTTTCTCTACGTTAGTGAAATAAGCCATGGTCGGTCCGAATCCATTTCCTCCAAATAGGCCAAAGGTGAGTTGGCATCCATGTGGGAATAGTACAAGTGCCAGAAAGATCCTGGTAAAGAGAGCGCCGGCGTCCGCTGCTGTAATGTTTTTTTTCGTTGTCATAAAGTTTTTTGTTGGTAAAAATTTTTGCAAAGGTTGGCAGATACTGACTGACTGCAAATGAAGCAAGACATCTTTCCCACTTGAACTGCGACAAGACTTTTTGCATTTAGCCGCTTCTTGAACCAGTTCATTTTCTGCTTGTATAACTGCGCTGACTTTTGTGTGAAAAAAAATGAAAAGGTTCTTATTGTTAACTGGGTTACTCGGATGTGCACTAAGGATGTATGCTCAAAATTTTGAATTGCTCGTGGGATCGAGAAATTTGTCATACCAGCATACATTCTCCAAAAGTTTCAGCAAAACATCACGATTTTCTGTTACCAATGTAGCAAGCCTCCTTGTGCCCCTGAATACTTCGGACGGAGGAGGGAAGTCAGGCAGTGAACTGATGAATCAGGGATACATCAGGCTTCAGCTGAACAAGTGGTTCTCTGTAAACGCAGGAGGCTTCTATGCAAATAGCGTTGGTGTAAGACCAAGCCTCGCATTAGGGTATGTGTTGATAAAGCCCCGTTTATTCATGATGTTGCAACCTAGAATGGATCTTTTTAAAGTCCCTTCATTCGAACTGTTTGGTTTGGTTGAATGGAGGCCGGTGCTTAACAAGTATGTTTCGGGTTATGCGAGGCTGCAGTTTATGTCCAATTATGGCAAAGCATTCCACAACAGAAGTTACCAGCAATTCAGAGTCGGTTTGGAAGTGAAGGCAGTGCAGTTTGGCGTAGGGTTTCAGGCAGACGAATATGGTCGTGATTTTGCTACTCGCTACAATACCGGACTATTCATTAGACGACAATTCTGAACTACCTCTTTGTTTTTGATTTCAACATCAATCTCTTTTTGATCTTACTCAAGAACTCGGCCGAAATTCCTAAATAGGATGCAATGTGTTTTTGAGCTATCCTCCTGTCCATTTCTCCATGCATATCTCTGAATGCAATGTAGCGTTGTTCTGCATCCATGCTGAGATTTTCAAGAACCCGTTTATGAAAAGCTGCAAAAGCATTCTGAAATAATATCCTGAAATAACGCTCGACCGCAGGAACTTTTGAGTAGATGTTTTGAAGGTGTTCGTAGGGCAACAATAATACTGTGCTCTCTTCAATTACCTCTACATATAGTTTTCCCGGAATCTGATTAATGAAACTCTCGAGGTCACCTACCCACCATCCTTCCACGCCTAACTGAATTATGTGTTCGTGACCGTTGATATCGATAAAGTATGAACGAACAGCACCTTTAAGAATAAATATTCCGTTTCTGGAGGTGTCGCCTTCTCTTACTATGAAGTGTCCTTTCTTGTAGCTTGTGGTTCTGCATTGACTGAGGATAAAGTCAACTTCAGGGTCTGAGAGTTCGATGTGTTTGCGAAAACTTTCGGAAAGCAGTGCTGCCATGACGAATTGGAGTTTAGAAAGCAAAATATTGGTGGCACAAATTACATCATGTGCGTTTTAATGGGCAAGTATTAACAGCAAATATTTAATTTTTGGGCTTCCTACAACACTGTCTTTATTGTTTATGATCTGGAACAAAATACTTTCTCCTTGCTAATATCGAAGTAATGCAAATGAAATATTCATGCGAACATAATATTTCCTTACGCCATTGTTCTTTTGCTAGAATTGGTTTATAAGAAGGTTTTTATTTTGGATAAAATGGATTGCTATTCTCGGTAAAATGTAATTATTTTTACAATGTGGAAGATGGTAGTATGTGTTGCTCGATCGACTAACCCAACGAAAAATGAAATCAACACCAACTGCACTCGGGCTTATGGTCGCCGATACAGTGCCTGCAATGCTTGCCTATTGGGATAAACAGCTCATCTGCCGATACGCTAATGAATCTTATCTTGATTGGTTTGGGAAGAAAAAGGACGAGATGGTAAATAATATCTCTATCACTGATCTCTTCGGCGACGCTTATGGCCCTTACGAACCGCATGTCAGTGCAGCCCTTGATGGCAGCTCACAGGAATTGGTGCTCGTGATGCAGGTTCCCGGGCAGAAAACTAAACGGTATCTGCAGGTCAGTTTCTTTCCAGATGTTGATGAGGATGTCGTTAGGGGGTTTGTGATGCATGCTGCCGATATTACCCCGGTCAAGGAATTGGAGAAGCGGATAAAAAAGTCAAATGACACAATAAAAGCCCAGAACAAGAGCTTATTGAACTTCGCCAATATTGTTACGCATGATCTGAGAGGATATACTTTCAATCTTGAGGGATTGCTCGAATTGTACGAAAACGAGCAAAACGAGCAGGAAAGACAGGTAATATTCGATAACATAAAGGATCTCTCAGCCCTTTTCAAAACCACCGTTAAAAACCTTTCTGATGTGGTTGCCATTCAGAATATGGGGGATATTCCGGTGGAGGAAGTGAACCTGTTTGAATGTGTAAATAAGGCTGTAGAGGTCCTCGGACGGCAAATAAAGGAAACCGGCGCAGACATCAGTATAAAAGTCAGTCCATTTGTATACATCGAAGCCAACCCTGCATATCTGGACAGTGTCGTTTACAACTTTTTGAGTAATGCTATAAAGTATCGCCATCCCGACCGTAGCCCTTCTGTTGAGTTTTCGACCATGGTATCAGGAAACGAAACCATTTTGAGTATAAAAGATAACGGTAAGGGGATAGACCTGGACAAGTACCGGCATCAATTGTTCGGCATGTATAAAACCTTTCATGGCAACAGCGACGCTACAGGCATAGGTCTATTTATTACCAAATATCAGGTTGATAGCATGGGGGGGCACATTGGTGTGGAAAGTCAGGTAGATAAGGGTACCTGGTTCAGGGTTTACTTAAAAACAAAGACACATGCCCACAGCAATGTAGTTCGGTATATTTGACGTAATTTCATCAGATGAGTACCTGACACTCATAGCCCATTTTTTCTACAAGACTTTTGATGTGGTGATTGTCAATCACCGCGCCCTCAACTCTCAGGATCCTGTCGCAGTCATCAAGATCAAATGTGGCGGACAAGATGCCTGGTCTGCGGCATATGCTTCCGCAGATGGATGAGGCAGTTTCCTGCGTTTCCACATTAGTTTTGAATACTTCTATCATTTACCTCCTTTCAATTTTAGTTGCGCCTTTTCTTGGTTCTCTTTCAGCCTGAATTTTACGATGTCAGTTATCAAGTTTTCCGGCAATGGCTTGCCAAGCGGAAATTGAACTGCACCCTTTGACCATTTGTAGTCTGCCAATTTGCTTTTGAAATGCTCGATGCCTGATCCGGTGGGGTAGAATCCTATGTGATTTTTATAACCAGCATAATAAACCAACACCCCTTCCTGGTGCATGGCAGGCATATTATAGCTTATCACTTCTCTAGCATCGGGACAAGCCATACGCACAATAGACCGCATCTTATTCAGGTATTGCTGCGTGTCGCCTGAAAAAGCCCCGATGTACTCATCAGTTGTCTGGAATTTTTGCCGCTCCATATTTAAAGCCCGGTGTGTTATTTGTTTACTATTGTTTTGCGATAGTAGAAATAGGATAAAACAAAAAGCACCACCCAAATGAGCATTATGACCATTTGTGGTTGAAATCCGTCAACTGAAATTACCGAGTAAATGGCACCCGCCAAGTCGAAAACCAGCCCGGCGTATGCCCATTCTTTTAGTGTTTTCAGTCCGGGGATGAGTATTACTATTGAGCCCAATATTTTAGCGACACCAATAAAAAACGTAAAGTAGTTGGGGAAGCCGAGATGATCTTTCATGAATGTTACGGCATCGGCAGATAATAAGACATCGGGCACGGCAGTGAATATCATTGCCGCCGAGAATAACGCGGTGAATACCCAGTATAGAGTTGTAGTCCTTTTCATTTTCAACTGGTTTATTTGAATGTTGTAGTTATCGCTCGATCAGGGTTTTTAAGTTATTCAGGCTCTGATCTAGGCTTTTGCTCAGCATTTTTTTCATCAATGGCTTCATTATGTTCATTGGAAACTTCATGGTGCTATTGAAGCCCCATGAAACTTGTGTGTTACCATCGGCCAGCGTATTCGTTTGCATCGTTACAGCAGCAACATCCTGCATTGGCCTTATAAATTTTAGCTCGTATGCGATAGATCGGTTGACTTCAATTGAAACTATTTTCTGTTCCCCTGCACCCACGTTTCGTTGATTGGTGCTGTCCCAGGCGTACACGAAACCGATTTCCCCGTCAATGCCGTGGAATTCTTTTTTCATGTCAGGGTCCATCATCATCCACATATTGAATTTATCGTGATTGCGCAATAGTCGTATGATGCTGAATACTTCTTCCGTTGGCTTATTAACGACAATACTTCTTTCAATATTCAGTTGTTTGTTGCCAATTGCAGCAAAGGTCAATATCAACGCAAGTATGCATGCAATCGTAATAACTATAGTCATGTAGCGTGTGTTTTGTATGCGTAAGGTAGCGAGAATATATGTATTATTTCATTAACTCAACATAATTCTTAAAATTGTCCAATATTGCCTGCCAACCCATGCGTTGCATTTCTTCCGGATTCTCATTTTCCATTTCGAATGTCTCCACAATATTGGTTACACCATTTTGTGTGGTAAACTGGATTGTAACCGTTCTGTTGTCGTCCAGTGTGTAAGTGATACTGCTCTGCGTTACAACGTCGGTATAGGTGCCGCTGAAGTCGAACCCGAAGCTGCCGTCTTTTGCTTCCATTCTTGTCAGAAATCGTCCGCCTATACGCAGGTCGTTTTCCGCTTTTGGTGTATGCCAGTCCGGCGACGCGCTGCACCACTTGGTTATATGTGTTGGTTCATTCCAGCAGGTCCAAACCTTTTCAGCCGAAGCATTAATGTTTGCCGATATCGTTATCTTTTTGTTTTCCTGTTCCATTTTTTGTTCTGTTTGAGAGATGATTGTATCGCAAAGGTGCATATACTTAGTGAGAATATTCAAGGTGTATTTCGACATTCACAAGGTTTAAATGCGACAAAATTGATATCATACTTTCTGCGTCACAAGCATTATCAACTGTCACTTGCGTACATTTGTCTCGCTACAATGCCGGATCACCGCCGCTATTCAATAATTGCGGAGGAAAGTCCGGACAGCATAGAGCAGCACACTACCTAACGGGTAGGCATTGGTAGAACATACCGGTGACAGACAGTGCCACAGAAAATAACCGCCTGTACCAAACTTTTTTGGCTTAACGTCAAACCGGCTTGAGAGGGTAAGGGTGAAAATGTAGTGTAAGAGACTACAGCTTATCATGGCGACATGGTTTGCGGGTAAACCTTGTGTGCTGAAATGCCAAATAAGCATGCGCCTGAGGGTGGCTCGCCCGATGCATGTGGGTTGGCAGCGTGAGGCGGTGCGCGAGTACTGTCCCAGATAAATGGTGATCGTTTCTGCCCCGGCAGAAATACAGAATCCGGCTTATAGGCATTGTAGTTTTTTTTCTTTGGGGTATATTGTGCCAACCCGGCTTGTTCGTTGGGGCACCGGGTATATCATTTATTGGCACAAAATGCAGCATGGTCTTCAATTCTATTCATTTCCTGGCGTTTTTTATCGTGGTCACGGTATGGTTCTTCCGGCTTCGAAATCAGAAATCAAGGGTTTTGCTCCTATTGTTGTCAAGTTGCTACTTCTACATGATGTTTATTCCCGTTTACATCTTGATACTCTTTTTTACCATTCTGGTTGACTATTACGCCGGTTTGTGGTTGGAGCGAACTGATGGCCGTGCCCGGAAGTTGATCTTGTCTGTAAGCATAGCAGCCAATCTTGGGGTGCTTTTTGTTTTCAAGTACTTCGATTTTTTTGCGAAGTCTCTTGAACCTATCATACACGCGTTGTTTCCATCGGTTCATATGCACTATCTGGACCTCCTATTGCCTATCGGATTGTCGTTTCATACTTTCCAGGCACTTAGTTATACCATAGAGGTTTACAGGTGTAATCAACGCGCGGAGAAGGATATTGCGGTGTACGCTCTGTATGTCCTGTATTATCCTCAGTTGGTTGCAGGCCCTATTGAACGGCCGCAGCATATGCTGGGACAGTTTCACGAGTTCAAACCATATCATTGGGACAATGTTAAGGAGGGGTTGTTACGAATGTCATGGGGCTTTTTTAAGAAGATGGTCATTGCTGATAGGGTAGCAATGATAGTAGATCATGTTTACGATACCCATACCGAACAGTCCTCACTTACACTCGCTATTGGTGCAATTGCTTATTCGGTGCAGATATACTGTGACTTTTCGGGGTATTCTGACATAGCAATAGGAGCATCTAAAGTCATGGGGGTAAAATTGATGGAAAATTTCCGGAACCCGTATGGTGCAAAGGGCCTCGCCGATTTCTGGAAACGGTGGCACATTTCTCTTTCAACCTGGTTTCGTGATTATTTGTACATACCCTTGGGTGGAAGCAGGAGGGGGATTATCCGTAACAGGGTCAATGTTCTTGTAGTCTTTCTGGTCAGCGGCTTTTGGCATGGAGCCAATTGGACATTTGGCTTGTGGGGTGTGTTACACAGCTTTTTTGTTTCAGCTTTCCCCGGGCTGAAAGAAATCGAAAATGGTACTTCAAAAGGTGGGGGAATTGCGACGATCATTCGTGTAACTGCCACGTTTCTCATCGTAACTTTTTTGTGGATATTCTTTCGCGCACCGACGATACAGGATGCGTTGACATACATTGCGGGCATTTTCGCGTTTTCCGATGGGAGTCTTTCAACCGGATTGAACACAACAGAGTTTCTGTTGGCTATTTTGTTGTCGATATATATGTTTGTTCTCGAGGCCAGAATAAAGAGGTTCTATTTGAGAAGCGATGTTTTATTTTTTTTAACGGTGTTTATCGCTGTAATATTTTGCTACTTTCTAGGCGTTGTCGGAGAAACTAAATTCATCTACTTTCAGTTTTGAGGAGAATCAAATCCATATCAGCATACGTAGTTCTCGTGGTGGGACTCTCAGTTATAGTGGCTGCATCAACCAAACGGTTTGTGTTTAGGGTTTGGAATTGGCATAACGCCCATGCTGGCGATAAAAAGTGGTATCAGATATATCATTCTCCGTGGGGTGATCTCGTATCTCAGGCGAATCTGGATAACGAAAAGATATACCTTGAACGGAAGAATTACAGTTACGATCGTCCCAGTGAATGTGGAAAAGGGAATGTGGCGCTGTGTATACTTGGGGATAGCTATACCCGTGACATCCCGGATTCTGTGTTCTGTAATGTGTCATCTCTCGAAAAGTCCAGGGTCACACAGGCGTTTCCTTTTCAACCGAAAGCTGGAAGGAAGAATGTACTCATCATCGAGATGACTGAACGCTACGTGAGGGAAATATTGCATGTGACATTGGATTTTTCCGCTCCACCCCCTCCCCGTAGTTTCGCTGCAGGTGGCGGGGATGGCGTGAAAAGTTATGCAGCATTTATGAATAGAAATCTAGAGTATCTGTTGTTTCACTTCAACTTTTTGAATCCGATTAGGATGGCCAAAGCGTCCCTTGTACTTCATTACTTTGGAAGGGGAAGCGGAAATACTGTGCTGTCAAAAAATAGAAGGTATTTGTTTTTTCGATCAACTGTGTTGCCGCGTGGTAGATTCAGTAGTTATTCAGAGCTTTCTGACTCGGAAGTTGATTTCTGTGTCAGGAAGATGAATTTTATATATGATCGCTTCAAGGTAGCTGGATTTGATGAAGTGTATTTTTCATTAATACCAAGTCCTGCAACTATCTTGCAGCCCGATGGTTATAACGGTCTAATCCCCCGAATTCAAAATAGCCCGTCATCGAAGGTTAAGGTCTTTGATGTGTTTACCGTTTTTTCCTCATCACCCAAACCGGATACTTTTTACCGAAAAGGCGATACACATTGGAGTAACTACGGAATGCACATTTGGATCAATATGGTGAATTCAGAATTGGCGAAATACTAATAAGTTTGTGATGATTCGAATTTTCATGTTTTTTCGGCTCATTTAGTTATTTTTTTGTTGTGTTTTCATACCTTTGCAGTCCATTTGGCGTTTATGGATTCTTCAGTAAAGATTTTTTCAGGTACCGGTTCAACTTACTTAGCGGAACAGATTGCGAAAGCATATGGCAAACCTCTTGGTGCGCTTACTATTCAGAAGTTCAGCGACGGTGAGTTTCAACCAGTATTTCAGGAGTCGATCCGTGGTGATTATGTTTTTTTAGTGCAGTCGACATTTGCTCCTTCCGATAACCTGATGGAACTCCTGATGATGATCGATGCGGCACGCAGAGCTTCGGCAGGTTACATCACTGCAGTAATTCCGTATTTCGGATTCGCCCGTCAGGACAGGAAAGATAAGCCGAGGGTGGCCATCGCATCCAAATTGGTCGCAAATCTCCTCACTGAGGCTGGTGCAGACAGAGTGATGACCATGGATCTTCATGCTCCGCAGATACAGGGTTTCTTTGACATCCCTGTTGATCACCTCGATGCTTCGGCCATATTTATACCTTATATCGAGAATCTGAAGATTGATAATCTGATATTCGCTTCACCAGATGTTGGTAGTACTAACCGTGTTAGAGAGGTAGCTAAATACTTTGAAGTCGACATGGTTATTTGCGACAAACAGCGGAAGCGTGCCAACGAAATAGCGGCAATGACCGTAATAGGTGACGTGTCAGGCAGAAATGTTGTGTTGATAGATGATATCTGTGATACGGCCGGCACACTCAGCAAATCGGCTCAGATCCTCAGGGAACGTGGCGCTTTGTCTGTTCGCGCATTCTGTACACATCCGGTGCTCAGCGGTAATGCATATGAAAATATTTCTAATTCAATGCTTGAAGAGTTGGTTGTGTGTGATACAATACCGGTGAAAAAGCAGATCGATAAGATCAAGGTCCTCTCAACAGCTGAGTTGTTCGCAGTTGCCATCAGGAATACATTTGAAAATAAATCAATAAGTTCTCTTTTCCTGCACAATAAGAAAAAGTAGTAGCAGGGAGACAGATCAAGAATAATACTAACGACTGTTTATACAAAAAAATCCGCCTCCCGAATTGATAGGGACAACCTTTATTGTTAAAAATTATTTCAACGATCGGATGTTTGGCGGAATAGCGACCGGCGCTGAAAGATCAAAAAACACTAAAAATGAAAAGTGTAAAAATTGAAGGTAAAAAAAGAAGCGAATTGGGCAAAAAAGCTACACGCCAGATTCGTTCTGAAGGAAATGTTCCTGCTGTTATCTACGGTGGAAACGAAACAATCCATTTCTCTGCTCCATTGATGGCATTCCGTCCATTGGTGTACACACCTGAATTCCAGATCGCTGAGATCTCTGTTGACGGCAAAACTTACCGTACTATCATGAAAGATCTCCAGTTTGATGTGCTTACTGACGAGTTGAGCCACGTTGACCTTCTGGAGCTGGTTGAAGATCGCAAGGTTGTTGCAACGCTGCCTTTGAATTTCACTGGTCAGTCACAGGGTGTGAAAGATGGTGGTCGTCTCGAACTGAAAATCAAGTCGTTGAATGTGCGTACTTTCCCTAAATACCTGAAAGAAAGTATTGAAGTGAAAATCGACAACCTCCAACTGCATGGTAACATCCGCGTGCAGGATGTAGTTGCTGAGAACATGGAGATCCTGAACTCACCACGTATTCCAATTGCGTCAGTAGTTACAACTCGTGCTCTGCGTCAGGCAGATAGCGAAGCGGCTGCAGCAGCTAAAGGTGGTAAGAAGTAATTTAAACTTCATATTACAGATAAAGAAACGCCCCGGACACGGGGCGTTTTCTATTTAAATTCAATTCGCTGATACCGCTAATTGATCCGGTGATGGTGACATTTTCGGCATTTCTTAAGCCATGCTTTTATTTTCAAACACTTTTTTACTAACTTGGCTCCTTATTCGTACCTTTTACAACGCACACAATTCCGTAACATCACTATAATATGTCTCTACTGAGTAAGATAAAAGCAGTTCACATAGCAGGGATAGCCCTTGTTTCCCTTTCCGCAGGTACTGTTTTCGCACAGAAAACATGCAAAAATCTGTATCCATGCGGAGAGTGTGCGGTTTTTGATAATAACGGAAATGATCTGGCGGGTTTCACCAAAAACTATAAGAACCAGGCGAATATTAACGGAGGTAAAGTAGTGGACCTGTCATCTGGAGAATGGGCATATTTGCTGATTCGCACTGCAAATGTGCCATCTGTAAGTACCAAGTGGGAAACAAAAGGAGATCTGAATCATGCAGCGTCCATCCGGTCCACGCTGGTGATGAACAAGGCAAAAGACGGGCTCATTGCAACATGGTGGGCGCGCGAGTGTAATTTGGACAACGGTGCGCTGATCCAATTGAAGGTAAAGGACGAGAAAAAAGTTGCGTTGGAAATGGCTCGTCATGAGAAATTGATGAGCGGTCTCGCCAATCGTAAATTCACATTAGTTGAATATCTTGACACGTTTAATATGCGTGACTATGATTACTTCCTTAAAAATCACATTGTCGCGAAATGCGGTGCAATAAATCAGGCTGATTATAAAGGGGTGATCGAGTTCTTCAACGGCTTTCTCGGCAAATTCAGCTATGTTGACGATCCGGTAGTATCAAAAATGTCGTTCATTACTTTTTACGAAGGTCCTAGCCATACGAGGTACATGGGCTACTTTAATATTGTAAATTCAAAGTTGTCCGGAACACTTGAGGCTATCGATATTCAATATGAAAAAGAAAGAGAGTTGCTTGCCCGCCGTACATTCAAGAACCTGACCGGAAGTACTATCTATGTTTATGGTGATGACTCTTTCGGTCTTGACAAGACATTCATTAAGTATGCCAAGAACAACGATCTTAAACTTCGCCGTCGCGCAACGAACACTTCTTCAAAGTTCAATCAGGACCGATAGTTTTTTGAAAAACTGATTGCAGGGCCATTCTAACGCAGGATGGCCTTTTTTTATGCGGCTAATGCCTGAGAAAACTACTAAAAACCGCATTATCTTTACAACAACGCAAATGCAACCCAAAAGAATAGTCTGCACAGTTACCAATGACCTCAATTACGATCAGCGCATGATACGCATCTGCACTACGTTGACGGAGGCAGGCTATGATGTTACACTCGTGGGTTTTAAACGGAAAACGAGCAAACCACTCATAGATCGGCCGTTTAAACAGGTGCGTTTGCCAATAATGGTGGAGCAGGGCAAATTAATGTATGCACATTATTGGTTCAATCTGTTCTTTTTTCTTCTTTTCAGAAAGGCTGATGTTTTGTGTGCTATTGATCTTGATACTATTTTACCTGTCTATTATGTCTCAAGCATTCGTGGTCTGAAAAGAGTGCATGATGCACATGAGATCTTTACGGACCTTCGTGAAGTGATTACGAGGCCTGCAGTACACAAAATGTGGCAGTGGATCGCCCGCACTACTATTCCGAAATTTCCTGTAGGCTACACAATAGGCGAGTGTTACGCTGAAGACTTTAAGGCTCGGTATGGGGTTAATTACGGCGTTGTAAGGAATGCAACAATACTGCGTCCCTTTAAGATCCCCGATAAGCCGGAAAAGTATGTTTTATATCAGGGCGCGGTAAATGTTGGTCGGTGTTTTGAACAGTTGATCCCTGCAATGAAAGATGTGAATGTCAAGCTTATAATTTGCGGCGAAGGAAATTTTTACACACAGGCTGTGGCGCTTGCTCAACAATATGGAGTTACTGACAAAGTGATATTCAAGGGGTATGTACCACCTGTCGAACTGGTGAACTATACTGTAAATGCATACATTGGCATCACGCTGTTTGAAGATACAAGTCTGAGTAACAGGCTATCGCTTGCCAACCGTTTTTTTGACTACATGCATTCTGCTGTGCCGCAGCTGTGTATCAGTTACCCTGAATATCAAAAAGTAAATGCTCAATTTGAGATCGCTCACCTGATAGATACTGCCAACCCGAAAGTGATCTCAGATGCATTGAACAGATTGCTTTCAGACGATGAATATTATAGCCGTTTACAGCAGAATTGCCTTAAAGCAAGGGAGGTGTATTGCTGGCAGGAGCAGGCAAAAACCTTGATCTCTACTTACGACTCTCTTTGGAAATGAGATTTAGCGTGATCATACCGGTATATAATGGGGCGGAGACAATATGCCGGGCCATCGATTCGGTTATTGCTCAGGGTTATAATGACCTTGAAATGATTGTTGTGGATGACGCATGCACTGATGGTACCGTCAGTCTGATCAAAGAGCATTATGGCACTGGTGTAAAGCTAATTTCTTTGCCGAATAATTCCGGCAGCTCGGTTGCCCGTAATGCAGGTATGGCAGCTGCAACCGGCGACTATATCGCTTTTCTTGATGCTGATGATTCTTGGGGGGCAGGCAAAATTGGTGCAGTCACTGAGGTGCTCCGCAACAGACCTGAATTGGTATTCCTGTACCACGGTTATTCACTTGTTCCTATGAATAAGCCCGATAAGGCGGTAGACTTGAATCCCCGGAAGCTAAGTTATAAAAGGCTGTTGGCCGGTAACGTTATCTCAACTTCTTGTGTTTTCCTGAAAAATGAACAGGATTTCCGCTTTGCAACAGACATGAGGTACTGCGAGGATTATGACCTGTGGTTGCGTATCGCTTACCGGCACGGCGCTTATTATCTCGATTTCCCGTTTACACGATTGTATCGCCCCATCACATCAGAAGGTGGTATAAGTGCCAATCGCATGGCCATGCGAATTGGTGAAATGCGCGCATACGCGCGCCTTCCACGCCTAAACCCGTTTTTTCTGTTTTTAGTACCTTTGTTATGGTTAGGTAGTGCAACAAAGCATGTGCTCAAATTGTTGCGTCTGTTATAGTGTTACATAAATTCTGAACTATGGTAAATTATTTGGACAGCGCCAAAAGACAATTCAAAATGTATAAGGCACTTGGTGAAAAAGCGATGATTCAAATAGACGACGAGCAGCTTAACTGGGCTGCGAACGAAGACACCAATAGCGTTGCGGCAATAGTGAAACACTTGTGGGGGAATATGATGAGTCGGTGGACAGATTTCCTTACTACAGATGGTGAGAAACCGTGGCGGCAAAGGGATGCTGAATTTGAAACTGAGAGTCCTGACAGGTCCACGATAATGAAGTGGTGGGAGGAAGGGTGGCAATGCCTGTTTACCGCACTTGAGTCTATTACCGATAGTGATCTTGAAAGGATAATTTACATCCGGAATGAAGGGCATACCATTCTTGAAGCGATAAACCGTCAGATCTCACATTATTCCTACCATGTAGGGCAGATAGTTTATGTTTCTAAATTAAGGTCGGCAGACGGGTGGAAGAGCCTTTCCATTCCCAGAAACCAGTCTTCAGCGTACAATGCAGGTAAATTTTCAGAAGAGAAAGGGATCCGTCACTTTACTGATGGTATGGACAATTTGAAGTAGTACTGCCCCCCGATCACCGTTTTGTCTTTATTAATTATTACTTTAACAGTACATTCGCTTATCGAATGTAATTCTCATGGCGAAAGCAGATCCTAAAAAGGAAACAAAACACATAGCCGTTGCCGGCAACATTGGTTCAGGTAAAACCACGCTTACCACTATGCTTGCCAAACACTACAAGTGGCAGCCGCATTTTGAAGATGTGGAGCATAATCCATATCTGGTAGATTTCTACGAAGACATGCATCGCTGGTCATTCAATCTGCAGATATACTTCCTTAATAATCGTATCAAACACCTCATCGATATCCGCAACGGTAAAGAAACCGTAGTGCAGGACCGTACAGTGTTTGAAGATGCCTATATTTTCGCACCGAACTTGTTCGACATGGGATTGATGACCAAACGTGACTATGAAAATTACTCTTCGTTTTTCCAGAATCTGAAGGCGCTGATAAAACCACCGGATCTGCTCATTTATCTTAAGGCATCGATACCGACCTTGGTCGATCAGATTCAAAAACGTGGACGCGGTTATGAAGAGAATATCAGACTTGACTACCTGAAGCGTCTTAACGGTTTTTACAACAAGTGGATAGAAACGTATACTGACGGTCCGCTGCTGATAATTGACGTTGACAATTGCAATTTTGCAGAGAAAGAAGAAGATTTTGCCGAGGTGGTGAAAAAAATTGACGCACAGTTGTACGGTCTGTTCAGTAAAAAGTAGCTGCTTCATTTGTAACATTTCCGAGAATTGCACGATATATAGGGGTAAAGCAAGTATATGAGAAATATTTTCGCTGTTGCCCTTACTTTTCTTATTTCCCTGAGTGCACGTGCCGGCGTCTTGAAAGGACGTGTCACAGATACGTCCGGAGCTTCGCTGCCCTATGCAACTGTATATATACAGGGTACAACCATTGGCGTAAACGCCAATACCAACGGTGACTACGAACTGAATGTAGGAACGGGAACATTCAAAGTGGTATGTCAGTACGTTGGTTACAAGCCTGCGACGTATTCCATTGTCTTTTCCGGAACGGAAACTAGTGTTCATAATTTTCTTCTTAAAGACGAGGCGACCGAAATGAAGGAAGTCATCGTGAGCGCCTCGGGTGAAGACCCTGCTTATGCGGTGATAAGGAAGGCGATCGGACGTCGAAAATTCCATCTTGATCAGTTGCAGTCATTCAGCACTGGTATTTACTTCAAGGGTGTGATGCGGTCACGCAAGCTACCGGGAAAGTTTATGGGCAAGGAGATAAATGCGGCAGGAATGGGTGTAGATAGCTCGGGCAAAGGTGTCTTGTACCTCGTAGAGCAGGATGCTGACTACTATTCCAACGGCGACAAAGAAAAGACCATCATTCACTCCGTACACGAAAGCGGTAATAAGTCGGGGCTGGGATTTTCGCAATTTCCGTCGGTCATATCCTTCTACAAGAATAATATAGATGTTATTGGCGATGGTAGTCGCGGTTACATATCTCCTGTAAGCGAAAATGCACTCAATTACTATCGCTACAAAATGCTGGGTACATTCATGGATCATGGCCGTATGATCAACAAGATCCAAGTGATACAAAAGCGCTTGTATGAACCCTGTTTTAATGGTGTTATATATATTGCGGATGACGAATGGGCGATTCACAGCCTTGATCTCTCGCTGGTGAAGCAGTCGGGTATGGACATGATTGATACGCTCAGGGTCGAGCAGGTTTACCTTCCATTGAAAGAAGATCTTTGGGTGATCAAAAGCCAG
The DNA here is from genome assembly GCA_964652995.1 of uncultured Flavipsychrobacter sp. GTDB lineage: Bacteria > Bacteroidota > Bacteroidia > Chitinophagales > Chitinophagaceae > Nemorincola. The sequence goes on along the minus strand of CAZZCR010000005.1, from coordinate 163,453 downwards.
GTCATGTGTTTCGCGGTTAAATTCATGATGTTTGATGTTACGGGGCAAGGTGTTGCCGTGTATAACAGGCAAAAGATCAATGAAGAAGTAAATGACTCAGTACTTTCAGGCAAGTTTGTGAGTATTTATGACAAGGCAGCCAATAAAGTAGATACCTCCCATTGGCAGAATCGACCGGTGCCATTGGCCGAAGATGAGGCGAAAGACTTTGTGATCAAAGATAGTATCGCCCAAAAACGTGCTGACCCGGCGTATCGTGACTCTATTAGAAGAAAGGGTAATCAATTCAGGCCGTTAGGTACGTTATTTGGTGAGACCTCATTCTCCGGAAAAGAATATAAGTCGACTGTTTCGTTCAACCCGTTGCTGATGGGATTGGACGGCAACAATATGATCAACTACAATACGGTGGAGGGTTTCAATGTAGCGCCGAAGATAAATATTAAAAGAAAACTGGACACCGGAAGAACGCTTTTCGTGGACCTTGCGCCCCGCTACGGATTTTCAAATGAGCGGTTCAATTCAATAGGCAGAGTGTATTACGTAACCCGTGATCGTCAATGGCTGAACCGTACCTGGTTATTGGGAATTGAGGGTGGCCGCTATTTATTCCAATTCAATCCTGATAACCCTGTTATACCGATGCTCAATACATACAGGTCACTTTTTGCAAGAGAAAATGATCTGAAACTATATGAACGGAGTGAACTGAGCGTTATTGCCCGACGTAATTATGGCAACGGATTCAGCTGGAAAATAAGAACCTCGTTCTAGGATAGAATTCCGCTGGAAAACTCAAACAGTCTTTCATTTGCACGCGGAGACCGGGGTGGATATACTTCGAACCTGCCGACCGTTGGTGGTCCTGCCCAGCCTTGGCAGCGACATAACGCAATGATCGTTACTGCAGGCATATCTTTCAAGCCGGGTTATACATACACTCAATACCCCGACTATAAAGTGGCCAATGGTAGTTCCTGGCCACGGTTCAGTGTGGAATATCAAAAGGGCTTTGCGGGTATCTTTAACTCAGCAACTGATTTCGATAAATGGAATTTTAGTATTGCTGATGATATGAGATTGAAGTTGTTAGGAAGTATCAGTTACAATGTGTCAATTGGCGGATTCCTCAATTCGAGATACGTTTCTCTGGCTGATATGAAGCACCTTAACGGGATGAGAGGAGTAGGGTATGCTGCACCTTATATGACCAGTTTTCAGTTTGCCCCGTATTATTTGTTCAGTAACGTGGCCCCGGTTTATGGGGAGGCACACGTCGAATATCATCTTAATGGGTTGCTGAGCAACAAGATCCCTTTATTGCGTCAGGCAAGGTATTATTTGCTTATGGGTGGTAATGCATTCTACTCGGATGCTGATCATTTCTATTCTGAAGCTTTTGTTGGAATAGACAATATAGGCTGGAAACTGGTTCGGTTCCTCAGGGTAGATTTTGTACAAAGTTGGGACAGTTACTCAGGAAGAAATTCAGGTATACGTGTAGGAATCAACATGCGCGGGGTGGCGGTGTCGAGAAATAATCCACTTGACAGTGAATGGTAATCTCCGCTACTTCCGATTAATTGGTATATTTGACTTATGGCAAGATAATGCCGTAGATTAGGGCACTATGCGAAAAATTCTGGTTGTCGATGATGATAAGGATATGCGCCTGCTGTTGACGCGATTTCTGACCAAACATGGTTTTGAAACGTTCAATGCGGATAATGGTGCCGTCGCTATTAAGTTGGTGACCGAGGTTCGTCCCGACCTTGTGCTCTGCGATTTTCGTTTGGATGATATGAACGGAGCCGAGCTGTTAAGAAAGATCAAGGAATTGAACCCACAGACACAAGTTATTATTATCACTGGGTATAGCGATGTGAAGGACGCAGTAGAGGTAACTAAATTGGGTGCATTCGATTATGTTACCAAACCACTTTTTCCGGACGAAATTCTCCTAACGATCAAAGAAGCACTTACTGCGGTAAGTGAAATAGATGCAGGTGATAAAAAATCGACTGCTCAGGATAGAACGAAGAAAATTGATAGTGGAGAAAGTTTTCTTGCGGGTAGCAGTGCTCAGTTCCAATCTATTTTGCGTCAGGTTTCCCTGGTTGCGCCTACCAATTTCAGCGTCATTATCTATGGTGAAAGCGGATGCGGTAAAGAGGTGATCTCCAAACAGATCCATTTGCAAAGTAAACGCGCCTCAAAGCCCTTCATAGCCATCGACTGTGGTGCTTTGTCCAAAGATCTTGCCGGTAGCGAGTTGTTTGGTCATGAGAAGGGCGCATTTACCGGTGCCACCAACCGAAAGATCGGTAGTCTGGAACTGGCAAATGGAGGCACCATTTTTCTTGATGAAATAGGTAACTTGTCATACGATATACAGGTATCGTTGTTGAGGGTCGTTCAGGAACGTAAGATAAGGCGCATTGGTGGGACCAACGATATTGATATTGACGTAAGGATCATTATAGCAAGTAATGAGCGATTGTGGGATATGGCCAGGGCCGGTAAGTTCCGTGAGGATCTGTATCACCGATTCAATGAGTTTAGTATAGAAGTTCCTCCATTACGGGATCGCAAAGAGGATATCATGACTTTTGCCCATTATTTTCTCAGGCAAACAAATACAGAGTTAGGAAAGAATATCAAGGGTTTCTCGCCCGAGGTTGAGCAGGCACTAAGGGCGTACATATGGTATGGAAACCTCCGTGAATTGAAAAATGTGGTTAAGCGTGCGACACTTCTTACAGACGGTGATGTTGTGGATGTAAGGTCACTTCCATTCGAAATAAGCAATTTTTATAAGTTGCAGTTTGAAAATGATGATAGCCTGAAAGCCGTTGAACAAGCAGCATGGCAGGCTCAATCGGATGAGGTTACCAATCCTCTTATGAACAAATTAAAGGCTGCGAATCTCGGTACAGAATATGAAGTGATACTGAAGGCGCTGAAGCAATCTGATTACAATAAAAGCAAGGCTGCTAAGTTATTGAACATTGACAGAAAGACTCTCTATAATAAAATGAGGCAGTTCAAGGAATTTAATCTTTGATACAGTTGATTTACAATGAAAAGTATATTTACCCAAAATAAGAATATCGTATCGGACGATACCCAATCTGGTGGTAAGTCCTTTTTTGAACGGTTGGCGCGGTCCGGGCCCGGCATGTCGGTCGTATTTACCGGTAGTGATAAGAAGATCGTTTTTGCAAATGATGCGTTCGTAGATTTTACCGGCATTCCCGAAGGTAAGCTGATTGGCAGGAGCTTTAATTCATTTCTTGATTCGTTTCAGCAACGCAGGTTCGATATTCTGGTAGGTGATCTCGACCGGGATAATCATGTGCCTTCCAGTTTTATGATCTTTGAACTGGTTGATAGTAATGGGGTAAGAAGGTCATTTTACGTCTACATTGCTGCAGTGACTGACGGGGATAATGACGGGGAGAAGATGTACCATTTATTTCTGTTATTAGACCAATCGAAATGGGGGATGCCTTTCACTTCGTTTGAATCGCGGGAGTTGTTTCTTGAGCAATTTAATGTGGAGGAGTTCGGTACTTTCGAATGGATGTTTGCCGCAAAAGGGGTTTATTGGTCTCCCGGTGTCTATCGTATTTATGAGGTTAGTTCTGAAAAAATTGGTCTGGATGCTGATTATACAACCAGCTTCATCCATCCGCACGACAAGGAACGGGTACTGAAGTTGATAGCTGATGCGGTGAAAACGGATGGTAATATTGACGTTGAATACAGGATCATTTCCGGCAAGAACAACCTTAAACAACTACATTGCCTTGCAAATATCATGAGCGATGATTCTGGAAAACCGGTGAAAATGGTAGGCAGCCTTCGCGATATTACATCTCAAAGGACCATAGAACTCAATATGAAGGATATGGTTGACGAGCTCCACAGGTCCAACAAGGCTCTTGAGGAATTTGCCTATGCCGCCAGCCACGACCTTCAGGAGCCACTCAGGAAGATCACCACATTCAGCGACAGATTGCAGGAGAAATACAAGAGCGTGCTTATAGGTGATGGTCAGATGTACTTGTCGCGTATGGTCGCTTCGGCAGAGAATATGAGGCTGCTGATCAACGCGTTGCTCGAATTCTCTCGGATATCACAAACGTCAGTTCCGTTCGAAAAAGTGAGTCTTGATGCTATTCTGCAAGACGTAATGAACGATCTGGAAGTGAAGATAGAAGAGACGGGTACGGCTATTCGTTGTACAGGACTGCCAACTGTTGAGGCAGTTGTGCCTCAAATGAAACAATTATTCCAGAACCTTATCAGTAATGCGATCAAGTTTCATAAGCCTGATATGCCGCCGATCATCCGCATAGAAGTGGGTGAAATTTCAGACACAGAGATCAAGAACTTTAACCTACAGCCCCAGAAGCGGTATCACAAGATATCCGTTGCCGACAATGGTATAGGCTTCGATAGCGAATATGCCAACCGGATATTTCAGGTATTTCAGAGGCTACACGGTCGGTCAGAGTATCCCGGTTCCGGTATCGGTCTGGCTATCTGTAAAAAGATCCTTGAATACCATCACGGGGTGATATTTGCCGAAAATATTCCGGGCACCGGTGCACGTTTTACTTTCATTATTCCTGAGAAACACTAAATCGCTGCATCATTCCAGTCCGTGTTCACAGATCAGGTAAATGAATTGTGCCATCGTTGCGGCGCCCAGCTTCAGTTCCCTGTGGTTCACTGTCTCGAAAACATCGTTTGCAGTATGGTGATAATCGAAATATCGCTGAGAATCGGGTAGCAAACCTGCCGCGGGTACATTCTTTTTGTTGTGCAGCGGTGATATGTCTACACCTCCTTCTTCTTTTTCAAAGTCATAAACATTGTATGGCATGAAAAGGTCGCGGTATTTTCGAATGTGTTCTTTCTGCTTCTCAGACATCTCAAGACCTATACCGCGCGGAGAGAAGCCACCTGCGTCACTTTCCATAGCCAGAATGTGCTGTTCATTCCGGGCGTTTGCGGAATCCAGGTATGCCCAACCACCCTTGTTGCCGTTTTCTTCGTTCATAAACAGTACGGCCCTGATGGTATAGCGTGGTTTATATCCTATAGCTTTTAATGCACGAATCACTTCAATAGACTGCGCACATCCCGCTCCGTCGTCATGAGCGCCTTCTCCAACATCCCACGAGTCAAGGTGTCCGCCTACAGTAATGATCTTCTCCGGTATCTCGGTACCTTTCAGTTCGCCTATCACGTTATATGATGGGCGCATACCCATCATTTTGCATTCCGAGGTCATTTTGGCCATCACCTTGCCGGCTTTGCATGCTTTGGAAAGCGCATCTGCAGTATAGTTTCCTACGGCCATTTCCGGCAATTTTGCCGCTGTAGTGTCTTCGTAGTGCATGCTGCCGGTATGCGGAAAATCGTCTTCTCCTGTAGACATAGAACGGATGATAACGCCTGCAGCCCCGCGCTTCACAGCAACATTCGGGCTGTTCCAACGATAGTTAACGGCGTCGCCATACCCTTCAAAGCTGTTGATGAGATCTTGCCTGAACCTGTAATTGAAAAATACGATCTTACCCTTTACAGCATCGTCTGATAACGCTTTGTATTCGTCGTAGTTGTTCACCATCACAACTTCTGCCTCTAAAGGTTCGCCACCTGTGCCTTGGCTGTTGCCAAGCGACAATGCCGGCACTTTCTGATATTTGCCGGCAATCTTCAGTTCAAGTGATTCCTTACCCCGGTACCAGTACGGTACATTGACAGGTTGAAGCCATACGTTGTCCGCTCCTGCGTCTTTCATTGCTTTTCGTCCCCATTCTACGGCCTTTGCCGCCGCAGGTGTTCCGCTCAAGCGATGCCCAACCGTCTTACATAATACTCTTAGATTTTCGTAGCAAGTACCATGCAGCATCACTTCTTTTGAAATGTTCCTGAACATGAGTGAATCCTGAGCGTTGCACGTACTTGCCGCAAGACCTGCAATTAGCGCAAGTGTTCCCGTTATTTTCATTTTACCTTAACTGAAATTGTACCGTGAATATTTCTGTTCGTTTGTCTACTGAAGGGTTGCACATAAATGTGGCGTTAGTCTTTACCAGACATTCCTTTGAATTGGTGATGTGGTTCCTTAAAAAGTACGTTGAATGTGGTTAGCGATCCGTAAACTGCAGTGATATACTGTTGCAATTCCACTTTCTCGTCGTCTTCCATTCCCTTGTGCGCATTTATCTTTTGTTCCAGTACTCTCAGTCTGTCACGCACCATAACTATCTTGTGGAAGAATGTCTCGATGGGTACCTCTTTAGCCTGAAGGGTAGTATCTCCCGGTTGTAAAATCATAGTGCCCCTTCGCCAGCGGACTCCAATGGGCACCATTTGCATGTCGTGGAGCTTCCTATCCAGTATGTTTTCTAGTGCTTGTTCTATGTCTGCAATGGTTATTTTGTCGGTTGCACCATCAGGTTCTGTGGCCGAAAGTACTTTCAGGTCTGCGAAATCCCTACTGATGCTTTTGGTGTCTTGCTGCGACTTGAACCAGATAATGTAAAATTCAAGAGCGGTGTCAACCACTACTCCTTTCCCAAAATGTGGATGATCTACACGAGATCCAATGCCTAATTGTGTGCTCATAGTAATGAATGAAGGCCTAAAATAACGAAAACTCTGAGATTGTAAGCGTTCAACTAACGATCAAGGCTGGTTTCTAATTATCAGAAAGTAATTTGTTCTCCAGTTCCAGTACCTGCGTTTCATAGAGTTTTACATTGTATTCCGATGAATACAGCCGTATCAAAGTTTGCACATAGGCATTCTCTGCTTCTCGAGATTCAAGGGTTGTTCCTACGCCGACCTTGAAACGGGCAAACTGTACATCAAGATTTTCTCTGGCGAATTTCATGTCTTCTGTCGCCAGTTTCCACGACTGCACTGCTATGTCATAATTGCGTCGCGCCGTACGATGTTGCCTTTTAATGATCGTGTTTTGGCGTTCATACAGCAATTCCTCGCGCATAGCCTGAAGTGATGCAACTTTGGCTTGCCTTCTGATGTTGCCTCCCTGAAATAACGGGATGCTCAGATTTGCGGCACCGTTGCCACCATAGTTCCTGGAGAACAATACAAAACCGGTCGCATTGGTGCTTCTGTTGTACAGGTAGGCACCTGACACTGAAAGTGTAGGCAGTGCGTAGGTTTTCGCAATGTCGGCATTCAATTCAGCAATGTTTTTGTTCTGCTTATAGAAAGCGAGAGACAGATTCATGTCAGGAAGTGTAGACGTGCTCGTCTCCTTTAAATTCATGTTTAGTGGTAACACGTCATCAACACGGTACCAGGCACCCTCCTGTTCGCCCATCAGCACGCCCATAGAATCACAAGCCTGAGCATAGCCTGAGATATAGGATAATGAGTCGGCTCGCCTGGCGTTGTAGTCAACTTTTGCCTGGAGAAAATCGATTTTAGCACCCGCCCCGCTTTGATACTTGATCTCAGATAACTCCATGCGTGCACGGGCGAGATGTAATGCGGTATCGATTGCGATCATCTGACGTTGCAAGAGTACCAATTGTGCATACATTTGAATCGTTCTCGATACAGATGATTGTGCCTGTAGCTTTAGTTGAAGAGCGCTGAGTGCCTCAATGGCCGATAACTGCTTTTTTACGACGAACATTCTGCCTCCATCAAACAACGTCCAATTTGCCGTTACAGCGGGGTTGATATTTGTATTGACGGCTTTAGGGTTGTTCTGCTGCGTACCGTTAGCCAGGTCACTGCGCACGTTGGTGCGACTCTCAGTAGCCGACACACCGGCATTGATGTTGGGTAGAAATCCCGCGTTCCCTACAGTGTTGTTTATTGTAGCCTGTTCTTTTGTGATCTCGGCTATTCTGATATCAAAGTTATTTTTCAGTGTTCGTTCCACCGCATCGTGCAAAGTCAGTCGGGTCTGTGCAATGGCGCCAGTTGCGATTAACAATATGAATATCAGTGGTATCAGGTCTTTTATTCGCCTCATGTTCCGGTCTTTTCACAGATAGTGCGGCTAAATACCGCCTTCTCGCTGTGCGACAAAAGTCCCAATAATAGGTCAATTTATCAAAAGCTATCGCGCGAAGCCGATTACATGTATGCCGGCTATTGCGACGCCACCACTGAATAAACAACAAATGGAAATCATATCATCGTAGCAATGTTACATTGCCGGATTTTACTACAGGTTTACCGGTATTGGTGAATCCCTCTACAGTGTACACATAAACACCCAGCGGTTGAGGAACACCCTTGTAGGTGCCATCCCATCCTGCATTGATGTCTGCGGTCTCAAATAACAGGTTTCCCCACCTGTTAAAAATCCGGAATGATTTCAACGTCACAAGCCCGCGCTTCAGAACGTAAAGTTTGCTGTTCGTTCCGCCATCTGGCGTGAATGCATTTGGGACATCTACCAACGCATTGTCATTCAGATTAACGCGGATCGAATCTACCGCTACACATCCATCTTCAGTCGACGCTGTCAGTACATACCTGGTGCTGACCTCAGGCGAAGCAACGGGATTTGCAATAAACTTCCCGCTGAGTCCTCCTGAAGGGGTCCATGAAAATCTGGTGCCATTTGTTTGAGGTGCGATCTGATAAGATTCTCCTGTGAATATGGTCACAGAATCAGGCATATGCAACACAGCAGCAGGGTGAACTTTAATATTCACTGTTAATGTATCGAGACAACCATCAGCGCTTCTTGCAAGAGCTACATACGTCTGATCGTTCACAGGTTTTGCCCAGGGTGAGCCTGCGTTTGGATTACTTAGCCCCGAAAGTGGTGTCCATGTATATCCAACTGCTCCCGAGGTAGTGAGCATCACGGAATCGTGGGGGCAGATCGCGGTGTCGGCTATAACAGAGGCGAAATTTCCGGGACTCATAACAACCATTACCGAATCTGAACCGATGCAGCCTGCAGGCGTAGAAACGGTCAGGATAAGGTTAGTTGTTGGTCCTGCTTTAAAAGTCACTGACCGCAGGTTGCTATGATCGAGATTTGTGGAAGGCGACCAGCTGTAAGAGTAATGTGTGTACCACGGCGGATCCACATAGCTGACTATGTGTACCGTATCGAATTCACAAACTCGTCTTGTGGTTCCAAGGAATGGGTCAGGGTTCGGCTGAACATCAATGTACACCGAGTCTATTCCATCTGCACATCCCTCCAGGTGTGCTATCATGTAGTACATTGCCGATGTGTCCGTTGTGATGAGAGGTGTCATAACATCCGGGAAAGGTATTCCGGTAGTAGGCAACCAATGGAACTGCAATTCCGGATGACCTGTCGCCCTGATCTGTACTGACTGACCTTTACAGATTGCAGTGTCAGGATTGTATAATGTGAACGTATCGTACTTGATCGATAGATGAATTGTGTCGGCTCCCGAACATCCGTATTCTGTCACCTGTAACCAATATGTACCACTGGCAGTTGCCGTATAGGTGGGGGCAATGGTTCCATTATGCCATAGATATGACGGGGCAGTATAAACGACAGACGACATTAACAATATCGGGCTTCCGTCACAGTTCGTTGTGTCGGGACCCAGATTCACTACTGGCGGAGGAGATACCATAATGTCTACCGAATCTACACCAACACATCCTTCGGAACTCGTCACAGTAAGTACATAATGGCCGCTTGACGATACATGAATCGTATCTGTGCTGCTGCCGGTGTTCCATGCAAAAGTGCTGCCAGTGGGCTGAGGTGAAGACAGAACGTAGGTGTTCCCGATACAGAAACCTGTGTCATTTCCGAGATACACGTTGGGCGAAGGGTAGGTGAAAATAACTGTAGTATCAGATACAACAGCACAGTCGCTTTGAGCAGTTACCCAATAAGTACCTGCAGTGGTAGCCATAATGCCGGTAGGAGAAGTGCTACCAGTGCTCCACAAGTAAGACGTATGTCCTCCCGGAGCATATATGATCATTGGCAATCCTGCACTGCAAAGTGTATCTCGCGTGATGGACGTTGTAGTATCAAAAGGGTTCACACGAACGTACACACTGTCGGTGGTGGTGCAAATCCGCTGGAAAAGGATGTCGTCAATCGCAAAGTCGTTTCCGGCTGCAGTTGTGACTGCGTCATAGATGCATATTGTTGCTGTTGTGCTCGGACCGCTATTCCAGGTGGTTGCAAAATTCATCCATACACCCGGTGCCGTAGTGACCGTTGTCGGTGTGCCCTGTAGTGTTCCGTTAATACGGAACTGAAGTATAGGGACGTTGGGGCCGGTAGTCACCGACGAGCAATTGGCAAACCACGCCGAGAAATTGTAATCGGTGTTGGGCGTCACAGTTATTGTCTGGCACCAAACATCTACAGCAGTAGGGCCACCGTTTATGATCATCATGTTTCCTGTTCCGGTAGTGTGGTCGGGCATCGATGTGAAGCCGGTGTGCACACCAAATGGGTTGGTGTAAACAGAATAGCGGCCCTCCAATAACGTTGCACTAGGTGGGGGAGAGTAGGTATAGGAACTTGAAAAACCGGTATTCCCGGCTGTGAAGTCACCGTTAACTACAAGGTTGTTTTCATTGAGCGAACGTAAGGTGAGGTAATAGTAATTAGATGATATCCCTGTTACAACCGGATTAAGGATCGTTGTTGATGATAAGCCCGAAGCAGGCGTCCAGGTATAACTCAATACAGAATCTGTTCCTCCCATTGTGGCCGGAATAGTCATGGTGTCGCCGATACAAACGGATATTGTATCCGGCATTGACAGCGTATTACAGATCATGTCCAGACATAGTGGGTCGTATTTGGCAAAGAAACCATCCGTTCCACCGGTTGAGTTTAGGGACATGGTTGTTGCAGCCGGGTCGAAATCTACAACGGCTCCGGAAAATTGTCCCGTAACATACACATACCCCGCAGGGTCGTGCGATATTCCGAATCCACCGTCAACTGTCGTTTGACCTACTTTGAAACTACATTGATGATTGCCGAAAAGATCATACTTGGCCACAACTATGTCCGTAGCGCCAGAACTGATGAGGACTCCTCCCGTCGCCGCAGGTGCAAAGTCTACCGTACCGGAAAAGTCGCCCGTTAGGTTCAAATAACTTCCCGCAACGTCTATTCCCCATCCCATATCGTTACCACTGCTTCCCATCAATTTGCCCCAAACAAAATTTCCCGTATTGTCAAATTTCGCCATGATGATATCGCGGTTAGTGCCGCCACCCGGCGTTGATACCGTAGTCGTAAGCGGAGCTGCCGGGTCAAAAACTATAGTTGCACTTGTAGTATAGCCCGACACGTAGATATTGTCAGCCGCGTCAAGTGCCAAACTCAAAAATTCGTCGTTGTCTGTGCCTCCGGTTCCGCTTACTTTTTTAGCAAAGATCGGATTTGCATCAACGTCGTATTTTGCGATGTAAAAGTCATAAAGCCCTGATGAAGTAAGGGTAGTAGAGGTTGTCCAAGGGCTGAAGTTTGAGACACCCTGAAAGAAACCGGCAACATAGATGAAGCCTCCGCTCACTTTCAGCGACCGTGGAAAACAATCCACAGAGGAAACGCCCGGTAAGCCGTAATTGTGTCCCCATATTACGTTTCCTGTAGGGTCATATTTAATTAGGTAAGCAGTTCCGTCCGTTGCGCTGCTGAACGTAATTGTTGGTGAAACCACCATTGTTGTATTGAAGACACCGCCTACATAAACGTTTCCTGCCGGGTCCGTATCGAGAGAGAGCGTGATATCATATACTGTGGGTCCTCCCAACTGTTTCGCCCATTGAAAAGTTCCTGTTGAGGAGTACTTGGCAACAAAACCATCCCCATAGTAAGTGATGCTGGTGCCACCTGCAAATGGAAGGGTGGTTGAACCCGCTCCCGGGTCAAAATCGATACCGGCCGACTGGTAGTAACCACAAATGATTACGTTACTGCTCGCGTCAGTAGTCAGGTACCATACTGCGTCATACAAAGCTCCTCCTGTACTGAAACCCCAAATGAAACCACCAGAAGAGTTATAGCAGGCAAGGTACAAATCATCTGCTCCTACGCTGGTCACGTTGAATGTACCGGGTCCCGGATCAAGGTCCATCGTTCCCTGAAATTTACCTGCGACATAGACATTGCCATTGGGCGCTACTTTTATAGTGCGCCCTTCATCGTTTGAGGTGCTCCCTATCTTGTTTGCCCAAATGGCTGATTGGGAATAACCACTGGAAATGAACGATAGGGTAACCATCAGGGTAATGATGTATTTCATATAGAGGTGCTTATCAATATTTACAAATGTAATTTATTTTTGCAAAATGTTACTTCCAATGTCGAAAAGTATTATGAAAGACCGACTTACAGCACATAGGGTTTGGTAATTGTGGCTGATTCGTTCAGATAATTGGGTTTGCATCTATTGGATCATCGTTTTAACGATTATTTGCATCACCTTAGGCAGGCACGTTGTTCAAATGTCGTGGATTCGGTTATCTTTGTTCGCTTTTTGTTTTTAGAGCCAAAGTAAAATGAAAAAATCTCTCCTTTCCCTGATCGCGGCAAGCACCTTGTTGGGAACATCTTGCTCAGAAAAATTTGACGTTGCAGCACCCTACAAGGATATCACAGTTGTATACGGTTTTCTCGATATGGCTGATACGGCTCACTACATTCGTATACAGAAAGCCTTTATTGACGAGAACAAGAGTGCCGTGAACATGGCAAAAGAAGTTGATTCTAATTTCTATGCTAACCTGAACGTGAGAATAGAACGATACAGTGCCACTGAAAAGTACTTTTACGTTGATTCTATACACCTTGATAAAGTGGATCTGGTGCAGGAAGGTTATACCAAACAACCTGGCCTTTTCTTTACATCTCCCAACTACGCCTATAAGTTTAAAGGTACACTGAATCCGTCCTATATATACAGGTTGAAGATCACCAACGTTGCAACCGGTGTTACAGATTCAGCCGATGCTCCGGTAATTGATAACAGACTTCCTCTTTCCTCTACCGGTGCCGGATTTACATTCTACCCCGTTGATAATAATGACATCAACACATCTGGCATGAGTTTCTTCTCGTCATTGCCCTTCCGTTATTATACGTTCGATGCCAGTTACGTGCCACCTGCTAATTATGTATTTTATAGCAGCCCTAACGTCAAAGAAACTACCCCGGCCACTATAGCACAAGCAATTATTCGTTTTAACTGGGTAGATTCTAATATTGTAGCGAAAACAAAAACTCCACGCTATTTCGATATGGATGCCGGATATGTTGGTGTTTCGAACGCGAACGTCCAATATAGGATAGAAAACAAGACACTCTTCAATGCCATCAATTCTGGCATGGGACCAGCGCCTGAAAACGTTATCCGCTTGCTTGATCGCTGCGATATGTCTATGTACCTGAGTACATCTCATTACAATAATTATAGGATAGCGACCCAATCTGCCGGAACTGGCCTAACTGGAAGTGAAATCGCCCCAATTTACACCAATATCAAGGGCGAAAATGTTTTGGGTCTGTTTACTGGTCGCGCAATGCGTACCGGTAAGATCACCATCACAAATAAGACGGTTGATTCACTTGTCGGCAGCACAATGTTGTCGCATCTGCGCATCAAGGGTACTGTATATTAATAGATATTTCATTTCCCGACCGAATTTCGGGCAAGTTTGAATTATAGCTACATTTGACTTTATGAAAAGTGTAGCTATATTTTTTTGTCTGTTCGTTTGCTTTGCCGGTAATGTCGCCAGTGGGCAAAGTGCTGTAGGTCTTGAATCAGGACTCTCCCTCAAATATCGTCGGGCTGCCAATGTATCCCAAACTACAAATGGTCCACTGGTCATTCTTTTGCACGGATACGGGAGCAATGAAGAAGACCTGTTGGGGCTGAGCCAGTTCTTTCCTTCTGATTTTCTCGTTCTATCTGCACGCGCGCCCTACAAGGCTGATGTGGGTGGATATCAGTGGTTTGAGAGAGAGATTATAAACGGGAAATATAGTGGTAAGCCTGAGCACATCGCGCACAGTAAGGATCTCATCCTGAAGTTCATTGATGAAGCGATAAAGAAATATCGTGTAAGCCCGAATATGGTTTATTTGGTCGGGTTCAGTCAGGGGGCAATGATGTGTTACGAAGCGGGTACATCCGCCCCGGCAAAAATAAAAGGAATTGGAGTGTTGAGTGGAAAGATGTCAGGTGGTCTTCTATCCTCAATTCATACCGATAATAAGCTAAAGTCGTTAAGGATATTTATTGCACATGGTACAGCCGACACCCGTTTGCCCTATGCCGACGGCAAAGCAGCATATGATCGTTTAGTTGAGATCGGCCTTATGCCGGAGTTACATACCTACCCGGGCATGGATCACACCATAAGCAGAGAAGTGATGACTGACCTCATCGCGTGGATCAGGAAGTAGGATGAATTTCTTTCCACACGGTCGATACAAAAAGGTAGAGCGGAACTGTTAAGTTCCGCTCTAAATACTCATTGCAATTATAGTCTATTGTTCTATGAGAAAGCTTGTTCAACTAATGATGTCTGCTCAATTACGTGCTTTTTGGCAAAGCCAGTTGCTGTAGAGGCACTTGCATTCCTGCAAATGTATTTCATCTTGAACGACTCTCCCAGGCTGATCTGCAAGAACCAGCAAGCACCCATGTTCTGCGGTTCTTCCTGTACCCATATCCACTCAGCCTTTTTGTATTTCTCACGAAGTAAGTTGAGTTGATCAACGGGTAGTGGGTAAAGTTGCTCCAGACGCACTATTGCTACATCTTGCCTGTTGTCAGCAAGTTGCTTTTCGCTGAGGTCGAAGTACATTTTTCCGGAACATAAGAGTACTCGTTTCACTTTCGAAGCCGTCTTGATGTTCGGATCGTCCAGCACCTCATTGAAAGAGCCTTGCGTGAATTCAGACAATGCAGAGTAGGAACGAACGTGACGGAGGTTTGCTTTCGGAGAGAAGTTCACCATTGGTTTGCGGAATTCCCACTTCATTTGTCTGCGGAGCGCATGGAAGAAGTTGGCCGCTGTAGTGATGTTTGTGATGATCATATTGTACTCAGCACAATTCTGGAGGAAACGTTCCAAACGGGCACTGGAATGCTCGGGACCACCACCTTCATAACCATGTGGTAAAAGCATCACCAGGCCATTCATATTGCTCCACTTTTGTTCTGCACTTGCTATGTACTGATCAATAATGATCTGAGCACCATTGGCGAAGTCCCCGTATTGTGCTTCCCAAATAACAAGGTTATGTGGATTAGCCATTGCATACCCATATTCGAATCCGAGTACTGCATATTCACTCAAAAGCGAGTTATATATATATGGAACACCTTGTTTGTCGTTTACTTTATCCAGTCGGTTATACGGGATGTTGGTGTTTTGGTCGTATATAACCGCATGACGGTGAGAGAAAGTACCGCGTTTCACGTCTTCACCACTCAAGCGCACATCATGACCATCAGCTAAAAGGCTCGAGTAGGCGAGGAGCTCACCGGTGGCCCAGTCAACTTTGCCATCCGTCTCGAATAGTTTTACTTTATCCTGCAGGAGTTTCTCCACTTTTCTTAGCGGGCTGAATCCTTCAGGCCATTTCATAAGTGCATTAAAATACTGCCTGAACTGAGCCTCCGTGATGGCAGTAACCGGTGATTTTCCGAAATCAGCAACGGCAGCTTTACGCAATTCCTTCCACCACATCTCTGGTTTCTGATACTTGTACGGAAGCGGTTTCTGTTTTACTTCGTCAAGGCGCTGCTGCAGGTCGTTCCAGAAACGGGTTTCCATTTCCTTAGCCATAGCCTGTACGTCTGCATCAATATGTTCTTTCAGGTACTGTGCATATATCTCACGCGGATTGAGGTGTTTCTCGATCAGCGCATACAATTGCGGCTGAGTGAATTTTGGTTCATCACCTTCATTATGGCCATGCTTTCTGTAGCAAACCATGTCAATAAAGATGTCCTCATTATACTTCTGGCGATATGCTATGGCAAGCATGCTGCACTTTACAACCGCTTCTGCGTCGTCTCCGTTTACATGTAGCACCGGACACTGAACCATAGACGCTACA
The DNA here is from genome assembly GCA_964652995.1 of uncultured Flavipsychrobacter sp. Lineage (GTDB taxonomy): Bacteria > Bacteroidota > Bacteroidia > Chitinophagales > Chitinophagaceae > Nemorincola. The sequence continues at coordinate 147,336 of CAZZCR010000005.1, read as the reverse complement.
CTGGTGCAGTAGTCGGCAGAACGGGCATCGTCAAAGTCGGTAGTGAAACCGATCTGGTTATTGATGACATAGTGAATGGTGCCGCCAGTATAGTAGCCCGCAAGTTTAGACATTTGCAGGAGCTCATATATTATTCCCTGACCTGCTACTGCGGCGTCGCCGTGTATGAGTATTGGCAGTACTTTGTCGTATTCCTTATTGTATAGTGTGTCTGCCTTTGCCCTCGCAAAACCTGACACTACCGGGTTCACCGCTTCTAGGTGCGATGGGTTCGGTGCTAACTGAACATTTATTGCCTTGCCATTAGGAGTAATGATGTCACTCTGGAAACCAAGGTGGTATTTTACATCACCACTTCCCATTGTCATGTCTTCAGGCATGTTGCCCTCAAACTCCGAGAAGATCTGCTGGTAGGTCTTTTTTAATGTGTTGGCTAGTATATTCAGCCTGCCACGATGTGCCATTCCTATCACAACTTCCTGTACCCCTGCATCGGCTGCATCATTGATTATTGTATCTAACGCAGCAATGGTTGACTCACCACCCTCAAGACCAAATCGTTTCTGGCCAATGAACTTTGTATTGAGGAACTTTTCGAAGATCACACCCTCATTCAGTTTCTCAAGTATGCGCCTTCTCTGATCAATAGACAGTGGAGTAGACATTAGCTCCTCATATTTGTCCTGTACCCACTGGCATTTTTCGTTATCGTTTATATACCTGTACTCTACACCTACGTTAGCGGCATACATTTTCTTCAACTTCGCAACAATGTCCTTCAACTTGCCGTTTGGCAGACCGATATATTTACCTGCAAAGAAGGAAGACTCCATATCAGCCTGAGACAGATTGAATCGCTCTATCTCCAGGTGGGCTTTACGGTCCTTGCGAGCGCGTATCGGATTGGTAGTGGCCACAAGGTGACCACGTTTGCGGTAGGCACGGATCAACTCAAAAACACCGATCTCCTTTTCTGCCTGACCGGCCGAAACCGGTGCTTTTCCGTTGTCTGAAGCGGCCAAGCTATTGTTCACTGCAAAATCGAATCCTTCAAAGAATTTTTTCCATTCGGGATCTACCGTCGTCGAGTCGTTAGCGAACTCCTGGTATAGTGATTCGATATAGGCGGGGGTAGGACCTGTTACGTAAGAGAAGTCTTTCATCTAATTAGCTGGTTCTAAAATGGATGGCGAAGTTAAGACAATATTTTACTCGTACCTTTGAGAAAACACACTTTTATCTACCGTTTGTTGCTATGGCAAATAATGTGTTGGATGTTGGCGAAATGCGCGATAGTTTCTTTGCAGAATCTGCCTTGATCGGTGTATCTGCGGCAATACCTGCGTACCGTTTTTGCTGGTTGGTAAATAAAAATCTTGATATGTGTTTTGAGAATGTTCCTGAAAACCTGATCGAAATGAACGAGACTCGCTCCGGCAAAGAGACATTCAAACAGGGCGGCAGACAGCTGCAGGTGTCTATGTTTGATTCCACTCCTGAACCGGACAACGACAAAACAGATAAATATTATTTTTCTACTTTTCTGCACAAGGTCCCCAATAGCACTCATAGTCATTTGCTTTACCAACTCAAAAGCGGGAAGAAGACTTTATTGCCTGAGGCCAGGCACCTCGATTACCTTTGGCTTGTCCAAACGGCTGAACCGGAACATGAGGCACACACAATAATGGAAAGACTGAGAACTATTCCCACGTTCCAATTAGTGCAGTCAATCGATTCAGACCTTATCAGAAAGAGCCTTGCCAATCTCTTGGTTTAGCTTTTGGTTACAATTCTTCAATATCATGCCGTCGGCTTTTTGTTGGAGCGGGATTACCATTCCGGTTATTAACCTTTATTCAACAACTAAAATGTTGATAACTGGCAACTTTTGTTATTTTTGTCGCCTCACCAATAATGTATCATGAATTACCGTAAAGTCAACAATCTTACCGGCTGGATCATAGGAGCTTTCGCTGCGATCGTGTATCTAAAAACGATGGAACCAACCACCAGTTTCTGGGATTGCGGAGAGTTTTTGTCGTGCGCATACAAACTGGAAGTAGGTCACTCGCCCGGAGCACCATTCTTTATGTTGCTTCAGCGCATATTTGCGTTGTTTGCCGGTGGTGAATCGCTCACAGGTGGTCCGGCGCCAAATGCGTCATTCATGATCAATTCGCTTTCCGCGCTTGCTAGTGCGTTCAGTATCCTTTTCCTTTTCTGGACAATTACCCACTTTGCCAAACGTTTGCTTGTCACAGAAGGTGAGCCCGACATGTCACAAACCGTCGCCATAATGGGCGCAGGTGTTGTAGGTGCTTTGGCTTGTACGTTTTCAGACACCTTCTGGTTCTCGGCTGTCGAGGCTGAGGTTTACGCAACGTCTTCATTGTTCACTGCGTTTACGTTCTGGGCAATGCTGAAGTGGGAGCACATAGCCGATAATAAGCATGCCGACCGCTGGATCGTACTGATATCGTTCCTTATCGGTCTTTCGGTATGTGTGCACTTGCTGAACCTCCTTACGATACCGGCCTTGGCCATGATCTACTATTTCCGCAGGTACGAGGCAACTCCTAAGGGTACCGTTATTGCATTCCTGGTTGGTTGCGTAGTATTGGCATTCATTCAGTTTGGTGTGATACAATACATTCCTCGATTTGCTTCTGGTTTCGACAGGTTCTTTACCAATGGCCTTGGTATGCCGTTCGATACTGGTGCTATAGTTTTCCTTTTGTTGATGTGTGCATCCCTCATTTTCTTCCTGCTCTTTGCAAAGAAAAAAGGTTGGTATCTTGTTCACACAGGTGTTCTGTGTGTCATGTTCATCATTATTGGTTATTCATGCTATTTCACGGCCATTATCCGTTCACGTGCCGATGTGCCGATAGATATGACTAACCCTGATAACCCGATGAGCTTCCTCGACTATGTGAACCGCGAGCAGTTCGGACAACAGCCGCTATTTACCGGGCCATACTTTAATAGTGTTTACACCGATGTTGACAATTCTAAACCAATGTGGGCAGCTTCGAAAGTAGACGGAAAAGATGCCTATATCCAGGTGGGCAACAAGAGTGAGCCGATATTTGGAGTACATCCGATGACCGGAAAAAGCCAGACACACTTCTTCCCTCGTATCTGGGATTACAACAATCCGAGCCATGGTAGTTTCTATCGTAGCTACCTGAACCTGGGAGAAAACGATGACCCGACCACTGTTGATAACTTCCGCTTCTTCTTCCAGTATCAGATGAACTGGATGTGGTGGCGCTACTTCATGTGGAACTTCGCAGGCCGCGAGAACGATGTGGAAGGACAGGGTGACCCGATGAGGGGTAACTGGATATCTGGCATCACTTTCATCGACAAAATGCGCGGACTTGGCAACACTGATGAAATGGGCGATCTGAGCAATAGCCCTGCTCACAACAAATTATATCTGCTGCCGTTTGCATTAGGAATTCTGGGCCTTCTTTACCAATTCAATCGAAACAAGAGGGACGGTATTGTAGTAATGACACTGTTTTTCTTCACCGGTGCCGCTATCGGCATATTCCTGAATATGACTCCTGTTCAGCCACGTGAGCGTGACTACGCATTTGCCGGCTGTACTTATACGTATACCATCTGGATCGGTTTAGGCGTATTGATGTTGTATCAGTGGTTTATGAAGTCGATGGGTAAAGGTGCCGCGGCCGCTTATGGAGCTGTAGTACTCAGTTTGCTTGTTGCACCTGTCCTCATGGCAAAAGAGGAATGGGATGACCATGACCGCAGTCGCAAGACACTGGCTCATGCTGAAGCGCGCAACACACTTTCTTGCTGCGCACCTAACGCAGTTCTGTTCACTTATGGCGACAACCAGACGTACCCATTATGGTACATTCAAGAAGTAGAAGGATTCAGAAAGGATGTAAGGATCATCAATACAAGTCTTTTGGGAATTGACTGGTATATTGATCAGCTGAATTACCGGATAAATGATGCTCCGGCTGTTCCTATGATCTGGACTAAAAAGGACTACTTGGGCGATAATCACAACTATGTGCAATACTTGGACAATCCGAATCTGAAAATATCGAAGGACCAGTTCTTCAATCTGATCGATATCTGCAACTTCATGAATAGCGATGATCCGGCTAAAAAGGCGCAACGCGGTCCTGAAGGTGTTAACTACATGCCTGTTAAAAATTTCTTTGTGCCAACACTGAGTAAAGAAGAAATTGTGAAACGCGGCTGGATGTCAGTAGATGACACTGCACGTTTGTCCACCGATATGAAGTTCACATTCCCTAAAAACGGTGCTACAAAGAGCGATATCGCAGTTATGAACATCATTGCAGCGGTAGCACGCGATGGTTGGAAACGTCCTTTATATTTTGATGCGGGTCTCCGTCAGGGCGACTATGCCGGAACCGGTGAATACATGAGATTGGAGGGTATGGTAAACCGCCTTATGCCGTTCAAAGTAAATGATTCTGTGAAAGTGAACTATAGTATTACCGGTTCACTTGATACAAAGAAGAGCTACGATCTGTTCATGAAGACCTTCACATTCGGAGGCGCTGAACGCAATGACGTTTACTTCGATGAGCCGAACCGCCATGTTTTGATCACTTACCGTATGAATGCGGCTTCGTTGGCAAACCAGCTGGTTGCTGACGGTCAGCGTGAAAAAGCGTTGCAAGTACTTGACAAGGTGTACAATGGCATCAGTGATCGCTCTTACCCTTACAGCTACGAGTACTCAGGCTATTTTATGGCTACCGCTTATTATCGTGCGGGCGAAAGGAAGAAAGCGATGGAGATTGTTGAGAAGATCAAGAAGAGCTCGTCTCAAACTATGTCATGGATATCAAGCCTAAATGATGAAGGAAGATATTCTGTTGCAGATGTTGTTACACAGCAATACCAGATACTCGGTGGCATCGCTCAGGCAGCAATGCAGGAGGGTGACAGCGTTTACGCCAAGTCTTTATTCATGCGTTTAGAAGGCATGCAGAAGGATCCTAAGATACTGGAACTGTTGAAAGCTGCGGGTCGCCAGGCTCAGGGTGGCGGTGATGACGAGGAGTGATAGTGAAATTGTGTTTACATAAAACAGGCGACCGGTTGGTCGCCTGTTTGCATTACATTGCTAACGTAATTGCCAATATAGATCTAATTCTGTGTCGCAGAGCTTTGCAATACATGACGCAGGTCTGCTGAAAGCTGTTCAGCCATTTCCGGACGACCGTGGAATGCGGCAGGAGTACTTTGAAGCAACGCTACTCTCCATTTGCCGTCCTCAAGCATCGCTGTCATGCTCTGAACCGCATTTACTTCCGGACTAATATCTGAGTGCCCTTCGGCAACCATTCCCACCACTGCAGTGAGGACCACCGACGAATCTGAAAGGACCCGGATTTCCTTAACAATTGAAATGTAGGCAGCCGTTGGGAAATTGCTAAATATTTCGTCCAGCACAATGTAGATCTCTCTTTGGCCGTTCAGCTGGCTTCCATCAAAACCAATAAGGATGCCATTTGATGCAAATAGACCTGCCATACCAGATGCTTGCCGTTTGTTCCATTGTTGCAATAGGCTCTGATATAAGGCAAGCGCATTGTCCTGAATTGTAGTAGTATCCATGCCGCAAATGTGGGATATTTTTTGCTAATAGACATACAATTGGTTTTCGCGTTCTGTCCGTCGTCAGTAGTTGATTTACGATGTGATGTACCTTTGCGGTATATAATACTATCATGATGAACATTAATATCCGCGTACTGTTTGCAATTTTTCCGGTTGCTGTTTCCCTCGTGTCTATGGAAGGGTGTAAAAAAGAAAAACAACCTCCGTTTAATCCGCCACCGCCCGTCGTTGCTACGATCGGACCCAAGGACTATACGAACAAAATGGCAGGCATGCATACTTTTATCGGTACAGATACTACCGGTTTCTTCCCTATAACCGGTAAAAACGATACCCAGACTTACAATGTTACAATACTCAACGACTCCACCATTGCTGTCGCAAACGATACGCTGAATTTTGCGATCTGGTCGGCTGCCGATAAGTATATTTTCTTCAGTCAGGGTGTTTTCCCCGACACAACAGCGCTGACTTACTACTATGCAGCGGATAGTATGGCCTACTATTATTACAACCGGCCAACCAGTTGCTGTTTCACCAAGAAGGTGTTACATACTATCAGATAATGCTATGCTTGACTGGATGATCGGCTCGCTTTTTACCGAGAAAAGACAATCGTTTACCGAAAACAGTGAATTACGGCTCGATAGGAATGTACCTTTGCAGCACTTAAAATTATAATGGCAAGACGTAGAGACATAGAAGGCGAAGACATTCCAAAGGCTAAGATCTCAAAAGAGTCGCTGAAAGAGGCCCTGGTGATTTTCAAATACCTCGGGCCTTACAAGAAGACGTTTATCGGCGGTCTCATTTTTATTGCCCTTTCGGCTGGCTCAACAATGACGTTCCCGTTTCTGTTGAAAAAGCTCATTGATAGTGCTCACGGAACCGCCAGCGGACCATTTGCTTACACCCCTGGTGTTATTGCATTGATGTTGGTTGGTGTTCTTGGCGTACAAATGGTGTTCTCATTCATGCGTATTTATCTCTTTACCTATGTTGGCGAACATGCTGTTGCCGACATGCGTGAAGACATATATAAGAGGCTCATAATGATGCCCATGTCATTTTTTGCACAACGCAGGGTAGGTGAGTTATCGAGCAGGATAACCGCAGATGTTGGTCAGATACAGGACGCCATAACAGGCTTGCTTGCCGAGTTTTTGAGGGGAATTTTGACACTTGTTATTGGTATTGGAGCAATCATGTGGATAAGCCCACGCATGACTGCCGTTATGCTCTCTGTTGTTCCGGTGATTGTTGTGATCGCATTGGTCTTTGGTAGGTTCATCAGGAGAATGTCTAAAAAAGCTCAGGATCAATTAGCTGAGTCCAACACCGTTGTCCAGGAGACATTGCAAGGCATTGGCAACGTCAAGTCATTTTCTAATGAATGGTATGAAGTTGGTCGGTATCACCAGAATATTTCGTCTGTGGTTGATACCGCTATACGCAACGGTCGGTTCCGTGGACTGTTTGTTTCTTTTATGCTTTTTAGCGTGTTTGGTGCGATTGTGTTGGTAGTATGGTATGGCGCAGGTTTGATGCAGGCAAATCAGCTTTCATTCGGTGACCTTACAGCATTTGTTGTATACACCGCTTTTGTTGGTGGTACCATGGCGGGGTTCGCAGAGATTTTCAGTCAGTTACAGAAGACGGTAGGGGCTACCCAACGTGTCAGGGAACTCTTAAGGGAAACAACAGAGGATGTAACAATTGAGGACGTACAGTTAGACAGCCAATACCGACTTGAAGGAAATGTGGCCATGAGACACGTGGCATTCAGTTATCCATCCAGGAAAGAGGTGAATGTGATTAAGGATCTTACGCTCGAAGCTAAGAGTGGACAACAGATCGCAGTAGTTGGTCCAAGCGGTGCTGGTAAAAGTACTATCGTTTCTCTTTTACTTAGGTTTTATGAACCCGACAACGGGCTGATTTTGTTTGATGGTCGCCCGGCCTCAACAATACCATTGTCTCAGTTAAGGAAGCAGATCGCATTGGTACCTCAGGATATCCTTCTTTTTGGCGGCAGCATTTTTGAGAATATTGCCTATGGTAAACCCGATGCTACCGAAGAAGAGGTGATGAATGCAGCCCGTCAGGCCAACGCCCATGATTTTATAAGTAGTTTTCCCGAAGGGTATAAGACTATGGTTGGTGAGCGCGGCGTAAAACTTTCAGGTGGTCAGCGCCAACGGATAGCCATTGCCCGTGCCATTTTGAAAAATCCGGTTATCCTGCTTCTGGATGAAGCAACAAGTTCACTTGATTCCGAATCGGAATCATTGGTTCAGGAAGCATTGACAAACCTTATGAAGGGCAGAACATCTTTCGTTGTTGCTCATAGGTTGTCTACCATCCGTAGTGCCGACCAGATACTGGTACTTGAAGATGGCCGGATCAAGGAGTCAGGTACGCATCAGGATCTGATGGAAATTGACGATGGTCTTTATAGAAACCTGAATAGGCTTCAATTATTTGAAAATTAATTGATTGTAATTTCTATCTATAATTTTCATAGACAAAGAGAAGTGCATCTATTTCCGCTCTTGAGAGTGCCTTACCACGTCTGCCCATCATTCGGTTTGCCGCCTCGATCGCTTTGTCGAATCTGTATTCAGTGAATCCGTCAGCTCCACCCCAGGAGAACGATGGAATGAACTTCTTTGGAAATCCACTGCCGAAAATGTTGCAGGATACCCCAACAACGGTACCCGTATTAAACATGGTGTTGATGCCACACTTGGAATGATCACCCATCATAAGCCCGCAGAAAGTGAGCCCTGAATTGATCTCTTTTCGTGTCGCTTCGTGCCAAACCTTAACCGTTCCGTAATCGTTCTTCAGATTAGAACAGTTGGTGTCCGCACCCAGATTGCACCATTCGCCAATAACAGCATTGCCCAGATAGCCATCGTGTGCTTTGTTGCTGTTCGCAAAGAATACCGCGTTGTTGATCTCTCCGCCCACCTTGCAGCCGGGGCCAATAGTTGTAGCCCCATAAATTTTCGCACCCATTTTTACTACACTGTGCTCACACAGAGCAATGGGGCCTCTCATAATAGTACCTTCAAGAACTTCAGCTTCCGCCCCTATATAAACCGGGCCAGTCGATGCATTGATAATACAGCCGGGATAGATATTGGCTCCTTCTTCGATAAACAGATTTTCACTTCCGGTCACTGTCACACCCTGCGGAATAGGCATACTTTTTCGGCCATTTGTCAGCAAATCAAAATCAGCCCTGATCGCCCGATCGTTAAGAGAAAATATGTCCCAGTTATTATTCAGTATCATTACTGAGTCTGCATATTGTGCCTTTGCCGCGCAATTTGCCGCCTCCTTCAAAAGGTCCTGTTCGTTTACCGATTCATTTGGTCGCCATGCGATCAGGACATCATCAGCGTACAATGTGTCACCCGCCTTCAGTCCCACTATAGCACCAACCAGATCTGCAGTTGCGAAAACAGCCGCGTTGATATATGTTTTTTCAGGTGAATCTATGTTCGGGAAAGCCGGTTGCAAGTAGGGTTGGGTGAGCGTCCAGGTATTTTTCCCAAGCAGTTTTTCCCATCTTTCGCGCATAGTCAATATCCCGCAACGGATATCCGCCACAGGTCGTGTATGTGTGAAAGGCAATAAGTTGTTTCGGCTGTGGCCGTCGAATAGGACGAAGTTCATGCAGCGAAAATAAAGATAATGGTATTGATTGTCGTGCCTCCGTGGTATATAATTACAAAAAAAGAGGACTGCCTGGGCAGCCCTCTGTATATTGTTCACTGTGCAGTAAAGAAAGATTAAGCTTTCTTCTCGTAACGCTTTTTGAATTTCTCGATACGACCGGCAGTATCCACGAACATTGATTTACCAGTGTAGAAAGGGTGAGAAGTGTTTGAGATCTCGACCTTTACAACAGGATACTCATTACCATCTTCCCAAACGATAGTCTCCTTAGAAGGAGCTGCAGAACGGGTGAGGAATGTAGTCTCATTAGATGTGTCTTTGAACACTACGAGACGGTAAGATTCTGGATGAATTCCTTTTTTCATTTTGTTGTTGTGTTTTGTGCATGGATTTTGCCATGCGGTAAATAAGGCTGCAAAGGTAGGGGATTTTATCATAAAATCACCTTTTTGCAACAATTTATCTATAATACAAATTTTTCCAGGTCGCCTTTAGCCTGCTCCGAGCGATTGTACATGCCTATTACTTTGCCATCCGGCCCAACTAGAATTGCCTGCGGAACGTACTGTATACCATAAATTTCAGCAGCCTTCGAATTCCAGAAGCCCAGATCGCTCATATGGTAGGGCCACACTAAACCGTCTTTTTTAATAGCATCGATCCACGCATTTTTGTCTTTGTCCAACGATACATTCAACACCGTGAATCCGTTTTTTGCGTTTTTGAATTTCTTTACAGAAAACTCTTTGTACATCTGAACCAGACCCGGATTGGACATGCGGCATGGACCACACCAGGATGCCCAGAAGTCAATAAGCACGAAACGTCCTTTATTGATCTCGGACAGCTTAAGTGTTTTTCCTTCAGGATTTGGGAATGCAAGTTCCGGTGCTTTCATGCCTACTTTGATGGTAGTATTCTCATATTGGGCATTTGCCGTAAACACTACGCTTGCTGCCAGAACCAGCGTTGTTATCAGTTTTTTCATTTTTCTCCTTGATTTTGCTGTAAATATAGGGGAACAAGGGCAAAAATTGTTCCATCTTCCTATTTGTGAAGGGATTATATGCTCATAAACAAGATTTGTAACGAGATTTTAACAATGCCATGTTTGCTCCCAATTTGAAAAGAACCCATATCTTTGAATCAGATGAAGCGGATAATTGCATCAATAGTTATGATCGCATATGTGGCGGCAGCCATTAGCTTCTCATTTTCATTTCATTATTGCGGTGGCGAATTAGAAGATATTTGCTTCACGGCCGATACAGAGGAGGGTTGTTGCGGTTCTGGTGAGGAAAGCCGTGGATGTTGTGAAGACAAGGTCATTTCTGCAAAATATAAAGACGATCATACACCTTCTGTTTTTGAATTTACTCCGTTCAAAGTTTTATCGGAAGTGGTATTGAACCATACACTGCCCTATATCCCATCAGTTGCACATCTTTTCATGTCGGGTGAGGTGGTGCTCAACAAAGGTCCAAGCCCACCCAAATTAATTGGCAACAAACTGTTTTTGCTTTTCAGGGTATTCAGGATTTAGAGTTTTCATTTTCTTTCGGATCAGCGCCGAACGGTGCCGTATTTTCAAAAATTAAGTGATTTAACTCTTAAACTGAATTTAAACAATGAAAAAGCTCATTCTTTCAATATCTCTTCTTGCTGCCGTTACAGCAGCCAATGCTCAGACATACGCAACCAATTGGACTGCAACAGACTGCAATTCAGTTAGTCATACGCTCTTCAATACACTGGATAGTGGTAAGATCATTGTTTTTATATGGGTTATGCCATGCGCTTCCTGCAAAAATGGTGCAAAGGCAGCCTATGACGCCGTCCAAAGCTTTGCAACTAGCCATCCAGGTAAAGTGCGCATGTATCTGGCAGATGACTTGGGCGACGCGTCTTGCTCAGGTCTTTCATCCTGGGTTTCTTCCAATTCTGTCGGGTCTACCGCAAACATGACCATATTCAGTAACGCAGGCAATGTTATCGACGAAAATAACTTTGGCGGAACAGGTATGCCACACGTTATTGTGATGGGCGGTACTGATCACAAGATCTACTACAACAAAAAGAACAGTGCCACAAATGACCTCACTGGTATCACCGCTGCCATAAACACTGCGATATCAACTCTTGGTGTTGAGGAAACATCGGGTACTGCGAAGTTTTCGGTACTTCCTAATCCTGCCAATGATCTCGTAACTATAAACGGACTTAGCAATGTCGCGAGAATTGACGTGGTGTCAGTTTCTGGTAAAGCTGTAAGGACTGAAAAAGTTGCTGCCGGACGGACGTCCGTACAAATTTCTTTGTCCGGATTGGCTGCCGGTATGTATCTGATCAAGGCAACCGATGCCCAGGGAAATACTTCTATTCAGAAACTTGTAAAGCAATAAGGTATGAAAAAGATACTATTGCTTTCCTGCATAACAGCGGGCATAGTTGTTATGCATGCATGTAAGCCAAAGAAGGACGAAGTAGTATACAGCCCTGTTAATTATAGTTTTTCGATTCCCGATTATGCTAAGAAGTATGTCGGCGATTTAAAACAACCTTCCGATAACATTGCCACCGTTGAAGGGGTGGCACTCGGTAGAAAACTGTTTTACGAAAAGATGCTCAGCAATGACAACTCGATGAGTTGTGCAACCTGCCATAAACAAGAGAACGCTTTCGATGACCCTCGGCCATTCAGCAAGGGCACAAACGGGGCGCTTGGCAACCGCAATGCAATGACAATTACGAATCTTGCATTTAGTCAGCAGTTCTTTTGGGATGGGCGTCGCGCTACATTGGAAGGTCAGGCACATGACCCGGTTACCAATCCGATTGAAATGGCCGCCAAGTGGCCCGATGTTGTCGCCAGGCTTCAAAGCAGCGGCATCTATCCTGACCTGTTTTACAAGGCTTTCGGCACACGAACAATCGATAGTAATCTCGTAACCAGGGCTATTTCTCAGTTCGAGCGCACTTTGCTCTCTTTCACTTCACGGTTCGACAAGTATTATTATCAGGGCGACAGTTCGGCGCTTAACGCGCAGGAAATACGCGGCCTCGCATTGTTTACCGGAAAAGCGCTTTGCAACACATGTCACATTATGAATACGCTTTTCACCGACCATGCAATGCGCAATAACGGACTTGATAATGATCCTGCTGATGCCGGTTTGATGAGTTTTACCGGGCTTTCAACTGATAGGGGCAAATTCAAAGTTCCTACATTACGAAATATCGTTCAGACAGCGCCTTACATGCATGACAGCCGTTTTGCAACGCTCGAGGATGTTGTGAACTTTTACAGTAGTGGTGTGAAACAGGGAAGTCCTAACATAGACGAACATATGCCTGATTTCGGTGCGGGACTTAATCTTACAACCAGTGAAAAGGAAGAACTGGTAGCTTTTATGAGATCTCTGACAGACAAAGATTTCCTTACAAACACTGCATTTAGTGATCCTAATTGACCTAAATAATTAAGTTATGACCTTATACATCAAAAACATGGTGTGCAACCGATGCAAAGAAGCGGTTAGGCACCTTTTTGAAAAGTCGGGTACACGTGTCATGCGGATAGAATTGGGAGAAGTGGAGGTAGGTGATGATGACCTGCCTCCAAATGTCCTTTCCGAATTGTCGAAAGGTCTTCGCGATCTGGGGTTTGAAATGATAGACGACAGGAAAGGTAGGATCATAGAAAAGATCAAAAATGTTGTAGTGAACATCATTCATCATACTGACGACCAACCCAGAGAAAAGTACAGCGAAGTGATCTCAGCGCAGTTGCATTACGACTACTCTTACCTCAGCAAGTTGTTTTCAGAGGTAGAAGGTGTTACCATTGAACATTATATCATCCACCAAAAGATCGAAAAGATCAAAGAATACATCGTGTACGACGAACTCACTTTGAATGAAATATCGTACCGTATGGGATACAGCAGCGTAGCACACCTTTCAAATCAGTTCAAAAAAGTAACCGGGATGACACCTAGTTATTTCAAAACACTGCGGAACAAGAACCGAAGGCCACTCGACGAAGTGTAGACCCGGTAGGAATTATGCAAATCGTTGACATAATAGTGTAACAGGCCTGCGTGACAGGTGGTCTAACTTTGTGCCATAAATAAAAAAGCCGCTCATTATGGAATGGATAGTTTCAAGACGTGGACGGCTGAATATTATCTGACAAATAAAATTTAAAAGATGGATCAGAAATTGAAAAAATTTGTAGTGATAGCGCTGGCTATATTTCCGGCAACTATTGCTCTTGCACAGCGCACAGAGAAGATAACTGTTTCCGGCAATTGTGGCATGTGCGAAAAGAAAATTGAGGCTGCCGCAAAAGACGCAGGCGCAAAAAAGGCAGATTGGGACAAAAAGACCAAAGTACTGGTGGTGACCTACGATCCCGGAAAGACGAGTAATGATGCAATTCAGAAGAAGATCGCGTCTGTTGGTTACGATACGGAAAATGTAACGGCCGGTATGGACGCGTACGAAAACCTGCATGAGTGCTGCAAATACGACAACAAACGTAAACCGGCTTCTGAAACAAAGTAACATCTTAAATCTCCCAAAAATGAAAAAGTTGATATTAGTTATGATGCTTGCATGGGCATCCATGCAAGTCGAAGCACAGGTTACATCGGCAACGCTTGTTGCAAGCGGTCTCACCTGCAGCATGTGCAGCAAGTCCATTTTTAAAGCCTTGGAAAAGGTGCCCTTTGTAGAAAAGGTAGATGTTGATATCGAAAAGTCGAGCTATAGTATTTCATTCAGAAAGGGTGTGGACGTTGTGCCCGATGAACTAAAAAAGGCCGTCGAAGACGCGGGCTTCTTTGTCGCTTCACTGAAATTGAAAGCTGCTTTTAATAATGCGGAGGTATACAACGATGCACACGTTTCCGTTAGTGGAATTCCGTTCCATTTTGTGAGTGTTCCCAAACAGGTTCTTTCAGGAGACAAAGAGATAACGATTGTAGATAAGAATTTCATTTCAGCGAAAGATCGCAAAAAGTACGCCAAGGCTACGAAGTTGAAGTGTTTCGAGACCGGTTTGGTAGGAGAGTGTTGCCCGAAGAGTGATTCAAAGTCAAATAGGATATACCATGTTACAATCTAAAAGGATCTTACTAATAGCCGTAGGCTTGCTTTTGGCACGTGCGGTCTCTGCTCAGGAACTGTTTGTTTATTCCGAACCCGCAAGCAATATGCCGGCAAAGTCAACTGGGCTTAGACTCACAAACTGGGTAATGGATGAGTCCGCAGCCGGACGCATCAACTATCACTTGATACCTGAGTTGATGTGGGGCGTGAACAAAAACCTGATGATACATGCGGAAGGATTCATCAGCAACCGCGAAGGTTCTCTGACTGCAGAGGGCATGGGGTTGTATGCCAAGTATAGGTTTCTCAGCGTCGACAACCTATACCATCATTTCAGAATGGCGGCATTCGGGCGCGTATCTTCAAATAATGGAGATATTCATCAGGAGACCATACAGACCAATGGGCACAATACCGGCTATCAGGTAGGTTTTGTAGCAACTCAGCTCCTGCACAAGGTGGCACTATCGGCAACAGGATACTACGAAAAGGCTCAGAACAATTTTGGTGGCAACGAGTTTCCGGCGGCACAGCCATCGCAGGCCGCCAACTACATTCTCTCGGCAGGTAGGTTGATATTGCCTAAAAAGTACACCAGTTACAAGCAAACCAACTTCAACGTGATGCTGGAACTCATTGGCCAGTTCCTTCCAGAGAATGGTCATCATTCGGTTGACATCGCACCCTCCATTCAGTTTATCATCAATAGTCAGGCGCGTTTGGATATCGGGTACCGCCAGGAACTTTTCAGCGATATGGTACGTACTGCACCCAATGGCTTGCTTGTTCGTGGCGAGTATCTACTTTTCAATAATCCCTTCAAAGGCACGAAAAAGTCAGAGAAGTAGTGTTCGTGTTACCCGCAATTATGCAGAAATTCGCATAATGAAAGAAATAGTTATCAAGCCCGTACTTATCAAAAATGAGTACGGACTTATTTCAAATATGATGGAAGGACTGCATGCTAACGAGCAGCTCCTAAACCCAAACGCCGCGCCATGGCCCGAAGTCGAATCATCGTACATGCGGCACGTAATAGAAATGCAGCAGGAATGTGCGGGTGTGTGTCTGGTCGCATACGTTGGTGATGTTGCCGCAGGATTCATTTTCGGATACTTGGAAGAGCAAGACGACAGCAGAATAGAGATCGATACCGGCGCTATGTTATATGTGTCTGACGGCTATGTTTATGATGCCTACAGAAAGATGGGTATATACCGAAAACTCAACGAAGCACTGGAACAGCACTACACCGCCGACGGTGTCCGGCGTATCACCCGTTTCACGTTGACCAATAATGTCGCCATGCAACGCTTTCTTGAATCTGAGGGATACAAGGTTACCCGTTTGCTTTACGAAAAATGGCTATGACTTTATCGGAAGTGCAATAGTGGCACAAACTGTGTAGTTTTGCGGCCATGCGCATTCTTATGGTCTGTTTGGGTAATATTTGCAGGTCTCCTATAGCGGAAGGGGTGCTACAGCACAAAGCCGACCTTAAAGGGTTGGGTTGGGTTGTAGAATCTGCCGGTACCGAGTCTTACCATGTAGGCGAGCCACCCCACCGGTTGTCACAAAAGATATGCCTTGAGAACGGAATTGACATCTCCCACCAACGGGCAAGAAAGTTCACTAGGGCTGATGTTGACCGTTACGACCTGATTTACGCCATGGCTGGGGATGTGCTGCATGAAATACATCGCACCTCAGGGTCAGTAGGGTCTCGTGATCACATTGGGCTTTTCCTTGAGGAACTGAACCCGGGTATGGATCAGTCTGTACCGGACCCGTATTACGGTGGAGAAGACGGATACCATCATGTTTTTGATCTTGTGAACAAAACCTGCGATGCAATTATAGATCGTTATGCGCAACACAGCAGTAAGTAACTTTTAGCAATTGTAATTCTAACTAAGAAATGAAACCATCAATACCACAAGGCACTCGCGATTTTTCACCTGAAGTGGTGCGCAAACGCCAGTATATATTCGATACATTACGCAACATATTCGAGTTATATGGCTTTCAGCCGTTGGAGACTCCGGCTATGGAGAACCTTGTAACGCTTACAGGTAAGTATGGCGAGGAAGGCGATAGGCTTATTTTTAAGATCCTCAACAATGGCCTGCACGAAAAGAACGAGAACGACAAAGCGAAATTGAATGCCGAATGGGCGAACATGCTCTCAAAACCTTTCAGCTCTCCGGTAGTAACTGAGCGTGCGTTGCGCTATGATCTCACTATCCCTTTCGCCAGGTATGTGGTCATGCACCAGAACGATCTGGCACTCCCTTTTCGCCGATACCAGATGCAACCTGTTTGGCGCGCCGACAGACCACAAAAAGGTCGTTACCGTGAGTTTTGGCAGTGCGACGCCGATGTGGTAGGTAGCACCTCGCTCATCAACGAAGCGGAGTTGCTGAGCATATACAGTCAGGCGTTCCATCAGCTTGGTTTGCCGGTTGTGATAAAAGTGAACAGCCGTAAGCTGCTACAGGGGCTTTCGGTTATATGTGGCTATCCTGAGAAAATGATGGATATAACCATCGCAATGGACAAATTGGACAAAATAGGGTGGAGCGGAGTGACGACGGAATTACAGGCGCGTGGTATTTCGGATGAAGGGATCGCTACCCTGGAAAACGCCATAATGATCACCGGTACCAATGCTGAAAAGTTGGATGCGTTTGAAAGGGTTATGGCAGGTTCTGAGACTGGCCGTGCAGGTGTTGCCGAGATCCGGAAGTCGCTGGCATATTACGAAACGCTCAATCCGGGCAAGGGTGCCGAAGTCGTTGTGGACATCTCTTTGGCGCGCGGCCTTAACTACTACACCGGCGTAATTGTTGAGGTAGTATGTAGTCACCCCGACGTGAAGATGGGTTCCATAGGCGGCGGCGGACGATATGACGACCTGACAGGGCTGTTCGGTTTGAAGGGCTTGTCGGGGGTCGGTGTGTCTTTCGGTATCGATCGCATCTACGATGTGTTGGATGAGTTAGGTCTATTCCCTGAGCAATTGGTGCAAGGCGCTAGGGTAATGTTGGTGAATTTTGGTGGCGAAAATGAAGTGTTTGCATTGAATATTCTGGCTCAGTTGCGTAAAGCAGGTGTTGCTGCCGAGGTATATCCGGACGCGGCCAAGTTCGACAAACAAATGAAGTATGCCAATAAACGTGGATTTGCATATGTGCTGATGCCGGGCGATGAAGAACGTGCAGCGGGACAAGTCAGCGTAAAGGACTTCGTGACCGGCGAGCAGCAAAGAATGGCCGTTGGCGATGCTATCCGGTTATTGTCTGAAGGCTAATCACTTTTTTCGTTTGTGTCAATGTAAGCATGCTTACTGATCTCATCGAGCAACCTTTCATCTTCGAAAACGGCGTGCAAACAATTCATATCAGTAAGTTTGTTTGATCGCCTGAGGTCGAGTATATAGTGTGTAGATGTGGGACCGATACCATCAATTTTCACGATGGTTGCAGAATCAGCGGTGTATAGATTTATCTTTACACGAGATGGGTCGTGTGAGCGTCTATAGTCGGCCCACGCTTTTACTAGTTGTGCTTCTTTTTCCTTGTTGGTAACAGGGCGTACCCACAGGCTCATAGTGGTGCGGATAACTACCAATACAAGTAGTATTCCGGACAAAATGACAAGCCCTGCACGCTCCGGACGAGTGAAAGAAGTAAACGAGTCAATAATTTTTTTCATGAGTAACCCTTCGAAAAATAGTTATTTTAAAACAAACTACACAATTTCATTTTACTTTTGAACCGCATGAAGATCACTCTGACAGAGGTAAGTAAGCGTTTTCAGCGCCATTGGGTCTTTAAAGGCGTCAGCCGGACGTTCGAAGGGCCGGGCACTTATGCCCTGCTGGGACCCAATGGAAGTGGAAAATCCACGTTGCTTCGTGTCATCGCCGGCATGCAGGCACCATCAGCAGGTAAGGTGCTTTTTGAGTCAGCGTCAGGATCAGAGTTAAAGCCGGCGGATGTATTTCAAAATGTGGCGTTTTGCGCGCCGGGTCAGGAACTGGTCGAGGAGTTCACCCTCAGAGAGTTCCTTGAGTTTCACTTCTCCTTCAAAAAGCCGCTGCCCGGTTTGGATGTCCACGCAATGATAGCCGCATCGGGGTTGGGAAAAGCTGCAGATAAACCCATATATGATTACTCATCCGGCATGAAGCAGCGGGTCAAGCTGATACAAGCAATATTTGCCGATACCCCCGTGCTGATGCTGGACGAACCCTGCAGCAATCTGGATGAGAACGGTGTGAACCAATACCGCGACTGGATAGAGCGGTATGCAGCCGGCCGCATGGTCTTCGTTGCCTCCAATGACCCCCGTGAGTACTTTTTCTGCCGCGAACAACTGGTGATAGAAGACTATCAGTAGGGCAGTTTCACAAATCGGCTTTATTACGTTACTTTTGCCATCCCGCAAACCGACCTTTTAGGCTGCCTACGGGACATGGCTTCGTAGTACAATGGATAGTATAAGAGTTTCCGAAGCTCCAGATTCAGGTTCGATTCCTGACGAAGCTACGAATGAAAAAGCCGTCTCAGTAATTCACTGAGACGGCTTTTGTTTTGGTATCATCTGTTTATTGTTGCCCGGGAAGTGTTCCATACGCCCATGTACTTCCGTTGTAGTTAATTACCGATATATTACAGTTGCTATCGGTATAAATTACCTGCAAAAGATCGCCTGCCATGTATCCGTAGGGCTGTCCGTAGATGCCGGAAGGCGCCGGGCTGTTCGAATCGCCGTTCGGTTGCCCGGTAATTGCGTTAACGGCCCCCTGCACTTTGGTAAACAGGTACGTGATCATCCAGTCGGCGGGCAGGTTTCCTGAGTCAATTGATGCATCGATCATTTGTCCGGTCACATCTCTGAAAAACACCTGCAAGTACCTGTCCTGATATACCACAGGCGACGGCGTGCCTACTATGCCCACCTGTTGATAAGTTGAAGGAACATAATTGCACTGCCAGCTACTACCGCTGTATACTGCGTCGTATATGTAGGTTTTTACATTACACAACACGTGGATCTGGTTGTTGAAAATGACAGGTGAAGGATCCCATATGACCTGCATATCATGCGTTGCAGCGCTGATATCTATATATTTCCAGCTCGAGCCATCGTTATAAATATCGTATAAATGCTCGTCATCTCCCATGTAGAACACGTGCACCTCATCAGTGTTTTGCGAGTTGGTGTATACAATAGGCTTGGGGTTTGAGCCAATAGAGCCTATACCGGCAGTGTAGGGTTTGCCACCAACAAATGATGAAATGTTTTGGTAGTTCCAGTCTGAGAGATCAGTGGTGTAAAGATCAGAGATGTTGCCCGTTACGTCCGAATACATTACGTGTGTTTCCTGGCCAATGGTGATAGGTGAAAGTCGGTATCCGGTAAAGGAGTTACTTGTGATCAACCATTCCATAAAGTTAGTGCCCGGTAGTGCAGCGCCACACGCAGCATAAGTTATGTTTTTGTAGCACCAGGCGGTTCCATTGTAATACACATCCGAGATGGTATTATACACGTCCACGTAAAACAGATGTAAGTTGTTGTTCGGGTCTATGTATGGAAAGATGTCGCTTTGTGCAATTGCCGGACTTGTCAATTGTACGGTCACAATTTGCCCGTTGGTATCAGGTGGAAGGTTGAAGGTGCCACCTCCGGCAGTATTCGTCATGTCTATTACAAATTGGTCACCGTTGGAGAGGTTTGTTGTAACGTCAATTATATGACCGATTGAATTGCGATAAACGTCGTGCAGAAGACCATTCCAATAGATGCTGGTAGGATTGGTAGTAGTTGTAATTGTTGGTGGCAGTGGCGTAGGCACGGGCGGGTCCTGTACTTTTGTAAGTGTCCAGTCCACATAGTAGGTACAATCTTCCATGCCATTGTAAAGGGTCTTTTGGAATGTGCCGCAATGTGCGTCGTCAATCGGGAATACACAGAGTAGGTCGTCACCACTGCCGTAGTCCCAGTCCCAGAAACAAAACGCGCCTCCCGCATTCGGAGCGGTAAGTGTCACCGGCATGTTAGGAGCGGCGGCGTTTTTGGGTAATACCACCATATTTGCGCCATTAGAAGGTGAAACACCTCGTAGTGGATAGTAGGCAACGCTACCATTGTTATTATCCAAATCTTCAGCAGGTAGAGGGTGGCTGTAATCAGGTGTCCAGCTTATATAGAATTGATCCGGGTCACCGCCATCTTCACGAACATGGGTTTCAATTGCAACAACAAGTTGAGCAATTTCCGCTCCTACCTCCATTGCTTCACCTATGATTTCGATCGCGGCCCCGGCCACCTCGCCTTCAGGCCCGAGCAGACTCACTATTTCTGCTGAGGAATTAAGGAATGGTTTTAATGTTTCACTTACCCTTGTGTATGCCTCTGTAGATGATATTTCCACCCCTGCGGAAGGCATTTTACATACTATGGAATTGAATGTGAGCTGATAATACGACATGATAATGGATTTTATATTGTTTGAAATTTGCCTACTCTATTCACGGATTTTCGGCTAACTCCTTCTGTGTTTTGTGGCCACAGCCCATTTGTTCGCGAACATTTTCACCAGTTCAAATTTTCGGATCTTCGTTAGGTACCCTTGATTCCATACGTTCAAACTGACGACACAAAATTGCGGCCAGCCATGTACTGCTGCATGGGTTAAATGGCGGGCTTTAGACAGTTTTAGTCTCTCATTATTTACAGTGAAAACACTATTGTTATCTCCGATGTTGCATTAACACCCCACATTTCTGTAACATTATGTCCTTCCCATTTGGCGCAAGTTTTCTGCACTTGTGTCAACCATCTTGCAAGTGATTTGCACTTGCAAACCTTCCACACAACTTTCTATGATACTGCAGAAATCGCACTATCATAGATTTTCTTTTTGCCCTATTGCACCGCCCTTTGTAACTTGTATTGAAGTTGCAGGAAATGCAGCAAACCCGCACACATAATGATTTTATCGCACTTCTCTGACTGCGCAGAAGTGGGTCCCGAAAACATTCGGGATGCGCAGTTTTGCACAGTGGGCCTGTCCCGAGCGCTTCGGGATGAGAAGAAGTGGGAAGTTTTTGCGCAGTTTTGGGAAGCGGGAGGATGCACTACTTCCTACATGCCAATTGAGAATCAACGAATTAGATAAAATGCGCGAAAAGAAGAAAAATTTTCAAAGTGGGAAGCAATATTGCAGATCAAACCATCAAATGAGCTGGTATTAATGTCATTTTAATAATCAGGCACACCTGCAACGCTGATCATTTTCACTACTTTTGACGGCAACACCACTTTTATGAGAAATATACACAAAGTACTACCCACAGTTCTATTGGTAATGCTCTTTTCCCTGCCGGCACTGGCGGGTGAATGGATAAAATTCGAATGTAAAGAAGGCGGATTTAATGCCTTATTTCCGAGGCAACCGGCTAAGACCGAGCAGGAAGTAAGCGCAGAAAAAGGCACGGCCACGCTGACACTCTACCTGTATGACGGCAGCAAGTACAAAAATGAATCGGAGATATACGGCATTGGTTATGTCGATCAGATCGATTCCAATACCAACTCGGATATGGACAATGCCGATATTGACAATCTGCTGCACAGTTCACTTGCAGGAGCGGCTAAAAACATGTCGGGGGAAGTGATGTCCGAAAAGGAGGTCTATATAAAAGGCTACAGGGGCCGGGAAGGTAAGATTCATGTGACCGAGGGCAACTATATCATGATCATGAGGACATACCTGGTGCAAAAGAGGATGTACCTTCTGGAGGCAGCCTACGAGGTGGGGAAAGACAATCCGCAGTCAATAGAAAAGTTTTTCAGCTCTTTTACTTTGGACGCCCCTGCGTATGTTAAGAAGGAAAAAGCTTTAAACAACAATTGGGTCACTTTCAGCAAGAAAGAGTTCAGCATATTGTTTCCTGAGCAACCTGAAGAGGGCGATAAGGACATAGACACGAAGATAGGGGTGTTGAAAATGCATACCGTGACCTACCAAACGGGAAAGTATAAGGACGATAATGAAGCTTATGTGCTGATCTATTCTGACTATCCGGAGGAAATGGTGAGCTCGGATTTTAAAGATGAACTGATCGATTCGTTCTTCAGCAATGCTATAAGGGGCATGATAAAAAAGAGGGGATACACGAAGCGTGAGGAGAAGAAAATAAGTATGAACGGCTACCCGGGCAGGAGTGTGAAGATAGACATGGTGGAAGAGAAGGCTGTTATGAATCTCCGCATTTACATTGTGAAGAGCAGGGCATACATTATGCAAACACTGTGTTACAAAGAAAATGACGACAATGCTATGAGCACGAAGTATTTCAACTCATTTAAATTGGCGGGCAATTAGTATTGCTTCAGCAAAAGCCTCTGTTGGGTTGAGAGGAACAGAACGCCCAAGTCATTTTTTGAAATAGGTTTTGTACCATTCGGTTTCGTGGTGGTCTGTTCTGGTGGCGTCTATTGTATGTGTAGGGTCTATTTTCGAATAAAGGACCTCCAGGGAGGCGTAGTCGCGCTGACTTATTACCTTGATGCCATTCGTGATCAACTGGGCTGCACACACACCGGCGCCTATCTGATAGACTTTGTTTTCAGAAAAGCAGCTACCACTATAGATCACCTGACTGCCACAGGCCGCGCTGATGTCCATCAACACTGCCAGTTCAATGCGTTCATTCAAAGCGATCTCAAGCATTTTTTCTGATGCCCGGATCATTCCGTCGGTCCAGTCGATGCCCGAATCGGTAAGCACTTTTGCGCGGCCTTCAAGCACATCTATCCCGGTTCCGCCGTGTATGTCACACATCTCACGGGGCGTCCCGAACGAATAGTCTTCGGGGCAGAATTTTACAACGCTGACATTCTCATATCCGAGTAGTTTCAGCGCACTTGGGTAGGTACCGTTTGCCGTGCTGTCGTAGCCGCATGCAATACCGGAAAGGCAGGCGCTCATAAGTACGCGAAGAGGGTGGGTTGCTGTGGGGGTGCGGAGATGATTGATATATGATATGTCGGTCATGGTATAAGTAGTTTGTCGATTGAAATCAAATATAATGAAACCCACTCTGAAGGCGTTTTAAAATCTGTCCGTGGACTTACTTTCATAGAAATTCAGCACGGAATACGGTAATTTTGGTGTTATGGCAGCAAAACTCACCACCGCGCAAGTTTCAGCACTTCTGGATGTGCTTAAGAACCGATTTGAGAAAAATCTGGGAAGGCACATCGGCATTGGGTGGCATGATGTTGAAACTCGTTTGAAAAAGTTGCCTGCGAAACTGTGGTCATTGCAAGCCATGGAAGAAAGTGGTGGAGAACCGGATGTGGTGGGAACGGATACGAATGCCGGGGCGTTCATTTTTATAGACTGCAGTGCCGAAAGCCCTGCAGGCAGACGCAGTTGCTGCTTTGACCTCGCCGCATGGGAAGCCCGAAAGGAAGCCCGGCCGGAAACCGATGCCATGAGTATGGCTGCTGAAATGGGCATAGAACTGCTGACCGAGGATCAATATAGGTTCCTGCAAACCAAGGGTAAGTTTGACCTCAAAACTTCGAGCTGGATACAAACCCCTGAAAAGATACGGGCACTGGGTGGTGCGCTCTTCTGCGACAGGCGATACGATACAGTGTTCACCTACCACAACGGTGCGCAATCATACTATGCAGCGCGTGGCTTCCGAGGGGTATTGTACGTGTAGCAACTATGCGATCGACTGGCTTTAATTGACCGAAGTAGCCAATGCTGTAGTTGTGCCAATTGGAGTCGTGACCCGCACAAGATAAACACCCGCGTTTGGCAAATCGACCGAATAGAGGCGTTCGCCGGCTGGTTCATTATCAGCATGATACGAACGGGTCGCCAACCTGCCGAAGGAATCATAGATATCAATACTTACCGGCATCGCCGCTCGTATAGTGTACTTAATGTTCAGCACTCCATTGCAAGGATTGGGAGCTATCGAGACTGACGGCGTAGCAGCAACAAGTGTTTCAGTTTCAGTGATACAATCAGTAATACTGGTGAGGCTACCACCCATTGACGTAAAATTTGCATGAAAGGACTGGTAGAACACGTTCGCGGCTGTGTCGTCGTGAATGATGAGTGTGTTTTCATCGTTCCTGGTGTCGGCGCTTACCGTCCAGTTGTGCGACCCTGTGAGTACCAGGGGATCAGAACAACTGTTTGAGGCATCAACGATCATGAATTTGTTGTGATATAGCACAGGTCCCGGGTAGGCAATAAAAGTTGCACCAAGGCCAGACGTTAGTGTAGAAGTGATGGAGGAGGATGCACCCGCAGCATCGCTGATACAAGCGACGTATACACCGGATGCTTTTTTCGAGACCATAGCCGAGGCGTTTGTGTTATAGGTGTAGGTGCTCATGCCCACGTAAAGGTCTGTGTTGGCAGTGTTCATGGCGGCAAGTATTTTGTTATTTACACCATCGGCGGGGCTAAAATATAGTTCCACCGTTTTGCCTTCAATTGTAAAGATGTGGTTCCCGAGGTCGGTTTTATCAGGTCCGAATTTTGCAAGAGTTTTGTTGGGTACCAGACCGGTGTCGCCCCACATCATATTGAAGTGCGCCCTGTAAGCTTTAGCGAGTGCCTGATCCTGAATGACAACTGTATTGTTGTAGTCGGTGTTGAATTGTTGCGCGTTCCAGTTCCCCGATCCCGTCCATACAATGGCGTCTGACGGGTTGGACGAGTTAGCATCAATGATCATGAACTTGTTGTGCATGATGTTATATGCGCCGGCAGCATCGGGGCTGGCAGTTCTTTTTATAGCACCGTTCAGCAGCGGGATGCCGGTATTGGAGGAACTGCTGTCATATATCCACCGTATCCTCACGCCACGTGCATGGGCATTGTTGACGGCGGTAGCAATAGCAGGAAAGGTGGAGGTATAGTTATAGACAGCAATGTCCAGCGTGTATTTTGAGCGATTTATGTATGCAACTACGGTATCGCCCATGCAATTGTTGAAGTATTGGGCATTCACCCCCTTTGAAACAGAAGTATTTACCGGTTTGTTGAAGTAATACTTGATCTTGTTCTGCGCGTGTGTAGCCGATGTAAGCAGCAATAGTACCCCGGTTACAAACCTCATATATGAACTGGTCATTAGCTGAACGTTTTTTGCAAAGGAACAAAAAATGCAGAAGGTGCATACCGCTGATTTTATGTAGGCCGAAATGATAACATCGAAATAATCTACACTTGCGGCGGGTGGGAATGACGGATCCTTAAACGCAGCATGCTAAGCGCTATAGCGGCTTCATGATATAACGGAACATGAAACCGTGCGCAAATATGCTGAAAACCAAAAATTGTTTTAACCATCATTTTTCCTGCTTCATCGTTTTGAAATCCTATCTCGTAGAGGTTGACACTCACTTACAGAACCCATGCAGGTACATTTGCTCCATAATTAACAGAAACCAAAAAAAACACAGAAAATGAAAAAGATCACGATCATGATTTCAGCCGTACTGCTCAGTGCAATGGCTCTTACCTCATGCAGTAAGAATGATAATCTCACTGTAAAGCCAGGTACAACTTCAAATAGTAACAACGACGACAAGGGCTCAGGCTCTACCGGCAATGATGATAAAAACGGAAGTGGTACTGACGACAAAAGCAGCACAACGTCCACGGGTGGCACTGGCACAACATCTGCGAAGTCGCCAAAACTGAGGTATCAGTTGAAAGCATCAAACTATGCTTATGGAGTAGCGCCGAAGCCGACAGCTGCAGGCACATTTATCTGGACGAAGGCCACAGCCAGTCCGTCAGTAATAAATTTTGAAGCCAAAAAGAATGGGGTGGAACTGGAGTATAAAACAGTGAACACCACGACTGTAGACCTAATGTCATCCACTGCATCCTATTTCGGCGGATTTACCATCGCATCAGGAACCTACAACGAGGTGGAACTGAAGATTGAACTATCGAGGACGTCTGCTCCTTCGCTTGAGATGACCGGTGTTTATAATGCAGGTGGAACGACGATTCCTGTGAGCGTTTTGATAAACGAACTTGTATCGCTGAAAACAGAGCAACATGACGTTACCCTTTCTGACAGCAGCACGTTTACTTCGCTGACGGTTTTTGATCTTTCCCGCGTGACAAGTGGTATAACAGGCAGCATGATCTCGTCAGCGTCGTTGACTGGCGGCACACTAATTATCTCTTCAACATCAAATGTTGCAATGTATAATAAATTGATTGCCAATTTGAAAAGCGAGGCTCATCATAACGAGGTGGAGCATGATTAATTGAAAGGTTGCTTAAGAATCTCCCTCCCCCTGCGAACAAGAATTTTATTGGTCGCTGGGGGAGACTTCTGCAACCGGCAGAGTTGTACAGGCAACGCAGGTTTTGGTTAAATTTGTACATGATGCTTTCTGTAAGGGTGTTGTTTGTATTGTGGCTTTGTTTGGTCGATTTGTCTGTACTTGCCCAGTCCTCAAAATTGTATGAAGTGGTGAAGGGTGAGATCAGCTTCAGGTCGGAGGCTCCGAAAGAACTAATTAGTGCGTCATCAGATCAACTTAAGGGTTTGATAGATGTGCAAAAAAGGACTTTTGCTTTCAAAATTCAGATGAGTTCGTTTTTGGGATTCAATAGCAGGCTGCAACAGGAGCACTACAATGAGAATTATCTGGAAACGAATCAATTTACAGACGCAACTTTCAAGGGCAAGATTGTTGAGGACGTTGACCTGTCGAAAGACGGTGAATATATAGTGCGTGCAAATGGGCAAATGACCATTCATGGTGTACAGTCAGAGCGCATTGTCCAGGCAGACGTGCGGGTGAAGAATGGTACACTCAGTGTTTCGTCTGCATTCACTGTGGGGTTGAATGATCATAACATCAAGATACCCCGGCTGGTTTTTGAAAAGCTCTCATCCGAAATAAAAGTTGCTTTGTCTGCAACACTAAAGCCTAAAATTTGATCCGCCATTTTATATTTCTGTTCTTCTTCCTCTTTGCCGCGTTAATGGTGAGTGGGCAAGTTCCATTCCGGAAGTTTGTGCCGGTTGGTGATGAGGACCAGAATGTTGCAGTGAAATGTATATCTATTGATCTGAACGGCTTTCTGGTGGTAGGCACCGACAAAGAGACGTTTTTATACAATGGTAGCACATTCAAGTCTCTGAATTTAGGTTTAGATGTTTCGGCGAAGTGTATCACTAATGACAAAGGGAAAACGCTGATAGGTTGTGCTGACGGCAGCGTGTTGGCTTTAGACAAGTTTCACCGGTGCAGGACTTTCTGTGCTGCTACTACGATCAAAGCTACAGTGAATGATATCGAAATAGTAGACGATTCCACAATTATCGTTGCCACAGATACTCGTGGCTTGCTTTTTTGCGTTCGCAACAACATTGTCTTGGAGTTTTCCAGAAAAGACGGGCTTTCTGATGACTATGTTTACAAAATATCACAGCTAACTGATGGTAGGTATGTTGCGGCTACTGATCACGGTCTGACGTTCTTTCGGTACGACAAACAAACAATAAAAGGTGTCCGGTATAATGATCAGCATGATGGGCTTTCTGATAACATTTGCCGAGCGATGGCAGTGGACTCCGCCGATGGACATGTAATAGCCGGCGGACAGCAGTCTGGTGTCAGTGTTGTAGACCCTAATAGCGGCAAAATTGTGCGGACTGAACGTTGGCCGTGGGGACAGGTAAATGATATTGTAAGGATAGGTAAGAAACGGTATTGGGTCACCACACAGTCGGGAGCCCTGGTTGAAGTGTCAGAAGATTTAACGGGGGCGTTGATATCGGTGGAGGTATACAAGGGAGAAAGCGCATTGGGGGCGCTTGCTGTAGACAAGACCGGCAATTTTTGGTGTGCAGGAACCGCCGGGTTGGTTAAGTTCTACTCTCCTGATATGAGAAGGGTTGATGTTTATCGCAACTTTTCGCTCAAGGAACTAACCTCGATGGCATTTGTTGATACGGTTCTATATTACGCTCTGGGAAAGGATATCTATCGGATGTACCCCAATAGGCCACCAACAAAGTGGGCCACCACCACCGATATTGTGACAACGATGTATTGTGATGAGCGGAACCGGTTGTGGATCGGGACGCTGGGTCAGGGGTTGTTGTGTGCATCGGGAGATAAAAAGCCGTCGCCTGTAGGGTGTAATTCGCTACTTGCCAGTAAACAGATCCTTAGCATAGCTGCAATTGGCGATACTATTTGGGTGGCTTCTTTGGGCGGTGTTGACGAAATTGTGGCGGCGGGTGCTTCATTGGAATGCAAACACAAAGCACGCCATAGCAAATCATCGGGTATGGGCAGCGACTATGTATATCAGCTTTGTGCAGATAGAGACAACGCGATGTGGATAGCTACAGACGGAGCAGGCGGTTATCGGTATCAGAACGGGCAATATTCCAACATTACATCGGGTGTAGGTTTGAACGAAAATGTCATATACAGTATTACACAAGGGAGCGACGGAGCCGTTTGGTTAGCAACAATGAAGGATGGCCTGCTGAGGTATAAAGACGGTGAGTGGCGGACGTTCAATAAGACGAGCGGTTTGACCGATCATAATATTTATGGATTAAAAACGATCAGAAACGGCAATATACTTATCGTTCATAAAAAAGGGATCGATGAATACTATCTCGCTTCAGGATGTTTCCGGCATTATACCCGAATGCTTGATATGCACATAGATAGCGTGTCGGAAACACTTAATTGTATTGCGGTTGACAGTAGGGGACTTGTTTACGTACCGTTTGAACATGGCTTTATTTCATTCAGCAGATCTGATTTTGTTCCGGACTTAAGGTCAGGCGTACACATTTCTGATATTCTTGTTTTCTCGAAGTCTATCCCTGATGGGAAAAGGTTCTTTGAACATGGAGACAATTCATTCACGTTCAAATTTGATGGTGTTAACTTCACCAACCCGGACAGGCTTTATTTCAGGTATCGGTTGGCGGGTTACAACGATGATTGGGTAGATACCCGCGACCATGCTGCTGTGTTCCCCCAGTTGCCGCCCGGCAAGTATTCATTTGTCGTGCAATCTTCCCTCTCGGCTGACTTTTCTGTGCCATCTCAATCAACGTTTGAATTTGTGATAGCCAAGCCATTCTGGCGCCGTAACTGGTTTCTGATATTGGCTGGTATAATTGCGACAGCGGTCATTCTATTGGTTATACGCAACCGGGAGAATAAGCTTCGAACCCGTTCGAAACTTGAGCGTGAGCGACACCAGTACGAATATGAGTATCTGAAAAGTCAGGTAAACCCACATTTCCTGTTCAATAGTCTCAATACATTGGTGAGTCTCATTGATGATAATAAAAATGCAGCAACGGATTACACAATCCATTTGTCTGATTTTTACAGAAACCTTCTTACCTACAATAATGTCGATTCGATAACATTGGCCGAGGAACTGGGGTTGCTTGAAAAATATGTTCATATACAAAAGACGAGGTTCGGAGCTGCTTTTGATGTGGAGCTACAAATTGAACCGGTCTATCTCTCAGCAGGAAAGGTGGTGCCGATGGCGTTACAGTTGCTGGTGGAAAATGCCATTAAGCATAATGTAGTTTCTTTGACGAATCCGTTACATATTGTAATCACAGCCTCAGACGGGGTGTTGACAGTGAAAAACAATATAAAAGCTAAAGTGGAAAAGGAAAAGGGGGCTGGTTTGGGGCTTCGAAACCTGAGGGAGAGATATCATTTGCATGCAGGGAAATCCGTGACTACATATATAGAAGACGGCTATTTCATTGTTAAACTACCGCTATGATGAAAATACTGATTGTTGAAGACGAAATGCCGGCCTATAATCGGCTGGTCAAAATTGTTAATGAACTATTGCCTGACACCGAGATCGTAGGTCATGTTGATAGCATTGAATCGGGTGTGGCCTGGTTTGAGAAAAATGATGAGCCCGACTTAATGCTGATAGACATACACCTGGCAGATGGATCAGGGTTTGAATTGATCAGTCAAGTTTCGCCAAAGTGCCCCTACATTTTCACTACCGCATACGATCAATATGCTATTGAGGCTTTTAAAACAAACGGGTCGGGTTATGTTCTGAAACCGGTGAAGAAAGAAGAGTTGTTATTTGCCGTTCACAAGGCCATGCAACTAAAAGTGCAGCCAGTGGATGTGAGCACGGAGGACGCCGGGCGCGGTAAATACAAATCCCGGTTCATGGTTCGATTTGGTGAGACGATAAAGGCATTGCAGGTGTGCGACATTGCCTATTGCTACTCGGAGAGTAAGGCAACTTTTGCGCGGTCTTTCAACGGGCAAACCTGGCCTATGGATCACAATCTGGATGCGTTGGAATCTATGTTGGACCCGAAAATGTTCTTCAGGATCAACCGTCAGTATCTGGTGAGCTTCCGGTCTATTGATGAAATGAAGATCTATACAAAATCGCGAATCCTAATTAAGCTGAATCCTCCGGTGAAGGAGCTGCCTGTTGTTAGTTCCGAGCGATCGGCCGACTTCAAACAATGGCTTGACGACGCTGTTTAACCTCTGTTTTTCCGCTTTTATCATCCTAAATTCCCGATTGGGCGGATTTAATGAGATGGCTCTGTAGATTCAGTTTATCTTCGAATTATAAAAAATGTTTCTTAAATGAATAAGTCACTGGTATTTTCGATCGGTCTTTTGATCACTCTATTAGTCGCTGCGTGTAAACATGAGCCAACAAGTGTTACTCCGACTGGTGGAACGGGTACTCCGAGTGTTACGACGGACTCCTCGATCTGTTTTGAACGGGACATCTTGCCGATTTTTGTTTCCGGTTGCGCGCGACCCGGTTGCCACGATGCGGCTACGGCTGCGGAAGAGTATGTGCTGACAGATTATACCAATATACGGAAAAGAGGCATAGTGCCGGGCAACGCGAATGCCAGCGAGATCTATGAAGTTCTTGTGGAAAACAATGTAAACAAAAGAATGCCACAATCACCGAATCCACCGCTGTCTGCGCAGCAGATCAGCCTCGTAAAGCGTTGGATAGATGCGGGTGCTCCCAATGGTACCAATTGCTCTCAGGGGCCTTGTGACGATGCGGTTTTTACCTATTCCGGCGCGATCAAGCCTTTGGTAAGTACCTATTGTAATGGTTGCCATAACAGCGCATCACCATTGGGTGGCGTTATACTGGACACATATGCAGGTCTGAAAGTAGTCGCCGACAACGGCAAACTGATCGGATCAGTGAATCATACCGCAGGATTTTCGGCTATGCCAAAAGGGGGAAACAAACTTTCAGCATGTCAACTTTCCCAGTTTCAGAAGTGGGTTTCTGCCGGTGCATTAAATAACTAACTTCGCGTACTATGAAATATTTACTGGCCTCTATTTTATTGCTTACCGGTCTGGCAGGCTGCTACGATGATGATAAACAAACACTGTACCCGTCACAGGCATGTGACACGAGCAGTGTAAGTTACTCGGCTTCAATTGCACCCGTTATGACACAATACTGCGCGTATTCAGGTTGTCATGCCGGGGCTGCGCCTGCATCTGGAATAGACCTCAGCAGTTATCCGGGTGTACAGGTCATCGGGCTAAATGGTAAACTAGGCGCGGTAATTGAACACCGATCAGGTTTTTCAGCGATGCCAAAGAACGGAAGTAAGTTGCCTGATTGTACGATAGCCAAAATAAGGGTTTGGGTTAGAAACGGCGCCAAAAACGACTAAACAGCATAAATTTGAAGCGATATTTCCTTTTCATTTTATTGGTGTTGTCGTGCATACAGACACATGCTCAGCGTTACGTTTGCCGCACAACAAGAATTTCGTTCAGTGCGGGCACTGACGTTGAGAAGATAGAGCCGTTTTCTAATGAGGGGGCATGTGTTTTTGATGTTGGTTCGGGGCTGCTTACCCTGCAGGTATTAGTGCGGTCTTTCAAGTTTGAAAAGGCGTTGATGCAGGACCATTTTAATGAAAATTACCTTGAAAGTAACAAGTTCCCGAAGGCGATATTTAAAGGGAAGGTCACCAATCTCAATGACATTCACTTTGAGAAGCAAGGAACTTACCCGGCTGACATTGAAGGTGAGCTGACACTTCATGGCGTTACGAAACAGCTGAACCTTCCTGTTTATATCTCGGTAGGAGCAGGTAGGATAGCAGCTCATGCCGATTTCGAGATCATACCTAAAGAGTATGACGTTGATATTCCGTCGGTAGTGTCGAACAAGATATTAAACAAGTTACCTGTGAAAGTGCATGCCGAACTTAAACCGGTAAACAAAAAGTAACAATCTGCTAGCTATGAGGAAATCTATTTTACTCGCTTCATTCACGATTTTGACCCTTGCTATTACGTTGCCGGGGTATGGCCAAGTGGTGCGCGAAAATAAAGAGTCGACCGGATCGCCGGAGAAAGATGAATCGGACGATCTTGCAAATATGCTTAATGAGTCTGATCCGTCTGCATCAGTAAAAACCGAATATACCATCGCAACGTTTAAAACTACGAGGATCATAAATTCTCATAGTATCGAAAATACGGGCAAGGGTGTCCTTGATCTGAAAATATCTCATAGGTTCACAAGTATTGATAAAGGTGTCAAGGATTTCTTCGGTTTGGATGGTGCCACAATCAGGCTTGGTTTGGATTATGGCCTAACGGATGGGATTACCTTAGGAATTGGAAGGAATTCATACGAAAAAGAATACGACGGATATGTAAAGGCTAAAATTCTGAGGCAGAGCAACAGATCTCCGTTGAGCGTGTCGTATGTTGGTTCTTCGATGATACAAACTCTGGATGCGAATGTTCTTCTCGGACAGAAATACTACTTTTCAAACAGGGTATGTTTTGCGAATCAGATATTGGTAGCGAGGAAGTTCAGTCAATCGTTGTCTTTGCAGTTTATGCCTACTCATGTGCATTACAATCTTGTGGAAATGCAAAAAGATGCCAATGATCTGATCGCATTGGGATTTGGCGGCAGGTTGAAGTTGTCGAAGAGGGTGTCAATGAATCTTGAATATTTCTATCAACTTCCTGATCTTAAGCTCGCGGGCACAACCAATTCCCTTTCAGTCGGGTTCGATATTGAGACAGGTGGCCATGTGTTTCAACTGCATTTTACTAATTCGTCGGGCATGACAGAACGGACTTATGTGGGGCGAACTACCGACAAATGGACAGATGGAGGCATCAGGTTCGGGTTCAATAT
This sequence comes from uncultured Flavipsychrobacter sp., assembly GCA_964652995.1. Taxonomy (GTDB): domain Bacteria; phylum Bacteroidota; class Bacteroidia; order Chitinophagales; family Chitinophagaceae; genus Nemorincola. Next base: position 113,621 of record CAZZCR010000005.1, on the reverse strand, counting down.
TTCCAGGGTTTTCACGGTCCGTAAACCGAGGGAATTTAAAAATCTTGACAACAAGATTTATTAGTTGGGAATACCATAAGCCAATGGTACCACTTTACGCCAAGGCTGTTTCATGCCTTTTTGTTTAACTTTCTATTTGTTTTAAATAAACAGTTAATTTTGGCGCTGCAAGAATAAAAGATTGTTTATGACAACCAAAAACCGAGTAATTAGAGCGCCAAGGGGCAACCAGCTGAATTGTAAGAATTGGGTAGCCGAAGCTGCCTATAGAATGATACAGAACAACCTGGACCCGGAAGTGGCAGAGCGCCCAGAGGATCTTGTGGTATACGGAGGTATTGGTAAGGCAGCACGCAATTGGGAAAGTTTCGATAAAATTCTGGAGTGCCTGAGAGATCTGAACGAAGATGAGACTTTGATGGTGCAGAGCGGAAAACCGGTTGGTGTTCTCAGATCACACAAAGACGCGCCACGTGTGCTGATAGCCAATAGCAATCTTGTGGGTCGCTGGGCAAATTGGGAGCATTTCCGTGAGCTGGAGGCCAAGGGGTTGATGATGTATGGTCAGATGACGGCAGGTAGCTGGATATACATTGGCTCTCAGGGCATCGTTCAGGGAACATATGAAACCTATCTTTCTCTGGCAGATAAGCACTATGGCGGAACGTTGAAAGGTACGTTAAACGTTACTGCGGGTCTTGGCGGTATGGGTGGAGCTCAACCGCTGGCCATAACGATGAATGAGGGTGTATGCCTCGCAGCCGAGATGGAAGAATGGCGCATTCTCAAAAGGATCGAGACAAGGTATCTTGACAAATGGACAAATAATATTGACGAAGGTATAGACTGGGCGCTTGAAGCGAAGGCAAAGGGTGAGCGGGTTTCAATAGGGGTATGCTGTAACGTGGTGGACCTGCTGCAGCGACTGATCGATCGTAACATAACGCCCGATACGCTTACAGATCAGACGTCAGCTCATGATGAGTTGATAGGCTACTTCCCTGAGGGGCTGAGCGTGGCCGAGGCGAATGTGTTGAGGACAGCTAATCCTGAGGAATATTCCAGTCGTTCGCTTGACACGATGGCGAAACATGTTCGTCAGATGCTGGAGCTACAGAAGCGTGGTGCGATCACTTTTGACTATGGTAACAACCTTCGCGGGCAGGCTCATGACAAGCGTGGCGTTACCAATGCCTTCGATTTCCCGGGCTTTGTGCCTGCATACATACGTCCCTTGTTCTGCGAGGGCAAGGGCCCATTCCGTTGGGTAGCACTCAGCGGTGATCCGGAAGATATTTATACAACAGACAAGGCCTTGATGGAGTTGTTTCCTGATAATGCTGGTCTCCATCGTTGGTTGCACATGGCAAAAGACCGTATCGCGTTCCAGGGGCTGCCGGCGCGCATTTGCTGGCTGGGAATGGGTGAGCGTGAGAAAGCCGGTTTGCTCTTTAATGAACTTGTACGGACCGGAAAGGTGAAAGCACCGATCGTTATTGGTCGCGACCATCTTGATACGGGTTCGGTAGCATCGCCCAACCGTGAGACGGAAGCAATGATGGATGGTAGTGATGCAGTTGGTGACTGGCCGATACTCAACGCACTGATCAACACGGCAGGTGGTGCCAGCTGGGTTTCATTCCACCATGGTGGCGGCGTGGGCATGGGCTATTCGCTGCATGCAGGGATGGTAATAGTTGCAGACGGTACCAAGGATGCAGAAGTCCGCTTGCGCAGGGTGTTGCATAACGATCCTGCCATGGGTGTCATTCGTCATGCAGATGCGGGCTATGATATCGCTAAAGATACTGCCCACAAACACGGCCTCGATATTTAAAGTCTTCAAATTGCTTTTCCTAACTTCAGTGTCGGTATCCCCGGTACTGAAGTTTTTTATTTGTCTAAAATATGCAAATGTCGATGAAGAAGTATGTCATGTTCCTTTCGTTATTGCTTGTCGCTATAGCCGGCAATTCGCAGGTTTCACTGAAGCGTTCATCAGCGATAAGGCCCAATGGCAGTCGCAGTATCTTCGTGCGTCAGCCCGATGGTAAACTTCTGTTTTTTACGGCTACTGAAGGTCGTTTTTTCTCAGGGCGCTTGTTTGCGAATGGTGAGAACGACGATGCATATAATGGTGCACGGTCGTCGAGGCAATTGTTTGAATATTATTACAACTGTTCCACACGTGCGGTTACAATAGACAAATGGAACAGGATACTTTTTTGCGGTGCAGCATCGATCGATTCAACAGGTGCACCACATGCCACACTCTCAAGGTATGGTCGCAACGGTGATCCCGACAATGATTTCCTTGCTCGTGTGCAACAAATAAAGGTGGGGGACTCTTCTTATGCGGCTGGAATTGCAGTACTGCCTGATGAAAAGATACTGGTTGCCGGATCTTCTTTTATCGAGGGTAGGTGGTCATTGTTTCTCTCGCGTCTACAATACAATGGAGAGAAAGAAACATCATTTGGCAACGGAGGTGTTATCATTGATAATTCGTTTCCGGGTAGTACTAAAGTGAATGCTTTATGCTTGCAGCATGATGGTAAATTGTTGCTTGCAGCAGTAAATGAAAATGGAGGTATTCGCACAGTGACCGTAGCACGGTATTATGCTGATGGTACTAAGGACACTGTGTTTGGAATAGGAGGTAATGCGACGATGCCGTCTGACAAACTGCAACTATCTGATGTCAGCCACCTGGGGCTTCAGTCGGACGGGAGGATAATTGCGGGTGGGATATGTCGTTCATCTGAAGGTCGGAGGGCCATCTTTCTTGCATCGTTCACCCGGTGGGGGGTACCTGATACAGCCTTCGGCAGTGGGGCGGCCGTAAAAATAATTGCCCCATATAATGAGAACAGCATACACGACATGTTGGTTTTGCCGGGTGACAAGATCGTGATATCCGGTGCCGGACGTAATGCGAACGAAGGAGTGAACAGTAGAGAAGTGTTGTTGCGTTTCAGTAAAGACGGCACAGCGGATCCTCTGTATGGCTATGGCTCTTCCACGGGATTCGGGATGCACTTTTATGCAAACGGATATTTACCTGTAGCACACAACATAGCATTGGCAGCGAGCGAATGGAAGATCTACCGGCTTAGCGAATTGAATGAATTGTCGGGTAAGGAAACGCTGCTCACTTTAACGACATTTCTGTTAGACACCTCTCTGGGAGTGATAGACGTGCCGAACCGAAAAGTGCAGCATCACGTGTATCCGGTACCTATTCGGAATGCTGTGAGATTTTCTTTTGATCTTGTGGATGATCAAAAGGTTTCTGCAAGACTACTGGACAAAGCCGGGAAAGCTGTTTTGTCGTTTACTGAAGGAAAGGTGATGGAAGAGGGGGAAAATAGTATAGAAATAAGGATTCCGTCAGGCAGCCCTGCAGGTATTTACATTTTGGAAATAGCTACCGATCAGGGCTACAAGCAGACTATTGAACTTACAAAAGTGGGTGAAAAATAACAGTGGGCAATTCTATTTCATTCTGTTTAATTTAAAAGTGAGGATTTGTTTAGATAAGATATTGTGTGTATTAGTTAAGCTGTATGGTGTACAATATCTGCATTTAATGTGCGTATCTATATATTAAATGTGCATTAAGTGTGTATTTCATATTTGGTTTATATTCCAGTAATATTTTGGTAATACTAATGTAGTTAACTTTAGTAAAGCTAAAATACATCAATATGTTGTGGAGAAGATTCAGCGGTGAACCGTTAAGAATTCCCGTAAAAGAAGCAGTTGAAGAGGCTATTGTTCGCGAAACAAATGCCGGACACAAACTGAAAGTATGCATTGGTACCGACTCGCAGGTACATGCCACCGACACTGATTTTGCGACAGTTATTGTATTCCTGCGAGAGAAACATGGTGGCTTCATGTACATCAGTAACGACCGCACCAGTCAGCGTTATACGATAAAAGAGCGCATGTTGGTGGAAGTGGCCAGAAGTATTGAGATCGCCTACGAGCTTTGTGACCTGTTCACCAAGTATGAAGTAGATATGGAGGTGCACGCGGATATAAATACCAACACCCAATTCAAAAGCAACGAGGCTTTGAAGGAGGCTATGGGATACATTCTGGGAATGGGTTTTGCGTTCAAAGCGAAACCGGATGCTTTCGCCAGCAGTTGTTGCGCAGACAAATTGGTAAACTGATCTTTCAGATCGTTATCCGCTATTTGGTTGGTGTATAAGCACCGACTGGGATACATTTCCCCTTTTTTGTAGTTAATACCCACCTTTTCAACGTGTCCCCTGTCTTTTATTATGGATTTACCTTAAATTTACTACGACATCTTTAATTAAACATAATGAGAAAGCACTATATACTTTTATATTGCTTGTTTACCTGTATTTCCCTTGTTGCCTCCGCACAGGCACCTCCAACTGAATTCATCGAAAACAAGGGTCAGTGGGGCAATTGGGTCAGGTATAAAGCCCAAACGATTGCAGGCGACCTATATCTTGAAAATGATGGGTTCAGATATGTGCTGCAGGATCCCGCAAATGTTGACAGGCTGGATTCATTTCACCACGGATTGGTACGCACCAATCCAACTATGAAGTTTCATTGCTACAAGATGACCATTGAGGGTGCAAATGATGCTGCAATTAAAGGAGTAAAACAACAGAAGAACTATTACAACTACTTTTTGGGCAACGATCCTAAATTCTGGAAGGGTGGTATTCATCCATTTCTTGGATTGGAATACCAGAATATTTATAATGACATAGACATGCATGTGTCTTCGGACGACGGCGCACTTGTTTATGAATTTTATGTAAAGCCCGGGGCAGATGCCTCATCAATAAATCTGAGGTTTGACGGGGTAGACAAAATGTTTGTCAATCAGAGTGGCAATCTGGTCATTAAGACTTCAGTTGGTCAGGTCACAGAAATGAAGCCCTATGTGTACCAGTATATCAATGATGAGAAAAAGGAGGTGGTCTGCAATTATCACCTGGAGGGTAACCGACTGACATTTGATATGCCGGACGGGTATGATCACAGCAAAATGCTGATCATTGACCCGGTGACACTTTGGGCGTCGTTTACGGGTGCCACCGCTGATAACTGGGGTTTTACTGCCACCTACGACAATGCGGGAAATATGTATCTGGGGGGTATTGTGAACTGCCTTGCAGGTGGATCTTTCCCTGTTTCCGTGGGAGCATTTCAGACAACATGGGGTGGTGGACAGGGCTCATCGGGTTTCCAGTTTGCATCTGACATCGCCATTATGAAGCTCAGTCCAGATGGGGTATCTCGTGTATACGCGACTTACATTGGCGGTGTAAACAATGAGCGACCACACAGTATGATAGTTGACGGCAATGGTAACCTCATTGTTGCGGGTAGAACATTGTCTCCAAATTATCCGGTCACTTCCGGTGCTTATCAGACGACCAAGAACGGGGGCTCCGACATTATTGTTACGAAACTGAATTCAACCGGCTCGGCACTTGTTGCGTCGACCTTCATTGGTGGGTCGGGGGATGATGGAGTGAATTTCGATTCTACTGAATATTATCATGCTCATCTCAAATATAACTATGGTGACGATGCCCGAAGCGAGGTGCAAGTGGATAATGCAGGCAACATATATGTGGCAGGTAATACCCAATCAATAAATTTCCCGGTAACGTCTACTGCTATAGCCAGTACCATGACCGGGCTACAGGCCGGCGTTGTTTTTAAATTCGACGCATCATTGTCGTCTTTGCAGTGGAGTACTTACCTGGATGGGAATGGTGACGATGCGGGATATGTTCTTGCATTCAATCCTTCTCAGACTTCGGTTTATGTAGCGGGTGGCACCAACAGTACAAACTTCCCGGTACCTCCGGGCGGCTGGCAGCCCACTTATATGGGCGATTCGGCTGATGGCTATATACTGAAATTCAGAAACAGTCCTCCCTACAACCGTCAGAGAGGTACGTTTGTGGGGACATCTAATTATGATCAGGTTTATGGAATTCAGGTAGATTATTCGGGTAACGTGTATGTGATGGGGCAGTCAATGGGAGGATTGTTCCCTGTGACAGCCGGTGTCTATACGAACCCGTCTTCTACACAGTTCATAATGAAGATGGATAGTAACCTTACATCAGATCTTATCTCAACAGTGTATGGTTCAGGTGATCCGTTACATACTAATATCTCTCCGGTTGCTTTCCTTGTAGATACTTGCGAGAATGTGTACGTATCGGGATGGGGTGGAGATGTGATGGGTGGAAGTGCCGTGGGACTTGCGCATACCGGAACAACAACCGGAATGCCCACCACGCCTGATGCTCACCTGGCAACAACGGATGGGTTTGACTTTTACTTTATTGTACTTGGTTCCGGGCTTACTACTCTTCGATATGCAACGTTTTATGGCAGAAATTATCCTGCAGGTGGCGAACACGTGGATGGCGGTACAAGCAGGTTTGATAAGAAGGGAATAGTATACCAGGGAATCTGCGCCAACTGCGGTGGGCCAACAGGTCCATCTTTCCCTACCACACCGGGCGTTTGGGCACCAACAATGCCGAGTCCCAACTGTAATCAGGCAGGGTTAAAGATCGCGTTCAATATCGGCCCTGTTGACTGTAATATTACAGCCGGGCCAAGTACTGCAGGTTGCGCACCCTTGACGGTGAATTTTTTCAACGCTACAACCAACGGTTTGACCTTCCAGTGGAACTTTGGTGACGGGTCTGCCCCTGTAACTTCATTTGCACCCACTCATACGTTTACAACCGGGGGTACATTTACCGTCACACTTACCTCTACAAATTCGAATGCATGCTTCAAGACAGATGATACAGCGTACCTCGTCATCTCTGTTGATACAAATAAATTGAATCCTGACTTTACTTATCGGGTTATTGATAGTTGTGATCCGTTTATTGTCGAGTTTACAAACACCTCTACTACAAATATCACAACAGGCGGAGCTCCTACATATAACTGGTACCTCGGCGATGCCACTACGTTTACCGGTGTAACACCGCCACCTCATAACTATCCGGATACCGGCACCTATGCGATAACATTAGTAATGTCTCACCCGGATGCATGTAAAACGCCGGACACTGTGCAGAAACAGGTGAGGATATATTACCAACGGGTCTCTGCAACGTTTGAGATACCCGATACAATATGTATAGGCAGCCCGTTCAGACCTACAGGTGGTGCTACCAATGCAACAGGATATTCATGGTCGTTTGGTGATAGCGCCACATCAACAGAAGCACTTCCTCTACATGTATACACTACCACGGGAACATTTAAAGTCCGTCTTATCGCTGTTAATCCGGGGGCATGTAATGGTGCCGACACATTCGAAAGGTCAATTACTGTGTTATCAGGGCCTATTGCCGACTTCACTTTCATACCTGTTAAGCCGGAAGCCAACGTTCCCACCAAATTCACCAACAAATCGGTATTGGCAACCCGCTATGACTGGGACTTTGGTGATGACACAAAGAGTAATGAGACCAATCCGACACATCAATACAACAAGACCGGAAATTACAAGGTATGCCTGACAGCCCATAACGATAGCAGATGCCCATCGGTTGCATGCAAAACCGTTTCTGCTGAAGTTGTTCCATTGCTGGGGCTACCCACTGGCTTCAGTCCCAATGGTGACGGGCAAAATGATATCTTGTATGTGCGCGGTGCCGCGATAAAAACGCTTGATCTTAAGATATACAACCGCTGGGGACAGCTCGTTTTCCAAACCAATAGTCAGGAAATAGGGTGGGACGGTACCTTCAATGGCCAGCCTCAACCAATAGAGGCGTATGGTTATGTGCTTAACGCGACGTTTATTGACGGAACAACAAGGATGCTGAAAGGAAATATCACACTGTTACGATGAGAAAAAAGTTGATCGCAGGATTAATGGCCATATGGTTCGGCTCGGATGCAGGTGCGCAAAGTGTCCATTTTTCCCAATACTATAACGCGCCATCGCTCATTAGTCCGGCGAACACCGGGCTGATGCCTGATCATGACTATCGAATAGGTCTTAATTACCGAAATCAGTGGGCAGCATTACCTGTTCCTTACAACACGTTCTCGGGGTGGTTCGATCTGAAAATTGGCGGCAACAAAGACAATGACCATAACAATTGGCTAGGTTTCGGTGGTGCGATATACACCGACAAAGCCGGAGACGGCCAATTGAAGCTAAATCAGTTTCAGGGTAGTCTGGCCTACCACCTTCAGATGAGTACTACATTCATGATGTCATTGGGCCTGTCGGCAGCAACTGTATCACGTAGTGTGAATTATGACCTGCTTACTTATGACGCGCAATGGGATGGTTTCGCATTCAACAGCGGACTGCCTGCCGGCGAACGGCAGGGATTGATTCGGGCCGGTTATTACACGATCGGCGCAGGAGTGAACTTCTCCTGGTTTCCGAATGAGAATATGTTCGTGAAATTGGGTGGAGGAGCGTTTAATATCAATAAGCCGGTTGAGACCTTCTATTCAAATGGAACTAATACAGTTGCATTGCGACCTGCCGGAACACTGGATATATTGGTGCGTGCAGGCGAGGTGTTGATCGTAAATCCTTCAGTATATTACACACAACAAAGAGGCGCACAAGAATTGGTTGCAGGGACGCTTGTGAGAACGATACTAAGTTCCGGTTCCAGGTCGGGTGGTGCGCCGGTACAACTCATACTGGGTGGATACTATCGTATTGCCGATGCCGCGATCGGCACGGCAGGGCTAGAGGTTGGTCCCATACAGTGCATGGTTAGTTACGACCTTACGATGTCGTCATTAGCACCATATAACTCGTCATATGGCGCCATAGAATTCTCGCTTATCTATCAGAATGATTATGGCAAGAATAAGATGAATGCCAAACGTAGCTATACCTGCCCGCGTTTCAACTAATTATATTTACAGACCCTCACATATAGTGCGAGCTATGCCGGGCCCCTGGTAAATGAAGCCGGTATAGACCTGCACCAGAGACGCACCTGCAGCAAGTTTCTCTTTTGCATCTTCGGCAGTGAAGATGCCCCCTGACGCAATGATAGGGAATGCTCCTTTACTGTTGGTATGTAAGTACTTTATCACTTCTGTGGCTCTGTTTCTGAGCGGAGCACCGCTCAATCCGCCGGCACCTATACTGTCTACTGCTTCTTTAGTTGTACGCAATCCTTCGCGGCTGATAGTTGTATTACTGGATACAACCCCATCAATGCCTGTTATCCGAACAATGTCGATAATGTCATCGAGCTGCTCGTTGGTAAGATCCGGGGCAATCTTCAACAAGAGTGGCTTTTTTCCTCCCTTTTCGAGGTTCAATGTTTGGAGTCTTCCCAATAGTTGGGACAGCGGTTCTTTGTCCTGAAGTGCACGCAGGCCCGGCGTGTTGGGGCTACTTACATTTACTACAAAGTAATCTACTACTTCATATAACGAGAGAAAGCACTTTTCGTAATCGCTTGTCGCATCTTCATTCGGCGTGTCTTTGTTCTTTCCGATGTTGCCACCAATGATCACCTTTTCGTTCCTTTTCCGGAGACGTTCCACGGCTGCCGCTACACCATCGTTATTGAAACCCATTCTGTTGATGAGCGCCTGATCTGCGGGTAACCGGAAAAGGCGGGGCTTGGGGTTGCCGCCCTGAGGACGGGGTGTAAGCGTGCCGATCTCAATGAAACCAAAACCGAGACACGCCAGAGCGTCGGTGAACTTAGCATCTTTATCAAATCCGGCGGCAAGCCCTACCGGGTTGGGGAATGTGATTCCCCACAAAGTGCGCTCCATACCACTCTTTTTTGAGACAAACATAGTACGCAATAGTCCTCTGAAAGGAGCTATGGAGTAGGCACGGTTCAACATGTTCATCACCATATAATGTACCTTTTCGGCATCTATACGGAATAAAATACTTCGGATAATGGAGTACATAGTGTGAATTTTGCGCTAATGCAGGGCGCAAAGATACGCACCACAAGCGGTCATTTTTAACAAAAATGAGACAACTATAAATCTGCGAAAGACTAATTTAGCATGGTATATGGTCCGTATCATTCTTTTGTTGGTGGTAACAAGCATTTTTTGCACTGTAGCACGGGCGCAGATAATAAGGGGCGAGGCCATTGAAATGGACACTAACGAACCACTTAGCAATGTGTTGATCAATAATGTGCAAACAAACGAAACCACAACAACACTTGTCAATGGTTCCTTTGTGATCGCAGCCTCGCCGGATCAGCTACTTGAGTTCAGAAAAGACGGATACAAACTGACAAGAGTGCGTATTCCGCGTGGTTATCTGCCTTCTTTTTTCCGGATCATAATGGAGCAGGGAAAACTACAGGGAGGAAATGATGCCGCAAAACCAAACAGGTATGACCCTAAGACTGATAGCCTTCGTTTTCGTGAGCTTTTCAAACAGCAACTGGATTTCCCTAGGCTGTCAACCGTTGAAAAAATAAAGAGTCCGTTTTCGGCAATGTCGAAAAAGAACCGGATGACCTGGCAGTTTCAGGAAGATTACGACAGGTCTCAGAAGGAAAAATATGTCGACTTTACATTCAATCGTGATATTATAACACGTGTGACCGGACTCACAGGTGACAGCCTTTCCCGATACATGATGCGTTTTCGTCCATCGTATGAACAGCTGCGTGGTATGAGTGACTACGCTTTCTACAATTACATAAAAACAAGTGTAAGGCGATACCGTACACCGAACACTCCGCGGGGAGCACAATAGCGTTCAGATCAGATTCTATTTGTTGCTTTCCCTTGCTTTGAGTACCACAAATCCATATCCATTAGGGTGGTTGGTCAACTTGATTCCAAATATAGTTGCGGGTTTGTGCCTCCGCCAGTCATAGATCACATCGCACTTGTCGGTGAATTCGGGTGGTAGAGAGAAATAGGCCTCCTGCATGATAATGGTATCACCTTTGTCGAATTTGTCTGTGATGATAACATATGGCGTTTTTATGTCGGAGAATATCGGCCAGATGCCATTGGATGTAATTACTTTTTTATTGTTGCGGGTATATGACTCTGCCAAAGCTCTTGCAGAGGCAAAATCCTTGCCTGAGACCATTGTGTCTGCAAACAGCAAAAAAGTCCGAATGAACAACAAAGACCCGGCAGAAACAGTAACCAGAATGGCAGCAAACCCAAGTTTCGTCCCTATGTTTTCCTTTTGAGAAAGTATTGTCAACCATAGATACGTCATCATAGGTAGGATAAATTGAGTTGCGTTATAGATGGTAGGTGCCGCACTTAACACGTATTTGTACAGACCAACCGAAAGAATCGAGAGTGGAATCAAAGAAATAATAAAGGTCAACTTCGAAACACCGACCCATCGTGTTCTGATGTCCGCGAAAAAGAACATGAGGCAGCTGGTGAAAATGAAAACAAACCCGAAACTTAAAGGAGCATATGTCCAGTAATATATGAGCGTACGAATCGTATTGTCTGACCGATTTAGTGCCAGCGCTATGTGCCAACCGATAGCATTTACTGTCTCCGACAATCCGTGAGGTGAGAACGCAAGGATCAGGCAAAAGCCACAAACTACTGCAGCAAAAACCGCAACCAGTTCCACACACTTCAAGAGCACTTTTTTTGAATTGAGCACTTCAAAAAGTGCATAAAAAAGAAATGAGAAGAATAACCCTATTATCTGGGTTGAAAACAAAACTGAGAATAATGTGATGATAGCGGGATAGTATATTGCCGCTCTGAACCGTGATCGATTGCGGTATAACAGGAAGATGAGAAACACGAATAATCCGGAGAAATTCTCAGGCCGCCCTACTGTAGGCAAAAGGTATATAGTCAGGAAAGAGAAGGTCAGGATCAGACCCAGTTTAATTCGTGTCGTGAGCCTGTCGGAGAGATAGCTCTTAATTGTTGAGGTGAACAGCGCAATACCCGTTACACTGAAAAGAGAGCATATGAGGAATATAGTCCGGATGTCTGGTTTTATACGACTTAGCCAGCCCAAAGTCATGGGGAAGAAGGGAACATAGTAGTTAAATCTATTGTTATGTGTTGGGTCGGTGAAATCTGAAACGTAATATAAATGATTGGTCATGCCCTGATTCTTGGCAAATGACAATGCCGGGGGCATGAAAACGAATGAGTCGGTACCTGGTAATGGAAAGACCAACACAGCATATATGATCAGCAAAATGCTGACAGATATTGCTGAGCCGATAAAAACAGGTTTGAAATTCTTCATTTGAAGTGACACAAATTTAGTTGATATTTTGGGACCCCGCAGGGTGCGCTGTATGAAAATTGTATCAACATGTAATCTCGCCTTACCGTGAAACAATACAAAGCTCGAAAAAATGGTAATTTTGCCGAGGAGATGCTTCCATTACCCTCTTTAGATTTCCGTGGCCTATTCCCCGAAGGTATCATACCATTCTTTACACAACACCGTAGAGGGGTAGAAGTATTGTTACCAACGGAAGCTGAGATTGCAGCATCCTATGGGTCGAAAAGGCTATCTGATTTTTGTACTGGTCGGTATTGTTTGCGGAGTTGCACAAATCTGCTGGGATTTAATGGCGAGATCCTGATAGGGGACCGTGGGATGCCTTTGTTACCCACAGGAATAGTCGGATCTGTCAGCCATTCGAAAGTGCTCAGTGGAGCCGTAGCAGCGTCAACGGAAGATTTTCTGGCTTTAGGGCTGGATGTTGAAAGTAACGGCAGGATCGGTCGCGATATGTGGCATCTCTTGTTCAACGAAGCGGAGTCAGGTTTCCTAAATTCCCTTTCATTTGAAGATCAGGTTCTGACCGCTACAAAATACTTCTCGGCTAAGGAAGCCTTTTACAAGATGCAATATCCCTTATCAAGAATATATCTTGATTTCCACGATGTAGAAATGTTGCCGGAGAACGGAGATGTATTGTTGCTCAAATTGCTCAGCGATGCCGGCCCGTTTAAAAAAGGCAATCAGTTTGAGTTGAGTGCGAAAGTAGCAGGAAACGAAATAGTTACTTTTTGCGCATTGCCGAAATAAGAAACGGCCATAGCATTCGCCATGGCCGTTGTTATAAAAAACTCTTTTTTGTACTACATACTCATTCCACCGCACACACTCAAAACCTGACCAGTGATGTAACGACTCATATCCGACGCAAGGAAAAGCGCTGCATCAGCAATGTCGTCTGTTTTACCAAAGCGACCCAGTGGAATTTTTTCGAACCACTTTTCTGCGCCCCCGTCTTTTAAATAGTGGGTCATATCTGTTTCAACAAAACCCGGAGCAATTACGTTGCAACGAATATTGCGACTTCCCACTTCGGCAGCGATGCTTTTTGTAAACCCAATGATTCCTGCTTTGCTGGCAGCGTACGCAGCCTGGCCGGCATTACCCTTTACACCAACTATAGAGCTCATGTTAATAATGCTACCCGAACGGCTTTTCATCATTGGCCTGATAACCTGCTTGGTGAGATTAAATACACTCTTCAGATTAGCCTGCATAACTTCGTCCCACTGCTCGGGTGTGAGGCGGAGCAAGAGGTTGTCGCGGCTGATACCAGCGTTATTTACACATATATCTATTGTGTTGAAGTCTTTTGCAACATTGTTAGCAAGCTCTTCAGCTGCTTTATAGTCTCCGGCATCGCTTTTATATCCTTTAGCCTTTACTCCCATTGCCGATAACTTCTCTTCAAGCGCCTTGGCCTTTTCTTCTGAAGACAGATACGTGAATGCGATATGGGCGCCGTGTTCGGCAAATTTGATTGCGATAGCTTCACCGATACCCCTGCTGGCACCTGTGATCAGCGCCACTTTGTTGTCAAGTAATTTCATTTTCAATCGTCTTTTACGGAGGCTAAAGTAACAATTGCTGCTGAATAGTGGTGTAAGTGGTGTCCGATTTTTCGTAGAATAACGTCGCCCAGAAGATAGACGGGCAATTACATTCGTTAAAAATACCCTATATCGGGTTGTTGCCATTTTACCAAAACCGTAATTAGATTACATTTGCGTACGTTGAGAACAGATAAAAACAGTACCAGCCCCGCTACCGATAATACCAGGCGTAGGATACGCCGGTTGTGGACAATATTTATTGTAGCACTTGTTTCTTTTATCCTTTTGGTCGTTGGCATTGAAAATGGCCTTGTTGGATATATGCCCTCTTTGTCTGAGCTTGAGAATCCACAGAGTGCAGTTTCCTCTGAGGTGTTGGCTGCTGACGGGACAGTATTGGGCAGGTATTACGTTCAGGACAGGTCTAATAGCAAATACTCTGAGATATCACCCAATATCGTCAATGCGCTCATTGCTACGGAAGACGCCCGCTTTTATGACCACGCGGGAATAGATCCGGTTGCAACGGTAGCGATACCCGTATACGTACTGCTCCATAAAAAGCGTGGTTCATCCACTATCACCCAGCAGCTTGCGAAGAACCTTTTCCCAAGGAAAAGTACCAGCATATTCATGCTTCCTATCATTAAGCTAAAGGAGTGGGTCCTTGCTGTGAAATTGGAACGCAATCTCACTAAGCGGGAGATCATTACCCTATATCTGAATACGGTTCCTTTCAGCGACAATGTGTACGGCATAAAAAATGCATCGCTAACGTTTTATAACAAGACACCCGACAAGGTTTCGGTTGATGAGGCCGCGGTGCTGGTAGGAATGCTGAAGGGAAATACAACTTACAATCCCCGAACGCGCCCAAAACGCGCAAAGGAGCGTAGAAATGTGGTGCTGGAACAGATGTTGAAGTATGACTACATTACTCAACCTCAGTTTGATAGCCTTAAAGCAAAAGAAACCCCGCTTGACTATCACAAGATCGACTATCACGATGGTCTTGCGCCCTACTTCCGTCAGGTAGTGGAGCAGTACGTCAAAGCCGCTATCAAAGACCTTAAGAAAAACGACGGCACCCCCATTGATATTTACAAAGATGGTTTGAAAATATACACCACCATAGATATGCGCATGCAGCGGTATGCTGAGGAAGCAGTTCAGGAGCACCTTACTGAACATCAAAAGAAATTCTTCGAACAGCCCGGCTATGTTGATGGTGCTGTGTGGAAAAGAAAGGGCAATGTGCAGAATATTCTGATGAATGCAATTAAGTCGTCGGACCGGTATCAGATGTTGCGCGGACAGGACATGACCGAGGAGCAGGCAATGGAAGAGATGAAGAAGCCGATCCGCATGAAAGTTTTTGCGTGGAGTAAAACCAAAAGTAAGGATACGGTAATGAGTCCTATCGACTCAATCAAGTACATGAAACTTTTCCTTCAGGCCGGTTTTATGGCGATGGATCCATTTACGGGTGAGGTAAAAGCATGGGTAGGGGGAATAGAACATAAGTTCTTCATGTACGACCACGTGAACATAAATACAAAGCGTCAGGTGGGTTCTACCATTAAACCATTACTGTATTGTTTCGCCATTGATAATGGTTTCTCACCTTGTGGTATCGTGTCTACAGCACCGCAGGAGTTCCCGTCACTGGAGACTCCATATGATGCCGGAGGCTCGGACGAAGGCGACATCATGATGATGACTGCACTTGCCAAGTCTATAAATAACACCGCGCTTTACATTCTGAAGCAAGTGGGCATTGAGCCATTTGTAGATTTTGTACACAAATGTGGTATCTCAAGTCGTATTGATGCAGTTCCGTCGGTGGCTCTGGGAGTTTCCGATATTTCTCTATATGAAATGCTGGGTGCTTATAGTATGTTCCCGAATGGCGGTATGCATACGGAACCCTACTTCCTGGTGAAGATAGAGGACAAGAATGGTATGCCGGTAAAGAATTTTGCTGCAAAACAAAAGGAGTTGATCAACCACAATACAGCCTTCAAAATGGTGAAGATGATGCGTGGGGTAGTGAATGCAGGTACCGGTGGTCGCTTGCGTTATCGCTACGGTATTCATAATGACGTTGCCGGTAAAACGGGAACGACAAACAATCAGGCCGATGCGTGGTTCATTGGCTACACACCACAGTTACTGGCCGGAGCATGGGTTGGTTGTGATGACCGCGAATTCAGGTTCCGTAGCGAGCGTCTCGGACAGGGTGCGGCAGCAGCACTTCCAATATGGGCTTACTTCATGAAACGCGTGTACGCTGATCCGAAAACAGGCATCAATCCTAACAAAGTATTTCAGGCTCCTGAAGGGTTCATTGATTGCGAGCCTGAAGGTGCTGTTACTGATCCAACATTAATGCCCGCCGATCCTACCAAAGAAGTGGAAGAAAAGGCGGGCATTCCGGAGGATGACCAATTCAGATAATACCTAGTGCGCTATTGTTATTTTCTTGCTGAGCAATAGAGAGCCGTCGTATACTTTTATAACATAGTCTCCATTATAAAGCGTGCGCGTATCTACGTAGGTAATGGTGCTACCCTGAGCGATCTTTGATTGCTGTACCAAACGGCCTGTCATGTCAAAAACATCAACTGAAAGGTCTGATGTCACCAACTGACCAACCTGTACTGCAACGAAATCGGCAGTAGGGTTGGGGAAAGCATTGAAAAGAATTGAGCCATCAGTTTCAGCAGCAACGCCTGATGTAGCTGGATTATACACTGTAACTGCTTCTGTGATCGATGTAACTTTTGTTGCAACAACGTTACCATAGAAAGTAGGTCCTACAGCATAGGGGTATGCTGAGTTCCAATTAGCGTCAACAGTGCAGAAGTAAGCGTATGTTCCTGATGGATACTCTGGCGTCACACAGAAACGACCATTGTGTTCGTCAAGATAGTCCGGAGTTGAAGCGGAAGTAGCATTGTATTGGTAGTCTTCCCTAAACAAACCTAACGGGTATGTTGTGCTGACTGCCGGACCGGGAGTAACTGTGCTACCATCTGCATATGTTGTTCGTGTAGTTATAGACCTCAGGCTGTAACTCGACTTTATTCTCACTATACCTCCTGTGCCATCAACATTTTTGTACCCGTAAGCGCCATATATCGGATAGCCATCGTAGGCAAAACCAAGAAGTGGGGAGTGTTGCGTGCTGTCTATAGCGTACAGACCATCGGCATCGTAAAGATTGCAGATGGTTGATATCACATTCCTGTCAAGCTTGAACGCACTTGGATTCTGATGGTGGTGATAGTTGCCCATTGCAGGGTGACCTTTGGAGCAGTCGAAACCACCTTTCTCAGCAACTACAGCATCGCGGTTCCACACACCATCTCCCGGTCCCCCAGGTATAGGACCACCTGCCATGGCACTAGTGCTGTTCCGCCACGATACCCCGTCTCGATAATCGAAAAGCGCCACACCATTTATAAACACACCGATGTTCCCACCTGTTGTTGGTGTGGGTGTGCCTGTCTTGGGAGTCGGGTTTAATGGGAATTTAAAGATCGCATTTTGATTTGTCGCTATTGATGGGTTGCCATCCAAAAATGGTCCGGTCACATAGCCGGGGATTCCCTTTGTGCGGATGTATGCAGACGTACCTGAGTAAAGAACCGTTTGAACGTTTGCTGAATCTGCATCGTTAATAGGAGTCGAGCTCCCTGAGTTATAATGACGGCCCAATGTTCCGGTAGTGTTCCTCAGCCATTTTGTGATGACCGGATTCGTTTGTGCTTCAGCAGCCACTCCTGTGCACAAAAACGCGGATAGTAAGATCTGTAGTTTCATTTTGAATGATTGTAGTTTTGGAGTTTGACGATTTTAGTTCGCTATTCCTTCGTTTGCCTTGTAAAAAGAAAACGAGGGTAGGAATAGGAAGTATCGTACAGGAATGCTTTGTCAGTAAGCGTTAGAAGAAACGCGGTTAGGTCCACCTTTTCGTTTGCAGACAAAATAATTGGTTCCCGCAGTTCCGGGCTCACTATATCGGATTTATGGATACCCGTTGTGTAGTGGTCAATTACTTGTTGCATCCGTTCAAAGCGACCATCGTGCATGTAGGGGTAGGAGAATTCAACATTTCGTAAAGACGGTATCTTAAAATGAAGAGAGTCTGAGTGCTTGCCGGTGATGCGCATTCTTCCTGTATCGCGGAGCAGGGTGTCTAACGAGAGTCCGTTATTGGCAAATCCGCCGGTTGTAAACAGTGGCTCCTTATGGCAACTTTCGCAATATCGTCTGAAAAGTCTGAGTCCGCTTTGTTCTTGTTCGTTGAATTGAACACCACGCTCATGACGCATAACCCGGTCGTATTTGGAATTTGAACTCACTATAGTTAGCATGAACTGAGATAATGATTTCAGGAACCGCTCGCCCGTGATAGCACTATCTCCGAAAGCCTGTTGGAAAAGTGAGGGATACAGCGCAGACCGTCTTAAACGTATCAGCGAACTATCAAGAGAGAAATCCATCTCATCTCTGTTTGCAATAGGTGCTAATGGCTGGACATCGAGATGATTAACAGCTCCATCCCACATGAGAAGCCCCGACCATGCCAGATTTGAAATGGTAGGTGAGTTACGGGTACCAATCCGTCCATAAATACCATGACTCAGTTTGTGGTCAACGTGCGTGAAAGCGGTATATTGGAGATGACAACTAGCACAGGATATTGTACTATCAGCTGACAAAATCGGATCGTAGAACAATGCTCTTCCCAACAACACACCTTCGCTGGTAACGTTATTAGTCGTGAAATTGTATGTCGGAGCCGGCCATCCCTCAGGAACTCTGAATGGTGCGACTTTCTTTCGGGTAAAGCTCAGTACTAAAGCTACACCCGTCAACAAAATGATAAGGAACCACTTCTTCATTTCAACGGGATAAACATTTTTGCGGCAAGCGCGGACAGTGCTACCGCCTGCTTCCCGGGAACCATAATACTGCAAGTGTTGCCACCAATAACGGAATTTAGAATATTTGCAGTTTCGATACCTATAATGAGTTCCCGAGCGCCGGTCTGCACAGGAATAGAGACTGTTTGAATGGTAGCGTTTTCGCCGGCATATCCTCCAAGGTGTAATCTGTACTTTCGACCATCACATCTGCTGCAAACACCTTCTATCTTCAAATTGATGTATCCGCTTTGCCACGTCCAGTACATGCCCTTTGCCGGATCGAGGTCGCCACCTAGAACACCGGATACATTAGTAATACTGTCAAGTCCAAGGTTAAAGCGAATTGATGTAAAGTGTTTGCGGCTTGCTCCGGGTAGATCGACTCTTAATTTTCCGGAATTGGCTGCATCTACAAGGTGGCTTTTTACTTTGTCTTGCCATACCACATCTTCTCCGTTTAGCAAACACAGGTCTGAACAATAAAAGCGGATCTGGTCAATTGAGAAGGTATCACCTGATACCAAAAGAGAACTTCCCGATGTATCACAGATCACCTTTCCATTGTATAGCGGTCGGAATACAACGGCAATGGACTGCCCTTTTTTATCCCCTGCGCGTAGTGTTGATGAAACGCCGGCTAAGAGTCCTATCACAATAAGAACAACCCGCCTCAATGTTTCGGAGGTTTGTGGCCTCGCTCGGGCGCAAACAATGAGGCCATATCGCGGGTGAGTTCATCAAATTCGGTTAGCTGTTCCGGTTTACAAAGTGCTCTTATATCGAGAAAGTGGTTGTAGTGGACCTCTTCAATATGTTTCCTCACACCAGCAATCTCATAGATCATAGAGTCGGTTTGCGACGTATCTGTCGGCTTTGTGAGCCCCAGGTATAATGTGTTTTTAAGCTTAATGATCTGTTCGTCGGCATTGTCAATTTCATGCCGGTGCCATTTTATCAGTTCGTCGTATTTGGCAACCTGTTCATCATCAAATCCCAACCTCCTAATAATAATGTCGCGAGGACCCCGATGCATTCTGTCATGGCGTGGAGGTGGGGAAGGACGATCGCCTCCATTCCGAAAGAGATACCCAACTAACATACCGTTAGACAACAACAAGCCGAGAATAATGAGCAGGTAAAATCTTGATTTGTCCATCGCCTACCTATATATATTGTTGTCAGATAAATAGCCAATGGAATTTGCAAGGACGTGTCTGTCATCACCGGAACGACCGGCACCGGTTTTCGAAACAACCATAAAATTGAATAAAAATAGTGCACACAGCGAAAGCCCACCGGCCAAAACATAAGCACGCGAAACCTTTTCTACACGGTAGGCAAGTCGCTCCCTTATCCTTGTAATAAGGAATGGGGGAGCAGGAACCCTTTCTATTGAATGTAAATAAGAATCAATATATGTATCTCCGTTTTCCACCATATTATATTCATTTGACGACTTGTTCATAATTATCCTTCGTTTTTCTTCAAAATTTCAGAAAGATTTGTCTTTGCCCTTTGAATTAAGGATTCAACCGCCTTGACGCTGAGTCCCATTACTTCCGCTATCTCGGCTTGCGACATGTTCTCTGTCTTACTCAATAACAGGGCAGTTTTTTGTTTGTCCGGCAGATCATTAATGCAACGGAAGAGTCGTTCCATTGCCTGCTTTTGCTCTAACTGAATGCCGGGGTGATCAAAAACACTGAAGGTATTCTCGCTTATCTCACCTCCAAATATTGAAGTAAAAAATGAAAGCCGCTTTTTGCGTTTAGATGCTTTTATATGGTCGAGGCACTTGTTGATAGTGATCCTGTATATCCAGGTAGATATCGATGATTCATTTCTAAACTTGTCCATCGAGCGGTATACTGCCACAAAAACATCTTGTGTTATCTCCTGGGCGTCCTCGTGGTTTTGCAAATAGTTTAAAGACAGGTTATACACCATGTCCTTGTATCGTTCATATAGTTGTTCAAGACTCAATTGCAATTGTGTTTACACACATAATCAAGCGCAAGTGATGTTGGGATGTTCATAATTATCAGACTGGTCTTCTTCAGCCGGCGCATCGATGCATTTGAAGTCTTTCTCTATGAGCAAGGATAGACTATTGTTATTTTCGGTAGTTATGGTGTTTTTATATCCCACAACATCGTTCGCAGGCCAGGCTGCCGCTAGTGTATCGGGCATTGAGATGACAATGCAAGTATCCTGTAAATGAGCGGAGAGATCTTCTATTCCGCGTTCTGACCGCAGCATATAAGACAATGTACCACCCGGCATGTGGGTATGTTCTTCCACACGTCCATTAGAAGCTAACGCATCTACTTCCGACTTTGTAAGACGTAATCTTATGGAGTCTCCTTTTATTCTTATCTTCATTAATGCTGTCTAAGTAGTTATAGATTCGGAAGGTAAATGTAGTATTTAACTGAAAATAATCCGATGTGCCCCTGAATACACGTTGAAGCGTTGATCGCGGAGGAAACATACAAGGGTCACACCCCATTCATTTGCCAGTTCCACAGCCAGGCTCGATGGAGCACCAACGGACGCTATTACCTTGATGCCTGCCATAATTGACTTTTGAACCAGTTCAAAACTCGCCCGTCCGCTCAGCAACAACACATAATTGGTTAGAGGAACATTGCCCCGGTTAACGAAATTACCGATCAATTTGTCGAGTGCATTGTGTCTTCCAACGTCCTCCATCAATTCAATGAAATCACCTCCAACATCAAATAGCGCGCATCCGTGCAAGCCACCTGTTTTGTCAAATACTTCTTGTTTCTGTCTGAGTGAAGCCGGTAAACTGTATAAAACAGATGCACTGACAATAACGTTGTCTTTTATGTCTTGCAGGTCACACAGAGTATCGAGTGCATCAATTGATGCTTTTCCGCAAACACCGCAACTGGACGATGTGTAGAAATGGCGATCGAGTTTTTTCATCTTGTCAGACAAGTCTGACAAGATAGTCACAATAACAACGTTTCCGGTTGGTCCGCCGGCGGCTTCAACCGATGTTACCTCTGAAGAACCTGATATGATTCCTTCGGTAAAAAGGAAACCAATAGCCAATTCTATATCATGGCCCGGTGTGCGCATCGTAATGGAAATACTCTTCGTGATCGTCTGCTTCAGATGTTCATATCTCAGTCGTATTTCCAAAGGCTCCTCCACGGCAACAACGTCCTGAACCTGCACAGAACTGAGGTTATCGCAGCGAACTATAGGAACTATTTTTGAATTATCGGACATGGATGTTATTTGTCAAATGTACGAGTTAGAAAAGCTACTTTTGAAAGAAAAATCCTGATGTACACGATACCGCAGTTACTGGACATGCTCGACACTTTCGGGAGTACTTTTCCTGAAGACATACAACATTGTGAGCCATTCAGGCAATATCTGCTCCGTAACAACGAACATCATATTTACGACAGAAAGAATTTCGATGGGCATATTACGACAAGTGCTTTCATCATAGACACACGTACAAACGAAATATTGTTGCTGCATCACAAGTCACTGAACAGGTGGCTGCAACCGGGTGGGCATACAGAGGGCGACCGTACACTTGTTGTATCAGCACTACGAGAGGCAGTTGAGGAAACAGGTATCAATGAGTCGGAACTTATACTATTACCTGTCTCTGAAGATAATGATGTGCCTTTTGATGTCGACTCTCATTACATTCCACCAAATCCTAAAAAGAATGAAGATGGTCATACGCACCACGACCTGCGTTACCTATTCGAATACACCGGTAACAACGTTCATGAATACAATAGGGAAGAAGCACTTGGTCTGCGTTGGATAAAGTTTGATGACCTGCTGACTGATGATACGTTTGGTGTGGTTGTTACGAAAATATCAGCATTTCTTGGTCGGAATCCGAGATCTGCTACTTAGATGCGGTATAAAGAGTTGTTACGCCCAATGTCAACGGCCGCGCCTTAGCACCGGTGAAACCGCATTTGTTTAATATCCCGCAGAAATCAGCACCATCAGGAAAAACATTCACTGACTCCGGTAGATAGGTGTACGCCGTTTTATGCTTTGACAACAGACCACCAATGCCGGGGAGGATGTTCTTGAAGTAGAACGAATAGAGTTGTTTGATAGGAAAGTTTGATGGACGTGAAAACTCGAGTATTGCCAATTTGCCACCGGGGCGCATCACACGTTGCATCTCTTTCAAGCCGGCTTCAAGATTCTCGAAATTCCTCACACCATACGCACACATCACAGCGTCAAAACTGTTGTCAGCAAAAGGCAGGGCTTCGCTATCGCCAAGGTTCATTGAGATCACCTTGCTAAAATTTATTTCGGCAATTTTCTTCCGTCCTTCCTCCAACATCTGGTTGGCAATGTCCACACCCACTACGTTAACCCCGCCAATGTTTTTAGCTGCAGCAATAGCGAGGTCACCGGTTCCTGTAGCTACATCAAGAATTCGGGTTGGTGCAACTGACGCTATTTCGGCAATCGCTTTTTTTCTCCACGACTTATCGATTCCCAACGACAAAAAATGATTTAAGAAATCGTATTTGCCCGCGATGTTATTGAACATTTCTGCTACCTGTTCTTTCTTTCCAAGTTGAGAACTTGAATCCGGTAAAACGGTAGCTCTCTTTTCTACATTCTTCTCCTCCGTCATTGGCGCAAAACTATGACATTTCAAACCATATTCTTGGCAACATTTCTATCCCCGGAAATACAATGTGATTTTTAGGAAATTGCCCAATGTTAATATCAATAAATTATAAACATGTCAATTTTAATAACCCCAAGTTATTATTACTCAAGTGGTACATTGCTTGCAACGGTAATACCATAATATCATTGAATTGTCAGAATTGATACGCAATTCACATTTAGTTAAAATTATTTAACTTTATACTTGAAATTTCATAACATTTGCCAAAAAAATGCGCAGTTATGCCCGCATGCCAATCTGTGTAAACCCTCAAATTCACGTCTTTGAAATCAGGGGTAGTAGTTGGTTGGCAAACAACAAAGAAGAAACTGAGAATTAATTATAAATGTCGATTGTATGAAGAAGATCTATTTGCTTTTGATGATGTGCGTGCTGAGTATCACAGGATATACTCAGGTTGTTGCTATCAGCCCTACCGGAGACGGTGGTTTTGAAAATGGTACAACCTTTGCCGCAAACGGATGGACGTCGGTAAACACGTCCGCCTCCATTGGATGGTATTTGGGAACAGTACCCACCGGTTATACAGGTGCGCGTGCAGCTTACTTTTCCATAAGTAACGGAACGAACAACGACTATAATACAGGGAGCTCGGCGACCAGTCACTTCTATCGTGATGTTGTTATCCCGACAGGAGCAACAAGCATTTCACTTTCTTTCGCATTAAAAGGGAATGGTGAAACCGGATGGGACCGATTACTTGTGTACACTGCTCCCACAACTGTGACACCTACTGCCGGGGTGCCTTCGTCGAGTAGCACTACTCTGGCCGGAGCAACACTTGTGTATACACAGACTTCGTTTTTCGGTACGTTCTCTACTCAGAACATTACATTGCCAAACACACTTGCAGGCACAACGGTTCGACTGATCTTTACATGGCAAAATGATGTTTCTTTGGGTAGTCAGCCAGCGGCAGCAGTTGACAACATATCGCTCACATATACGCCTCCGCCTCCTACCATCACGGCGGCGCCGGCGTCTTTGTCATTCGATCCTACAACGGTTGGCACGTCATCAGCTGCTTTAATCACAACTATCGGTGGTTCTTTCCTTTCCCCAACTGCTGGTACTTACACTGTGACAGCTCCTGCTAACTACGAAGTATCAACAGACGGAACTACATGGGTATCGTCATTTACCACAGCATACACAGGCGCAGGCTTTTCCGCAACACCGGTTTATGTGCGATTCAACCCAACCGCTGCCACAACTTACTGTAGTGCCAACGTAACGATTGCGGGAGGTACAGCAACCAGAAACGTTGCAGTTTGTGGTACAGGTTCTTCGGCTTGTACCGGTACTCCTGTTCCGGGCACGGCTGCAGTATCTCCAACCAGCGGTCTCGGTTCTACAGTATTTACGCTTAGCCTTACAGGTACTACTGTTGCAGGTGGCCTATCTTATCAGTGGCAATCATCCACATCCGCTACCGGACCGTTCGCCAACATATCAGGTGCTACAACATCAACCTACAACTTTACAGGCATTTCGGCCAATACCTATTATCAGGCCGTAGTAACATGTCCTACGTTCGCATCAGCAACATCTAATACCGTAATGGCTACATTTACACCATTGCCTGCATGCACCACTACGTCTGCATCATGGACAAGTGTCGGAAGTTATACGTATGGTGTTGGCGTTTTTACGGTAACTGCTGCAACCGGACCCAACCTGAATGACAATACGATCATGTCAGCCGTGAACACAAGTACCGGCTACCTCAGTCGCACGGGTTCAATAGCACCAATAGTTCTTTACCGTGGCAACACCTACCCGAGTGCTATTTCCTACGGCACGCAGTCAACCTATCAGGAAGCTCAGGTTTGGATCGACTTCAACAACGACGGAGTATTCCAGACAACCGAGGAAGTAACGGGCGTTATCGGCCTTGGTCTGACTACAACAACTATCAATCCGGTGAACTTCAACATCAATATTCCGTTGGCTGCTCCGGTTGGATTACACCTTATGCGTGTCCGCGGTATATGGGAAAGTATCGCAACTACCCTCGGAGTTTATCCTGCACGTCTTGATCCTTGTGCTATCAACTTCGGAGGTTCTAATCCTAACTACTTCAGCGGTACATGTGTTGACTACTATGTCGATATTCAAACAGCACCACCATGTGTTGGCACGCCAACGGCAGGTACAATCAATTCAACCAAGTCAAACGGATGTACGCCATACACTTCAAGCCTTTCCTTGATCGGCGCATCTTCTTCTTCAGGACTGACGTTTGAGTGGGCCTCATCAACCGACAATATTACATACACACCGATACCGGGTGCAACAAGTAACACTTTCTCTGCAACAGTATCAACGAGTACATATTACAAGTGTACCATTACCTGCGTAGCAAGTGGTTTGAGCGCATCAACTGCCCCGGCTTACCTTACACTCGTCCCTGTTAACGTGGCATCATTACCGTTCTTCGAGAGCTTCGAGCCAACTTGGATGAATGCGTGTGCAACTGCCGACGCACCGAACAACTTCTGGAGGAACACAACTACTTCTACATCGGTAAATAACTTCTGGCGCAGGCAGGATGACCCACAGGGGCCAAACACCGGTGCATGGGTAAACCCAACACTTGGTCAGTATAGTCCCACGTCAAGCGATGGTTCTTTCTCTGCAAGGTGGCACAGCTATCAGGCGTCATCGGGTACAACGGGTGATTTGAACCTATATGTGAACCTTCCGGTAGGTACGAAGCAGATCAGCTATGACTACATCAACACTTCCGGTTCCGACAACATTGTATGTCAAATATCAGTTGACAGCGGTGCTACTTTTACGACCGTTGATGCACCTCCTTCAGTTGCTGGTTCATGGACAAATCGTTCTTTCACAACAACATTGGCTGATGGTGCTGCCATCATCCGTTTCAGAACAACCGGTGACTTTGGCGTTACCGATATAGGTCTGGACAACATCAATGTTTATGAGGTAGTACCATGTGTCACACCAACCAATCAACCGACCGCGTTGGGTCTCACACCAGGTCTGTTCAATATCAATGGCTCATTTACTGCGTCTGCTCCTGCCGCACATAAATATTTGGTTATAATGACCAGTACGAGCACACCCCCAACTGCACCTGTAGATGGTATCAACTACCCGGTTGGTACTACATCATTGGGAGGAGTAGTAGTAAGCAACTCTAACTACACAACTTACAATGCGACCGGCCTCACACCGGGCACCCAATACTGGTTCTGGGTGTACGCGTATAATAATCTTTGTACCGGCGGACCATTGTATGCAACCGGTGCTCCGTTGACAAATACAATCTTCACAACATCTTGTAGCCTCACTGGTATTAAAACTGTTGGCCCAACCGGTGACTACCCAACGCTTACAGCTGCGATTAGTGCCGTAAATACACTTGGTCTTGCTGCACCGGTTGCACTGGAAATTCAGACAACTTATGATGGAACAGGTGAAACTTTCCCTGTAGTGATCACTACGCCTCCATGTGCTAGTCCTACCAACAGGTTGACTATCCGCCCTCAGGGACCACTTACAATTACGTGGGGTGGTGCAGCAAACGCAGTGATTGACCTTAACGGTGCAAACTACGTTACCATCGATGGTAGGGTAGGTTCTACCGGTTCTACAAATGCGCTCACGATTTCCAATACGAACACAGGTGGCCAGGCTATCAGGTTCATCAATGGGGCGTCAAATAACATCGTTCGTTTCTGCGATATTAAGAGCGTCAATACATCTACGGTTCAAGGGTCTATCTGGTTCTCAACTTCTACTGCTGTGGCCGGTAACGCTAACAATACTATCGAGTTCTGTAATATAGGTGATGGTGCGAGCACGCCTTACAACGCAATCTACTCATCGGGTACAACAGGCAAGGAGAACAGGAACAATACTATTTCTGATTGTAATATCTTCAACTATTTCGTAGCTACCACAGCATCGAATGGTATATTGCTCACTACGGCAAATACTCATTGGAATATCACAAACAACAGATTCTATCAAACAGTTCCGCGCACTTACACCACCGGTACCACGCACAGGGCGATCTTTATAACCAACACTCTGGGTAACGCGTTCAACGTAACAAATAACACGATCGGTTTCTCATCTCCTTCAGGTACCGGTACAACTACAATGACAGCAGCAACTACGCTGGTTTATAACGCAATATTCCTGTCAGTCGGTAACAGTACTCCATCTTCGGTACAGGGTAATACTATAAGTGGTTTCAACTTCACCACTACAAGCACCTCATCTACTTCCGGTGGTGCTTTCTGTGGTATCAACGTTACAAGTGGTACTGTGAACATTGGTAATGTTACGCCAAACATCATTGGTGCAGCAACTGGTAACGGTGCAATCACTGCTACCATAAACACAAACACAGGTGGTACAGTTGTAGGTATCAATGGTTCTGCTGCTAACCCTGCTGCCATCAACATTCAGAACAATGTGATCGGCTCTATAACCGTCAATAATGGTTCAGCAACAAATGGCGCAGGCATCCAGGGTATTCAGATCTCATCTACAGGTTCATACACGGTTACAGGTAACACTATTGGTAGCCCTGCAACTGCCAACAGTCTGAATCTCGCGTCTGCCACAACCGGTACTCAATTGTTGTATGGTATCAATTCTTCAACCACAATTACGAATATTGTTCAACCAGTCATTAGCAACAATACTATTGCGAATTTGAGGGCACTTGGTACCGGAACAGGAAGTCTGGCAGCTGGTATCATAAACACCAGCAACGCATCGGCATCAATAACCGGTAATACGATCTATAACATATCCAGCTCATCAGCAAATACAGTGAGCTCGGGACAAGCAGCTGTAATGGGTATCGGTTATTACGGCAATACAATTCCGTTGGCTACTATTACAAATAACACTATTTATTCAATAGCGAATACAAACACAGCAGCAATTGGCACCACAGTTTGTGGTATCGGCGTTACAAATGCCGTTGGACCAATGATCGGTAATAACAGGATCTATGACCTCAGGAACGCTAACACAGGAACATCTGCAACAGCACCTCCACGCGTTGTTGGTGTAATGGTCGGCTCGCCTACAACAACTGGTGCAACCGTATACAATAACATGATCTCATTAGGTGCGGGACAAACCACAAATACGTCTTTTACGGGTATTATGAATGTCTCTTCCGGCTTATTGATGAAAGTGTATTTCAATACGGTGAATATTGAGGGCACCGCATCGTCAGGTGGAAACCATACTGCTTGTATGTTACGCGGGAACTATTCAACTTCATCATTCACCACACCGATGGATGTTCGTAATAACATTTTCAACAACGTTCGTACGGGCGGTACTGGTAAACACTATGCAATTGCAAACACTATTGGTGGCACTGCAAGTACAACCGGCTGGGGCGCTAACGCTTCAAACTATAATATCCTGAACGGTAACTCGGCAACCATAGGTTTCTGGAGTGGAGACAGAACATTTGCAGCTTGGAGGACCTCTTCATCAAGTGACGCTAACTCGTACACAGCAAGCGTACCAACTTTTGTTAACTCTCTCGTTGGCGACCTGCACTTGAACATGGGTCTCACAGCAAATAACTTCGAGGCACATGGCGTTGATATTCCGGGTTTCAATACCGACTTCGACAATGAAACTCGCCCGGGCCCTACCGCAGTAAATGGTGGTGGTTTTGCCCCGGACATGGGTGCTGACGAATTCGATGGTGTTCCTTTGTCGAACCTGCCACCTACTATCACTTATACTGCGCTCACTAATGCGTGTGGTACCGGTGACAGGACGTTCACTGCAAATATTGCAGATGGTGATCTTATTCCAACCAGCGGCATACTGCAACCACGTGTTTACTTCAAAAAAGGTGCTGCAGGTACATGGTTCAGCACACAGGGTACTTTGACATCCGGAACTGCTGCTAATGGTACATGGCAGTTCACTATCTCTGAATCATTGATGGGTGGACTGGCGATAAACGACCAGGTGTTCTACTACGTAATTGCACAAGATCTCGCATCGCAGATTGCTGCTAATCCGGGCACGGGACTTGTAGCTACAGACGTGAATACCGCGACTACACCTCCAACCACGCCAAACAGCTATAATGTGCTATTGTCACTCAGCGGCACAATTCCTGTAGGTTCGGCAAGTGCGGCACCGTTCAACACAATTACAAGTGCAGTAGCCGCGTACAATACCGGCTGTATCTCTGGTCCTGTTGTCTTCTCGTTGACAGATGCGACATACCCAACCGAAACGTTCCCGATAACAGTTCAGCTTAACCCATTTGCGAGTGCTGTAAATACACTTACGATTCAGCCTGCTGCCGGTAATTCGGTAACGGTAAGTGGTACAACGGGCGCTGCTTCAGTATTTAAGTTCCTGAATGCACGTTATGTAACGCTCGATGGTTTGAACACCGGCGGATCAAGCATGACAATTGTGAACAACAATGTCGGCACTTCTGCTGTGGTTTGGTTTGCAAGTACTGCAACAACAGGACCGGGCAACAAGTTTATCACGGTAAAAAACACAAACGTGATTGGTGGCAACAATGCTGTTGGATCCAACAACAACTGGGCGTTCCTTTCGGGTGTTGATGGCGCTGGTGCGTCTACAACTGCAGGTCCGGATAACGACAACATAACTATTCAGAATAACTATGTGACCAAAGCAGGATATGGTATATATGCATTCGGTACGGTATTCAATTCTACAGGTGGTCTCGACAACTGGGTGGTTACAGGTAATAAATTCGGACCGGATGTGAATGATGCTACAGCAAATATCATGTATAATGGTATCTATATGAGCAACCACATCAACCCGACCATTACCAACAACACAGTACAGAATATCGGTTCTACATCGCTTGCTGCTCAGGTTGTCGGTATCTTCTTTACCGGTTCGGTAAGTGGCGCTAATATCAGCGGAAACACTATTAAAAACATCGTTTCAAATCAGTGTTCAAGCGGAACCGGTGCTAACTTCGGTATCGGCCTTGGAAGCAATAGCATTATCCTGAACAACAGTATCACAAGCAACACAATAACAAACATCGGTGACATTTTCGCTACCGGTTGTGGCCGAAGCGTGGGCATCATGATCAACTCTTCATCAGGTACTACGAACACATTGATCGCGAATAACATGATCTCTAATATATGGGCTAACTCCTGGGGGTCAACAACTCCCTCTGTTACCTATATGCCTGCTGGTATCGATCTTCAGGGTGCGTCGGGTGGCGTGAATATTTACTACAACACGGTGAATTTGAATACAGTGTTCGCCGGTTTCAACGGACCTACAGCTACTGCGTGTCTTCTGTTGAATAACGGTACCGGTTCGGGTATAGATGTGAGAAATAACATTTTCTCAAACACTTACGACAATACGACTGTTACAAGCGACAATAACTATGCGGTTTATTCTGCTGTATCTGCCGGTAACCTGTCCAACATGAATTACAACAACTATTCCGTTGTAGCTCCCAATCCTCTGGCATACCTCGGTACGTTCCAGAACACATTCGCAAATCTGCGGACTGCTTTCGGAGGTAATGCTAACTCACTGAATATAACTCCGCAGTTCATCGCTTCCGATAACCTTCATCTGTTGGCATCTGCTTCAAACCTTCCGCTCATAGCAGGTACACCTGCCGTAAATGGAACCGTAGGCAACGACTTTGACGGCAATACGAGGAGCGGTACAAACCCGGTGATAGGTGCGCATGAAGTCGTGATCACGAACTGTTCAGGTTCAGTAGCGGGTACTGCATCTCCATCGGTTCCGGTATTCTGTGGTTCAGGAGTGACAACGATCAACACATCTGGTACCACTCAGGGTATAGGAGTAAGCTACCAGTGGCAGGTATCAAACGACAGCCTCAGCTGGTCTAACATTTCTGGTGCAACGAGCCTTACTTATACGATCCCTACGGCTATCACCGATACTACATGGTATCGCATCAAGGTAGGTTGTTCATTCTCCGGCACGTTCGATTCTGCTACCGCTAAGGTTACGATCAATCCGTTCCCTGCCGCAATAACAGGACCAAACAAAATGTGTATCAATGCTACCTACAATTTGGCATCGGCAACAACTGGTGGTGTATGGAGCAGCAGTAACCCTGTGCCGGCACCTATAAACAGTGCAACTGGTGAAATATTGACCGGCGCAACTGGCGGCACATCGATAATAAGCTATACAATGCCTTATGGTTGTCGAGTTACATCTACGGTAACTGTTAACTCTGTTTACCCTGTAGTTGCAACGACCCCGACTCCGGGCAACATATGCGAAGGTGATAATTCTTTACTAAATAGTACGGCTACAAACCCGGGTGGAACGGATTATAGTGTTATCAGCATACCGTTCCTTCCTGTTACTTTCACACCAACAGGTACGTTCGCTTCCGGAAGTACACTTAGTGGAGGTTCTATTGACGATGGTTTCTTCAACGTACCGCTTCCATTCAACTTTGAATTCTACGGAACTACGTACACAGCAGGTACAAATGTGCACATCGGTACAAATGGATACGTAACATTTGTGGCAGGACGTACCAATACGTACATAAATACGATGCCAAACGCTTCGTTCCCGCCAACTGTGTCAATTTTCGGACGTGACTTGTATCTTCCGAATGGCGGCAACATAACCTACGGTACAGCAGGTACAGCGCCAAACCGCAAGTTTGTTGTGAGTTACAACAACGTACCTGATTTCACTACCGGTCCTAATGAAACCGGTCAGATCGTGTTTGACGAGGCTACCGGAAACGTTGAACTGCATGTAACTACCGCTCAGGCTACCCAACATACTATGGGTATTCAGGCAAACACCGGTACGGCATTTGCTGTAGTGCCTGGTCAGAACAATACGAGCAATCCGCTTTCTAATGCCGCATTCCGTTTTGTGAAACCTGTGCCTGTTTACACATGGGCAGCTGATCCGACGTTGAGTGCCACAAATATTTTGTCGCCAACTGCAGATAGCGTTACAGCTACAACAACGTACACACTCACAGTTACTGCTTCAAACGGTTGTGCTACCACAACTACCGCAACGGTTACTACCAACCCGATACCTGCAGCGATTACTGGTGTTATGGACGTGTGTGAGGGTCTGACAACAACTATTGCGACTACATCAACAGGTGGTACATGGGTGAGCAACAACACTGCGATTGCAACGATCGGATCTGCATCTGGGTTGGTTGTAGGTGTATCAGCAGGCACAGTAACGATGTCTTACGTTTATACTTCAGGCCTTGGCTGTTACCGCACAGCGGTGATAACGGTTAATCCGTTACCTGCTGCAATCACCGGTACCAACGAAGTATGTGTGGCATCTAATGCAACTCTTATCAATACCGATGGTGGTGGTACATGGCAGTCTGCCGGCACCACAATTGCTACAGTGGGTTCAACCTCAGGTATTCTCTCCGGTGTTGACGCAGGTACAACACGCGTTACTTATACACTGCCAACAGGCTGTATAGCTACACGAGTGGTAACGGTTTATCCTTTACCTGTTCTGACTGTTACACCAACTACACCTACAACGTTCTGTATAGGAGATAGTACTAA
The DNA here is from genome assembly GCA_964652995.1 of uncultured Flavipsychrobacter sp. Taxonomy (GTDB): domain Bacteria; phylum Bacteroidota; class Bacteroidia; order Chitinophagales; family Chitinophagaceae; genus Nemorincola. Next base: position 80,508 of record CAZZCR010000005.1, on the reverse strand, counting down.
TGCTTACACGGTAGCTGCAACAATGCCTGTGGCTACTCTTATGAGTCAGAACTTCAACTCTGGTCTTGCCGGCTGGACTATCGTAACACCTGTCGGTTCATCAGTTGGTGCATGGCAGATAGTTTCGATGGGCTTCGACGGATCAACCGGTGACGGTACGCCGATGTTGCAGGCTTCAGCGCTTATGGAAGGCAACCAGGTGATTACCCAGGTGGTGTCGCCATCGTTTGCCACTATTGGATACGATAGTGTAAAAGTTTCTTACAACCATTACTTCCTTTCAGATGCGTCCGATCAGGTGTTGGCTGTTGAGTATTCAGTAAACAACGGTCCTTGGACTCCGATATATGATTATTACACATTGGCTACGGACGGAGGCAACACATGGTCAGCTTCATCTCCTGACACGACACTTCTACTGCCTGCCGCTGCTGTGAATCAGCCGAACGTAAGGTTGAGGTGGCACTACAATGGTGCATTGTATGGTTGGTTGCTGGATAACATCCTTGTGAAAGGTGTCCTGCCTCCTGCATCATATACTTGGACCGGCGGCAGTGATCTGTCTTGTACAACATGTGCAAATCCTATGATTACTCCATCAGCAAGCGGCACTAATATCTACACAGCATCTGCAGTGAGCGCAGTTGGTTGTTCGGTAAATGCTCCGGTTACGATCAATGTTGACCCGCTGCCTGCTGTTATCGGTGGCACACTGGCCGTGTGTGAAGGTCTTACTACAAACCTTACAAATGCTGACGGTGGTGGAACATGGACAAGCAGCAATACTTCAGTAGCAACTGTCGATCCTTCTACCGGAGTCGCTACAGGTGTGGTTGCAGGAACTACGATCATAACCTATATGCTGCCTACAGGATGCATCCGCACAACTGAGCTTACTGTTAATCCGCTTCCGACAAATATTACCGGTACAATGGATGTATGTGAGGGTCTTACAACTACGCTCGCAAATACTACACCTGATGGTACGTGGACAAGCAGCGATGTTACTGTTGCTGACATCGACGCTTCCGGCGTTGTATCAGGACACACAGCAGGTACAACAAACATCACTTATACAATCACGGCAACCGGCTGTATTAAAACTGCATTGGTAACTGTAAATCCATTGCCTGCAGTAATAACTGAAACTCCGGTAGTTTGTGAAGGTCTTACTGTTACGCTTACAAACACAAGTCTTGGTGGTACATGGTCAAGCGGAACAACTTCAGTAGCAACTGTTGGTTCTTCAACAGGTGTAGTGACAGGTGTTCTTGCCGGTAACGCTACTATAACTTACACATTGCCTACAGGATGTATCCGTACAACTGAAGCAACAGTGAATCCGCTGCCTGCTGACATTACCGGTACAATGGATGTGTGCGAAGGTCTGACGACAACGCTCGCAAACGTAACACCTGATGGTACATGGACTAGCAGCAACACTGCAATTGCCGATATCGATGCTTCCGGTGTGGTGACAGGCATGACTGCGGGTACAGCTACAATTACTTATACACTCACTGCTACCGGCTGTATCAAAACTGCGCTGGTGACTGTGAATCCGCTCCCTGCAGTAATTGCCGGCAATCACGAAGTATGTGAAGGTCTCACAACTACACTGACAAACACCAGCACAGGTGGTACCTGGATGAGTGACAATACTTCAGTTGCAACTATTGGCTCTGCTTCGGGTGTTGTAACCGGTGTTGTAGCCGGTACGGCAGGTATCACTTATACATTGCCTACGGGTTGTATCATGACAACTGTTATTACCGTAAATGCTCTTCCTGACGCGATAACCGGAACAATGACAGTTTGTGAGGGCCTCACAACCACATTATCTGACGCAACTCCGGGTGGAACTTGGACATCAGGCGCGACTTCAATTGCAACTGTAGACGGTTCAGGTGTTGTTACTGGCCACGTTGCAGGTAATGCTACGATCACTTATACACTCACAGCTACCGGATGTATCCGCTCTGCTGTGGTAACAGTGAATCCGCTTCCTGCGACAATTGGTGGCACACTTGCAGTGTGCGAGGGCCTTACTACTACACTCACAAACACTACATCAGGTGGTATCTGGATCAGTGACAACACTTCAATTGCGACAATTGGTGCAAGCACTGGTACTGCAACAGGTGTTGTAGCCGGCAACGTAAATATCACGTACGCTCTGCCACTCACTGGCTGTATCCGTGTTGCAGATCTTACTGTGAACGCGCTCCCTGCTGCAATTACAGGAACAACAGAATTGTGTGTAGGAACTAATACAGTTCTTAACAGTGCAACATCTGGTGGTTCATGGACAAGCAGCAATACAGCTCTTGCAACTGTTGGCTCGACAGGTGTTCTCACAGGCATTTCTGCAGGCAACCCAACAATAACGTACACACTGTCTACAGGTTGTATCACTACGACTGTGGCTACAGTAAACGCGCTGCCTCTGGTTCATAACGTAACAGGTGGTGGTAGCTACTGCTTCAGTGGCGCAGGTGTACACATCGGTATGGATAACTCAGAATTGACCAACACTTACCGTTTGTATCTCGGCAGCACGCTGATGGCTACTAACTCTGGTACCGCATCTACCGTTGACTTCGGTTCGATGACTAATGCGGGTGTCTACACAGTGGTTGCTACAACCGACAAAGGTTGTGTGAACAACATGAGCGGAAGCGCAACGGTTGTGATCATACCACTTATCACGCCTGCTGTAAGTGTAAGCAGCACCCCTGATGACACAGTTTGTGCAGGTACTTCGGTAACGTTCAATGCAAGTCCGGTGAATGGCGGTACAACTCCGGGGTACTCATGGAGTGTGAACGGAACGCCGGTAACAAGCACCGGAGCATCCCACACTTATGTGCCTGTGAACGGAGATGTTATCTCTGTTACTATGACCAGCAGCGAGGCTTGTCCTTCCCCTGCTAGTGTGTCTGCATCTCAGACAATGATCGTTATGTCGAACGAAACACCGGTGGTTAACATCGCGGTGGGTCCAAACGACACTATTTGTCAGGGCAGCATGGCAGGGTATCTCGCAACTTCACTGTTCGGTGGCGATGCACCTGTGTACACTTGGTTTAAGAATGGAATTGCTACAGGAACTACTGGAAATACGTACAACTACATTCCGGTGAACGGAGATGTGATAATGGCGAAACTCAATAGTAACTACCGTTGCCCGATCGTGAACAATGTTTCGAGCAACAACATTACGATGAGGGTTGATAGCGTATTCGTACCGGTTGTTGATATCAGTGCTAACCCAAGTATCTTCATCACTAAGGGTACATCGGTTACATTTACTGCTTCGGTTACTGAAGGTGGCCCTAAACCAACTTTCCAGTGGTTTGTGAATTCTGTTGCTGTGAACGGTGCAACTACGAATACCTATACCAATAATACCCTGAACAATGGCGACTCAGTTGCATGTCTGGTATGGGGTACTGGTATGTGTTCATACTTCACATTCAATGCACTGAAGATGGAAGTAAGTACCGGATTCGATGTAGTGACAAATGGTGCTGACATCCGCATGATGCCAAACCCGACCGATGGTGCATTCACGATCACTGGTACACTTTCTTCTCGCAACACAGCAGAGGTGAACCTCGAAGTTCTGGATATGCTTGGCCAGGTAGTTTATAAAGGAACTACCATAGCTAAAGGTGGGGTACTGAACGACAAAGTAGAATTGAGCAATGCACTTGCCAACGGCATGTATATCCTGAATATACGTTCGGGCGGTGATAGCAAAGTCTTCCACTTCGTACTGAAACAATAACATAGGTTTTCCCGATAATACAATAAACAGTCCCGTGCCTCACGGGACTGTTTATTTTACATACCCTTTGTTCTTTTTCCCCTTACTTTGCAGTGTCATGGAGCAACGCAGTGCTTTATATTTTGTCTTTTCCGTTCTGAGGTTATTATTGTACCCCCTTGCGCTGTTGTACGGCGTCATTGTTTGGTGGCGCAACCGCATGTACGACACAGGCTTCTTTTCGTCTGTGCGGTTCAGTGTTCCGGTTATTGCCATCGGCAACCTGTCTACCGGCGGTACAGGTAAGACGCCGCATGTAGAATACCTGATCAGATTGCTGCAATACCGTTATCAGGTGGCAACCATGAGCCGCGGCTACAAAAGAAGGACTCAGGGTTTCATACTTGCAGGTGAAGACAGTAATGCGCTGCGTATAGGTGATGAACCCATGCAATACCACCTCAAATTCCCCGATCTGGCAGTGAGCGTGGCCGAAGAACGCATGACAGGGATTCCCGCATTGTTGCAGCGCCGGCCTGATGTTGATGTCATTCTGCTTGACGATGCCTACCAGCACCGTTCAGTAAAAGCTGGGCTGAACATCTTGATCACCGACTATTCACGTCCATTCTATTCCGACCACATTCTGCCGTTCGGTAGTCTGCGCGAAAGCAAGAGTGCGGCAAAAAGAGCACAGGTTATCATTGTGTCTAAATGCCCTGCTACGCTTTCTGAAGCCGAAGCTGCCGGCATGGTAGCAAAAATCGCTCCCCGCGACGGCCAGAAGGTCTTTTTTACTGGTCTTCAGTACATGCACCCATATAGCTTTTTCACAGGAGAACCGATAGGTCTTTCATCTGTAAATGCGCTTCTGGTGTGCGGTATTGCCCGCCCTGAGCCGTTGTTGTCATTCCTTTCAGGTGTGGCAAAAGGCGTCCACACGTTGTCCTATAAAGACCACCATTATTTCGTCTCTGCAGATCTTGAAGAGATAAAGACAACTTATGACAAATGGGAAGTAGAGAATAAAGTGATCGTCACTACCGAGAAAGACGCAGCCCGCCTGATGCTACACAAAGAGAAACTGGCAGAGTGGGGTATACAGATAGTTGTGTTGCCGATAGCTGTGAATGTCCTATTCGGCAAAGGGGACGAACTTGACCAGATCATCCTCGGTTATGTGGACAAAACCATATCAGATAACCTTGCAGAGTTCAATCAGGAGTATATAGAGATTCTATAACTTACTGGGACAGGATCTTGTTTATCTCAGTATTCCCGCCCTTTTTCTCAGAGCTATTGATGTTGAAAATAGTGCCAACAAAAAGTGCCAGACCAATAAGCAATATACATGCCGCTGAAAAACGCTGTACATAAATGATCTTCCTTACAGTAAGCAACCGCTTTATCCTATCGGCAAGGAACACTTTTGAAAAGTCAATACCGAGAATAATGACCAAAGCTGTGCCGAACAGAATCACCCGATAATATCCGGTTGTGTTGGCTGTGATAGTTACTGCGCCCAGCCACGTGATCAATACTCCGGGATTAAGGGTGTTGACCAGAAAGCCGCTCATCCATATCTTGATTACATCACCACTGGATATAGTAAGCTGGACAGATGAAGGTCGCTTGGGTTTCAGCTTCTTGAGAAGTCCTACCAAGCCAATTGCCATGAGTGTAACTGCACCTCCAAATGCTATATGTCGTTCATATGGCTCCAGATACCGAAGCCAGCCGGCCGCCAGATTAGCAATGGTAACATATATCAGGTCGCTTACGGAAACACCCAGTACAAAAGCCAGTCCGGCCTTGTAACTGAAATTAAGGCTGTACCTGATGATCGCGAAGAGCGTTGGCCCTACACTTATCGCCATGAACAACCCCACCAGCAGGCCTTTTATCAATGCGTCTACAAGCTGCATAAACTATGGCAAGATAATAAAAATTGACCCATTGCCTTTGAACTTCGGGATGTTTTAACTGTTATCTTTGCCATCCATTTTAAAAATATATTACTTAAACAATCTGTACTATGATGCAATTTACCGGTCAGACGAACTTCTATAAAGGCAAGGTCCGCGATGTGTACACCATCAACGACAAATACATGGTGATGATAGTGAGCGATCGTATCTCTGCGTTCGATGTGGTGCTGCCAAAGCCTATTCCCTATAAAGGTCAGGTACTCAACCAGATCGCGGCCCAGTTTCTGGAAGCCACTAAAGACATAGTGCCAAACTGGATGATCAGCACACCGCTGCCAAACGCAACGATCGGGTACAAGTGCGAAACATACCCTGTTGAGATGGTGGTTCGTGGTAACCTGACGGGTCATGCATGGCGCACGTACAAAAGTGGCAAGCGCGAACTGTGCGGTGTTGTAATGCCCGATGGCATGAAGGAGAACGACTTCTTTGAAAAACCGATCATCACGCCTACAACCAAGGCACACGAGGGTCACGATGAAGATATCTCTCGCGAAGAGATCATTTCCAGCGGACTCGTATCAAAAGAAGAATACGAACAACTGGAGAAATACACCCTCGCTCTGTTCGAAAGGGGTAAAGAGATAGCCAAGAGCCGCGGCCTGATACTGGTGGATACCAAGTATGAGTTCGGACGCATTGGTGATACCATATACCTGATCGACGAGATCCACACACCCGATTCATCGCGTTACTTCTACATTGAAGGTTATGAAGAACGCCAGAGGAAGGGAGAGGCTCAGAAACAACTCTCGAAAGAGTTTGTGCGTGAATGGCTTATGGAGAACGGCTTCCAGGGCAAAGAGGGCCAGCAGGTGCCAGAAATGACGGAAGACGTTGTGGGCCGAATCTCAGAAAGGTACATTGAACTGTATGAAGTAGTGACAGGCAAAACCTTCCAGAAACATGATGTGAACTATGCCGAGCAGCAGGCTAAACTGGAAGCAGAACTTCAAAAGCTTTCTTAATACGCTTCCATTTAACCAAGATTTTAAGAGGCCGCCCTTTCGGACGGCCTCTTTCTTATTGTGTCATTACAGGTTGCCGCGCTTGGCCTGCTCCCTTTCAATAGATTCGAACAGGGCCTTGAAGTTTCCGGCCCCAAAACTCTGTGCTCCCTTCCTCTGTATGATCTCGAAGAACAACGTTGGACGGTCCTCAACAGGCTTGGTGAAAAGCTGCAGCAAGTAACCTTCCTCGTCGCAATCCACAAGGATGCCGAGTTCCTGGAGCGGGGCGATATCTTCGTCTATCTTACCAACGCGGTTCGGGAGGTCCTCATAATATGCGTTTGGTGGTGCATCGAGGAACTCTACTCCGCGCGCTTTGAGTGCACGTACGGTAGCAACTATGTCGTTGGTAGCGATAGCCACGTGCTGCACACCTTCTCCCTCATAGAAATCGAGGTATTCTTCGATCTGAGACTTCTTCTTGCCTTCTGCCGGTTCGTTGATGGGGAACTTCACATAGCCGTTGCCATTGCTCATAACCTTACTCATCAGGGCACTGTACTCGGTATTGATCTGCTTGTCATCAAACGACAGGATATTCACAAATCCCATCACATCTTCATACCACTTAATGGTTGGGTTCATGCGGTTCCAACCCACATTGCCCACGCAATGGTCCACATACAGAAGACCGGTACCGGCAGGCTGATAGCTACTGTTCCATGCTTTGTAACCCGGCAGGAACAGGCCCTTGTAGTTCTTACGCTCTACAAACAGGTGCACCGTTTCGCCATAGGTATAGATACCGCTCATGCGCACTTCGCCATGTTCATCGGTCATTGTCACGGGCTCCATGTATGACTTTCCGCCTCGTTTCACGGTCTCTTCATATGCCTTGTAAGCATCATCTACCCACAGCGCAAGGATCTTAACGCCATCGCCATGCTTTTTCACGTGGTCAGCAACCGGGTGGTCTGACTTCAACGCAGTTGTGAGTACCAGGCGGATCTTGCCTTGCTGCAGCACATAAGAAGCACGATCGCGGATGCCGGTCTCAGGGCCAGCATATGCCAGCGACTGAAAGCCGAATGCTGTTTTGTAATAGTGCGCAGCCTGCTTGGCATTGCCCACATAGAACTCTATATGATCGGTGCCGTTGATAGGCAGGAAATCCTGCGCCTGCTGCATCTTCTGGCTTACGGTCAATGTCTCCATAAATTGAAAATTGAGATGTTTCTGAATGTTGTTTATGAGTAATGTTTGTTTTTGTTAGTCGGCCCAGCTGTATACGTAGGTATCGTCTTCCACGTCCAGTGCTGCTTGTGTCAGCACCAGCGGATGGAAGGTATCTACCATCACTGCCAGCTCCTGCGTTTCTTTAGCACCTATGCTTTTCTCCACCGTGCCGGGATGAGGCCCGTGCGGAATACCCGCCGGGTGCAGTGTTATCATACCACGCTCCACATGCTTGCGGCTCATAAAGTCACCGTCCACATAATACAGCACCTCATCGCTGTCGATGTTGCTGTGGTTATAGGGGGCAGGTATGGCCTGCGGGTGGTAGTCGAACAGGCGGGGCACGAATGAACAGATGACGAAGTTGTGCGCATCGAAGGTCTGGTGCACGGGTGGTGGCTGGTGCACACGACCGGTGATCGGTTCGAAATCGTGGATGCTGATGGCGTAAGGGTATTCGCACCCGTCCCAACCAACGACATCGAACGGGTGATTTGCGTACCAAATAGGGTAGAGATACCCCTTCTTCTTCACCTGGATAAGGAACTCGCCCTTCACATCGAAAGTCTCCAGATCCTGCGGCAGGCGCATATCGCGCTCGCAGAACGGTGCATGTTCCAGCAACTGTCCGTAGCGGCTGAGGTAGCGCTTGGGGAAGGTGATGGGACTGAACGACTCTACGATGAACAGCCTGTTGTTGGCATCCTCAAACTCTATTTGGTAGATGGTGCCGCGTGGGATCACCACATAGTCGCCATAACCAAAGGGGATGCGGCCATACTGTGTTTTCAGCACACCCTTTCCCTCGTGTATAAAGATCACCTCGTCGGTGTCGGCATTTTTGTAGAACACATTGTCTGTGAGGCCCTTAGTAGGCGCCGCCAGCGTTATGTGCACATCATTATTGAACAGCACCGTTTTGCGGCTTTTCAGGTAGTCGGCCTCCGGAGCCACCTTAAAACCCTTGAAGCTGCGGTGCTTCAATATATTGGAAGTGGCCGCAACGGGAGCCACATTCACCGGTTCGCCGGCCTTGGTGATAATGGTAGGCGGATGAAGGTGGTATAGCAGCGATGAATTGGATGAAAAACCTTCGGTGCTGAACAGCTGTTCCGAGTAGAGGCCACCGTCCGGTTTGCGGAACTGGGTATGGCGTTTCTGCGGAACTTGCCCGAGTTTGTAATAATGTGGCATTTTGGGATGATGTTTGCAGCAAATTTAGGTATTTCTGCGGGCAATATAAGCGCATCCCGTGTTAGCCTTTTACAATACCATTATGCAAGAAAATGTACCGGATCACCGCCCTTGAATTTGCAACGGGAACGAACTGATAACTGCGCATTTCCATTTTTTTTCTTTTTCCCGTTTTTACACCAACCGATTGATTGTCAATAAAAAGGTGGGAAGCGGGTGCGCAATTTGCTTCCCAAAACTGCGCAAAAACTTCCCACTTTTGCGCACTTTGAACACGCGTGAGAAGTGGTAAATATTCATAATATCATTGCTATTGCTTCATTTTTTCAAACTTCAATTCAAGTTACACCCGAGCAGGCAAACAAGCAAAAAAATGATTTATGATAGTGCGTTTTTTGTAGTGTCATAGAAAATTGTTGTAAACATGTCGCAAGTTGAATTCAATTGCAGATGACCAGACACAAGTCAAACTGACCTGCGCGAAATAGAGCGTTTTGAGCACGTGGATTATTTTGATTTCCGTAGACCCAATGGGACATCCGAAATAACTGGTATTCCGGAGTTTGGCCTCGTTGCATAAATCAACTGAAGTGCCCGTATGCATATGACTCCTCGTGAAATGCGAGAGACTCATCCGGGCGACAAATTACACTTTATTGAACTTCAGAATGAAATTATCATTTATTACTGTAAATAGATCGTTATCAGAGAAAGACTTTCCTTTGTAGTTAAACAATCCCTGAATTCGCTCAATTTGCGCTTGAGTAGGCTCTTCAATTTGGCGAACTAAGAAGATCTCGTAATTGTCTTTGACCTGCTCTCCAAATCTGACCTCATTCGAAGAAATATGAAAAGCATTATCCCATCCTAAAACTTTTACTTCAACATATCGTGGATGGATTGCACCATTCGGAATATACTCAATATCATATCCAAGTCCGTCTTTACCTTCTGAGTTAACGTTGCAATCCTTTGCATATTTGGATACCCACTTTACACTTTCTTTATTTTTTATCGTATTCTTCAAATGAATGTAGACAATGTATTCTCCTAGAAAGCCAATTTCTTCTTTATCCAACTTTTGTTTACCTGGCGCTCTGTTGCCCTTAGGTTGGCCAGATCCTCCTGTTGGTAGATTCGCCTTTTCAATTTTAATATTTTGAAGAGTAATACCAATTTTACTTGAGCTGTAGAATATTGCGTCAATCTTCTTCTTCAAATCAGAATAGTCATCATAAAATATTACATCTTTCCCAAATGATAATCTCTTACCGTTTTGTGGGGTAGTCTTCCCATTGCCTCCATTAGGAGAAACACTCGCCCATTCTTTTAGTTTCGAATACACATTCTCAATTTCATCTTTAAAATATAACAATGACTGAACCGAGCTTGTATCATTAATAAATTGCTCAACTAATTGCTTATTTACAGAGTGTTCAGCTGCCTTATTAAAAAGCTCTTCTTTATTATCGAAATAAATCGCGTTCAGATTAATTTGGCTCTGCTCTCCCTGAATGTCTATATCGAAAATTTGTTTAACCTTACTTTTTAAGTCCTCCAAAGCATCATAATCAATTTCGTTTAGTGGTGTCGGGTATATTGAGTTATATGAATTCAGTTTAAGAACAAAATCGTTCCTTAAGTTATGTTCAGAAAGGCACTTTTTGTAAAATTGAATTCGAAAATTACTCCTCTGGCCTTCTTTAATTCGTCTAAATGTAATTTCATGGAGTTCTGCGAGATTTAGAGAAGGATAATGAAAAGTATTAAATTGCTTGACTGAAATTTGTGCCTCCTTAAAGAGTTTTACGATTAACTCAGATGAAAGCTCGTCATTGCAATTGGAATAATTAATCTCATCAAAAATTGAACTAATCGTATTTTCAAGCTCAGGAAATAATTTAAGCAGCTCATCTAATAATATTTGATCTGTTTCTATAGTTCCGCTTAATTGTTTGTCGGTGAAACATTTGACAAATGACTTCCAAAATTCAGTTTTGGGACTATTGGTAATACCAAGTTTCTTTCTAGCTGCGGCAAGCTTTTCTAACTTCAAATCATCAAAATCTGTACGCAAAATTTCATCTCGACCTGTATTCGACTTTGAAAATAATTCTCTTATTTGCTGCCATTGTGAATCCACGTCCAATAAAGCTGTGAAAGATTCTGCAATAGATGAACAAAAACTGACATCTTGTTTTAACTTCTCCAGACTATCGAGATGAAGGGGCGTTTTTATGAAAATAGTGTTCCTATTCCGCAAATAAAAATACTCATAAGAACCCAACTGAAGAGTAACTTCACTGTCGCCCTTAATCATTATAAACTCCAGGTCTGATACAAGTTTGAATCTTATGTCTTTTATTACGTTCTTCTCACTACCACCATCCACATCCTGCCTAAGGACATAAATATAAGGCTTGAAGTTCTCCAAGTCGATCTCAAATACATTGCTTATAGTAAGTAAGGATGGCTCTTCTTTCAATTTCAGCTGTATTTTCTCTAATGGTTTAACGCCAAATAGCTTCTTGACCTTATCCTTGCCTCGCCTTCTATCGACGTCAATGGTTTCAAATTGCCTAATTACGCTTTCTCCCAACCGTTTATCATTTACATAATATGCATCCTGAATTCTAACATAGCTACCGCTCCTGCAAAAAACCTTTCCTTCGCTATGAAATTTAATAAAATTAGGATCAGAACGATCTAAATATGCCAGCAGCTTCTCATCATAATTTACTGCCAACTGATTATAAATATTTCGCACCTTCTTTCCTTCTCGATCAAGATCTGGGAGTTTTAATAAAATAGAATAAAGTGTATTTGTGGAAAATGAATCAATAGACTTATGAACGCCTACTAACCTAAGAAGATATTCAGCCCTGTCTCTGTTAACACCTTTTTTTCTCAATAGCTCATAATCGAGTTCGGGTTTCTCAATTAATGGACTAAAATCTGATGTTATCGCGTTTGCAGTTGTACATCTGTCAGGGCACTGCCTTATCCCGCTTTCAGTATTCATCCAAAAAGCATTGGCAAGCTTCCATTTAATATAATTTTTTATGCCGCCTCCTGAAACATATCTTGCGTTCCGAGCATTATAGAACCAAAGTGTAATTGAACTATTAGGCTCCTCCTGATCTTTGTCAACTTGCTTCATTAGTAGGTCATCGGCATTTAACCACGTTAAAATGTTTTCGGAAGAATTGTTTTTTAAGATGTAATCCAAGTGTTGTATAGAAGTGACGGTTATATTCCCATAACCTCCAGTAAGTTCCTTTGCAAAGTCTGTGTAGCCATTTCTAAAATAATAAGTGTCAATCTTATTTTTGAAATCGAATCTTTGCATGCTGTAGACCCCAAAATCGCGCTCTGCGTATACCTTAATTTTTCTTGGCAAAGAAGTGACACCTGTCCACGTCAAATATTTTTTCCAATCGTTGGTGTCATGAATACCGTATTTTTCAGGGGCACCAACTATAACGGATTTGTTACCATGAAAAATATCCTCAAGTAGTAGGTTGCCATATTCTTTGCCAAAATACAATGTACCACTTAATGCTATATTGTCTTTTTTGTTTATTAAAGGTATTGACTTACCTCTCCAAACGTCTCCTTTACCGTTTTCATTTTTGTATAAATTGAATATGTGTTTGTTCAATTCTAAGACATCTGCAGTACTAGACTGCTCGTTGTAGTAATATTCAATTAGTGCATTTACAACCTCGTCAAATTTGAATTCTCTAAGCTTGAATTTTTGCAATTTAGTGGTCAGCTGAGTGTATGTATTTGATTCAGTCGATTCTAACAACGCAAGAGATAATTGTGTGCTGATAATCTGAACCCCTATTTCCGTTGGAAGATTGTAATTGGTGTTTTGCTCTGGAAAAAATATAGGCTTGGAAAAATCAAGCAACCATTTGCTGTTGTCATAAAATAATGGCTGTGCTGAATCCAGATCTTTAACTCGATTATGAATTGCTAGGATTAAACTGGCATAATTTTCCTCAGAGATATTCTGTCTGTTTTCTGATATATTTTCAATAACCTGATTAATATTATAAACACCAGGATTTAAAGACTTAAGAAAACTTTCATCTTTTATTGAATCACAACATTTCAATAAATTAGTAAATACGTTTGGACTAAGGAATTCTGCAAATTCTGGTTCCTCATAATAGCCAGGAAGAACTGACCAATCAATATACTTATTAGCTATAGTTGGAAAAATCATCTTTCGTTTAATTGCGTTCTTCAGCTTATTTTCAAAATCGGATGATTTTATTTGCACACTTAAACTTGAAAAGTCAACCATTGCCAAGTGCATTGCATTGTAGTCTACTTCATTCTGATTGTTTTTCGCGATATATTCAGCAGCTTCCGCTAGTAAATTAGCAACCTCACCGAATAAGAAGGCGTTATATCCTTCGCCCTTTATTAGCTCATTTCGATTACTGCTTAGCTCAAATGTTCCATGAAGTATCCCAGGAAATATGAAACTAACATCGGTTTTGAAGTAAGAATGAAGTAGGTTTTTAGTTTCGCGTAGGTTATCCTGCCATGCAACAGCTAACTCATAGTTTTTTGCCTCTTTTTCATTTGCTGTGTCCTCTTCCTTTGTTGCTCTAATTCCATAAATATTCCATTCATCATTTGGCTCCTCATTAACTGTTATCTGCACTCTTTTTATATACCTGCCTTCTTCTAAACTTGATTCATTTACAACTTTTCGCTCAAGAATTTGATCAATATTTGGAGTGTGAATTTCAATCTTATTTAAATGATTTAGAAATAACATCATTTCAGCGTCTACAGTTTCAATTAGTTGTTGCTCTATCGCTTCAACAACATTACTTTTTAAGTCTAGTATAATGGCCGTATCATAACTTTCACAAAAATCAGGAAGTGGTATATTGTCGATAATCTCTGGGCATCGGAGTAACGCAATAGCAGGCTCATTTCTTTTGTATCTTTCTAAAATTCGATCTTGAATGATAGGGTTCATTATTTTTAATCTTTCCAATATTTGCGTACTGTATTTTCTAGAAAAACTAATATGCAATGCGCCACTTTTGATAGTTACCTTATCCGACCAATTTAAAATTGATCTGAATCCTAGTCCTTTGTTCCCAATCTGATTTTTTTCATTGTACTTCGGACTTAGATTGCTATGCAAAATTGAATCTAATCCACCCTGGGAAAAATATTCTCCCGTATTAGCGATGATTAACTGGTTGCCCTGAAGGTGAACTAGTGCTCTAGGATTTCCAGTTTTCTTTGCTGCATCATCCGCATTTTGAATTAACTCTAGTAATTGCCGACCATTATACTCTTCAGTAGTTTTGCGCTCTGATTCGTAATGTTCCAGCATCAAACTTGGGTCTTTCAAATAAAAATCTTTTACTTGATTGAGTTGGGTGGATGCAAATTGTTGGATATTACCAATTGAAATTTCTTCTTTTATCATGGTCATAGTCTAGAGCTCTTAGATTGACAAACTTATTAAATCTCTCTATACCAAACAAAACCATAATATGGGATACAGCAATGTGAAAAATAATGATCTGGGTAATTAATTATAATTTGATATACTGAATTTTTTATACCATGGATGCCGTAGGCTGCACCTATTGCAGTCTTTGAAGCCGGAATCCAACCAGCTAAATCTTAAATATCATACTGCACTATTTGCACTATTACAGATTACCGGTTTGGAGGTAACATCTGCTACATTTACCTTTAATGTGTAAAGGGAGGAAACCTTTTATTTCCACAACTTGCCAACTGACATCATACATCGGGATATGTGGGAGTTTTTTGGGAGTTTTTCGGGGTGATTACAGAGCGGTGGGATATTTGTAAGATATTGACATCAAGCTAATTCCGCATCAACATACCCCCGATCTTACTTTTTAAAAAACGGGAGTTTTTAGTGTGTAAACATGCCGGGGGGCGGGAGCAATGAATAGGGAATTACATATAATAGAACGGCACAAAATGGTCTTGCTTTTTGTACCTTCAAACATTATTGAAATTGTATGAGGATAGTATTGACGGTAATAGCTTCACTGATCTTGCTGGCAGGTTGTAAGAAAGACACTGAATATGATGAAAATGTGGTGGATGGCATCACATTTGGCACCTATTATGGTAACTGTGCGAAGAACTGTGTGAAAATGTATGATATAAGCCAGGCGGTGCTGCAACAAGACGATAGCGTGACCAATGTAAAACTGAACTGGGTATATGTTTTTAAGGCCACGCGCACGCTGGACAAGACAAAACAAATAGCATCCCTACCTCTGTTGAAGCAGGTGCCTGCCGAACTGATGAAGAACAGTACCATTACCTATGGCAGTCCGGATAGCCACGACCAGGGTGGGGTGTACGTTATTATCAAGACCATTCCGGCTATCTACCGTTTTCGTATAGATATGGACGATACGCCCGACCAGTCGGCAGAGGTGAGGGCCTTTAAGCAGCGGGTGCTGGATGTAATGAAGCAGATAAAGTGACCTTTGTAATCCACACAAAAACACACAAACTGAAAAAGATACTCCCCATAGCACTCTTGTTGCTGATAGCTAAGAGCTTACAGGCGCAAGAACCCGTAGAGATAGACAAACTGGTGTTTGGTACTTACTATGGGATGTGCAAGGGCAAATGTGTGCATGTATATGAGCTGGACAATGCGGGGCTGCGCCGTGACGACAGCGCCCATTACGGATCGCTGAACTGGGCATACTACTTCACCGGTACCGGCAATATGACGGCTGAACAACACAAGGCTGCATTGCCCCTGCTGAAAAAAGTGCCGCTGGAACTTTGTAATAAGAACCGGGTGATCATAGGCAGCCCCGACAGTCACGACCAGGGTGGTATCTATTTGGAGATAATAAGCGGCCCGGCAGATGTGCGCATGAAGCTTGACATTGATGACACACCTGAGCAGTCGGCCGAGGTGAGGGCATTTAAGAAGCAGTTGCTTGGGCTGATAGAAAAAATGAAATAGCGAACAACTATGAACAGGAAGGACTTTATCATAAAAGCATCGCTGGCGGGAGGGGCGCTGATGTTATCGCGCTACACGAGTCTGATGGCTGCACCGGCGGGGTTCCCGGTGGTGCGGGTAGCGCCGGAAAAGCGAAAATTCAACAGTGCAGCTGTGGAGGCAACCATTGCAGAGGTGAAACAAAAGATAGGTAACAAGGAGCTGGCGTGGATGTTTGAGAACTGTTTTCCGAACACGCTGGACACCACTGTGGAGTTTGAGGTGATAGACGGCAAACCGGATACCTATGTGATAACGGGTGATATAGATGCAATGTGGCTGCGCGACTCGTCGGCACAGGTGTGGCCCTACCTGGCGCTGTGCAGCAAGGACGAGCCACTGAAACAACTGATAGCCGGGGTCATCAACCGGCAGGCAAAGTGTATACTGAAAGATCCGTACGCCAACGCCTTTTACAAAGACCCCAATAAGGTGAGCGAATGGAAGGAAGACAATACGAAAATGCAACCGGGCATACACGAGCGCAAATGGGAGATAGACAGTCTTTGCTACCCTATAAGGCTGGCGCATGGTTACTGGAAGGCCACAGGTGACACCAGTGTGTTTGACGAACAATGGCAGGCCGCTATGAAACTGGTGGTGAAAACCTTTAAAGAGCAGCAACGTAAGGAGGGAAAGGGCCCATATAGCTTTATGCGCCGCACCGAATATGCGACTGACAGTCTGCCGCTGGGTGGCTATGGCTACCCGGTGAAACCGAACGGGCTGATCTGCTCTATGTTCCGCCCGAGTGACGATGCTTCTGTATTTCCTTACCTGATACCCTCGAACCTGTTTGCGCTGGAAAGCCTGAAACAACTGAAAGCTATATACAGGGCAAAGGGCATAACGAATGATGCAGATACTGACGGGCTGATAGACGACCTGATAAAAGGCCTGAATGCCTGCGCTACCCATATAGATAACGAACTAGGCGAGATATATGCCTACGAAACAAACGGCATGGGTAGTATGAACCTGATGGATGATGCCAATGTGCCCTCATTGCTATCGCTGGCATACCTGGTGCCGGGCATGGAGAACAATGTGGTGTATAAGAATACCCGGAAGTTCGTGCTATCCCCAAAGAACCCGTTCTACTTTAAAGGCACAGCTGGTGAGGGTATAGGTGGCCCACATGTGGGGGTAGACTACATTTGGCCGCTCAGCATTGTTATGCGGGGCATTACCAGCAAGGACGAGCAGGAAATAAGGAACTGCCTGTTGTCACTACAAAAGACACATGCAGGCACGGGCTTTATGCACGAGGCATTCCACAAGGACGATGCAGCCAAATTCAGCCGGCCATGGTTTGCCTGGGCCAATACTCTGTTTGGCGAATTTGTACTCAAAGTTTACCTGGAGCGCCCCGCATTGCTGGGCTAAGGCCTATGCGATGCGTGTTACCTTCAGCATGTTGGTGGGCATGTGCGCCTGTATAGGTATGCTACCTGTGTTCACTACCACATTGCCTGGTTTCAACAATCCTTTTTCTATTAGGATCTGGTGCTGATCGGCGATAACCTCGTCAATACCTTCTTCCTTATCGTAGTAGAACGCTTGTACGCCCCAGCTGAGACTGAGCTGATTGATAAGGCTCTGTGTCTTGGTGAATACAAACAGGTTGGAGTGCGGCCTGTAGCTGGACAACATGAAACCGGTGTAGCCTGATTGTGTCATGCCTATAAGTGCATCGGCCTTGATGTCGCGGGCCATCTCGCAGGCGTTGTAGCACAGGGCATCGCTGAGGAATGACGGAGAGTGTGGCTGAGGTGTGAGGTTGCGGTTGTAGACCATTTCCTCTTTTTCTACCTCGTTAATGATATTGACCATGGTCTTGATGACCTGAACGGGGTATTGGCCCATAGCAGTCTCGCCACTCAGCATCACCGCATCGGCACCTTCCATTACAGCATTGGCCACATCGGTCACCTCGCTGCGATTGGGACGCGGACGATCCATCATGCTCTCCATCATCTGGGTAGCTATGATAACGGGTTTTGCCCTGTGGATGCACTTGCGCACAATGTTTTTCTGGATCATAGGTATCTGTTCCAACGGCAGTTCCACACCCAGGTCGCCACGTGCCACCATCACCGCGTCGGAAGCCAAAATGATCTCGCGCAGGTGCTGCAGTGCTTCGGGCTTCTCTATCTTGGAGATGATCTTTGCATTGCTGTTGCGGCTGCGAATGCGCTCGCGAAGTTGCTTCACATCATCCGGTGTGCGGACAAAAGAGAGCGCCACCCAGTCTATATCCTGACTGATGATGAAGTCGAGGTCCTGAAGGTCTTTTTCTGAAAGAGATGGTAATGATATTTTGGTATCGGGCAGGTTGATGCCTTTATTGGAAGAGAGTACACCGGGCGATACAACCTCTACGAGTACGCGATGGATGTCGTGGTTAATTTCCTTCACCACTACCTCTATCTTGCCATCATCAAGCAGTATCTTCTCATCCACCTTCACATCGTTGTGAAAGTTGGGGTAAGACAGATATACCTGTTCTGAATTGCCAATGCATTTTTCGTTGGTAAAGTAGAAACGGTCGCCGGTCTTGAGGTCGAGGGCGTTATTCTCTATTGTACCTACGCGTAGTTTGGGTCCCTGTAGGTCGGCAAGGATAGCGATATTGAAAGGGTAGGTGCTATTGATCTCCTTAATGCGGTCTATGACCTCTTTATGTTGCTGGTGTGTGCCGTGAGAGAAGTTGAGCCTGAAGACATTGACACCAGCCTGAACGAGTGCCAAAAGTTTTTCGGAAGTATTGCAAGCAGGGCCTACTGTGGCGATAATTTTGGTCTTATGAAGCATAGATCGAGATTTTCCTGATTGCAAATATTCGGTATTCTGTTGAAAATACCATCTGCAAAAGGTTTATGTTATTGCTAAAAATGTGTGTTATGACGTGAAAGCCAAAGGTAACGATAAAAGCCTTGTGAATGGGAGTAACATGATATTGAAGCACTGTTGTGATGGATTTTGAATAATTTTGCCCGAATGCCTAACGAACAAATAAGCCTGAATAAATATATCAGCTCAACCGGGTTCTGCTCGAGAAGGGAAGCTGACAAACTGATAGAACAGGCCCGTGTGACGGTGAATGACGAACTGGTGCTGCCGGGTGCACGCGTGTCGCCGGGCGATAAAGTGGCCATAGACGGCGAACCGATAAAGAGCGCATTCAAGGCAACAAGACCGATATATATTGCATTCAATAAGCCGGTAGGTGTTACGTCTACCACCGACCTGAAAGACAGGACCAACATCATCTCCTTTATCAACCACCCGAAGCGCATTTTCCCCATAGGCAGGCTGGACAAAGACTCGGACGGGCTTATCTTCCTGACCAATGACGGGGATATAGTGAACAAGATATTACGGGCATCGAACCACCATGAGAAGGAATATATAGTGACAGTAGATAAAGCCATAACGCCCGAATTCATACAGAAGATGAGCAATGGCATACCTATGCTGGGCACAGTAACGAAAAAGTGTTTTGTGCGACAGGAAGGAGGCCGTCGTTTCAGAATAATACTGACGCAAGGACTCAACCGGCAGATAAGGCGTATGTGCGAATATCTTGACTACAAAGTTGTGACACTGACAAGGGTACGCATCATGAATGTGCAACTGGGCAAACTGCCTGTGGGACACTGGCGTTACTTCACCCCGGAAGAGATAGACACTATGTTGTATATGGTGACAGAATCGAGCAAAACCGACGAAAAGAAGCCACCAAAAGAGCGGACAAAACGCTGAACATTTCCTATAAACTGAATAGGCAAGGGAGGAACTTATCCACAAATTGAGGCGGGAATATCCAAGTGAATGAACAGCAGAATAATTTTGTTCTGAAGTTCATAAACACCCCTGTATGGAACCGCTGTTGAAGAAGGAAGATATTGTGAGGACGCTGCAAAAGGAGGTTCTTTCCATGCAGCGAGGCGGAGCTGCAACACTGAATGAACAAAGTAAATCGGGGCTGGGAGCAATAGAGGAGGCATTTCCCGGAAAAGAGTTTCCGAGGGCGGCAGTGCACGAATTCATCAGTTACGATATGGGTGCTGCAGCTGCAACCAATGGTTTTATGATGGCTGTTGCGGGTAAGCTGATGCGGGAGTCAGGAGTGTGTGTATGGGTGGGTGCGAAGCGAACAGTGTACCCGGTGGCGTTGGCACAATTCGGTATCATACCTGACAGGGTGATATTTATAGACCCGCCTCGAAAGAAGGATGTTTTGTGGACAATAGAAGAAGCACTGAAATGTGATGCCCTTCAGTTGGTGGTGGGTGAGATAGGCGAGCTGAGTTTTATGGAATCGAGAAGGCTGCAACTGGCAGTGGAGCGAAGCAGTGTTACCGGATTCATCCATCGTAAGAACCCGAGGATGGAAAACACAGTGGCATGTGTCTCGAAATGGAAGATAACACCCGTAACGAGTATAGCAGATGATGGAATGCCCGGACTGGGTATGCCCCGCTGGCATGTACAACTGCAGAAAGTGCGTAATGGCAAGCCGGGTAGCTGGGTGCTGGAATGGCGCAACGGAACACTGTGTTATGTTCCCAAAACCATCATTGCACTACCGGAGATACACACCCGAAAAACAGGATAATATGGCCAGGCGATTTGTAGTGATATGGTTCCGCTTTCTGGAGGCGGATAGGGTAGTGCGTCGGCGAGCGGAACTGAAGGAGGTGCCCTTTGCAATGGCGTTGCCACAGCACGGGCGTATGGTGGTGAAGTCGGTAAATGAAGTAGCATATAAACATGGGGTGCGTGCCGGCATGGTAGTGGCCGATTGCAGGGCTATACTGCCATCGTTGCAGGTGCTGGACCATGATGATGATCTTGTTGCTACCACACTACATGCAATTGGAGAATGGTGTATCATGTACACTCCGGTAGTGGCAGCAGACCCACCAGACGGACTTGTACTGGACATAAGTGGTTGTGCGCACCTTTGGGGCGGAGAAGTGCCCTACCTGAAGGAGATACTATCAAGATTGCGGGCGTTCGGGTATCATGCAAGCGCAGGCATGGCAGATACTGTCGGGGCGGCATGGGCAATGGCTCATTTTGTGCCGGGAGATGTGATAGTAGCAACCGGACAGCTGATGGAAGCGTTAATGCCTTTGCCGCCGAATGCTTTGAGATTGCCAGGAGATGTGTTGAGTAAGCTGCATAAGCTGGGACTGCACGAGATAAGAAGCTTTATAACCATGCCAAGACGGGCATTGGTAAGACGGTTTGGCGAGGTATTGCTCATGAGGCTGGATCAGGCATTGGGGCAGGCAGTGGAACCAATACAGCCCATAAAACCGGTTGTGCCGCATCAGGTAAGGAAACCATGTTTGGATCCGGTGAGGACGGCTGCAAGTATAGAGCACGTATTGACAACAATGCTGGAAGAATTGTGCAGAAGGTTGGCGAGCGAAGATGCGGGACTGCGAAATTGCGTGCTTACCTGTTACAGGGTGGACAGAGATGTGCAACAGGTGAAAATAGGCACAAGCAGACCATCGAGAGATGTGAAGCATCTGTATAAATTGTTTGAGCAGGAGATATGCAACATTGAACCTGATCTGGGAATAGAACTGTTTTTGCTAGAAGCAACTATTGTGGAAGCGCTTTCGCCGGAACAGGAAGCGTTATGGAATACTAAAGCAAACTCCGAAAAGGAATTGAGTGAATTGATAGATAGGGTTGCAGGTAAGGTGGGTGGAGACACCATAAAAAGATATCTGCCGGATGAGCATTACTGGCCGGAAAGATCTGTGAGGACAGCAGGCAGCCTGAATGAAAAGCCGATAACTAAATGGCGAAAAGACATTCCCAGACCTGTATGCCTGTTGCCGGTGCCGGAAGTAATTGATGTGACCGTTCCCATACCCGACTATCCGCCTATGTTGTTTAGATACAAGGGCGAATTGCACCAGGTAGTAAAGGCCGATGGACCGGAGCGAATAGAGCAGGAATGGTGGATCGCAGACGGATTGCAGCGTGACTACTATTGTGTGGAAGATGAGCAGGGGTCGAGGTTCTGGTTGTTCCGGTCGGGGCACTATGGGAGCACAGAACCTAAATGGTTCATGCACGGATTTTTTGCCTGATAAAGTGAGCGAGTTATGGGATATGTAGAATTGCAGGTGACCACCAACTTCAGTTTTCTTCGGGGCGCATCACACCCTGAGGAGATGGTAGATGAAGCAGCAAAACTGGGTTATAAAAAAATTGCAATTACCGACCGCAACACACTGGCAGGTATAGTACGGGGGCATGTTGCAGCAAAGGCAAAAGGTATTGGATTTATACCGGCGTGCAGATTGGACCTGCAAGATGGCGCGAGTCTGCTTGCATATCCTACAGACAGCAAGGCATATGCGAGGTTATCCGGCATTTTGACAAAAGGGAATCTGCGGGCGCCGAAGGGAGATTGTTATCTCTCTAAGAACGATGTAATTGCAGCGTCTGAAGGGATCATATTTATAGTGATACCGCCCTATGAGTTGACGGAAGGATATACGTTCACCATAGAATTCGAAGACGATGTAACAGAGTACAAAGTGCATTTCGGAGATAAGCTTTATCTGGCTGCATCCAGGTCGTACATGGCCAATGATAATAAGCGGCTTTATAGATTGTGGCAATTGTCGCAGAAAACAGGTGTGCCAACGGTTGCTGTGAACGATGTACACTACCACAATGCTGAACGGAGGCAACTACAAGATGTTGTGACCTGTGTGCGGGAAAAATGTACCATTCATAGTGCCGGATATAAATTACACCAAAATGCCGAAAGGTATCTGAAGCCGGAAAAGGAAATGAACAGGCTTTTTGCACAGTATAAAGATGCTATAGCCAGGACAATGGAAATAGCGAATGCCTGCACTTTTTCGCTGGATGAGTTGAAATATGTGTACCCCGAAGAGATAACATCTGATGGCAGAACACCGCAGGAGGAACTGGAACTACACACGTGGACTGGGGCGAGGGAGCATTTCGGGGAGCAATTGCCGGAACAGATCGAAGCTACTATAAGATATGAGCTGGACTTCATCAGAAAGAAGGACTATGCCGCTTACTTCCTTACAGTGTTCGATTTTGTGCGTTATGCAAGAGAAAAAGGTATCCTTTGTCAGGGGCGCGGGTCGGCGGCCAATTCTGTGGTTTGTTATTGTCTGGGTATAACGTCAGTGAATCCGTCTAAGTTCAAGTTGCTGTTTGCCCGGTTCATGTCGGATGCAAGAGATGAACCACCTGATATAGATGTAGACTTTGAGCATGAAAGACGGGAGGAAGTGATACAGTATATCTATAAGAAATATGGCAGAGACAGGGCCGCAATTGTAGCTACTGTGACCCAACTGCATATGAAGGGGGCGATAAGGGATGTGGCGAAGGCGATGGGTATGTCGGTAGATGCTATAAACAGACTGTCTAAATCTACATGGGAGTTCACAGATGATTGGGCTGCGGGTAAGCGCTTGTCTGCAGAGGGGTTTGATCCTAACGACCCTTTGCTTCGCAAGGTATTAGAGCTAACTAGTCAGTATGTAGGATTCCCCAGACAGCTGGGGCAGCATACAGGGGGATTTGTGATGACGAGGGGAAAGCTCTCTGACCTATGTCCGGTCCTTAATGCCCGCATGGAAGAGAGGACATGTATTGAATGGAACAAAGACGACATAGAGGCTTTAGGATTCCTGAAGGTGGATGTATTGGCGCTGGGGATGCTCACCTGTATCAGAAAGGCATTCGATCTGGCACGGGAGCATTATGGAAAGGAGTTTACGCTGGCAAACATTCCACAAGACGACCCTGCAGTTTATGAAATGGTGAGTCATGCCGATACAGTGGGTGTGTTCCAGATAGAAAGCCGGGCACAGATGTCTATGTTGCCGAGATTGAAACCCCGGAACTTTTATGACCTGGTGATAGAAGTGGCTATTGTGCGGCCCGGACCTATACAGGGTGATATGGTGCACCCCTACCTGAGACGCAGGAATGGTGAAGAGCCTGTGGAGTTCCCATCAAAAGAACTGGAAAATATACTGGGGCGCACATTGGGAGTGCCGTTGTTTCAGGAGCAGGCTATGGAGATAGCCATTGTTGCGGCAGGTTTCACACCGGGAGAGGCTGACCAGTTGCGCAGAAGTATGGCCACATTCAAGGCGAAGGGTCTAGTGAGCCAGTTTGAGAAGAAACTGGTGGATGGCATGACCCGGAGAGGATATAAGGAAGAATTTGCGAGAAGGGTATTCAAGCAACTGGAAGGTTTCGGGAGTTATGGATTTCCCGAAAGTCATGCGGCAAGCTTTGCATTGCTGGTATATGTATCGTGCTGGTTGAAGTGTCATTACCCTGATGTGTTTGCCACTGCATTACTCAATAGCATGCCTATGGGTTTCTATCAACCGGCACAAATAGTTATAGATGCCCGGAAACATGGAGTAACTGTATGGGAAGTAGATGTGAACCTGTCTTATTGGAACAATACGCTCGAAGAAAAGAGCGGTAAGTATTGTGCTATCAGACTGGGATTCAGGCAAGTAAAGGGACTGCACGAAGATGATCTGAAATTGTTGGTTGCAAACAGGGGAGTAGGATACAGAACGGTGCAATCGGTTATGGATGCTGGAGTCATACAGGCGGTACTGGAGCGACTTGCCGATGCGGATGCATTCCGGTCTATGGGGTTGGACCGCAGGCAGGCACTATGGCAGGTGGCTGCTTTGGCCGACAGACCGAACGGTATGTATGAAGGGCAATTGCCCGAAGCACAGCAAGAGCAGGGTATAGAACTGCCAGAAATGAGCCTGCCGGAACATGTATTGCAGGACTATGGCGCTACTGGATTATCGGTAAAGGCGCACCCTGTAGGTTTTGTGCGGGAGAAACTAACCATGCTGAATAATGTACGTACGGCTGATCTGCTGCACTGTACCGATGGCACAGAGGTGAAGGTGAGCGGGCTTGTATTGGTGCGGCAAAGACCGGGCACAGCAAGTGGCATCTGTTTCATTACTATTGAAGATGAGAGCGGAACGGCCAATCTGGTGGTGTTTAAAAAGATGTTTGATAAGTACAGGAAGGAAATAGTGCGAGCTCGGTTACTTATGGTGGAAGGGAAGGTGCAGAAAGAAGGAGAAGTGATACATGTGGTAGTTAAACGCTGCCATGATGTATCGGTGTTGCTGGGACAGATGGTAGAGCGGGCGCCTACAAAGCTGCCGGTTATACCACTGTCGCGGGCAGATGAGGGTATGGACGACCCGGAGAGGTATGCTGAAAAAGACCAGCGGGTAAAAAAGGTTATACAGACAGACCTGTTTCATGGAGGCAGGAATTTCAGATAGGGTAGTTGTAGCTATTACCGTGGTATTCTACCTGTGACGAATATGAACTACTTTTGCGGCATGCAACTGAAACCAGGAAAAGGATTGGGAGAGCTAACATTCGGCATGCTGCCGGCAACTGTAGAGGCTAAGCTGGGCAAACCCGACAGGATATTTGTAGCCGATGATGAAGAAGATGAGTTCATCTACCAGTATAATGAGCTGCGTATGATGCTTACATTTTATAAACATGAGAACGACAGGCTGGGCTATATTCGGTCGTCGAACCCGGATGTCACCTTTGGTGGCGAAATTTTGCTGGATCAGCCGGTGAAGAAGATACTGGATGGACCAATGAAGAGCATAAAGGGATGGCAGAAAGAGAACTACGATTTCTTTGACACCTATATGAATGAAAAGAGCTGGATAGTACTGAACGTAGAATATGAGCGCATTACCGACATAGAGATAGGTGTGCCGCTTGATGGTGATGATGTGTATGTGTGGCTTTAGCATTTAAGTATTTGAGTATTTAATATTTTTTACGAAAGGAACACTGTTTTGGTGTTCCTTTCGTATTTCTGTTAAATATGAAACAATAGTCCAGTGATAAATTGCATGTACTACTACCCTGATTAGTCACCACAAAAGGAAAGTGGTGGTAGGTGAGGATAAAGTCTGTACCAATCTATTTAAGGCCAATTTCACGCAGGCGCTCATCCAGGTATTCTCCAGCGGTATAATCGGCATATTGCTTGGGATTACTTTCGGATATGCAGCTCTCCAGACATGCCAGACTTGTGTTGAGTTTGGGATGGAAGAAGAACGGTATAGAATAGCGTGGAGAAGCCCATTTTTCTCTTGGTGGGTTTACCACCCGATGCGTGGTTGATCGGAGGCGGTTGTTGGTGAGCCGCTGCAGCATATCGCCAACATTAACAACGATCTGTTCAGGCAGCGAAGTAACAGAAACCCACTCGCCCTGCATATTCAGTATCTGCAAACCATCGGCTGAGGCACAAATGAGGAGTGTAATGAGGTTTATGTCTTCATGCTGTTCGGCGCGTATCGCAGAAGCCGGTTCTGAAGTGATAGGGGGATAGTATATGGCACGAAGGATAGAATTTCCGTTTATTAGCTGATCATCGAAGTGGTATTCATCCAGCTCAAGAAACAATGCAATTGCGCGCATCAGATCCAGACCTGTTTTTTCAAAACTTCTGAAGGCCTCCAGCAGCACCGGAGTGAACTTCGGTGCCTCGGCAACTACAACGTTATCGGGATAGGGTGGTTCCAATAGCGAACCGGGGATATTCTCCTGACCCAATTGAAAGAACTCCTTCAGATCGGCAGCTGAAAAACCTTTGGCGTGCTCCTTGGCAAACGATGTGTATCCACGCTGACCGGCAAGCCCGGGTATCTCATATTGTCTTTTGGTTGCTTCAGGCAGGCTAAAAAAGCCCTCGACCTCGGTGTACATTCTTGAGATCAGGTCATCAGAAATGCCATGATTCTTCACCGCCACAAATCCTACTTCTTCGTATGCTTTACCGAGGTCGCTTACGAACTTAGTTTTCAGTTCATCGTTCTGTGATGTAAAATGCGAAAGGTCAACTACCGGAATACTCATTTTTATATTTTCGACTAAAGTACAAATGTGCAACGGAAGGTGAGGTTATAAAATCATGAATTGCGGGCGATGTGATATGTGTGGTGTCTATAGGGTCACCCAAGTAGGTGAATCCCTAAGTATAATTTTGGTTAACACATCCGATCATGGTGGGTCACGTGGTTTTTATCGGAGTCTCATCTCAGACGGACGAAGTGTGACTGATTGCGGACTGAATTATTTTTTTGAGCGCTTCCGGGTGGAATCTGTTGATCTTCAATGGCTGTGTGGGAAGTTTGTTTCATTTTACTTCCCAAAAACTGCGCACTTCTTCGCACATTCGGGTCGGGGTGAGAAGCTGGTGACGGGGTGTTTTGCGATTCTTCGCCGCAGTTTTCTTCTTTAGTTATGGTTGGTGTTGGTTCACCGGAAGAGGGTTGCTCGTCGTAGGGGTGGGGGATGCCCCATAGTTTGTATGCTTCGATAAGATCGGGGTCGCTGAGGTACTGTTCCTGACGGTCGAGCTGCGCTTCGGTGTTGTCGACTTCGGGCACGGGAATTCTGCCCAAAGAATTAAATGTATCGGGCTGGATGTGCTGCGTGTATACGGACGCACGGGCTGAGATAAACTCGTCGATATATGGATGGATGGTGCGTGCAAGTTCAGGATTGCGCTGCGAGACCATTTCCATGAAGTAACCAAAGAGTTCCATATTTTCGTTTAGGGTGCAACGATTCTGCAGTTTCTTGGCTGTGAGGGTGAGTCTGTGCAGGCCTTCTATTTCTTTGAATGTGACAGGATTGGTCATTCGACTCTCGGAAAGATAACTTTCTGTAAGGTGTCCGATGATATGGTAACAGTTCTCGGCCAACATGGACGGCAGGTATTTTGCAGATTGTTTGAGGCGATTCCAGTCGCCTTCTTTTACCCATGTAGATATGCTGCGGCGGCTGACATTTAATAGCGATGCAATCTGGCTGTTGTTGAGTTCTGATTGGAAGAAGAGGGTCTTTGCCTGGTGTTTCTTTTCGTTTAGCATGATATAGGTTTTTTTAGGATTGGGCACAAATGTCCTTCGACTTTTTGAATTGAAGGGTGGTGAGTTTTTATGATAGTGCGTTTTCTGTAGTATCATAGATTTTTGTCTGAACCTGCCTGCGGCAGGCGGGCGCACGACAACCACCCCTATCCCCTCCTTAGCAGGAGGGGGAAAACTCGAATGAGCGCTTTGTTGCGCGAGTGCGTTTTCTATGAACCTGCCTACGACAGGCGGGCTAAGATTTATATTATTTGAAGATGGGAAGAAGCGCGAGTGCCTTTTGTCTGAATCGCGGATTAAACGGATTAAAGGATTACACGGAAGGTGTGTGTTGTCTGAACCTGCCTGCGGCAGACAGGCCTGCCTACTGTGGGCGGGGGGCAGATTCTTGAGATAACTTTGAGGGCGCAGAGTATTTTCGGCAGTCTGGAGACTGCGTGCCGGGATGACGGAAACGGAGTCTACGCCAAGCTGTGCAAAACTTCGAACCAAAGATGGGTTTTGTTTTATAAGCTATATCGGATAAATTCGACTTTGGCCCCCTGATTGCCAGCGGGTCCCTGAAAAAGGAGACCCGCCCGGGACGGAAAATTTTACTTGTTATTAATACCTAAGTGCTGTCCAATAATATGCATCGGGTCAGAATTAGATGATATCGCATAAATTAAGCTTTCAAAATTTGCTAACCGATTAGCAGTTCTCTCACTCAAAACGTTATGAATATGATCTACTAAATCATCTGATAGCTCATCGACGACTAAATAATTCAAAACATTAACTGGCACTTTTGCCAAGTTAACTTCACCTTGATTGAACATTGAATAAACATCATAATTCAGTTGTTCGATGCTTTTATTTAGTTTCTTGGCAATCCGGTGCATAATACCATTAACCGAAGCTGATTTCCCGCTTTTCCCTTTTCCGGTAGCTCAACTACGCTATCTATGTCATGCTGGAATGTATTTGCACCTCTGAATTTTCCCTCCTTAGTGGTCTGAAATATGAATACAAATGACTTATCCGGGTACATAGCCTTGAGCTTGTTCAAATCCTCCGGTTTTTGACAGAGCCAGAATAATCAGAAGCTAAAACGAAGTGAGAAGTTCGAACTTCCTGTTAGGGTAAAAGCAAAACCCGCTCTCAGAGCGGGTTTCAAGTTGTGTGCCCCAGACGGGAATCGAACCCGTACTCGCCTTTCGGCAAACAGGATTTTAAGTCCTGTAAAAATTGGTTTCATTTGGTTCTATATGAACTGATGGTATTGATTATCAATAGTTTTAACAAAATTGAAATCACTCAAGTGCGGATGAAAACGAAAAATGTTGTAGTATTGTTGTAGTAAAAATCCCTGCAACATGGCGAATGTAAAGATAATTCTCCGCAAAGAGGTAAAGAAAGACGGCACAAATCCCTTAGCGATTCGCATCACCAAAGACCGTAAATCCTCATACATCTATCTTGAATACAGCGTAAAGGAAAAGGATTGGGACAAGGCGGCGCAGCGCGTCAAAAAATCTCACCCCAATTCGACCCGCCTGAACAACTATCTTATCAAGAAGCTGTCCGAGGCTAACGACAACTCCCTCGATCTGGAGACAAAGAAAAGCACCGTAACAGCCAAAGCTGTATCGCAGAGCATCAAGCCCAAAAGCAAAGGCACTTTGTTCGGGCAGGCCGATTTGTACCTGCAACGCCTGAAAGAGGATGGCAAGTTCAACCGCTACAGTGCCGACAGTCCGAGGGTCAAGCATCTCAAAGCGTTTTTCAAAAACGATGTGGCTTTTTCTGATATCACAATAACACAACTGGAGCGTTTTAAAGCCTCCCTGAAATCCACGGGTACTTTGTCCGAGCGTTCAGCGGTCAATCATTTGGTGGTCGTTCGGTCGATTTTCAGCCAGGCGATTAAGGAGGGTGTTTGCGACAGCAAGTATTATCCTTTTGGCAAAGACAAAATAAAAATCAAGTTTCCAGACAGCAAAAAGGTCGGCTTGAGCAAGGAGGATGTCGCCCGCATCGAAGCCGCCAACCTGACAGGACAGGCAAACCATGCCCGGAATTTGTGGCTGATTTCTTTTTATTTCGCCGGAATGCGCGTGTCCGATGTCCTGCGCCTGAAATGGGCGGATTTTCAGGGAGGCCGTCTTTGGTATGCCATGGGCAAGAACGACAAGGGTGCATCCTTAAAAGTCCCTGAAAAAGTCACGCAAATTCTCAATCAGTACGAAAGCACACAGGACGAAGAAACAGGCCTGATTTTTCCCGAACTGCGTGGGGTTGACCTCGCCAACAGGTTTGAGATGGAGCGTGTTATTGCCTCACGCAATGGGATGATTGATAAATACCTGAAAGAAGATGTCGCCAAAGCCGCAAAAGTAACCTCGCCGCTGACGATGCACATCGCCCGGCACACCTTCGGCAATATCTCGGGCGACAAGATACCCATTCCCATGTTGCAGAAACTGTACCGCCATTCCTCAATCACAACGTCCATCAATTATATGGCCAACTTTATTCATGCGGATGTGGACGAGGCTTTGGAAGCGGTGATTGGTCTGTAATTTGAGGCTATTAAGACTCCGCTGGACTCTTAATAGTTCTCTATTAATACACCTTTCAGATTTTCAAAGCTGATTTCCGCTTTTTCGTTGCTTAGATCAAAAATACCTTCTTCTTTTTCGACGATAAGTATTGCGTCAAGCGCAGGATAATCCACCTGCCTGCTTGTCAGGTAAGTCTTTCTTAATAGCTCATGTACCTCATCCCTGACACTTTGATATTTTTCTTTGTCAATGGCGTAGAAACGTCCACTAACGACATCTTTGACCACCACGAGGCCTTTGCAATCAAATATTAGTTCTCCAAGCATAGTTCTGTTTTTATCTAAAAGTTCGGCATCCTTGATGGGTGGAAATACCAATCAGAAATTTGCTTTTCGTCCAACTCATTCGCACGGAGTGCCGCCCATTCCTCGTAAGCCTTTAGCCCTTGCTCTTTAGTATCGCTGAACTTGAGCAGCATGTCGTCATGTATATTGCCCTGGCCTTCCTTGGCGGCGAGGTTTTTCATGTCGAGCATGAGGTCAAGTATTTTCGTCCAGTCTGCTTCCGTCCTTTTGTTTGAGAAAGCGAAGTCAAGAAGCTTGGACGCTAACAGTGTCCGGTAAACAATCTCCCGATTGTTCAGGCCGTCCGATTTTAGGTATGCAATAAATAGTGAGCTATCGGGCGAGGAGACTACAGCCGTGTCGGGATGAAAGTGTTTTGCAACGCCGACAATGTTATTGCGGACGCCGTCCGGAATAGACGATAACCAAGCCTCTAATATTTCAAGTGGATTCATAAGGCGAAGGTATTTCCTTTTTAGCAATAAGAAATATCCAAGAGACCCATTTTTTCCACATCAATTCACAAACTGTGCTTTATGTTTCTCGTAAAAATCCCTTCCCTTGAGGTTCAGCCTGACAAGGACATCATTGCGGTATTCTGTCTCGACAAGTCCGAGGTTTTCCATGACGCGCACAATGTCCCGGGCGCGGCAGTCATGAACAGGCTGCCAATCGAGAATTTCGCGCATGCCCATCCATTCATTTCCGGTTACGCCCAAAACCGAGATTATCGTCATGATGTGTTGGTCAAAATAGTTCGGGGCAATCTCAAATATGCCCTGCGGGGATATTGAACATTCTACAAAGTCAGGGAAAAACCGAACATCCTTTATGACGCCAGCTTCCTTGAGGTAGGAGGCAACTTCATGCGTGTTCTCACCAAATGGTTCAACGATAACGTCAAGGCGGTACATTGCCCCACCACCATGCTCGACATATCCTTCAAACAGCTGTTTCAGGACTTCCGCGCGGATTTCTTTCAGCTTCATTTTCAAGGAGATTAATGGATAAAGTTAAGAAACGGAATTTGCGGGAAGCAATCTGATATTTTCTATTGTGTTTCTTCCTCGATAACAGACTATCACAGTTAAAATAGTATGCTTTTCAATGTATTAACAGTGTTTTTGCATGAATTTTCAATTATAATCTTTGCAATAGTGCCTAAATATGGTATCTTTGTAGAAAGTGAGGTTGCATCATGGCAAAGCTTGAAGAACTGAAAAAACACCTGAAAGAAGGCCAGGTTTACCGAAGAGCCGACTTAGCCCAATGGTCTCGGGCGGTCGACCGCGAGCTGAACTTGCTGGTGAAGGGAGGCTTTTTAGAAAAGCTCTCCCAGGGGCTTTATCATGTGCCAAAGAAAACGGTTTTTGGTTCTGCCCCGCCTGACGAAGAAGCCTTGGTGCGGACTTTTCTCAAGGACGATGAATTTTTGCTGACCTCTTGGAATGCTTACAATAGCTTGAGTGTCGGGACTACGCAGCTATATAACAGGCGCGTTGTTTATAATCACAAAAGGCATGGGGAATTTAATTTGGGCGGCAGGACTTTTTTCTTTCATGCCAAGCATCGCTTTCCGAAGAAGCTGACGCAGGAATTTCTATTGGTTGATTTGGTGAATAACCTTGATAATCTTGCCGAGGATAGTTCGCAGGTTTTGAAAAACGTGCTTGCCAAGGCGCAATCCATGCCGCATGACAAGTTAAAGAGTGCCGTTCTTAGCTATGGCGGCACAAAAGCAAAAGCCCTGTTTAGGCCGCTTTTCAAAAAAGAAAATACCGCACAATATGCCTTCTGAATATCTGCATCAACATAAAGACTTCCCTGACTTGCTGCAAATAATCGGCAAAGAGATGGGAATATTGGCCTATCTGGTTGAGAAGGACTATTGGATCATGCACGTTTTGCAGGGTCTCAAAAGACAAGGGTTTGAGTTTGAACTCAAGGGCGGTACTTCCTTATCTAAAGGCTATGGGATTATTGACAGATTTTCAGAGGACATCGACATACACATCAAACCGCACCCGGATTTGAAAGTCGAAGAAAGCCCGAAAAAGACGAAAGACAGAGCCGTTCAATCCCGCAAAGATTATTACGACTGGCTTGCAAAAGAGATCAAGATTGACGGTATTGTATCTGTCGCGCGCGACACAGAGTTTGACAATGAAAAGACTTATCTAAGCGGTGGCATTCGTCTGAAATATGAGAACAAAACGGAAAAAGACGAGGGCGTAAAGGAAGGAATTTTACTTGAAGCAGGTTTTGACAGGGTTGCACCCAATAGCGAACTAACCATTACTTCCTGGGCGTATGAGAAGGCGGCGGCAACGACTGGCGTTAGTATCTTCGACAATCGAGCCATCGGCATCGCTTGTTACCATCCGGGATACACTTTTGTTGAAAAGCTGCAAACCATCGCCACAAAATTCCGGCAGGAATTAAATGACGGTATCGAGCGGCGCAATCTTATGCGTCAGTATTACGATGTCTTTAGCCTGCTCGGCAATGAAGAGGTTCTGGCTTTTATAGGCACGGATGAATATCATGCCCATAAAGCTGACCGTTTCCCCAAGCCTGATTTTGAAATACCAATAGCCGAGAATGAAGCTTTTTTGCTGAATGATAAAGAACGAAGGGCGCAGTTCAGGGAACGCTATCAAAAGACAAAGGCACTTTATTATAAAGGCCAGCCGGATTTTGACCTGCTGCTTGAGCGGATCGCTGAATTTGTCGCCAGGTTGTAAGATTTTTTGCGTCAAAAAGCACTTTTAACGACACTTTTAGCTGCTTTAACGACAAAAAAATGTCGTTAATTCTCGCGATAAATAAATTATCGTTATCACTTGATAAGCACATGAAAAAACTTTCGTAAATTAAAAATATTTCAGAAATTTGTTTATTATCATGCACTTTGATAAGTGAAATCACCCTGAAACTTTTTTCAAATGTCTGCGTTTATCAGGTTCTTTTTCGCCTTGGCTTTTTGTCTTTGGGGCTGCCTTTCTCACGCGCAGACTTCTTTATTCGACCTTTCTTTCGGTTCAGGCGGGAAGACGATTGTTCCTTTGGGAACAACGGAGAATGGTTCTTTCGAAGCCGTTGAACTTCAAGCGGATGGTAAAATTCTTGTCGTGGGGAACATGGTTGGGAGCGGCGTGGTCGCACGTTTCAAGGCAAACGGCCTTGTTGATAGCTCCTTTGGGACGAATGGTTTCTACTCTTACGGAGACTTCGCAATCTTAAACGATATAAAATTGCAGCCTGATGGCAAGATCGTCGTAACAGGTGCCGACTACAATATTGATGTCGTTCTTGCCGTACGTTTAAATACGAACGGTCTCCTTGATCCGACCTTTGGTGCAGGCGGAATTGATAGCATTGACTTTGGCCTTGGCAATGCATCGGGCTATTCACTCGCTTTACAAACAGATGGAAAGATTGTCTTAGCCGGGCAGGTTATCTCGAACAAAATTGGGTTAGCAAGGCTGCAAGCAAATGGAGACCTTGATAGTTCTTTTGGCACGTACGGCAAAGTAATCTCCACTTTTGACTGGGCATACCACCTCGACCTTGCGCCTGACGGAAAAATTGTCATCGGGGGACATGCGACGGCCGCGATGGGTTATGCTTTGACGGCAATGCGTTTTCTGACGGATGGAACGTTGGACACATCTTTTAATCATACCGGAACGGTTTATACAGCGGCAGGAACGGGTGGGAATTTTGGCAGAGCCGTCAAGGTGCAACCGGATGGGAAAATACTGTTATGCGGTTCGGGCGGCTATGGTGCAACGGGGTCGGATTTTGTTGCGGTGCGCTATAATACTGACGGCTCTCTTGATGGCAGTTGGGGAAGCGGTGGCATATATAATGGCGATTTCTTTTCAGAGGAGGATGATGCCTGGGATTTGACTTACGCGCCGGACGGCAAGGTTTTACTGGCGGGCATAGCGACAAAAGACAATAATATTGATTTCGGGGTTCAACGCCTGAATAGCAACGGGACGCTGGATATTACTTTTGGCGTTGGCGGAAAAATATCAACGCCTATCAGGGATAGAGAAGATTATGCGCGGTCGCTGGCCTTGCAGTCGGACGGGAAGGTTGTCGTTGTTGGCAATACGAGTAAATCATCCGGCAGCTATCCTGATCCCGTGGTTGCACGATATTATTCTCATGAATTGAGCGTTATGTCTCAATCGCAACATCATGAGGAAATACTGCTTTATCCAAACCCTGCGAGCAACTTGCTGCATTTTGAATTCCCGATGAATGCAAGTGTGAACATCAAAATCATGGATATGACAGGCAGGGTGATTGATGCCCAATCACTCAAGCGCGTCAGCAAAGCCACCTTTGATCTAAAACAATATGCGCCAGGACTTTATTTATATGAAGTGACAACGAACAGCCAACGAGAAGTTGGAAAAGTCGTTATCAGCGGCAAGTAATACATTTCTAATTTTTTTTTAGGATAAATGCGCCCGGTCAAAAGCTGGGCGCATTTATTTTTGGAGGCTCTCATGAAAAAGGAGATATTGTACCTGAACAGAAAAAATGGTTGACTGAAAATATAGAGTTGAATTACAGCATCAGGTCAGAAAAATGGTTCAATCAGTATTTTCACAAAGGCCACTGAGCCGCATAAGCCCACTTATTTCACAACTCAAAGCCCTATGGCATTTTTATCCGGAACATTCTCTTGCGGAGCTTGTAAATGAAGTCGTGCTTGCTGCAAATCTTATAGACTCTGACTTCCCGCCATCTTCTTATTCGGACATTGAAGACGTTGCCTATCCAGAAGGACATTATTTACACCAGCCTCGCAGTATTGAGATGGGTATTTCAATACTTAATGAAAAGCACAAACAACAACCATCTCCTCCGACACCCTTTCAAACAAGCACACTGAAAAAGTTTGAAGAAGTCTGGCGCAAAAACCATCAAATGAGGTTAGGGCAGCTTTTATTGATACAAAATATGCTTTCAAAGCCAGAGGAAGAGAATACTAAAAATCCCCTGAATTAAAAATCTGGATTATCTCGTCAATGGCTTTTTCCTCGTGAGATCCCGGCGTGGTAAGGGGTACAGAGCGAATGTAAACGGAAAAAGGCTGCTCGCCCTTGTCAAAAACGATTCGGCTCATCAGGGATGGAAGCCCGTATTTGTTACAAACTTTTTGCGCAGAAGTATCGAATTTTGTAAGCCATTTTTCCATCTGTTCTTGTGAGGAGAAATTATAAGGAACGGTAACGCCTTGCATGTTGGGGTAATTTTGTGATTAGCGAATGTACGGAGAGATCGGACTATTTTTGCTACTAATCCTACTTGGATAATATTCACTAAATTGCAGTATAAATAAAATACATCAGAACATGACATAGTAACATTATTTAAAACATAGTATCTAAAGGGTTACTTCCCCAAATTGTCGAATAATTTTGAAGACCCCTCCAAGTACAATTTCTGAACGATACGCCGACTGGCGTAGCTGTGTCATTTGTACTTGGAAGGCCTTCGACAAGCCTGGGGAGGCAAGTGAATTTCAGTTACGCCTAATTTTTTCCCCATGCAGCAATCAACTACCATCCTTGGAAACGAACAAAAAATATGCATTTCCAGCCTGAACGAGATTAACATCGTTCCCATCCTCAATATTGTACGCTGCGAAAGCAAAAGCAATTACACAACCATACACCTGATCGACAAAGCGAAGCTGGTCGCTTCAAAGCCCTTGTGCGATTTTGAAGAATTGCTGGCGGCGCATAACTTTTGCCGTGTGCATAACTCGCACTTGGTGAACATGGCTTTTGTCAAAAGCTTCAAGAAGAGCAACGGGTATTTCATCACCCTGCATGACGATACCTGCATCACCGTTGCGACACGCCGCAAAGATGATTTCTTAAAGCGGGTGAAGGCGATGTCTTTCGCTACTTTCTAACGCTGGACGATTGCGAATTTCAGTCAAAACCTCACGCTCTCTCGATGAATTGAGGCGTTTTATCAATGGCACAACGGTGGCGGCATCCATCTGCTAAATTTACCTATTCAATTTATCGCACATGAAACATTCAATCGCCGCGCTCGGCCTTTCTCTTATCGCTTATATTCCCGCTGCAAAATCGCAGTCCTTCACGACACCGATTATTTCGACTATCGCCGGAACGGGGTCTTGCTGTTACACCGGAGACGGTGGGGCTGCTACCGCCGCGAAGTTCGACAATATTCAAGGCGTTGCCACGGATACCGCTGGCAACGTTTATATCTGCGATGCCGACAGCAGGCGCATCCGCAAAGTATCGCCGTCCGGCATTGTGACGACTTTTGCCGGAACAGGCTCTGCCGGATATTCGGGAGATGGCGGACTTGCTTCGGCTGCGCAGGTGAACAGTCCTGCCGATATAACGATAGATAAGTACGGTAATATTTTCTATGTCGAACTGACAGGAAACCGCATCCGTAAAATCAACCCTTCGGGCATTATCACCACCGTTGCAGGTACAGGCATCTATGGACACGGCGGCGATGGCGGTGCGGCAACTGCCGCTACTTTCTCCGGTGTCCGCTCGGTCGCCGTGGATACATCCGGCAATCTGTATGTTGGCGAAGATGGCGGCGGCTATATCAGGAAGGTCAATACCTCTGGGATTATTTCGACTATAGCGGGGACGATTACCGGGTATAGCGGCGATGGCGGCCTTGCCACTGCGGCAAGGTTGACAGCACCTTATGGCCTTGTCGTTGATTCAAGCGGTAACATTTTCTTTTCCGACCACCAAAACAGCCGCATCCGCAAAATCAACACATCCGGCATTATCAGCACGATTGCCGGAGATGGCAGTTGGAGTTACAGCGGCGACGGTGGGCCGGCCACGGCAGCGAAGATTTATGAACCGTGGGGCATCACGATAGGCCGGCATGGGCATATTTTCTTTGCCGATTGGGGCAATCAGCGTATCCGGCAAATTGCGCCGGACGGAACAATTTCCTCGCTTGTCGGCGATGGCACAATGGGTTTTGCCGGTGATGGCGGCCTGTCCACTGGCGCAAAGCTTCATCGTCCTTACGCTCTTTGCGTTAATCGGAAAGGCCATCTTTATATTGCCGACAATAGCAATTTGCGCGTCCGCAAAGTATATCCTGCAACACCTGCAGCCATCAGCGGCACGACAAATGTCTGTGTCGGCGCGACCACGATTTTTGCCGATGCGACATCCGGCGGCGTATGGAGCAGCGTAACACCCTTGATTGCCACCGTCGGCAGCGGCACGGGAATCGTCAGCGGTGTTGCGGGTGGCTCTGCCAATATCAGCTATACCATTATGACAGTATGCGGCAGCGAAGCCGCCACCAAAAATATCGTAGTGGATACTTTCCCCGATGCGGGTGCGATCACCGGACTGGACACGGTCTGCGTGAGTGAAACTATTACACTGTCAAACGTTGTTTCCAGCGGAACTTGGAGCAGCTCAAATAGTTCCTTGGGCGCACTGTCAGGTACTGGCATTGTAACTGGCGTTGCAGCAGGAAATATCACCGTTAGTTATGCCGTCACAAATTCCTGCGGCACGGACTATGCTTTCAGGCCAGTAACAGTTATGCCTTACGAATACTGCCACCCAACCTCGCAGATAAAAGATATGCCCTCGTCATCCATCCGCATTTACCCCAATCCAGGCGATGGCCTGATAAATATTGACCTTGGCAGGGAAGCAGACAATTGCTTTTTAACGGTAACGGATTTATCCGGCAGAAAAATCATGACCAAGGCTTTGAATCAAAGAAATACGACCTTATCCCTGAACCTCGAATCCGGCGTGTATTTTATCAGCATCAACGATAAATCCGGCGTGGATATGAAGAAGATTATCATTCGATAATCACAAAAGATATTGTTCTGAAACCCTTTTTAAAATCACCTCCAAAACGAAATAAATATATGGATTGCCCTCAATGCAAATCGGATAACGTCCAAAAGTTAAGCATCATTTATGAATCTGGCACACAGCAAATCAACACGACAAGCAGGACTGTCGGCGGTGGTGTTGGTTATGCCGGAGGTCTGGGCGGCGGCGCAGGTTCGGCAAGCACACATACCACCGGACAATCTCAATCGCTTCTTGCGCAAAAAGCCGCACCGCCGAAAAAGAAGACTTTTGGTGTAGCGGTACTGGTATTGTTTACAGGCCTTATTTTCTTGTGCATGGCCATGGGCGGGAGCAACAATAGTTTCCTGATATTTCTTGCCTCCATCCCTCTATCGGTCTTTTTGGGTTATAAGGCTTATCGCTACAACCAGGATGAATATCCACCGTTGTATCAGAACTGGCTTAAAATGTGGCATTGCCACAAATGCGGGTCTATTTATGCCGCATAGGGCGAAACTAAACTTTTTGAGAAATGAAATCTATAATCGCAGTCGTGATGTTGTTAACGCTTGCCAGTGGGACGAGTTGGGGCAAGAAATACCGCCCTGCCAGCCAGCAGGGAAAACAATCCGAACAAAGTTTCTATGTTGAGAGATACGATTGGCAGAGGGCTAAAGAAAAAAGCAAAGCCAAGGAGGCCAAAGTTGCTTTGGTTGTTGGGCTGATCGGTATTGCAATGCTATTTTTTGTTTGTCCTTACAATGTTGTGAAAGCAATCAAGGAAAATCGCAAACTAAGAGCATATGAATTTGACCACATGAATTCATACGGCACACTTCAATTCACAAATTTTATGGAGGCCGAGGCACACAGAAGAAAAAAAGATGCTTTGTCTATTCAATTCTGGGTATTTAGTCTTTTGACGATTCCAGCTTTTGCCGCCATGTGTATTGGCTTTATGATAGCGGGCAAAGCACTCGACCATGGCTATTTATTTTAAGGATAAAACATACATTTGAATGCGGGAGTAACAGAACAATCCGCTCAAAAGCCATACATTTGTATGCAAAAATTGTTTTTATAAAAAGTTTTCGGATGGTGGGGCTAAGTCAGGGAGAATCGATGGCGATCTTTGCCGGAGATTCTCTCTTTGTTTTTTGAGAGTTATTTTTTTTCTCACGCCCTACTTTTTTTATCAAAAAAATTTCATTTGGATATACCTGTTCATACACAGAGTGTGTTTCTCATGTACAACTACAGATTGTTTACCTTTCAGCCGTAGCATTCCCCATACTTGTAATTACAGCAGCAAGACAAAACGCAACAACAAGTGGGGGTAATATGAATTTGCTGGAGGAAAACTTTGAGCCACTGCTCGACCGCAAGTCAGCAGCGAGATATTTGTCGGTCGCGCCGGGGACGCTGGCGACCTGGGACTCGACTAAGCGACACAATCTCAATCCAATCAAAATCGGGCGCGCGGTGCGTTATCGCCGCAGTGATCTTGACCGTTTTATCCAAGACGGCATGACGGAATAATCCCGCCCTAAACCGCTATCCCAAAAACCGACCTGAATAATCCAACAAACACTTGTCTGGAAAGGAAGCCCTATGAATATCGAAACGGCTAACGCCATCCCTTTGTCTGAAATTCTTGCGAAAATTGACGTAAAACCCGTGAAGGAGCGTGGATATGATATTTGGTATCATTCGCCTTTTCGCGCCGATAAAACCGCTAGCTTTCACATCCATACCAAAGAAAACGTCTGGTATGACTTTGGCGAAGCAAAAGGCGGTGATGTCGTGAACTTTGCCTGTGCTTATCTCGAAAGTCAAAACAGAAGCCATGCCGTCCCCGACGCCCTGCGTTGGTTGACGGAAATTATGGGTTCTGTAAAGAACGCACAATTTGTCCTGCCCGAACCTCTGACAGAGCATCCCAAAGCCCTTTCGCTTCGCAAGCTGTCCGCCTTGGAAAGCCCATCTTTACTGAACTACCTGCGTAAAAGGGGTATCAACCTGCAGATTGCCAAACGCCACCTGCGCGAAGCCCTGGTTTACAACAGCAACACGGGCAAGGAGTTTTTGACCCTTGCACTTCCCAACGAGAATGAGGGCTTTGACCTGCGCAATGCTTTTTTTAAAGGTTGCATTGCACCCAAGAGCATTTCTTTTATTCGTGGCTCGAAAGTTTTGCCGGATGAAGTTCATGTTTTCGAAGGCATCATGGACTATCTCTCCGCCGTTGCCTATCAGAAGGATCAGCAGTTTGAAGGCGATGCGATCATTCTGAACTCCGTCATTTGTCTGCCGCAGGCATATCCCTATATCAAAAACTACAGCTACAAAGCCATCCGCGCATGGTTCGACAACGACAGTATCGGCGACAAGACCACAACGCTCCTGCGCAAGTTCGCAATGGAAAACGGCTTGGGCTGCATTTCGATGACACAGTTTTATGCAGGGCACAAAGATGTCAACGCCTGGCACATGCACAGACGGGGATTAGTTCCAGCACCGAAGTGATATTCACAACATAAATGCGGAGAGGTACATCATGGTTAAGAAGAAAAATGAATCCTTCAATGGCAGTTTTGATGCTCCAGAGATTGCAGAAGTCGAATTGATCTATCGGAGCAAAGTCAATCCATCTGCCCGTCCTAAAGTCAATAATTCTAAAGCTGCATTTGACCTTCTTTTTAATAGCTGGGATAAGGGTAAGCTGGATTTGCAAGAGCAATTCAAAGTCGTTCTTGTCGACAACAAATGCAGCAGCATGGGCATAGCGACACTCTCGACGGGTGGTTCAAACGCTTGCGTTGTTGACCTGAAACATGTCTTTGCCCTCGCTTTGAAAGCAAACGCATCCGGCATTATCGTATCTCACAATCATCCCTCAGGTAATACAACACCCTCGGATGCGGACAAGAGCCTGACAGCGAAGTTTGTCGCTGCCGCCGCTATTCTTGATCTTAAGCTATATGACCACATTATCGTTTCGCGTGATGGTTATATGTCGTTTTCTGATGAAGGGTATATTCCAAGTCTATGCCCTACGCCAAGTTGAGCGGTAGTTTTGTCCTTTGATGAATTGCAGGGGCGGGCTTCATTTTTGCTGTCAAGAATCTCCCGACAAACTTGAAATAGCCCATCCGTGCATCTTTTACCCCTGCCATACGCAGACGCTTCCAGCATCAAGAAGAAAATCGGCTCCCTCGCCAATCATGCAATGCTCCCCAAGGTCGCATCGCATCCCCCAATTTTCATCTTGACGACGCGCCTGCTGCTGGC
Organism: uncultured Flavipsychrobacter sp.; assembly: GCA_964652995.1. Lineage (GTDB taxonomy): Bacteria > Bacteroidota > Bacteroidia > Chitinophagales > Chitinophagaceae > Nemorincola. Next base: position 38,281 of record CAZZCR010000005.1, on the reverse strand, counting down.
CTCACGGGGATATGCCCGCAAGGGTGATTTCAAAAACAGGAGAATAAATCATGACCGCATCTCAAGAAAAAGACCTCTATGCCCGCATCACTCAAAAAATAATTGATGACCTTGAAAAAGGCGAACTGACCTGGCGCAAACCGTGGAGCAGTGAAAATCTTGCTGGCAACGTCATGCGACCGCTACGCTGCAACGATATCCCTTATACCGGTATCAACACCATCATGCTCTGGGCAAGCGCGGCAGAGCGTGGCTATTCGTCCCCCTATTGGATGACTTTCAAGCAGGCTGCCGACATGAAAGCGCATGTCAAGAAAGGGGAAAAAGGCTCACCAGTCGTTTATGCAGATGTCATCGAGAAAGAGGAAACCAATACAGAGGGCAAAAGCGAGCTTCAAAAAATCCCGTTCCTGAAACAGTACACAGTCTTTAACGCTTGTCAGGTGGAAGGCTTGCCGGAGGCTTTTTACAACGTGCCCAAACCCAAAGAACCCAACCCGGAACAGCGCATTGCCGAACTGGAACAGTTCTTTGCCAATACCAAAGCAAAGATCGTAACAGGCACGGAAGCCGTTTATTACCTGACCGCCGACCGCATCGAAATGCCGCCTTTCGAGTGCTTTAATAACGCCGCTGCTTACTATGCGACACTTTCCCACGAACTGACCCACTGGACACGCCATCCAACCAGACTCAACCGTGACTTCAACCGCAAGAAATGGGGTGATGAAGGCTATGCAAAGGAAGAACTTGTTGCAGAACTCGGCTCTTGTTTTCTTGCTGCCGACCTCGGTCTTGCACCCATCCCGCAGGAACAGCACGCCGCCTATATCCAGTCATGGCTAAAAGCCCTGAAAGACGATAAGCGTTTTATCTTTCAGGCGGCATCCTTTGCGCAAAAAGCGGTGGAATTTACGCACTCCCTGCAAGGTTCGAAGTCTGTCTCACCTCCGCTTTTTGTTACTCAAGGAATCAAATAAAGGAAACCAAATAATGGACGAGTATGATAAAATAAGAATAGATGAAGATGCCGCCTTTCAGAAAATTGTCGCCGCCATTCAACGCAATTCAAAACGTAAAATGTCGGATAGCGAGTTAAGGGAGGCCGCAAGAAACCTGATCAGTTTTTACAAGCTGATTGTTGAGATACACAGACGAAACCTAAAGGACAAAAGCCATGCAAAATATCATTGATTATCCTGTTGCCCTGGCGCAAAAGGCCATTATTCTCACACGCGTTTCATCACGCGAACAGGAGGATGGCTATTCAATCGAGGCGCAAAAGCACCGCCTGCAATCCTATTGCCAAAGGCGCAGCCTGACCGTTTTGAAGGTATTTGAAATCACCGAGTCGTCCACAAAGGGCGACCGCACCAAATTCCTTGAAATGATAAAATTTTGCAAGGCGCAAAGGCAGCCCATCGCCATTGTAGCCGACAAGGTTGACAGGGTGCAGCGCAGCTTTAAAGAATATCCTTTGCTTGATGCGCTTATTCAGGAAGGGAAAATCGAGCTTCATTTTAACACCGAGAATTACATCATCCATAAGAACAGCGTCAGCCAGGAAAGGCTAATGTGGTCTTTCGGCGTTATCATGGCGCAATCCTACACCGACAGCCTGCGCGACAACGTCAAGCGTTCTTTCGATCACAAGATCAGGCTGGGCGAGTTCCCGACCTGTGCGCCCATTGGCTATATAAATGTCAGGAACGAGCAAGGCAAGGGGCACATCATCGTTGACGATGCCCGTGCGATGATTGTCCGCCGGATATTCTCCGAGTTTGCATCCGGGGCTTATACTTTGTCGCAAATCTCGAAAAAAGCGAAGGAATGGGGATTGCGTGGAAAGACGCACAGGCAGCAGCCCCTCAACCGCTCCCACATTTACCGCCTGTTTCACAACCCGTTTTATTACGGCATGATGGAAATCAGAAACAAAAAATACCCCCACAAATACCCGCCCCTAGTCAGCAAGGAGATTTTTGATAAATGTCAGGCCGTCTTGCACGGATGGAATAAAAAGCCCTTCCAATACGCCAAACTGGAATTTGTTTTTCGTGGCTTGCTGACCTGCGCCAATGCTGGAAAAACCGTTTCATCCGACACAAAAAAGCGAAAATATAAAAACGGCGATACCGCCGAATGGACATACCTGCGCTCCTGGGACAAGGAGGGCAAGCCGCTTTACACACGTGAAGAAATCGTCCTCGAGCAAATTGAAAAAGCTTTGCTTGCCCTGCGCCTTCCCGATGACCTGTTGTGGGAAATGAAGGACTACATTGCAGCAACGGATAAAGTCGAACGGGATTTTGTCCGTCGCCAGTTCGAGGACTTGAAAAAGGAAGAAAACAGAATACGAATCAAGCTCTCCAGCATCATGGATTTGCTGATGGAAGGCGCAATCACGCGTGATGAGTACGACCAGCGCCGGGCGGAATTTCATGAACGGCTTATTGAGATCGCCAATCACCTCGCCGCCGAATACCTTGCGGATGATGGTTTTAAGAACACTTTGATTTTCTTGATGGATTGGTGCAACGCCGTCAGCGATTTATTCAAAAGTTCGACAGTCGAGCAAAAACGCCTTTTGGTGAATTCCGTGTTTTCGAACCTGAAACTTGATGGAGCAACCCTTTGTTTTTCCTACAAATCCCCCTTTGCGGAGTTCGCAGATACTGCAAAAACAGGAGATTGGCGGGAGCTGCTGGACACACTGCGAACTTCGCCGGACAAAAGGATGATAATTGCAGAGCTATCGAATGACAACCCCGGAGGGCTCAATAGATGAGGGTTAAAGCCCGTCGATGTCTATTAAAGTTGGCGGGGCGAGATTAGTCCAAAACTAACCAGTTTGGAAGTTGCGTCTGGCGTTGTCGGGTTTTATCTGGCGCATTATAAAAAAAATCATTTCTGGCGGCAAAGATACCGCTACCATCCAAAACCCCGGATTGTTTTATTTAGTGACTTTTTGGACATGAATATTCTTTGACAAGAAATAATCGCCGCTTTACAAAGCCTAAATCTGGGTTGTTTATCATTGTATCCCTGTTGAGCCTGTGGGTGATTGCAGTCAGCCAAGCACTCGTTGCGGCGGTTTAACGTGACTCATTGTTAATTTTTGTCGACAAAAATGCCATATTCCCTAACTTTGAGTATATTTGACATATGGAAATAACAAAACAAAAGCAAAAAGACGTTTCCATAGTTGACTTTCTCTGGGGTGTGGTTAAACTACTTATGCCAGCCAAAAAAGAAGGTGTCCCCCCTATGTCACGAGATCCGGAAAGCTTCTCTCCTGAATTCAAAAAGAAGGTAGAATTACGCCATAAAATGGATTTATTGAATAGCGTATTAGAAAAAGGGTTTGATAAAGCCGCAGCAATGCCAATGCCTGCAACTGATAGAGAATATATTGCACAGTTTGTTAACTATTCTAACAATGAACTAATTTATAAAATGAGGGAGATCTCCCGTGAGGTAACTTCTCTTATGAAGGCTAATCACTAATTCTTTTTATTCTTGTTCATATAGTCTTCAAACAATTTTCTATTAGGTGATGCTGGAGTCAAGGAAAATGTGCCTTCCCAAGGCCACCCTTCTTTTTCCCAATAGGTCCTTCCTTCATCTTTAGATAAAAGGTCATTAAGATTTGGCGAATGGGTTATGGGGGTTACAAACTCATTGAACAAAGCCTGAAATGCAGGCTTCATTGAAAAACCCATTTTCCCCCACGTGATAAATCCATGAAAAAGTTTGTCCCAAGAAAGACTTGATCTGCCTTCTCCCTCTGCGCGACATTCCAGATTGAGGAATCCAGCAAGCGTCGCCAGTTGAATTTGTGTATTCATTGCGGCTGTTCCCCTCCCTTCACCAGTATCTTTTTTTAAAAAGAAACACTTGTTGAAAATTTTCTTGTCAAGTATATCAACTTTCAATTCCAACTCTATGTTTTCATTATCTGCCCAAATGTCAAAGGTCGGGTAATAGCCACTCAGGGAAATTTCAGATTTGGGCAAGAAGCCATTTGGAAAGGTTTTGCAAAAGAGCCCAGTAAACTCACACCATTCTTCAAAAGTTATGTCCGTGTAGTCCTCAATATTATGCGCATAAAGCTGCCTCCCTTTCCAATTGCCTTTATACTCTGCAAGCTTTTTGTTTATCATCCTTTTTTGTTTTCGCTGGCTATTCTTGAAGTCAATAAAGGCAATGCACAGAAAATAAGATTAAGCATGGTTATGATCTCATACATTACATCCTTTTTTGCCCTTATGGATTCAGCTTTGAACTCCCCTTGACTAACTGTGGTCAAAGTACCGAGGCTTGTATAGATAGAATTGAATTTGATTTCATTGGCTTCACAATTAAATTCGGCAATACCGTGGCTCTCATAAACGCGAGCAAAGGAGAATACTATGGTGGCAAATAGAGTTAAGAATACTGCCATGCCATCAATGCTCTTCGGCAGAAGGTCTGTCAGCCAAAGTGGTGGACTTTTGCCATCAGACTTTAGGCAGCTTGCAAATAACATCAGGGCAAGATATATATTAATTATAACGATTGTTCCGGTAGCAATAAATACACGACCTTCGCAACATAGCGATACCAATGACACAATTAATAAAATTACGCTAAAAACTAAAACTCCTATCCGTGTCAGTGTCATGGTTTAATGTTGCAGGAAGTTAGAATTAATAATTTATTATTCATTTAGAATCGACTGTAAGCTCAGTAACCAATACCTCGTCTTTAGCGCATATAGTTTCATATCGTTTTTCTTGCACTTTTATCGTCTGCGGCAACTGCTTTTTCAAATCATGAACGAGTACGTCCAAGTTTCTTCCTTTAAAGGTAATATTATATTTAATAAATACAAGCGTGGCACTCCCTCTAATCGGGTCATAACGTATTGAAGTCAAATCTGAATAGAACAATGTTTCCTGCACACCGCTATTATCAATGAAAGTAATCGTGCGGACGTTTGCAGGGGTTGGATAGTATTCGATACTGCAATTCTCATTTCCCATTTCGACAGATTGTTTTGGGGCGTCGCTGCCATGTTTAAATTTCAGGCTCATAGCTGTTTCTTTCTTTGGTTATTGTCGGTTGTTCCTTTTCGGTGGATTGAATTTTCTCGCGTCGTTTTCGGGTCGATTGTTCTTGGGATTTGAGTTGGTTCAGGAGTTCGAGCGCGGATAATCTCTCCCTTAACTTGCTGGCGTGTTCGAGCATGGCTTCTTTGGCATCCGTATAGATGTTGGCGAACTCCCTGGCTCTTGATACCGAAACATAAAACTGCTTGGCATCAGTTGCAGGAAAGGTTTCGGCAGGTTGGAAGATAAAGACCTGGTCAACGGTCTTGCCTTGTGAGGCGTAGGAGGTAATGCAGTGGGCATGAGCGATGTGTCCGAAGTTCTTGTCTAGGGTGTAAGTGGCCTTGCTCAATTCGTTTTTCAGGGTGATCGTGCCGGACTTGGAAACGGATTGGACGGTGAGCAGTTTTCCGGTGTCCATGCGGTTTTGCTTCAGGTCGGTTGAGCCGTTGGTGATGCGGACTTTGTCGCCTTTGGACAGGTGCAGGTTTTCAAGGGTGAAGACATCATAGTGTTTGCTTTTTTCCATTGGTAACGGCATTACAGTGCCGCTTGCATTTTTAACCGTGATTTCCTGCTGACCGACAGATTCCACCTGCCAGCGGCTGCCGCGTTTGAAGTTTTTGGCGTTTTGGTTGAACTGGACGACTTGCCCGGCTTCAAAGTTTTGTGGGTCGGCTTTTTGGGCTTCGGTCAGGTTGAGGTTTTTGAGACGGGTAACACTGATTTCTTTTTTGCCGATATAGCCCTCCTGCCGCAGGCTTTCCCGGATTACAGCGGTGATTTTGTCGCCCTCGTTGTGAGTGGGGCAGACGACTAAAACGTCTTTGCCTTTCTTGAGTGCTTGGAGGTAGTCGCTGACTAGGGTTGCGGCGGCGGCATTGGGGTCGGTTGATTTGATAAAGCCGAGCGAATCCAGTTTGTCAAAAGCTCTCCCGACCTCGCCTTTCGCAAGGTCTTCGACTGCGGAGCGGTAGGCCTCGCCTTTTTGACGATAGATTTTGTTGACCTCGGCGGCACGTATGCCGCCAACGGTATTGAGAATGCGCAAGGCATCGCCGCGCACGACACTGGCATGTTGCCTTGTGTCGCCGCCAAGGATGATCCTTGCATTTTGTCTGGTCGCCAGTTCAAGCAGTCCGGCCATGTCCTTTGTGCCGAGCAAGCCTGCTTCGTCCACCCAAAGGACTTGTCCTTTCAATTGTTCCTGCATCTTTGTGTCCACCAAAAGACAGGCGACTGTTTCCGCTTTCTCAAAACCCTCGTTGCGGAGCAGGCTTCGGGCGGCATCGGCAGAGGGGGAAACTACAACGACTTGTTTTCCCGCAGCCTCGATTTTCTGGACGGCCTCGATCATCAGCGTAGTTTTGCCCGAACCTGCCGCACCGCGCACGATAGAAACCATGTGTGGCGTGGTCAGGATATGGGCGACCGCTGCCCCCTGCTGGCCTTTGAGGGTCAGGGGTGGGGCGGTATCATACAGCGGGTACATTTTGCCCTGTCCGGCCTTCGCCAGATCCACCATGCGCTTTTCTTCGGCAAGCACGGCGCGGGTCGTGCAAAGGGTGTTGCCCTTTTCCTTCACATGGATAATGCGCTTGTCTTCCGTCAGGGCTTTTGTGATGTCCTCGACCGATAGGGAGGAACTTCCCAAAGCATAGCGGCAAGCTTCTTGGAGCAGCTTCTTATCCGATACGACCGATGCGCGTTCAAAGCAATGCAGCAAGGCATGGTCAAGAGCCTGCGCCGCCGTTTTGGCGGGCAGCGCTATTTGTTCCGGTGCAAAGCGAATAGGTTTTGTGTCGCCATCGTCCTTGCCAAGGGCTAAAGCCTGTTCCTGCCAGATGTTTTTAAGTTCTGCCATTGTTGCCCCTTTCTGTTTTTTGCTGCGCGTTTTTGCGCCGAGTTCGCCAAGTTCCTTTGCATCGGTAATGCCCTTTTCCTTGGCGACGCGACCGATTTCATCGGTGCGCTTTGAAAAGAGGTCGATGGCTTTTTGCGGTACGGCCTCGACCTCAAAGGACTTTGGTGTTACCCGAATGCCATAGCCCAGATGGGTCAGTTTGTCGGCCAGCCGCTTATGAAACTGTGCCTGATAAAAAGGCATGTCGCGCTTGATGTCGCCAAACTGCCCGGCTTTGAACTTTTTCTCGGTATCGTCCCAGGTGGCGTTGAATACGAAACAATGACTGTGCAGGTGTGGGTCGGGGGCAAAGCCTTCCACAGGCCTTGCCGTCTGGTGGACGAAGTGCGCCCAGACGAGTTCACCCGTCGCGCGGTCGTCATAGGTCTTATCCTTGCGGACACGGGCTTTCGCATCTTGTTCGATAGCCCGCATGGTTTCCGAGACGCTGTCCCGGAAAGCCGTTAAAATATGCTCGTCCCTGGCGAAGGCGTGCAGGATGGAAACGGACTTTGGGCAATGAAAGTTAATGTCATACCCGATACGCCTTTCCTCCCGCGTCCGGGGTGTCAGCCGCCCGCCCGTGCGAGGGTGGGTGTTTTCGCAGAGGGCGAAAAAGTCATCGCGGCTCGTCTCATGGGTAAGACCAAGTCGCGCGCATAGCTTTCCCTGCCAGATACCCGGCAATTCCTGATCACTGATGAAATAATCGGACTTCGCCAAAGCATCCGAAAAGTATGCCTTGGCGTGTCCTGCCGACTTGCTTTGAACCATTCTTATCATGAAGTCGATTTTAGCTGATTTGATAAAGACCGTTTCGCAAACCGTCTTTCGTCTATAACAAATGATGTGCTGCGCACTGCTCTCATAAAAAGGGCTGTGCGAGAGTTCACACAGCCCTTTCGTTAAAGTAAAACCATCAGACATCTCCCCTAAGCAGTGCTTAGGGACTTATTCAGCGGATACTTTTTCTTGTTCTTGAACAGAAGTTCCGATTCTCTTGCGGATATTTTCGTCTTCGGGAATGCGTCCGACAAAACGGTAGTTCATCCAGGTATCGGTATTCTCGCCCGAGATAAAAATCCGGTAGAAGGCCTCCTTTGCAATGCTTTCGTCCAGCGTATCCATGACAAAATCATCACCCTCTTTGTAGGCCGCCATATATCCGATGGCGTAAATGATGCTGTTTATGAGAAGCAGATAGCCGAGGCTTTGGCCGAAAATCATCAGCACAATACCGAGAATTGCAAACAGGGCTGGCTCGAGAACTGTTTCCATGAAGCGCGAGTCATCGGTAACCTCACCTGAAAAGGTGTGGACGAGAATATTGTTAAAATAACCGCTAAACAGGCTGTATTGCACCTTTGTCGCGTTCGCCCGGTTCAGGTTCTTATCTTTAAAGTGTCCAATACTCAGATAAACGTGCGCCGCCAGAAACATATACCATGTGATGTAATGCGCCGAGGGAATCAGGGAGAAATTTCCTGATACCAGCGAAGCCACGCTTGACGGGATCAGCGGAAAGAACGCGAGAATTAAAATCAATGTCAAAGCCGCCGATAGCCTAAAGTATCTCTCGCCAAAATCATGGCGGGTAAAGACCTCAAAGAGCAGTCGAGAAAACGAGGCCATGCTCATAAATACATTGTGTATGCCGTTTTTGAGGACATTCTCTCTGCGAATGACCTTGCGGAAATGTTTTGCCGAGTTCATTTTATATCGTTTTTTAGTTGTAAAAAATTTTGATTGAAAGGGACTTTGAGGTAATTGCCATTGTCCCGGAATGTATTGCCTTGCACGTGCATATAGGCTTCTGCTTCAAAGTCGTTTGAGGGGCTTCCGGTCTTGAGCCGGGCAAATTCCTCTGGCCTGACCAGCCGGTCTATTTTTACGCTTTCGGTGCGGGAAGTCGGGTTGCGTTCAAAGGCGGTTGTCGTCCTTGAGACATCCGAATAAAGCCCGTCCCCGATCAGTTCTGACGCGTACTTGTTGGTTTCCGTGTCGGCGTTGGCGTGGAATATTTTCGTGCCCAGCGTGCCCAGAAAGCCCCTGACTTTGTTTTCTGCCCTGTCCCCACCCATGTTGGCGAGGTAGTTGGGCAGGTTTTGCGAGATGTAAACCGTCGCGATGCGGCTGCTGCGTGCGGTTGCCTGGTATTCTGCATCGTGTTCGTGCAAAAAGTGCTGCGCTTCGTCCGCCCATAGGAATACGGGGCGGCTGTCGTCATTGATCGGCCTGCGTTCCATTGCCCTTTGCCAGATGTATTTGAACAGGATTTGGCAATCGCGCCCGGCCTTGTGATAGAGTTTGACAGGCAGGTTTATCAGGATGATTTTGCCGTTTGTTCGGTCTTCGGGTGCGCAGTCCTCCGGCGAAAAATTGGTCGGGTGCTCGCAAAAGAGGGAATAGATGGGTTCGCGCAGGAAACGGAATAAAAATGCCGTAAAGGAAAAGTCGATGACCGACCGCGTTTTTTCAGCGAGATTTTTGAAGGTTGTCTCGAAAAACGAGCTGACGTAGTTAAAAAGCCGTGCCTCCGGTATCGCGGCACAGGCGCTTTCGATGTAAAAGGCTTCGTCTTCCTGCAACTTCTTTTTGGTGTCGCTGTCTTGCTGGTTCACCCAGTCATCAATCAAATCATCGACTTTTTCTTCCGCCCTTTGATAGGCCTTTTCAAAGGGTGTTTTTGCTGCGCCCTCTTGCCGCTTTTGCCCCGGTTGCGGCAGGTGCTGCACGATGTCGTAGAGGTCTTGAATGGATACTTTGCCGTAGGCCAGTTTGCATAGGTCAATGGTGTTTGTGAGCAACATATCGAGAGCCGTCTCCCAGAAGTCCTCGTCTGACCTTCCTGCCTTTTCTTTGCTGGCTTGCATGACCGTTTTCAAGACCTGCACGATGTTTTCCGTGTAGGCACTGCCGTCTTTCCCTTCATAGTCCAGAAAATCAAAATGCCAACCGCTCCCCGGCTCGACAACGATCAGGTCTGCAGTCCTGCCCGTTATCTTGCAATAGTCTTGCCATAGCTTTTTTTCATCCGGCTTGACCGTGAGGACAATCCCGCCCCAGCCCGCCTTGAGGTACTTGAGCGCCAGCATCCTGCCCGAGCCTGACGTCTTGCCCGAGCCGATGCCGCCAAATACCTGCACGCCCTCAACGGCGTTGCGTGCCGTCCAACTGGCTTTTCCGCTTTTTGCGCCGTTAAGTTCGATGATGGGAGTGTCGAGATTGTACATGGTTGCGATTTTTACTTTGTTTTCTGATGTTTTTTTAAAATGTGTTTTTTGCGTGCTTGTCGAGATACTGGTCAATCGACAGCCTGTCATACATGATGATTTTTTTGTGCGGCTGCGAGAAACGGATTTTGCCTTCGTCCCGCAGCGTCTGGAGCGTGGTCTTCGACTTGACATTCAAAAGCCGCATCGCCTCCGCACCGGGTATCCACCTTTCCTGTTCCTGATGATTCGCCCGGACATAGGCAACAACTGAATCAACCAATTCGTAAAAAGCCTTATCTTCGATACATACGACGTTCATGGGAGAAAAATTTTCGGCTGCAAAGCTACTCTTGTAATGAGGCTGAAAAGTCAAAGGAACACTGTTATCCGCCTGTTAATTGAGAAACTATAGGCTTTAAAAACTCTGTTTTCTTTGACGAATTAACAAATTGATATTTTAACGATGAAAGGCGTTCAACTACGAAATCAGGATACAGACCGACTAAAAACCGACATTGAACGGATATTAGCGGATGCAACACGAAAAATAGAGACTATTGAAAACAGCCTGAAAAAAGAAAAACTCACCCCTGAATTGCGCCCAAGGAGCGACATGCGAAATAATAATTTCTTAACATTGGAAAGGCCAAAAAAGTTGGTTGAAATAGAAAATCTGAAACAGGATGCTTTCAAAAAGACAGAATTGCTGCTTGAGCATCTTCCTGAAAAACAGCAGACCGAATTTAGAGAGAAAATTTACGAACGACTATACCCCGGCCAGAAAGTCCCTGAAAAACCGCAGCCACATTTTACCGAGAGAACAACCGTCATAGATTTTACCGCCGCAGCCCAGGCGAAAGAGAAACAGCCCGAAGCAGAGCCTTTGACGGAGGAAGAACCAGCCCAACAGATGAAAGGACGATTTTCAAGGTTTCTGAGAGAACAGAATCAAGCAAAAGAACCGGAGAACCCCACCAAGGAAAAAGACGAGCGAGAACCTGAACCTTAGCCCTCGGGCGTTCCCCAAGGGGTCGGGCTTTCCGCTGCAATCTTTTCGTGAAGGACGAAAAGGATTTACGTTTCAATCCCTAACGCAGGGTTTTTGCTGATGAAAAGAAAAGAAGCTATTTTTACTCAACCTCAATAAAAGGAAATGGCGGATAAACTTATTGAACTCGAAGAGTTTTGCGCACCTCCCCACGCGAAACATATCATTGCAAAAAAAGAAGGCGATACGCTGAAAATACACCTGCTTGATCGATTTTATAACAATCAAGGCCATATCGTATTGTCTGTAGAAAATACAAAAGTTTTGATAAAAGAATTGATGGATGAACTTTACGGAGAAGTCGGTAAAGAAATATAACGTTGCAAAAAAGACACGTCTCTCGAAACGGCTGTAACGCCTGCCACGGACAGGAATAGAACTACTATTCGCCGTGCAGTTAAGTACAATCCCTAACGCTTTTTTTGCTGATGAAAGAAGAAATGTCAATTCAGGCTATAAGGAATCGTGAAATGAAAGACGCTGCCTTTCCCCTCCATGCTTGCCACCGATAGATTTCCGCCATGCTGCTGCACAAACTCCCTGCAGAATATAAGCCCCAGGCCAGTTCCTTTCTCGTTCGATGTCCCCTCGGTCGAGCGCCTGGCGTTGAGATCAAATAGCCTGTCAACCCTGTTTTGTGCGATGCCGATGCCATTGTCCTCGATGGAGACGACGACCTGATTGCCGGAGACGGCGGAGAAAACCGTCACGATTCCTGTTCCGTCATTCCTGCTGTATTTCAGGGCGTTGCCAATCAGGTTGCGCAGGACAAAAAGCAATTTGTCCTCATCTGCAAGGACGGTGATACCATCGTCGACCTTGTTTTGCAGCCTTATGTTTTTCCCCTGTGCGGTATCGGAATAGCTGTCCAAAATCTGGCTGCAAACAGACGACAATTCTATTGCGGTCTTGTTCGTTTCTATTTCTGTCGCGGTCGACGCATAGTTTTTATAAGACCAGTCCAGCAGACTATTTGCCAGTTGTTCTGAGACCTCAAGCTTTTCCTCTAATTCCGAGATCATGAAGCCAAGTTCCTCCTGTGTCAGCCCTTGTTCCTTGATTAACTGAATAGTCGATTTCAGGTTATTAAGGGGCGCGCGCAAATCGTGACCGACAATTGACAGCAGCTTGTCCTTTATCAAATTTGAATTTCTAAGGCCTTCGCTATCGTTGAGGATGTTGGCTTGGTATTCAGAAGTGTTTTTATGTTTGTTCCACGACAGGATTGCAATAATGATGCTCGGCAGGAGGAGATTGATAAGGTAGAAAATATTGCTGTAACGGGGCAAGGCATAAAGCGGGGGAAATGTTCCCTGGTATAGCTTGACCGCAGCCATGCCAAGAATGATAAAAGCCGTATTCAGCAGCCGCCATTTCTGTTTTTTCTCAAACAGTAATATAGCGACCAGAGACACGTAAAAATAGTTGTCGAGGCCGAGGTCTTTCCCGAAGGTCAGGCAGGTTTCGACAAGCCAGACCGATATGCCGCCAATCGCCACATAACGCGATAGCCGCAGGTTTCTTGCAAAGTTCAGAGCAAAGGAAGCAACCAGCACAATCGTCAAAAAAAGCAGATGCCATACGAAAGGGCGTGAGTCCGAGCCGATGCCGATGGAAGCAAGCAAAATGACAAACCCAACCAGCAGCCCAAGATTCATGCCCTTGAGCCGTGTTGCATCGTCATGGTCGGTCTTTTTATCAATCCCTGCATTCAGGATTTTATTCAGAAACTTCACCATCGGTGCGAATATAGTAAAAATCGTATGCAATGGTCATATGTACATACATCAATCTTACCGTTCCATCATATTGCCGGATATTGTTTTCTTGAAAATTTCTAATAAATACGAAGACCGTATATATTTGTGCCTAAACAATTTATCTCATGAAGCGAATGTTTCGCCTTGTTGCCTTTCTTATAGTCTTCTTTCCAATTAATACGGACGCACAAGACGTTGCTTTGGAATATACCAAAGTGACAGATGAACTCGTAACGGTCAATTCGACATCAAGTTTATCAGGTTACACCCGTAACAAAGTTGAAGTTAAGTTCCCTGAAAAGACGACTGGATACATATGCAGGATAACTTCCTGCCCTAAAGGACAAATGCAACAGAGCGAAGATTTATTCAATGTACTAAAAAAAATTCCTGTAAGCGAGGTTGCGGCTGGCGCATCCTTGGCGCAATTCGCCATCAGGAATAATGACGGCAGCAATGTAGATGCATTTATCTTTAACAACACCTATGACGCTGATTATTTTTACGCTAAGAAAGATGGTCAATGGTCTACCTGCAAAAGCAAGCCAAGCATTGTGAACTCCTGCTTCTATTCTAATGACTGCATTGGAAGAAGAATTTTCTTTGGCTTTAGAAATAACAACATCATGCAAGGGCTTGATGTCCACTTGGAAGTCGTGGCAATCGTGGATAAAAACGCAGAAACTGCGAATACATTCAGCTATTCTTTTCTGAACGGTTCAAACCAAGAGCTTAGTTATTCGTTAAGCACCAATAAACTGTCTTGGCAGAATGTGAATTTAAGACCAGGATACAGCAATACCGTAACCTTTACCGAGCCGTTTATTTTCTTTCGGATTCAGACGAATGGGCGATCTGTTGAATACAAGGTAACGCCAGAGGAACGACATAAAATTGTTTGGAATACCCAAACGAATGCTTGGGATTTGACAAGATATTAAGCGTCGATAGCTTTAGTACGTGTTTTTTTTGAGAGAAAAACTACGGATCGAAATGTTGTAGTATTGTTGTAGTAAATGAAAAAGCCGTTTCTCTCGAAACGGCTGTAATCCGTGCCCCAGACGGGAATCGAACCCGTACTTCCATTGCTGGAAACAGGATTTTAAGTCCTGCGCGTCTACCAGTTCCGCCACCAGGGCATGGTGTTGTTCTGCAAATATATTGTGCCTATCCGAGAGGTGAAACACAAATGATGAGAACGATGGTATTTCCCTAAATAAAAAAATCCATCTTCATAAAGAGGATGGATTTTTTATAAAGAGCGGAAGACGAGACTCGAACCCGCGACCCCAACCTTGGCAAGGTTGTGCTCTACCAACTGAGCTACTTCCGCTTGTATTTTAAGAACTTTTCCCTTGGCTGATTGCGTTTGGGATTGCAAAGATAAGAGCAGTCTTTTAAAAAACAAACAATCTTTCGAAAAAAAATAATTGCAATTTATGGTCGCAGAAAACCGGCTGCCAACACATGAAAACAGCATGGCAAAAATACGGTGTCAGGGTAGTACATTTGCCCACCCTGAAAAGAAAACAGACACGCAAAAAAAATGGCATCATCGTTCGTATCGCTGGTAAAAAAAGATCTGCTCATGGAGTGGCGCCAGAAGCATGCCTTGTTTGGCGTGCTGGTGTATGTGGGTGCCACGGTATTTGTGGTATATATGATGAACGGTCAGCCCGACACTAAGGTGTGGAACGCTCTTTTTTGGCTGTCGCAGTTGTTTGTGGCCGTGAACTCAATGGCCAAGAGTTTTTTGCAAGAACACCCTCATAGATTCAGGTATTATTACACCATCGTAAAACCAACAACGTTTCTCCTTGCAAAACTCACCTACAGCACGGCGCTGATGGTGGTAATGAGTGTAATAAGTCTGCTACTGTATGCATTGATGTTGGGATGGCCGCCCATGCATAGCACACTATACATTACGATTGCGCTAACCGGTAGCCTAAGTCTATCGGTGGTATTCACGTTCTTGTCGGCAATAGCAGCCAGAGCACAGCAGAACTCTTCGCTGATGGCTATACTTGGTTTCCCGCTGGTGACACCGGTGCTGATGATATTGAGTAAGCTGGCCGCCACTGCGCTGCAACCCATATATATGCCCGGGTGGTGGAATCTGGCTATAGTGCTTGTGGCACTGGACCTGCTCATTATAATGCTGGGTGTGATCTTGTTCCCGTTCTTGTGGCAGGAATAACTGTTGTGAAGAGATATTTAAAATTTCCGACCAGTGATGTTTCGCAGACGAAATTTGGATAAATTCGCATTCTAAAACAATCAAAAATCAACTGATATGAAAAAGATCATGTTCCCGCTTTTCGCAGCTGCAATCTTGTGTGCAGGTTCATCAATGGCACAGAGCCAGAAGGCAAATTCATCGGCACCTGTTAAAAATGTAGGTGGAGCGATAGCGCCAACTGAAGCAAGCGCAGCACCTGCGAAGAAAGAATCGAAAGCAGCACCCGAAAAGAAAAAAGAAGCAAAAGCTACACCTGCTGCAAAGAAGGAGGCCGGTGCGACGAAATAACATCTTGTAAAACAGACTCAGTGAATGGGAGCAAACGCTGTTTGCTCCCATTTTTTTGTTGAAATACCTGCGTCGCAAGCGTTTGCAAGGTTGAACAAAGTCTATTATATGCGGACGTGATTCAAAAATAATTAAAAATGATTCTGTCTAAATTCTGCGACAAATCCCTTACCCTGTGCGGAGTAGAGGTAGTTGAACAGCTGTAAAATCAAGCATATCCACATAGTGTTCATTTCTTTAGGTGCTATTTTATTGGCTTTTTATTGGGTGGCTTATTATCTTTGCACTCACAACAGTTCTTACATATTAAATACTTCCGGATAACATGAGTTGGAAAAATTATTTTAGCACGTCTATTGGTAAGAAAATCCTTGTAGGTGCCACAGGTCTGTTTCTCGTCCTTTTCCTTGTAGTACACTGCTATGTGAATGCAATGGTGTTCTGGCCTGATGAGGAACCAGGAAAACACTTTACCGAGGCTGCTGCCTTCATGGGAGGTAATGTTGCTATAAGGATCATGGAAATCGGTTTGTTCCTTGGTTTGGCAGTACACATCATTCAGGGGCTATCGTTGTGGTCTCAGAATATGAAGCGCCGCAGCGTGCGCTACACAGTTAGCGCAGGTAACGCTACCAGCAAATGGTATAGCCGCTCAATGGGCCTATTGGGTACATTGATACTCATGTTCCTCATTCTTCACCTTTACCACTTCTGGGCACCTAACCGTTATGGTCAGGCGTTCGATCCGGCATGGAAAGAAGAAGACCTGTATCACAAAATGGTAGCAGTGTTTGCTCCATTGTGGGTTGTGATCATCTATGTGTTGGGTTGCGTTTCCCTTGCATGGCATCTTATGCACGGCTTCTTCAGCGGCTTTCAGACATTCGGTCTTGCTACACACAAGTATAAAGGTGTGATCAGGTCGATAGGTGTGGCATTTGCTATCATCGTTCCTCTGATCTTCGCAAGTATGCCGGTTTACCTGCATTGCGTAGGTAATTGCGGCCACTAATTGATGGTATTCGCTGACCAATAACAGCGTACACGAAAAAATATAGTTCTGACCTTGAATTATACAATGATATGGCGTTAAATTCTAAAATACCTGCCGGACCGATCGACTCGAAATGGAAAACGTATAAGTCGACATGTAAGCTGGTGAACCCGGCGAACAAAAGGCAGCTGGAGATCATAGTAGTAGGTACCGGACTTGCAGGCGCATCAGCCGCCGCTTCTCTTGGCGAAATGGGTTACAAGGTAAAGGCTTTCTGTTTTCAGGATAGCCCGCGCCGTGCACACTCGATAGCCGCACAGGGAGGTATCAACGCTGCAAAAAACTATCAGAACGATGGTGATAGTACTTACCGTCTGTTTTACGATACTATTAAAGGTGGTGACTACCGTGCCCGCGAAGGGAATGTGCACCGTCTGGCAGAAGTGAGTGCAAACATTATAGACCAGTGTGTGGCTCAGGGCGTTCCGTTTGCCCGCGAATATGGCGGATTGCTGAGCAACCGTTCATTTGGTGGTACACAGGTTCAGCGTACATTCTATGCTGCCGGCCAAACCGGTCAGCAATTGCTGATAGGTGCCTATCAGGCATTGGAGCGTCAGGTAGCATTGGGTACAGTTACGATGTACTCTCGCCATGAGATGCTCGACGTTGTTACAGTAGACGGAAAGGCGCGCGGAATCATTGCCCGCAACCTGGTTACAGGTGAACTGGAGCGTCATTTCGGCCATGCGGTTTTGTTGTGTACAGGTGGTTACGGAAACGTGTTCTACCTTTCGACAAACGCAATGGGTAGTAACGTAACGGCAGCCTGGAAGGCGCACCGTAAGGGAGCATTCTTCGGCAACCCATGTTTTACTCAGATCCACCCGACATGTATACCTGTGAGTGGAGACCACCAGTCGAAACTGACGCTGATGTCGGAATCTCTGCGTAACGACGGACGTATATGGGTGCCCAAAAAACAAGGCGATACCCGCAAACCAACAGATATTCCTGAAGAAGAACGCGACTACTACCTGGAGCGCAGGTATCCTGCATTCGGTAACCTCGTTCCCCGCGACGTGGCCAGCCGCGCTGCGAAAGAGCGTTGCGATGCCGGTTACGGTGTAGGCTCTTCTAAAATGGCAGTATATCTGGACTTCGCTTCAGCAATTGAGCGCTATGGTAAGGTGGAGGCCAACAAACAGGGTAAACCAAATCTTGATAAAGCGTCTATCATTGCGCTTGGCAAGGATGTGGTGAAAGAAAAATACGGTAACCTGTTCGATATGTACGCGAAGATAACAGGTGAGAACCCTTATGAAGTGCCTATGCGTATCTATCCTGCGGTTCACTATACAATGGGTGGCTTGTGGGTAGACTACGAACTGATGACCACGGTACCAAACCTGTATGCTTTGGGTGAAGCTAACTTTAGTGATCACGGCGCTAACCGCCTTGGAGCATCTGCACTGATGCAGGGTCTGGCGGATGGTTACTTTGTGATACCATACACACTTGGAAATAATCTGGCCGACGATATCCGTACGAAAGCGATCCCTACCGATCATCCTGCGTTTGTAGCTGCAGAGAAAGAAGTTGCTGACCGTATCAATAAACTCATGAACATCAAGGGTAAGGAAAGTGTTGAAAGCTTCCACAAGCGCCTTGGTAAGATCATGTGGGACAAATGCGGTATGGGCAGGAACGCAAAAGGACTTCAGGAGGCGATCAAAGAAATTCAGGAACTGCGCAAGGAGTTCTGGAGCAATGTTCGCATTCCGGGCGACGTAAACGAATACAACCCTGAACTGGACAAAGCCGGCCGCGTGGCAGACTTCCTTGAACTGGGAGAGTTGATGTGTATTGATGCGCTGAACCGTAATGAGAGCTGTGGTGGTCACTTCCGTGAGGAATCACAGACAGAAGACGGAGAAGCACTGCGCGATGATGCCAACTTTATGTATGTAGCCGCATGGGAATTCAAAGGCGAGAGCAATTTTGAATTGCACAAGGAGGCGCTGAACTATGAAGTGGTTCACCCAAGTGCAAGGAGCTATAAGTAATAAAAAGGGGTGGACCCCTGCAAACAAAACAAAAAGTCGTTCAGCGAAGGCGGAACATTAAACAATATTTAAAGAACAGCGTATGCAACACTACAATATGAACCTCACACTGAAGGTGTGGCGTCAGAAGAACAACAAAGCAAAGGGTGGATTCGAAACTTTTCAGGTTAAGAATGTTTCTTCGGAGATGTCGTTCCTGGAGATGTTCGATGTGTTGAATGAGCAATTGGTTGCTGAAGGCAAGGAGCCTGTAGCGTTTGACCATGACTGCCGCGAAGGTATCTGCGGTATGTGCAGCATGCACATCAATGGTCGTGCACACGGTCCGTGGGAGCAAACTACCACATGCCAGCTGCACATGCGCGAGTACAAAGACGGCGATACTATAGTAGTGGAGCCTTGGAGGGCAAATTCATTCCCGGTTATTAAAGACCTGGTTGTTGATCGTACGTCATTTGACCGCATCATTGCTGCCGGTGGTTACGTATCAGTAAATACAGGAAATGCTCAGGACGCTAACGCGCTGCCAATAGAAAAACAGAAAGCTGACGAGTCTTTTGCTGCTGCATCATGTATTGGTTGCGGTGCATGTGTTGCCGCTTGTCCAAATGCTTCGGCAATGCTGTTCGTATCTGCTAAGGTGTCTCACCTGGCATTGTTGCCTCAGGGAGATCCGGAGCGTAAAGTGCGCGCGGTGAACATGGTTCAGCAGATGGATACTGAAGGATTCGGTAGCTGTACGAACATCGGAGCTTGCGAAGCTGAGTGTCCTAAAGGCATCTCAATTGAGAACATTGCCCGTCTGAACCGTGAATATCTTGGTGCTGTATTTTCAGGTAGCGCACAGGGATAATTGATACAAATCTTTATAAGAAAGGGCCATACGATACCGTATGGCCCTTTTCATTTTGGGGTAGGCACTGTGTCTGATCTCTGCAGACATCCCCTGTAAAATTGTGGCCGTTGGAGGCCGATTTTCATAGTGCCAGGAAAATGCTCTTCGTCAGAAATTAATTCCAACCATAGCACGAAAATAGATGAATAGAACCTGGTGTGAAATACCCGATTGTGGGTATTTTAAAATGAAACGCGGAGATGCCGAACCGACATCCCCGCGTTTTTGAACATTTTTCCAACTATGGTTGATACACAAAGCGAACAACACTTACAGCGCCGTCTACGCTTTGGAACTTACATAGGTAGGTGCCCGCAGCCATATCGCGCTGAAGGGTCAGTTTTGATTCACCACTGTTGACATTGACGGATTGGAAAAGCCTTCCATCCATGCTGAATATCTGAACCGATCCGGCAGATGTTGAGGAAATGGAAAGTATGTCGTGTGCCGGGTTTGGATAAATATCAAAACTTACCGTAACACTATTGTCGTTGATGCGTGTGAGACACGCAGAGGAAGCTTTAACAAATACGGCCTTGGTCGCTGTGTCGGCACTGCAACTATTTGTCACTATGTAACTGATAACGACGCTACCTGAAGCAACACCTGTAACTACACCGGAGGTTGAAACTGTGGCACGTGATACGTTGCTGCTGGACCAGCTGCCACCAGCAACTGTTGCACTTAGGTGAATGGTGTCTGTTTCGCAAACACTATCGGCACCTGCCAGAGTGCCTGCATCGGCAAGAGCAGTTACCGTTACAACAGTGGTTGCTGTAGCCGAACCACAAGAATTGCTAACTGTGTAAGAGATCGTTGCTATGCCAAGTGCATTGCCCGTAACCAATCCCGTTGATGAAATCGAAGCAAAAGCGGGACTTGCCGAAGACCATGTTCCACCAGCAACAGTTGAGGTCAGTGAAGAAGTTAAACCCAGGCATACGAGCGTTGTACCGCTAATAGTTCCTGCGACAGGCAGCGGATTGACAGTGACAGGATAAGTGGCTGTCGCAGTTCCGCAAACAGTAGACACAGTGTACCTCACGGTGTCGAGACCGGCAGCAACGCCTGTGATAACACCTGTTACTGATATAGATGCTTTACCAGTAGTTGTGCTCCAGGTACCTCCCGTTACTGTTGATGAAAGTGGCGAAGTTGCCGCTACACAAACAGCAGTTAAGCCCGAGATCGTTCCGGCAGATGGCAGCGGATTGACAGTAACAAGGCGTGTAACGACGCAACCGGTAGGCAGCGTATAAGTTATGAGTGTAGTTCCCGCAGAACCACCGGTTATGATCCCTGAAGAGGAACCAACGGAAGCGACAATTGTGCTACTTGAAGACCATGTACCGCCTGCAGACGTGCTTGCGGCAGTGATCGACGAACCGACACAAACGCTGGTAGGACCGGTAATAGTATCAGGGAGTGAATTCACTGTAACGATTGTAGTGATACCGCAACCTGTTGCCAGTCTGTATGAAATAGAAACAGTTCCAGGTGACACACCTGTAACCAGTCCACCGGTAGATGTGATAGTCGCTCTGGCGGTATTTGTGCTGGTCCAGGTTCCTCCTGTAGGAGCTCCGGTCAACGTCGTTGTTGCGCCAACGCACACTGCGCCAGTGCCAGAGATACCGGTAGGAAGTAGATTTACAGTAAAGACAGTGGTACGGGTACAACCTGTAGAGAGAGTATAAGTAACAGTAGTAGTTCCGGCTGATATTCCTGTCATGGTCCCCGTTGAAGCGTCAACTGAACCTACCGAAACTGTACTGCTGCTCCATATACCGCCAGCCGGAGTTGAAGACAAGGCCGACGTGCTGCCGGCGCATGCGACAAGTGTACCTGAAATAGACGATGGAAGCGGATTGACTGTAACGACCGAAGTAGTGATACAACCGGTGGCCGAAATAGAGTACGTAATACCGGAAGTGCCGGCTGCAACAGCCGTTATTGCTCCTGTGGCCGCCCCTACAGTAGCTACTGATGTGGAACCACTGATCCAAACACCACCTGAGGTGGAGCTGGAGAGTGTACCGGACTCACCCGCACAATATACCGATGTGCCGGTGATACCAGCAGGTAGCGGATTGACTGTAAACACTGCAGTGCGTACACAGCCTGAAGCTGAAGTATAGCTGATGGTAGTTGTACCTGCTGCTACACCCGTAACGAGGCCCGATGCTGATCCGATAGTAGCAATAGTGACATCAGAACTAGCCCAGGTGCCGCCTGCGGTAGCGTTGGTGAGCGTGCTTGAGTTACCAATACATGCTGATAACGTGCCTCCAATTACTGCAGGCAATGCCACAACCGTAACATTTGCGGTGCGTCGGCAGCCGGTTGACAGGGTGTAAGAGATCACTGCAGTCCCTGTACCCGAACCTGTTACGACACCGGAGGCGGAACCGACAACAGCAACAGAGATATTGCTGCTATTCCAGGTTCCGCCGGGTGTGGTAGACGATAAGGTGATGCTGGCGCCGAGACAGACTGGTCCGTTGCCGGTGATAGATGCAGGGGCCGGATTTACGGTGATAGTTGCCGTATTTGCACAGCCGGTAGAAGTAAGCGAAAATGTAAGGGTAGTAGTGCCGCCACTAAGTGCGGTAAGACTACCTGTAGATGAGCCGACAGACGCTACGGTTGTGTTGCTGCTGGCCCATGTACCTGCCCCTGAACTGTTTGTATACGCTGCAATGGTACCTGCACATAACATAGTGCTGCCGGTAATAGCCGCGGGCAATGCCACGACCGTAGCTACTACAGTTGTGAAACAGCCGGTACCCAGCGTATAAGTGATGCGTGAAGTGCCGGCAGAAATGCCGGTAAGCAATCCTGTCCCTGAACCGATATCTGCTACGGAAGCGTTGGCGCTACTCCACGTGCCACCGCCTGCACCGGTTAGGGTAGATGTTGCATTCACACATACAGAAAGGCTTCCGGTAGGCGTTGACGGGTTGGGATTGATGGTAAGTATGGCGGTGGCCGTCGCAACACCACAACCACTGGTTATTGTATAGGTAATGGTTGAAGTACCCGACGAAACACCGGTTGCAATACCGGAAGAAGAACCGATCGTAGCAACGGATGCAGTAGAAGAAGACCAAGTGCCACCGGTCACTGTACTTGTGAGTGTGGTAGTGCTACCTATACAAGCATTCAGAACTCCTGCTATGGAACCCGCGGTAGCGGAGGTTGTTACAGACATAGTGAAAGTAGAAACAACAGTTCCGCATACTCCCGTGACGCTGTAACTGATCGTTGTAGTGCCGGCAGTGACACCTGTAACAATGCCTGAAGTACCAACAGTCGCGACAGCGGTGTTGCTGCTGACCCAGGTTCCTCCGCTCACCGTGCTGGAAAGCGATGTGGTGAGCCCCGTGCAAACACTTGACGAACCGGAAATGGTACCTGCCGAGGGGGCTGCATTTATGGTAACAACTATGCTGCGTAAACAGCCTGTAGACAGTAAGTAGCTGATTGTTGCCGTACCAACAGCAGCGCCGGTTACAACTCCTGATGAGCTGCCGACTGTAGCAACTGAAGTATTTGAACTCGACCACGTTCCGCCCGAAGTACTTGAAGAAAGTGTGGTGGTTGTGCCGACACAAGCAACTGCCGTTCCCGATATTACTGCAGGCAGCGGATTGACAGTAAGCGTTGTTGTGCGGGTGCAGCCGGTTGCAATTGTATATGTGATAATTGAGGTACCTGTAGACACTGCGGTAACGACGCCAGACGAAGAGCCGATTGTGGCAACTGAAGTAGTGCCGCTTGCCCAAGTGCCGGCTGCAGGGGTGCTGGACAATGAGATTGCACTACCTTCACAAACTGTCAAAGAACCTGTGATAGAAGTGGGTAATGGATTTACCGTTATTGTTGTTGTCGTGCGGCAACCTGTGGGGAGCGTATATGTTACAACTGCCACACCTGAAGATATACCGGTAACGACGCCTGTGGCGGAACCTACCGAAACTACTGAACCAGTTACCCCCCACGTTCCTCCGAATGAAGTAGATGAAAGGCTCGCGTTTCCGCCAACACAAATAGCGGTGCTACCGCCTGTTATAGCGGCAGGGGCCGGATTTACTGTGACAATTGCAGATTGAGAACAACCAATAGGGCCTATCGCGAAACTGATCAGGGCTGTACCCGCATTGATACCTGTGATGACTCCCGATGTAGAACCCACTGTTGCGACAGTTGTGTTAGTGCTGGTCCATGTACCGGTCGGTGAACTTAATATTGTTACAGTGCTACCAACACAAACCTGCGTTGACCCTGATATAACCGCTGGTAACGGATGTACAGTTACAACTTGTGTTGCAAAACAGCCACCCGGAATCGTATAAGTGATAACGGTTGTTCCTGCCGCCACACCCACTACCACACCACTACTGTTCACCGAGGCTACCGAAGTAGTACCTGAACTCCATGTACCACCTGATGTAGCATTCGCCAGCGTAGTTGAAGAACCCAGGCAGAACTCAGGCACACCTGTGATAGCTGCAGGTGTCGGATTGATGGTCACAGCGGCACTCCCTTGAGTGCCCCAGCAACCACCTGATGACTGTGACCTGAAATAGTATACTCCTGTTGAGGTTACTGACTGTGATGTAGAAGAGATGGCAGTTGATGTGCCGCCTGATGTGGTGCCTTGGTAGTAGATTGTTCCACCGGCTCCGCCAGATGCCGTAAGCGTGGCACTACCACAGAAAGTTCCGCCACCGGATACAGTTACTGCAGATGGAATAGGAGTAACTGTTGCGACGGTAACTGCAAAACAGCCTGTTGCCGGAATTGTGTAAGAGATATTTACTGTTCCTGCTGATACCCCGAACAATGACCCTGTGGCACTACCTATTGTTGCAATAACGGTATTGGCGCTTGACCAAACGCCGCCTGATGTTGTTGACGCAAGAGGTGTAGATGTTCCGACACAAACCGATGGTGTACCGGTAATTGCTGCCGGGTTTGGATTGATCGTCACCGTAACAGAACCTTCGGCACCCCAACAGCCAGATGAAGACTGAGAACGGAAGTAGTAGGTACCCGATGACGTTACCGTTTGAGAGGTGGACGGGGTAGCGGTAGACGTGCCCCCGGATGTAGTACCCTGAAAATATATCGTTCCACCGGCACCACCGGTTGCTGATATTGTAGCGCTTCCGCAGAAAGTGCCTCCACCGCTGGCTGATACCGCAGACGGGGTTCCATTAACTGTTACAACAGACGTCACGAGACAAGAGGTCGGTGTAACATATGATACGGTGGTTGTGCCTGCCGTAAGCCCGGCAAATGCACCGGATGTTGAATTGATTGTACCAACAGATGTTGTACTACTGGTCCATGTACCTCCGGTAACAGTGTTTGACAATGCCAGAGTGGTTCCAGTACAGACCGAAGTGCCACCCGTTATCGGAGCCGTTGCATTGACAGTGACAACCGCAGTGGAGCTACACCCGGAAGTTGCGATCGCGTAGGTAATATTCGAAGTTCCACTTGTCAGTCCGTTTACCAGACCACTGGAGGAACCAATCGTTGCTACAGCGGGGGCAGAACTTGTCCATGTCCCGCCGGCGGGTGCCGAAGTGAGCGTAGTGGTACCCGAAGGGCATATTGAAAGAGTACCTGATATGGCTGAGATCGGATTTACTGAAACAAAAACTGTGCGCCGGCAACCTGTTGGTAATGTATACGATACCAATGCAGGACCACCCGCAGTACCCACACCACTCACTACACCTGTAAGAGAGCCTACAGAAACAACCGTAACCGCACTGGAACTCCATGTACCACCGGGACTGGTGTTGGAGAGGGTTGTTGATGAGTTCGCGCAAAATGTGGTTGTTCCTGTTATTGCCGGCGGTAATGGATTTACCGTAACCACATCGGTCACAGAACAACCCGCAACAGTATAGGTAAGGTTGGCAGTTCCTGCCGTGCTACCTGTTATTACCCCTGTTGTGGCACCTACGGTAATTGAACCTGTTCCGGCCGAAGTTGTCCACGTGCCTCCAGCCAAAGAGTTTGTAGCCGTTACTGTCGCACTCGGGCAAACAGCCAAGGTACCGCCAATGGCTGAAGGCATCGCGTTCACCGTGACTGTTGTAACTGATGCACATCCCAAAGCAGTCGTGTAGGTGATATTAGTTGTACCCGCCGTGATACCCCCGACAATTCCCGGCATACCGGTTGAATTCACTGTGCCGACGGCAGTATTGCTACTCGACCAGGTACCACCAGTATTTACGTTAGATAAGGACGTTGTAGCACCCACGCATACTGATGCCGTGCCGGTATTTGCAGCAAGCGGGTTGACAGTCACTACCGATGTGGTGGCGCAGGTACCTATAGCATACGTGATGGTTGCCGTGCCTGCAGTTCCGCCTGTAACAATTCCGGAAGAACTACCAATTGAGGCTACCGATGGGCTGCCACTTGTCCAGGTGCCACCCGATACCGGGTTGGTAAGTGTAACAGTTTGCGTAGCACACACCGTGAGCGGGCCGCCTATCGTTCCGGGGTTCGGATTTACTGTAACTACTCTAGTAACAAAACTTCCACCCAATGTATAGGATATAGTAGCGGTTCCGACAGCTGCGCCTGTTACCACACCTGTCGATACATTGACGCTTGCTATTGATGCATTGCTGCTACTCCAGGTACCGGATGCAAGTGCATTTGAAAGAGTTATGTTTCCTCCTACACAGACACTGAAAACTGAACCGGTAATTGCTGTCAGCTCGGTTGCTGTAGAAACTCCGGTGTTCCATTTATCGCCTGCATCAGCGCCACCACCGTTCACAGCGTTGATGACCCCACGAAGGGATACTGTACCAGTTCCTGAGGCGGGCGCTGTCCACGGCACGGTCACTACATAAGTCGTACCCGCTCCACCTGACCCTGACGCTGCCCCCATTGCTGAGTTCTGTTCAACAACAGTGATCCCCGATGGGGTAGCAGTGTGGGTACCGCCAATGGCGCTTAGTGTTCCCACGCTTGAACCGCCTGAGTTCACAGCAGATATCTGGAAACCAAAATTCGGCAACGTGAACGAACTACTCGTTTGCGTACCCGTTATTCTGATAAAATAAGAACCACCGGCCGCATAATGCGTAGCAGGCGACAAAGAAGAATTCAGTAGCTGCATGGTAACAGTGGTGGAAGCGGTTGATGCGCCGGCCGAGCCATGGCAACCCGCGCCACCGCAGCCCGAGGTGTATCCGTAAATACTCGCAGAACCGGGTCCGCTTGAGTAGCTGGATAGCAGCATACAAATGAAGACCGTAAAAAGTGAGAGGAGCGTAATTCTTCTTTTCATTTTTTGAGAGGTTTTTGGGAGGAACGTTTATGGATGTTATTGGAAATTACATGTACCTACATGCGAGGGTAAATATATGGATATATTATTCAACAATACAAGCTTATTTTAAACAAAATATTCAGTGTTATCTGCTTAATGATCAAAAAGTGAGTACTACGAAAAAGAAGTAATCAAATGTGAGCAATAGTAGTAGTTATCAATAATAAAAATCAATTCATTGACATCAAGCCATTTATGCACAACTCACAATCTCAATATACCGAAGGCCGGAAAGAAATGAAACTACGCCAATATTAATGGCGTATTACTAAACGAAAATGTTAGAGTAACCTAAAAATTATATTGCATTTATTGCAAAAAGGAAAATGCCCCACGATCTGGTAGGGCATTTCAGCGGACTGTAAGGGACAATTTTCGAACTTTTTTTTGGCGGATTTGAAGGCAATCCTTTACTTTTAGAATATGAGTCTTCTGAGCAATTTATTTGGAAACAAAAAGGGTGGTGAATTTACTCCAACGTCAGATGTTATGTCCGATGAGCAATTTTGGAAAATTGTAAGTCTGACTAATGAAAAAGCTAAAGGTGATTATGAAACTCAACAGCGAAAACTTCATGAAGAATTGAGAAAGTTACCCTCAATTGAAATTATGCAGTTCGATAATAAATTTAGAAAGTTAAGAGGGGAAGCATATACATGGGATTTGTGGGGAGCAATTTATATTATACATGGCGGATGCGGAGACGATTCGTTTATGGATTTTCGGGATTGGGTTATTTCACAAGGAAAGGATTTTTATTACAGAACCTTATCAAATCCAGAAACCCTAGCCGAAGTTGATTCAGAACGAATTGATGTTGAATGGGAGGGAATGGGATATGTCCCGATGGAGGCTTTTAAAGAAGTTACTGGAAGTGAAATGCCCACGAGTTATTTGGAAAACAACCAAATTGTCGGCGAAGAGTGGGATGAAAATAATGACGAGCTTAAGAATAGATTCCCCATACTTTGGGCAAAATACTCTTAGTCAAACCCAATGGGACATTTCGAACGACAAAACCCGCGCCAAGCGCGGGTTTTAATTTTCTGCGGACTGTAAGGGACAACTCTCGAACTTTTTTATGGAGGATTTGAAGGTTATTCTTAACTTCAACCTGTCCTGATTTCTATTTCCAAAATAACTTCTTTATTGAAGCAATACATAACACCAACAATTTTATAAAACTACCACATGGGAAAGGTTCAATTCATCAACGAATATCCGATTATTATTCGTCTAAGGATTTCTTTACCAACGGACAAACTGTAAGAAAATGGCTTAGGAGCCAGTCGTATAAAGACCAATATGATTTTGGATTAAAGACTATTGACCGATTTAGCAAGTAGAAATGAAAATAAACGCTACAACAACGGCCATTTCTGAATTCGAGAAAGCAGCAATTAATCATGCCTTAGCTATCGAACAAGGAAATCATAAGGTTGCTAATAAAAATTATGATTTAGTTGTTAAATCTGTCGCATTCTTAAAAAAGCATAATGCACTCGGAGAATTATATGAATTATTGTCTCATAACTCACCTTATGTACAGGTCGCTGCGGCTACATTTTTACTATCAACTCATGAAATTGAAAGCACAAACATTTTATCAGAAATTGCAAATACAAAAGGAATTTTGGGTCTAACAGCTGAGCTAGTATTAAGTGAATGGAGAAAAGGACATTTGAAACTTTAAAAGAACATACTTCACCCTTAATACCCCGATCCTGTAATTGCTCCCGTTCCGGCACCTCTTCCAGCTCCAATTCCAGCACCGTAAAACAATAAATATGTTCAAAGATATTATAAGCATATTGGAGCAAATTGAGCATATCGCTCCTGAAAGTAAATGGAATAGCTCAATTAACAAAGATGCTTTGAATGAAATTCTGATTGCTAACTCGGTAACAAATACTGAGCTTCTCACATTGTACACATGGAGAAATGGCAATATGCACAGTTCTGTAGAGCAGAATCCTGAGTTTTGTTCTTTTGGTAACATTTTGCCTATTGACGTTGCGACGAAAATATACAATGAGAAAGAATTTCTCGGTTTTAAGAAGGACGGACTTTTCCCCTTTTTATGTGATTTTAGGGGTGACTATTTATTGCTAGAAATAGGTTCGCCAGAACAGCCAGTTTATATTTATTCTCCAAGCCTATTAATTGTTGCACCAGAAGCTATTTTTGAAAATTTGTCTACTTTTCTGCAATTAATATACGATTGTTATTTATCCAAGGCCTATTTTATCCAAAATAATAAACTTGAGGTTGATATGGATGTCGAAAATAGCATTTTTCATAAAAACAGTAACCTTTACAAAATATGGTCGGAAAATAATTAGACTTTTTTACAAGCGTCCATATGTTTTCAAAAAGTAATAATGTCCTGACATGCGCCATAGTTGTCGGCGAAGAGTGGGATGAAAATAATGACGATCTTAAGAATAGATTCCCCATACTTTGGGCAAAATACTCTTAGTCAAACCCAATGGGACATTTCGAACGATAAAACCCGCGCCAAGCGCGGGTTTTACTTTTCTGCGGGCTGTAAGGGACAACTTTCGAACTTTTTTGTGGAGGATTTGAAGAAAATATTGTATTATTTGGTTTAGTTCATTTCTACTATCTTAATCGTACAAGAATGGCTGTCGCAACAATAAAAAAAGGTCACTAAGGCAGTTTTCAACTGAGTCACTTTGATTGATATTCATTAGTTCTAACACACTAGTCAACGACTCAATCTGCCAAGCCTCAATGAGGCTGAAGTTAGATAGCTTATGATCAATTACATATTTTGTTATAATTGAGCAACCAAGATAAGCTTTAACCTCTTTAACAAAGTCTTCCACAGTGCATAAATCTGTTGGCCAGTCATTAATTGCATCTCTTAGCAAACCTATTTGCTGAGCGAGTTTTGTATCAGATATATTGTCGAATTTTTCGTTATACAGGTCACTTACCAACATACTGCAAATTTGAAAACCGAATATAAACAAAAAAGCCTCACATTTCTGTAAGGCTTCTGCGGGCTGGACGGGACAACTTTCGAACTTCTATGCAAAGGATATGAACAGCATTATTCACTTCTGAAAATGATAAGATTGTTTTAGTAATTTTTTAGAAAAGTGCCTGACTTAATGTTATATGAATTGTAAGCACCGCGTGGCATTCTAGATGGATTCCTTATATATATTGTACTTGGCATGGTTTTGTGTATTTGTTATTTGGAGCCTTTGCGTGATTTTTTTGCACAGAATTACACCGTGTGAGGTATAAGAAGCAATCGAGGACGTTACATGTCAGTGGTTTCGCTTTTATATTGCAGAAAGCCTTTATAGCCGAAAAATCTTCTGAGAAGCCATCCAAAACGTTTGAACAAAAAAACTTGTAATGGAAAGGGCATTGTCGCTAAAAAAAACTCTCCATAATATGCGTTTAAGGTCGCACTCATCTGTAAACGATCCGGGTTACCTCCCTTATCAACTTTCCCTATTTGAGAAAGGCTTGCCAGTGTTTCAATCAATTCTTCGAAGTGTAATGCAGGTCTGAATTCAGTGATCATTTCCAGTTCGTTGCCTCCCCCGTTTTTCCAGAAATGGACAGTATTCGGTGGAACAGTTGCTGTTTCTCCCGGCTTAATGGTGGATGTTACACCTGCTATTGTTATTTCGAGAATGCCCTTTTTTACAATAAATATCTCCTCCTGGAGTGGATGTCGGTGTGGCATGGGGCCAATACCACCTGCTGCCTGTTTATTCTCAAACTGGAGCAATGTCCCGTCAGTATCTTGCCTTGTTTGAAGAAAAGTAATTTTGTCGGTTGTGACCTTGTTGTAAATCTGTTGTCCTTTTGTTGCCATGGTGTAAAAGTATATGCCGATAGCTACAAAAAAATTGACCTATGTCAAGAAATCATTTCTTCGCCAGCGTTTTTCTGATTCGGCTCAGCGAAGCGGCATCTATGCCTAAGTATGAAGCAATATGATATAGAGGCAGGCGATCATAAAGCCCTTTATACTGGTCCGTGAATTTGAGGTATCGTTGTTCGGCGTTCATAAACAGCATCTCTTTTATCCGGTCTCTGCTTTTCAGGAATGCATACTCTGTAATTAGCCGTCCAAAACGTTCCCATGCATGGGAGTTCTGAAATTGGTTAAGAAAATGGACCTTAGAAAATGTGTATATTTCGCTGTCTTCAAGCGCCTGGATCACAAAGTTGGTAGGCTGGTTTCTTAAATAGCTTTCGTAATCAACTACAAATTGTCCTTCTGCGAAAAAATTATAGTTTACATCCTTCCTTTCATTTCTGTAGTACATCCTGAATATACCTTTCGATACAAATCCTATGTTTTCTGATACTTGTCCTTCCCTTAGAAAAATATCTTCTACCGAATATTTTTTAAATTGTAAACCCTTTTCAAAATTATCCCAATCATCCTGAGGTATATCAGCTACCTTATTAAAATGACTATGTAGATCGGTTATCATTCAAATTGAATTTGATCAACAAAAATAATCAAAAGCGAATATCACATACAGGTAGCTGCTTTGCGTGGCGAGCGAGCGTGTTTACCTCCGGTTGTACCTCTGAGGCCCGCACAATATAAAAATAGCGCCTGAAATGGGCGCTATTTTTATATTGTGCGGAGAGAGCGGGATTCGAACCCGCGATACCCTTTGACAGATATACACACTTTCCAGGCGTGCCTCTTCAACCACTCGAGCATCTCTCCTTGATCAACCAAAGCTGGTGCTGTGGCTGAATCCCCTTTCGGGGGCTGCAAATGTAACAATTATGGCGGAACCAAAAAGGTGTATTGAACTGTTTTCGGAAACTATTTATTGACCGACACCATCACACTCACTCCCAAGGGGAAACCGGTGGCGCCAAACAGGCCATTCTCCAGCTTCATCCAAAATTTCAGGATGCTGTTCACCGCCGGGTTGAACTTGTCCATGTGATCTTCCGGCTGCTCTTTAGCACTTTTAGACATATTGCGCATCTTCCGGTATAGCAGGGTAGGGAAGTACATGGCAAAATTCCAGTAAGATGCTTTATTCACTTTAAAACCCGCTGCCACCGACTTCTGCACCAGTTCGTCGCGCGTATAGCGGCGGAAGTGGTGGTTCACCACATCATGTTCGCTCCACAACGACATGAATGCAGGAACAAATATCAGCCCTTTCCCTCCTTTTTTCAGTATCCGCTGCCAGTTTTGGAGTGCGACAGTGTCCTTTTCCAAATGTTCCAGGCAATCGGACGCTATGATCAGATCGAATTCCTCATCTTTAAAATCGGGAAAATGGGCATCCATTACAAATACGTTACTGAGACCTTTTGCCTTACATTGTTCTATTGCTTCGGCCGAAAAATCAATCCCGGTAACATCTGTAAAGCCTTTTGCCTTAAGATCCAGCATCAACACTCCACCAGAGCAACCAATGTCAAGGATACGTGTACTGCGTGGGAGACCGTCTATCATATTTAAGATCGTCAACCTGCGTGAGGTATACCACCAATGATCCTGCTCAATAGAGTGGTATTTTTCTTCGTATCCTTTGTCCATATGGCGAAAATACAGTGTTTTTTAATTTTGTTTGGGCTTTGTCTAACCTTTTTGAGGCAATAACCGTCTATTAATAGACAGTTAGTATTTGTAGCACTGCGTTCCGAATTGCTTAAAAAATGCGGTAAGTGGTTTGGCAAATACAATAACCGGCAGCCGTCTAGTTGCATCATATACTCATTATCAGTAGATTAGTGACTATTTTAGGTATAATACTAACAAACAGAGAATACGTTGCGCCTATATACCCAGTAGGCAAAATGTCGGTTAAGAAACAACGGTAATTGACGAACCAGTTTTAGTAGATGCAGTTTGTGTTTCTTGCTAAACAGAATTAAATCATAGGAGCCTTGGCTAAAGCGGTACATGTGAGCGGTCATTTTCCTACTTCAGAACAGAGCTTATCAGCACACGATGAGCTGAAAATTCTGATAAAGGATTGTATTGCGCTGAAACGTGCGTCGCAAAAGAAGCTTTACGAGTTGTATTCTCCTGCGGCCTATGGTATAATCAGAAAGTATATCCACAACAATGAGTTTGCGGCGAAAGAAATATTGAATGAAGCGTTTTTTAAAGTGTTTCGCGATCTGCACCAATATTCGTTTCAGGGAGCCTTTGAAGGATGGATCAGGCGAATAGTAGTGCATACGGTAAGTGATTATATAAGGAAAAATGTGAAAGAGGACCGCATGACCAGGGAAGTGACCCCTGAAGATGCGTTTGTGAACAGTGAACCGGTGGAAAAGTTGTCACACAAAGAATTATTGAAGATCATTGAGACCTTGCCGGAGACACAACGGAACATATTTAACCTGTTTGTGTTCGAGAATTATTCGCATAAAGACATAGCGAAGATCATGAATATGCAGCAGAATAACTGCCGCTGGCACCTCAATGATGCACGCAGACGCTTGAAAGAAAAGATAAATGCACTCATAAACAAGTAAAAGTGAAGAACAAGAAAAAACATATCGATGATCTGTTCAGGGAAAAGCTGGGTACCTATTCTGAGGTTCCTCCTGCCGACGCCTGGTCAGCACTAGATAGCAAGCTCGACACGCTTACTACTCCTCAGGTACTCACATCACCGTTCCGCTGGCTAGGCCATGCTGCCATGGTATCAGTCATTGCGGTGTTGGGTGTTTCCGTTGTGCATAAGATCAGTAAAAATGAAAATAGCCCTGTTGCTGTAAATAAAGAACAGGAAATCAATAAGATAGACGCTTCTAACTCAGATTTTGCTGTAGACAATTCTTCTCATAATGCCGATGAGGTATCGGTACCAGCAAATAGTGGTTTCGGTGGCGAAGATAATGCCAACAGCGATATAGCTGAAAATACAAACACAGGCAGTTTCTCTTATAGCGAAACAGAAGGAAATGCCGGATACCAGGGTGGAGGTGCGCACAGGTCTGGCAGCACAGGTATGAAACATGCTTCAGGCAATGTTTATGGGAAAGCTTCCCAATATGGTGGAAAAGATCAAAGCAACAACCTGAATGACAGTGATAATAGTTTACCGCTAAACTCAACTATTAGTGAAAGAAATGAATCGCAAAATACTGATAATGAATTTAATGAAGTAAAAAATAAAGAAAATTCAAAAGGCACGTCAGAAGAGAAAAAACAGACTACTGCTGCGCCTTTAGCAACGAAAATACCCAACAAAAAGCCGGCCCCTATAGATCCTGCCGGTAAGAAAAAGCCTGTCATAGATTTTGCCAGGTGGAGTGCCGGTGTTAAAGCCGGTTACGAATTCGGAATGGACAAGGATGCAGCAACAAAGTATGTTGTTGCTCCTTATGTCCAGTACAATGTTACCCGCAAACTGTCGGTGATGGTGCAACCGGGAGCAAAGTTTGCCAATGCACCAGTGCGCACCATAGGCCCGTCGGCGTCCTACTACAAAGTAAATGATGACGGTCGCATTGTAAACCGCGGTGACTATTCCACAATAAAGGTGGAAGGTAGTAGTATTGATACATTCTATCATTCCCGTCTCAGCTACTCGCAAAGTCACGATAGTATTGTAAAGACCAACAAGGCGGGTGGGGTGTACAGAGAATATGAGTTACCTGTGTTGGTGAAGTATAACTTCTCTGAAAAACTCGCTTTGTATGGCGGCGTAAACTTGATCTACAGTCAACTGCAGGGCATTAAAGAGAATACCTATACAAAATCAGCAATTTTAAAAACAGTAGATACAGTGATCTCTGCCAAGGGAGTTGCTCCGTCAGCGCCTGCGGTAAATGAAGTGATCACACACAGTGGAGCCTCTATTGCAGAGTACAACGGCCCCTTATACCCTGCCTCGCATACCAACCAAATGAGGTTTGGCACTATGTTAGGAGTAACCTATTCTTACAATGAGCGCCTAATGGTGGACGCTCTAGTACAGAAAAACCCTGCGCCTGCGGACGTGAAGGAGGGATACAATATCAATGCCCCTCTTTCTGCAACTTACTTCCGCATATCGGTTGGTTATAAGCTGACCCGGTAACAGCTTATAAACCTTATCTCTTTTGAAACACTGCTGACCCGAAATTGGCTCTTTGCATTTTTAGGGTTAAATTTACCGTAACTCATCGTTTCTACTAAACCCCGACTTGCGACGATGGTTAACGTCCATAATTGACCAACATGAAGAGATGCCTGTACTTTCTGGTTTGTATGGTGCTTTTTGTTGGCTCCGCACAGTCCGGTCATTCACAGATCATTTCAACTTTTGCCGGCAATGGATTTGCAGGTTATAGCGGTGACGGGGGCGACGCTCTTTCTGCCCGTTTAGACACCCCGACAAGTATCGCAATTGACCTATCAGGCAATGTTTTCATTAACGATCAACGCAACAACTGTGTCAGGAAGGTCAGCCCATCGGGCATCATCACAACTGTTGCAGGCACGGGTAGTCCCGGGTTTTCGGGCGACGGTGGACCAGCCACCAATGCGCGTCTGGATGCCAACTGGGGCATGGCCATCGACAACTCGGGCAACATATACATATGCGACCAAAGTAATCACCGTATCAGAAAAGTAAACTCATCCGGCATTATCAGTACGATCGCCGGCACAGGTACGCCGGGATATTCGGGCGATGGCGGACCGGCAACATCAGCCAACATCAACTCTCCGATGGGAATTGCGATTGACAAAGCCGGCAATATCTACTTTAGTGACTCCTACAATTTTTGTGTACGCAAGATCGGCACTACGGGTGCTATCTCCACATTTGCCGGAATTCCGGGGCTTGTCGGCTTCAGCGGTGATGGCGGACCGGCAACATCTGCAAGGATAATGTTCGTTTGGGGTATTGCCTGCGATACGTCCGGCAATGTTTATCTGTGCGATGGCCCGAATGACAGGGTGCGAAAGGTCGATGCAGGAGGCATTATAACAACCTTTGCCGGGACCGGAACAACCGGATTTTCCGGCGACAACGGACCGGCTACTGATGCGAAGCTTAATAAACCGCTTGGTGTTTCGGTGGCACATGACGGAAGTGTTTACATTGCTGATTGTAATAATAATGCGATCCGCAGGGTAGTGCCGGCAGGTACTATCACAACCGTTGCCGGAACCGGCGAGGGAGGGTATAACGGGGATGGAATCCCTGCAACAGCAGCAAAACTTCACCATCCCATTGGCGTGGTTGCAAACGATAATGATGATGTTTTCATCACAGACATGCTGAATGTTCGTGGCAGGAAGGTGATCAATGTACTGTCGTTCATTAAAGGTGATGAAGCCTCGTTATCTGTTTGCCAGGACGCCATTTCTGTCCCGATCAATTCTCTGCTGCAGGTGCGCGATGTATACGTAGGGCTAACAGACACATGGTCGCTACTACTTCCTGCACCACACGGCACAGTAATAGCCGGGTATTCTGCTACGTCCACAGGCGGGATACTAACGCCATCAGGATTGACATATACACCGGATGCGGGATTTGTAGGTATAGACTCTTTTAAGGTAAAAGTGGCCAACTCTCTTGCTTCTGACGTCATCACTATAAGGGTGGTTGTGGACCCTTTATTGGTGCCAGGTACAATATCCGGATCGAACAAGATATGCCTCGGTGATACTGCACTACTTATATCAGGACAAATGGGAGGAGTTTGGAGCAAAACAGGTACCTTACTGGAACTGCAGCCGTCGCTTTCAACCTGCATCGTCAAGGGTATCGCCGTGGGGGTCGATACGGTTCGTTACACACTGACAAACGCATGCGGATCGATAGCCGCCGAAAAGGTCATCACTGTAAATCCATTGCCCTATCCCGGAACAATATCAGGACCTTCGGCCCTATGTCAGGGTAGCACAGTTGCATTTACCGCATCAATTGCCGATGGCACCTGGAGTGCAAGCAATTTGAACGTTTCGGTATACAGCACTTCTCCCACCACCTGCGATGTAACCGGTTTAAACGCCGGTGGAGTCACAATTGCATATGGCGTCTCTGACACTCAGTGCACGGCGTATGTAATCAAGAACATCGTAGTAGAAACTTTCCCCGTTGCGGGAAACATTATAGGGCCCGACCATGTGTGTGTCGGGCAACAGATAACCCTTATAGACACGTTTGAAGACGGAATTTGGTCGGCCGACTCGGGCAGGATAACAGTTACCAATGGTGTTGTACAGGGAGTTCAAACAGGACCCGATATTGTAAAATACAGCGTCACAAATTCCTGCGGTACAGACGTAACAACACGATTAATAACAGTGGAGCCATTGCCGGAAATTCCGGAACTTATATTGAAGAGAGGAATCTTCTATGCTACCAAGGGTTATGCCAAATACCGATGGATCCTGAACGGGCAATTTATCCCCGGTGCCACTTCTGATTCACTCGATGCAAGAGAATCGGGGGTATATCAGGTTATTGTCCGGAATGAATATGATTGCGAGGCTGGATCTGTTCTGTATGACCATACCGGCTGTGACGAAAATGAAATATCATTATTCCCGAATCCTACAACCAATGAAGTGAACGTAGATTGGTGCAGACGTGTAGATATCAGGGCGATAGCAGCAGACGGAAGGGTAGTGGCTACCGCCTTCGACACTACAGTCATCTCATTGTCGGGATTGGCGCCGGGAGTTTACATTATCGCCATTTACGAAGTAGGGGGCAAAAGACTCAGGGCTGAGAAGATCACCAAACTTTCAAACTGATCAGACCGAAATTGTCTTCCACCTGCCTGTTCTGAACAACAGAAAAACCGAAATAGCCATGATCGTTTCAGCAACCGGCACAGCGATGAAGATCCCCGTTATACCCAAATCGGTGTATCGGTGCAGCGACCATGCAAATGGGATCTGGAATATCCAGAAGCCAAAGAAGTACACCCAGGTAGGAGTTTTGGTGTCTCCGGCACCATTGAATGCCTGCGTGATAACCATACCTATGCCGTAAAAAACATAGCCCGAGCTAATAACACGGAGTGCCATTGCCGCATAATCAAGTTGTTGGTGTTGATGATCCGGAATAAAAATCCCTGCTACCTGACGGGCGAAAAGCAGGAACACAACCGTTACCAAAGCCATAAAAATGACATTTAACTTCACAGTGATCCTGACGCTTTCTTCTGCACGATCCGGCAATTTGGCGCCGAGGTTCTGCCCCACCAATGTGGCAGCGGCATTGCTCATTCCCCATGCCGGGAGAATAAAGAATACCACCAGACGTATCGCTGTTTGATAGCCAGCCGACGCATTACTTCCATACTCGGCAACCATGGCAGCAAGAAATATCCAACTGGCTGATGCAATAATGAACTGGAACGTAGCCGGCGATGCAATTGAAATCAGGCTTTTGAATATCTTAAAGTCAGGAATAAAATGT
>CAZZCR010000004.1:0-212725 GCA_964652995.1 uncultured Flavipsychrobacter sp. | reverse complement strand
ATATATTTGTAGACTAGTGGGATATGTGCACTGAGAGCTTATGGGAGCACAGAAAACAGAAACGGCAAACGGAATGCGTATCGGGATAGTTTGTTATCCGACTTTCGGCGGTAGTGGTGTATTGGCCACAGAACTGGGTATAGCGCTTTCGGATAAGGGATATGAGGTTCATTTCATTACTTATGAGCAACCGGTGCGGCTGAGCCAGGGCTTTCATCCGAACATATATTTCCATGAGGTAAAGGTGCCCACCTATCCGCTTTTTGACTTTCCGCCTTATGAGACGGCACTAGCGAGCACTATGGTAAACGTGATCGTGAACCAGAAACTAGATCTGCTGCACCTGCATTATGCCATTCCACATGCTTCTGCTGCATATTTTGCGCGCCAGATATTGAAGAAGACGGGGCAGGATATTCCTTTTATTACCACACTGCACGGAACGGACATCACGCTGGTAGGTAAGGATAGCACTTACGCACCGGTAGTTACATTTTCGATCAACGAGTCGGATGCAATCACCGCCGTTTCGGACAGTTTACGGGAGGAGACATTAAGGTCATTTGAGATTGAAAAACCCATTGAGGTTGTACCGAATTTTGTGGACGTGAAGCGCTTTCATCAGACAGATAAAAATCACTTTAAACAAATGCTGGCTCCCGACGGTGAGCGCATTCTGGTGCACGTTTCCAACTTCAGAAGTGTGAAACGTGTACATGATGTGGTGAAGATATTTGCCGCGGTGAAGAATGATGTTCCTGCAAAACTTTTGATGATAGGCGATGGCCCTGACAGGCAGAGTGTAGAAGACTTGGCGAGGGGGATGAATATTTATGGTGACATTCGGTTTTTGGGTAAACAAGAGCAAATAAGTGAAATATTGAGTATCGCTGACCTTTTCTTGTTGCCTTCTCAGACGGAGAGTTTCGGTCTGTCGGCACTGGAGGCGATGGCATGTGGTGTGCCTGTGATATCAACTAACGCCGGTGGCTTGCCGGAGATCAACGTGCATGGAAAGACCGGATTCCTTTCTGATGTGGGCGATACGGAATCGATGGCCGCTCACGCAGTGTCTATTCTTAAAGATGACGACACGTTGGTGCACTTCAAGAAGGCGGCATTGGCACATGCGCGTAAGTTTGAACGACAACATATTATTCCTATGTATGAGGAAATATACAGAAGGGTTATATCAGATTATTCTGCGAATAAGAAGGTCAATTGCTGTTTTTGATCGTTTTTACTTGCAGTGTTGCTGTAGTGCGATGATTGCACGTTGATAACCTGCATTTGCGGCTGTTGTCCAATCCGGACATGGATTCAATGATGCTGCAAACAAAGCATTCCCCAAGAGGTAATAGTATTCGGGTTTTGGGTTTGGCATATTGACTGCTCTTTTCAGATCAACGATCGCATCATTATGCTTGCCGATCATTGTCTCGGCAACACCCCTGCGGGCGTAAAAGAGTGGGTTGTTCCCGCTGATGCCGATGGCTTGTGAATATGCCAAAATCGCATCGGTATATTGTTCTATCTGCTCACTGCAATAACCATAAAGATACCAAGCTCTGGCATCGGTTGGAGGGTGGGACAGTACTTGTTGAATGTCAGCGATTGCGAGTTTGAATCGTCCTGTTTCCTGATGAATTACTGCCCTTGCGAAATAAGACTTGGTGTATCCGTTTAACTCGATACTTTCTGTAAAAGCTTCAAAAGCCTCCATGGTACGTGCTGTTTTCATGTACATGTTGCCCTTGTTGTGCCATGCTTTGTAGTTTGCGGGGTCAAGTTGAGTCGCTTTGTCGAGGTGGAACTCGGCAAGAGACAGTTCGCCTTTCTGCAGGTAGATAGCACCCAAGCTAGAGTGTGCGACAGCAGAGTTCGGAAAGGTTTCTGCAAGCGCGCTAAAGAAAGTGAGGTCAGACTGCCAAGCGGCCGCGCGGAATGATGTGAGCATGAGGAGGCAAGCAGCAGCAAGGGAAGATATGGTTATTGCCACAGGGCGTTTTCTATTTTTGAATAATGTAAAAACAGCATGGGTGCATGGGAATATAATTCCGATAGATGCCAGATACATGTAACGGTCGGCGGAAAGAGCTTCACCAAAACTTATGAATTGGAGCAGGAAGACGATGTTGACAGAGAAGAAAGCAATACTTCCCGCCAGCAGGGTATTTTGTCGCTTCCATGCAATAATGCCTGTGCCTACGACAGCAACTGTCAGGAAGCAAAAGAGGACCGGTAGTGTAATTGATGTGGGGTAGGGGTAAATGACTGAGAGGTTTATTGGGAAAAGTGTGCGGGTAATGTATGAAATGTATGCATGGCCTGCATAAATGAGGTGCATAAATGGGTTTTCTACCTCATGCCTGTGAAGGAATCCGCCCTCTTGTTGGGCATTTACGGCAGTAATGCCGATTATGAGCGCGAGGGCGAAAAGTGGTAGTTTTATTGAAAGTCCTTTGAAGAGTTCCCGCTTGCCTTTCCAGATGTCAATTGCGAAAAGAGACAATGGAAAAGCGACTGCTGTGGCTTTTGATAACATTGCAGCAGCACCAAAGCCTATGACGATAAATGCAGTTTTGGGGGAGGGTTTGTCGAGGTGTTTTGCGTAACAAATGAGTCCAGCAAGTGAGAGAGTGCCTGATAAAAGCGTTTTTCGTTCAGCGATCCAGGCGGTGGCCTCTACAGAAGTTGGGTGTAGTGCCCATATTATCGCAGTGAACAGGGCAACCGGTGCGTCGCCGCTGAGTAAGAGTACTAACCGCCAAACAAGGACAGCATTTACAGCATGCAGCAATATGTTGGTGATGTGGTAAGTGAATGGTTGGTTTCCCCCTATGGCATAGTCGATTGCATAGGATGCCATTGTGAGCGGCTGGTAATTGCCGACAAAGAACGAGGTGAACCATTCTTTGATGTGATCAATAGAAAAAGATTTGACAGACTCATTTGCAATTGTATAGGCCGTATCGTCCCATGAAATAAATTCAAAGTTGAAGACTCTGAAGTAGGCGATCAGTACAAGTGCAACAATAGCGAGGGTAGGAAAGTATTGGTTACCGGGTTTCAAGAACTATGTTTATCTGCCAAAGTTATCTCACCCTGTTGGCTTTTCTCGCTGCCGAATTAAGAATTTTCATGAAAAAATGAAGTAGGGCCTGATTTAAAAAAGGTATTCTTCGGTATTTGTTTACCGTGCATTTTATATATTTGTGGTGTACCGGGTCGGAATGACCCCTCAAAAAATAGCTCTATTATGCTCATCAGAAGGAGACTTTTGTTTTTGTTAGGTTTAATCTTGTTTATCGGAGGTAGTGCTCGTGCGCAAAGCATAGACTATCTGAGGCATAATAAGATATTTAATTTGTGTTCTTATGAACTTCAATGTTCGGGATGTTATGATTGCCAAATGCAGAAGTTTGATGTGCGCATCAAGAATCTGGTAGATAAAAAGATCAAGAAGGTGTCTTATGTTTACTATTCTTCTTCACGTAACAAGGTTGTGACCAAAGAGGCAACTATTGTGGGTTCTGTTATTGACCACAAGCAAGTGGGCGTACTTAACATGTGCCTGCCAAACGGTATTCACTGGGCGATAAGTGAGATAGTATATGAAGACGATTCTAAGAATTCTTTCGTTGTAAAAGACAGGCTTGAAGATTTTGTGCAAGAAGCCGATGAGTGCGACTGCAACAAGCGTACCGTTATGCCTGATCCGAATATAAAATAGTCTTGGTCTGCTACCCTTTTTAGTAAGCCGCCCTTTTCGGGGCGGTTTTCTTTTTGTCGTTGATAGTCGGGATTGCCCTATTTATTGACGGGACCAGCAACTGTAGAATTTTCTGTATCGAGTACTTTCGTGAAATAATAATTCACAAAATGCAAAAGATAACTCCATTCCTATGGTTTGATAACCAGGCCGAAGAAGCGATCAATTTTTACCTGAAGGTATTCAAGACGGGGAGGGTAATCAATATGCATCGGAGGTCGGGTAAGGTTTTTACCGGCACATTTGAGCTGTTTGGGCAGCAGTATCATTTTATTAATGGCGGACCCAAGTTCAGGTTTACAGAGGCAATATCTTTAATGGTTGTGTGCGAAGACCAGAAGGAGATAGATGGTTATTGGGAAGGATTGCTGGAGGGAGGAGGAACGGAACAAATGTGTGGGTGGGTGAAGGATAGGTATGGCCTGTCGTGGCAAATTGTTCCCGCTAATCTAGGTGCTTTATTGAATTCTGACGATAAGGCAAAGGCCGAGCGGGCCGGCGCTGCACTGATGAAAATGCGGAAAATAGATATTGCAGCATTGGAAGAAGCATAGTAGTGACCGAAAAAACAGACCGGGTCGCTGTTGCGCCCGGTCTGAATATTTGTAGACATCAAGTCAACTTAAAGAACCTGTACGATAAGGAACTTCAGGTATTGTGTTGACGGTACATGCCAGAGAATAGGGTGGTCTGCCGCTTGCGTCTGCCACACCACCTGCCTCAGTTCGCGACGGGCGTCTTTTGCGGCCATGCCAATGATCTGAAGGAAAAGTTCAGGTGGCACGAGGTTGGTGCAGGAAGCTGTGACGAGGAAGCCACCCGGCTTCACGAGTTTCATTCCACGGAGGTTGATCTCTTTGTAACCGGTAATTGCCTTTTGGATATTTTCCCTGCTTTTTGTGAAGGCAGGCGGATCGAGGATCACTGTGTCGTATCGTTTTCCATCTTTTACCCATTGCTT
This sequence comes from uncultured Flavipsychrobacter sp., assembly GCA_964652995.1. Taxonomy (GTDB): domain Bacteria; phylum Bacteroidota; class Bacteroidia; order Chitinophagales; family Chitinophagaceae; genus Nemorincola. The sequence continues at coordinate 207,992 of CAZZCR010000004.1, read as the reverse complement.
GAGCACATCAAACGCATTGACAGCCTGAAACTTACAGATATCAGAGAAGCCGTTTAGCTCGGCATTTCTGCGGGCAGTGGCAACGGCGTTTTCAGATATGTCGAGGCCCAGAACACTTTTAGCACCATAATGGGCTGCGTGCATAGAAAAGGTGCCGGTATAGCAGAATGCTTCGAGCACATCTCCGCCTTTTACGATATGCTGGATAGCCCGTCGATTATCCTGCTGGTCTAGGAAATAGCCTGTTTTTTGTCCGTTTTCGATATCGACGTGGAACTTTAGTCCGTTCTCGTTGATGATGATATTTGTGTCGAACGGTTCTGACAAGAATCCCTTGATCTGTGGAAGACCTTCGAGTGTGCGCACGGGCACATCGTTCCGCTCGTAAATACCTTTTGGAGAGAAAATTTTGTTGATTGCAGAAACGATAGCCGGTTTCCAGCGGTCGATACCGAGTGCAAGCGTCTGGATAACGAAGTGATCGTTGAATTTGTCTATGATGAGTGCAGGTAGTTGGTCGGCTTCGCCGAAAATGAGCCTGCAGTTTTCGACATATCCGATCTGTTTGCGGTATTCCCAAGCCTCGCGGATGCGTCTTGCGAAGAACTTATCGTCAATCACGTCATCTTTGTCCCGGGTCAGTAGGCGTATGCGGATCTGAGAGGCCGGATTGATGTACCCTTTGCCGACGAATGATCCGTTATAGGAATAGACCTCAACGATATCGCCAGGTTCGGCGGTTCCTTCACTGTCACCAAGTTCGTTTCCGAATATCCAAGGATGCCCGTTTATGACGCGATCGCCGATCTTCTTTCGTAAAAAACATTTCATCGTGCAAAAATAGTGTTCGTTATTCACTGTTCTCACTAATTTTGGTGCATGCTGCAGCAATTAGTTATTAATAACTATGCCATTATTGACAGGGTATCGATAGCGCCTGATGCGGGGCTGAACACAGTGACCGGTGAGACAGGTGCGGGAAAGAGTATCATTTTGGGTGCTTTATCCCTGATTTTGGGAGAGCGTGCGGACACGTCTGTCCTTATAAACAAGGAAGAAAAATCTGTTATTGAAGGACATTTTTTTGTAAAGGGGAATGAATCGCTTGCACGGGCATTGGCTGAAGAGGAGATAGACCAGGACGAAGTATGCATCATCAGGCGTGAGATATCGGCCGCGGGGAAGTCGCGTGCGTTTGTGAACGACACACCGGTCACCCTTCCAGTATTGAATAAACTAACATCAATGCTTGTGGATCTGCAGCAGCAGTTCGGGCATCTTGCAATTGCTGAAGACATTTTTCAGGTGAATGCGCTTGATGCTGTTGCTAACAACATTAAACCAGCAGAAGCCTACAGAGAAAAATATAAGGCCTATAAACGGTGTCAGAAGGAGCTTGAACAAAAACAGGCACAGTTGGCTAAGCTGAAACAAGAGGCCGATTATAAGCAGTATCTACTTGATGAGTTATTTCAGGCATCGTTTAAAGATAATGAGATCGAAGAGACCGAGCAGCAATTGAAGCAAATGGCGCATGCTGAAAGGATTCTATCCGTGTTGCAAGGCTCTTATGGAACACTGAGCGAGGGTGAGCAGCCATTGGTAAACGAACTGAAGCGAATTTTGCAGCAACTGCAGTCGGTAGCAGATGTGTTGCCGGCGGTTAAGGATACCTGTGATCGAATGTTATCTGTATGGATAGAGCTGAAGGATATTGCTGCGGATATTGACGAAATGCAGGGTAGTGTGCAGTTGGATCCGGCGAAAATGGAGGAGTTGCAGCAGAGAAATGACTTAGGGTATAAATTGCTCAAAAAACATGGAGTGTCGGCGACTAGCGAACTGCTCGATCTACAAAAACGGTTGGAAGACGAGTTGCTGGTGACTCATGATCTTGATAGAGGTATTCATGATCTGGAAAAAGAAACTGAGCGACAACATGCCGAGGTGGTGGCGGCGGCGGGCATATTGTCGGCTGCACGCAAGAAAGCAGTGCCTGATTTTGTTAGCAGGGTCAATGAACTGCTAGCGCTGGTGGGGATGCCGAATGCCAGGTTTGGTATTGAGATCACCGATATTCCAATTTCGCTACATGGAACGGACGGTGTGCAATTTGTGCTGGATGCGAATAAGAGTGGTAAATTCCAGTTGTTATACAAGGCGGCATCGGGAGGTGAAATGAGCAGGATAATGCTGTGTATTAAATCTTTGATAGCAAGAGCTTTACATTTGCCTACTTTGATATTTGATGAAGTTGATACAGGTATCTCGGGTGAGGCTGCGCGCCAGGTAGGTGTTTTGCTACGAGAGCTATCGGGGTATCATCAGGTTATTTGCATCACGCACCAACCTCAGGTGGCTGCACGCGGCACACGGCACTTCTTTGTTTATAAGGAAGCTGACGGGAGCGGTCGATTATCGACAAAGGTAAAAGTGCTTGCTGAAAGTGAGCGCGTGCGGGCAATTGCACAAATGATTGGCGGTGAACAACCGAGTGACGCAGCTATGGCAAGTGCACGGGAATTGGTGGTAGGGTAGCGACAGTCAGGAAAAGATAAAGCTACAATCGTTGTTGTAGCTTTATCTTCTTTGTTAATATCATTAGGTAATGTCCGTTATTTCTTACTGATCTTTTTAACCGGGAAGGCTTTCCAAGTGCTACCGCTTGTTTTATAAAAGATAGTGTTTTTGGCATTTTCGGGGATTTCTGCCGGTATAGGGAACCTTCCGCCGGTGACCGGACTGAACATAAGCAACTGCCCCTTTTTGATCTTCTCGATCTCGACGGGAACGCCTATGTACTTTTTTCCTTTTTTTACGGCTTTTTCGATATTACATGATAGCCATCCGCCCTGCCCCCTCCAAAACACAGATTCGGGATATGAAGATTCGTTCCATTTTACAATAAAGAACTCGCCGGTTTTGGGTGGGTTACTTTGTGCGCTCTCGGGGATTTTTTTTGAAAATGCTGTAACCAGTTTGATATTGGCTTTGTTGGTCTCGGACTTTTGAGCAAATGCTACAGCATTGAAGCAAGTAAGAAGCGCAACAAGAATATTCTTAAGAGTCATATGGATGGTTGTGTGAACTGAAATCGAGCAAACTGCGTGCCGATCCGGATCAGTTTATTGTGCAGGAAGTTTTATATCCGATAATGTTTTGCTCGCGGGAACGGCAGGCAGCAGCAGCCGATCGTTTCTTTTCGTTCCTTATTTCGATGGTCGATTTTGACGACTTACCTGTTGATACGGAGGTAATGGTGCAGGTACATGTATAGTCCTTTTTGCAAGATGTGATGCCCAATGCAGCCAGAGCGAAGATTGTTATGAGTTGTTGTCTTTTCATTAAACGAAAATTTCATGGTAAATATAGCACGACAGCGTTTTACTTAGTTCCCTGAGAACAATTTTTTTCTAAAATACGTTAAGCAAGAGGACCCCAAAACAACAAAAGGCATCATTTGATGCCTTTTGTAAAACAAGGTTTGTAAAAAAATTAGTCGAGTTTGCAAGAAACTGATGCAGACATACCAGCAGCAGTTACACTGGTGTTCATTGCATTGCACGCACTTTCGGCATCTTTCTTTTTTTGCTTGCCCAGCGGATACTTGGTTGTAGCCGTAGTAGCACCTGACGCTGTGGTTGTGCAAGTGCACGAATAGTCTTTTTTACAAGAGGTAAACATTGTTGCGAGCGCCGCAACCGCGATCATTGGGATTAATTTTTTCATACTTTGTATGTTTTAGTGTTACGAAAGTATACAAACAATTAATTCAGTGTATATGGATACCTACTGATTTTAGTCATTTCTCCCTGGCTGCCCCAAAAATGAGGACTGTAGGCTCATTCTGTATTATTTACTTAAAAGTCAATACCATTATAATGGTATGAATTCATTCGGGAAAACGGTAGATGATTCAAGAGGTTTTAGAGGCTACATTCATACAAAAGTCCGTAAATGGCGCCTCGTTTTCCCTTACATTCTCGTTTAGCTGCGCGGTCGGACATTTTTTCAAGTTCATAGACCACTACCGAATCTGCTGCTTTCCCGGTTACGATCTTACATGTGCAGGTGTGGTTTTTTCTACAGGAAGTGACTGAAATAATTGAAATGAGTATTATTATTATAGTAAAGCTTTTTTTCATTTTTATAAATTTTGAGGTGTGAATGTACAATTATTTTCAAAAACGGTGGCAATAGTTGATGCAGTCAGTTTAGTGCCTCCTTTTGATTTTGTAGTTGCTTTTTGGCTTCCTTTTGTTATTTATGATTAGCTTAACAGAATGAAATGTTAAAAAGATGATTTTTAACATAATTTTATCTGAATGATAAGTTAAAAAGAATGCATAAGCGAGAAAAATATTTGCCGTGATGGCAGAGGATTTGGGCCTAATTGTTGTTTGGTTTGAAAAGTTTGGAATATTTTTTGCTTATTATAGCTGTTTCGCTATCTTTGCCATCCCTTTTTCGAGGGGAAACGTACGTGCAAGGAAATATTTTCACTAATCTCTGATAACGAAGAATGCCTGTAAAGGTAGGCCTGTCCTACCTTTCGGGCTATTTTTATTTGTAAAAAAGGAGTAACAGATCATTATGGCAATAACGCAAAAAAAGACCGCAGCCGGCAGGGTGAATTTCGGCAAGCTACATGATGCAGCCGCAACGCCTGACCTTTTGGCGATCCAGCTTCAGTCATTCCAGGACTTCTTCCAGCTGGAAACGACGCCAGACAAGCGTAACAACGAAGGGTTGTTCAGGGTGTTCAAAGAGAATTTCCCGATAACCGACACTCGAAACATCTTCGTGCTTGAGTTTCTGGATTACTTCATCGATCCACCCCGTTACACGATTGACGAGTGTATGGAGCGAGGTCTGACTTATTCGGTGCCGCTGAAAGCAAAGCTGAAGTTGAGCTGTAATGACGAGGAGCACGTCGATTTCGAAACAATCGTTCAGGATGTGTTTTTGGGTAACATCCCATACATGACACCACGCGGTACGTTTGTGATCAATGGTGCTGAGCGTGTAGTAGTATCTCAGCTGCACCGTTCTCCGGGTGTGTTCTTCGGACAGAGCGTTCACCCGAACGGAACGAAAATATACAGTGCGCGCGTTATCCCATTCAAGGGTGCGTGGATGGAGTTTGCGACCGACATCAACAACGTGATGTACGCATACATTGACCGTAAGAAGAAGTTTCCTGTTACAACACTGTTGCGTGCAATAGGTTACGAAACGGACAAGGATATCCTTGACCTGTTTGGTATGGCTGAAGAAGTGAAAGTTGACAAGAAGTCACTTGCTGGTCACATCGGTCGTCGTCTTGCAGCACGTGTATTGCGTAGCTGGACAGAAGACTTCGTTGATGAGGACACCGGTGAAGTTGTAACGATAGAGCGTAACGATGTTGTGCTGGATCGTGATAGCGTGCTTGACGAGAGCAATGCTGAGCTGATACAGGAAATGGGAATTAAAACCGTATTCCTGCAGAAGGAAGAAGTAAGTGGCGATTTCTCTATCATATATAATACACTCAATAAGGATACTTCGAACTCGGAACTGGAAGCGGTGCAGCATATCTACCGCCAGTTACGTGGTTCTGATGCTCCGGATGATGAGACAGCACGTGGCATCATTGAGAAGTTGTTCTTCAGTGATAAGCGTTATGACCTTGGCGAAGTTGGTCGTTATAAGATCAATCGTAAACTGGGTCTTGATATAAATCTTAACACTAAAGTGTTGAGTAAGGAAGACATTATTTCGATCATTAAATACCTGGTACGTCTTACGAACGGTAAGGCAGAAATAGATGACATCGATCACCTGAGCAACCGTCGTGTACGTACTGTGGGTGAGCAGTTGTTTGCCCAATTCGGTGTTGGTTTGGCACGTATGGCCCGCACCATCCGCGAGCGTATGAACGTTCGTGATAACGAGGTGTTTACTCCGATCGATCTGATCAATGCACGTACGCTTTCTTCGGTAATCAATTCCTTCTTTGGTACATCGCAGCTTTCACAGTTCCTTGACCAGACGAATCCGTTGTCAGAGATCACGCACAAGCGTCGTATCTCGGCTCTCGGTCCGGGTGGTCTGAGCCGTGAGCGTGCGGGCTTCGAGGTTCGTGACGTTCACTATAGCCACTATGGTCGTCTTTGTACTATTGAAACGCCGGAAGGACCAAACATCGGTCTGATCTCTACGCTTTGTGTACACGCTCAGATCAATGATATGGGCTTCATTGAAACTCCATACCGTAAAGTGAAAGAGGGTAGGGTGGATTTGAAGAATTTCCGTTTCCTGAGTGCTGAAGAAGAAGATCTGGCAAAGATCGCGCAGGCCAACGTGCCTGTGGATGAAAAAGGAAACTTCCTTGAAGACAAGATCAAGTCTCGTCAGACAGGTGACTTCCCGATCCTGGAGCCTAATGAAGTGGAATACATGGACGTGGCGCCAAACCAGATCGTTGGTTTGAGTGCGTCGCTGATCCCGTTCCTTGAGCATGATGACGCCAACCGTGCGCTGATGGGATCGAACATGCAACGTCAGGCGGTGCCGCTGATCATTCCTCAGGTTCCTATCGTGGGTACCGGTCTGGAAGCAAAGGCTGCCCGTGACGCGCGTATACAGATACATGCAGAAGGTAATGGTGTTGTTGAGTATGTGGATGCAGACAATATCCACGTGCGTTATGACCGTGACGAGAAAGAGCGTCTGGTGTCATTTGAGGACGACCTGAAAGTGTACTCTCTTACTAAATATAAGAAGACGAACCAAAGCACAAGTATGACACTGCGTCCATGTGTGCGCAGGGGGCAGAAAGTGAAACCAGGAGACTTCCTGACTGATGGCTATGCTACTCAGGACGGAGAACTGGCGCTGGGTCGCAACCTTAAAGTGGCGTTCATGCCATGGAAGGGTTACAACTTCGAGGATGCGATCGTGATCAACGAAAAAGTTGTTCGTGATGATTGGTTCACATCGGTTCACATTGATGAGTATGAGCTGGAAGTTCGTGACACAAAACTTGGTGAAGAAGAACTGACACCAGATATCCCGAACGTGTCTGAAGAAGCTACTAAGGATCTGGATGAGAACGGTATCATTCGTATAGGTGCTCACGTAGGTGAGGGCGACATACTGATAGGTAAGATCACACCAAAGGGTGAGACCGATCCTACTCCTGAAGAAAAACTTCTTCGTGCGATCTTCGGTGATAAAGCGGGTGATGCAAAAGATGCATCCTTGAAAGCGCCGAGTGGTACTGAGGGTATCGTTATCTCCAAGCAGCTGTTCCAGCGTGCGAAGAAAGATAAGAACTCTAAGTTGCGCGAAAAAGCGCAAATCGAGAAGATAGAGAAGGTGCACGAGAAGAACCTGGAAGATCTGAAAAACTTCCTGTTCGAGAAGTTGCAGATCCTTCTTAAAGACAAATCGTCTGCAGGTATCACCAACAACTTTGGTGAGACTGTTCTGAGCAAGGGTGGTAAGTTCAATTCGAAGACACTGAGCTCAATAGATTATCAGAACGTAAATCCGCTTGGATGGACGGGAGACAAGGATACTGATGATTCTATCAACCAGTTGTTGCACAACTACAACATCAAGTTCAACGAAGAGCTCGGCCGTTATAAGCGTGAGAAATTCAATCTGAGCATTGGTGATGAGCTTCCTGCGGGCGTTCTGAAACTTGCGAAAGTATATTTGGCAAGTAAGCGTAAGCTGAAAGTAGGTGATAAGATGGCGGGTCGCCACGGTAACAAAGGTATCGTTGCGAAGATCGTTCGTGAAGAAGATATGCCGTTCCTGGAAGACGGTACTCCGGTAGACGTAGTACTGAACCCACTTGGTGTACCATCGCGTATGAACCTTGGCCAGATCTATGAAACCATTCTCGGATGGGCTGGTGAGAAGTTGGGTGTTAAGTTCGCTACGCCGATCTTTGACGGTGCCTCGGTATCGGAGATCGATGAGTTGATCAACAAAGCAGGTCTGCCGGAATTCGGACACACCTATCTGTATGATGGTGAGACCGGAGAGCGTTTCCACCAGAAAGCTACGGTTGGTATCATTTACATAATTAAACTGCACCACATGGTTGATGATAAGATGCACGCGCGTTCTATCGGTCCATACAGTCTCATTACACAGCAGCCGTTGGGTGGTAAGGCACAGTTCGGTGGTCAGCGTTTCGGTGAGATGGAGGTTTGGGCACTCGAAGCCTATGGTGCATCGAACATCCTTCAGGAGTTGCTTACACTCAAATCGGATGATATTGTTGGGCGTGCGAAGACCTATGAGGCGATCGTTAAGGGCGACAACATACCGAAGGCAGGTATCCCTGAGTCATTCAACGTATTGGTGAATGAGCTTCGTGGCCTGGGTCTTGAACTGAAGTTCGAATAATGTGTAGTGGCGCAACAGTGCCGGACACAACTGAATTGAAACATTAATTTCATAACGTGGCGGGGATACGCAGTATCTCCGCCACCAAACGAAAAATAAAAAATGGCAATAAAAAAAGACAACCGCCCAAGGGCAGGATTTGGTAAGATCACCATCAGTCTTGCATCACCAGACGCGATACTTGATCGCTCATATGGTGAGGTGCTGAAGCCTGAAACTATCAACTACCGTACGTACAAGCCTGAGCGTGATGGCCTGTTCTGCGAAAAAATATTTGGACCTGTAAAAGATTATGAGTGCTATTGCGGTAAGTACAAACGTATCCGTTACAAGGGTATTGTGTGTGACCGTTGTGGTGTGGAAGTTACTGAAAAGAAAGTGCGTCGTGAGCGTCTTGGTCACATCAAGTTGGTTGTGCCAATTGTTCACATCTGGTATTTTAAGAGTCTGCCAAACAAGATAGGTTACTTGCTGGGTGTGAGCTCTAAGAAGATGGAGAGCATTGTATATTACGAGCGTTATGTAGTGATACAGGCAGGTGAAGCTGAGGATATGATCCGCACGAAGCTGAATCTGAAAGACTCGGAAGATACCAAGCAGCAGTTGCTGACCGAAGACGAATATCTGGAGATACTGGATGGTCTGTCTAAGGAGAATCAGTACCTGCCTGATGAAGATCCTAATAAATTTGTTGCCAAGATGGGTGCGGAAGCTGTGCAGATGTTGCTGGCCCGTATAGATCTGGATAAGCTTTCTTATGACCTGCGTAATGCAGCTGCTAACGAAACTTCTCAGCAGCGTAAGCAGGAAGCTCTGAAGCGCCTGAGCGTTGTTGAAGCTTTCCGTGATGCAAACACTCGTATTGAGAACCGTTTGGAATGGATGGTGATGCAATACATACCGGTGATACCACCGGAATTGCGTCCGCTTGTTCCGCTGGATGGCGGTCGATTTGCGTCTTCAGACCTGAACGATCTTTACCGTAGGGTGATCATACGTAACAACCGTTTGAAGCGTCTTATCGAGATCAAAGCACCTGAGGTGATCCTTCGTAACGAGAAGCGTATGCTTCAGGAGGCAGTTGACTCACTGTTTGATAACAGCCGTAAGTCAAATGCGGTGAAAGCTGAAGGTGGTCGTGCGCTGAAGTCGCTCTCTGACGTGCTGAAAGGTAAGCAGGGACGTTTCCGTCAGAACCTCTTGGGTAAACGTGTTGACTATTCGGGTCGTTCGGTTATCGTGGTTGGTCCGGAAATGAAACTTCATGAATGCGGTCTGCCGAAAGATATGGCTGCGGAGCTTTTCAAGCCGTTCATAATCCGTAAGCTGATAGAGAGGGGTATTGTTAAGACTGTAAAGAGCGCGAAGAAACTTGTGGAGCGCAAAGAAGCTGTGGTATGGGATATCCTTGAGAATGTTTTGAAGGGTCACCCGATCATGCTGAACCGCGCCCCAACGCTTCACCGACTTTCAATTCAGGCATTCCAGCCAAAACTGATTGAAGGAAAGGCGATCCAACTTCACCCGCTCGTTTGTTCGGCGTTCAACGCGGACTTCGATGGTGACCAGATGGCGGTACACGTTCCTTTGAGCAATGCAGCAATAGTGGAAGCACAGATATTAATGCTTGCGTCCCACAACATCCTGAACCCACAGAACGGTACACCAATCACCCTTCCTTCTCAGGACATGGTACTTGGTCTGTACTATATCTCAAAAGGTAAAAAATCAACCGACACTGAAAAAGTGAAGGGCGAGAATAAGGTGTTCTACAGCACTGAAGAAGTGGTAATAGCGCACAATGAAGGACGTGCTGATCTGCATGCATGGATAAAGGTACGTGGCACAGTTCGCGAAGCTGACGGCACAATGGTGACCAAGCTGATAGAAACTACTGTAGGTCGTGTTCTGTTCAACCAGTATGTACCTAAAGAGAACGGTTTTGTGAACGCACTGCTGACCAAGAAATCACTTCGTGAAATCATCGGTCAGATCCTTAAGAATACTAACATTCCTAAGACAGTTCAGTTCCTGGACGATATCAAAACACTCGGATTCCGTACGGCGTTCCGCGGTGGTCTGTCGTTCAACATCAGGGACCTTTCGGTTCCGGATGTGAAGCAGCAATTGGTGGAAGCAGCGCAACTGGAAGTTGATGAAGTATGGGACAACTACAACATGGGTCTTATTACCAACAACGAGCGTTACAACCAGGTGATCGATATCTGGTCGCGCGTGGACACACGTGTGACTGAGACACTGATCCGTGAGATGGCGGCCGATAAACAAGGCTTCAACTCTGTGTACATGATGCTTGATTCGGGTGCTCGTGGTTCTAAGCAGCAGGTTAAACAGCTGGCAGGTCTGAGGGGATTGATGGCCAAGCCACGTCGTAGCGGTTCTTCAGGTTCAGAGATCATTGAGAACCCGATCCTTTCAAACTTTAAAGTGGGTCTTAACGTTTTGGAGTACTTTATTTCTACCCACGGTGCCCGTAAGGGTCTTGCGGATACGGCCCTTAAAACAGCGGATGCGGGTTACCTGACCCGTCGTCTGGTGGACGTGGCGCAGGATGTTGTGATCACAGTGGCAGATTGTGGTACCCTTCGTGGTATCGCTACATCGGCGCTGAAGGACAACGAAGAGATAGTAGAGCCATTGTATGACCGTATCCTCGGTCGTACATCGCTGCACAATGTGTATGATCCCTTGAATGACGAGCTCATTGCATCTGCAGGTGACGAGATAACCGAAGATATTGCAAAGCGCATTGAAGATAGTCCGATAGATACAGTTGAGATCCGTTCGGTACTTACCTGCGAAAGCCGCAGGGGGGTGTGTGCGAAGTGCTACGGTAAAAACCTTGCTACGGGCTATATGGCTCAGAGAGGTGATGCCGTGGGTATCATTGCAGCACAGTCGATCGGTGAGCCTGGTACGCAGCTGACACTCCGTACGTTCCACGTTGGTGGTGTGGCGGGTTCTTCAGCAATTGAGTCTCAGTTGGTAGCTCGTTTTGAAGGAACAATCCAATTTGATGGTCTGCGTACGACTAAGTACAAAGATGCAGAAGGAGAAGACCAGATAGTGGTAATAGGACGTACGGGTGAGGTGCGTATTGTTGATGTAGCGAACGATCGTTTGCTGATCACAAACAACATACCATATGGTTCTATACTGAAGATAGCTAACAGTAAGAAGGTTGCGAAAGGTGACGTGATATGTACATGGGATCCGTTCAACGCCGTGATCATTTCTGAGATCAGCGGACGTGTACGTTTCGACAATGTGATAGAAGGTGTTACGTTCCGTGAGGAAGCCGACGAACAAACCGGTCACCGCGAAAAAGTGGTTATCGAGACGAAGGACAAGACCAAGATCCCTGCAATATTCGTAGAAGGAAAGGAAAGCAAGATGTACAACCTACCAGTAGGTTCTCACATTATTGTTGAGCCTGACCAGGAGGTTCACAACGGTCAGGTACTTGTTAAGATTCCGCGTGTGATGGGTCGTAGCCGAGACATTACGGGTGGTCTGCCACGCGTAACTGAGTTATTTGAGGCACGTAACCCGAGCAATCCTGCGGTAGTAGCTGAGATAGATGGCGTAGTTGGTTTCGGTAACGTGAAGCGTGGTAACAGGGAGATAATTGTTGAGTCTCGCGAGGGACTGGTGAAGAAGTATCTGGTGCCACTGACACGCCACATCATGGTGCAGGATGGTGACTTTGTAAAAGCTGGTACTGCATTGTCTGATGGTGCAACAACACCAAGTGACATACTTTTGATCAAAGGTCCGTTTGCGGTTCAGGAATATCTGGTAAATGAGATCCAGGAGGTTTACCGCTTGCAGGGTGTGAAGATCAATGATAAGCACATTGAGGTGATCGTTCGTCAGATGATGCGTAAGGTGAACATCGTTGATCCGGGAGATACCAAATTCCTTGAGGAAGATACAGTAGATAAGTTCGAGTTTATGGACGAGAACGATTGGATCTTTGATAAGAAGGTGGTGATAGATGCCGGTGATTCCGATAAACTTCATCCGGGTCAGATCGTAACCATCCGTGAGATCAGAGAAGAGAACAGTGGTCTGCGTCGTGCGGATAAAAAACTGGCAGAATACCGTGATGCAAATCCTGCAACATCGTCTCCGATGTTGTTGGGTATCACTAAGGCGTCATTGGGTACTCAAAGCTGGATATCAGCCGCATCGTTCCAGGAAACTACGAAAGTTCTGTCTCAAGCAGCTATCAACGGTAAGTCCGATAGTCTGATGGGTCTGAAGGAGAACGTTATCACCGGTAATCTGATACCGGCTGGTACAGGTCTGCGTGAGTTTGATGATCTGGTAGTTGGCTCAAAAGAAGAGTTTGAACTGCTGATGGCAAACCGTGATGTGCTTCAGTTCGACGACGAAGAGTAGTTTTACAATTAGTTTTGATATGCAGTAGGGTCGCCCGTTCAGGTGACCCTACTTTTTTTATGTGAAGTTTTGTAGCTTGAGCCTATGTTAAAGGTGTTCATTGCTGCTGTAATATGTGTCTTTTGCCCTGAGGTGTACGGGCAAACCAGGTGTACGGTTTATCAATATCCGGCGGGGAATGCTGCTGAGAAGAAAATAGTGTTGCGGCAATACAAAGATAAGGAGGGTCGTATGCTGCGAGAGGAGGTGCGCGGATATAATAACTTTATTGACAACACATGTGCGATGTATTGTCATAGGGAGGATGGAGTGTATATCTATCTCTACGATGACGCGCAGCACTATAAGACGGTGGTCATGAAATATGATGAACGGACCGGAAAACCAATTGATTCTGACAAAGTATTCTATTACTACGATAGTTTGAACGGACGGCTGAACAGAGAACTTACGGTAAGGCATCTAAATAAGCGGGTTCCCGGCATAAAGCCGGGTGGTTTCAGGAATGCGTGCGATATTGTTTATGACAATAATGGTCGAGTAGTGAGGAAGAAATGTGATGAATCGGATCAATTCTTGTCTTATGACAGCTATGGGCGGGTGGTGTCAGATAGTATTGTATTTGACGGCGATAATTTCAATATCGTGACGCATTATGAATATGAAACAGATGGAATGAAGGCGATTGAGTGGGGAAGTGACAGGCGATATCCTGTTGTGAAATATACGAGATCGGATAGGGAAGGGAAGATAATATCGGAAGTTGTAAGTGTATTTGCCAGCGAAGCGGGTCGGGCATCGGGAGCGAACGGCCGGAGATGGGGGGCTGTTATGGCTGCATGCGATGGCCGTTTGAAAGAAGAAGAACGAACAGAGTATTTGTATGATACAAATGGGCAGTTGCAGGAAACTCATTTCTATTTTAAAGGCCGTCATACAACCACTCACGAGTATGTATACGATAAAGCCGGAGCGGACGAGTGTCGTGTAAGGAAATAGATCACTTCCAGAATTTCCACCACGATTTTTTGTGGTTTATCTGAGCCCTTGTCATTGGGGCGAAACCGGAACGCCGAAAGTAGACCAGCAGGCCATCGAAATCGGCGAGTGAAGGGTCGTATACGAAGCCAGTTTGCGGGTCGTAGGTAAAATAGCCGGCAATTCTCTTTATGATCTTGGTATAAGCGTCAATATTTGCAAACGCCATTACGGCATCACTTTCGCTGTAACCAAAAGGAACTGAAATAGAAACAACATTGTCGTGAATCACGATCTGCGTTCCTATTTCTCCGGGAGGGGTCTGGATCTCGATCTGGTCAAAGTTTTTTCTGGCCTCTTCTACAGAGATATTCCAGAGTTCTGCCAATTCACTGAAATCCACCTCCGGATTTTCGAGTACCGGATTGAACTGTACCAATGCGTTGGCGATCGACCTTTTAATGTCGGATGTGATGGGTTTGTTTTGGACAGGGTCTTTCGCCTCAACGATTTTTTTTGCTTCGTTCAGGTCAGGGTATCCGAGTTCGGATCGGTAGCAATGCAGATAGTAGTTATTCATTTTCCTTATTGCGAAGTTAAGGCGTTAGCATTTTACTCGGAGAAATGAAGTGTGCCACCGACAATCATTGGTACAAATTGTTGCCTGGAACAATCATTGGTAAAAAATATTTTCAGATGTGGTGTGATTTTCGACATAAATTGGTTTTGCAGATGTAATTTTGTTCTCTCTCAGAACCGGATGTCAGAGCTGTCATTTTTCGGAGGATACGGTCCCACACAATTTCTTACTCTTGTGTCAGCGGGCATCCTTATGTATGCAAAGTACGAGCACGACCGTATAGCAGCGATCGCTTCCTGTGGCCCTGAGAGTTATCCCCCAAAAAATTATAGAAACAAATGCATACACATAGGCGGTGATGATGTACCAACCCGACTGATCGTGTCTGCAAGGCAAAAAACAGCATATGTCGGCTAAGCACAATAAAGCATCGATAGCAGGGTTACTGATAGCGCTCGGAATCATATATGGAGACATCGGTACGTCGCCATTATATGTGCTTAATGCCATAATTAAGGACAAGGTTATTTCAGGTGAGTTAATCATCGGGGTATTGTCGCTGATCATTTGGACGTTGACCTTACAAACAACTGTAAAGTATGTTATACTCACATTGCAGGCCGATAACAAGGGTGAGGGTGGCATATTCTCATTGTTCGCGTTGGTAAGGCGCAGGCGTAAATGGTTGGTGGTGCCGGCAATGCTCGGAGGTGCTGCATTGCTGGCCGATGGTATGATCACTCCTGCGATCTCGGTAACATCAGCTATTGAAGGTCTGAAGCAGGTTCCTGCAATGGCGGATATAAGTCAGAACTCTATAGTATACATTGTTGTAGTGATTCTTTCGTTGTTGTTCTTCATTCAGCAATTTGGGACAGCATTCATCGGCAGATTCTTCGGTCCAATCATGTTCTTATGGTTTGGTATGCTTGCCGCATTGGGTATTGTGCATTTCAGTGACGATTTGCAAGTATTCAAAGCGTTCAATCCGTATTATGGAGTAAAGTTGCTGGTAACCTACCCCAAAGGATTTTTCATATTGGGCGGGGTGTTTCTATGCACTACCGGAGCAGAGGCCTTGTACTCGGATCTTGGTCATTGCGGTAAATGGAACATCAGGTATTCGTGGATATTTGTGAAAGCCTGCCTGATCATGAATTATCTGGGGCAAGGAGCATGGCTTATTTCCAATTATAATGGCAAGGTGATCACGCCGGAAATGGTAGAGTCTGGTTTTAATCCGTTCTATGGTGTGATGCCTGATTGGTTTCTGTATGCGGGTATCATTATAGCGACGAGTGCAGCTATCATCGCGAGTCAGGCGTTGATTTCGGGCTCCTTCACGCTGATCAGCGAATCGATGCGTTTGAACCTGTGGCCGAAGTTCAAGATCAGCTACCCTACAGAAGCAAGAGGTCAGCTTTATATTCCGGCAATTAACTGGATGTTATTTGTTGGATGTATCTGGATAGTGCAGCACTTTGAAAAGTCGTCGAACATGGAAGCAGCCTACGGTCTGGCTATTACCATGTGCATGATCGCGACATCGATATTGTTTGCCAATTTTCTTGTGTTACGAAGAAAAAATCCTGCTTTTATTTACGTCTACCTGATTATATATCTCACTATCGAGCTTGCATTTTTGCTCGCTAATGTTGAGAAGTTTCCGCATGGTGGATACGTGACCCTGGTTATTGGCGGTGGCTTGTTCTTTGTGATGTATAACTGGTTTAAAGCGAGAAAGATCAAGAATCGATATGTAGAGTTTGTGCGACTGGATAACTACATATCTAAACTGAACGAGTTGAGTAACGATGAGTCGGTGACCAAATACGCCACACACCTTGTGTACCTTACCAGCGCCGATAATCCGCGCGAGATAGAACACAAGGTTATGTACTCTATCCTGTATAACAAGCCGAAGAGAGCTGATATATACTGGCTGGTGCACGTTGATACTTTGGACGAGCCTTATACTTGTGAGTATGTTGTGGAGCACATTGTTCCGAATGATATCATAAGAGTGGACTTCAGGCTCGGATTCAGGGTTCAGCCAAGGATCAATCTGTTATTTAAGAAGGTAGTTGAAGATCTGTTAGCCGCTAAGGAAGTGGATCTTAAGAGCAGATATCGCAGCCTTGAGAACAGCAACATGATCGGGGACTTCTCATTTGTAGTGATGGAGAAGTTTTTGAGTCAGGACAATGAGTTGCCGGCATGGGAGCAGTTGATGATGAAGCTACATTTCCTGATAAAACACTACAGCTTATCGGAAGAGAAAGGCTTTGGATTAGATACCAGTAATGTAGTGGTGGAGAAATTCCCGCTGGTTGTTGCGCCTGTCTCTAAGCTGAAATTATGCAGAGTAGAGCGTAGCGGTCGGACGCCTTAACAGTCGTCCAACCGCTTTGTCTTTAACTTATCATTTTCCGGTGAGCACCTCCCAGTATTCGGCTGCGCGGCGCGTATGAGGTATCACAATTGTTCCGCCTACGATGTTCGCGACTGCGAAAATTTCATACATTTCATCGGTAGTTATGCCTTCGTCAAAGCACTTGCCAAGGTGATATTTGATGCAATCGTCGCAGCGAAGCACCATACTTGCTACAAGTCCCAACATTTCCTTGGTGCGTACCGGAAGTGCACCTTCAGCATAAGTATTGGTGTCTAGATTGAAAAGACGGTTAATGACCTTGTTGTTCTTTCCTAGTATCACCTCGTTCATTTTTGCCCTGTATTCGTTGAATTCCTGAACCTGATCCATAATTTCTATTTGTTTGTTTGTGGGATGCTTGCGAAGGTAGGGATTTTGTCTTCAGTGACCTGCCATCGTATCGAGACAGAGAACGCGGTTAATTTGTTTGGCGGTTGCAGCCTATGGGAGATATTGGGCCCTCATTATTTACTGATTTTTCCTGGAAATGGCAACAAAAAGCAGGGTAATTTGAGTGTATTTTATCCACATTTTTGGTAGATATCAACATCAATAATCGCTCATCATATTATTGATAAATATTGTATGGTAGTATTGGGTGGCACCCGTTTTTTACAATTCCTGTTATCCACAGTTTGTGTAAATCATTTTCAAAAATGGGTTTTTTTCCTGTCTACATTTGTTTGGTATCGGTGCGATAATGTCACGTTCTGTTAGATTGGATAAAGAAGTAACGGAAACTTAACCGAGTGCTTGTTGGAAGTGGTGAAAATGAGGCCCGGTAAGCATTTGGGCCGAAATGCGGAGGAGGGGAACGGGTTGCCGCGTGACACGGAAGATAGAATGACTGTTGGAAGCCTAACCCAGTTTGTAATTAATAGTGATAAAAAAATGACTATGCAGGATGAATTGCTTTTAAGGGAGAATAAAGACCGGTTTGTTTTGTTGCCCATCAACTACCCAAAGGTGTGGGAGATGTACAAGAAACATGAAGCGAGTTTTTGGACAGCTGAGGAGATAGATCTTGGTGATGATTTGAAGCATTGGGAAAATTTAAACGATGGAGAGCGCCATTTTGTTTCGCATGTACTTGCATTTTTTGCAGCGAGCGATGGCATTGTGAATGAAAATCTGGCGGTGAACTTTATGAGAGAAGTTCAGCTGCCCGAAGCAAGGTGTTTCTACGGATTTCAGATAATGATGGAGAACATCCACTCTGAAACATACGCGCTACTGATAGATACTTACATAAAAGACCCTAAGGAGAAGAACAGGCTGTTTCATGCAATTGAAACAGTGCCCGGGGTGGGGCGTAAAGCAGAATGGGCACTGCGATGGATCGAGAACGGTTCGTTTGCCGAGCGTCTTGTGGCATTTGCCGCAGTAGAAGGTATTTTCTTCAGCGGTAGCTTCTGCTCAATATTCTGGTTGAAGAAGAGAGGACTGATGCCAGGGCTGACGTTCAGCAACGAGTTGATCAGCCGGGACGAGGGCCTGCATTGTGAATTTGCATGTCTGCTATACAGCATGCTGAATAACAAATTATCTCAGCAACAGGTTTATGACATTATTTGCGAAGCGGTGACTATTGAAAAACAGTTCATAAGCGAAGCAATACCGGTGGACCTGATAGGCATGAATGCCAAATTGATGCAGCAATACATTGAGTTTGTTGCTGACCGTTGGATAGCAGAATTGGGATACGCGAAGGTCTACAACACGAGCAATCCTTTCGACTTTATGGAGATGATCTCTCTGCAGGGTAAGACAAACTTTTTTGAAAAGCGTGTAGGCGACTACCAGAAAGCCGGAGTGATAGCCGGTTCAGCATCACAGAGTTTCTCTCTTGATGAAGATTTTTAGAGGATAAGTACATAACATCAATACAAATACACACTAACTCATAATATTATTTCTATATGTACGTAATAAAGAGGAACGGGAAACAGGAAAGCGTAAAGTTTGACAAGATAACGGCACGCATTGAGAAATTGTCGTACAGCCTGAACAGGGCGGTGAACGTGATAGACGTTGCTAAGAAAGTGATCGAAGGTATCTATGACGGGGTAACTACTACCGAACTAGACAATCTGGCGGCAGAAACGGCCGCGTCGCTAACAATCAAACATCCCGACTACGCGTTGCTTGCAAGTCGAATTGCCATCAGCAACCTTCACAAGAATACTATTAAGTCTTTCTCTGAAACGATGCGTCTGTTGTACAACTACACAGATGAAACAAATGGCAGGAGGATGCCACTTCTGGCAGATGATGTTGCAGAGATCATTGAAGCAAATGCAGAGTTGCTGGACAGCTCTATCATTTACGATCGTGATTTCGGATTTGACTATTTCGGTTTCAAGACACTTGAGAAGTCTTACCTTTTACGCATCAATGGTAAGATCATGGAGCGTCCGCAGCACATGTATATGCGTGTTGCTATTGGTATTCACAAGAATGACATCAAGAGTGCGATTGAGACATACAATCTGATGAGCGAGCGTTGGTTTACACATGCGACACCGACATTGTTCAACGCTGGTACACCAAAACCACAGATGTCATCTTGTTTCCTTTTGACCATGAAGGATGACAGCATCGATGGTATTTACGATACGCTGAAGCAGACTGCGAAGATATCGCAGAGTGCCGGCGGTATTGGTTTGGCTATTCATAATGTGCGTGCCACAGGTAGCTACATTGGAGGTACTAACGGTACGAGCAATGGTCTTATCCCGATGCTGCGTGTTTTCAATGATACTGCACGCTATGTGGATCAGGGTGGTGGAAAGAGGAAGGGTGCATTCGCAATATACCTGGAGCCATGGCATGCTGATATATTCGATTTCCTCGATATCAGGAAGAATCATGGTAAAGAAGAGCTAAGGGCACGCGACCTGTTCAATGCTTTGTGGATACCTGATCTTTTTATGAAGCGTGTTGAAGAAAATGGTACGTGGAGTTTGTTCTGTCCCAATGAAGCACCGGGACTCTCTGATTGTCATAGTGCGGAGTTCGAAGCGTTGTATGCGAAGTACGAAGCTGATGGCAGAGCAAGAAAGACTATCAAAGCACAAGATCTCTGGTTTGCTATTTTGGAGGCTCAGATAGAAACCGGCACGCCTTACTTGCTTTATAAAGATGCCGCAAACGCGAAGAGCAATCAACAGAACCTGGGTACTATAAAGAGCAGTAACCTGTGTACTGAGATCATAGAATATACAAGTCCAGATGAGGTGGCTGTATGTAATCTAGCTTCCATTGCCCTTCCAAGGTTTGTGCAGGACGGCAAGTTCAACTTCGAAAAGCTTTATGAAGTTACATATCATATCACTTGTAATCTGAACAAGATCATTGACAATAACTATTATCCTGTTGAGGAGGCTCGCAATTCGAACCTTCGCCACCGTCCGATAGGTTTGGGTGTTCAGGGGCTGGCTGACGTTTTCATACTGATGCGTCTGCCATTTGAGAGTGACATGTCAAAACTGCTCAACAAGAACATTTTTGAAACGATCTACTTTGCGTCAATGACGGCAAGTAAGGATATTGCCAAAGTGGAAGGTCATTATGAGACATTCCATGGCTCGCCTTTGTCACAAGGTAAATTCCAGTTTGACCTGTGGAATGTAAAACCATCGGACAGGTACGACTGGGACGCATTACGTGCGGAAGTAATGGAGCATGGTGTAAGGAACTCACTTCTCGTTGCGCCAATGCCGACAGCGTCAACGTCGCAGATCCTTGGCAATAACGAGTGCTTTGAACCATACACTTCGAATATTTATACCCGTCGTGTACTGAGTGGCGAGTTTATAATTGTGAACAAACATCTACTGAAAGATCTGGCAGAACTTGGATTGTGGAACAACACAATGAAGAATGCCATTATCAAAGCAAATGGTTCTATTCAGCATATAGACGAGATACCAGCCAATATCAAGGAACTGTACAAGACAGTTTGGGAGATAAAGCAGCGTAATCTGATAGATATGGCTGCAGACAGGGGAGCTTACATCTGTCAGTCACAGTCGCTGAATCTGTTTGTAGATAGTCCTACGATGTCAAAGCTTACATCTATGCATTTCTATGGATGGAAGAAGGGTCTGAAGACAGGTATGTATTATCTGCGCACTCAGGCAGCTACGCAGGCCGTTCAGTTCACTGTAGAGAAGCAAGCGAGCCAGGAAATAGAGCCGGTGATACCTACTGCAGAGACGAAGGTGGCCGAGAGCGATTCTGATGAAATAACAACAGAATTTACCGGGCCAACTTGCAGCATGGAAGATGGTTGCATCACATGTAGCTCTTAGTTAGTGGTAAGATCATATAGTGTAAAGACAAGAGTCGTACTGAAATGTGCGACTCTTTTTTGTGTTATGTCTGTTTGATGGAGGGAAATTGTATATTATTTTGAGTAATGTTGTAACAAAATCCGTACATTTCCGATATACCACTATAAAATCTCCAGAAATGTTACAGATCAGCAATCTTTGCAAGACCTATCCCAACGGTGTACAGGCATTAAAAGACGTCACATTAGACATATCGAACGGAATGTTCGGGCTGTTGGGCCCCAATGGTGCCGGCAAAAGTTCACTAATGAGAACCATAGCAACACTGCAGGATGCAGACAGCGGTTCTATTACTTTTAATGGTGTTGACGTTTTGGCGAATAAACAAGAACTCAGGAAGACGTTGGGGTATCTACCACAGGAATTCGGCGTATATCCTAAGGTTTCGGCAGAGGAGATGCTGCACTATATAGCAAGGTTGAAGGGGGTGAATAATGATAAGGAAAGAAATGAGCTGGTAAAGGCATTGCTGGAGCAGGTTAATCTGTACAATCACAGGTCGAAATTCCTGGCAGGTTATTCCGGTGGGATGAAACAGCGTTTTGGTATCGCACAGGCGTTGATAGGTGACCCGAGGCTGATCATAGTTGACGAACCTACTGCGGGGCTGGATCCGGCGGAGCGATTGAGATTTAATAATCTATTGAGTGAAATAGGTGAGAACATTGTAGTGATCCTATCGACCCATATAGTTGATGATGTGAGCGAACTGTGTAATGATATGGCAATCATAGCCGGTGGCAGGGTAGTGCGCAGGGGCAATCCTGAAAGTCTGTTGAACGAATATCAGGGGAAAATATGGAGTAAGCGTGTTGCGAAAGATGAAGTGGCGCACTATCAACAGAACTATCAGCTGGTATTGTCCAAGCTCTCGGGCGGTAAAATGGTAGTGCATATCTACAGTGAGGTTGACCCCGGTAATGGATTTGAGCGGGAAAGGGCGACGCTGGAGGATATATATTTCGCTAACATCTCGTAGCACTCCGGCGGTAACTACAACGATCATTTTATTTCTAAACATTCCAGATCCATAATATTTTATGTTCGGTTCAATATTCACTTTTGAAGTGAGGAGATTGCTGCGTTCTCTCTCTTCTTACGTTTACTTTTTCGTACTACTTGCAGTAACCTTTCTGGTCGCATTGATGGCTGGTGGTGCTTTCCCAGATGTTAAGTTCGACACGGGTGGAGACAAAGTCTTCGCGAATTCACCGTTGGTTATTGACGCGTTTTTTGGTCAGATCAATAACTATATCGGTTTGATCATATTGGTGGCCATGGTGGGGAATGCTGTTCTCAAGGACTTTAAGTACAACACCTATTCCATGATATTCACGACACCGGTATCACGATTAAGTTACTTGAGTGGACGTTTTTCAGCGTCCATGCTGGTGGCCCTGCTGGTGTTGTCGGCACCTGCTTTTGGTATGATGCTGGGGTATGCAATGCCTATGGTTAATGCCGACAGAATAGGTGAGTTTGCGTTGGCTCCGTATGTAACCAGTTATTTGTATACAGTAATACCGAACGCAATAGTTTTCGGAACGATATTTTTTGCTGTGAGCCTTATATCGCGCGATATTTTCGTGATATGGCTCTCGCTTATTGTGTTTTTTGTAGCTAATGGTGTAGCTGGTTCGTTTTTCGGCAGATTGGATCATCAATCGGTTGCGGCACTGGCAGACCCTATGGGGAACTTTGCAAAGCGGACCATTACTAAATATTGGTCGACCTGGGAGAAGAACCATTTGTTGTTGCCGCTCAAGGGCTATTTTCTTTATAACCGTTTGTTATGGTTGGGAATCGCGTCAGGCATCTGGGCGATAGGTTACAGCTACTTTTCTTTCTCAGCTGCGCCGAGGAGGATATCATTCAGGAAGCCTGTGGCGGCTGAGCCGTCGAAAGTGTCGTTCATTCCGTCTATGTTCAGACGAGATTCTCTACCAGAGGTGCAGCGTTCGTTTGGTACTGTTGCATTGCTGGGAAACTTGTGGGGCCTTGCTAAGAATGAATGTATCACGTTGCTGAGAAATGTGTATTTCAGGATCATTTTGCTGTTCGGGATGCTGTTGCTTTTTCTGGTTTCTATGCAGATGGGGCAGATATATGAAACAACGACCTTGCCTGTGACCTATCAGGTAGTTGAGAGTTTCGGTGGGACGTTCACTTTATTCATCGTGATACTGACGATATTGTTTGGCGGAGAGTTGGTTTGGCGTGAGCGCGATTTCAGGATGAGCAATATTACTGATGCACTGCCTGTGCCGAATTGGGCTTTTTACGCAAGCAAGATATTCGGGCTGATGTTTATGCAGGTGATACTTGTTGGTGTCATTATGTTGTGTGGTGTCCTTGTGCAGTTATCGAAGGGTTACACCCATATAGAGCCTCTTTTGTATGTACAGTATTTGCTGGGTATTGTGTTGCCTGACATGGTGTTCCTTGCTATACTGTCGGTATTTGTACAAACATTAGTGAGGAACAAATACCTTGGATACTTTATAGTGGCACTCTTCTATTTCTGGAATTCTGTTTTTGCACCGTTGGTCCTGAAACATAACCTCTTTGTGTTTTCATCGAATCCGGCTGTGGTGTATTCAGATATGAACGGTTTCGGACATAGTGTTTGGCCCTATTTTGTTTTCAAGTTTTACTGGGGTACATTTTGTCTTGGTCTGGCAGGTTTATCCAGTCTGTTGTGGGCGAGGGGAACCGAGCGGAGCCTGAAGTTGCGTTTGGCAGAGGCCATGGCGAGTGTTAATAAGAGATCGTGGGGGCTTGTTGCTGCCAGTTTTGTTGTATTTATTATTTGCGGCGGGTTCATTTACTATAATACAAATGTATTGAACGACTACCAGACGAATACTGAGCAGGAAAAGGACCAGGTAGCCTACGAAAGGATTTACGGGAAATACAAGGGGATACCACAACCTAAAATATCTGATGTGAAAATCTTGCTGGATCTTTATCCATCAAAAAGAGCTTTGCAGGTAAAGGGTAGTTATGTGCTGTTGAATAAAACAACTGCAGCAATCGATTCGGTTCACGTGATTTTGCCGGGTAAGCTGAAAGTGAGAAAGATGGCACTCGGTCAGGCATACAAAGAGGTGTATAGAGACTCGGTGATAGCTGACTACAGGGTCTTGAAATTGGATAATCCGCTGATACCGGGAGGAAGTGTTTCTCTGGACTTTGAAATTGAGATGGTTAGTCGCGGGTTTGAGCATGGTTTTACGGGTTTATCGACGCCTTTGTATAATGGTACTTTTATTAATAACCAGAGTTTTCTGCCTTCAATCGGGTATAATGAACAGTATGAAATATCTGATAATGCCGACAGAAAGAAATATGGACTTGCCTATCGCCCGACAGCAAATAAGATCAACGACACAACAGCATGGCAGCGAAACTTGTTCATTCATGATGCTGACTTTGTGACGCTTGACGCGACCGTGAGTACAGAGCGTGATCAGATAGCCGTGGCGCCGGGCTATTTGCAGAAAGAATGGGAAGAAAACGGGCGAAAATTCTATCACTACAAGATGGATAGCAAGATCTTGAATTTCTATTCATTCTTGTCTGCGAGGTATAAAGTGAAAAGAGACGTATGGAACGGTGTGAATCTGGAGATATTCTATCATCCGGGGCATGAATATAATCTGGACGGCATGATGAACGGCATCAAGAAGTCATTGAGCTACTACACTGCATCCTTTTCAAATTATCAGCACAAGCAGGTGAGAATTCTTGAGTTTCCAAGATATGCGACATTTGCTCAGTCATTCCCAAATACTATCCCGTTCTCGGAGGGTATAGGTTTCATTGCGGATGTGCATGCAAAGGAAACGGATAATGTTGACTATCCGTTTTATGTCACCGCACATGAGGTGGCGCATCAGTGGTTTGCCCATCAGGTGGTGGGAGCTGATGTTGAAGGTTCCAATATCTTGTCGGAATCGCTGGCACAGTATGGTGCGATCATGGTATTGGAGCGCGAATATGGTGAAGAGCGCTTGAGGAAGTTTTTGAAGATAGAGATGGATAACTATTTGCGTTCCCGCTCGGGCGAGTCGGAAAAGGAACGTCCATGGGCATATGCGGATGCCGGCCAGTCATATATACTGTATCAGAAAGGAGGTGTTCAAATGCATGCGTTGAACAAGTATCTTGGTGAGGACAGCATGAATGCCGCGGTGAGGCGTTTTATAGAGAAGTTTGCCTTTAAGGGGCCTCCCTATCCAACTACTCTGGACCTGATAGCAAGTATCAGGCAATCGACTCCCGATTCATTGCAGTATTTCGTTACAGATCTTTTTGAGAAGATCACGATACATAACAGCAAGATCATGGACGCGAAGAGGACAGCAGCCAATGGTGGGTATGATGTGGACGTAACGGTGCAATTTGAAAAAAATTATGCTGACAGCGCCGGCAAGGAGGTTAAAGCTACCGGAGACAGCTATGTGGAGATAGGTGTATTCAAGAACCGGACAGAATTGGTCAGTCTAAAGAAGTACAAGCTACATCAGGGCGCTAATAAGTTGAAAATAAAAGTGAAAGAGCGCCCATATAAAGTTGTGTTAGATCCGAGGTTGCTGTTGATAGATAAAGATCCTGACGATAATGAATTTAAGGTGGGAAAGCCAGGTGAATTAACCCGGACTACCCGAACAGGATCGAAACATTAAAGTAGCAGGGCCGGAAGCTATTTATCTGACATTGAGGCACTAATGTTGATGTTTTTACATTAACTTTAAGCAAATTTTATTGATGCAGATGAAAAAATGTCATTTGATGTCGCGTGCCGGATTGTTGCGTAACGTGATTGTTACGTCGTTGTTTGGTGTTTTAACGACGACTGTTCAGGCTCAGGTTTCTCAAAGCGGTATAATTTCTCAGACAAGAAATGCGATAGATAACACTCCAACGTCTGTCTCTTTCGGACCAGAGTCGGTGTATGTAATGACGCAGCCTCATCTTGTTTTTTCTGGGGTACTGGATATGAAGCAAGGTGGACCTACGTCTTTGCGTTTTAAGAGCAGTATAACTACCAAAGCAGGTATTACAACCGATAGATACGAAGAGTTCTACAAGGGGATAAGAGTGGCACATGGAGGGTACACACTTACAGGTCGTGACGGGAAAGTGAGTTTCATGACAGGTAACTACTACCGACCAACAAGTGACCTGGCTGTTACACCTTCAAAATCGGAGTCTGACGCGTTCGCAAGCGCGTTGAGTTTTGTGGGGGCATCGAAATATAAGTGGCAGAACCCGGTTGAAGAGGAGTATATCAAGAAGCTGTATCACAAGCCTGATACCTCCTATTTGCCGAAAGGCACTTTGGTGTGGATAGAGGATATGCGCGACGAAAAGGATGATCGTAAGTTGCATCTGGCGTATTCGTTCGATATATATGCAGAGGAGCCGTTGAGCAGGCAGGTTGTTTATATTGACGCAAACGACGGACATGTACTTTTCTCGAATCAGATGATCAAGCATGTTGCGGCAACCGGCGCATCGCGCTACAGTGGAGTTGTTCCATTCCAGTCAGCTACAATGCCGTCGACTTACTACTTGTTTGATTCAACGAGGGGGGATGGTGTTCATACCCTCAACATGGGTAATGGAACGTCATACGGTGCTGCAACACAGTTTGCAAGTGCAACCAATACCTGGCCGAATATTCCGAGTAATAATGTTGCAATCGATGCGCACTGGGGGGCGTCTAAGGTCTACGATTATTTTTTCACCGAACATGGCAGGCTCAGTTGGGACGGGATGAACGGGATATTGTTGCAGTACGTTCATTATGGCAATAACTACAACAACGCATATTGGAACGGTGTGTCAATGACTTATGGCGATGGCTCGGGTATTGCGGCGGGCGGATTTAGTCCGCTGACGAGCATGGATGTTACTGCACATGAAATTGGGCATGGTGTATGTCAGGCAACGAGTGATCTGATCTATGAAAAGGAGTCGGGTGCTTTGAACGAGGCTTTCAGTGACTGCTGGGGGGCAACGATAGAACATTGGGCGGACCCACATGAGGTAGATGCAATGTCAAAGAATGCATGGGAAATGGGTGAGGAGATAGGAACGGAACCATTACGAAGTATGAGCTCGCCGCTTTTGCAGGGGCAGCCAAACACCTATGGCGGAACCAACTGGATCAATGTGCTTGGATGCACGCCGACTGGTGGCAATGATTATTGCGGAGTACACAGGAACAGTGGACTGATGAATTACTGGTACTATTTGCTGGTTACCGGCGGTACGGGTACTAATGGTTTGGGAAATAGTTATGTTGTGAATCCGTTGGGATGGACGAAAGCCGGCATCATTCTTTATCAGTCGGAGTTGGTGCTTGCAAACAATGCGACGTACGCAGACATGAGGACAGCGTCCATAAATGCTGCGAATCTGTTGTACGGTCCATGTTCCGCAGAAGCGCAAAGTGTTACGAATGCATGGTATGCGGTGGGAGTGGGTGCGCAATTTGTAGTGTGTACACCGCAGATTGCGTTTACTGTGACCAAGGCAACGGTGACTGAGGCATCTCCTGCTGTGACCTGTCCTGCATCAAGGACATTAAACATTGGATTGAAGCCCACCGGTACTATCGCAGGTGGAAGTCCTGTTGCTAACATTGTTGTGGCGCCTACTTCAACAGCTATTTTAGGTCTCGACTACACGTTAAGTACCACAACTGTTACGTTTCCTCCCGGAGACACGTCTACGAAGTTCTTTACGATGACCATTTTTGATAATGGTGCTGTTAATGATAATAAGCATGTAGACCTTGCTTTCACAGTGACACCGGCAGGAACAGGAGCAACGGTCGCACCGTTCAATGACTCGATGACTGTTGTAATCAACAATAATGACAGCATTCCTTATCTGGGAGGGCTGCGGTATTCTACTGCTAATAATGGTATACCTGTGACGAGTGATTTCACTTCTCCGTTTTATGGTACTCAGCGGCGTGCGAGATCACAATACATCATTTATGCCAATGAACTGGTCGCTGCGGGCGTAGTGCCCAATGTGCCCATTACACAGATCGCTTTGAATGTACTAACCAAGGCGTCAACTGCTCCCTTCGTTGGTTTTACGGTAAGTATGGCTAACACTAATGCTGCGGACCTGTATTCTAACTTTGTGACCGCCGGTCTGACTCAGGTATATCTTGGAGACCACACTACGAATCTCGGTGTGGATTCCATCGATTTTAATACAGGAACATTTACCTGGAATGGCACAGGCAATGTTGTTGTTCAGTTCTGTTACGGGATGAATGCTGCTACCTTCAGCGCCAACGATAGGGTACAAGGTGTGCAGCAAAGCGACTACATAATTGGTGACTATAACGTTACGAATTCCGGGTCGGGAACAGGTTGTTCTCTTGGATTCTCAACAGGGAACAGGGTTGTTGTAAAGCCGGTAATGCGATTTAAACAGACTGTTCCTCCTATGACGGTAGAGACAGTTGCATCCAGCACGCGCGTGTGGAATGTGAGGGCCGGACAGGAGGTGTATTTTTACAGTACTGCAGATACGCAGCTCATTGCAGGGTTGAAAAATCCGGATAATGACCTCGGTTGCGTTACGGCCACTGTGACTCAGCAGGGGACAGGAATGGTGCCGGCGGTATTCTCCGCTATCAATCGCTCGCTTAAAGAGGTAAACATTAACCCGACAATTAACGGTGCTATCACTACCTCAGATATCACTTTCTATATGACCAATGCTGAGTTGGCAGGTGTAGATCCTACTACTCTGTTTCTGCTGAAGACAACAGCACCGACAGACGCTACTGTCAGCACGGCAAATTCTGTCGTTGTGCCTGTAGCGCTTACTTATGGCGGCAATTATGTTGGTTTCAGGGCATCCCTTACGGGCTATGGCAGGTATATGCTGGTGGATGGACCATTGTGTAATACACCCGACGCTAACATTACCGCAGGTG
Organism: uncultured Flavipsychrobacter sp.; assembly: GCA_964652995.1. Taxonomy (GTDB): domain Bacteria; phylum Bacteroidota; class Bacteroidia; order Chitinophagales; family Chitinophagaceae; genus Nemorincola. The sequence continues at coordinate 178,842 of CAZZCR010000004.1, read as the reverse complement.
GTCCTACCTCGTTTTGCCTGGGCGGCAGTGTAGTGTTGAGCACGCCGACGGGAGCGGGTTACACTTATCAGTGGCAAAAAGACGGAGTGGGTATTCCCGGTGCAACATCGAACAGCTATTCAGCTTCGCTTGGTGGAAGCTATGTGGTGATTGTCAATCAAAGTGTTTGTGATAGTGTTTCGTTGCCTGTATCGGTTGTGCTCGATTCCGCGTTCACTGCGCCAATTACGGGTGCTGTGACGTCTATTTGCCTGGGTCAGACGACTACGCTTGCAAATGCAACACCAGGTGGTGTATGGGCAACAAGCGATGCTGCTGTTGCTACGGTTTCGGCCGGAGGTGTGGTTACTTCTGTTGGTGCCGGGACTGTGACAATTTCTTACACCGTGACCGGTGCTTGCGGATCAGCGGTCGCAACCTATGCAATCACCGTAAATGCTCCTACAGCGGTGCCGCCAATTGCGGGTTCGTCGGTTGTGTGTGAGGGTAGCTCCATTGTTCTCTCCAATGCAGTGTCGCCCGGCGTGTGGTTAAGTGGATCTCCCTCTGTTGCTACAATAACTGCGGGTGGTGTTTTAAGTGGTTTAGGGGCGGGTACTACTATTGTTACATACGAACACACAAACGTATTCGGGTGTGTGTCGAGTGCTAACATGACCGTAACGGTAAACACTACACCAACAGCAACTACTACGCCTACAGGTTCGTTTGTTTTGTGTACCGGTGGCATTACCACATTCAGTGCGTTGCCGACTGGGGCTGGATTTTCTTATCAGTGGCAATCAGGCATGGCTGATATCGCCGGTGCAACAAGTGGCACGTACACTACCGGTGCTGCGGGAACATACAGAGTAAGGGTGGCAAATGTTGTCGGTTGTTTTAGTTATTCATCGGACATTGTACTCACATTAAGCCCGTCGGCTACTGTTGTTCCTACTATAGCGGTGAATGCACTGCCAGGTACAAACGTTTGTGGTACAGGAGCTCCTGTTAATTTTACAACGACAATTACCAATGGAGGCACTTCTCCTTTGTATAGTTGGTCTGTTAATGGAACTTTTGTTGGTGTTACAAGTTCAAGTTATTCTTATGTGCCCGCACATGGAGATGTTGTTTCCTGCCAATTGACCAGCAGCAATAGTTGTGCAGTACCTTCTGTTGTGACAACATCCGTAACAATGACGGTTAATCCCTTGGTAGTGCCTGCAGTAAATGTAACGGCCACACCGAGTGATACTATATGTGTTGGTGACGGAGTGTCATTTACGGCTACGCCAATTTTTGGAGGGACATCGCCGGCCTATTGGTGGACAAGGAATGGCGTGTTTGCCGGTGTTGGTACAACATATAGTCTGGCTACGCCTGCCAATGGGGATGTTATTGTTTGCAGGATGGTTTCAAACGTGACCTGCCCTACTGTGGCAACAGTGAACAGTACACCTCATACTATAAGGGTGATGCCGAATGTGGTGCAATCGGTTGAAATATCTTCAAGTCCCGCGGTGTTTGTGCCTGGTGTGCCGATGACGTTTGTCGCGGTAACGACCAATGCAGGTGCAACTCCCGGTTATCAATGGTTTGTCAATACGACTGCCGTTGCGGGCGCAACAAATATCACGTTCACAAGTAATACGCTGTTGCCTGGACAGTACGTTCATTGTAAAGTGACAACCAGCTTGCCGTGTGCGAGTCCTTATATAGTGATGAGCAACGGTATAGAAATGAAAACCGGTGGTGGTAGTACGGGTGTTGCAAATCTGGATTGTGGAAGACAATTCCGGATCATTCCCAATCCGAACCAAGGCACTTTTGTGTTGACCGGTCAAATGGCAGGGGCAGATAATGAAGAATTGTCTTTTACAGTTGTTAACATTCTTGGTCAGACGATTCAGACCGGTCAAGTTCGAATTCTGAACGGAGTATTGAATACTGAGATCGTATTACCGGTAGAAATTGCATCAGGAGTGTATTTTATAACGATGACAAGTGGCACAACACGTGATGTGATGCCGTTTACTTTAGATAAGTAGTGTTATATTATTTCAGGAATCGGGGACGACACGGCGTTGTTCCCGATTTTTTTATTGTCGTCCTGATTATTGAACAAAGGTTTGTGATGATTTACACGTCTTTATTATAATGATTCGTTTCGTTCTGGTATTCTTGATTACTCTGTTTGGTTCGATGGCAGGTTTGTATGGTCAGGTGTTTAATGCTGTACTCATCAATAGTGTTGATTCTACTGCACTGGCACATGCATCAGTAAATGTACATGAGACTAAGACTCAAATTCTCACAGATGAGATGGGGAGGTTTTCCTGCAAGCTCTCCGATTCGATACGATTTGTTAACTTTTCGATAGCAGCGATAGGGTGTAGGGTGAATCTGACTCATGAACTAACCGGAAAAACAATAGATACCCTTTATGTTGAGATCCTCCCGGAAGAGCTGCAAGGATACACTATTAAGGGTCTGTCTGCAGAGAATGTTGTACGAAAGGCTGTAGAAATGATACCTGTAAACAATGGTGATACGGCCTTTTTCTGTAGTTCTTCTTACAGACAATATCAGAAGATCAACGGAAAGTATGCCAATCTCGTTGAAGCATTACCGGAGATAATGGTGAGAGTGAAGAAGGAGCGCGGGAAAATTGTTCCTGAATATGCCTTTGCTGTAACGAATGTGCGATGGACCCAGCCTGAGTACGAGCCTGGTCATCCGGAATCAAATTCTATTGATGTGCCGCTTGCAGAAAATATTATTCATAGTCTCGAAGGGAGCAGCCTTTTGCCTTCACGATTCTCGAAATACAGGTTCGCATTTGACACAACTAATAAAGATGACAGCGTGTATGTTATCAAATACCTGATAAATGATTTTTCTCTGGAGAAACACGGCGTAATTAACCTTGGTCGTTCTTTTTGGGGAGAGTCTTATGAAAGAGGCGTGATAACAATAGAAAGACGGTCTTTCGCGTTGGTGCGATTTCACCGTCAGACGTACAGGTACAGAGACTACACCTATTTCGTAAATGGTGGTAATAACTGGGTATTACCCGAACGACGATATTATTGTGAGCTAAAAGACGCAGAATTGGATGTGACTTATCGAAAGCTGAACGATCTGTGGTATGCCGACCAGATATTGTACCAATACACTAATGAGTACTATCGGGGTGGGTGGGGTAAGTTGGAGTATGTTGTGACGTGTTATTATGAATGGAAGAATGATGGTGTTTCAAAGTACACTACCGAGAAGCATCATGATCGGTTTTTTCCCAGGATGTTGGTTTATGACAAGGTTTATGACCATGAGAAATGGACTAATTTGTCTATCCCGTTTTTGCTGTCCGATCAACATCAGGTTTTTGATGATCTGTGTGGTGGAGGTAATAGGAAGGTGTTTGTAGAACAGTTACCAATAAAGAAGTAGTGTTAATTGTTCATTGCCCAAGAGAAACCAAATCTGAGTACTGAGTTTGGCGCGGCGTAAACCGGAGTTATGACGTTTCCATTTGTACGATTTACGACAGGTGAACCCATGAATAGTATGGCGTTTTTGGCGAAGCGTTGTTGCAAGTTGTCGTACATGAGGAAAGCACGGAAGCGTTTTACTTTAAAGTTCACAAATACGCACATCTCCGGTGTGTTGTTTACCGTTACTGTGTCCTGATAAGAGAAACGGTTGTAAATGGCACTGTAACCAGCCGGTGAGTATGCCGAGTTGTACCTGCACTCGACGCCGGTGGCCAGTGTTAAAGCGCTGCCGAAAAGTGGCTTTTCAAAACTCAGCTGATGACGTCCCATTATTACGGGTACATTTATGGGAGCGCCTGAGGTAGATGTCTGGTACACCAGTTCGTTATCAAGGTAAAAAGAACCAACTTTAAATATTTTCCGTGCCCAAAACTGAGGAACCGAGAATGCCTGATTGTACTGGTCGGGCAGGCCTTTAGTATTTATGAAGATATAGTTGGAAATGAGGTGATTTCTTCCGCCAATGCCCATTTTCAATTTTGCTGACTCTATGCCGGCACTCAGTGTGGTAATGCTTTCTTTTTTAAAACTAAAACTGCGGTTTACGTGGAGGTTATTATAGTCAGTGAGGCTGAATGGTGCACTGCCGATCTGCTGGTTGATACCGGCGATAAATCTTCCAACGGTTTTTGATATTTCCTTGCTTGCAGTGGCTGCAAAATTGAAATTTCCCGCGTAATTGCCTGATGTCAACATTCGAAGCGATGCCCCGTAATCCCATTCTTTTGAGTTCATCGCTTCTTTTCGAACTGATCCTTCAATGAAAGTGCTCATCCGGCTATGCCGATCTATGCCCGTTGACCAGTAAGGGGTGTCGGTAATTGGTATAACCACTGGTGAGGATGAGAACTGGTCATATCGTACGCCGGCTCCGGCACTGAATCTCAGTTGATTCTCTGCTTTGCCAATGTAGCCACTGAGTATTATCTTACTGTCTGCCCAAAACCAATTTTGTTTTGTGTAAACCGAGTCGATGCCGGGCGCATAATAGCCGGTGCCGTTATTTGCAAATGACTTGGAAAAGAGAGAAATGTATCGTATCGAATCGGGTGCAAGGTCTTTGTACTGGTGTTTCTCGGTGCTGATAGTTGTTGAGTGAGTAATGCTGAATCGGGGTGTGAGTGTGTATGAAAATGCAGCAGTGTCGTCTTCGTTAAATGTGGTGTCGGTGGTGCCAAAGGTATACTTGTGTTGCAGCATGAAGGTACATTCGCGAAGTACATTCGTGACGGCAGACCGACTAGATGAATATTGAGATTCGTAGGCGGTGTTTAGTGTTTTTCTGTCGGTGTATGCCGGGTCTGCGAGCAGTGAATCGAACAATATGCCACCGTTTTCATCCTGTTGTTCTTTGTTATATACCAATGCACTTTTAAGCTCATAGTGTTTGTCAAGGCTTTTGTATCGAGTGGTCAGCGCCAGGTTGTCGTGATTGTTTCTTTGTGTTTTGTAATACCCCGGATTACTTGTTTTTCGGTATTCAACAGCGATATTCCAGTTTGGCTTCAGGTTCTGTGTGTGCAGAATACTGGCTATGTTCTCGTTTCGGCCTACTGTCTGGTAACTGAATATCGAATATGGGCGCGCCGAGTTGTAGTAATTTAGACTATCAATGTCGAATCGGTAAACGTCAAATGCACGATATCCGAGGGTTGGGCCAACTTTGTAATCGGGGCTGAATAGGAGATTGTATGCCGGGCCTCCTGTAAGTCCGAGGTCACGGGACCATGGCTGGAGAAACAATCGCCGATGGAAAGTGTGGATCGAGGAGTCCGGTTCGTAGTTCCTTGAAGAATTGAGTTTTTCAAATGTGACTTTAGATTTTTGGTCTTTCCATCGGCTTGTGTTGGTTTTGTATTTGCTTGTGTCGCGGGCTGAGGTTCCGGTTGTGGGTATGGTCTGGCCTGTGGATGTCGTGGGTCTGAAGACGCACATCATTGTTATACACGTGACGCTGATAAGAAGTAGTATGCGATTCTTCAAAAATGTAGATTTTAACCCCGTTAGGTCCGGCGAAGTGCAAAATTAACTACTGCATTGAATATATATTCGTTTTCGCTTGCTTTTAATGTGTTCTCGGTGCTGTTTTTTGTTAAAATCCTTTCAAATATTGGATTATGTTTGGTGTATGAATCTTGCTCTAACCCTACGATGGGTGCTTGGTGCGGTTTTGCCTCTGCTGTGCTCAATTATTGTGGCTGGTCAGCCAATGCTACCGGGCATGAGTTGCAAGTGCGGTGGGGGGAGGGTGGAACTTGCCTGGCAATGCCAATATGATGGGGTGAGACAAATAGCGGTTAGTCGGTCGTTTGATAGTTTGGGGCGGTTTGATATTATCGGGCGATTAGAGGCGCCTGTAAAGGGAGCTCAGCATTATTTCGACACAGATCGGAGGGCAGGGAACAGATACTACAAATTGGGTGTCGAATTCAATTCCGGCCTTGTGTGGCAGAGCAATGTCTGCAAGATGATTGTTGATACGGAATGCGTTTTTACTGCATCCGGGAATGACGAAATCATTGTAAGGGACACAGCCGGCCCCGTTGCCAATAACCAATTGAGCACATTATCATTGAAGCGCATTGTTCTGCCGCGCCCGATCGATAACATCACAGAGCCATTGTTTGTGACACCGATACACGTGGGTGTGCAGAAAAATACCGGCCATGTTTTTGTGAAGCTTTCTCCGAGTATGAACAGTGAAAAGCGTTCAATTGATTTTTATGACAAACATGGACTTGTAGTTGTGAGCGTTGCCAATCTGACGGTAGACTATGTTCTAATCGAAAAGCGGAGTTTTCAGCACCGAGGCGTGTATAAGTTTGTCCTTAGAATAAACGGTTCAGAACTTGAGACGGGTTACATTACAGTATTGCCCGAACGCTGACAGTCTAGTTCGTGGTGTTGTCGTCATATTCCTGCTCTTGCAGCATGTCATCCCATTCAGGGCCAAGTTTCAATGCGGGGCCTATGTAAATCTTGATCATCTGAACCATTTTTTCGGCATCCCAGGAATATACGCCGGATGCAAAAGAAACACGAGTTCCATCTTTTGTGTCGAAGTAAAGGTTGCCATCATGGTGAAGACTTTGAATCAGGTGTTCCTGCGTTTCAAACCCGAAATAATCGAAAGATTTTCCTTTGAGTGGGTGGTCCGTTTTCGCGCCTTTTCCCTGATAGTGTAACTCACCAATGTCTCTCCAGAAATACCTGCGGACGTCTTGCGTAAACAACGAGCGTTTTATTATAGTGATGTTATGGGCGTCTATCAGTAGTTTCTCCTTCAGGAACATGCGAGCAAGGAATCTATGTGCCGCGAGCAGGTAAAGAAGCGAGGCGCCTATTGTTGCCAACCAGTTCAATACATTGTGTTTGAGCGGGAATGATTGCAGCAGGAAGATTGTTGCCATTGCTGCTGTGAACGTCAGTTCTGCAACATAAAGCGCACGTATTCTGGATTCGACACGGTTGCCCAAGTCGATTGATAGATTTCTGTCGCCCCAACTATATGTTATGCCGCGCTTTTTCAATGTTTTTTTTCTATCGATCTAAGGTGGATATCTGCTGCGTGCGGATCGGCGTGAATCTCACATTGAAATACCTCTTCGAATTTTTCTACGAGCAGGTCTTTAACCTCTTGCATGTTCACCTTGTGTCCGAGTTCTTTTTCGAGTGAGGTTACACTTTTATCGGTGATGCCGCAGGGAACAATGTAGTCGAAGTAACGCAGGTCGGTGTTAATGTTGAATGCAAAGCCATGCAATGTAACCCATCGGCTGCAACGCACACCCATGGCGCATATCTTGCGGACTTTCCCTTTTATATCCGGATCGAGCCACACGCCGGTTGAGCCGGGTAGCCTTCCTGCAGAAATGCCGTAATGAGCAAGGACGCGAATGATCACTTCTTCGAGATTGCGCATGTATTTACCGAGATCTGTTTCGAAGTATTCAAGATCGAGAATGGGGTATCCAACAATTTGTTGAGGGCCGTGATAGGTTATATCTCCTCCTCTATTGGTTTTGAAGAAAGAAACATTCAGCTCTTTTAGCCGTGCATCATTTACAAGGAGATTCTCCATGTGGCCGCTCTTTCCCAATGTGTAAACGTGAGGATGTTCGCAAAAAAGCAAATGGTGTTTTGTAGGGATATTGTAAACATCATTTGGTGCTGATGTTTTGTACCAGTCAGCCTTCAGATCGAGGTTGGCTTTCATCAATGATTCCTGATATGCCCATGCTTGGTCATATGCAATTTCACCAAGGTCTTCGAATAGTACGTCTTTCATATAACGATGTGCAATTTACGAGTTACAGCCGGGTGGAGGCCTTAAATAATTGTCATTTTATTTTCCGCGCTGAAAAATATTTTTCCACACTCGGAAAATATTTTGTGGATGGACTTTTCGTTAAAAAATGTAACCTTTTCATATTATTCTGCTCTTTGTTATTACTTTATGCATGCGGGTTTCGTTTATGTGTTATCTGGTCTATCATTGATTAATTTATGACAACAAGGCATTAACAATCAGTTAAAGAGTTGGGCTTCTAAAGTCTATCAAATTTTCTATTTTTAAAGAGATTTACTGGTTTTGTTGATTAATAAGTTTTGTAGCGTGTATAATTTATTGTTAAAAAAAGCACAGCTACGAGATTCGTTTTTTGGCGGGGAATACGACTCAATTACAAGTCGTGGTACCAACCGGCAGGTCACTAAAAAAGAAAGAAAAATACCGTTTCAAATAAAGCACAGAATATGAAAAAACTGTTACTACTATCGGTTTTATGTTGTCTTGAATTTGTTGCCTCGGCACAAACTACTTTTACCTACACGGGTTCAGTACAGTCATACACTGTACCATCGGGTGTTTCTGCGATCACCGTCGATGTTGCGGGTGGTCAGGGTGGAAACTATACTAGTCCCGCACGGACCGGTGGGTCAGGTGGACGCGTTCAGGGCACAATCCTGGTAACACCTGGTCAGGTTCTTTACGTTTACGTGGGACAACAAGGTGGAAATAATAGTGGTGGTGCAGGCGGTAGTAACAGCGGCGGCGGTGCGCAAGGCGGACAAGGTGGCACGAGTGGTGGTGCAGCCGGTGGTGGTGGTTCCAGTGATATCCGAACAGTGTCGGGGAGCACAGCTACGGCTTTGGCAAGCAGATTGGTTGTTGCTGCCGGCGGCGGCGGTGCTGCTTACGATTGTAGTGGTTCTAACGGAGGTGCGGGCGGAGGGCTCACCGGTAGCTCGGGGGCAAGTTCGTGTGGCGGTACTGCCTCTGCCGACATCGGCGCGGGTGGTACCCCGTCGGCGGGTGGTGTTGCTGCAACAGGTGGCGCGACAACAGCAGGTGCATTTGGAGCCGGCGGAAATGGTAATTTTTGGGGCGGCGGCGGCGGCGGCGGCTGGTATGGCGGCGGCGGATCTTATCGTGCGGGCGGTCCTGGTGGTTCCTCCTACTATGGTGGCACCAATGTTCTATCTGACGCTACAACGACTTCAGGTTTTCGTACGGGTAACGGCTATGTTTATATTGCTCCCAGTACTACACCACTGCTCGGTGCAACACCTAGTTCTATATCATTCCCGACTACTACTACTTCGACAGTTTCTGCCGCACAGGTGTTCAGTGTTACAGGGGTTTCGCTATCATCCAGCCCATTGACGGTAAATACAACTAATAGCGTGTTTGAGTTTTCATTTGATGGATCGACATGGTATACAACATCTCAATCTTATTCTTTTACTCCTCCCGGATTTACAAATGTTCCGTTTTATGTGCGGTTTGCGCCTACAGCAACCGGAACGGTATCAGGTAATATCACTTTCAGCGGAGGTGGTCTTGGTTCAACATACAACTTCCCTGTAACAGGTATTGGTGCGGCACCATGTTCCGGCACACCTACTCCGGGCACTGCAACAACCAGTAGTCCTTACGGAGTTGGTACTACCGCGTTCACACTTACAAATACAGGATATTCAGGTGATGGTGGCATCACATTTCAATGGCAGTCGACAACCGATACTACGGGCAGTTGGACTACGATCTCAGGGGCTACTAACAGTACATATTCCTTTACGGGCATTTCAACTACTACCTACTACAGGTGTGTTGTCACTTGTTCAGCATCGAGTAGTTCAGCGAACACAAATATTGTAGGTATTGATTTTTATGCTCCGTCTTCATGTACACCTGCATTTGGAAATACTTGTAGTTCTTACCCTATGAATATGAGTATCGCCTCTTTGATAGGTGTTGGTGGAAGTAATATTACGGATTCGAGTACGTTTGTGTTTTCTGCTACAACTTGTGCGGCATGTTGTTCCACAAACTATATTGATAATTCATACGCTATGGCACCGGTGACTTTGTATTCCGGATTGAATTATTCTGCGCGGTTAAATGCTTCGGGGCCATACTACACAAACTTTACAACACAAATTTGGATAGACTACAACGATGATGGTGCGTTTACATCTACCGAATCAGTTGGAGGTATCCCATACAACCTGCCCTCGTACATGCCCGTAACTACTTTGTCAGTGAGTCCGACTGCAACGCCCGGATTGCACAGGATGAGGATAGTTGGTTATTATAACTCGGGCACAGCACCCGGTTACCCGAGTGTTCTTCCTTGCCCTACGACTTCCACAAGTTACGGTAACGTGAGGGATTACAGGGTGATCATTGCTAACCCGCCGGCTTGTGCAACACCAACCGCTCAAGCTACTTCGCTTTCACTGACGCCGGGTTTGTTCAATATGAACGGAACGTTTACAACCTCATCGAGTGCTGATCACTATCTGATCATTCGCACCACCTCGAGCACTGCTCCTACAGCTCCGACTGACGGGGTAACGTATGCGGTGGGTTCTACGGCGTTGGGCGGTGTTGTGGTAGCTAATACTACGACCGGTTCATTTAATGCTACGGGCCTGGCAGCGAACACCACTTATTACTTCTGGATATTTGCATACAATTCAGATTGTATGGGTGGTACTCCTCCTTATTATCTGACAACTTCACCGCTCACGGGAAATGCAACAACCAATAACTGTGGGTTGTCAGGTGTTAAGTCGGTGGGACCAACCGGTGATTACGCCAGCATTGCAGCCGCATTGATTGCAATAAGCACGCAGGGTATCTCGGCTAATCTGGCGCTGGAATTGGAGCCTTCATATACATATGAAGGACCTATAGTTATTAATGACATCAATCGTTGTGCTTCGAGCTACAAAGTGACTATCAGACCACAGAGCAGTGCACTGACACTCACCGGGTCTGATGCGGTGATGATAGACCTGAACGGAGCAACTAATGTTGTGATCGACGGTAGGGTAGGGTCATCGGGTTCAACCAATGCTCTTACAATTAGTAACACAAGTACGAGTGGTATACCGGTCCGGTTTATTAACGACGCGTCTACGGATACTTTGCGTTATGTAACAATCAGGAGTGTTAATACTTCAACTGTGCAAAGTAGTGTGTTCTTTAGCACCACTACCCGTACCAACGGTAACGACAATAATATGCTGGAATACTGTGACCTGCTTGATGGGTCGTCTACACCAACTCAGGCAATATACAGCTCCGGTACATCGGGAAAGGAAAATAGTGGAAACGTGATTAGCAATTGTAATATCGCAAACTACTTTAATCCTTCGAGTTCCAACTATGGTATATTCCTTACAACGGGAAGTTCTGATTGGACGATCACTGGTAATCGTTTTTATCAGACGGCAACCAGGAATTTCACGAGTAGTATCTCACATCGTGCTATTCATATTACCAATACATCGGGAAATAATTTTGTTATAACCGATAACACGATCGGTTATAGCTCAAGTTCCGGAACCGGTAACTACACTATGACGGGAAGTACTTCGTACACGTTCCAGGGTATTGCATTGAGTGTAGGAAATACGACGCCTTCCTCAGTGCAGGGAAATATAATAAGGAATATCGTGATGACGACCACAAGTACTTCGAATACATCCGGAGGTGCGCTCTGTGGTATCAGTATCACATCGGGTAGTGCAAACATCGGTACTACCAGTGCCAATACAATTGGTGCCAGTACAGGAAATGGTGCTATCACACTTACTCCGGGTTCCCTTGGTGCTATTGTGGGTATCAACTCGTCTACTTCGAACCCTGCTACAGTGAATATCAGTAATAATATTATCGGCGCTTTAACTGCTATTGGAACATCTACGCAAGGCGCAAGTATAGATGGTATAGCGGTGTCGAGCACGGCAGGTATTACTGTTTCAAACAACACGATCGGTAGTACATCTACTTCAAACAGTCTGCATGCATCTTTTGCTACTACATCCTCCAGTTCGTCGAGAGTGTACGGTATAAACAGTAGCATCACGACTACAACTTTTGCGCCATTTGTAATCTCAAACAATACAATTGCCAATCTGACCAATGCGTCAACCAATTCTTCTACACTTGCCGCAGGAATTCTTCATGCAAGTGTTGCTTCTGGTACAATTTCAGGCAACAACATTAATAATATAAGGACAGGTGCTTCAAACACCACACTTTCTGGACAGTGTGCATTGAATGGTATCGCATTGACATCGAGCCCTGTAGGTGTGACAATCACTCAAAATACTATTAATGCGCTGATCAATACCAACACCACTTCGGTGGGTACCAATGTTGTAGGTGTAGGTATCTCTACTGCTAATGGTACAATCGTAACAAAGAACAGAATATATGACCTGAGAAACGCCAATACAAGTACCTCAACAACAACTCCGCCTAAGGCTATTGGTATACTTTGGGGTTCTCAGACCACGACAGCGCCACTCATTGCCAATAACATGATTTCGTTGGGTAATGCACAGACGACGAATACCGCGTTTGTTGGTATCATGAACTATATCTCTACTTCGCTCACTGCAAGAATATTCTACAATACGGTAAATATTGAGGGAACCGTATCCAGCGGAGCTCAACCATCCGCATGTTTCCACAGGGGAAGTTTTAGTTCTACAATGTCTACTCCAGTTGATATAAGGAACAATATATTTCACAATGCACGTAACGGTGGTACCGGTAAGCATTATGCAATTGCCAATGGTATCAACTATTCTGCTAGTAATTCAGGATGGGGTGCAGGTGCTTCAAATTATAATATTCTTAACTCGGCAAATGCTTCAACAGTAGGCTGGTGGTCTGGTACTGACAGGACATTTGCTGCATGGCAGTCGAATACTTCTTGTGATAACAATTCATACACTGCAAGTACCCCTACATTCACCAACTCCTCAACAGGTGACCTGCATTTGAATATGGGCACTACTGCCAATAACTTTGAGTCGCACGGGGTTGTATTAACTGATATTACTGATGATTACGATGCCATTCCGCGTCCCGGTCCGGTAGGGTCTACCAATGGTGGTGCATTTGCGCCTGACCTTGGTGCAGATGAATTTGATGGCGTGCCTACGGATAACCTTCCTCCTGTGATCACCTACACTGCATTGCTTTCTTCATGTGGTACCGGAGATAGAACATTTACAGCAACAATAGTTGATCCAAGTGGAGTGCCCACAACCGGCACCCTGCGTCCTAAGGTGTACTACAAGAAGTCTTCATCGGGTACATGGTCAAGTAATTCGGGTACTTTGTCATCAGGGTCGGGCACAAGTGGCACCTGGTCATTTACAATACTTGCGTCAGATATGGGCGGGCTTAGTGTTGGTGATGTGATACAATATTATGTGATTGCTCAGGACAATAATCCGTTTGTAGGTTCTAACCCATCAACAGGTCTTGTTGCCAGTAACGTAAATACAGTAACGACGCATCCTACCACACCAAATTCTTATACCGTGGCTATTTCATTGGGCGGTTCATATGATGTTGGTGCAACTGGAACTTACACTACAATCACATCGGCAGTTGCTGCATACAATTCAGCATGTATGACCGGTGCTGTTACTTTTAATTTGACAGATGGTACTTACCCAAGTGAGTCATTCCCGATCACAATTAACTTTAATCCACACGCGAGTTCAACTAACACATTAACCATACGTCCGGCGGCAGGTACTGCTGTTACGATTAACGGACCATCGACAACAAGTGCAATATTTAAGTTGTTGAATGCACGCAATATTATACTGGACGGTATCAATTCAGGCGGTGCTACCCTTACATTGAACAGTACGTGGACGAGCACATTTGCAAACGTGTGGTTGGCTAGTACCAGTGGCACCGGGCCCGGCTGTCGTAATGTAACGGTTCAAAATCTAAACATAGTAGGCGGAAACAATGCTACCTCGGTTTGTTATGGTTTGCTTGCCGGTATGGACAATGGTAGTACGCCAACAACATCAGCGGGAATGGATCACGATACGATCAGTATCATGAATAATACCTTTACGAAGTGTTACTACGGTATTTACGGAAACGGTACCGCATTTACTTCTGCCGGTGGACACAACCAATGGACGATAAGCGGTAACACATTCGGTCCTGCCAGCTACAGTTCTACCGATAATATTTACTTCCGTGGTATAATGCTCACCAACTATTTTAATCCTACAATTTCCAACAACACTTTCCGCAACATTGGCAGGACTGATGTAAACACTGTTGTTTCGGCAATTTACATGAGTTCGAATGTAGATGGAGCAGTGATATCGCAGAATACCATCGGCGACATAAATTCTAACAGCTCAGGTACCTCTACCGGTTCAATGTCGGGTATTTACCTCGGGTCTTCAGTAATCAATTCGGTGGTATCTCGAAACGTTATTACCGGTGTCAGGACCTATTACAGCACCACTTCAGGAGGTGCAAGGGGTATTCTTGTAAATGTCAATAGCCCGACAAGTAATACGGTAATAGCAAATAACATGATCTCCGGAATTGCAAGTTCATCGAACATTGTTACCGGCTATACTCAGTTTCCGGTCGGTATTAGTGTGGAAGGAGCTTCAGGTAGCGTAAAAATATACTATAATACGATCAACCTTAATGGTTCATATCCCGGTACTGCCGGAGCTACCTCATCAGCCGCATTGTTGTTTAACACCAGTGCCGGAAATATTGATGTAAGGAATAATAATCTTGTGAATTCGTATGATAACAGCTCGTCAACATCTGAAGTTGGTTATGCAATTTATTCGAATGTAGCAAGTTCAATATTCTCAAACATAGATTACAATAACTATTCGGTAAACTCAACCGGCATTCTGGGTAGGATAGCGGGAGTGGATAGGGCTTCCCTTTCTGAGATGATCAGTGGGTTTGGCGGAAATGCCAACTCGAAAAATGTGAGTCCTAACTTTGTTTCATCGAGCAACCTGAGGTTGAATGCAGTTGATGCCAACGTTCTTTTGATCGCCGGTACTGCTGCCGTTTCCGGAACAGTAAATAATGACGTAGACGGTACCACTCGTAGTGGAACCACTCCGGTGATCGGATGTCATGAGGTGAACATACCACCATGTACAGGTATTGCAGCAGGTACTGTAACGCCCACCAATCCAACAGTATGTGATTCAGGTGTTACAACGCTTACCGCTACCGGTGTTACTACCGGTGCTGGTGTAAGTTATCAATGGCGTGTATCTGCGGACGGATCTTCCTACTCATCGATCACAGGAGCGACCAATGCGGTATATACCATTCCATCGAATATTACCGCCACTACTTACTATAAGATGGTGGCTTCTTGTAGTTATACTTCTACTTCTGATTCTGCAATTGGCTCAGTTGCAGTAGCAAGTAGCCCTGCCGCAATATCAGGCCCCGGTTTTGTTTGTGTGGGAGCTACAGGTACTTACACCAGCGCGACATCAGGTGGTACTTGGACTTCAAGCAACACAGCATTGGCCACGGTGGGTTCATCGAGCGGTGTTGTTACAGGTGTTGCCCATGGCACACCTACATTGACCTATACTATTTCAAGTACAGGGTGTCGTAACACTTTGGCTGTTGGTATCAACAGTGTTGTTCCGACATTTACCATGTCGGCAACATCTAACCCGATCTGTTCGGGTAACAATACAAACCTCTCGGCTACACTTAGCCCACCCATTGCCGGTTATAATCTTTCGAATATCACATACAGCGCGCCTGCACAAACAAGTCCTACGAACCTAACATCCTGGACGAGTACAGACGACGGATATCAAACAGTTAGTTTGCCGTTTACGTTCCAGTTCTGGGGTAATAACTATACAACGGCGCATGTGGGAACCAATGGATACGTGACATTTGGTTCAGCGACTACATCCTTGAGTACATTTGCGCTACCAACTGCTTCAATGCCTCCATGCATTGCTTACGCAATGGGTGATCTTTATGTGGTTGGTAGTACGGTTTCAACGTCAACTGAAGGAACTGCGCCGAACAGAAGTTTCGTGATCAATTTTGCTTCGATAGGAAACTGTTGTTCTGCTGCTGATATATACAATGCGAGGATCATTTTGTATGAGACCTCAAATGTGGTTGATCTGCTTGTTAGCAAATCATCCGGCACACGTACAATGGGTATCCAAAATGCCGGAACTCAGGCAGTAGTTCCTCCGGGAAGGAATGCAGCAGCATATACGATAACCCCTGCAGCTCCTGAGGCCTATCGTTTCACTCCGTTTAATGCAACCTATACATGGAGTCCATCAACATTCCTGAGTGCAACGACCGGTAATTTGGTTACAGCAACAGCCGTGACGACTACTCCAACTATAACTTACACTGTCAATTCATCGTTCAACGGATGTACGTCAAGTACTAGTTATGAGTTGACGGTGAATCCAACTCCGGCTGCTATTGGAGGTACGTTAAGTACCTGTACAAGTGGTACTAGTACACTGACAAATACTACCTCAGGCGGTACGTGGAGCAGTAGTGCGCCGTCTATAGCTTCCATTGGTGCAACGGACGGAATAGTTACTGCATATACTACTATTGGTACAACCACTATTACCTACACGGTAGGTGGTTGTTACTCAACGGCAACATTCGCGGTGAACGCTTCGCCGGGATCCATCACTGGTACACTTGGCATCTGCACGGGCGAAACAAGTACTTTGTCGAATTCGGGCGGTGCAGGTACTTGGACCAGTTCAAATACGTCGGTAGCTACTATCGGATCTGCCGGCATAGTTACCGGAGTGGGAGTTGGTACATCAACTATCACTTACGTTAACGTCTGTGGTTCTCCAGTCTATGGTACAGTTACGGTAAATCAGGCACCTGGCCCGATCTCGGGAACGCGGAACGTGTGTGCAGGTTCAACTGTCAGCCTGAGTAATACAGTTTCTGGTGGTACATGGAGTAGCTCAAACACTAGTGCTGCGACTGTTTCGACGGGCGGCGTTGTGTCGGGTGTAGCAAACGGATTGTCAACTATTTCTTACGATCTTGGCAACGGATGTGCTCCTGCTATGTTGAACATGGTTGTTAATACCGTGACTCCGACAGTTGCCGTGACGTCATCGCCGACAAGCGTATGTTCGGCCGGTACGGCAACGTTAACTGCGTCAACCACTCCGACCAACTATTCTGTGGTGCCTACAACTTTTGCCCCTGTATCATTTACACCTTCAGCCACGTTTAACAGTAGTTCAACTGTAAATGGCGGGTCTTTGGATAACGGATACTTTACCGTTCAGGTACCATTTGATTTTTCAATGTATGGTACTTCTTATAGTTCAGGTACAAATTGTTACATTGGTACTAATGGATATTTGTCCTTCGGCACTCCTATGACCACGACTTATGTCGGCACTTTGCCGAATGCTTCGTATCCTTATAATTTTATTTCAGTTTTTGGACGCGACCTCTATTTGAACGGTGGCGGCACAATTACCTACGGTACCCGAGGTACAACACCTAATCGTCAGTTTATTGTAAGTTACAATGCTATTCCGGACTATATTGCCGGTCCGGCTGAAACCGGCCAGCTGGTAATATATGAGGGTACCGGTCAGATAGACTTGCATATCACTACTGCACAATCCACTACTCACACAATCGGTGTTCAGAAAGTGGGTGGAACTTTGGCGGCAACCGTACCCGGGCATAATAACTCAACAACCGGACTTGCAAATGCTACTTACAGTTTTGTATGGCCTCAGGCGAGCACGTATGAATGGAGCCCTTCAACGTATCTTGCGGCTACAACTGGCGGTTCCGTGACGGCTAGTTCTGTAACTGCCACAACTACATATACGGTGGCGGCTTCCTATGCAGGTTGTCAGGGTACCGGTACCGGAACGGTTACAGTGAACCCGACACCAACAGCAATCAGCGGCACTCTTTCGTTGTGTACTACCGGTTCAACCACACTTACTAATAGTGTTGCCGGCGGTACCTGGACCAGCAGCAATACCTCTGTTGCAATAGTTGGATTCACCACAGGTGTCGTTACAGCATTTAATGCAGGAACAGCAAACATTACTTACACGCTAGGTTCTTGCCGTGCAGTAGCTACTGTTACCGTTCAAGCTAAACCGAATGCTGCACCGACTAATAACGGTCCTATTTGTAACGGTGGTACCGTTACTTTGACAGCAAACCCTGGCAATGGTGCAAATACATATACATGGAGTGGTGCCGGCCTGTCTTCGACTACTGTCGCTAATCCGACTGCTACTCCTACTGTGACTTCGGTTTACTCAGTTGTAGTGTCAAGCGGAACCGGTAATCCCGGATGTAGCCCGTCGACGGTATATACGACATCTGTTACTGTGAATCCTGTTCCTACTGCTACCGTATCCAACAGTGGTGCAATATGTGCGGGTGGTACGGTTACTTTAACAGCCACACCTGCTTCGGGTGCTGCCGCTTATTCATGGAGTGGGGCAAACCTCGCTTCATCAACCGTTCAAAATCCGACAGCTACACCTACGGCTACAACAACTTATTCGTTGACCGTGTCTACAGGTACTTCTGCGCCGGGATGCAGCCCTTCAACAGTCTATACAACAACTGTTACCGTAAATCCGGTTCCGACAGCCGCGCCATCTAATAATGGACCGATTTGTTCTGGTGGTACTGTGACTTTATCGGCTAACTCGAGCAATGCAACAGGTTGGTCATGGTCTGGTCCGGATGCTTTTGCCTCTGCTGCCCAGAATCCAACCGCTACTCCGACAGTGACAGGTACTTATTCACTCACCGTGAGTGCTACAGGGTCGGGATGTAGTCCGTCAACAGTATACACTACAAGTGTCACGTTGAATCCTTTGCCGACATCGTCAGGTGCTACAAACAATGGATACATCTGTGAAGGTGGCACTGTGACCTTGTCTGCAAACTCAAGCAACGCGACCTCATGGTCGTGGAGCGGACCGAGTGGATATTCATCTACAATGCAGAACCCAACTGCTGCTCCTTCAAGCACTAGTACGTATTCGTTGACTGTCAGTGCGGCTGGTTCCGGCTGTAGTCCGTCTACTGTTTATACTACAACCGTTTCTGTAAATCCTATTCCATCGGCGGCTCCAACAAATAGCAGTCCAATATGCAATGGTGGAACGGTGACTCTGACTGCGAATCCAGCTAACGGTGCATCAACTTATACATGGAGTGGTCCGTCTTTGTCGTCATCGACTGTGTCCAATCCTACAGCAACGCCTACAGTTACTTCAGTGTACTCTGTAGCTGTTACAGATGGTTCAGGTAAACCGGGTTGTAGCCCATCTACGGTATATACTACCTCAGTAACTGTAAATAGTACACCAACTGCGGCGCCTACTAACAGTGGTCCTATTTGTAACGGTGGAACAGTTACGTTGACCGCAAACCCGGGCGGTGGCGCAACCACATACAGCTGGTCTGGTCCGAATCTGTCGTCTACTACTGTGGCTAATCCTACAGCAACGCCTACTGTTACATCAGTTTATTCCCTCACTGTCACGAATGGTACGGGCGGTTCAGGTTGTAGTCCGTCAACTGTATACACTACACAAGTGACCGTAAGGCCAACGCCATCAGCTGCGCCTACTAATAACGGATATATCTGTAATGGAGGTACAGTGACGCTTACGGCTAATCCTGCAAATGCAGCAAGTGTGTTCACTTGGAGCGGTGCGTCACTTGCTTCGACCACTGCTCAGAATCCGAGCGCGACACCAACTGTAACTGCAGTTTATTCGCTTACAGTGAGTGATGGAACAGGTGATAATGGATGTAGTCCATCTAATGTATATACAACTTCAGTTACTGTTAATTCTAAGCCAACAGCAGCTCCGACGAATAGCAGTCCTATCTGTAACGGAGGCACCGTGACATTGACTGCAAATCCGGCAGGAAGCGCGTCTACTTACAGCTGGACTGGTTCATCTCTCGCTTCAAGCACTGTTGCGAATCCGACGGCAACACCAACTGTTACTTCAGTGTACTCGCTTACGGTTACAGATGGTTCCGGACAGCCGGGATGTAGTCCTTCTGACGTATATACAACGTCAGTGACTGTGAACAGCACTCCAACAGCAGCACCAACAAACGATGGATATATCTGTAATGGTGGTACTGTGAATCTGACAGCGAATGGGTCGGGAGGTGCTTCCGTATATTCATGGAGCGGTCCTTCGCTTTCTTCTTCAACTGTTGCTAACCCAACAGCTACACCAACAGTAACCAGTGTTTACTCACTGACAGTTACAAATGGTACTGTTGCTTCTGGTTGTAGTCCGTCAACTGTTTACACTACTTCAGTAACTGTAAACAATGCGCCAACAGCGGCACCAACAAACAACGGCTACATCTGTAGCGGTGGTGTTGTGACACTCACCGGTAACGGGGCGAATGGTGCCAGTGTTTATAACTGGTCGGGTGCTTCTCTTGTCTCTGCTACCGGAGCCACTACTACCGCTACTCCTACTGTAACTGCCGTGTATTCACTTACGGTTACTGATGGTAGTACACAATCGGGTTGTAGTCCTTCTACGGTGTATACCACATCTGTTACGGTGAATCCGAAACCTGTTGCAGCGCCAACGAACAGCAGTCCGATCTGTAATGGCGGTACAGTGACCCTTGCCGCCAACGGATCGGGTGGTGCGTCTACGTACTCGTGGAGTGGTTCCTCTTTGTCGTCATCTACAATTGCTGGTCCAACAGCAACTCCAACAGTGACGACAGTTTACTCACTTACAGTTACTGATGGAAGTACTCAACCCGGTTGTGCGCCGGCTGATGTGTACACTACATCTGTCACAGTGAATTCAACTCCTACAGCAGCACCGACGAATAATGGCTACATCTGTAACGGTGGAACGGTTGCACTTGCCGCCAACCCTGCCGGCGGAGCTAATACTTATTCATGGAGCGGACCTGCGTTGTCTTCGACGACAACTTCAAATCCGACCGCAACACCTACTGTTACTTCAGTTTACTCATTGACTGTGACAAATGGCACTGCGGCATCGGGATGTAGTCCGTCTACTGTATATACTACTTCAGTGTCTGTAAATAGCATTCCGACCGCAGCACCTGCTAATAGTGGTGTGATCTGTGTTGGTGGTACCGTTACGCTCAATGCTAATCCGGCTACCGGAGCTTCTACCTATGCTTGGAGCGGTCCTTCTTTGTCATCTAACACAACACAGAATCCAACTGCTACGCCAACTGTTACTTCGACATATTCGTTGACTGTAACTGATGGTTCAGGTCAACCAGGATGTAGTCCTTCGACCATATACACTACTACGGTTACAGTTAATCCGATAGCGACTTTGACGAGTGTGACGAATAACGGCCCTGTCTGTGAGCCTGCTACATTGACATTCTCAGCAAACGGAGCGTCAAATGTAACCGGCTATTCATGGAGCGGACCAGTGGCGATGACGGGTGCAACGACAGCAACCCCAAGCATTTCGTCTACATCGACGTCGGCTTCAGGTGTATATACAGTTGTGGTGAATAATGGTAGCGGGTCAGGTTGTACAACTACTTATACTAATACAGCAACGGTTAATACTATCCCAACGGTTGCAAGCATCACTCCATCTACAACTAATATGTGTAATGGAGCAACGCTTACATTGAATGCCGGTTCAGTTTCAGGGGCAGGTAGTGTTGTGTCTTATAACTGGAGTGGTCCAAATAGCTTCAGCGAAACGACTTCTACAGGCACTACTTCATTGGTTCCAACCACAACTGCGGCAAGCGGGGTATATACTTTGTCGGTAACATATACAGGGGCAGGTTGTGTAAGCAACTCTGTTACTTCTTCGGCTGTTACTGTGAATAATCTGCCTACGATGACGAGTATCGGTGTTTCGCCAACAGTCTTGTGCGCTGGTGCCGTGCTGTCTCTTAATGGTAATGGTGCGTCTGGTGCCGGCACACTTGTGAGCTACAATTGGTCCGGGCCAGGTAGCTATTCAAGCACAACTGCCGGATCGACACAGGTTTATACGACACCAGATGCAGGCGCATCGGGTTCATATAGCGTGTCTGTGACATACACTGGTACGGGTTGTACCAGCAATCCTGTTTCGTCAACAACTGTTACCGTGAATCCTTTGCCAACAGCGTACAATGTAACTGGTGGTGGTTTCTATTGTTCTGGTGGTACAGGTGTAACTATCGGACTTGATAGCTCAGAAACCGGCGTGAATTACCAATTGTATAACGGTAGTACTGCAGTTGGCGCACCGGTAGCTGGTACAGGTGGAGCGATCAGCTTTGGATTCCAAACTGCTGCTGGTTCTTACAGTGTTGCTGCCGTAAATGCTACTACGACTTGTAGTAACGCAATGACAGGTTCAACTAATGTGACTGTAGGTTCGGTTCCGGTGGTGTATAGTGTTACCGGTGGTGGTGGATATTGCGCAGGTGGATTGGGTGTTTCTGTAGGCTTGTCTAACTCACAGACATCTGTTAGTTACCAATTGCGTAGAGACGGAAGTGATGTGGGTTCTGTTGTTGCCGGTGTAGGAGGTGCGATGAGTTTTGGACTCTTTACAACGCCGGGTAACTATACTGTAATAGCCAACCCGAGCGCTACGTGCGCTGTGAATATGAGCGGCAGCGTATCAGTATTTATTAATCCACTTCCTAATGTATATACCGTTAGTGGTGGTGGTACGTACTGTGCCGGTGGCTCAGGTTTCCACATCGTTCAGGATTTCTCAGTTGTTGGTATTGATTACCAACTTTACAATGGCGCCACGGCTGTGGGCAGTCCGATAGCGGGAGCTAGTTCAGGTCTTGATTTTGGAGTTCAGACAGCCGCAGGTACTTATAGTGTAATGGCAACAAATGCTACTACCGGCTGTCAAAGTGCAATGTCAGGTACTCCGACAATTGTTGTTAATCCGCTGCCTGCGGTATTCACTGTGACCGGTGGTGGCAATTATTGTAGCGGTGGCTCGGGAGTGTCTATCGGACTTACCGGTACTGCAAGCGGTATCAATTATCAGGTGTACAACGGTTCTACAGCCGTTGGCAGTCCTATAGCTGGTACCGGTAGCGCGCTCACACTCGGAACCTTCACAGCTGCAGGTACGTACTCGGTTCGTGCGACTAATCCTTCCACAACATGCACCAGCGATATGACTGGTACTGCAACAGTGGTAATTAATGCTCTCCCTACTGCATACACTATGACA
Source organism: uncultured Flavipsychrobacter sp. (assembly GCA_964652995.1). GTDB lineage: Bacteria > Bacteroidota > Bacteroidia > Chitinophagales > Chitinophagaceae > Nemorincola. The sequence continues at coordinate 155,713 of CAZZCR010000004.1, read as the reverse complement.
GGTGGTGGTGCTTATTGCTCCGGTGGATCTGGGTTGCACGTCGGTTTGAGTAATTCTCAACTGGGTGTTAACTACCAATTATACAATGGCTCCACTGCAGTAGGTAGTCCGCTTGCAGGAGCCAGCTCAGGACTTGATTTTGGTTTGATTACCGCGGTAGGTAACTACTCAGTAAGAGCAACGAATGCGACGACAGGTTGCGTCAATGATATGAGCGGTATAGCAACTGTATCTACGACTGCATTACCTGTAGTTCAGACTGTATCAGGTAGTGGCACCATATGTTCAGGTGCTACGGGTATCACTATTACACTGAGTGGTTCAGAGTCGGGTATCAACTATCAACTATACAATGGGGCAACTGCTGTTGGCAGCCCTGTTGCCGGTACTGGTACAGGATTCTCGTTCGGTTCTTTCAACACTGCCGGAACATATACGGTTTTGGCTACGAATGCAACCACTTTCTGTACTCAGAACATGACAGGATCTTCAATAGTCTCTGTTAACCCATTGCCGGTTACTTATACTGTGACTGGAGGCGGTAACTACTGCGCAGGTGGATCAGGCTATTCTGTCGGCCTCAGTGGTTCTGAATCTGGTATCAATTATCAGTTATACAATGGTGGAACAGCGGTTGGAAGTGCTGTAGCCGGAACAGGTTCGTCAATAAGTTTTGGTACCTACACAGCTGCAGGAACATACAGTGTGCTCGCTACCAATGCAACTACGTCTTGTACCAACCCAATGACAGGCTCCGCGACTATCGTTATCAACACGCTGCCTACGGTTTATTCAGTTACCGGTGGTGGGGCATATTGTAACGGTGGATCTGGAGTTGCTGTAGGTCTTGGAGGTTCTCAGGCAGGTATAGATTACCAACTTTATCGCGGAGCAACTGCGGTAGGTTCGGCGGTTGCAGGTACCGGATCGGCTCTGTCGTTCGGAATGCAGACTATTGCCGGTGCTTACACGGTTGTTGCAACAAATAGCAGCACGTCTTGCGTGAGCGATATGACAGGTTCGGCAGTTGTTTCGGTTAATCCTCTTCCTGCGACACAAACTGTGACGGGCGGCGGTAACTATTGTGCTGGTAGCACAGGTGTTGCTGTTGGCTTGTCCGGTTCGGTAAGTGGCATCAACTATCAGCTTTACCTTGGTTCATCCACAGTAGGTTCACCGGTTGCGGGCACAGGAAGTGCGCTCAGTTTTGGGGTAATGACGTCAGCAGGAACCTATTCAGTTCTGGCTACTGATGCGACCACAAGCTGTACGGCAAACATGTCAGGAACTGCTGTTGTCGGTATCCTCGCGGCTCCTGCTTCATACAATGTTACAGGCGGTGGTAACTATTGTGCAGGTGGCACAGGACACGCTATCGGTCTCGAAAGCTCAAATACCGGTATCGACTATCAGCTCTACAATGGTTCTACAGCAATTGGTTCTGCTGTAGCAGGTACAGGTTCTGCGATTAGCTTTGGTGTTCACACCCTTGCAGGTTCATACACAGTGGTCGGTACCAATACCTCTACATCTTGTTCTTCGCCAATGATGGGAAGTGCTTCAATTGTTGTTAATCCACTTCCAACAGCTTATGCTGTTACCGGTGGTGGTAACTACTGCTCGGGTGGTTCAGGTGTTAGCGTTGGTCTTGGGTTCTCCAATTCAGGTATCGATTACCAACTTTATAATGGAACTACTCCAGTAGGTAGCCCTGTTGCAGGTACAAGTTCAAGCTTGAATTTTGGCTTGATGACTGCAGCCGGCACCTATACAGTATTTGCTACAAATTCAACCACAGGTTGTATCAACGATATGACAGGTAGTGCAACAGTAGTGATCAATCCATTGCCGGTTGTTTATACGGTAACCGGTGGAGGTAGCTACTGTGATGGCGGTTCAGGTGTAGCTGTTGGTTTGTCTAATTCAGAATCAGGAATTAATTATCAATTATACAATGGTGCAACCGCTTTGGGTTCGCCTGTTGCGGGTACAGGTTCGTCTGTATCATTCGGGTCTCAAACTATGGCTGGTACATACACGGTTGTGGCTACAAATGCAAGTACATCTTGTGTTAGCAATATGTCCGGAAGTGCTTCTATTTCTATCAATCCGCTTCCTACGACTTACAATATGACAGGTGGTGGTACACTTTGCAGTGGCGCTGCCGGCTATAACGTTGGTCTGAGTGGTTCGCAAACAGGTATCAATTACCAGTTGTACAACGGTGCATCAGCCGTTGGTAGTCCTGTGGCGGGCACGGGTTCTGCGCTTGATTTTGGCGTATTCACAACCCCTGGCACTTATTCAGTTGTTGCGGTAAATACTTCAACAAGCTGCCAGTCCAATATGTCTGGTATCTCCGTTGTTATCGTTAACCCTCTGCCAAATGTTTACACAACCAACGGTGGTGGTGCATACTGTACAGGCGGTAGTGGCGTAGCAGTCGGTTTAAATAGCTCTCAGGGTGGTATCAATTACCAACTGTATCGCGGTGGGGTAGCCGTAGGGTCTCCGCTTTCAGGAACAGGATCTGCACTCAGCTTTGGTCTTCAGACTGTCGCGGGTTCCTACTCTGTTCTTGCTACTAACAACACAACCGGTTGTGCCAGCAATATGACCGGCACAGTGTCGGTTGTGGTTAATCCGTTGCCTGTGGTATACACCGTAACTGGTGGTGGTAGCTACTGTGCTGGTACCGGCGGTGTGGCTATCGGTATGTCGGGATCGGAGTACGGAGTTACTTACCAGCTTTACAGTGGTTCTACTCCTTTCGGATCACCTCTTTATGGAACCGGTACTATCATGTCCTTCGGAATGGTAGATGTGGCTGGTACATATACAGTTTTCGCTACTAATTCTGGCACATCTTGTGTAAACAACATGGCCGGCAGTGCTTCAGTATCAATCAATCCACTTCCTGCGCAGTACGCAGTATCCGGTGGTGGTTCTTATTGTAACGGCACCGGCGGCGTATCAATTACTCTCGCAGGTTCTGAGGCTGGCATCAACTACCAGTTGTACAACGGTTCTACTACTTATGGTGGTGCGTTCGGTGGTACCGGTTCTGGTTTGACCTTCTCAGGTATAACACCGGCTGGCACATATACTGTTCTCGCAACTAACCCTACTACTTCTTGTGTTCGTCCTATGACAGGCAGTGCAACAGTAAGCGTGCTTGCTGCTCCTCAGACATACACTGTAACGGGTGGCGGTACCTATTGCGCTGGTGGAACCGGAATGAATGTTGGTTTGAGTAGTTCAAACACTTTGATCAATTATCAGTTATATAATGGTTCTACAGCTGTAGGCGCGCCATTTGCCGGTACAGGTGCTACATTCTCTTTTGGATTGCAAACGCTTACCGGCACGTACTCGGTATTGGCTACGAGCTCGGTGAATGGTTGTACCAGTCCGATGGCGGGTACAGTTTCTGTGGGTACTAATCCATTGCCTGTTCAGCAAACCGTTTCTGGTGGAGGTGCTTATTGTCTTGGTGGTTCAGGTTTGTCGGTTGGGTTACTCAGTTCGCAAACCGGTATAAATTACCAACTCTATAACGGTACTGCTCCTGTGGGTGCCGCTGTTGCAGGAACCGGAAGTGCAGTTTCATTCGGTCTGCAGGTTGCTGCTGGTACATATTCAGTACTTGCTACAAATACTACAACAGGTTGTACTGCGTCTATGCTCGGAACAGCAACCATAGTAGTGAATCCTCTTCCTTCAACGTTTACGGTTACAGGTGGTGGTAACTACTGTTCCGGTGGTACTGGTGTTGGTGTTGCGCTTGCAGGCTCTTCACTTGGTGTTAATTATCAGCTCTATAACGGTGCTACACCACTTGGATCTCCTATGGCAGGAACTGGAACAACAATTGATTTCGGTAACCAGACTTTAGCTGGTGTATACACAGTTCTTGCAACAAATGTTGGAACCGGTTGTACCAATAATATGTCAGGTAGTGCATCTGTTGTTGTGAATCCTTTACCAACGGTTTATAACGTGACCGGTGGTGGTAACTATTGCGTTGGCGGTTTGGGTATGCCGGTTGGACTTACAGGGTCTAATGCTGGTATCACATACCGACTTTATAACGGTGGTTCTGTTGTTGCAACGGTGTCAGGCACAGGTGGCTTGCTCAACTTCGGCAACCAAACAACTGCTACAACTTACACAGCTACAGCTACTAATGCTGCAACCGGATGTTCTTCGTCAATGTCAGGAAGTGCTACAGTTGGAGTTAACAGCTTACCTACTGCTCAAGTGGTTGCCGGTGGCGGTAGCTACTGTAGCGGTGGTACAGGCGTAAGTGTAACGCTTGGATCTTCGCAGATCGGTGTGAATTACCAGTTATATGTTGGGTCGGCTCCTTCAGGATCTGCTATCGCAGGTACAGGTGCGCCACTGAACATGGGTGTCATGACTTTACCTGGAACATATAGCGTTTCAGCGACAAATACAGCTACAGGTTGTGTTAACGGCATGACAGGTGTCGCAGTGGTCAACGTGAATACACCACCTGTGGTGTACTCTGTTACGGGCGGCGGCAACTATTGTTCCGGTGGAACGGGAGTTGCAATCGGTTTGAGTGGTTCTGAGGTCGGCGTGACATACCGTCTGTACAATGGTGCTTCTGCTTCTGGCGCTGCAATTTCAGGAACCGGCTCTGCTATAAGCTTCGGAACTCGTTCAGTTATTGGTACGTACACAGTTGTTGCAACGAATGCTTCAACTTCATGTACTTCATCAATGACTGGTAGTGCCGTTGTTAATATCAACCCTGCACCAACAGCCTATGCAGTAGCAGGCGGTGGTACATATTGTGCCGGCGGTTCAGGTTTTGTTATCAGCCTTGCAGGTTATCAGCCAGGTGTTAGCTACCAATTGTACAATGGTGCGTCTGCAGTTGGTGCTGCTGTTCTCGGTTCAGGAAGCTCTATCAGCTTCGGTGCTCAGACTAACGCAGGTACATATTCAGTTATCGCTACTGATCTTTCTACTTCTTGCACAGCTGCAATGTCGGGTAGTTCATCAATCACAGTTAATGCTCAACCTACAGTTTACAGCATGACAGGTGGAGGTAACTATTGCGACGGTGGTTCTGGCGTTGCAGTTGGACTCAGTGGTTCTCAGATCGGAATCAACTATCAATTGTATTATGGTGGTGTTGCAACCGGTGCTGCTGTATCCGGAACAGGCGCAGGTCTGGACCTCGGATTGAAGACAGCTGCGGGTAGCTATTCAATAGTGGCTACAAACCCACTCACCGGATGTACTGCTAACATGTCAGGCGCGGCTACAGTAGGTGTTAATGCACTTCCTGCTACGCAAACTGTAATTGGAGGTGGTAGTTATTGCGCGGGTGGTACAGGTGTGTTTGTTGTGCTGAGTGGTTCTCAAACTGGCGTGAGCTATACGCTCTATAACGGTAGCTCTGTGGTTGGCTCTGCTATGCCTGGTACAGGTGGTGCGGTTTCATTCGGTGCTCAGACAGCGGCCGGTATCTATTCGGTACTTGCAACTAACAGCGCAACTTCATGTGCCGCAAATATGAGTGGTACTGCAACTGTGGTTGTGAATCCGCTTCCGGTTTCTTACTCAGTTACGGGTGGTGGCAACTATTGTAGCGGATCAGCCGGAGTAAACGTTGGACTGGCAGGTTCTTCAATCGGTGTCACATATCAGTTATATAATGGTTCATCATCGGTTGGCATGGCAGTTTCGGGAACAGGTGGTTCTCTTAGCTTTGGACCTATGACGGCAACGGGTACTTATTCGGTAGTTGCTACCGACGCAGTAACAGGATGTGTTGCTGCAATGCCTGGTGCTGCCACCGTTGGTGTTAACACAACACCTGTTGTTTATGCAGTTACGGGAGGCGGCAGCTACTGTACAGGGTCTACAGGTGTTCATGTCGGTCTTAGCGGTTCAAATAGCGGTGTTAACTATCAGCTATACCGTGGCTCTGTTGCAGCTGGTGCGCCGGTTGCAGGTACCGGATCTGACCTTGATTTTGGTATCATGACAGTGGCCGGAACTTACACAGTGCGTGCTACTAACGCTGTGAGCTCTTGTACCAGCAACATGTCCGATCAGGCAGATGTTGTTGTCAATAGCCTGCCTTCTGTTTATACTGTAACAGGTGGTGGTAGCTACTGCACGGGTGGCGCAGGTGTTGTTGTGGGTCTGAGTGGTTCACAAATTGGAACCAACTATCAGTTGTTCAATGGTTCTACCCCTGTTGGTACTTCAATCGCAGGTACAGGATCTGCTCTGAACTTCGGTTCTCAGACAGCAGCGGGTTCTTATAATGTTATCGCTTCGGGTGCATTTACGTCATGTACTGTACCTATGACAGGTGTCGCGTCTGTTTCAGTAAACGCCGTTCCGATGGCATACAATGTATCGGGTGGTGGTGCATACTGTAACGGTAGCACTCCTGCTTCGATAACACTCGATGGTTCGTCTGTAGGTGTAACATATAGGTTGTATAACGGCTCTTCTGCTGTTGGTGCTCCTGTGTCGGGTTCAGGTGGAGCAATTAGTTTTGGTTCATACACCGCTTCAGGTAGCTACTCTGTTTTGGCAACTCATGCAACTACGGGTTGTACGGCACCTATGAGTGGTTCGACATCTGTGATGCAGAATCCTCTCCCTGCTTCTTACACTGTAACCGGTGGTGGTAATTACTGCACAGGTGGTTCAGGAGTGGCAGTTGGTCTCTCTTCATCTTTTGTCGGTGTAACCTACCAGTTGTTTAACGGTTCTGCCGCGGTAGGTGGTCCGGTTTCTGGAACCGGTTCTGCGATAAGCTTCGGACCTCAGACTGCAACTGGTAACTATACAGTAGTTGCTGATAATTCTGCTACACATTGTACGGCAACGATGACCGGCAGTGCAACTGTTAATGTATCAACACTGCCGAATGTATATGCAATGACCGGCGGTGGAGCATATTGTTCAGGCGGTTCTGGTGTTGCTGTTGGTCTGGCTGGATCTCAGGCGGGTGTTTCTTATCGTCTGTATAACGGCTCAGTTGCCGTTGGTGCGGCAATTGCGGGAACAGGTTCACCGCTGTCATTCGGTGCGCAGCCGAATGCAGGTAACTATACTGTTGTTGGTAACAACAGCACAACAGGCTGTTCATCAAACATGACCGGAACCAGCACAGTGGTAGTTAATCCGCTTCCGGCTGTTCATAGCTTGACAGGTGGAGGTAACTATTGTGCAGGCGGTACAGGTATTCCTGTTGGTATCGATGGTTCTGATGCTGGTGTTATGTACACTTTGTATAATGGTTCATCAGCAGTTGGTTCTTCGGTTGCCGGTACTGGTTCAGACATCACATTCGGCAGCCAAACAGATGCCGGTACATACACAGTGAGGGCAGCAGATGCACTTACCGGTTGTACTTCTAATATGTCAGGCACAGCTACAGTAGGTGTCAATGCGTTGCCTTCAGTTCAGAATGTAATTGCAAGTGGTTCAAGTTACTGTGCTGGTGGCGCGGGAATCGTTATGTCACTCGATGGATCACAGTCTGGCGTTAGCTATCAATTGTACAATGGATCAACTGCTTCGGGTACGCCTGTTGCCGGTACAGGTTCATCGATCAGTTTCGGAGCAAGGACTGCCGCAGGCACATATTCTGTTGTTGCAATAAACAACGCCACTTCTTGTGCAAGGAATATGGCCGGTTCGGCAAGTGTTACTATCAATCCGCAACCAGATCAGTTTAACGTTGCCGGTGGTGGTGCAGCATGTTCAGGTTCTGCAGGTGTTGCTATTACCCTGTCTGGTTCAGAATTGGGAATGGTATATAGGTTGTACAATGGTGCTACCATTGTCGGCGCTCCGGTGTCGGGTACAGGTGCTGCTATAAGCTTCGGTGCTCAGTCGGTTGCAGGTACTTACTCGGTAGTTGGTATTAACCCGGCTACAGGTTGTATCAAGCCAATGGCCGGTAATGCAAACGTGCAGATCAATGCACTGCCTTCTACGTTCTCTCTAACGGGAGGTGGTAGCTACTGCGCAGGTGCAGCCGGGGTTCATGTTGGTCTTGGTGGTTCTTCAACTGGTATCAGTTACCAATTGTTCCGCGATGGCAATGCAGTAGGAATCCCTGTTAACGGAACAGGTAGTGCAATTGACTTCGGTACATTTGCTACAACAGGTAACTACTCCGTAGTGGCAACTAATCTCACTACCACTTGTTCAAGGACAATGACAGGTACTGTTCTGGTGTCTGTTAATGAGTTGCCTACAGTTTATTCTGTGACCGGTGGTGGTGGATACTGTTCAGGCACGTCCGGTTCAGTGATCGGTCTGTCCGGTGCTCAGAGCGGTGTTTCTTACCGTCTATATCGCGGTTCATCATTAGTGGCTGCAGTTACCAGCACTACTGGAACACTTTCGTTCGGCAACTACTCGGTGACAGGTGTCTACTCAGTGTCTGCCGTGAATAGTGCTACTGGATGCCAAATCGGAATGTCAGGAACAGTTGCTGTTTCCGTTAATCCTCAGCCTGCAATAGCAAGTATTACCGGTGGTGGTAGCTATTGTGAAGGTGGTAGCGGAGTTGCTGTTGGTTTATCTGCATCTGAGACAGGTGTTACATACATGTTGTACAGAGGCGCAGCGTCAACAGGAGTTTCTGTTATAGGAACAGGCGGTTCAGTAAGCTTTGGTGAGCAGACGATAGCCGGTACATATACAGTACTTGCAACGAATAGTACTTCTTGTAGCAGGGCAATGTCCGGTACAGCATCGGTTTCAATCACTCCATCTGTACTGCCTGCTGTTAGCGTGTCTTTGACTACTGCTTCGACTGTATGTGCAGGGACAAGTGTGACTTATGCCGCTACCGCTACAAACGGAGGTGCTTCACCTTCTTATCAGTGGTATGTTAACTCTGTACCTGTTGGCAGCACATCATCTGCGTTCACATATGTGCCTTCAAATGGCGACATGGTGGAAGTAAGCATGAATAGCTCTGCAGCTTGTCCTTCAATAGCTTCTGTACGTGATACAGCGACAATGACGGTTAATCCGACGTTTACGCCTTCTGTCGCTATCAGTCGCGATCATACAGGTACTATATGTTTGGGTGCAAGCGTTACTTACACAGCAGTACCAACATATGGTGGCAGCGCTCCGATCTACTCATGGTTGAAGAACGGGGTGTTCCAGGGTGCTGGTTCTTCCTACACTGTGGCTCCGGATGATAATGATGTTATTTACTGTATGATGACTAGCAACTACGAGTGCCGTACAACCGGTACAGTGGTAAGTGCTAAGGATACAGTGGATGTAGCATTACCATTGACGCCAACAATAGTGATTACTACAGATGCCGGAACAACTGTCACTCCGGGTGAGAACGTTACGTTCACTGCCGTTATAACAAACGCAGGTCCTTCACCTGAGGTGCAGTGGCTCATCAATGGTGAGGAGATCACAGGTGCAACGGCTACATCGTTCATCACAAGTCTGTTGCAGGATCTCGATACGGTTACCTGCCGAATCTTGAGCAGTGGTCCTTGCGGCGGTCAGTACTCGTTCAATTCGATTGTGATCAAGGTTGGTAGCGTTGGAGTTGCGTCAGTTCCTGTACGCGATATGGATGCACGTGTGCTTCCGAATCCGAATAACGGTCAGTTCACCGTAAAAGGTTCACTTGGCACTGACGTTACCGAGATGGTAGAGGTAGACATCACCAACATGCTTGGTCAGGTTATCTATTCAGACAAGGTTAAGGCTGTTAACGGTATCATCAACGAAAAGATCAGTGTTGACAATACCTTGAGCAATGGAATGTACCTGCTCAATCTGCGTTCCGGCGACCGTTCTAAGGTCATTCCGGTAACGATTAGCAGATAATATGCTCTTGTTAAGTTTTCCTGAGGCCGGTAAGATTCTCTTACCGGCCTCTTTATTTGAGCCTCTTTTCTGTTAAATTTGACGCCTATGATACCGGTTGATTACGGCGATGTCTTATTGAAGCTCAGGAGTGTCGACGGAAGAACGACTGTTTTTGATCCTGTACGGCGAAAATGGTTGGTGCTCACTCCTGAGGAACACGTACGACAGTATTTTCTGCAGCTGCTCATTAAGAAGATGAAATATCCTCTTGCGCTCATTGCGGTTGAAAAGACTATTATTTCCTCCGGAATGACCAAGCGTTTTGATATTGTTGTATATGATAGGATGCATCGGCCATGGATGCTTGTGGAATGCAAAAGACCAGATGTGCCAATAACTGATGAAACCCTATTTCAGCTGCTGAGTTACCACTCGTCGGTGCCCTGCAGGTATTGGTTGCTTACAAATGGCCATCAGGTATTTTGCGCAGATGCGTCTGATGTTGTAAATATCACTTGGCTGGATGCATTGCCCTCTTTTATGCCTATCGGTTAAGTAGCTTATCGTAAATTGGGCTGTTCAGTGTGGTAAGAGCTTTGTTGACCACATTATCTTCCTTTAATTTGACTGTATAATATCCATTGTCCTGATACAGATACCTTGCCAATTCAGCCTTGATCTGTGTATTCAGATAGTTGATACTATTTTTCTCGAACAGCTGCACGGCATTCTTTCGGTTTGCCAGCGGCATTGAAGAGATGTACCGGCTCATCACACTTTTCTCGTCGTTGAAGTAACGGACAAAATCGCTGATGGAATTGTATTTCAGTTTTGATCTGTTCCGAATATAATAATCCCAGATCGCTGTTTTCATTTCTTCACTGTATGCCGCATCGATTGCCACTGTTGCCCATTTATTAGTGTCGTATGCCACATATACATCGGGTTTCACTCCACCACCGCCGTATACAAGTCGTCGGTTTGCTGTGTAATACTTTGTTGTGTCTTCGGGTTTCGTTTTTTCTTTTCCGGTTAGTTCGCCATCTTCATACCTCTTTTCAATATCAGCTCGGTATGCTTCTTTCCCCTCCTTGTAACTGCGTTGGATACACCTGCCTGACGGAGTGTAATATTTTGCAATAGTCAACCTGAGTGCTGAACCGTCAGGCATTTCATATTGTTCCTGCACCAGTCCTTTTCCAAACGTTCTGCGGCCCACAATTATTCCTCTGTCCCAGTCTTGTACGGCGCCTGCCAGTATTTCGCTTGCAGATGCGGACCCTTCGTCCACCAGAATAGCTATTTTACCATGTTCAAAGCTGCTCTTTTCGCCGGCATAATATTCGTTCTTTCCGCTCTTCCGGCCGTTCGTGTATACAAGAAGTTTATCTCCATCTATGAATTCATCACATATCGTTGTTGCTGCGTCCAAATAGCCTCCGGGGTTATCTCTCAGGTCTACTATCAGCTGAGATGCGCCTTTTTCTTTTAGCGTAGCCAGTGCCTCCACAAACTCATCATAGGTGGTAGCACTGAAACGATTGATCTTAATATATCCTGTCTTTTGATCTAACATTAATGCAGCGTCTACACTGTATATTGGCACCATATCCCGTTTAATGGTCACTGCTGCCACCTTATTGTCTGATATTTTTCTCACTGTGAGGTCCACCAGACTGTTCTGTTGGCCGCGCAACAGTTTCATAATGCGGTCGGACGTAATACCGTTTCCTGCCACCAGAGAGTCGTCAACTTTCAGTATTTGGTCTCCGGCTATCATGCCGGCTTTATAAGCAGGTCCGTTCTTTATTACTGAGGTTACCTCAAGAGTGTCCCGTAATATTGAAAATTCTATTCCGATACCCGAGAAGCTTCCTTCCAGATCTTCATTGACCGACTCCAGTTCTTCTGTTGGGATGTAAAGAGTGTGCGGATCGAGTGGTGTCAGAAGACCGGTCACTGCATTTTCATATAATTCGTTCGTATTGATTGTATCTACATATTTTTCCCTGATCAGACCTATTATCTCTTCGATACGGTCGTTTCTTCTCAAGGCATTACCAATATCACGCTTGTTTTTAAGGCTGTCACGCATATTAAAACCCAACACCATACCGACTATCAGTACAAAAGAAAAGAATAGTGGTGTCCAGGCTTTGTTTCCGTCCCGTCTGTTTGCTTCCATCGTCAAATCACTGGTGCAAAGATACGTCAAATGGAAGTTCGACTTTTGCCGCAACTTTCCATGATCCATTCGTGTTGTGAGCTGTTCTTTTGATACTTAAATGTGGTATAGACAGATCATATTGCTGTGACTCTGGTCGGGTTGTGTTTTGTGTGTACGATAGGCACTATATTTGCGACCGGTATTTATCAACGATTCACTATACACATTCATCAATTTGAGCAAGGAAAGTATTTCTGTATTTGATATATTTAAGATCGGAGTAGGGCCCAGTAGTTCTCACACCCTGGGTCCATGGAGAGCAGCGTTGCGATTCATTGATAGTGTTAAAAAGAAGGGTATAGATAAAGTAGCGCATGTTAGAGTACTCCTTTACGGGTCGCTTGCCAAAACGGGAAAAGGCCACGGAACAGATGTTGCGGTTATATTGGGTTTGTGTGGGGAGGATCCTGTGACATTTGATGTAAATCTGATCACACCCAGAATAAAGCAGATCGGTGACGAAAAGGTGCTAAATCTTAGTGGAACACGTACAATAGATTTTGACCCGGCAAAAGATGTGGTTTTCCTCTTCAACGAGAGTCTTCAGTACCATCCGAATGCGCTGACGTTTTTGTGTTCATTTTCAGATGGTGATGAGATTGCCGAAACCTATTATTCAATAGGAGGTGGGTTTGTAGTGAAAGAGGGAGAAGAGGGTAGTGGCGGGAATTTTGTTCACTTGCCGTACCCGATAGAAAAGGCCGAATACCTTTTGGCTGCCTGCAAAAAAACAGGGCTAAGCATCTCCGGTGTGGTAATGGAAAATGAGAAGACATGGCGAAGTGAGGAAGAGACCCGAAAGGGAGTCATGAAGATATGGCAGGTTATGCGTGAATGCATTTACAGAGGATGTCATATAGGTGGGGAGTTGCCAGGTGGCTTAAACGTTATTCGCAGGGCAAACGGTTTGAATGCTAAGCTTACCGACGGTAAGAAATACAGTAATTACGACGAGTGGTTATCGATTATTCAATCTGGGAAGCCGTCTTTTCAATACACGCTCGATTGGGTCAGTTGTTTTGCGCTTGCAGTAAATGAGGAGAACGCTTCTTTCAGCAGGGTAGTTACTGCACCAACGAATGGTGCTGCGGGGGTAGTTCCGGCAGTGCTGCAATATTTTATCGCATTCTGCGATGGAAATAATGAAGATAAGATCATCAATTTCCTGCTTACCGCCTCAGAGATAGGGAGTATATTCAAGAAGGGTGCCACGCTCTCGGCGGCAATGGGTGGCTGTCAGGCTGAGATAGGGGTTTCATCTTCTATGGCCGCCGCAGCACTTACCGAGGCGCTGGGTGGTAATGTTGAACAGTGTCTGATGGCGGCTGAGATAGCAATGGAGCATCACCTGGGTCTTACCTGCGACCCTGTAGGTGGTTTGGTGCAGGTTCCCTGTATCGAGCGAAATACGATGGGTGCAATAAAGGCAATAACTGCGTCTCAGTTGGCACTGCAAGGCAATCCTCAAAAGGCAAGGATCACTTTGGACGATGTAGTGAATACCATGTATGAAACGGCGTTAGACATGAACCACAAGTATAAAGAGACAGCGGAAGGTGGATTGGCGGTGCAGGTGCCGCTTGGCCTCAGTGAATGTTAGATTCTGGGTTATGGTGTAAGTCTTGGACCCTACTGGTACGGGAGGCGGGTCATACCAGCCAGAGCTTTTTCAGCAAAGGGGACATACCCCACAGCACTCATTCGATCTCATACCACCCTCGGAGAGGGCTAGGGAGAGGTTTCTACCACACTACATAAAACGCACTATCATAGATTTTCTTTTTGCCTCGTTGTTATCCCGGTTGTAACTTGTATCGATGTTGCAGGAAATGAGGGTAATAAGCATGTATGGTGATTTTTTTTACTTCTCGCTGTGGGAAGTACTGCGCAGGTTTTGCGCAGTTTTGGGAAGCTGTGGGAAGCAAAACTTCCCACATACACATTGATAATCAATAAAAACACCGCGGACTGCGCAGAAATAAAAAATTGCGTGCTTGAGAGAGATTGTGCAGTATGTCTTTTGGTTCCTGGTACAAAGCATTCGTCAACACCACCCTTGATTCATGATGTTACCGATCCACCAACTTGATCCCGGGTTTATAATAACTTGCTTGCTTCTATTTGGGTAATTATGCGGTCGGCGGCACCGGTTTTTTCTGCCATGAACTGTGTTAGATCGCCCTTCACCATGTCTCTCTGTTCGATATTGGTAGCTAACACTGATAGAAGATTTTTGAGATCAACTTCATCTTTGGCCACAAATGCCGCCTTTCTGTTTACCAATTCTACGGCTTCAACAAATTTTCTATATACTGGTCCTATGATTACGGGCAGTCCAAAAATTGCCGGCTCGAGCGTGTTATGTATGCCTCCCTTTTGGAATCCTCCACCAACGTATGCAATGTCTCCGTAGGCATACAGGCTGGATAGCATACCAATGTTGTCAATAATGAGGATGCGTTTATTATAGTTGTCAATATCTGCTTCAAGTCTCGAGAATCTCGTCGCGGCACCACCAAAAGTAGATTCGATCTGTAATATATGTTTCTCGTCTATCTCGTGCGGTGCAATTATTATTTTCCAATCCGGCGGAAGCGCACCAATGCTTTTGGTAATTATTGCCTCATCGGTAGGCCATGTACTGCCACATACAAGTACTTTCTCGTTGCCTTTGAATTTTTCGGCTTGAGCAATGGGGCGTAAGCCTGAAGAGATAGCCGTTACTCGGTCGTATCGGGTGTCGCCGGTGATCTGAACATTTTCAGTAATGCCAATTGTCGCCAGTAGATCAACCGAAGCTTTATCCTGCACATGGATTTGAGTAAAATAATTCAGCATTTTTCTGAAGAACCCACCGTACCATTTGAAGAATATCTGTTCTTTTCTGAAGGTTGCTGAAGTCAACAGGATAGGGATGTTTCGGCTATTAAGTTCATGCAGGAAATAATGCCAGAATTCATACTTGATAAATATAGCCATAGACGGCTTAGCAATATCTAAGAAGGCCGTTGCATTGGCACGTCCGTCTAGTGGTAGGTAAACTATCTCGTCGGCTCCCTTGAAATTTTTACATGTTTCGAATCCCGATGGAGAAAAGAATGTAAGTAGAATTCTGTGGTCAGGCCACTTTTTTTTCATCAATTCTATAAGCGGCCGTCCTTGTTCAAACTCGCCAAGCGATGCACAGTGGATCCATATTCTCTTCTTACCCTGCGATATTTGTTCGCTATAGCGCGATCGCCAGTTTTTTCTACCTGCAATCCATAAACGAGCTTTCTCGTTGTAAGTAGCAGATAGCCCGATAGCAGATCGGTAAAGAAGCAGGAAGAGATTGTAAAGTAACAATGTCTGGATTGTTGTCTGTTTACAAATTAATGAAGTGTATACTCCTGGTTTAAATTGAATTTTCCAGATACTCCTGCAGCATAATTACCGCGGCAACAGCATCAATCAGTTCTTTCTTTTCTCGTTCTTTCTTTTTAAGCCCCATTCCGGCGATCTCAGCAGATGCCATTTTAGATGTCATTCTTTCATCGGTTTTGATGACCGGCATATCCGGAAATACATTGCCAAATTTTGTGATGAACTTCTCAACAATTGGTGTTGCATCAGTAGGTGAGTCGTCAAAGTTTAGTGGGTACCCAACCACCACCTTATCAACCGGTTCGTTCTGAATGTACTTCTTCAGGTAGCCTATCAACTCTCCGGTCTCTACAGTTGCCAGTGCTGTCGCAATGATCTGCAGGGGGTCGGTAACTGCTATTCCAGTTCGTTTTTTTCCAATATCCAGCGCAATTACTCGTCCCACGAAGACTCTTATATTTATGACAAATGTACGTTCTCAATGGTAATTACCTACCATCACCTTTTGTGCATACCGGCTATTTATTGGTATATTTACGAAGGAGTATAAACCAAACAACGCTTTTCTGATGTTCCTGCAATTTGACACCAACGATGCCGATTCTGTTAAAGCCGATAAACGCCAGCTAATTGACGAACTCAGTTCTCCCTTGCATCGAATTATGTGGGTTTATAATGCTGATGAGCCCAACAGAAGGATATTTGAAAACAACATTTCCGCATTTCATATCGGTAAGGGGTATTTTCTGAGTGTTGCCCATAATCTGAGGCTACAGCAAGGGTACTTTCGCTCCATCGATATCGCAAGGTACCGTCAGGAGATATTCTCTATCCTTGATGGGTCACAGAGTCGTTTCATGGAGCAGCATTACGAAACAGATGAGTATACGCAGAAGAAATACTTGGCTACTAATGACCCTAGTGCTTTGCAGAATATTGCTGCAATATTGAAACAAAAGCGTTTTGATACTCGTTGGGTCACTCTTTCTGAGAAAAAGATATGCACGCCACATCTCATTTTCCAGTTTCGCGGACAGGATTTCTATGGCGACATCAACCTAAGTCAGTTGTTCGATCCGTCTATGCGCCTATTTGATGGCGACGCCGGAAAGCATACATTTCTTGTGCCGGTAGAGCTTGTTGAAGCGTTCTATCAGGAAGATATCGCATTGTACCGTATTGTCGGTGTCCCGGCTGAAATAATAGACAGGATACCGGTAGCTGACCTTAACTTTGATTTCATTGAGGATGATGAACAGCCACTTTACTGTTTGCAGAGTTCACCCAGCGGGCCGGCAGGGCGTTTGTTAAATACTGCCAAGATTGAAGGAATGCTCGATCATTTTGGGATATTCCCCGATGATATAGGCGGGAATTATCGTTTTGAAGGGTATAGATACCTTATTAAGGGGTACTTCCGTTTTGGTTCTTCAGGATCGCCATATTTCTTTTACGATAGGGCAAAGGGAAGGTATGTAGCCAATGCCATTCAAAGCGAGGCAAGTGGAATTCAGCTATCAATAAAAAATGATAGGGACGGGAATTTTCAATATGTGAATGCTATTGCGTCGCCCCTATACATCATAAAGGACCGGTTGTTGTCGCTTACAGCATTGGGTTGACGCCTGTGTTATGTCCCGAATATCATGCCGGGCAGTACTCCGAAGGCTGCTAATGTATAACCAGGGAAGTACCCTTCTTCGATGTGGATAGTTTCTGCTTTTAACGCAAGATTGTCTTTGGTAAATATCAATAGTCCGTTTTGTGCGTCAACTGTGATCACCTGTCCGGGTCTGTAGCGGGTAGTGTCGCCTGAAAGGTTCACAAGGGTAGCATAGCATATTCCCAGGTTCCATCCGTTCACAGATGTTGGTGTGCAAGACCTGCTTATAGGGTTCATTGAATTAATAAGTGCAATGATCTCCCGTGAACTCATCGTGTTCCAGTCGATGGTAAGTTGTTGCGGACTTAATGCAGGGTAGTAACAACTCATGGTTTCATTCTGTGCGATTGAAGCTATGTTTTGTTGGGCTTGGATCTGAGTTAATGTTGTCAGTGCCATGTCGGCTCCTGTATGGGCGAGTTTCGCTGATAGCATTCCGTAAGTAAAGTGAGCAGGTAGTGGGAATTCTTCTCTTTTTACAATTGGCCCGGTGTCAAACGATCCGTCCATCACGTGAATGGTAGCTCCGGCTTTGTTCTTTTGTTGCCTGATGCTTTCGAACACTGGGTCCGGACCACGCATTTCAGGCAAGAGGCCAAAGTGTAGATTTAAGAATCCATATGCGGGCAATGACAACACTTCCTCCGATATCCTGAACGGAAATGTCGCAACCAACACAATTTCCGGTTGAATAATATTGATCCATTCTATCATTTGGTTTTTGATATTCCCCCTCGACATCCTTGTTACTTCGACGCCGCTACCATTAGTAACATTTTCAAGTATGTGTCGTATTTTTATTCCCTTTTCGGGTACACCTATCCCCACCACCTCATGATGTTTCATAAGCAATTGCACAGTTGGGATTGCAATAAGGTTGCTGCAAAGAATACCGATCCTCATTTCTTGTTTTTAGTGTCTTTGTCTATGGTTGTTTAATCGAGACACCCATAACAGTTGAACCACGAAGTGTTTCCGTTCTCTAGTAGTGCCGATTCTGTTCTCAATTTACTGTAGTTCATTTTTATAATATTTTCAGGTATTGCCTCTCCAATAGCCAAACGACAGGTGCCATTGTCTTCGTTGCGAACAATTGTCCCCTGATATAATGGTGTTATTGCTTCCAACGTGTTTGGGTCAAAGTGAAGCGTTCCTCTGGGTGTTGAGAATGAACTTGTTTTTAAGGCGGCGATCTGCGCTGATACGTTCGCGTGTTTCAATGCTTCCGCTACTATCAGTCCTGCCTCCCAGCCCAACAGGGAAAATAAGTTTGGTGTTCTGTTTTTTTCGGTCATTTTGGTTGCGAAGGTATCATTCTCAGGGTTGTTTAGTTGTCGCCCCCAGGGTACTATTGCAGATATCGTGGCATTCGGAAACGTCATCTGCGAAAGCCAGGTTTCCTCAGCGGTGAATGAGCTGGCAAACCATGGTACATCTGTGAATGCTGAGCTTACAGCCGCAGCTTCAAACAGGTCTTTTGTCATATCGGCACATGTGGCAGAGAAGATCGCTGTATCTGTGTTATTTGTGATAAACGAAATCAGAGGCTCGATCGTGAATTCGCTGCTTTTAAGCTTTGTTGTGTGGTTGAAAACGATCTGACAATTGTTTTCATCCAACCCGTTAAATAGCCCAAACGGTATCCTATATCCTGCGTCATAGAATGAACAGGTGAATGCGAACTTTTCTGCCCCACGCTTTGCAGCTATCAAGGGAGTTATGCGTGCTGCAAGTGTTCCGTGTAGTGATACTGTAAATGTGTTTTGTGGCTGTTGTACGGACGGTGGCAAATGGTATCCTGCATCCAATGATATCATCAGCGTGTTCGATGCCTTCATGAGAGGCTCCAGTATTGTTACTGTTGAGGGGTTGAAGTATCCAACAATTATTGAAGCACCGTTTAGTATGAGTTGCTCAACTGCAGTGTAGATCTCTTTGTTATTTCCACCATGCCCGATGCCGGCTGTTTTAAGTTCATAGTTGTTTGCACCTGACTCGTTCAAAGCGTTTTTGAACCCGTCTACGAGGTCGAAAGTCATCGTAGGAAATACTCCGGATCTCGGAAGTAGAATGCCAATCTGTTTCATTTATTTCTTTTTGAATAGTGTGCTTCAAAAAAGAGCCGTTCCTGATTATAGGAACAGCCCCTTTTTATTTGTTTTCACGATTAGTTTCTTGCAGGAAATATCCCTTCAATACAGATGTTGTAATACATAGCGAGGTATGGATTTTGTATGTTTACCGGCTGATTGTTTCCTGTCGGTGCAGCAGTAATACATTGCATATTCATATTGGTGCCATCGCCGGCAGCATCGTAGATCGCTGTGCTTCCTCCGCCAAAAAATGCGTTTGCAGGGTTGTTTGTCGATGAAGAAAACGAATTTGCATGAACATTTATCTGGTGAGTATGTGGTGGTAGCTGACTTGTTGTTAGCGTTATGGTAGTATTCCCCTGAGCCTCGCCAACCGTGTAGTCAGGCAGTCCGGGGCCTTGTCCCTGACCGATAATCGCTCTTCCGCGTAGGTCTGGCAGGCAGAATGTGCTGACACCATCACCTCCATAGTAGGTTCCTACCAGTGCAAAAAGTGCGGAGTAGTTTCCAATTGGAAGTTGTTGCCCCTCGCACGACATCCATCCAACCGGTGCATAGCTTATAGCCATTGGGATAATTGATCCTATATATGCTTCCATTTTTTTGTCTGTTTTTTATTGTTATGAGATCAGTTTCTTGATGGGAATAGTCCGGTTGTATTGATGCAATAATACATTGGCAAGATCGGATTGGTTAGCGGAACAGGGACGGCAGATCCTGCCGTGCCGGTTACAACCGTGCCGGGATTCATTAGCGTGTTGTCCTGGGTTGCGTCATATGTTACCGGTCCTCCTCCTCCAAAATAGGCATTGTTTGGATCGCCCGTTGACGCAGCCATTGCATTGCATTTTACGCTGATGGCGTGTGTGTGGGCTGGTATCTGTGTTGTGAGTAAGGTAGTTTGGTACTGCCCACTTTTCTCGCCCATCGTGTAGTAGTGTCCGGTAGTAGATTGCCCCTGACCCACTATCACCCTGCCGCGCAGGTCGGGTAGGGCAAATGTTTGGATACCATCCCCGCCGTATGTTGTGCCGATGAGCGAAAAGAGTGCCTGGTTTTGATTTATCGCAAGTAGTTGGCCTTGGCATGATGTCCATCCGCGTGGAGCGAAAGGAAATGCAACTGGCATGATCGTTCCTATATATGCTTCCATGATTTTGTGTTTTTTTTAGTTGCGTGAAGGAAAAATGCCCTGTGTAGCAATGTTGTAGTACATGGCCACATAGGGGTTAAGAATTGAAAACGGCTGACTGCCACCGGTCGGTGATGCCGTCATGCATGCAGGGTTCATTGTGCTTGTGTTGTCCCATGCAGTGTCGTAGATAGTCGGACCGCCACCACCAAAGAATGCGTTCGCAGGGTCGCCGGTAGTTGCGCCGAATGAGTTCGCTTTAGCCACAACCTGATGTGTGTGCGCAGGGAGCTGATTCACAGTTAGTGTTGCTTGTGAGGAGCCACCGGACTGCCCTACCTGATAAGAGGGGAGTCCGGGTCCCTGCCCCTGCCCGATTACCATTCGACCTCTCAGGTCTGGCAGGCAGAAGGTGGTTTGCCCATTGCCGCCATATTTTGTCCCCAGTAGGGAGAATAGTGCAGTGTTCTGCGCTATTTGCATTGTTTGTCCCTCACATGAGGCCCATCCGCGGGGGGCGAACGGGAATGCCATTGGTAGAATTGATCCTAAGAATACCTCCATTGTTTTGTGTATTTGATGGTGAGAAAAATTGTTCGTACAAACTTATTCCTCAATGAACTTATCATATCAGGTAAAAACACCTGTTTTTGAAAACAGGTGTTTTTACCTGATCGTAACTACGGTCGATTAAATAATGTTGCTGTTCCAAACTATGTCCTGTTTCTAAGTGGATTATAAATAGGAATCACTGTTTGTTCACACTTTTATATGGTGTGATTTAAGGCAAAAATTGAAAACGAAAACTCATATGATCATGGTCTCAAAACTCCGCGTAGGCTTAATGCCCCTTCTGGTACATTTTATTGTGCTTTTTTCCGCCATCACGGCAAATGCCCAAACAACACTTACTTATGGTGATGTGCTTTGTACCGGCTATAACTCGGTAGTGACGGGTTCGGTCAAGTACTACCAGTTCGTGTTGGCCAAGGCTGCGGCTCCCGGAACTTTTTTTAAAATGTCGAACACTTCGTTTTACAGCACTTCAAATGCAAATGCAACAAACAATTCCTTTATTGTTTCCACCGGTATTACCAAATGGGAAAACACTACGGGTACTACATTGCCTATAGGAACTGTGATTACGTTTACATTCACGCCTTCAGTATCCGTTTCGTGTGATGTGGGTACGGCATCAAATCTAAGCACTACCTGCGGATGTGGACCCTTTAATAACGGAGGGTATAATAATAATACATCGGCCAGCAAGATGTTTATCTATTCGGCATCGTCTTCTTCAGAAAATTCTTCAACCAATTTCTCTTCCGGTACCAGTCCCGCAACATTTAACGGGTCTCCTATATCAATGATCGGATTTCAGGGACTAACTTCCGGGTACACTAATTGGCTCAGTTCAGGCTCGCCAACCAACAATCTAAGTTATCTGCCCGGAGATCTGTCATCCTATAATCTGTTTTTTGCCGGGAAAAACGGAGGTGTATATTCCGGTAGCCGTACGTTTTCTACAGTAGCCGCGATGCGCGCCGCTATTCTGAATACAGCAAACTGGACCACAACTACATCACCATCATCTAGTCCGATGGTTGTCACCGGGTCTGCAGGAAATTTTACAATAGGTTCCGTGCTGACTGCAGCGTTGGGTGGTCAGACAAATGTTAGTTGCTTTGGCGGAACCAATGGTACTGCAACAGTGACTCCAACCGGTGGTACTACTCCTTACACCTATTCATGGGTCCCTTCTGGCGGGTCGTCATCAGTTGCTTCAGGTCTTTCAGCCGGCACGTATACATGTACAGTTTCCGATGCGGCTTCGGGTACAGCGACAGTGTCAGTTACCATCACACAGCCATCAGCCATTTCCACGTCGGTTTCTTCTTTAACAAATGTCGCTTGCAATGGGGGAGCTAATGGAGCCGCTACAATTTCCGCTTCCGGTGGAACAGGCGGTTTAACTTATGCATGGTCGCCTTCCGGCGGAACTGGAGCTTCTGCAACCGGACTGACTGCGGGTACCTATACTTGCACGGTAACGGATGCTAACAGCTGTACCAAACAGCAATCTGTGACTATAACCCAGCCGGCTGCGATCTCAACCTCTGTTTCCTCGGTGACAAATGTGAGTTGTAACGGTGGTTCCAACGGTGCCGCCACTATTTCTGCATCGGGTGGCACCGGCACATTGGCTTATTCATGGGCTCCTTCAGGAGGTAGCACTGCAACTATCACGGGAAGAAGTGCCGGCATTTATACTTGTACCGTTACTGATGGCAACTCGTGCACAAAGACTCAGGCTGTTACTATTACCCAACCATCGGCTATTTCTTCCAGTGTTTCTTCTGTTACCAATGTTGCGTGTAATGGAGGCTCCACCGGTTCAGCAACTATTTCCGCAAGCGGCGGAACAGGTAGTTTATCCTATTCATGGGCTCCATCCGGTGGAACCGCGGCATCGGCATCTTCCCTTTTGGCAGGGAGCTACACCTGTACCGTCACAGATGCAAACAGTTGTACCAAAGCACAGGCTGTTACCATTACCCAACCGTCAGCCATTTCCACTTCGGTTTCGTCTGTCACGAACGTAACTTGCAATGGTGGTTCAAACGGAGCTGCTACCATCACTGCATCAGGTGGTGCGTCTGGCTTTACTTATTCGTGGACTCCTTCGGGAGGTACAACAACTTCTATTTCCGGTCGAACTGCCGGAACATATACCTGTACCGTTACAGATGCTAATTCTTGTACGAAGACCCAGTCCGTTACTATAACACAACCGGCGGCTGTTACAATTTCGCTCGGAGGAAGCCCGTCAGTTTCATCGGGCACAACAAGCGCATCATTACCATTTACTGCTACTACAGGGAGTCCAACTCTTTATAGTATTACTTTCAGTAGCGCGGCAATAATTTCCGGCTTTTCTAATGTGTCCGCTGTTACCCTGTCTTCCTCTCCAATTACTATCGCAGTTCCGGCCGGGGCGCCCGTGGCAGTTTATTCTGCAACGCTTACCCCCTCCAATGCAAGCTGCACAGGTACTCCGGTTGCTTTCACCGTTACGGTTTCTTCCGCAGCGCTTTCGGCATCTACTTCGCAAACTAATGTCAGTTGCAATGGAGGATCGAATGGTACGGCTACGGTTTCCGTGTCAGGTGGCCAGTCTCCATATACATATTCGTGGAGCCCTTCAGGTGGTTCGGCAGCCTCAGCTACTGGCCTCGTCGCCGGTACGTACACTTGTACTGTAACTGACGCCCTTTCCGCTGTTTTGACCAAGACAGTTACTGTAACCCAGCCTTCCAGTCCGGTTGGTGGCAGTACTGTTGTTACCAATGTCAGCTGCCAGGGCGGTAGTAACGGCGCGATAAACCTTACACCAACGGGTGGAGTGTCCCCTTATACTTTCAATTGGGGAGGCGGTGTAACAACTGAGGATAGAACCGGATTAGTTGCCGGTGCGTATTCGTGCGTGGTTACCGACAATAACGGATGTACTGCCACTGTTTCATCGACCGTAACACAACCATCTTCGGTGGTGGGTGGAAGTACATCAGTTACAAACGTTGCGTGCAATGGAGGGGCAACAGGTGCTATCAATCTTACACCTTCAGGAGGAACACCTTCTTATACATTTAACTGGGGGGGCGGCATTGTTACAGAAGATCGTACTGGTCTTTCAGCAGGGTCTTATTCCTGTATTGTTACAGATATCAACGGATGTACTGCCACTGTTACGGCTACAGTAACCCAGCCGTCAGCCCTGAGTGGGACTACATCCGTCACCAATGTTAGTTGTTTTTCGGGAACAAATGGAGCTATCGATCTCACTCCAAGTGGAGGAACACCTGGGTATACCTACAATTGGGGCGGTGGTATTACCACTCAGGACAGAACTGGGCTTGCCGCAGGGGCATATACGTGCGTTGTAACGGATGCCAACAGTTGTACTACGACTGTCAACGCCACGGTTGGGCAACCTTCTACGCCTGTTGGCGGTACTACTGCTGTTACCAACGTCAGCTGTGCCGGCGGTACTAATGGTGCAATCGACTTGACCCCGTCAGGCGGTACACCTGGCTATACCTACAATTGGGGAGGTGGTGTCACAACACAAGATCGGACAGGCCTTTCTGCGGGTTCATACTCATGTGTGGTTACGGATGCATCCGGATGTACAGGCAGTGTTACCGCTACTGTAACCCAACCTACAGGGCTGTCTGCTACAATTACCGGCACTAATATCACTTGTTTTGGGTTAACTAACGGATCGGCTACTGTGTCGGCGTCGGGAGGTACGGGAACATTAAGTTATTCTTGGGCTCCATCAGGTGGTTCACTTGCTTCGGCAACCGGGCTTTCTGCTGGTACTTACACATGTACTGTAGCGGATGCAAGCAGTTGTAGTCTTAACAAAGTGGTTACGATCACAGTACCATCACAATTGACAATTTCTTCTATCGGAAATAGCGGGCCTGTTTGCACCGGTGCTACGCTATCTCTAAGCTCGTCCGTCTCAGGGGGCACGTCACCTTATTCGTTCTCATGGTCTGGGCCTTCTTCATTTACATCCACTGTTCAGAACCCCTCTGTTCCTTCTGTGACTGCTTCGTCTGCCGGAGTGTATACGTTGGCGTTAACGGATGCGAATGGTTGCTCTTTTACCGGCACTAACACGACAGTAGTGGTTGTTAATAATAGCCCGGTAGCGGTAATGGCTCTTTCTCCTAACCCCTCGGTTGTGGGTTTGCCTGTAAGTTACAGCAGCAGTACCTTAGGCGTGTCAGGATATATTTGGGTGTTTGGCGACGGCGGCACATCTACGCTTTCATCGTCCGCTCGCTCATATTCTGCTGCCGGTACCTACACCGCCAGTCTCTCCGTTGTTGACACAAACGGATGTGTTGATACCGCTTTTTCAGTTATTACCGTTAATTCAACGATGGGGCCTATTGCCGGTAATCCCTCTTTTTGTATCGGAGATGCTCCGATTGCATTAACGCATCCCATTTCAGGCGGTACATGGACCAGTAGTAATCCTGCGAGGGCATCTGTTGGTTCGTCAACCGGTTTAGTTACCGGTATATCACCGGGTACTTGTACCATTACCTACAATCTTGGAGGTGGTTTTGTTCAGACGAAGACTGCCTTTGTGTATCCGCTACCTTTACCAATTACCGGGCTGGCCTACACATGTGAAGGATTTACATCAGGGTTGACTAATACGAGTGTTGGTTCCGGTACATGGAGCAGCAGTAATACGGCTGTTGCTACTATAGGAACAGGCTCCGGCGTAGTTTCCGGTAATTCTGTAGGAACTACCACTATCACCTACACCGCTTATTCCGGCTGTTTCACAACGCGCACGCATACGGTACATGCTTCCCCATCCACTCCATCTGGTCCGTCATTTCTCTGCGCCGGCGATACGGCTACTTTCCTTAGTTCACCTGCGGGTGGCGTTTGGTCGTCGTCAAATTCCGGTGTAGTGACTATCGGCTCGTCTAACGGGTTGGTTTCCGGTGTTGCCGGCGGTACCAGTACCATTAGTTATACTATGCCTACAGGT
This sequence comes from uncultured Flavipsychrobacter sp., assembly GCA_964652995.1. Taxonomy (GTDB): domain Bacteria; phylum Bacteroidota; class Bacteroidia; order Chitinophagales; family Chitinophagaceae; genus Nemorincola. The sequence continues at coordinate 129,796 of CAZZCR010000004.1, read as the reverse complement.
TGTGGCAGGGGGACAGTTATCACTGCCGGCCCATTGCCTGCGTCAATTTCTGGTATCATCAGCCTTTGTCCTGGTGGGTACGTTACCGTCACTTCTGCCACATCGGGTGGTACGTGGAGTAGCAGCAACACGTCTGTCGCTACCATTGGGTCTACCGGTGTGATTACGGCAATTGCGCCTGGAACTTCTACCATAACATATTCGCTTGCTTCCGGTTGTCGACGTACTGCTGTAATAACTGTCAACGCTGCACCTTCTGCCAGCACGGGTGCTTTTGAGTTATGCGTGGGCGGTTCTGCTACTTTATCGAATTCAACGTCCGGTGGCACATGGAGCTCTAGTAGTTCTTCAATAGCTACCGTTGGTAGTTCATCCGGTATTGTCAACGGTGTGGGTGCAGGTACGGTCAATGTTACCTATCGGGTTGCAGGTCCGGGCTGTTTCAGTGTGACTGAGGTAACTGTGAATGCTGCTCCTGCAGCAATATCTGGTACTACTAATGCTTGCGTAGGTGCTACATCTACATTGAGTCATCCTTCTTCCGGCGGCACATGGGCAAGCAGCAATACAGCAATAGCCACAATAGACGGTTCCACCGGAGTGGTTACGGGTATTGCAGCAGGCACCGCAGTGATCACGTACAATGTGTCAGCTACGTGTTTCAAGACTACCTCATTTACAGTTAAGTCACTTCCTTCGCCCATCACTGGTTCATTGTCAATTTGCGTGGGGTCGAATACTACACTCAGTAGCAGCCCATCGGGTGGTGCATGGGAGAGTTCTGCAGATAGTGTTTCAATAGTCAATGCGATCAGTGGTGCTACCTATGGTGTTTCGACAGGAAATGCAATCATTACCTATACTGCATTGAATGGTTGTTACCGCATAGCTGACGTTACAGTTAATCCACTGCCGGCAGCCATTTCAGGTGGCGCCGCAGTTTGTGTCGGCAATACCCTGAGTCTTTCCAGTGCTACCGCAGGCGGTACATGGCTCTCAGGCAATGTAGGTCGTGCAACTGTCGATACGGTCAGCGGTGTCGTAGCAGGTGTCAGCGCGGGAACGGTCACTATTTCATATGTTCTCGGGACAGGTTGCCGAAGCGTTGCCGTGGTAACTGTCGGTACTATGCCATCGGCTATTTCGGGTACACTCACAGTTTGCGAGGGTAATTCAACCACCCTAAACTCAGCTACCGCCGGTGGTACGTGGAGTAGTTCTGTTTCCTCTGTGGCAACTACAGGTACATCGGTCTCAAATACAACCACAGTGACTGGGATTGCGTCGGGCACTTCCGACATCAGTTACACCGTTACGGGTTGTACCCGGTTGGCTACTGTCACTGTTAATGCCGGTCCGGGATCCATTAGCGGTAGTTCGGTATTTTGTATTGGTAGCAGCAGCACGCTCAGTGTTTCTACGGGCGGTGGTACTTGGTCCAGTGGTTCTCCTGCAATAGCAGCAATTGGAAGTGCTACAGGAATCGTTACGGGCGCCGTTGCAGGGGTGGCGGTAATTACATATCGCACAGGGCCTACATGTTTTAGTACATATAATGTAACAGTGAACAGTACTCCTGCTACAATTGATGGAGCTACCGGTGTGTGCGTTGGCTTTACTACAGCTTTAAGTCACCCGGTTGCGGGGGGCAGTTGGAGTAGCAGTAACACTTCGATTGCGGCCATTGATGGCTCTACAGGAGTGGTTTCGGGTATAGCTCCCGGTTCTGCAATTGTGACCTATATTATTGGGTCAGGTTGTTACAAAACTACAACAGTCACTGTTTATGGTCTTCCGCCTGCTATTGGTGGCACAGCCGTGATTTGTCAGTCTTCCGCAACTACGCTTACCAATTCACTTGGTGGTGGCATGTGGTCCAGCAATAACACATCTGTTGCAATTGTCGGCTCCTCCTCCGGAATGGTTTCCGGAGTTAGTGATGGTACTGCAGTTATTACATATACACTTTCATCATCAGGCTGTTACAACACCCGATCGGTGACCGTAAATGGGTTGCCTTCTGTTATTTCAGGCTTGTCTTCGATATGTGTTGGCGCTCCTGACACTCTGACTAATACTGTGTCAGGTGGCACATGGTCCAGTAGTGCACCTTCGGTTGTCGCGATTGGTTCAGCAACGGGCCTTGCGTCTGGGGTGAACGCGGGTAACGCCACAATTAGTTATACGCTATCCTCGGGTTGCCGCCGGACTTTCACTATTACCGTCAATGCTCTTCCGGCGCCAATTTCAGGATCTGCGCTTACGTGTTTTGGTTCCAATATTTCCCTTTCCTCAACAACTGCAGGGCAAACATGGAGTAGTTCAAATACTTCCGTTGCTTCTGTGGGATCTACGTCCTCGACAACAGCAATAGTGACACCGGCATCTGTTGGTACAGCAACAATTTGTTATACAAATTCGTTCGGGTGTTACAGGACAACTGTTGTGACGATAAATGCGGCATTGCCCGCAAATGTCGGAGATAGCATTGTGTGTGTCGGACAGTCTATAAGTATGTCAAACTCAGTTTCCGGTGGAACTTGGACAAGTAGTGCAGCCACAAAGGCAAATGTGGGTATCAGTACAGGTGTAGTGAATGGTGTTGCGGTGGGCACTGCCAACATAACCTACAACAAGGGAGGTGGATGCTTTTCGGTTACAAGGGTTACTGTGAACGCTGCAGTTGCAACTATTACCGGTACTTTGAGTGTTTGCGCGGGGCAGACGGTGGCGCTTTATAATACTACATCTGGTGGAACCTGGATATCAGGAACCCCTGGTAAAGCTGTTATCGATGGGTCAACGGGTGTGGCTACAGGGGTTAGTGCCGGTGTGGCGTCGATAACCTATTCTTTGGGGTCAGGTTGTTTCAAAACATCCTCGTTGACGGTGAAAGCTACCCCTGCCGCTATCAGTGGCCCGTCTACGGTTGCTGTCGGATCTTCTGTGACTATGTCAAATAGTTCACCAACAGGCACGTGGTCAAGTAGTGCGCCTTCAGTTGCGACGATTGGCTCTGCAACCGGTGTAGTGTCAGGTGTTAGCTCAGGTTCCGTCACGATTACTTACAGGGTGCCTTCCACAGGTTGTTTTGCTACGTCGGGGATGTCGGTTACCGTACCCAAACCAGCAGTCATCAGAGAATCGTCAAATGATGGTGTTTTCAACGTCTTCCCGAATCCAACAACAGGATTGCTCAATGTCAGCACGTCAGTTGCCGGTATGTTCAATGTTATCGGCTTAGATGGTAAAGTTGTTGCAAGTCAGTATATGGGGTCTGGTTTGAATGTATTTTACGTTGACCAAGGCGTTACGTCAGGTATTTATCTGTGTGTCTTTAATGCCAGCGATGGATCAGAGCATATTTCGCGTTTGGTGCTCCAACGATAGTCCTTCCTGTGCGCAATAATTTAAAAGGTCCCTTGAATTAGTTCAGGGGACCTTTTTATTTTCTGGTAAAAATGGTGAGACTCATTGTTATCTAACCGGCAGTCTTTTCTGCAAGTATTGCCAGCAGCTGCCCAATTTCATCAGCTTTACTTTCCTGATGCTGATAACGGTAGCATTGACGTAGTTCCTCCAGCATTTTTTGTATCACAACCTTATTTGCTAATCGTACAAAGTATTGCTCTGTATCAGTCGCATTGATTTTTCGCAGGTACATGTCGATGTCCTTCTGCGTGTAGGCCATTCCGCCCAAAGGGTCTATATAAAATTGAATTTGCTCAACACCCAACGGATCATTGCTGAAAAAACTGTGAAGGGTATCGAAATAGGCCAGAATGAACTGTCTTGGGATGTCGACAGCAAAGACAGGAACGTCCAGCACATCGCACAGCGCAAGGTATAGAACCCCCAATGAGATGGGATTCCCTTTTTTGCTTTCAAGGACATTATTAATAAAGAAGTGCTGAGCGTTCCGTTCAGTAAGCTCATGCCCTTCCATTTTGTAGTAATTGTAAAGAATGCTGTTTATTACATTTATCTGTTCCAGTGGTGTCTGGTAATTATTAAGCTCGAGCCAAACGTTCCTTCGTATCTGATCGAATTGATGGAGAATAGCAGGTACATTGAGATCGGGGTAGTGGTACTTTGCAACCAATATTGCACCAGTCAGTATGTCGGGTCGTTTGGCTTCCGACCACGTCTTCAATTCTTCCTGCAAGTCATTAAAATACACTCTGTGTATCAGCAGTTCCATTCGCTCTTGCAACAGTGTATCTGCTGTGCTTTCCCATACATGCTCCAGATTGGGTATGATCTCCCGTCCATAGTTGATTAATCGGTCAGCAACCGTATTGAAAACATCATCATCCGGGTCGTCGGCAAGCACCAACAAGGCTTCTATTTCTCTGTCTGCTAACATGGTCTTTTTTCGTCTTTGCCGAAATTACGCTTCAAAACAATAAGCCGGTCAGATCGTTTGATCTCACCGGCTTATTATTCACACAGTATCAACTAAATTATTTTTTCTTTCGGGCTACTTTTTTCGGAGGATTCGCTTTTACGTCCTCAATGATAGCTTTCACGTCTTCCAGAGTCAGGTCCTCCGGTTTTTCCGTTTTTTCTTTCGGTATCTTGTAGTTTCTCAATCCCTGTTTGATGTAGGGACCATACGGTCCGCGTAAGATCCTGATCTTTTCTTTTTCAAATATCTTGATCTCGCTCTCGGCTTTTGCTTTTCTCTTTTCTTCTATCAGCGGCGCTACCTCATCAAGCCCCACTGTATATGGGTCCATTTCCTTTTTCAGAGAATAAAACTGGCTTGCATGTTGTGCATATGGGCCAAAGCGGCCTATATTCACCACTACGTCGCTCTCCTCAAACATTCCCAGGTTCCTTGGAAGCCTGAACAACTCAAGCGCCTCTTCAAGTGATATTGTTTCAATACTTTGGTTGGTTCTTAATTTTGCAAAACGCGGCTTTTCTTCACTTTCCACTACACCAATTTGCACCATCGGACCGAATCTGCCCAATCGAGCAACTACCGGTTTACCGCTTTCAGGGTCCACACCCAACTCGCGTTCTCCCTTTGCACGGCCAGCATTTTCCATAGTATGTTCCACGCTTTCGTGGAACGGATGATAGAATTCATCCAGCATTTTGTTCCACTGTTGCTTTCCTTCCGCAATGTGGTCGAATTTTGCTTCTATACTCGCAGTAAAGTCATAATCCATTACTGTCTTGAAGTGCTCCCTCAGGAAGTCGGTCACCACCATGCCAAGGTCGGTAGGGAAGAGTTTACTCTTTTCTGCACCAACACTTTCACTTTCTGAAGATTTTGAGACGGCATCACTTTTTAACGTAATGACTGTGTAGGCTCGTTTCGTACCGTCTTTGTCTTTTTTCTCAACATATCCCCTTGCTTGAATGGTGCTGATCGTAGGTGCGTATGTAGATGGACGGCCGATCCCAAGCTCTTCCAGTTTCTTTACCAACGATGCTTCCGTGTATCGTGGCAATGGTCTTGTATATCGTTCTGTCGCCACCATGCGCTGAAGGTCAGGTTGCTGGCCGGTTACAAGTGGCGGCAGCATGCCTTCATTATTTTCTTCGCCATCTTCTTCGTCTTTTCCCTCGCTATATACTTTAAGGAATCCATCAAAACGAAGCACCTCGCCTGTTGCTGTCAGTTGCGTTTCAGCTACCGTTGAGATACCGATCTTTGCTATTGTTCGCTCTAGTTGAGCGTCTGCCATCTGGCTGGCCATTGTCCTTTTCCAGATCAGCTCGTAAAGTCTTGTAGTGTCTGCATCACCCGCCGTAGTTATGTTCATGTCGGTAGGCCTGATCGCTTCGTGCGCCTCCTGCGCCGACTCATTTTTATTTTTGAACGTGCGTGTCTGGTGGTATTTTTCTCCATACTGGGATGTAATGGCTTGCCGGGCACTTTCTAAAGCTGTTTCAGACAAGTTTACCGAGTCGGTACGCATATACGTTATATGACCGTTCTCGTAGAGTTTTTGTGCCAATAGCATCGTCTTCGATACACTGTATCCAAGTTTTCTACTCGCTTCCTGTTGAAGGGTAGAAGTCGTGAACGGTGCGGACGGCGACTTTTTTGCTGGCTTTACCTGAATGTCATTTACGGTGTAAGTTGCACCCTTGCATTTTTCAAGAAACGCCCCTGCGCTATCTGCATCCTTAAGCTTGTCAGGACCCTCTGCTTTAAAAGTTACCTTCTTCTTGTTTATGTCATCTGCGGCAAAATAGGCTTCTACTTTATATGCACTTATCGCGTTGAACTGATTGATCTCTCTTTCACGTTCCACTATCAGACGTACGGCCACAGATTGCACCCTACCTGCTGAAAGATTATTGCGCATGCTCATTTTTCGCCATAGTACCGGCGATAATTCGAAGCCTACAATTCGATCAAGTATTCGTCGTGCCTGCTGCGCGTTCACCAGATTCATGTTCACATTCCTTGGCGTCTTCACAGCCTTTTGAATAGCCGGTTTAGTGATCTCATGGAATACGATCCTTTTTGTTGTGTATGGATCAAGTCCCAGTACTTCACATAAATGCCACGATATGGCTTCCCCTTCACGGTCCTCATCCGTTGCCAACCAAACATCTTCCGATTTTTTTGCCAGCGACTTTAGTTCCTTAACTACCTTTAGTTTGTCTTCAGACACCACATACTTCGGCTTATAGCCATCCTTAATGTCTATGCCCATGTCTTCCTTTTCGAGGTCTCGTATGTGCCCGTAGCACGACTTGACCTCGAAATCACTCCCCAGTATTTTCTCAATAGTCTTGGCTTTTGCCGGAGACTCCACTATCAACAGATTTTTTGCCATTCAGGTGTTCGTTAGTTGCTGCATTTTCGCAGCAAGAGTGTGCAATAATAGAATATTGTTTTGAAAAACAAAAAATCAAGTACCGAAGATGCCGGGTTTGCAACTGCATATCCTGATACAATTCTTTGCCATGTGCTATAGGTATATAATAGTATGACGCTATTGGGGTAGCCGTTTGAATTGGTAAATTACGGAAAGCCGTTGGTTTGAGGAGGTATATGTCCAAAATAAAAGAGGCAATGGAAAAACCATTGCCTCTTTGTATGTCCAGTTAGAGGATCTTAGTGTGCTACAACTACACGACCCGTTGTGCGGTTGCCATTTGCAATTACAGCATAATTGTAAAGGCCTGCAGGCAGGTTTTCTGTGTTGAAAGTAGCGGTTCCTTTAGAAACGCTGTTCATGCTCTTAGTAGCAACTACCTGACCAAGCATGTTGCTCAGTGTAACTGTTACGTCAGCAGTAGCATCAAGCGTGAACGGAACGTTCAGCTCGTCGTTTGCTGGGTTAGGATATGCATTTACTTTGCTGATGTTTGCAACATTGCCAACAACTGTTGGAGGAGCAGTAACAACACCACAAGTAGTACATGTTACGTGGAAGCTAACTTCTGGGAACTGAAGGATTGAAGCTCCTGAAGTAGTTCCAGATGAAGACCAAGCCCAAGTTGGAACATACTGTCCGGCCCATCCAAGGATTCCTGGCATCCTTTTGAACAAACCTACGTTGCTATCAGCTTTTGGATCTGGTGCAGCATAGTATGGAGCCCACTGTACATCACCAGCAGCGTCAGAAGCATATCCAACAATCGGGAGGAAAATGTTGTGGTTAGCTGCGTTTGTAACAGCGTTGAATACCATTGTACCTGATGGGATAGACTCACCAGATTTGTAAGTGATAGACATACCTACCATTCCGTTAGCAGATACGCTGATCGGTGAATTCAGTTTGATAGCACCACCCCAGATACCGTTAGCTGACGTGTCAGCCCAAGCTGGCGATGCACCTGTGTTAACCAGAACAATGTCCTGAATCATTGGCGTAGGAGTTCCAACAGCAACTGTGCCTGAATGAGCAGTGTTACGAAGACTGTCGTGACGCATGTTTACGAAAGTCGCAGCACCGTAGTGACCACCGCCACCAAGAGCACCACCGAAAATGTCGTCAGATGCCGCAGCGCCACCGTTACCTTTTACAAAAGCAAGACGGATAGTATCCACGATAGATGCTTTTGCAGTATTTCCTTTGTATACACCGAATACAGCGATTGAGTCAACTACGTAAGCATCCGTAGGACCTACAGCCATTGCACCCGGATAGTAATCGTTATTGTTGAAGCCAACAGACGATGGGTCAAAAATAGTACCAATCGACAGCATGTTGATGTTAGCCGGACCAGACGTATAGTTTACCTGATGAACGGTATCATCCCATATCAGCATAGAAGAGAAACCAGCTTCTTGCGTTACAGTTGCAGTAAGCATGTCATTCAGGTAGCTGTTGTAGCTGTACCACCTGTCACCGCCTGCTGTTCCTTTCTTAGCAGTTACGCTAGTTTGTGGACGCTGAATATCGCTCGACTTGAACGTCTTCATTTTGTCCTTCTGTTCGAAGTTCATTGTGCGCTGCTGCGCCACGCTCGTCAGAGCGATAGAGCCCGAGGCCAAGAGTAAAAAAAACTTTTTCATTTTTCGTTTGTTTTTGTGATAAAAAAATGGTTGCCTGTAAAGTTATACAAAATTGAATTTCAAAACACTTTTTTGTGAAAAATTGAACGCTGCATTTTGCCTCATTCACGCTTCAATGGAATTACGATGCAAAAACCGTGCCTGAAATTACAACTCGGTACTAATCATTTGATTATTTCTCAGTTTTTCTGAAATTACGGTTCCGGTTCCCGGGGCCAGAGCCATTTCCGCGCGGGCGTGAGGCAATTGCGTTTGGCCGAGCCACTACATCTTTGTTTTTAGGCGGTCTAATCTGCACCAGTCCCTGCGATTCTGAAGGGTAGGGGTGGTTGTCAACGATCGGAACCTGCTTGCCTATCAATTTGATAATGTTTCGCCAGTCTGCTTTTTCTTCTTCTTCGCAGAATGAGAGTGCAATACCGCTCGCTCCGGCCCTGCCTGTCCGTCCTATTCGGTGCACATATGTCTCCGGAACTTCAGGGATCTCATAATTTATGACATGCGACAGTAAGTCAACATCAATACCCCTGGCTGCAATGTCTGTTGCCACAAGTACCCGTATTTTTCCGTCTTTAAAATTGTTCAGCGCACGTTGACGGGCATTCTGCGATTTGTTTCCATGAATAGCCTCAGCCGTTACACCATGTTTGTTCAGGTCTTTTACCACCTTGTCAGCCCCGTGTTTAGTTCTGGTGAACACCAGTACCCTTTCTATTTTCTTGTCTTCAAGAACGTACTCAAGAAGTTTTTTCTTGTCCTTCTTGTCAACAAAGTATACCGATTGTGTAACGGTATCTGCTGTGGAGGAAACGGGTGTTACTTCTACCTTTTCCGGATTCACCAAAATGCTGTTAGCCAGCTTTTGTATTTCAGGGGGCATCGTAGCACTAAAAAACAGCGTCTGGCGTTTCTGCGGCAGCAATGCTACTACGCGCCTCACGTCGTGTATGAATCCCATGTCAAGCATCCTATCTGCTTCGTCCAGAACGAATGTGCCGATATCCTTTAGACTTATATATCTCTGCCCTATAAGGTCTAGTAGGCGTCCGGGTGTGGCAACCAGTATATCAACTCCTCGTTGCAACGTCTGTACTTGAGCTCCCTGAGGGACACCACCAAAAATTACTGTATGTTTCAACGATAGGTTGCGGCCATAGGCGGCAAAGCTGTCGGCTATCTGTATCGCCAATTCCCTTGTCGGCGTAAGTACAAGTACTTTTATTGCTTTATGATTGCGTTCTGCATGTGCCGCATGTAGTAGTTGTAAAATCGGAATGGCAAATGCAGCTGTCTTGCCTGTACCCGTTTGCGCACAGCCTAAAAGGTCTTTGCCTTGCAATAATATTGGTATCGATTGTTCCTGGATAGGGGTTGGGTTTTTGTATCCCTCCGTTTCCAATGCTTTCAGGATCGGGGGTATCAAATTCAATTCGTTAAATGTCATTAAATTTAGTTGTTATGTGAATGTCCTGTAAGTGCTATAACAAACTCCGGAATGACGGGAGAAGAACTGCCAGTTGTAAGAATCGCTCTGGCACTGAAAGGATGAAACTAATGTGTTTCAATGCAAACTTACGAATTAAATATCAATAAACAATATTATCTGACATTGTTTAATTTGTTTGTAAAATACGAAGAGCCCGCGAATCTATTCGCGGGCTCTTCGTATTATGAGGTGTATTAGTTACTTGGTCTCGTTAGTTGTTGTAACGATTTTTACTTCTTTAGCTGTTTCCTTCAGTGTTGCCGCTGGTTTAGAAACATTAGCAATTGTAGGAGCGATAACCAGTGCGACAATAGACATCAACTTGATGAGGATATTCATAGACGGACCTGAAGTATCTTTGAACGGATCGCCCACCGTGTCACCTGTTACGGACGCCTTATGGGGCTCAGACTTTTTGTAGTAGATCTCGCCGTTTATCTCAACACCTTTTTCGAAAGACTTTTTAGCGTTGTCCCATGCGCCACCGGCGTTGTTCTGGAACATACCCATCAGCACGCCGCTTACCGTAGCACCCGCCAGGAAACCGCCAAGGGCTTCAGGGCCCATAAGAAACCCTATCACCAATGGAGACAAGATCGTAATAGCACCTGGTAATACCATTTTGCGGATAGATGCTTCTGTAGAGATAGCAACACATTTATCGTATTCAGGTTTGCCGGTGCCTTCCATGATCCCCGGAATGGTACGGAACTGGCGGCGAACTTCTTCCACCATACTCATTGCTGCTTCACCCACGGCGCGTATCGCAAGTGAGGAAAAAATAAATGGTATCATGCCTCCAACAAACAGGCAAGCCAGCACGTCTGCTTTGTAAATGTCAATGCCATCTATGTGTGCCACGCCCACGAAGGCTGCGAACAGCGCCAATGCGGTAAGCGCCGCAGACGCGATTGCGAAACCTTTACCGGTAGCCGCTGTCGTGTTACCCACTGCGTCAAGTATGTCTGTTTTTTCACGTACTTCTTTTGGCAGTTCGCTCATTTCGGCTATTCCGCCTGCGTTGTCTGCTATTGGTCCAAATGCGTCTATCGCCAACTGCATCGCTGTTGTTGCCATCATGCCCGCTGCTGCAATGGCCACACCGTAAAGGCCGGCACATTGGTAAGAACCCCATATGCCACCTGCCAGCACCAGTATTGGGAGTGTTGTTGACTCCATACCCACTGCCAGACCGCCGATGATATTCGTTGCATGACCGGTTGAAGACTGCCTGATTATGCTAAGTACAGGACGCTTGCCCATTGCAGTATAATACTCGGTGATCATACTCATTAATGTACCAACTACCAGACCTACGATAATTGCACCGAAAACACCATTGCTTGTGAATTCATGGCCACGCAGATTCATGTTTGCAGGAAGGATGTTGTTTACGAGGAAGTAACACGCTATCGCGGTTAGTACAATCGATCCCCAGTTACCCAGGTTCAGCGCTTTTTGCACTGCTGCAGTACTATTGCCCACATTGTCAGAGATGCGTACAAACAATGTGCCTATGATTGAAAGGACGATACCTACGCCTGCTATCATCATTGGCAGGAGTATCGGTGCCATTCCGCCGAAATTGTCGCCGGCAGAAGTTGTTTCACGACCCAGAACCATTGTAGCAAGTACAGTAGCCACGTAAGACCCGAACAGGTCAGCACCCATACCGGCTACGTCGCCTACGTTGTCACCTACGTTGTCGGCGATAGTTGCCGGATTGCGTGGGTCATCTTCAGGAATACCTGCTTCAACTTTACCTACAAGGTCAGCGCCAACGTCAGCAGCCTTTGTATAGATACCTCCGCCTACACGAGCAAAAAGTGCAATACTCTCGGCACCTAGTGAGAAGCCGGTGAGTACCTCAATTGTGCGCTCCATTTCTTCAGAATTTACTGCAGCATTTGGCGCGAATATCATTTTTAGAATGATGAACAGACTTCCAAGACCCAAAACAGCAAGACCGGCAACACCCAGACCCATTACAGAACCACCGCCAAATGAAACATTCAGTGCTTTTGACAGGCTGGTTCTTGCTGCTTCTGCAGTACGAACGTTTGCCTTGGTAGCAATTCGCATACCTATATAACCAGCAAGGGCACTGAAAAATGCTCCGATAACAAATGCCAGAGCAATAACCGGACTTGACTTAGGATTGCTGTAACCCATGAAGGCAAGTAGCAATCCTGCAATTATCACGAAATAGGTCAGGATCTTATATTCCGCCTTTAGAAATGCCATAGCACCCTCCGCTATGTATTTCGAAATTTCCGTCATACGCTCGTTGCCCGCGTCCTGTTTGGATACCCAGGCACTTTTGATAAAGGTGTATAGCAGCGCCAATACACCGAAGGCTGGTACTAAATAGAAAAGAGTCATAATTAATGATGTGTGTTAAATTTTGTTAAAGTCCGCAAATATATGCGTTTGCTGATAAAAATCATATTATTCATCCGCTACGTTTCACCCGGTGTGGATATCACGCAAAAGATCAAAAAGGGTAGCCTATGGAAATATTTAATATTACGTTGTCCTTCCTCCAGGTCGGGTTGCTGAAGTCAACTTCACTGAACACCCAGCCGCTGTTTTGAGTAATGGACGGTTTTTTCACCGGTACTGCTACATCTACCCTGAACGTGAGAAAGGATGCGATATCAAAACGGGAGCCTACTCCAAGGTCCATTGCGAGATCCTGTCCCAGTTTGCTGAAAGCGAATTCTCCGCCCGGGTAGTCTTTGTTGGCGCGCGAAAGCCACATATTACCAACGTCGGCAAAAAGCGCGCCATTCAATTTCACTGCACCTGCAAACAACGGAGCAACCGGAAACCTGTATTCACTGTTCAATTCAAGTTTTATATCGCCGGTTCTGTCAACCAGATTCGGCAGTTTGTTGGAAGTGTCCCTGAAACTACCCGGTCCCAGTGTTCTTATCCTCCATCCACGCATGCTGTACGGACCACCTACAAAATACTGTTTGATGTACGGCAGCGATTCCGACAGTCCATATGGTAGACCTACACCTCCGTAGAACCTGAATGCGAAAACTGAGTGTTTTGCTGTGAGATAGTGCCTGCCGTCAAAATCAAATTTAGTGTACTGCGCATATGGGATAGTATCAAATCCGTAAACCGCAGCCCCGAATTTGTTAACCGCGCCCACAATACCTCCAGCTTCCTCAAATGATACCCTCAGGTAAGAATAATTGATTCCGTGTTTCTTAACGTTGTTATCTATCTTATATGTGACGCTCTCACCTTCAATAAACGTTTTTCGGTAACTGTTTTTCAGGTATTGGTTTGAGTCCAGAATGGTTTGGAACGATGGTGAAATATATGGTACCCTTATCACGTTCACGAAAGCCGGTGCAAAACTCCATGTTTTAATATCCGTCTCGTGCCAGTTATACGAGAAGTGTATACTAGTATTCAGGAGTTTGAAATAATCGACCCTGTCTATTACATTTTCACCTAAACTGAAGATAGTGTGAGGTAGATTGCTTCTAGAGAATAAAGACTTGGGTACAGGTGCAAGGAATTTCGGGAAATCAATGCTGGCGTTCAAACCATAATACATAGTAAGCAGGCTGAACCTTTTAAATATATCGCCGGCTGCAGCGTCATTATAGTTCGTTTCCAAACCTCCGTTGGCACCTATGGAAAGCAGGTTCGCTCCTTTCAGGAAGTTCTTGTTCATGTAATTCAAACTCAATGAGTTTCCTAAGAAATAGGTAGTACCGTTCGAGATCTCATAATTTGTGGTGAAGTCGTGTTTCGGGGCTTTGGTGAGGAAGACGTTATATTCAACACTATCCCTCGTTACTCGGTTCTCCCTCGGTTGTACCCGTATGTTCTGAAAGATGCCCAGTTCCCCGAGTTTTGCATTCGTCTTGTCTTCATTCTCTTTTGAATACAGGTTTCCCGGGTTCATGAAAATGTGTTCATAAAGAACCTTCGGATGTACATATTCACTGTAGTACCTGAATTCGATGCCGCCAAGTCTTTTTATGATCTTTGGTGTATCGTTTTTGCCGACAGAAGCAGCTGCAGCATCAGGGTAAACAGAGATTGCATTAATGTAAAAGACATTATACGCCAACGTATCTTCTGCCTCTCTCACGATCACATCAATGTCTATAGTACTCTTTTTGTTACTTTTCGACTGGGCAATGAAGTTTACCGCATTCTCAAACGGACTACTGGCAACCCTGAACATGGACTTCTCCATGGTGTCGATCTTGAACGTGATATTCTCCAGCGTGAACCTGCGATAGCCATGGTTGTTGATAATAGCTGTAAGTCTGCTGCGCTCAGATTCCAGTTGCCCATAGGTGAACTCTTTGCCTGTCTCGATAGACGCTCCTTTTTGATGACTCAATATAACCGACTTAATGCCGCTATCATCTACTTTGTAGTTGATCTTGTTAATGATATAGTTGGAACCTGCGTCTATCTTGTATGATACAATCGCTTTTTTCTTCCTGTATGTTACTGTATCTGATACTCTGGCATAAAAGTATCCCTGATTGAATAGGTATGCTTTCATGTTTTGGGCCGATTTTCCTATTGTGTTAGTGTCCAGTAATACAGGTCGCTCCACGGATTTGGGTAACAGAGAATCCGGACGAGTGCTCAGTCTTTTGTACCTGCGGTTGTATCGCCAAAGCTTCATGGGAACTTTCACGGGCGAAAGATCCAGATAGTTGCTGTTGGGCTTTTGAGCAATTATGCTTTCAAGGTTGTCTTTTATCTCGCCCTTATTTAGCATTACTTTGTCGGTACGCAGTTCAAGTCTGTTCTTCCAGAGCAAGTACTCGTTTTCTTTAAGGTGTTTCGTAGACCTGCAGGCCGACAAGATGGACAACACCACCAACGCCGGCACCATATACCATCCCGTCTTTTTATAATTAGGTCTTCTCCCCATATACGGGTCGCAACAATTGACTAATTTCGCACAATATGCTTTCTAAAGCGCAAAATAAGCACATTCGCTCATTAACACAGCAGAAATTCCGCAATGAGTACAGGCAATTTGTTGCAGAAGGGCATAAAATTGCCTTAGAATGGCTGCAGAGTGCATGGCAGTTGAAAACAATTGTTGCCACAGAAAATTGGATCGCTAACCACCGCGACGACATTCGTCGACACCCGGAAGCAGAACTGATCGTTGCATCAGAATCTGAAATTGCGTCGGTTTCTTCATTGCAGACCCCCGGGGAGGTTCTTGTTGTGGCGGTCATTCCGGAGTCACCTGCGATAGGACATGATATTTCTTGGTGTATAGCCCTCGATGGTATTCAGGATCCCGGTAACATGGGTACAATTATAAGGATCGCTGATTGGTTCGGGATCACTGATCTGGTCTGCTCACCGGGTTGTGTTGACGTGTACAACCCAAAGGTTGTACAGAGTGCTATGGGGGGGCATTTGAGGGTACGCATTCATCATCGAGATCTGATAAGTTTTTTGCCGTCGTTGAACTTGCCGATTTATGCCGCTGTGTTGGGCGGGTCAGATGTTTATGAGGTAGGGCGGCCCGCATCGGGTGTTTTGGTAATCGGAAATGAGTCACGAGGCATCTCATCCGAAGTTGTTGACTTGGCTACGCATCTTGTCACCATCCCGCGAAAAGGTGGTGCTGAATCGCTCAATGCCGGTGTGTCTGCGGGCATTCTTTGCGCACTAATGCTCCCTCGTTAAATATTTTATAAAGTCGAATTTCAGGATAGGTTGAGGAATATTTGGCTCGCATTTTGGTACTTCTCATCTAATTTTGAATCTTAAAAACACCATCGTCTATGAAGTATCTTATTTTTTATGCCGCATTCTTG
This sequence comes from uncultured Flavipsychrobacter sp., assembly GCA_964652995.1. Lineage (GTDB taxonomy): Bacteria > Bacteroidota > Bacteroidia > Chitinophagales > Chitinophagaceae > Nemorincola. Next base: position 113,988 of record CAZZCR010000004.1, on the reverse strand, counting down.
TTCTTCCTGATCGGAAACGTTTACGCACAGTCCCGATTGAAGATCAGGTTGGCCGATAACGGACGCTTTAATGTGTCGGTAAATGGGAGATACTTCGATCGACGCGGAACATCTGTAACCGTGGGCGACTTGCCTCCGGGGCGCCATAAAGTGAAGATCTACCGAATGACTTATGATAGGTGGGGGCGTTCGTTCAATAATCTGGTCTACACTGGCTGGGTCAACACGGATTACAAAATGGTTACTTACCTGACCTATGACCCCTACATTCGCGCCGCAAGGATACGCGAGGTGCCGTTTGGAGACGCCGCAAGAGGTGATGGACCTGGTGAGTCTGACAGCCGTTACAATGAAGGTTATCCTGAATCGGAACAGGATGTAAAAGCCAATCTTGCTACTGCCGACAAGCCTGCGGAAAAACCCCAAAACGATGCGGCGGCCTCTCCGGTTCCTACCGGTAGTCTTACAGACGATAAAGTCCAGGCAATAAAAAGCAAAGTGACAAACAAGAAAACCGACACCGAGAAGTTCAATCTAATTCGATCTGAACTTGCAGGGGCAACATTTAGTACAATTCAGGTTTGCGTGCTGATGGATTGTTTCCTTTTTGAATCAACCAAGGTCGATTTTGCAAAATGGGCATACAAAAATACTGCCGACAAAGAATTTTTCTCAGACGTTATTGCCAAGCTCTCTCTCAAAGAGTCGAAAGACGAAATGAACAGATTTCTAAAGAAATAGCGGACGTTAGTTGAGCAGCAGGATGTTCACGCTTCGCTGAAGAATATTGAACGCGATCTCCGCCATCATATTCTCTTTGTCAAGTGTTGGGTTCACCTCGGCCACCTCAAAGCAGCAGATCTTATGGTGTTGCATGAATGAAGCGAGCAGATCCTCAGCTTCTCTTTCCTTCAGCCCGTTGCTTACAGGTGTTCCTGTGCCTCGCGAAATGGAGCTGTCAAGGCTATCAACGTCAAACGATACATAGATGTCGTCGCAGTTGGATAGGTGCAAAAAAGTTTGTCGAACCACATTTTCGACGCCTTTTCTCCTTATTTCTGCAACGGGTATCACCTTAATATTTCCTTTGCGTATAATGGCTTCTTCTTCTTTTTCGAAGTCGCGCAACGCAATGAAAACAATATCTTCAGGGAGAATTTTCGGTTCAATTTTTCCCAGGTTTTTCAGTTTATTCCACATCTCCACCGTTTGTGGGTCAGGGGTGTGCATCTGGCTTTCCAGATTGTCGTCAGCAAGAGACACTGCCAGAGGCATACCATGCATATTGCCGGATGGGGTAGTGTACGGAGAGTGGAGGTCGGCATGTGCATCTATCCAAACCACGCCCAGACGACGTTTGGGTTTCGCCATTTTTAGACCTGCAATAGTAGCGCCTGCAGTACTGTGGTCGCCTGCAAGTACCAACGGGAACAGACCCGATTTTACAGTGTCATGCACCGCTTTCGACACACGCTCATACATGGTGTTTATTCCCTGTATTCGCTTTGCATAAGGTGACGCTACAGGTTCATAAAGCAGACGATTTTCTGTTTCAATTATCTCTGAGGGGAAGTTCACGAATAGGTTACTCATAAAGTCAAGTGCGGCGATCTTGATCGCGTCCACTCCCAGACTGGCACCACGTGTACCGGCTCCTATCTCTGACCTTACTTCAAGTATTTTGATATTGCGCATGACAATCAAAGATAAAGGAATTTTTGCCAATGGCTTTTCGCAGGATTTCCTTCTATTCAGTTAACTTATTGTATTTAATTTTTGGGTAAAATGGTCCGGAATGCTGTCTGATTCGTTACGTTTCCACTTTCCCGGCCCAAATTCTTACCTTCGCCATTCGAAATAAAAAATAACAAGATGCCAGCAAGAGTTTACGACAATATCTTACAGACCATAGGCAACACTCCGCTCGTTCGACTGAACCGGGTGGTAGCCGATCTTCCATGCACAGTATATGCCAAAGTGGAGACTTTCAATCCTGGCAATAGTATCAAAGACCGCATGGCACTGAAAATGTTGGAGGTGGCTGAAAAAGAAGGTAAGATCAAACCCGGCGGCACCATCATTGAAGGCACAAGTGGTAACACGGGAATGGGTCTGGCACTTGCTGCTATCATAAAGGGCTATAAGTGCATATTTGCAACAACCGACAAGCAGAGCAAAGAAAAGGTAGATATTCTGAAAGCTCATGGCGCTGAGGTGATCGTATGCCCTACAAATGTTGACCCGGAAGACCCACGCAGTTATTATCAGGTGGCCCGTCGTTTGCAGACGGAGATCCCAAATAGCTGGTACGTGAATCAGTACGATAATCTTGCCAACAGGCTCGCGCATTACGAACAGACAGGTCCTGAGATATGGGAGCAGACTGAAGGTAAAGTAACGCACCTGGTAGTGGCGTCGGGTACCGGCGGTACTGTGGTTGGTACAGGAAAGTTCCTCAAAGAGAAGAATCCAAACGTACAGGTTTGGGCTATAGATACATACGGTAGCTTGCTAAAGAAATGGTTCGATACAGGTGAATTAGATATGGGCGAAGTTCACCCATACATATCAGAGGGTTTTGGTGAGGATTTCCTCCCTGAGAACTACGACCGTAACGCAATAGACCATTTCGAGAAAGTAACAGACAAGGATGGCGCTGTGATGGCACGCCGTATCACACGCGAAGAAGGGATTTTCGTTGGGTACTCTGCCGGTTCTGTTATCGCCGGACTTCGTCAGATGAAGGATAAACTGAAAAAAGACGATGTTGTTGTTGTGATATTCCACGACCACGGTAGCCGCTATGTAGCTAAAGTGTACAACGACGAATGGATGCTGGATCGTGGCTTCCTTGAGGTAGACACTGTTGGCAACCTGATGAATGGATTAGGACGTCGCAGATTGGTTACTATCGATCAGGGTGCAAAGGTCATGGACGCGTTGGATCTGATGAAGAAATACGACATTGAGCACGTTCCTGTGATGCAGGGTGTTGAAATGACAGGCAGTATCTCTCAGGGTAGTCTATTCAAAAAGCTCATCGAGCAGGCCGATGTAAGAGATATGCTAGTGGCAGATGTAATGGACAAACCACTGCCTGTTGTTGGTCGCGATACACCACTTGAAAGGCTTACCAGCTACATCAACAAAGACAATGGTGCAGTTCTCACCCGAGACGACAGCGGTCAATATTCTATTCTGACCAAATACGACATTCTTAACGCCTTCTCAAAAGGCTAGCTTACAATTTTCACGGTCGCATGCTAACATTGTAACGTGGCAAGTGACCGTGATATATTTTATGAGAGATCTCAAGACTTTTGTTGCAGATGTAGCGCGCAAGCCGCCTATGATCATGCCCTATGTTGGCATTGCTCACTTGTTATGGCTGCTATGGACTGTAGTGCAGTGCGCTCGGCTCCCCTTCGGCATTGAATGGATACAATTGTTGTGGATGGCCGGTTACGCCGTTTCATGGATAGCGGCCTGTGATCTCAGAAAGTGGGGAGCCCTTACATACATGGGTTTGACTCTGACAAATGCCATCATTTTTCTCGCAGTAAAGAACGTTTACCTCCGCGATGTGTATATGAGTGGCATATTCCTCATAGACGGCATCTTCAGTTTTTATTTATTATTCTTCTTCAAAAGGTTTAACAACTGATTCGGTTGCGGGTGGCTGGCATTTCTCTTTTGTTGGTGCCGTGCGCCGGGTTATTTCATTAGTCCGGTATTTGACATAAATATCTTTACTGCGATTGCAAGCAGGATCACTCCAAAGAATTTACGCACCACTAATATTCCCGATGGTCCGAGAAGTCGCTCCAATAAGTTAACTGAGCGAAGCGTGACATAGATAATTATGAGATTGATGAAGATGGCGATCAGGATATTGTATGAATTGTAGGCCGCTTTTAACGACATTACGGTAGTCAAAGTGCCTGATCCTGCAATAAGCGGAAATGCGATCGGCACTACTGTGCTCGCTTTTGCATCCTGCTCAGGTTTGAAAAACTCTAATCCCAATACCATTTCCAGTCCCAAGATAAAGATCACAATTGAGCCCGCAATGGCAAAGGATCTGATATCTAACCCCATGAATTGCAGCATCTGCTCGCCAACAAGAAAGAATAGCAACATTAGTCCTCCGGAAACCAGGGTTGCTTGCATGGCGTTAATGTCGCCGGCTTTTTTCTTGATACTGATGATGATGGGGATTGAACCGAGCATGTCTATAACGGCAAACAACGTGAAGCTTACCGTCACTATCTGAGAAATATCCACCTTGCTCAATACAAATCCTTCCATACAAACTACAAGATACTTACTTTTGGGCGACAAAAATAGAACAATGGCACTTCATAATTACGAGCATTCAGTAGCAGGCAGATTCATGCGATATGTACAGGTAGATACACAAAGCGATCCTACATCGCCATCGCAGCCGTCAACTGACAAGCAGAAAGACCTCAGTCGCATACTGGTAGAAGAGTTGCATGCGATAGGTGTGGTGGATGCTGAGCTCGATGAGCATGGCTACGTTTATGCAACTATTCCTGCCACGACAACTAAGGATGTGCCAGTTCTTTGTTTTTGTTCTCACGTGGATACCGCACCTGATTGTAGCGGAACAGGTGTAAAGCCAAGGTTGCACTCGGCTTACGACGGTTCTGATATCTCTTACCCCGATGACGCTACACTGGTTTTGTCCACAAAGGACCATCCATATCTTCTCCAGCGCATTGGTGACGACATTATAACCGCTTCCGGTACAACACTGCTCGGCGCCGACGATAAGGCCGGCGTTGCCATCATTATGGACCTCGCCGCATATCTCATCACCCATCCTGAAGTTGAGCATGGAAAGATCAGGATATTATTCACCCCCGATGAAGAAGTGGGTAGGGGAGTAGCCGCGGTGGACATGCAGAAGTTGGGTGCCCATTTTGGATACACACTTGATGGTGGTGAGCGTGGTCATCTGGAAGGGGAGACATTCTCTGCCGACTCTGCAACCGTAACATTCTACGGCGTTAGCGCTCATCCCGGATACGCAAAAGGTAAAATGGTTCATGCCATTAAGGTTGCATCAGCTTTTGTTGATATGTTGCCTCGCGATCAGTGGTGCCCTGAGGTCACAGAGGGAATGGAGGGTTTTGTTCATCCGGTAGCTATTGATGGTGGGCTTGAGAAAGCGACGGTACAGTTTATTGTTCGTGACTTTGATACCGCCAGACTTGCAGACCACGAAGCCCGTTTGAGAGAATTGGCTCAACTCGCCATTTCTGAATTCCCGGGCTCGACAATGAATTTCGTTGTAAAAGAGCAATACCGCAACATGAAAGAGATCCTGGATGGTTGTCCTCATGTCATGGACTATGCCGAAGAGGCAATGAGACGTGCCGGCATAGACGTTCAGCGTATGAGCATAAGAGGCGGTACCGATGGGTCACGTCTTTCGTTCATGGGGCTTCCGTGCCCGAACATCTTCACCGGTGAGATGGGTATTCATTCCCGTCAGGAATACGTGAGCGTACAGGATATGGAAAAAGCGGTGGAAACACTGGTTCATTTGTGCGGCATCTGGACGGAGAAGGCCGGCGCATGACCAACCCGTTAATTCAATAATTGATATAGCAGTACGGTTTCTACCGCCTCTTTCACATCGTGTACCCTCAGTATGTCAGCGCCGTTCATTAGCGCAGCCATATTGAGTGCGGTAGTTCCGTTCAATGCGTTTTCAGGAGATATTTTCAGCGGCTTACATATCATTGACTTCCTTGAAAGGCCTGCAAGGATCGGTTTGCCTGTAAGTTTGAAGGTTCCCAGCATGCTCAATAGTTCAAAATTGTGGGCTACTGTTTTCCCGAAACCAAAGCCGGGATCAATAATTATCTGGTTGATACCTGCCAATTCGCATCGCTGTATCGCATGGCGCAGTTGTCGCAGCACCTCCGCAACCACATTCTCATATGCCGGCGATATTTGCATGTTTTCGGGTGTGCCTTGAATGTGCATTGCTATGTAGGGTGCGTTCAGGGCTGCAACTACGCTCAGCATTTCATCGTCTATTATGCCGGCACTGATATCGTTAATTATATCAGCCCCTGCTTCAATTGCTGCTTTTGCTACTGGTGAGTTATAGGTGTCAACTGATATCCATGTTTCTGGGAATTGCTTTCGTACTGCTTCGATTACAGGGAGGATCCTGCTTTTTTCAGTCTCCGGGTCAATTAGGGGTTCTCCGGGTTTGCTGCTGGCGCCGCCGATGTCCAGGATTTCTGCTCCGTCTTTTAGCATTCGTTCTGCCAGTGCTAACAGACTGTCCGTGTCCGACATCTTCCCTTTATTGTAGAAACTGTTTGGCGTAGCGTTCAGTATGCCCATTACAACGGGAGTTGCCAGATCTAATGTCTTATTATGGAATGTTATTTTTTTCAAAATTTTTACTTTAGTGTGGTAATTGTGTGTATCAACATTTTTGTCAATTAGACCCTATGCTGTATGTTTGACAAGAATATGAAAAGGAAATGACAAGCTCAAGTTTTCTTTAAGTTAAAAAATTAGTTATTATTGCACTTTATTTAAAAAAATAATTTGTTTTACCTATTCAATCATTAACAACACAACATGAAGATTATTCTCTGGATTTTACGGGTGGCTGTTGGCCTGCTGTTCATTTTCTCCGGTCTTGTTAAAGCGAACGATCCGCTCGGACTTACCTACAAGATGAATGAGTTTTTTGAAGTATGGGGCATGACCTTTATGATCGACTATAGCTTGGGTCTCTCAATACTGATGATCGGATTCGAAGTTATTTCCGGCCTTGCCATGATTGTCGGAAACTATTTCCGGTTATATGTAACGTTGTTATTGTTGCTCAACATCTTCTTCACGTTCCTCACGGGTTACGCCTTGTATTCAGGCAAGATCAAGGAGTGCGGTTGTTTCGGCGATTGTATCAAAATATCGAATACCGCTACGTTCTATAAAGATGTCGCGTTAACAGCTGCCGTCCTCATCTTGTTTATATTCCGTTACAGGGTGTTCCCTATCTTTAATAAAGGAGCTATCAATGCCACAATCGTGGCACTGGGTGCAGTTTTTGTTTTCGGTGCTCAGTGGTGGGTGCTTCATCATCTTCCTTATCACGATTGTCTTCCATACAAAGTTGGAAACAATATTTGGGAAAAAATGCAGCCGGCTCCTGATGCGAAAGAAGCGGTATTCGCAACCACCTTCGTGTATGAAAAGAACGGTGTAAAACAGGAATTTAACTCAGAGAATTATCCCTGGAAGGATCCAAGCTGGAAATTCGTTTCAAGCAAGTCTGTTGAAATAGCACCGGCAACAGGTCTTTCCGAGATACACGATTTTGCCCTTACCGATTCAGACAATGTCGATCAAACGCAGGCAATACTTACCGCCAAAGGTTATGTGTATATTTGGTTCCTTCGTCAACCGGATGTCGCTCGTAAAGATAATTTGGATGTGCTTCGTGCGTTGATGGACAAGGCAAAGGCAAAGGGTATACCTTTCTACGTGGCCTGTTCAGCCGGTCGCGATATATGCAAAGTATACCAGGAGGCTTGGAATATGAAAGATATTCCGTTCTTCACAATAGATGGTACTGTCAACAAAACAGTCATGCGTACCAATCCCGGGCTCATGCTCCTGAAAGATGGAGTGGTAGTGAACAAGTGGAGTTACCTCGACTATCCAAAGGAAACTCCTTAGTAGTGTTGATTGTCACAGAGATTCCGGTTGTGTGATCGTAATTTAATTACTGACTATGTCTTATAAAAAATGTGGGGAGGCAATTTGCCTCCCCACATTTTTTTATTGTACCAGCACGTAGATATTTGTCTGCCATTTACTGGCGTCACGTTCGTTGCCGGGGTAAACTACATATTCTTCTATTGTTAACCATCTGCTGAGTCCCTTTTTTGCCACATGTTCATCCAATAATTTGTGGATCTTTTTGGCGCTTTCATAGCTCCCCTTGTGCACTGCTTTAAATGCCCTGGTTTGTGGCAACTCGGAAAATATTATCCCATTCACGGGTATGTCGGTTTCGGTAACAGGATATCCCGCAAATACGTCAGCCTTCCTTCTTATCGTATCCCAATCATAGAACATCCCTATGGGCGAACCCTTTAGCTTGCTTGAAGGTGTTTTTACAAAAAGGCTGTAGGTATCACCAAAGAAGGTTTCCATATCATCCCATGTAAGTGTATCTCGTATACCCGCGAGTATGCCGCCAGGATATTGCACCTCTTCTATCTCAACGGCCGGTTCTGCATCTCTTTCAACATATTCCTTCAGCTTCGTCAGACTGTGCATCATGTCGCCCCCCATGTATCTGTCCAGGTCAAAAACTATAAGCGCTGCGTTTGCCGGGAACGGAAAATGCTTATGAAACGTCCATGTTACCTTCACCATTTCGCCGGTGTCTGTTACTGAAAACACACCGTCAGCTTCCATTGTGCCGGGCTTCGTAACCGAAAAAGAGTAATTCATTTTGGTCTTTTCAATCCCCGTATTTTTAATAATGCCTTCACCAGTTATTCCATGGTCCCCTTTCCATTCCAACGTACTGCCTGCTTCACCCGCATTTCCGGTGTAGGTTATTTTCAACGATGTGTCGTTCTCAAGCAGGGTACTCCAGTGTTGCCAGTTGGTAAGATTCTTTATTTGTGCAAACGTTGTTTCCCTGTTCGATCTTATGGTCACCGAACGGGTTACCGTTACATCATGTGGTTCAAGAAAAGCAAGTATCAGTACACCGGCGGCTGTGATAAGCACAAGCATTATGGTAAAGCGCAGGAATTTATTCATGCCTTAAAAATAGATAATTGCCTTGAGTTCCTGGCAGTGAAATGTATATAGATTATATTTAATGTTTAAAGATAGTTTCCTTTGATCACTCTTTTCTTGGTTATTCTTAGCTGCATTACAATCTATTGGTTCGTTTTCCGTTATTTGCAGTAAAATAAAAGGTGGCGCGGAAATTGTAATAGTTCATCATTGCACTTCCGGTTCAGATCATGAAGGTTTCGGTCATTATCGTCAATTATAACGTAAAGTACTTCCTCGAGGTGTGCGTTCATTCTGTGCTGCGTGCGGCACAGGGGCTAGATGCAGAGGTAATTGTTGTTGACAACAATTCCTCCGACGGTAGTTGCGATTTTGTCCGACAACGCTTCCCCTCCGTTACACTCATAGATAACAAGGAGAATGTCGGCTTTTCACGGGCCAACAATCAGGCAGTTGCGGTAGCGAAAGGAGAGTATATACTGTTCCTCAATCCTGATACCGTGATGCCGGAGGGGTTTCTGCAGACCACCATAGCTTATATGGACCAACACCCCGAAGCGGGTGCACTCGGCCCCAGGCTCATAGATGGCAAAGGGCAATTTGCGCCCGACTCCAAGAAGTCTTTCCCGTCTTTATCAGTGGCGATTTTCAAGACCACTGGTCTGAATAAGATTTTTTCACGGTCGGCCTATATTAATAAGTATTATGCGGTGCACGTAGCTGAGCGCGAAACAGCTGAGGTTGATGTACTGTCGGGCTGCTGCATGTTGGTACGTAAGGAGGCCATGGAAAAGTCGGGCGGACCGTTTGACGAAGATTATTTTATGTATTGCGAGGATGTGGATCTATCTTACCGCATTCAGAAAGCCGGATACAAGAACATCTATTATCCCGAGGTGGACCTCATTCATTACAAAGGTGAGAGCACCCGCAAGATGACACTATCCTACGTGCGCATTTTCAACGAGGCTTTGGTCACATTTGTCAAAAAGCACTACACAAAAAATCAGGCAGGGCTCTTTATCTTATTCATAAATGCGGGTATTGTCCTGCGCGCCATCCTCGGCACTGTTAAGCGTGCCCTTAAGGTGCTGCACATGCCATTGTTTGATGCGCTCATCATGTTGCTTACGCTTTTTGGTATCAAGGAGTTTTGGGTAAATGAAGTGAAGAACGTCGCTACAATCAGTACCGAAATGGTGTACGCTACCTTTCCTGCTTACATTATTCTGTGGCTGCTATCATTATACTTCAATGGTGCCTACGATCAACCCTATCGTGCGTTGAAGGTGGCCCGGGGAATGTTGTTGGGAACTATTATCATTTTGGCATACTACGGCCTTCTTCCGCCCGAATACCGTTACTCGCGTGCCATCATCATATTCAGTGGCATGGCAGGCACAGCAATGCTCATTGGCTTGCACGAGTTGTTGTATAGAATGGGTGTTCTGAAGTTTGTTCCATACGATGCCCTTCCTCATAAAGCGGTGATCGTGGCCGATGAAAAAGCGTTCAGGCAAACAGCCGATGTGTTGCGGCAGGTCAATTATGCGCCTGAATTGGCAGGTCGTATTGATCCCGGGCCAACTGCCGGTTCCGCCCTCGGGGCCATTTCAGAAATGAAACCCTTGCTATATGTCACCAACGTCAATGAGGTGATTTTCTGTATCAACGGGCTTACCTATACCGAGGTCTTTGCCAAGATGCAGGAATGTGGCGACAGGTACGAATACAAGATACATCTGCCGGGTGGCGAGAGTTTTGTAGGCAGCAATTCCAGCGCCACATCCGGCGACCTGTACACGCTCGATAGGAGATTTAACCTGTCGTCGTTTGCGCAAATGCGCAACAAACGTATGATTGATATTGCGGCTTCGGTCGTGTTTCTGGCGTTAGTTCCGCTGATGGCCTTTATTGTTAAGGCTCCCGGTACATTTATTGGTAATTGTTTCAACGTTTTGTTCGGTAGGCTCACTTGGGTCGGGTATGTTTCTGTCCCCGAAAAGTTAGCCGGGCTTCCACCTTTACGAAAGGGGGTAATAGTGCCATGCAATATCATACCCGGCTATGAGCCCGGCGATGAAGTAAAATACAATATCGATCTTATATACGCCCGCCAGTATTCACCCGGCACAGATGTCAACCTTCTACTCAATAATCTCAGGTTTCTGGGCAGGTAACGCTGGGCGTTGAATTTCTTCCATTTTGGGGTATGCTTTTGCCTTTACCTACGATATCTGCATGAAATTTTGAATTATGGCGTTCCCTACCTAACTTCACCCTAAATAAGTTGTTTTTTGCATGAAACTCCGTTCCACTGTTTTGCTTTTTGTTGCTGTTCTGAGTGTTCTCTCTGTATCTTCTTGTGTTAAGAAATACACTTGTCGCTGCTTGGTTAAGTACTCAGGAGCACCCGGAATGCCCGATAGTACCTACAACGAGTACGAAGTGTACAATAATAAGAAAGGTGCAGAGTCCGTTTGCAAAGAGGCTTCTTTTACCAAAGAACAAGACGGAATAACTCTTACTGAGACCTGTAAGTTATACTAAGAAGTGAAAAAATACGTGAAGGCTGCGTCTCTTACTCTTAGGATTGATGCAATTTTTTAGTAGCTTTTTTCGTTTAAGTTTCGGTTTTATTTCTATCATTCATTCCCTGGCCGATGCGCGCTAAATTACCGCTTCTATCTCTTTTGTTTGTTGCTGCCATCGCGATTCTCATGGCACCAGCCTGTCGGAAAGAAAAGAAGATACTCACGGTTGGCGGCGACTTGCGTTTCTCGGATGATACGCTGAAGTTCGACACTGTTTTTACCTCAGCCGGAAGCTTTACTACCGGGATACTCATATTCAATCCGCAGAATCAGGAGATTGTACTCAGCTCTGTGAGGATGCTTAATGCCAATTCTTACTTTAAGTTGAATGTTGACGGTTTTCAGGGAAATAATGTTACTGATATTCGTATTGCACCCCGCGATAGCGTATATGTATTCGCAACCGTGAACATCGATCCAAATGATGAACGCACACCGTTTCTTGTGACCGATTCACTTGTGGCAACACTCAATGGTAAACAGTTTTACGTCCCGTTCACGGCCTATGGCCAGAATGCCTGGTATATACAGGACAGCGTCATTTCTGTCAATTCTGTATGGGACACCACGCTGCCATACGTCATTATAAATAGTGCGGCGGTTGCTCAGGGAGTAACGCTCACCCTTAATCCTGGATGTAGGATTTACATGCACCAGAACTCAGGTCTTGTGGTCTTTGGTCGCCTTCTGGCAAACGGCACGGCAAAAGACTCCGTCATTTTTCAGGGCGATCGTCTCGACCGGCGCTATTTCGGGTACGAGGGGTATCCCGGAGAGTGGGGTGGTATCTATTTCCACTCCTACAGCAACGGTAGCAGGCTTAGGTACACACGTATAGAAAATGGGGGCAATGGCGCATTGGGCAATCCTGCTGCCATTTGGGTCCACATCGATTCAAATGCATCGGGCAGCTTGCCTCAGCTGCGTATGGAAAATTGCGTGCTGAAAAACTCTATCGGTACCGGCATTTACAGCAGGCAAGGCACCATTGCGGCAACGAATTGTCTCTTCCATTCAACAGGTGGTTATGCGCTTGCTGTCATTCAGGGTGGGCGCGACACGTTTACAAATTGCACATTTGCCAATTACGGCGGCACAGGGCTTTCGCATTCAAATCAGGGCACACTTGCAGTGCTCAATTATTACAAACCAGACCAGAACACCATCTACTATGGCGACCTCAATGCGGCCTTCCGCAATTGTATTGTTTATGGTTCGCTCGATAGTGAAGTCGTATTCAGCTCAGTACCCGAAGCTGCGGCCAATCTGGTCGTAGATCATTGCCTCCTCCGAATGGGTAAGGTGCGTGAGCCTTTTGTCAACTTCATAGATTGTATTTATAACGAAGATCCCTTGTTCAAGGAGAAAGATAAAGGAGATTACAGGTTGAAAGAAGGCTCTCCGGCAGTTGGCAAGGGAAATGCAGCCTATTTACCACTTATAGATATTGAAGGGAAATCGCGCGACGGCAAGGCTGATATCGGTTGTTATCGCTTCGAATAGATCAGAGTCCTTTTTGTGCAAGTTCTGCTTCCAGGTATTCTTTGGCAGTCTTCTCAGAAAAGTGATATTCCTCTTCTTTTAGCAGTGCTGCGTGTCCGCTCCTCACACTTCCGGCCCATGCATGGTCGGCTAGCCCGGTGATGTCGAAATTTTTTACAGAATACCCCATATTCAGCACATCATTAAACCACCTGGTCCCAATGTCCAGACCGAAGAACGCGCCGAATGGAACAGCTTTGCCCAAGGGCATTGTCACATTTCTGGCTATTTTCATGTTTATCAATGCAGTCCATTCATTTAGTCTGCATTCCGGCAACGGCCAGGGTTTGTTTTTTGTCGGCACGTCACCATAGTCCTTTTCTCTACTCCCCGGGTACTGCTTCATCAGCGCCTTGAGGTCGGCATAGTTTGGACGGTAATTAGTGTATGTGTCAGGTGTACATCGGCCGGCAAAATGGGCAGAACAGTTCCAGCATTGCCCCACCGGTCCGATACCTATATTGTCGCCTGCCATTCGTAGCATTTCACCCACCAGGTCTTTCCTATACAATACATCGTTGTGCGTAATGAAAAGAAAGTCTTTGTTCGTCTGTTCCCATCCCCACTGATACCGGACAGATTTACGAAAGGCCGGCCACTTAAATACCCACCTACTCCGGAACGGGCGCACCCATAGCCATAACTTTGGGGTATAACAAGACAATTTATCTCCGAACGCCTCTTTTATGAAAGCAAATTCAGCACCATGTGGTTGTTTCCGTTCTTCAACGAAATAGATCTTGTCTATCCATTGGCCGCTCTCTTTCAAAAGGCTATACAGCGTTACTGCAGTATTGTATGGCTTTCCATATACATTTATCACAACATCAGTAACGGGAGCCTTTTGAGCTCCCGTTCTGTCGTTGGTCATGTTTTTGATCGCCTCAATGTAAGCAGCGCGTATGTCCATTTCCTTAGTAGTCAAATTCAACCCCCGTATAGTTGTGCGGAGTGATCGCTTTCAATTCTTTTTTAACTTTCGCAGTTACTTTCAGTGTATCTATAAACTCGTGAATGTCTTTTTTGGTAATGCTCGATTTGCCCCTTGTCAGCGCTTTAAGTGCCTCATATGGCTGTGGGTAATTTTCTCTGCGCAGTACAGTCTGTATAGCCTCTGCTACAACCGCCCAGTTCTTTTCCAGATCTTCTTGCATCTTTTCTTTGTTCAGCAACAATTTGTTGAGTCCCTTTTCAAGCGATTTTAACGCAAGGAAGCTATGCGAAAGTGGAACACCTACATTGCGTAGAACGGTGCTGTCGGTTAGGTCGCGCTGCAACCTGCTGATCGGCAATTTGGCGCTCAGGTGTTCAAAAAATGCGTTAGCAATTCCCAGATTGCCCTCTGCATTTTCAAAGTCAATCGGATTTACCTTGTGCGGCATGGCACTGCTACCCACTTCGCCTGTCTTCACTTTTTGCTTGAAGTACTCCATGCTGATGTATTGCCATACATCGCGGCACAGATCTATCAGAATAGTATTGATGCGCTTCAGTGCATCAAACTGAGCAGCAAAACTGTCATAGTGTTCTATCTGCGTAGTGTATTGCATACGGTCCAGACCCAACTTTTTCTCAACAAAGTCGTTCCCGAATTTCACCCAGTCCGTTGTTGGGAATGCCACTTTATGCGCGTTGAAGTTTCCGGTCGCACCGCCAAACTTCGCTGCGAACGGTATGTTCAGCAATTGGTCTATCTGCCCCTCCAGGCGCTCCACAAATACCATCCATTCTTTCCCAAGTGTTGTAGGTGATGCCGGTTGGCCGTGAGTGCGTGCCAGCATCGGTATTCCTTTCCACTCCTGTGCAAGGTGGTACAGGTGTAGGTGGGTGTTGAGCAATAATGGCAGATATTCTTCTTCAAGTGCTTCTTTCCACGATAGCGGCACTGCTGTATTGTTAATGTCTTGCGACGTCAGCCCGAAATGTACCCACTCCAGACTGTCGCCTGCACCCATTGCTTCAAGTTTCTCCTTCAGAAAATACTCAACCGCCTTAACATCGTGATTTGTAGTTTTTTCTATGTTCTTGATCTTCAACGCATCTTCTTCGCTGAATTGCTCATAGATCGTCCTCAGTTTAGCCGGTTTCACTTTTGCCGGTAATTTGATCACCTTTTTTTCAGCAAGAAAAAGAAAGTATTCAACTTCCACCCGAACGCGGTACCTGATAAGGCCGAATTCAGAAAAGTAAGGTGCAAAGACCGCAACTTGCGCCCTGTATCTGCCGTCTATCGGGCTGATCGCTGTTAGTGAGTTCAATTCCATGGTGCAAAGATAGGCGCGTCCAATTAATCATTCTAACTTAATAGGACTTGCATTGGAATTTTGCTATTTTTATGCCGGTAACAATTCGTTACCATACTATCCTTTAATTAACCATAAAAAACAAACAAAATGAGTAACGAAAACAACAATTTCAGCACGACCTATCCCGTTCCCGTAGCAACCGCCGCCGCCGACACTACCGCCTGGCGCACTTTCATTTCAGGTGTCACTCAGGACCCCAACTACCTTATTAACGCCTTTTTTATCCCGATAGGCGACATTTCCAACACCATTCAATACGCTGTAAACGGCTTCAGGGCTTACATGGGTATGCGTGAGGATGGTACTTTGCATGTGTATTGGGTTGCTGTCGACGCAAACGGAAATGACGTTCTCGAAGATAGCAACAGCAATAGTCTGGTGTTTGATTCTAGTGCCCCATGTCCAACCCTTTGTGGCCAAAGTAATGCTTTAAATTCTACGCAATAGTTATAAAAACTTTCTGTAAAGTTTGATAAAAGATTGGCCCCTGTTCTATTTGGGTGTGGTCGTTCCGGCCTCTGTCGTTATCCCGTTCATTCCGGCGGTGACAAGGTATTCTGTGTTTCCGCAGGAGCTTAAGATATTGAGTTGGTTTCTACTCATAGACTTTGTAGCAAATGGCATAAATTCAGTACTTGCGTACAATGGAATCAACAATATGCCGGTAATGCATACCTATACTTTTATTGAATTTGCAATTCTTGCTGTTTTTTATCGGGCAGTTTTTGCTGATAAAAAGATGTCAAGGGTTATTAATTGGCTCATACCTACTTTCTTTTCTATTTGTGTGTTGAATGTGCTTTTTTTTCAAGATATATTCACCTTCTGCACTTATACAAAGTCAATTGAAGCGTTATTGATGGTGATTTTGGCAATTCTGCTGTTCATGCGCGACCTCGACAGTATAGGTGGAGACAAGAACAAGAGTGTGGTGCTTGCATATGCAAATACAGGAATAATGATATATTTCAGTGGTTCCTTTTTGTGGTTTGCTGTCTGTAATATTGTGCCCGGTAGAAGTGTCTTGGGTTTGATCATGTGGCCATTGCATGGAACGCTTTTGATTGTGTTTTACATTCTTACAGCGATAACACTATGGAAGTACAAAAAATAGATGATAGTATTCATGTTATCGTCATAATAGCTACAGTAGGTGTGCTTACCCTGACCTTTGGTATTGTCTTCTTTTTCATAAGGTACCGAAGAAAACTCCTACGCCAGCACCGCGAAATGATGTTACGTGAACTTGAGTACCAACAAAAGCTTCTCGTTGCATCAATTCAATCGCAGGAAAACGAACGCAAACGGATAAGCCAGGACCTCCACGACCATGTGGGCGGTGCACTGTCAGGTCTTCGATATGTCATTTCCGGCATCATAGGTGCTGGAAATGACAGTCAGACCGTCAATAATATCGCTCAGAAGGCGCGCACTGGAATTGACGACATTATCAATGATGTAAGAAATATATCTCACAGTCTTTCGCCGGCAGGTTTAGAGCTTTGGGGGTTTCACGAAGCTTTGTATGAGTACTGTGATAAAACGGCCGCGTCATCCGGTGTGCCGATTGTTGTTACCGATCGTACAAATAGTTTGTTACAGCAATTGGGGTTCGACGACGCTTTATCCTTGTTCAGGGTAATTCAGGAACTCATTACCAATACCTTGAAACATGCCCGCGCCTCGCAGATCACAATTTTGTCAGACATTCTTAGCGATCAGATCACGCTTGTGTATGCCGATGATGGTGTTGGTATGCAAATGTCAGAAGAGCAAAACAATGGCATCGGTTTATACAATATTGAAAGTCGGTTGAGCTTACTGAACGCGTCCTACAAGGTTAGTTCGGCGCCCGGTAATGGCTATTCGTTCACAATTTCTATCCCTGCTTCCATATTAACAAAAAATAAAAAACATGGGAAAAATTAAAGTTGCATTGGTTGAGGATCAAAGGCTATTTCGTGATGGCCTTTACGCGCTGCTCAATGCCAGTCCTGAGTTTGAAATGATAGGTGTAGCCGACAACGGCTTGCAGTTCCTGTCCATGCTCGAGAAAGGAAAGGTCCCCGACGTTGCGCTTATTGATATGAATATGCCCCAGCTGAACGGTTTTGAGCTCGTTGAGATACTTGTCAAACGTTATCCCCTCATTAGATCCATTATCCTCACGGTGCATAATCAGGAAAGGTTCATTGCCAAAATGGTGGAGGCCGGGGTCGCCGGTTATCTCGTGAAAAACTGTGATTTCGAAGAAGTGAAAGCCGCGGTCACATCGGCATTTACCACCGGTTTTTATTTCAACGAGGCAACTATCAAAGCCATGCGGACAATAAACAAACATAAAAATGGTCCGGTACGCTCCTTTGCTGATATCCCAATCGTATTGTCAGATCGGGAAACACAGATTTTGAGGCTTATTTGTCGCGAAAATACAAACGCCGAGATCGCCGAGATACTTAACCTTAGTCCCCGTACGGTTGACGGTCATCGTAATAATCTGTTGGCAAAAGTAGGTTGCAAGAATACGGCTGGTCTCGTACTGTTTGCACTTAAACACAATATTTTCGAATCTGATTCATTTTAAAGATAATTTTCATGTACTAGGTAAAAATACCTGCTTACAAAAACAGGTATTTTTACCTGTTTTTATTTTTTCGCGTTGCTGTTCCTTTGTCCTGTTGAATTAGCAAGATAAAAACAGCCTACTACCGGAATAACAAAATGTCAATGTAGTGAATTGATTCAGTCTGACAGCCCTTTTACTTGTCACCACCTAAACCTTTAAAGCGTCTCTCCGTCGGGACGCTTTTTTGTATTTGCTACTTCCCCATAAACAGAGCAGGCTTCCCGTGGGAAGCCTGCTCTGTTTATTAATAATATATCTCGATATTAAGCGATCGTGATCGAGTTGTCCAGATAAACATCCTGAATAGTATTCAACAATGCTACACCTTCATTCATTGGCTTCTGGAATGCCTTACGGCCGCTTATCAGACCCATACCACCAGCGCGTTTGTTCACCACGGCGGTCATTACTGCTTCAGCCATATCGGTAGCACCTTTAGATTCACCGCCGGAGTTGATCAGACCCACACGACCCATGTAGCAGTTAGCTACCTGGTAGCGGCATAGGTCAATTGGGTGGTCAGTTGTCAGCTTGTCATAAACCAGCTTGCTGGTTTTGCCAAAGTTGATTGCATTGTACCCGCCATTGTTAGTAGGTAGTTTCTGTTTAATGATGTCGGCCTGGATAGTAACACCAAGATGATTTGCCTGACCGGTAAGGTCAGCTGCGGTGTGGTAGTCTACGCCGTCTTTTTTGAACCCGCCGTTACGCAGGTAGCACCAAAGAACAGTTGCCATACCAAGCTCATGCGCATATTCAAATGCCTTCGCTACCTCTACTATCTGACGTGCGCTCTCGTCGCTGCCAAAGTAAATTGTCGCTCCCACAGCCACAGCGCCCATGTTCCATGCATCTTTAATGGTGCCGAACATGATCTGGTCGAACTTATTTGGGTAAGATATGAATTCGTTATGGTTCACTTTCACAATGAACGGGATCTTGTGAGCATACTTACGGGCCACAGAGCCAAGTACGCCATAGGTAGATGCCACTGCGTTACATCCGCCCTCAACTGCAAGTTTCACAATGTTCTCAGGGTCAAAGTAGATCGGGTTTGGTGCGAATGATGCACCACCGCTGTGCTCAATACCCTGATCCACCGGAAGAATAGAAACGTATCCGCTTCCTGCAAGACGACCATGATTCATTATCGTATTGATGCTTCTTACAGTCTGCACATTACGGTTCGACTGTGTCCAAACCGTATCCAAATGGTCGGCAGACGGAACGTAGATCGAATCTTTGCTGATGGTGTTGCAGGTGTGGTCCAGATAATAGCTGGCTTTGTCCCCTAATAGTTCGTGAATTTTGTTCAGTGACATATATTGGTTATTTTTTTGAGTAATCGGCTGCAAAGGTATTTTAAAATGCCAAAAGTAAAAATTCGACTTCCAATTCTATACAGTGTCAGTTTGTGGCCTGTTTGGCGGGCTTTTTCAGGCTGGGATCGACACATTATTTTATTTTTTTTCTCCTGATACCTTGATTGTCAAATTGTTTGGTATAGTTTTTGCTTCTTGAATTTTAACTTTAAGTTAGCGTTCATCCATTCATTGTTTCACCCTATAAAAAATCAGCAAAAATGAAAAAACTACTATTATTGTTTGCGGCGGGCGCAATCGCTTCTACGTCCTTCGCGCAGGAAAGGCAACAAACTTTCGGAAATGACATTCCGGTGGGCACAAAGAGTGCGTCTTCGTTGCGGCACGTTATCAAGACCGAGGTCGATAACAAAAAGCACCAGCAAAAGACCACTGCTGCACCACGTTGGTACAGTTATGCCAGCAATTTCGACACTACAGAAAAAGAGATCGGTAACGGTGCAGCTATTGCCGCGCACTATCTTTGGAAAGATACCATGGCAGTAATGCCATATGGCACTTTATCAGCCCCCACTTGGTCTCACAATCGCCTCGTATCTGTAGGTGCAGTCACCGATCCTACTTACTCAGGTTTCAACCGCTTCGATTACTATCCCGGCGAAATGAAAGTTACGTCTGCCGATGCTTATACAGTTGATTCCCTTCGTTTTTTTGGCATCTACGGGTTCAATGTTGCTAATACTTATGTTGACACAATTCGCGTAGCATTTGTTTACGGAGACGGCAGCCGTGGAAACGGTACAACAGGTCCAGATGTGTATCTCGCGAAGACCGGTAATCCCGCTGTGCTCACCACTTACGGTTCGTCCGACTCTATGGACACTTACAGAATCCACTTTGACGCGAACACAGGTCACGCAAAGGGTACCTCCGTTATTGTCAAGGATATTATCCTTGACAATACAGGTGCGTCTCCTGCCTGGGGCGATACACTTTCTGATGGTACTTACATGGGCCGCATTGGTTTCTCAGATGTGAACGTACCGGCAGGCAACCTTATCGGTGCCACTATCTCATTTATTAGCGGTAGCCCCACTTTCACTCCGCATGACACAGCATTCTTGTCTTCAGGGATCTATAAGTATAATATGTTCAGGCCTTACAGCATCTTCAAAGGTTCAGGAACAACACCAATGTATGCAACATACAGCGCTTCCAACCGCAATAGCGGGATGTATAAAACCCTCCCCGATACTTCACTGGGCTGGGGCGGGCAGTACATTCCTCTCTGGTTCTGGTCATCAAGTGGTGGTGCCAGCACCTACCAGTATCCATATGTTGACTTCCATATAAAGTGCCCATCATGTGGTGTGATCGTAGGCGTACAGGACATTGCTCGCATACAGGAAGCATCAGTTTACCCCAATCCGGCCGACGATCAGGTGACCATTCCATTCACTTTGGGACAAAAAGCTGATGTGACCGTGTCTCTCAGCAACTTGCTTGGTCAGGTCGTTGATTTGCGTTCTTACCAGGGTGTCGAGAAAGGAAAGGCTATATTCAACACTGCCACATTGCCATCTGGTGTGTACCAGTTCACGGTTGCTGCTAATGGAGAAAAGCTTTCAGGCAAAGTGGTTATTACACATTAGTGTTTACCGATGACTTTTACAAAAGGGGGCTGGCATCAGTCCCCTTTTTATTTTCCGGGCGATCGTTGGTAGTCCGTCGGTATATGTTCCGGCATGCAATAATCCTCCGGGATCGGCGTTTGAATCCCATCGCGTTACAATCAAAATAACTTAGGAAATTATCGTTCTACTGTCTATTTTTGGCTGTAGAACGATAATTATTTGATTTGTTGTGCATTTAATGCCCGATTGATCTTTGTTTTTTTAAATGTACATAGTTGTTGTTTTATTAATATTTTCATTCTTATGCAGATTGATCTGAAAAAATTCAAACAAGACATACTTGTAATTGTTGGTTTTGCACTGCTTGCTTTGTTGTACTGTTATCCGCAGTTACAGGGTAAAAAGTTGAACCAACACGATAACATTTCGTGGCAAGGGATGGCACAGGAGGCGAAAAGCTACCATGAGACCACCGGCAAAGATGCCCTATGGTCCAATAGCATGTTTGGTGGCATGCCCACCTACACAACCTATGTTGGTGCGGCCAATACCAATTATACCGGTTATGTCCAGACCATTCTTCAATCT
This sequence comes from uncultured Flavipsychrobacter sp., assembly GCA_964652995.1. Taxonomy (GTDB): domain Bacteria; phylum Bacteroidota; class Bacteroidia; order Chitinophagales; family Chitinophagaceae; genus Nemorincola. The sequence continues at coordinate 92,559 of CAZZCR010000004.1, read as the reverse complement.
GTTGGCAAGCCTGCCTACTTCTTTTTTATTGCCATGTTGTGCTTCTATCTGCTCATGAGGGTGCTCAACATCAATAAATGGCTGTCCATGGTCGGGGCCATAGCCTACGCTTTCTCTACCTACAATGCAATTATCATAAGTGTAGGCCATGAAACCAAGATGCTTACTATGGGCTACTTGCCCGCGGCTATGGCAGGGTTGTACCTTGTATATCGCGAAAAATGGTTGACGGGTGCCGCTGTGCTAGGTTTATCTTTCGCGCTCATTTTCAGCAATAACCACTTTCAGGTTATTTATTACTCCTTCATCATGTTTGGCTTTTTCGGGTTGGTTATGCTCTACATAGCCATCAAAGAAGGAAGGCTGAAACAGTTTTTCATCTCATCTGGTATTGCGGCAATTACAATGGCTGCCGGTATCGGGCCCAGCATGCCGTCTTTGCTCACCACCGCCGAATATGCAAAAGAGACAATGAGGGGTGGTGCCAGCGAACTATCAGGGCACGATAAAAAGGAAAATGGTGGTCTCGATAAAGAATATGCGTTCCGGTGGAGCAATGGCATTGGCGAGACTTTCTGCCTTATGATCCCATACTTGTATGGAGGATCTAGCGGCGAGGCGGCTGAAAAAGCGCCTAAAACACTTGAAGCAATTGGTGGTGGTGCAGATCAGTTGCCCTTGTATTGGGGCCCGCAACCGTTCCTTAGTGGTCCGGTCTACTTCGGAGCGATTGTTTGTTTCTTATTTGTACTGGGCATTTTTGCAGTGCGATCACCACATAAATGGTGGATCATTGCTGCCAGCGCTGCTTGTGTCGTATTATCTTGGGGTAAGAATATGGAGAGCATCAATTTCTTCTTGTTCGACCATCTCCCGTATCTCAATAAGTTCCGTACACCTTCTATGGCGCTTGTTATTCCTCAGTTCCTTTTCCCATTACTCGGTATCTGGGGCGTACAAGAGATCCTCGACCGTCGCGATGATCCTCAGACCTGGAAAAACATCAAGTTGGCTGCCGGTATTACTGCGGGCATCTGTGTCCTCATTGGAGTAGGGGGGAGCATGTTCTTCGACTTCACAGGTGGAAGCGATGATCGTCTGCAACCCGAAATGGTGAAGCTACTTAAGGAAGACAGGGTCGCACTTGCAATGCGTAGCGGACTCACAAGCGCTGTTTTTATACTCCTTGCAGCAGGCATGCTATGGGCATACCTTAAGGACAGGATCAAGAGTTCAGCTTTGTTTATCGGACTTGGGGTTCTGGTAGTCATCGACCTCCTGCCTATGTCGAATAATTACCTCAACGAATCCAATTACGTGGATGCATCAGAGTATGAGACCATTTTCCAGCCTCGCGATGTGGACATGGCCATCATGAAGGATCCAGATCCTTACTACCGTGTGCTCGATCTTACCCGCGATACCTATAATGATGCCATTCAAGCTTATTTCCACAAATGCGTGGGTGGATATCACCCGGCAAAAATGGAGATCTATCAGGATCTGATCGACCGCCAAATGAGTCGCGGATTCAATGGGCAGGTGCTCAATATGTTAAATACGAAGTACATTATTGCTGGCCAGAAGGGTGGTGCACCACAGGTTATCCCAAATCCTACGGCATGTGGTAACGCATGGTTTGTGAATGAAATAAAATGGGCCAATACTGCCGACGACGAGATGAATGCGCTCAATGCGCCTCAGATAGGCGATACCGCTCTTCCGTTCGGTGCGTTCAGCCCGCTGAATACAGTTGTGCTGCGCACGCGTTTTAAAGAAACAGTTGGCAATGCAGCTATCGGCAAAGACAGCACTGCGTCTATAAAGCTCAATAAATACGGACTGGATGAATTATCGTTCACCAGCACCAATAGCAAAGAAGGGATTGCCGTGTTTTCAGACATATATTATCCCAAAGGCTGGAAAGCCTATTTAGATGATAGGGAGACTCCGATCATGCGTGCTAACTATGTGTTGCGGGCTATCAAGGTCCCTGCCGGAAACCATAAGATTGAGTTCAGGTTCAAGCCGGATAGTTTCTATACCGGTCAGAAGGTGGCATTTGTCAGCAGCATTGTGTTAGTGTTGCTTTGTCTTGGTGCGCTGTACAAAGGTTTTATGAAACCTGCGGAAAGCTAATTGTTGTGTTTGCGCATGTCCGGTATTTCGGCTCCGGGCGTAACGATAGTCTATGGCTGATAAACCTGTATACGATTTGAAGACCTTATTCCGCATGCGGAGGGAAATGAGTGTAGGCTTTTACCTCACCGATTTCCTCTTTCGGAAGATCCTCAGACAGAATGCAGATACAAAATGGGCTATTCATCATACCAGCACCATCCATTGTCCCGGTCGCATCACTTTAGGGCAAGGAGTTTTTCCGGGCGATTCTCCGGGTGTGTACATAAACGCATCCAACGGCATTACTATTGGAGATTATACTAATTTGGGTCCTAATGTCGGACTTATCTCAGCCAATCATGACTTGGTAAACAATGACATGCATGCTGTAGCCGATCCAATTCGTATCGGACGATTTTGCTGGGTTGGTATGGGGGCAGTTATTTTACCGTCCGTCCACCTTGGCGATTTTACAATTGTTGGGGCTGGTTCGGTGGTTACAAAGAGTTTTAGTGAAGGTTATTGTGTCATAGCTGGTAATCCCGCCAGGGTCATCAGGCAGTTAAACAAAGAAGAATGTAATGCCTTTGCTCAAAGCAAATAGCGTATTTGTAAGTAACTCATTCTTTATATTCATCACGCGGTTTTTCCCATCGTTGGCAAACCTGCTGGTGCTTGTCTGGTATTCCCGCAACTTGTCCGAGGCCGATTATGGAAACTACCAGTTGTTCTGGATTCAGCTGTATGTCATTTATCCTCTTATTAGTTTCGGATTACACAATGTCATTGTAACATATACAAGGAACTTTCTTGCTAATATTTTGAGTAAGATCAGGCTCTTGCATTATGCATTTTATGTTGGCTGGGCAGTTTTGCTTTCGTTGCTCTTTGCATGGTTGCAGTCTGATCTCGGCCGGGTACATTTCCTTACTTCGCTACTTTTTATTCTGAGTTTTTCTGTCGGTGTCATAACTGAGTCGCTACTGATCGTTTTTAGGAAATATCGGGTGCTTACATGGTCTGGTTTCCTCTATGCGGCTGCTTTTTGTGCGGTGCATTGGTGGGCGCTACAAGCGGGACTCACATTGCAGGCTTTGTTTTCTCTACTTTTAGTTGCGAACATGTTGCGGGTGTTTGTATATAGTTGCGCCGTATTATTGGAAGTGAAAAAAGATGTAGATGGATACGTGGAAGAATTTGTCGACCTCGGAGCAGTTCGTGCGCTTTGGCTTCACCTCGGCCTGTACGACGTGGTTCAAATGCTCTCATCTTGGGTAGATAAGTTTGCGGTTGCTATGGTCCTCACAGCGGGACTCTCTGCGATATACTACAATGGAGCTCAGAATGTTCCTTTCCTTCCAATCTTGTTGAGTGCAGCCGGCAGTGCTGTTTTGTTGCAACTCGCCGGCCGTAATGGTTTGCCTGAAAAAGAAGCAACACTGCAATTGGTCAACGAATCTGGTCGAATGTTGTCATCCATTGTATTTCCGGTATTCTTCTTTCTCTATATTTTCCGAAATGAGTTGTTCGTCTCGGTCTTGTCAGAGAAGTATATTCCTGCCATTCCCATTTTTGCCGTGTCAATTCTCTCCCTACCTGTTCGGGCATACAGTTTCACTACAGTGTTGCAACGAGCCCATAAAGGGCACATTATAAACATCGGCGCTGTAGCGGAACTTATCCTTGCGGTTGCCCTCATGTATCCGCTTTATTTGTTGATTGGGTTGCCCGGTGTTGCGTTGAGCTTTGTAATTTCAACTTACCTGCAAGCCGCGTTCTACCTCATTGCTACTGCGCGTCACTTGCATGTGTCGCCGCTCCACCTGCTTCCGTTGCGCAATTGGGGTATTAAATTCATCTTGTTCGGTTCCCTTATGTTTGCGATCCACTATCTCGGCACAATGCAATACACCGGAAAGGCAACACTCTTATTGGGTGCCTTGGGGATGGTGTTGCTTATTCTGATTACGTTTGTTTTTGAATTAAACCGAAAAAAGCACTATGGTAGGGCCGCAGAACCGATTCAGGCTTAAGAATATCGACAACACCGGATTTGGTACTAATAGTAGCGTAGAGGGCGGTCGTCTCGTCAATCCTGACGGTTCCAATAACGTCAGGAAGCGCGGATTACCCATTTGGGAGCGGATATCGTTCTATCATACGTTGCTGCAAATGAAACGTTCCCATTTTTTCCTCACTATCATGTTGTTTTACACAGCAACGAATGTTTTCTTCGCTAGTGTATACTTCTTGGTCGGTGTTCACAACTTGTCGGGCATCCCACATTCCGAATCGGTAATTGATGAACTTCTTGCAGCATTCTTCTTTAGTTCCCAAACACTCACCACAGTAGGTTATGGTCATGTGGCACCCACCGGCCTTATTACCAATGCTATTGCTTCAACCGAATCTCTGATCGGAATTCTTGCATTTGCCGTGGTTACCGGTCTCATTTACGGACGGTTTTCGCGTCCCAGAGCTTTTCTGCTCTTCAGTAGTAATGCCCTGATGGCTCCATACAAAAACGGCAAGGCACTCATGTTGCGTATGGCTACCTACAAAAACAACCACCTGACCGATGTTGAAGCACAACTGACGATAGCACTTCACGTGGACGAGAACGGAAAGATGGTCACACGATTCTATCCGCTTCCTCTTGAGATGTCCCGTATCAGCTCAATGGCATCCAGTTGGACGATTGTGCACAACATCACCGAGGAAAGTCCACTCTTTAATTACGATCAAAAAGCACTTTCCGAGGCCAAAGCAGAAGTAATGGTTTACGTCCGTGCGTTCGATGATCATTTCTCCAATACGGTGCAGCAACGCACTTCTTACCTTAGTGGTCAGGTGTTATTCGGGGCGCGCTTCATACCCATGTTCCAGCGGTCTGATGACGGTACCTACACGCTTTTGGACCTCAGTAAGATCAACGCGCATGAGCCTGCAGATTTGCCATAAGTGGCTGTGGGGAGATTCATTTTGCTTAGCCTTCTTTATCGCGGCAGCATAGATCTTTTTAATACTGTTCTTTTCCTCTTGATCCATGATGCTGTTGAGGGCAGGCAACAGCGTTTCGTTGATCGGTAATTTAAGCTTCAGTATTTCACCAAGCGCGTAGGCAGCGCTCCATCTCACCACAGTGCCGTCGTTAGTGGTATTGTCTAGCAGTCCCGGGATAACGTGCTCTGCAGTTTTTGGGTACAATGCAATTGTATTCCCTATCACTCTTGCCGACTCCCATTTGATGCGTGGCGCCTTCGCCGTTAGCTGCGCCACAACCCATTCCAGTACCTTTACGTCGATGGCCGTTGCATCTTTTTTGGTCATGTATTCGAGACTTTCAATGCAGGTAGCTTTCTCCGCATCTTTGGCCCGATCCGCGAATGCCATCAGATCGTTGACACTGATATCACCGGTATCCAGAAGCTGACATAGCTTTTCTGTCCTTTCCTTTGGCCTTAGTGTCTTGTCCGCGAAAAGCTCATTGACTGTCATATTATTGGGGGAGCGTCTAAATAAAAAGTAGTTGCCGCTTCTCGCAGCAACTACCAAATGATTGAATTGTCGCCTTATTGTTTCTTAAACACGTTCCATGAGTATCCGGAGACTGAATCTACAGTCACGGAATCCCGTGTAATAAGGTCTGCCGACGTCAGCGAATGGATATGGAACGTACCTTCTGTCACCTGGAAAATCGGATTAGCACTTCCGCTTGCTTTAATATTCACGTCCGCATCGTTGTTCAGCAAAGACCATGTAAAACCGGATGATATGGATGCGCCCATGAACTCAATAGACAATGATCCGGTTCCATCCGACTGGTATGTTGTAAACATTGCAAGCGTATCAGGTATCGTTACAACCTCTGATGGCTCCATTACGCTGTTGTTGTTGGCGTCCATGCCGGTCTGCATCAGCTTCCATTTTCCGCTGATCCTTGCCTTAACGGAGTCATCTTTTTTCTTCTTGCAACTGGTTGCAGCGAGACTGGCAGTTGCAAGCAGAACGATGAGTAACTTGGTGGTATTTTTCATATGTGCATTTTGTTTGTAGATAAAACTACGGTTATTTCATTGAATTTTAATGCATTAGGTGTCAGTGTATATTTTACCTGTTATCCCCTGAATCCCCTAAGGAAGTCAACAACCGGCATTCTTTTCTTTCCCTCCAGTTGCAGATCCAGGATATAGACCCAGCCGTCTTTCGCGGCAAACCGCAGATAGGTGCTGTGGTCTGTTTCGTACGTTCCGGGGCTCTTTGTGGTCTCTCCCGGTTCAATTTTCACAGCATAGACCCGCATCGTTTTATCGCCAAGACGCGAAAAGGCGGTAGGGTAGGGCGATAGGCCGCGGACAAAATTGTTGATCTCGTGGCAACTTCTCGTCCAGTCAATTGCCATGTCTTCTTTAAACAACTTAGGCGCATGTCTCAGTTCGCTCGTTGTTATGGCAGCCTGCGGTATCTCTTTTAACGTGCCTTCCGCAAGTCCCTTCACGGTTACAACAAGTAGTTCTGCGCCAGCCACCATCAGTTTGTCGTGCATAGTACCGGCATTGTCCTCCGGCAGAATGGGCACCTTGGTCTGAAGCAAAATATCACCTGTGTCTATTTCGTGCTTCAGTTTGAAGGTGGTCACACCGGTCTCCGTCTCGCCATTCATGATAGCCCTGTTGATGGGAGCAGCTCCACGGTATTGCGGCAGCAGCGATCCATGTACGTTGATGGTACCCATGGGCGGCATATTCCACACCACTTCAGGCATCATCCTGAAGGCCACAACTATCTGAAGATCTGCCTTCAGGTTCCTCAGTTCTTCCAGGAATTCGGGCGATTTCATCTTCTCAGGCTGCAACACCGGTAGCCCCTGCGCCACTGCATACTGCTTCACTGCCGATGCCTGCAGGTGTTGCCCCCGTCCTGCAGGTTTGTCGGGTGCGGTCACCACGGCTACTACGTTACCTCCGGCTTCTATCACCGCTTTCAGCGACGCAACCGCAAAATCGGGAGTGCCGAAAAAAACGATCCGCAATTCTTCAAATGTCTTCATTCGGTCACAAAACTAATCCTAATGTCGGAATGTCTGAAGCAACTCCGCCGAATGCCGGCACATTACTTTACTTTTGCCCCTCGCTGTAAATGCGGTTGCTTTATTATTCTGTATCATGTATCAACTCCTTCAGGATATCGTTGCCAATCCCGGTGCATCGCTGCTCACAATTGCCAATCTCGTGCTCATTGAAAGCCTCCTCTCGGTCGACAATGCCGCAGTCCTGGCTACTATGGTCATGGGCCTTAAGCCGGAAGAACGAAAGAAAGCGCTGAAGTACGGCATTTTCGGCGCCTACCTTTTTCGTGGCATCTGTCTTTTCCTCGCCGCCTTCCTCGTGAAGGTTTGGTGGCTGAAGGGTGTCGGCGGCCTTTATCTATTATACATCACCATCGATTGGTTGCGCAAACGTGGCAAGACCGAAGAAACAAAGACCGAGATCAAGAACGAGGGCAGTGTCTTCTATCGCGCCACCGTGGGGCGTATTGGCAAGTTCTGGGCCACTGTCATTGCAGTAGAGGTGATGGATCTCGCATTCTCTATAGACAATGTGTTCGCCGCCGTTGCCTTTTCCGACAATGTCCTCGTCATCATGATCGGGGTGTTCATCGGCATACTGGCCATGCGCTTTGTGGCACAGGGCTTCGTCAAGCTGCTGGAGCATTATCCATTTTTGGAAGTCTGCGCCTACCTTGTAATTGCACTGCTCGGCCTTAAACTCACTTTGTCACTTGCTGAGCACTATTACCCCGATTCTAAAATGACCCGCATCCTGGAAAGTCATGAAGCCGATTGGGTAACTTCGCTCGTCACTATAGCTATCTTCTTTGTGCCAATGCTTACTTGTTACCTGTTCGATTATCCGTCACGCAGAAAGGATAAGTAGCTACTGATAACAATTTGCACGTTAGATATTACGTTTTCTGCTACATTCCGTAACTTTACGACGCTTTATGAATCTCCTTCGTCGGTCTATATCCCTGTTGATGGTGGCGGCCTCAGTCGCAACATTCTCGCAATCTTGTGGCGAAAAGGTGCCATTGCCGCAGCGCAAGTCTACTTTCGACATCACCTATTCAGGTGATCTCTACCTTGGCGACAGCATCCAGTTTCAGACCAATGCACCTGCCGGCAAGCACCTCCTTTGGTTGTTTGGCGATGGCGAGTCGTCTATTGAGGCAAGCCCGAAACATGCATTCCTTAAGCCGCCTTTTAACGGTGCCGACATTGCGCCAGACACAGTTACCCTTATCGTCGACCACGACATCTATCAGCCCAACAAGATCGCTATTTTGCTGAAGCCCGGCATTAAGTGGGTAGTCGGCAACTACACATGGAAGGGTGGTAAGTTTCGCATGCATGGTACGTGCTGTCCCGGACTGTCTGATCATGCGCTGGCTGATACCGTTTTCCCGGTCACTGCCTGGGATGAATACACTGTGAAGTGCTGGGGCAACAACCTCCGCTACCTCGCCGATAGCAACTACTACAGCAACGAACGCTCAACCGGCATGTACAATGGAACCTGGGTCATTTACACCCGCGATACCCTGTTCTTCCGCCAGCGCACCGGCGACCAGAACGGCTGGGCCGAAACAACCTATTTCCACAAGTTCTGATCATCGTTATGACCACACAGTCAAAGTCATATTGGAAGTGGTGGTACTCACTCGTTCTGCTGGCACTTGCTGCGCAGATCGCGTTTTATTGGTGGTTCACCCTACATTTCAGGTAGTTACTGATCGCGCCACGGCTGTGTGCCGTCTGTTACAAACTTATACAACATCAGCAGTCCCATTGAGGCAGCCATTTCCTTGTTGCGGTGCCGGTCGTAATGGAACACATAGCGCCTGCTCAGGGTCCTTCCACCCGGTCCTGCCACTGCCATCCATGCCATACCCGTGCCTCTGTCGTCACCGATCGGTGGTTCCAGCAGGCCGGTTATCCCGAATGCATAATCGGCTTTCAGTACGGTAGTGGCCTGTTGTGCCATGGCCAGGGCGGTCGCATCGCTCACCACTCCGTTTGTGTCTACTACTTCCTTGCTCACGCCCAGCACATCCAGTTTCACCTCGGTCTGGTACACTACAATACCACCCCTGAAGTACTTTGAAGAGCCCGATACCTGTGTGAGCAGGTGTGCCATATAGCCACCGGTGCAGCTTTCGGCAAGTGCCAGTGTTTTGCCGTTGCGGGTAAACCATCGGTGCAATATCGCTTCCATAGGTTCATCCTTCAGCGATATCACTATATCCTCCAGCCGGTTGGCAATAGCCATTTGGTGCGGCTTCATTTCGTCCTGCAATGCCTGCTCGGTTTTTCCGTGCCCGGTCAGGCGCAGCTTCACCATGCCTGCGCCCGGCAGGTAGGCCAGTTTTATGAGGGCGGGCAGTGCCTCTTCCAGGTCCTGTATCTTCTCTGCCACAAAACTCTCGCCCTCTCCCGCCGTTATCACCGACAGATGCACAATGGCATCACCGGTGAACCGCTCCTTAATGCGCGGCAGCGCCTCTTCCTGCATTATGCTGATCATCTCAAACGGCACCCCCGGCAGCGATATCACCACCCGTCCATCTCGTTCAAACCACATGCCCGGTGCGGTGCCCATTCGGTTGAAGAGCACGCTGCAGGTCTCCGGTACTTCGGCCTGCTTCATGTTCCGCTCCAGAAACGGACGGTTGCGCTTGGCAAACAGATCCTTCACATGTTCCAGTACCCGCTCGTTCACCACCATCTTCCCGCCAAAGTACTCCAGCAGCAGCGGCTTGGTAATATCGTCGGCGGTGGGGCCGAGGCCCCCGGTCACTATCACCAGTTGCGAATTGGCCAGTTCTTCATTCAGCGCATCGGTTATGGCTTTTTTATCGTCGCCAACAGCCACACGCCTTCTCAGGTCTATGCCCAGCGCGTTCAGTTGTTTGCCTATCCATGCCGAATTCGTGTCTATCGTCTGACCGATCAGTAATTCGTCTCCTATCGTTATCACCGATGCTGCTGTGCTGCTCATATATCTATTGTTCAAAGAATGGTTGAAGTCTGCTGTACAGTTCCTGTGGCATATTTACCGTCTTTTTTCCCTTAGGGTCATAGAACACCAGCGTGGTCACGCCCTTGTTCAGTAGCTCTCCTGCCTCATTATACAGCTCCGAGTGGAACTGTATCTTGCTGCTGCCGTTCAGCTCCTTCAGTATGGTCTTCACTGTTATCAGGTCATCATACAGCGCCGGGCGGAAGTAGCGTGCGTTCAGCTCTGCCACAGGCATCATCACACCCATCTCTTCCAGTTGGCGGTAGGTAAATCCCAATTGTCTGATGGCCTCGGCACGGCCCACCTCATAATACAACGCATAGTTGCCATAGTAGAGATAGCCCATCTGGTCGGTCTCGCCATAGCGCACTCTTATCTGTGTGGTTGCTGCATACATATCTGTGTCAAAATTACTCCAATTGATTTAATGCCCTGTTATTTCTGTTGTCTTCATCCGGGGCTGCTTATCCTCCCTTTTATTAACTATTTTTGACCTGTCACCCGCAAACCACAACTACCTCACAACAGCCGTCTATGAAACGACTATTACTTGGTGCTCTTTTACTGGCCGCCGCCCCCGGCAGGGCGCAATACAACCTTGGCGTTGCCACCGGCAACTGGGGCGCTATGAATACCATGTACCTCAATCCCGCCAACATTGCCGAGTGCCGCGAGAAAAAGGTATTGAACCTCATGAGTTTCTCCATGGGCGTTGACAACAACGTGGGGCCGCTCAATGTGGCCAAGGGGCTTGTGGTGGCTGTGGGCGATGGCAAGTCCAACAATATGTTCACCTACACCAACAACAGCAAGGTGAGCATGCATGCCCCCATGGTGGACATCACCGGCCCGGGCGTGCTCATAAAGGTCGATCCAAAACACACCATCGCTTTCTCCACCCGCTTGCGTGGCATCAATCAGTTCAGCGGGTTCGATCAGACGCTCTTCCATACCTTCAACGACCCTAAGTTCCGCACCACCGAGAACATTCTGGCCACCCCGCGCGACTTCACCTATACGGTACACCTGTGGAGCGAGATCGGCTTTACCTATGGCGGTGTATTCTTCGACAACGGGGTGCACAAGATAAAGGCCGGCGGCACCGTGCGCTACCTGGGCGGCATTGCCTATGTGGGCCTCGAAGGGCGTGCCATGGATGTCAACTTCACCGCCGGCAAGGATACCTTCTATGCCGGCAATGTGGATCTCCGCTACTCCAGCAACATACTCAATACTCGCAGCTCGGCCGGCGACAACATCTCGCAGAACTTCTTCAGCCTGCTGTACAAGGGCAAGTTTGGCCATGGCATAGGTGCCGACCTGGGGCTGGTATATGAGTACAAACCCACGCAGGAGGTGCTGGAGAAGAACATCCCTCAGGAAGACCGCAACAAGAACGGCAAACCCAAGAAAAAGATAGCAAAAGAGGTAGGCTACCGCGCCCGCTTCTCGCTGGCCCTCTGCGACATAGGCACTGTGCACTACAACAAGAGCAAGAACGCATCCGAGTACTTCACCGGCAGCGGCTATGTAACCGGACCCGGCATACTGGACAAGGTGAAGAATCTCGACGACATCCGCCAGTACACCACCAAGCGTGGCTTCAAAGCCGATATCCGCCAGGAGGCGGCAGCCCTCTACATGCCCATGCGCCTTGTGGTGGGTGGCGACTATCATGTGCAGAAACACTACTACGTCAATACAACTTTCTTCATCAACCTGGCCAATCGCGACCGCCTCGGCAACTCTTTCTATAACCAGTTCTCCGTTACCCCGCGCTACGAGCACAAGAAGGTCACCATTGGGCTGCCGCTCACCTACAACACACTCTCCAACCGCTTCAAGGCGGGGCTTGGCCTCATGGCCGGTGGCTTCTTTATAGGCAGCGACGATATGCTGGGGTTTGCCCTCAAGAGCGAGTATGGTGTTAGTTTCTATACCGGCCTCAACGTACCCATTTATAAATAACAACACGCCCCATGGCCGATCCCCAAAAGAACAATCCGCTGCACGGCATCACGCTGCAAATGATGCTGGAACACCTGGTGCGCACCTATGGCTGGGAAGAAATGGACCGCCGTGTACGCATCAACTGTTTTCACGATAACCCCAGTATCAGCTCCAGCCTCAAGTTCCTCCGCAAGACCGACTGGGCCCGCAAAAAAGTAGAAGAACTTTACCTGAACAGCATGTAGCAGTGACGTGGCCGATCCATACCCTCCCCGAACTACATATCACCGTGAGCAATGTCACCGTGAGCAATGTCGAACGGCCAACTTTCTGCGCATTTTTTTTTCTTTTGCGCACTTTTTATGTACTTCATTGATTATCAATAAAAAGGTGGGAAGTAGGTGCGCAATCCGCTTCCCAAAACTGCGCAAAAACTTCTCACTTCTTCTCACCGGATGCGCAGGCGAGAAGTGGTATATTTTTATAATACATGCTGCTTTGCACCATTTTCTTCAACTTTTATTCAAGTTACACCCGTGTTTGAAAACAGGCAAAAGAAAGTTTTATGATAGTGCGATTTTTGGGGTATGATAGAAAAAAGTGGGCGAATGACCGGTTATGGGACGGCATCAAGATGAAGGCGTTCTGAGAACGAGTTGTATTTTGGGTTCCGGATGCCCTTCGGAACATCCGGAACAACCTGGTTTAAAAGGCCGAAGGCATGGTGCAGGAACAGTTTTGTAGCTAAATTTAAGTAATTCATTACTGGTGTCAAAAGAAATGTGCTCCGTGTGGTGGATAGGGGAGGGTGCAAGATGAACGACGTTTGCAGAATGGTTATTGTCTCGGGTTTTGTGTGCACTGCGAAACTGCCGGAGTGCCTAGGATAAGTCTTTTACTTTATTGCGCTATCCGCACCACGTTCCCGAAGGAATTTAAGCACGCGTTGTGCAACCACATAACTAGCTGAATCAGACATGTATTCTGCTTCTTTGATCATATCAATTGCATAAAGAGTATCACTCATTCTTAGGTACGCTGGCCTATTTACAATTGCACCTTTTCTTATGAGGTATTCAGCAATTTTGATGTCATATCGCACAGCTTCAGAAAACGCACATAGTATACCATCACTTGTGTAATTGATGTCAGCACCTGCGTCTACCAGCAACTTTGTATTCTCCAGGTTTGTCGAAACTGCATCGCAAATAACCGGGTAAAACAAGTTTGAATCAATTTGATTTTTCGAATTAGGGTCGGCTCCATGATTTAATAGCAATTTTAGATAATCCGAAGAGAATTCGTTTGTTGCTGCATAAAATATTGGAGATATTCCTTTTTCATTAGCGAGATTGGGATTCGCGCCGCATTTTAGTAATGTTCGGGCAGCGAAGAACCTCTTGTTGATAATTGCCCAGGAAAGTAGCGTCAGTCCGTATTTCGGCTCTTTATAATCCACTATCGCAGAGCCAAGTTGACAATGTTGGTATATTCTATCGGTATCTTGTTCATACACTGCTTTCGCTATTTGCCACGCCTGTGTATTCTGAAACAATTCTATATCTCTTCCACGCAATTCACCAACACGCAACTCTATTGGGCGGTATTTATACCTTTTGTAGGTGCCAGCCATTTCTTGTTCGAAATTTGTGCTTTTTGTGTAGTTGCATGAAAACAAAACTGAGATGTAGGCTAGGGCAAGGTAAAATAATTGTTTAACGCTCATTTTGGCTGTCATCTATGGTTAATGTTCAAAATTTTCAACGTGTATTATGCTGATATCATGATGCAGGGACAGTTTTGTAGCTAAATTTAAGTAATTCATTACTGGTGTCAAAAGAAATGTGCCGCGGGTGGTATATAGGGGAGGGCTCGAGATGAAGACGTTCACAGAATGGTTATGGTTCTGGGGGCTACGTGTGTTTTGGAAAAGCAGGAGTCCCTAAGGATAAGTCTTTTACTTTTGTGAGCTATCTGCACCATGCTCTCTTAGGAATTTTAGTACCCGTTGTGCAACCACATAACTCGCTGAATCAGACAGGTATTCTGCATTCTTTATAGCGTCTATTGCATACGTTGTGTCACCATCCAATACGAAAATCGGTCGTTTGTAGTTGGCGCCTTTGTGAAGTAGATACTCTGCAATAAGAATGTCATGACGCACAGCATTGCCAAAAGCACAAGACACGCTATCATTTGAATTGTTAATGTATGCGCCTGCGTCAACAAGAATTTTTGTATTCTCGAGGTTGGTTCCTGCTGCAAAGCAGATTATCGGATAAAGCTCTTTTTTATTTAGCTGAATTCGGTAGTTTGGATCTGCACCAAAACTTAAAAGTAAATGTAGATATACGGGTGTTTGCGCGTTTAATGCTGCATGTACTATGGGTGGAATGTCTTTCCTGTCCGGTAAGTTTGGATCGGCTCCGGCAATTAGCAGGCATCGTGCTGCGTAATACCTATAATTGTATATAGACCAGTTAAGTAGTGTCATCCCGTATTTAGACTCTTTATAGTCTATAAGCTTCGGGTTGCGATTGCATTCTTCAAGTATTCTAAGTGTATCTTGTTCAAATACTGCTTTTGCGATCCTCCAAACAGGTGTGTTGATAAATAGTTCTATGTCATTGCCTCGTAATAGGCCCCTTGGAATTATTGCTGAGTGATATGTGTATCTCGTGTAGGTGTCAGAATAATCGGTATTTCCGTTTGGATTCGTAGAAAAACTGCATGAGCTAATTGCAATACAAAGGAATATGGATATAAATCGCATATACACGTTAGGGGAAAATTCTGTCCAGTTACTCATTGTCAGTTTTTTTCCGCAAAATTCGTCCATATTCAGCCTCGCCGCTCTTTCTGCGCCGCATATGCACACACTCATACACTGAAAATGATAGCTGTTGTTGGTCTGTTGTTGTAGAGGCTGATACCATGGTGCAGGAATAGTTTTGTAGCTAAATTTAAATAATTCATTGCTGGTGTCAAAAGAAATGTGCTCCGTGTGGTGGATAGGGGAGGTGCAAGAAAAAGAAGTTTGCAGAATGCTATAGTTCTCAGTTCACTTTATGTATCTGGTTGCTCGGTCAAACAATTGGAGGAAAGCATATGATTCTTGTAATTTACAATTGCATTCTTTTTCGAGTTCAATAATCTCGTTACTCGCGTCCGTGTCATTCATTTCTGCAGCCCTGGTGAGACAATACAGCGCGAAGTATCGGGTTGCACTATCTCCTCCGTGTACAGTATTTGCGGTAAGTTCATAGTACATGTTATAATAGGCGTGCGGGTAGTGGAACTTGTTCGCGAAAACGAATGAATAGTAGAAAAATTCTCTTTCATGGTCGTGGACAAAGGAATATGCGGCAACCTTTGTGTAAGCGCTGATGTTTCCGGACGCCATTTCCGAGTCAAGCTTTGAGTCGTTTTCCAAAGGAACTGTATCAGGCGCATTCCCGTCGTTATTTTTATCCGTCAGGCCATCTTTGTGAGTTGTTTCCTTGCGCTCGCATGAAATCAAAGAAGCCGAGAGGAGTAGCAACCCGATCAACGAAAGGGTATTGACAAAAAGTGGCAGTTTATTTACTCGCATGTGTTTTACTTTGCTCAGGTGCATACCTTCAAATTGTTATGGATGCCATGCACGGCATCCATAACAATTTGCCAAACTATCATCAGAACGTCTTTACCTTGCCCGTTATTATGCTTCATTGTCGGAATTGTTGTTGGTAGCGGCCGCAGGAACCTCTATCTTCTTACCGCTCATTTTCTCCAGCAGCAACAGCCCCATCATGTTTTCCAGATTGCTGCTTCCCTGCCCGCCGCCACCGCTGATAAGCATGTCCGGTATCAATTTCATATTGCTGGCCGCAATCTTTTCAACAACCTGTATCTGTCCAAATACATCTTTGCCCATCGCATCGGTCTGCAATTTGTAAGACTCGGCGGTCGATTTACCTTTTGCCAGAATTACCTCGGCTTCCGCCAGACCCACTTTAGAGGTGGCTTCGGCTTCGGCAGCTGCTGTCAGTTTGGTGGCTTCAGCTTCAGCCGATGCTTTCAGTCTTGTGGCTTTCGATGCGCCTTCTGCTGCCAGCTCCACAGCCCTTGCAGCACCTATGGCCCTTTCTACATCGCTGTTCGCTATGTTTTTCGAAATTTCCACCCCACGCTCAGAGTCCACAACCTTCGGCTGCATGTCGGCCTGTGCCTTCATGTTGGCAAGTAGTTTCCTTTGTTCTTCCGCTTCGGTCTGCGTCTTATAAGTTATCTTTTCCTGTTCCGCAATTTGTTTGTCAGACACGATCCGTGTCAGTTCCACAGGCAATACCACGTCGGCGATAAGTGTGTCTTTAGAATCTATAAAATGTTCTTTCAGCACCTCTATGATGTGTGCCTTTGCTGCGTCCTGCAGTTCTTTTCGCTGCGTGTACAGGTCCAGTGCTTTAATGTACTGTGCCGAGTTGCGGAAGTGCGACGAAATGGCCGGTTCCAGCACCTGCGAGATAAGGCTCTGCACCGATCCCTGGTTGGCTATCACCTTGGGGGCGTTCTCCATAGGGATATGTATGATCACATTCACGTCCATATTCACACTGAATGCATCAGCCGTGCGCAGGGTTATCGTCTTAAGGTTCGAATCCAGATCATGCGCGTTCGATCTGCTGTCGGCCCAGCTCAGTGTTATCTGATTGGTAGGCACCATGTCCACCTTGTATGTCTTGGTGTTGATAGGGTGTTTTCCGGGACCCAGCGGATCGCGCCATATACCTTTGAACCCGTTCTCCACAATTTTTGCATTCACTTTAGAGTCGCTGGTGTCTTCCCCCTTTTCTCCTACGTAGCTGGTCACAACACCACATTTACCTATCTCCACCAGGGTCATCATTACCTTGTCTATACTGGCAAACCAAGGATTGATCGCGTAATTACCCGATCGCAATACCGGTATTTGCAGACCCTTTTGTCCATGCTCTGCGAGGAACTGGGCCGCATCCTGAAAATTGTTGTGTTTGTCCAGCGGCACTTCGTCGGCGGCTATTTTCGACGGGTCCATTATCGGACGACCCTCATTTACAGTCACAATACCTATCTCATCGGCATTGATACTTGTCCACGGCTGGTTGGTATCTACGTGAAACAGTGTGGTGTTAATACGGTATTTACCTGGCATCAGCACCTCCAGCTGACGCCCCTTTTCACCTCCGTTATTCAGGAACGCCTCGCCATCCAGAAAGTTCAGGTGACCTTCTGTTTTTTTGCCCAGCAGCCTGCCGTCAGGTATAGCGGCACCGTCCATTGCCGTCACAAGACCAATGTAGCCTCCTCTCACGTTCACTATATGCTGCACTGAGACCTTGAACAACATAGTGTTGATACGGTAGTTGCCGGGACCCAGAACGCGTATCTGCGGACCTTTCTGACCATGATTATTGAGGAATTTCTCGGCATCCTGATAGTCGTCGCAGTCTACAGGCATCCCGAATATTCGGCCACGGTCGCATGGTTCGCCTGCAATTGACTCTACAATTCCTATCTGATCTTCACTTATAGAGATCACTTCCACAATATCCACATGGAACAGGTAGGGGTTTATGCGGTGCTCACCATCGGGGAGGATAGCAACCTGCGGACCTTTTTGGCCGCCGTTGGCCAGAAAGGCCTCTCCGTCCTGGTAGTTGTTACATTCCACACTTCGCCCGAATAACTCGCCCGACGCAAGAGGATCGCCGGTAATTGCTGTTACAAGTCCTACTTCCCCTTTTCTGATGTTTACAAACTTGTATTTTCTGCGTTTGTAGATGAAGGGTATAAGGAACCTGAGGCCCGGTCCCAGTATCCTTGCCTGCACACCCACCTCGTTGGTCAGCGCCACCGTGCGTGTTTCGGGCATAGGTTTTCCAAACCATCGGCGCTCCAATACCACAATTTCATCGCCGCCGGCATTTACAACTGATTTGAGAAGGATAAATAATAGAATGGCAATTGTGGCCAACAGGCCAACGTTGTTTAGCGGTATTTCGGGCATGATTTTCTAAAAAAATAAGGTGAAAAATGTATAAGTAAAAGTACCGATAATTTTTCTGAGTTCAGTATAAAACGACAGACCAAGGTTTTGTTAAATCGGTAAGTACCTTGAAAGGTGTTTTTTTTGTTGTCCTCGAAAATAGAGCTCCGTTGAGATCAGGGTTTTGATTTATGAAGGGTTTTATATGCCGGCATTAATTTTCTATCACACCCCAAAAAACGCACTATCATAAAACTTTCTTTTGCATGTTTTCCTGCGTGGGTGTAACTTGTATTGAAGTTGAAGAAAATGGCGCAAAGTAGAATGTATGATGAATATTTATCGCTTCTCAGCTGAGAAGAGGTGCGCAGGTTTTGCGCAGTGGCGCCTGTCCCGAAAGCATTCGGGAGGAAGCAGATTGCGCACCTACTTCCCACCTTTTTATTGACAATCAATGAAGTAAGTAAAAAGTGCGCAAAACAAAAAAATGCGCAGTTGGCAGGGTGGCGGCAGCACTGCGCAGGTAGGTGTTACCTGCCTGTGGTTTAAAAATCGTAGGTTTACACAATGAAACCGAGGCAGCCGTCATTACCCTTGCTGGCAGGTCGCAAACCTGTAATGGAAGCACTGCAGCAGGGTGTGGCCATAGAAAAGATATTTGTGCTCCGCTCTGCTACAGGGCCCGAGATCAACGCCATAAAAAAACTGGCCCGCGACGCCAATATACCCGTGAGCCAGGTGCCTGTTGAAAAGCTGGACGGGCTTACCCGCATTCAGCACCAGGGCGTGGTGGCATGGGGTTCGTTGCTGCATTATGTGGACCTGCAGGCGGGTATCTCGCATGTAGTAGAGTCGGGTAAAACACCCCTCTTCCTGCTGCTGGATGGTGTTACCGATGTGCGCAACGTGGGTGCCATAGCCCGCAGTGCGCTGTGCTGCGGTGCCCAGGCCCTGATACTGCCCACATCGCATGCGGCCTCGCTTACCGAGGAGGCCATCAAAACATCGGCCGGCGCGCTGCGCAAGATATTGCTGTGCCGCACCCCCTCGGTGCCGCAGGCAATAGATGTACTGAAGCTGAACGGCATTCAGATATTGGGCACACAGATGAAGGGTAGTGTGCCGGTTTATGAGTCGGACATGACCATACCCACCGCCGTGGTGATGGGTGCCGAGGATACCGGCATCAGCAAAGATGTGCTGAAACGCGCCGACCAGCTGATACGCATACCCATGTCAGCCGAGTTCGACTCGCTGAATGTATCGGTAGCAGCAGGCATGGTGCTGTATGAAGCACAACGCCAGCGCCTGCTCAGTGTGTAGCGGTGATTACATGAACAGGTACATCAGGCGCACGCAGTACATATTGTTGAACTGCTCGCCCCTTGAATAGTTCTGCGGTGTGTTGTTGCGGATGGATATGACCGAATACTGGAATCTCAGGTTGAGGAACAGCCCCTTCCAGCAATGCAGATTGCCCGAGAGTACAAAGTTGTAGTCGCTCTTCTTGAACGGGAAGTCGTTCAGGTTAACATTAGAGGTCGGCACAACGGTGATGAACTCCTTGCTGGTACCCAGGCGGCTGTAAGAGAAACCCGCCCCGAAGTGGCTCTTGCGCTTATCAAAGTAGTTGAGTAGTATAGGCACTTCTGCATAGTTCAGCGTTATGCCGTAGTCGGTGATAAAGGTGCCGCTGTTCACCGTAAAGTAGCCTTTAGACCTGGCTCCCTTCTGTGAATAGAGCACTTCCATGCTGGCAGCCACGTGCTCATCGAGTTTGGTATACACAATGCCGCCCACGTTGAGGCCGGTCTTGTGGTAACCGGCAAAGTTGTCGCCATCTACCTGGGTGAAGTTGCCACCGGCTATGAGCCCGCCGTAAAACGTGCGTTCATCTTCATAGTAACTCTGGGCGTTCGCACGACCGGTAGTAACAAACAGTGCCGCTAAGGCTGCTATTAGTATGTAGGGATGTTTGCGCATAGCATGTCAAATATAGGTGGTTTTGGCATCAGGCAGCTACCCGAACAAGTACATGAGGCGCACAGTCCACAGGTTGCTGAACTGGCGTTGTGCCCGCGATACTTCTTCGGGCGACACAGTGCGCACCGGCGACAGCGCATACTGGAACCGTATGTTGAAGAACAACCCCTTCCAAACGTGAAGTTGCGCACCGGCCACAATGTCGAAGCTCTGTTTCTTAAACGGGTATTGGTCGAAATTGATTGTGGTGGCAGGAGTGGTCTGTATGGTTTCGGTGCTGTTCAGCAGTCGGTTCACCGCCACACCCAGTCCAAAGTGGCTTTTACGCTGGTCGAAGTAGTTGATCATCATAGGGATCTCTACATAGTTCAGCTTGATGCCATACTTGTCGATGATGGTCATGGAGTCGGCAGGCGAGTAGCGGTAGGTATTGCTTCTGGCGCCCTTCTGGCTGTACAGCGCCTCAAAACTGAAGGCCACATGGCGGTAGATGCGCAGATAACCGATGCCGCCAAAGTTGGCCCCGGTACGGTGGTACCCGGCATAACTGTCGCCGTCTATCTGGGAGAAATTAGCCCCGCCTATTAGCCCCACCGATATGAGGCGCGGTTTTTCGAGGTACAGCCCGTCCTCAGGATTGTCATCGACCTGGGCGCGGACGAGGGAGCTGAATAACACAAATAGAATATTGATGACAAAAAATGCCGCGAATTTTCTACTTTTATTCATTGAAACAGCCGAGCTAATGAGCTTCAAATATACACCAAACACGCTAAAAAAACTGGAGGAGCTATTCGAAGAGGCCCGCTACATAATACGTTATGAAAAGGGCAACTTCAACAGCGGGTACTGCATTCTGGAGGAACGCCGTGTGGTGGTCATCAACAAGTTCTTCAATGTGGAGGGCCGCATCAATGCCCTGGTGGAGATATTGCAAGGCATCACGGTAAAGGAGGAAGAACTGAGTACCGAAATGCTGAAGTGGTACAAACAACTGAAGACAGACACCGACTTTAAAGAAGGAACCCCGGTACAAACTGAAATGGACATCTGATTATGAAAGTGACCTTTTTGGGTACAGGAACTTCGCAGGGGGTGCCGTTCATTGGTTGCCCGTGTCCGGTGTGCACATCTTCAGATCCGCGCGATAGCAGGTTGCGTTGCTCGGTATGGATAGACACCGGCAACACCAGTATAGTTATAGACAGTGGTCCCGATTTCAGGTACCAAATGATAAGGGCGGGTGTGCGCAAGCTGGACGCAATAGTGTACACACATGGTCATAAAGATCATATAGCCGGGCTGGATGATATCAGGCCATACAACTTTTTCACAGGTAAGCCGGTGAACATCTATGCCACCACCGAGACCCAGGAGACCATCAAAAGGGAGTTCAGTTATATCTTTACCAACCCTACTTATCCCGGTATCCCGCAGATTAATGTGCATACAATAAATCATTACCAGTCATTCTTTATCAATGAGTTAGAGATCATACCGATTAAATTGCTTCATTTAAAGATGGAGGTGCTTGGTTTCCGCATCGGCGACTTTACCTACATTACCGATGCCAATTACATAGCTCCCGAGGAGTTGGATAAGGTAAGAGGTAGTAAAACATTGGTTTTGAATGCATTGCGCAACGAACCTCATGTGTCGCACTTCACGTTGGCACAGGCTATAGAGGTGGGTGCTTCAACCGGCGTGCCGGATGTCTGCTTTACGCACATCAGTCACCAGTTGGGCAACCACAGTATGGTAGAGGCTGCGTTACCGGCCGGCATGCGCCTTGCCTACGACGGTATGACTATCGAATTTTAGATTTATTTTATTGGTTATCAATAATTTGTGTTTGTTGTTGATTTTATTAGTTCAATACTTTAAGCTGTATTTGACTCAATAAAAAAGGTGGCAGGTTAAGCTGCCACCTTTGTCAACAGGAGTTGAGATATATTATGCTTTTTCGCCAACTTCTACACCCAGTTCTTCTGCAAGGTCTTTCTCCACACGCAGGTTGTTGATAATGAATAGCTGACGGTCGGGGGTGTTTTTGCCCATATAGTATTCCAGCAGTTTCTGTATCTGCGCATCCTGACTAAGTAGAACAGGGTCCTTGCGGATATCGTCGCCGATGAACTGCGCGAACTCCTCGGGGCTGATCTCACCCAATCCTTTGAATCGGGTGATCTCGGCGCGGCTGCCTATCTCGTGTATGGCACGTTGGCGTTCCTCGTCGGTATAGCAGTAGATGGTCTTCTGCTTGTTGCGCACACGGAATAGAGGTGTTTGTAATATATAGATGTGGTTCCCACGAACGAGGTCGGGGAAGAACTGCAGGAAGAAGGTCATGATCAGCAGGCGGATGTGCATACCATCCACATCGGCATCGGTAGCGATAACGATGTTGTTGTAGCGCAGGCCTTCCATTCCTTCTTCAATATTGAGGGCGTGCTGCAGCAGGTTGAACTCTTCGTTCTCGTAAACCACCTTCTTGGTTAGGCCATAGCAGTTGAGTGGTTTACCCCTCAGGCTGAATACTGCCTGGGTCTCCACGTTGCGGCTTTTGGTGATGCTACCGCTGGCACTGTCGCCCTCGGTAATGAATATGGTCGACTCCAGTTGTTTCTGGTGGTATTCATCGCGGGTCTTAGCCGGCGGTTCTTCGTTGAGGTGAATGCGGCAGTCGCGCAATTTCTTATTGTGCAGGTTCGCCTTCTTGGCTCGTTCGTTGGCCAGTTTGCGGATACCTGACAGTTCTTTACGTTCGCGCTCGCTCTGTTCAATGCGCTTTTTTAGGGCGTCGGCAACGGCAGGGTTCTTGTGCAGGAAGTTGTCCAGGTCTTTGCCAAGGAAGTCGGCCACGAAGGCTTTCATGCTCGGGCCGCCCTCATAAACGTATTGGGAACCGAGTTTGGTCTTTGTCTGCGACTCGAACACTGGCTCCTGCACGCGCACCGATATGGCGGCACAGATGCTCTGGCGGATATCGGCGGCGTCGTAGTCTTTTTTGAAGAATTCGCGAATTGTCTTCACGAAACCCTCGCGGAACGCAGCCTGGTGGGTACCGCCCTGAGTAGTGTGCTGTCCGTTTACGAATGAGTAGATGTCCTCTCCATAATCGCCATTGTGGGTGATGGCCACCTCAATATCTTCCCCCTTCAGGTGGATAATAGGATAGCGAAGCGACTCTGCATTGGTCTTGCGGGTAAGGAGATCGAGCAGGCCATTCTTTGAAACGTAGTTGCGGCCGTTGAAGTGAAACAGCAGGCCTGCATTAAGGAAGCAGTAGTTCCAAACCTGATTTTCAAGGTATTCGTGCAGAAAGTGGTAATGCTTGAATACGGTTTCATCTGGGCGGAAGACGACTAATGTTCCGTTGTTCTCGGTTGTATCGGTCTCTTTGTGTTCTTTCGTGAGGATGCCACGCTCAAATTCGGCAGACTTGGTGCGGCCATCGCGGAAGGCGGTTACTTTGAAGTATTTGCTGAGCGCGTTCACTGCCTTGGTACCCACACCGTTCAGACCCACCGACTTCTGGAAAGCCTTGCTGTCGTATTTGGCACCGGTGTTGATCTTGCTCACTACATCCACTACCTTGCCCAGCGGAATGCCACGTCCATAGTCGCGCACGGTCACCTGTCCGTCGGCAACGGTTAGTTCCACCCGCTTGCCCTGGCCCATAGCAAATTCATCAATACAGTTATCTACCACCTCTTTTACGAGCACATAGATACCATCGTCCACACTGGATCCGTCGCCCAGTTTACCGATATACATACCGGGGCGCAAACGAATGTGTTCGCGCCAGTCGAGCGACTTAATACTGTCTTCGTTGTATTGATTCTGCAGTTCAGCCATTTTTGTTGTCGGGGTTTGGGAATTAACAATCCGGCAATGGTGCAAAAATCAGAAAAATGCTACCAAAGCCCAAGCGGGTGCTGAAAATGTGGATAAGTAACGGAAAGCGGCAAACTACCATCCGCTTGCCAGAACATCGGCTATGTGTAGCGTGCGCAGGGGCAGGTGGTTGTTATCGATGTAACCCTGCATGTGCATCATACAAGATACATCGGTGGTTATGATGAATTTGGCTCCTGTTTCCATCGCGCTTTTTGCCTTTACTTGCGCCATGCCCAGAGAAATTGGTTCATATTTTACCGCAAAAGTTCCGCCAAAGCCACAGCAGGTCTCACACTCGGCCATTTCTACCAGTTCCAGGCCTTCCACATTGGCAAGCAGGCGGCGAGGCGCTTCTTTAATGCCACACTCACGCAGGGCACCGCAGGCATCGTGGTACGTTGCTTTGCCGTTGAGTACCGCGCCAACTTTGTCGGTTTTGAGCACTTTGGTGATGAATTCTGTGAATTCATATGTGTTGCCCTGCACCTGATTGCACAGGTTATGGTCGCTGCTGTTCTCGAAAAGCTTGTCGTAGCAGTTTCGGATGTATCCGGTGCAGGAGCCGCTCGGGCTTACTATATAGGTGTTTTCTTTAAAGTCGTTCAGGAATTTGGTAGCGACCGAACGTGCTTCCTCGCGATAGCCGGCATTAAAAGCGGGCTGTCCGCAACAGGTCTGTTTTGTGTTGTAGGAAACCTGACAGCCCAGTTTTTCCAGCACTTTTACCATGTTCATGCCTGTGTCCGGGTACAGTTGGTCCACGAAACACGGTATAAATAATTGTACTTTCATTGTTGTGCGAAGTAATAAGAAACGACCTTAAAAAGGATGGTTCTGTGCGGCTAAGGTACAAAGTATAGGGCGCAAAATAAATTTGCTGCCGCAGGCACATTCAAAGTAGCTATTTTCCATTATTTCCACTAAATTTGCACCTTCTTAAAATCAGGTTAATGGCTGTTTTAGTAAATAAGAACTCAAAAGTAATAGTACAGGGCTTTACCGGCACAGAAGGTACTTTCCATGCAGGACAGATGATCGAATACGGAACCAACGTAGTTGGTGGCGTTACTCCGGGCAAGGGTGGCAGCACTCACCTGGACAGGCCGGTGTTCAATACAGTGAAAGACGCTGTGGATCAGGCTGGAGCGGACGTGTCTATCATTTTCGTGCCACCGGCATTTGCTGCTGACGCGATAATGGAAGCTGCTGACGCAGGTATCAAAGTGATCATTTGTATCACTGAAGGTATCCCGGTTCAGGACATGGTTAAAGCACGTGAGTATATAAAAGGCCGTGGTTGCAGGCTCATCGGACCAAACTGCCCGGGTGTTATCACAGCAGGAGAGGCAAAAGTGGGTATCATGCCTGGTTTCGTGTTCAAGCCGGGCCGCATCGGTATCGTTTCAAAGTCTGGTACGCTCACTTATGAAGCTGCAGATCAGGCTGTGAAAGCAGGTATGGGCATTTCTACAGCTATTGGTATCGGTGGTGATCCTATCATCGGAACTACTACCCGCGAGGCTGTAGAACTGTTGATGAACGATCCTGAAACAGATGGTATCATCATGATAGGTGAGATAGGTGGTAACATGGAAGCTGAAGCTGCGCAGTGGCTGAAAGAGAACATGCGCAAGCCTGTTGTAGGCTTCATTGCAGGCCAGACAGCGCCTCCGGGTCGCCGTATGGGTCACGCAGGTGCTATCATTGGTGGTGCTGATGACACAGCTGCTGCAAAGATGAAGATCATGCGTGAGTGCGGCATCCACGTTGTGGATAGCCCGGCAAACATCGGCGTTACGATGGCCGCTGCGATCAAGAAATAAGAATTTACGACTTGTTTATACCAGCAATTCCCCTGACAATATCAGGGGAATTGTTGTTTTATGTGGTAAATTGCAATAGACAGCGAGCATATCATGGTCGGTCTGGTGCTTTCCGTTAGTTTCGAAAAACGAGATTAACAATGCTTTGGCAGATTTTGGTGCGTGGATTGAATAGGGTTAACTTGTAGCTGTAAATTGCAGCGTTTAAAACAACACGATATGAACAGACACTTCAATAGGTTATTTGTGGCGGCCGTTGCGGCTGTGCTGATAATAGCCGGAACACCGAAAAAGTCAATGGCGCAGGACATCACTGTGTCTTACCAGATGTTCTATGATAATCTTGCGCCTTACGGACAATGGATATATGATCCTGACTACGGAAATGTGTGGGTACCAAACGAAGGCGGAGATTTTCGACCCTATGGTAGCCGTGGTTATTGGGTGATGACCGACTATGGTAACACCTGGGTATCGGACGATCCGTGGGGATGGGCTGTGTATCACTACGGTCGCTGGACATTCAACCCTTATTATGGATGGGTGTGGGTTCCCGGATACGAGTGGGCACCGGCATGGGTGACCTGGCGTTTTGGTGGCGGCTACGCAGGATGGGCGCCTCTTGGCCCTGGCGTGCAGGTTGGCATGAGCTACTATGCTCCCGATAGCTGGTGGATATTCATGGGGCCTTCTTACATGTACCAGCGCAACTGTATCCGCTACTGGTGGGGGCCACAGTATAACGTGAATTATATTCACCGGACAACGATTATCAACAACTACTACATGGACAACACTACCCGTGTACGTTATAACTACGGTCCACGTGCAGAGGTGATACAACAGGTGACCGGTAAGCCGGTACAGGTGTATCGTGTGTCTCAGATGAACCGTCCGGGAGCACCTGGCGTTGGGCGCAACACCGTAAGTATCTACCGCCCGAATGTGGATAGAGTGACGCTGAACGACAGTCGTCCACGCCAGGTGATGCAGGCACCTCGTCCTGTGGGTCGTGGACAGAGTGCAGCTGAGTATGGTAGCGACAGGCAACCGGAGTTCAGGCAGCAGATCACCAGGCAGCAAACCGACGGACGCGGCGGTGTACGTCAGGGTGGTGAACCCGGTCGTGTAGATAACCGTCAGGATGGAAGGGGGCAAGTTGATCAGAACAACAGATTCAACGATCGTACTCCTCAGAACGACAATCGTCCTCAACCAAGCCGATTCGACGACAGGAATGATCAGCCGGGAGGAAGGTTTAATGATCGCACTCCGCAGAATGACAACCGTCCACAGCCAGGTAGGTTTGATAACAGGAACGATCAGCCGGGAGGTAGGCCAAACGACCGCGCTCCTCAGAATGACAACCGTCCTCAGCCGGGTAGATTTGATAATACGCCGCAACCAAACCGGAATGAGACAAGGCCTGAGCCAAGCAGGTTTGACAACAGTCGGCAGAACTATCAGCCGCAGCCGCAGCCCAACCCTCAGCCGCAGCCCCAACCACAGCGCGACATGAACCAGGATAGGGGCAACAGATTTGAAGATCGTCGTGACGACAGGCGCAATATGCAGCCATCAAGGTATGATAACCGCATGGATAACCGCCCGCAATACCAGCCACAGCAACCGCAAAGGCAGGAGACATTCAGGCCATCAAATCCTCAGCCACAGAATCAGCCTCAGCCCGGTGGACTGCGTCAGCACAACGACAATAACAGGCAGCCATCAAGAAGGTAGTATAACGTGAATATTAAGTCGACCAAATGCCCCTCCCAAGGGGCATTTGGCTTTTGTATCGGGTAGCGGTTGTAACTTACACGCCTAATAATTCATCAGACTTATGCCATATGCTGTTGTGACAGGAGCCTCCCAGGGAATTGGGCAGGCGATTGCAGAAATGTTGCTCTCGAAAGGATTCTCAGTGGCCGTGTGCGCGCGGTCGGAGGCGAAACTTGCTGCTGCAGTTGCACGCTGGAGGGATCAATTTCCTCAAGCGGAGATAGTTGCGGTGAATGCTGACCTTGGCAATAAGGCAGGTACCGATGTGCTTGCCGCTGAAGTAAAAAAGTCATTTCCGAACCTGGACCTGTTGGTGAATAATGCAGGAACGTATCAGCCGGGTAACGTAAGCGATGAGCCTGATGGTCAGCTGGAGCGAATGATACAGGTGAACCTGTATAGTGCCTACAACCTCACAAGGTCGCTGCTGCCAATGATGGGGAGTGGTGGTCACATCTTTAATATGTGTTCGGTGGCAAGTCTGAAAGCGTATCCTGGTGGCGGGTCTTACAGCATATCTAAGTATGCGCTGCTGGGTTTCACCGATAATCTTCGTGAAGAGCTTCGCGAGGCGGGTATCAAAGTTACCGCGATCTGTCCCGGGGCCGTATGGTCACCATCATGGGAGGGAAGCGGTGTGCCGCCTGAGCGTATAATGGAGGCTAACGATATTGCAGACACAATTTGGTCGGCATATAATTTGTCGCCACGGGCGGTGACAGAAACCATAGTGTTGCGACCAGTAAAGGGTGATCTGTAAACGAACTCCAATTGCCGGCAATGAGCAGAATGATAACTGATATGACGGGGCGACATGTATTGATACCCGAGCAACCTAAACGGATTGTGTCGCTGGTTCCATCGCAGACCGAACTTCTATACGACCTGGGGCTGGATGAAGAGGTGGTGGGTATCACCAAATTCTGCATACACCCCGATAGTTGGTTTCGCAGTAAACGACGGGTAGGCGGAACCAAGACCGTGCACCGTCATATAATTGATGAATTGCAGCCTGATCTTATTATTGCTAACAAAGAAGAGAATACAAAAGAACAGATCGAAGAACTGGCATCTGTATATCCGGTTTGGATCAGCGATATTACTACGGTGGATCACGCTCTGCAAATGATAGAGCAGGTGGGGATCATCACAGGACGGGGAACAGCGGCGCGTGAATTGGTCCGTGAGCTTGCAGGTGGTTTCGCCGGGTTGCCAGCTGCATCTAAGCAGCTAAGAGTGGCCTACTACATCTGGAAGGATCCCTGGATGTGTGCGGGTGGGGACACCTTCATCAGCGATGTGATCACTAAAATGGGTTGGCTTAATGTCTGTAAACATCTTCCAAGGTACCCTGAGGTGAACCTGCAAGAATTGAAAGCTTTACAGCCCGATCTGGTCTTACTCTCGTCAGAACCGTATCCCTTTAAGGATAAGCACATTGCAGAGATATCTGCAGCAGTGCCTGGTGCTGAAGTGAAACTGGTGGATGGCGAGATGTTCAGCTGGTATGGCAGCCGCATGCGACATGCCGTACCGTATCTTACCATGCTCGCTTCCCCTCAGGATTGACCTTTCTTATCCGCCTGAAACGGTTTTAATGAGTCTGGCGGGTGTGCGCAGCCAATTGATGTTGTGCAGTTCCAGCGTGAATGATATGCTGCGAACAAACACGTTCTTGATACCGAATGTACTGCTGAGACTGTTCCTGAAATTGTCGCTCATAATAAGAGGGAAGTAGAACGCCACTTCTTTAGACAGGTAGATCTCGATACCGCCATCGTAGAAAAATTGAGTGGCCTTTACGTTCTTGAAGCCGGGATTTGGGTTGGGCATGAGACCCGCATCGAGGAAAAGACGTATTGGTAGTCCTATCTTGGGGAGGTCGGTCTTCAGGTTGAGTGCAGCCAGCCAGTTATCGGTGCGGTAGGCTCCATTGTAGATAGGGACCTTGAAACCTCCCTCGTGGTTAGGGGATACTTGCTGCCCCTGGAATCCATCCTGCAACATGCGCGCACGGTAGGTGCCATCATACAGATAGTCGTTGATGCCGCTATAGCTGGCATTCAGCCAATAGCGCTGTGTAAGTGCAGGGTTGTTATTCAGCCCGAAGAACTTGCCAATGTAGCCCCGCACATGCAATGCCTTCTTCTTAGCGTAATAATCTATCCTCAGTGTTCCTTCGGCACTGATCTTGGCAAAATCGGCATTGCCATGTCCGTGTATCGCGTAACTGAACGGATTGTACATGCGGTCGTTGTGGTGGCTGTATCGAACACTGCCGTACATGTTGTTTGCGCTTTGCAGTACGGGTATCGATGTACTGTCGGTACCGAAGTTGATCGACTCTTCAGAGATGTTGTACTGTTTTAGCGTCAGGTTGCGGGTGACGTTGCTAAGCGGGTTGCGCTCTTTGAATGTGAATGAGATAGATGGCGCCACCTTCGTGAATCGGGCGTAGATCGGCTCTTTCAGATTTACTTCGGTGCTGTTGCCATGGAAGGTTTTGCCGTCGATCATCACCATAACAGAACTGAAGGTCTTACGAGGGTAAAACGAATATCCTACTGATGCAGCGCCTGTCACCGTTTCAGTGTTGAAGGAGAACATGGGGGCGATGGCGTAGGCAAAGCGGTTTTCGGGAACTGTGAGGTTGTGAAACAGCAGTCCGACCATTACACCATCGTATGAGTTCTGTGCCAGAGCAGGGGCTATAAACAGCTTGTCTTTATAGGAGCGGTTGAGACCCAGTACAGGTTTCAACATCAAACCATAACGGTGCAATAAAGCATGACGTCGGTATTCGTTGTTGGCGGTACGGGCGTCCGGCACAATATCGTCTATACGCAGACGTGTCCAGTTTTCAGCCGGAATTGTGGTGATTGTTTTGTGCGCAAATGGCTCTGTCCATACAGTTGCGGTGACACTGTCAGATGCATTCAGCGCATTGATCTTAACCGGTGCGGTAATGCCTGTTCTGTTTATTATGGTCACTTCGGTTTTATCGCCTGCCTTGTGGACCTTACCAAATCGGTAGTCGATAGGGCGATCGGTATTGAGGATGGTATCGAAGAACCATGATAGGTCTTTATCTGTTTGTAGCTGCATCGCCGCCCTGAAGTCTTCGGGGTAGGGGTGGGCGAAACACCATTTGCTGAAATAGGCTTTCATAGCCTTTTCAAAGGTCGCAGGGCCCATATATTCCTCCAACCAACCGAGCATGAGAGCTGATTTGTAGTATACGTCAAGCCCGTAATTGATCATGTTGCGGAAGTGAGCTGAACCATTATTGATCGCCTGATCTTCGTTGGTTTGTGCCAGTTGGTAATAGATCAGCGACTCGTCAAATATTGACTTTCTCTTGCCCGTGGAATCGGGGTGGAGGGCTTTGGTGGTTTTCTGTTCATAGAATGAATTCAGACCTTCGTCCATCCACGGATGGTCTCGTTCGTTGCTGCCCAGCATACCGTAGAACCAGTTGTGCCCCGCCTCGTGTACCACAACAGTTTCCAACTTGGCACTTGCCACGCGGTCTATGAGGGTGAGGGTAGGGTATTCCATTCCTCCACCGGCCTTCATGTCGCCGAGGGCAGCCTTGATGGTGTTGTAGGGGTAAGGACCGACCCATTTGCCATAGTGGTGCACGGCATCGGCCAGGTACTTGTTGCCATTGGCCCATTTGTGCTGGTAGGGGGGCGTGAATGCCGTCCATGTGGTTATCACCTTGCCGCTGCCGGGTGAAGTGACGGTGTCTTTGCGAACTACGTATCGCTTGTCGGCAAACCATGCAAAGTCGTGAACGTTGTCTTCGTGGAAGTGAATAGTTTTAGTGGCGAGCGCACTGGCAGGGAAATGCCTGCGATAAAGCGTATCGGGCGGAAGTGGCGCTGTAGCAAGGCTGTCCATGAAGGCGTTCTCAAAGGCATCGGTGCAGTTGCCGGTGGCCATTACCACGTAGTTTGACGGGATAGTGATGGCTACATCGTAGGTTCCATATTCACTGAAGAATTCACCCTGATCGAGGTAGGACATGGCGTGCCAACCCTTGCGGTCGTACACTGCGGGTTTCGGGAACCACTGAGCTACATAATATGCCTGCCCGGTATGGCCACTACGCGAAAACACCTTGGGCAGTTTTACGCGGAACGGGGTGGCGATCTTGATGGATTGGCCGGGGTAGAGCGGTTTGGGAAGGTCGAGACGAGCAATGTCGGGCGCGGCCTCGGTGGTGTAATGTTCGGCAGGAGTACCGTTCACTGTGAACTGGAGGCTATCGATATAGCCCCTGTCGGCGGGCTTTGAGTAGTAGAAGTCGGAATTGCGGTTTTGCTCCTGCTGGCGGGCAAACGGGGTGCGATCGTTCCTGTAAGCGTTGGCAAACAGGTGCATATATATAATGCGCAGCGTGTCGGGGGAGTTGTTGGTATAAGTAAGCTCTTCATATCCGTTGAGGATGTGCAACTTATCGTCGAGTTTCACTTCCAGATGCGTGGCCACATGTTGCTGCCAGTAACCAGTTTGTGCGAATGAAGTGCTGCTGAGGAGCAGGCAGATACCAAGGATTCTCTTCATGGTGCTAAAATAGATGATTTTGGGGTTCCTGACGTGGTGAAAGAGGTAATAACGCAGCGGTCAGCATTATCGTATTTCAGATTGAACAAACTGATCTTTCAGAAGCATAGCTGATTCCCAGTGGTTGCTTCGCGCAGATTTTTTTTGCTTCCCACTTTTTTTGCTAACTAATTGGTTGTCAATAAAAAGTTGGGAAGTTGTGCTTCCTGCTGCTTCGCAAAACTGCGCAAAAACTTCTCACTTCTGCGCAGCTACTTCCCATTTGCTTCCCACTTGCCGTGAAGGAAATTATATGATACATGCTATTTTGCCTCATTTTCTTCAATATCAATACAAGTTACAACGGGTACGGTAAGTGGGCAAAAAGAATATTTGTGATAGTGCGTTTTTTGTAGTGTCATAGAGACCTCTCCCCAGCCCTCTCCGAGGGAGAGGGTGAGGTCGAATGAGGGCTTTGTCGGGGGGGACCTACCTGCGGTAGGCGGGCCCACCTACGGTCGGCAGGCCCACCTGCGGTGTGTGTCTGAACTAGGATCGATAGGATGACAGGATAGTAGGATGCGCGAGTATTGTATTTTGTCTGAATCACTGACTAAACGGATTAATGGATTTCACTGATAAATTTTCGTGAGGATGCGGATTTGGAAGGGGGATTGTTTGAATGTTAAGACCTGACGTTGTAGTATATTGTAACTTTACAGAAATGAGGCGCGCGAAATAATCAATCGGCATGTTCAGGGACACTCCAAGTGAGTATAAGCGGCATTATGGGAAGAATGAGGGTTTTGCTGTCTGGAGCCTGGCATTTTCCATTTGTTCTTTTTGGTTTGGTCTGGCGGGAAATGGGGTACGCGACATGGCCCGGGTAGCGCTTGTCATGGGGATATCGGGTATTGTCTCTGGTGTAGTGTGTGTAACGGGTAAGAGGCAAAAAAAGAAAGACACTGCATGGCTTGCTATCATTTCATCGCCTATTGGTATTTTGGTTTCACTGGATGCCCTTTTCTGGCATTGGGTGTCTGCAAATATAGAATGGCCGTGATGGGGAATGGATTATTACTTAACAAGTCCAACCGTAGATTCACTCTGGTTCTTCTGTCCCGATTGAGTCCCTTGTTTTTTCGGGGAGGACTCGCCGCAAAAGATATCGTAATGCCTAGATTTGCTGATGATGCCAGTGGAAAACACCGGCGCCAGTGGGCAAATACAGTTGGCATATCAGATACCGTGAAAAAATCTGGTGACTGGGTGGGAAACATGTACTTTTGGATTTTTGCCGCATGAAAACTATTTCCGGGATAGGCATCCGTTTAAAAACCGGCCAAGGTGTAGCGAATATTAATCTTCTATATTCAAATCAGGTACGAAAATATTACAGAAAGGAAGTGAGGAAAATTACGACGATATTATGTGTATTCATTGCTACTTCAAGCCTTGGGCAAAATACTATTCAATTTGCCGATTCAATTCGTACGGCATTCAATATTCCAGAAATTAGCTACGCAGTGGTGGATTCCAAATCAGCATTAGAAATCGCTGCATTGGGCAAACACTCGATAGACCTGCCTGACACCGCAACTTTAGATGATCGATTTCATATTGGATCTAATACTAAAGCAATGACTGCGTTCTTAATTGCAAAGTATGTAGAAAAGGGAAAGTTGAAATGGACAACCAAATTTTTTGATCTATTTCCGGAATGGAAAGAAAAATCCAAGCCTGATTATGCAGCTATTACGCTACAGGATTTGCTTACACATAGAGCAGGAATACTACCTTTTCAGGGAGAGAGCGACCCTCAAATACCAGACTTTAAGGGGAGCAACCAAGAAAAAAGAAAACAATTCGGAAAGTTTGTTTTATCGTTGGAAGCTGTAAAAAATGATGAAAAGAGTCCGTTTGTTTATTCAAACGCGGGATATACCCTGGCTACGTTAATGGTGGAAAAAGTAACAGGGAAAAGTTGGGAACAGTTGATTGAAAAGGTATTCAATAAAGATCTAAAGTTGAATGTGAAATTATCCTGGCCAGAAAATCAAAAACAAAGGGACACCTGGGGACATAGCGCAGAAAATGGCAAACTCAAACCGATTCCTTCGACATTTGATTATCATTTAGATTATACTGAGCCCGCAGGAGACATTAACATTAAACTGGTGGACTACATCAAATTCATCCAACTTAACCTAACGGGTCTTGCAGGAAATGATAATTACCTGAAATCAACAACATATCAATTCATTCACACGGGTGCAGAAAATTATTCGTTAGGGTGGTTTAATATTAATGAAAACGGAAAAATACTTTCAGTACACTCAGGAACCGGCGCATTTACATATTTCGCTATTGCGCATATAGACAGGGTTAAAAATAGGGCTTATATTATTTTTGTGAATGCTTGTAATATGGACTCACAGAACGGAGTAAGGCTACTAATGAGAAAGCTGAAAGAAAATTATGTCAGCTAACATAACTTGGGCAAAGTAGCAGATGAATTTGTTGCTTTGGGCAATTGGACATTTGCTTTGTACACGGTTCCTTTTTTAGCCTTTGACTCATTTGCATCAGGGTGCTATTGTTGAACGTAGCAATTTTGCTCTGTATGATGAGAGAATATTGATGTCTTAGTATCTCACTATATTGTTTTGTAGGGGCCGGGGCAAAAACATCAGCGTTAGATCGTTTATGGCGATGAGTCGTCGCGAAGAGCAAGAGACTCATAGCAGAAGGAATCGATATGCCGATATTTGCTGGTGACGCCAGTGGAAAACACTGGCGAGAAAGTAGACACCAGTGAAAAACACTGGCGCCAGTTGGGGCTCGCTGCTATATCCGCCGGTCTGGAGATCGGGTGCCAGTGTGACATAGTCGGGAGACTATGCCAAGCGGAGTCTGCAGTTTTTCTAGGGAAGACTCGCCGCAAAATAGCGTTACAAACGCCACACCACCGCATCCTCGTCACAGACGAGGACGAGTAGGGGGGGGGCGGGAGACTCACCGCAGACGGGAAAAAGCGACCACAAAGACCTTTCCAGAAAAAAATATTTCAAAATAATTTTGCAATTTAAAATATAACTTTATCTTTGCGACTGATTAGTCAATCATAAAACAAATGGACAAAAGAGGCCTAATTATAAATGCAGCACTTAAACTTTTCGTGGACAATGGCTTCCACGGGACAGCGACAAGTAAAATTGCACAAGAAGCGGGTGTTGCTAACGGGACACTTTTTCAATACTTCAAGACAAAGGACGAATTAGTTATTGCATTATACATTCACTTCAAAGATGAATTAACGGAGTATGTTTCAAAAAACACAGCCGACAATGCCGACATTAAAGAAACTATAAAAACGCAAGTTTTATCTTCTTTATTTTGGGCATTAGACAACCCGACAAAATTTCGCTTCATACAACAGTTTCATACTTCGCCATACATCGGGCAAATAGAACAAGATGTTATAAACAAGCAAGTTGAGCCGCATTTAGCTCTTATTCAAAAAGCAATTAAGCAGGGCATCCTAAAGCCTATGCCTGCTGACCTAGTATATTCGTTAATGACCAACCAAATTTTTGGCTTGTATCAATTTGTAACATCAAAAAAACTTTCAAAAGCAAAACAACATGAAACAATTGAAACCACATTTGAATTGCTGTGGGATATGTTGACGTAAAAATTTTTATCACAAAAAAAGACTGATTAGTCAATCATAATAACAATTAAAAATAAACCAAAATGAAAAAAGTAGCCCTAGTAACCGGAGCATCCTCCGGTATCGGAAAAGAAACAGCAAAGTTGCTGATTGAAAACGGATTTATCGTTTACGGTGCATCCAGAAGATTAGACAAAATGAGTGAACTCAAAGGCATTGGAGTTAAACTACTTGCGTTGGACATTGCTGATGATACATCTATTGTTAACGCAGTAAACGAATTGCTTAAAGCCGAAAAGCGTATTGATGTGATTATAAACAATGCAGGTTATGGTTCTTATGGAGCAATGGAAGACGTGCCTATGTCAGAAGCGAAATACCAATTTGAAGTAAACATTTTTGGGTTAGCAAGACTGACACAATTGTTACTGCCTACTATGAGAAGTCAAGGCGCAGGCAAAATCATCAATATTTCTTCTATAGGCGGAAGTTTTGGAGAGCCTCACGGTTCTTGGTATCACGCAACCAAGTTTGCTTTAGAAGGCTTAAGTGACAGCTTAAGAATGGAATTAATACAATTCGGAATAGATGTAATCATAATTAAACCAGGGGCTATTCTTACAGAATGGAGCAGTATTGCTCGTGAAAATCTTTTGAAAATTTCGGGAAATACAGCTTATAAAGACTTGGTTCAAAGTCACGTAAAGATGTTAGCCAATGCTGACAAAAATGGTTCATCACCTAGAATTGTGGCGGAAACGATTTTAAAGGCTGTAAAATCAAATAAACCTAAAACAAGGTATGCAACAGGAAGCGGTTCAACAATTGTTTTGCTTTTAAGACGCATCTTATCAGACCGATTATTTGACAAAGTCATTTTAAGTATGATGAATAGATAATATCACACATAAACTATTTGAAATGGATTTTATACAGCATACAACTAACTGGGTTAAAGGCGAAATATTTGAAGCTACCATTTTTGGTTCATTCGGTTTACTGACTATTATTTTCTCTCTAGTGTTTTTGGAATTTGGCGAAACGCCAAATTCCAAAGCTGTAATTATTCCTTTTGCCATCGTTGGCGTTTTCTTTTTAGTGACAGCAACCTCTGGGATAGTTAGCAACAACAAACGACTGATACAATACAAAGAAGCATTTCAGAAAGACGAGAAAGCCTTTGCAATAAGCGAAAAAAATAGAGTTGAAGACTTTCAGTATCTCTACAAAATGACAATAATAATTGCAGCCGTTAGTTTTGCCGTTGCTATCGGCTTTTTCTTGTTTACTGACAATTGCATATTAAAAGCTATCGGACTTGCCTTAATTGTTTTCGGACTGACTGGACTTATCATTGATTATTTCTCAAAGGAACGTGCGGACAACTATTACAAAGTTATCGCGACAGAGATAGAAAGCCACTACAGCTAACAGCGGTTTTGCGTCAGGCGGGGTGACGTGCAAGCTTGAAGCTTCGTGCGCCTGATCGAGTTTAGTTCCGTTTCTACACTGTTGTTGGTTGAGATTTTAATTCATGCAATCCGGTAGATCGTTACCGTTCTCAAAATAGATTTACAACATTCGAACTCTTTCGTTGAGGCGCAATAGTGAAGTTCTACAGTAGATGCTTAGATGCAAATGCCCTTCCTGAACCCGATTTCAAATAACTTTCGAACTCGTATGCTCTGTATCGATCAGGGAAAGAGCAATACCACAATAGCTTTACGGGTAAATGTTGTTTTGTTGCCGGCACATATCCCTTTGAGTGCCGGGTAATACGCTCTTTTACATTCACAGTACATCCAACATAGTGTTTACCGTTATTCAGTTCGAGGATGTAGACGTAGAACCACATGGTGATAGACTATAGTTCAAGATAAAACAAAACACCCAACAAAGATCATATCCTTGTTGGGTATGTGCCCATTCTGTCGGGCGACCCTCCTTCGCTCTAAGGAGCTACGGCGGGTGAGAGCGGAGAGAGAGGGATTCGAACCCCCGGACCTATTACAGTCAACAGTTTTCAAGACTGCCGCAATCGACCGCTCTGCCATCTCTCCGAGGTCAAAATTATATAAGCGCGTTGATTTTCAAAAAAGAATTTTCAATTGCGCCACATATTTTTTTGTGGAAAGTCTGAAAGTGGCTACAGGAGCGGGTTTTGGCTATCTATAACTTATGAAATAATGTGTGCCTATGGCCTGAAAGGTGCTATAACAGGGCATAATTGGCAAAATACTGCACTGCAAGGGCGTATCCGTCGAGCCCCAGGCCGCTGATGCTGCCTTTGCAGCGGGCGGCTATGAAGGACGTTTTGCGGTAGTCTTCGCGGGCCATTACGTTGGACACGTGGACCTCGATGGTGGGGATACCCACGGCGGCCACGGCATCGGCCAGGGCTATGCTGGTGTGGGTGTAGCCGCCGGCATTGAGCACTATGGCATCTACACCACGGTCTATGCACGAATGCAGGTAGTTGATGAGTTCTCCCTCTACATTGCTCTGGTAATAGAGCATGTCAATGCCCGGGAAGCGGGCATGGAGGGTTGCCAGGTAGTCATCGAACCGCTCGGTGCCATATATGCCCGGTTCGCGGGTACCGAGGAGGTTGAGGTTGGGTCCGTTGACGATGGCTATGGTGTACATATGGCTGTTTTAGTGTGTTATTGGTTGGCAAATACCTGAATCTCGTTGTAGAGGGTATCGCGTTCCACGGGTATGCGGCCTGCGTCTTCAATGAGGTTACAAAGCTCCTCAGTGGTGAGCGATGGCGACTGCTCTTCTGATCCGGCCATAGAATAGATCTTGGTGGTGTCGTCGATGGTGCCGTCGAGGTCGTTTACGCCGAAAGCGAGGGTGAGTTGTGCTGTCTGCCTGCCCAACATAGGCCAGTAGGCCTTCAGGTTACGGAAGTTGTCCATAAAGATGCGGGAGATGGCATAAAGACGGAGGTCTTCTATGATGCTCACTTCCTTAATGTTGGACATGTCGTTGTTCTGGTTGCGGAACTTGAGCGGGATGAAGCAGTTGAAACCTCCCGTTTTGTCTTGCAGCGCGCGCAGGCGGCTCATGTGGTCTATGCGGTGGGCATAGTTCTCAATGTGTCCGTAGAGCATGGTAGCATTGGAGTGCATGCCAAGCTTGTGGGCCGTTTCGTGAATGTTCAGCCAGCCATCGCCATCCACTTTGTCGGCGCAGATAATGTTGCGGACATCGGGGTGGAAGATCTCGGCACCACCGCCCGGCAATGATTGGAGTCCGGCCTGCTGCATGCGGCGCAGTCCTTCTTCGGTAGACACCTTTGCCTTGCGGAACATATAGTCGAGCTCGACAGCGGTGAAGCCTTTGAGGTGAAGGTCGGGCCGGTGGGCGTGTATGCGAGAGAGCAGTTCGCAGAAGAACTCGAGGTTCATCTTGGGGTGAACACCGCCAACGATGTGCACCTCTGTAACCGGCTGGCCATCGTACTTGCGCACCATGTCCATCATTTCTTCAAGGCTCAGTTCCCAGCCATCATCGAGGTGTTTGTACTGGCGCGAGTAGGAGCAGAAATTGCAGGTGAACACACAAACGTTAGTGGGCTCTATATGGAAGTTGCGGTTGAAATATACCTTGCCGTTGTGCAGGCGGTGGGCTATGAAGTTGGCCAGTGCGCCAACGAAGGCGAGTTCTCCTTTTTCGAAGAGCAGCAATCCCTCTTCGTCGGAGATGCGCTGGTTGTTCTGTACTTTTTCTGCAATTGCCAGCAGACGGTTGTCGGTGCCGGCTGTCTTGAATACTTCCGATAGATTCATTGTCATGCCCTGTGTTGTCTTCGCTTTGTTCTGAAGGAGGATGCAAAGGTACGGGTATTAGGCTAATGTGAAAATGTGTGGAGTGGGGGTGGAAACGATCGATTTTTGCGATGGTGGTATCGGAAAAAGGGTGAATTGCTGCCCCAAAGTGGAAAAAATACCATGAAAATGGTACTAAATTTTACAACTATACTATTGTTAATACGTGGGACAACTGCTATCTTTAGGTATCTGTATAATATCCACACGTTATGAAAATAAGGCAATACACCTTTCTATCTTTCGCACTGGTTGCGGCCCTGCAGGTCACTACAGTGCAGGCACAATACATATCACGGTTTGCAGGTAATGGCAGCGGGGCGGGTACCGCCGCAGGTGGCTATGCAGGGGATGGTGGCCTGGCGGCAGATGCGAAGCTGAATGGCTGCACGGGTGTGGCCGTGGACGGTGCCGGAAACGTGTATATAGCAGACAAGGGTAATAATGTGGTGCGCAAGGTGGACAGGGCGGGCATCATAAGCACGTTTGCAGGTACAGGCGCTATGGGATATGGAGGCAACGGAGGGCAGGCGACGCTGGCGCGGCTGAACGGGCCGACGGCACTGGCTACGGATGTTGCCGGCAATGTATATATATCTGACGCGGGCAATCATGTGGTGCGCAGAGTGACGCCTGCGGGCATCATTTCGAACTATGCGGGTAGTGCTATAGCAGGCTATTCAGGTAATGGTGACACTGCCTATAAAGCCAGACTTAACAGTCCTGAAGCATTGGCGGTCGATGCGTTCGGCAATCTTTACATTGCTGACGGGGGCAACAATGCGATACGCAGGGTAGATGCGAGTACACAGATCATCACTACAATTGCCGGCATGGGACTGCCGGGTATGGTGGGTGATGGTGGTCCGGCAACGGCCGCGCGGCTGAATGGTCCGGCGGGTGTGGCGGTGAACGCGAGCGGTGAAATATTTATTGCTGATGTATTGAATCACACGGTGAGAAAGGTAAATGCATCGGGTATCATCAGTTCTTTTGCCGGGTCTGGTGCTGCCGGAAGTACGGGAGATGGTGGCGCGGCTACGGCGGCGGCACTGAGTTATCCGAGCGGCCTCTCGATAGACATTTACGGCAATGTATTTATTGCTGATCAAGGTAATAACAACATCCGTGTGGTGAACACGGCTGGAAAGATAGATCGTGTGGCGGGCACCACAGTGGGAGGTTTTGAGGGTGATGGCGGTATGGCCATCAATGCGCGCCTGGGTGCGCCAAAGGGTGTGACCGTTGACGGTTGGGGACGTATCTACATTGCGGACCACAATAACCATGTCGTGCGCATTATTACCAATACCGCGACAGCTACCAATTTAAGTGCGTCAGTTGAATTGAAGTTGTATCCGAACCCTGCGAGTGGTTCGTTCCGATTGAATTTGCCGTTGCTCAAAGAATCTGCCACAATGCATGTAACAGATGTGACCGGCAGGGTAATGATGACGCAGGTGCTGACTGCTGCCAACCAGAACAATGCAATGTCTTGCAGCGAGCTTGCTGCAGGTACT
This sequence comes from uncultured Flavipsychrobacter sp., assembly GCA_964652995.1. Taxonomy (GTDB): domain Bacteria; phylum Bacteroidota; class Bacteroidia; order Chitinophagales; family Chitinophagaceae; genus Nemorincola. The sequence goes on along the minus strand of CAZZCR010000004.1, from coordinate 51,341 downwards.
TATGTGGTGAGTCTGGCGACGCGCGAGCGTTTGTACTCGGCACGATTGGTGGTGAGCCACTAAAGAGTTTCCAGTAAGTTGATTTATTTCTTAGCGCCGGTAATACCGAGTGCCAGCATGATCCATGCAGCGATAAAGAACAGACCGCCTATTGGGGTAATGATACCCAAGGGGCCAAGGCTGCCGCCGCTGATGCTGACAAATACCATTCCGTATAGAGAGCCGCTGAACAAGGCGATGCCTGTGATGAACAGACCGGTTGCGAGGCGTAGTTGCTTTGCAGGGAAATGGCTGTATATGATACCTGTGGCCAACAGCGCCAGGCTGTGATAAAAATGGTAGCGCACGCCTGTTTCGAACACCAATAGTTTATCGGGTGTGACCAGTGCTTTGAGGGCGTGGGCGCCAAATGCGCCTAATATCACCGCCAATGCTGCCAATAAAGCCCCTGATACCAATGCCTGCCTATACATGACTAAGAATTTTGTCAAAGGTAGTGAGCGAAATGTCTTCGACTTGTAAAATGTGATGCGCGCGGCTATAGTACGGCTCCCTTTCTTGTAAGAGTCGATTGAGCCGTTTTGCGGGGTCGTCAGCGGTGGCTATGAGCGGACGAGTGGCGGTATCAGAAGCAGCATTTTTCAGCAGGTAGGGGATAGGTGCGTTCAGCCAAACAACTGTGCCGTGTTGTTTCATGATGTATATGTTGTTGAAGAAACATGGAGTGCCGCCGCCGCAGGCAACTATCTGTGGTGTGGTATCGGTCGTCACCAGGTTGTTGAGGCATTGGTGTTCGAGTGCACGAAAGGCGTCTTCACCCGACTGTGAAAATATCTCGGTGATGGTGCGCCCTGAAGTTTGTTCGATGAGGTCGTCGAGATCGGTAAAGGGCACGCTGTAGTGAGTGGCGAGTAGTTTTCCCCAGTGACTTTTGCCAACGTATGGCATTCCGATCAAGAAAAGGCTACGCTTCATGTGTTTTAAAGATATCAGAGAGTTCCGTTACCGACAGTACGAGGTACCACAGTGTTATAAACGGTGTGAGGTAGAACAGCACCAAAAGCAATAGCAGCGTGCTTTTCATTATTGTGGCAATGATTGCCATACCCACCAGCATAAGCATGAGGGTCTCGTACCAGCTGCGGCTTTTAGATCGATAGATGGATGGAAGCAGCCGCCAATTGATGACGGTGCTCATTAGTTGCGTGAGCCCCGTCGCCATATACAACGAAATGAGGTTTTCGACATGCCAAATGTGCTGATGCGTGGGGAAAACATAGAATAGTAGCCACGGCAACCCAAGTGCCAGCAATTGCACAACCAGATCGGTTATCTTCCAGGCTTTAAGCTTCTTCACTACCTGATATTACTTTGAAGTAGTATCGGCATCCGGAAGCCTCCACTTAGATTTTTTCTCCTGGTATTTCTTCAGGCGTTTTTCTGACGGTCCGTTTGGCTTCGGTTCGCCGTATTCGTGACCATTCTTAAAATCCTTTTGACGGTATGAAATGTCGTCTTTCTGGTCGCGTTTGCTTTGTGCGTTGGTAGTGCCCGAAAACAGGAACAGGCCTGCAGCCAGCAGCAGTGATGAACGTAGGTAAGTCATGTATGGAATGTTGTTTGAGATAGTGACTGAATAACAAGAGCCCATATGCGGTAATGGCTAACGCACATGGGCCTTTATGAAATAAATAAGTTGCAATACTATTTGCTCATGCGGGCAGACTGCACTTCAGAGTAGCGACTCCACTTTTGTTTGTGGCCATGCTTTTTCATTTCGCGCTTGCGAGAACGCTCTGACTTGCGGTAGTCACCCTGGTCGACCGATTCGCCATCGTCGCCCGAGTCCTGCTCGTCGTATTTTTTGGTCTCTTTTCCCTTTGAAGACTCAGACTGCTCGGTGATGGCCTCGCTACCTTTGTAGTGTTTCTTTTTGTAGGTCTTGCCCCTTTCGCTCTGAGCAAAGGCTGAAGACGCACCGGCAGTCATGCATGCCGCGCATATAAACGCGAATATGTATATCCTTGTTTTCATGTTTATAAAATTAGGGGAAATGAATGAAATATTCGAACACGGAACGGAAAATGTCTTGCGGAGGGAAATTTGATGAAAAATGGGGGCGAAATAGGGGTAAAAGCGCTTACGAGCGTTATATGTGAAAAGAAGTTCGATGAAACGGCTGGGTTTGCTGATATTATCTCTTGGTTTTACCTGTTCGACGGTGTTGGGGCAGGCGGGTTATGATCTCAATGTAAGTACCGAAGTATATGTTCCTCTCACCTCCGGTATCGTGGTGTCGAGTAGTACAGGATGGGTAGAGCCTAATTATTCCATACCTCTGGGATTTGCTTTTCAGATAGGTGACACGGTGGTGAATGCGTTCAATCTGGCCTCAAATGTGGTAGGAACGGGTACGGTAAACTCCGCTGTGACCACCGGGTTCATACTCACGGGGGCGCAATTGTGTGACAGGGGACTCTCTAAACTTAAAAGTGAATCTCCGCTCAGATATGACGTATCCGGCGTGGAGGGGCACAGGGTGTTCAAATTTGAATATGCGAATGCGGGATTTGCGGAAGAGTACTTTCAGTACCATACTAATGCAGATCACCTTAATCTTCAGGTGTGGTTGTATGAGGAGTCGGGGGCAGTTGAGTATCGATTTGGTGCATCAAGTGTAGCACACCAAGCGGACTATTTTCCCGAACATTCCGGAGTTTCTATAGGTTTTGTTCGCAACTATGGCGTGAACACCCGCGATGCTGAGAGTCAGTACTTGCTGTCCGGATCGGCTATGCAACCGTCAATTGAATATGGAGGACAAACGCAATCGGCCAAAGGTTTGACAGGTCTGCCACCTGCCGGTACAGTTTACAGGTTTGTGCCTGTGCGGAAGCAACCTGCAACCCTGCACACCATTTCGCAAGAAAAGCGGATGACAGTTTTTCCGGTTAATTGTCGGGATTTCATTCAGGTGGTGAATCCACTGCACGAGGAAACAAGGTTCGAATTGCTTTCGGCGGGTGGAGGATGCGTGCAGCGGGGCGACCTGCAGCATGGCGGCAACCGCATCAGCACGGGCGGGCTGACAGAGGGAATGTACATTCTTGTGGTAAATGCCCCGTCGGGAACAGAGCTGCACCGAATTATAAAGTCCTGATATGTTTTGAGTGATGTATTAAATACAGAATAATTCGAATAATATTTTAGATGTTTTGTTCTTTTGCACCTGTAAACCCTACTCATCATAGTAGCTGGAAGAAATGAAAATCACCAAAAATGCACCACGAAAAAACGACAGAGGTACTATATAAAGAACTGTTTGAGAAAGAGTATGCGAATGCATGCCGCTTTGCACTCTCGTTCCTTACTGATACGCACATGGCTGAAGATGCCGTGCAGGATGTGTTTATCAAGTTGTGGGAACAGAAGCCGGAAATGTTGTCATCGCCGGGCATCAAGTATTACTTGATCACGTCGGTAAGGAATAAGTGTATCTCCATATTGAGGGAACAAAAAAGCAAGGGTGTGTTCTACCCGGAAAACGCGCCTGAAAGCCATGAAGAGCACCTGACGCCACTGCATCACAAGGAAAGCCTGAGCCTGCAGGAGCGCAAAATAGCTGATGCTTTGGGGCAGCTGCCGCCTGTGTGTCGCGAGGTATTTCTGATGGTGAAATTGCACGGACTCAGTTATAAACAAGCGGCAGAGCAATTGGAAGTATCGGTAAAGACAATAGAAAACCACATGGGTAAGGCGCTGAGAATTTTCCGTGATTACACGCAGAAGGTAGCCGTTGTAACCTATTTAATATCATTTTTTAAACCCGTATTTTAATATGATGAACGAGATGAATGTGCAGATAGACGAACTGATCGCTAAAAAGCTTTGCGGAGAAAATACGCCCGAAGATGATGCCGTGTTGCAAGAGTGGCTGGAAGCAGCACCTGACAACCGTCAGATCTACGACACGCATGCCAAACAATGGATGGAAGTGGAGGCCCTGATAAAGGGAGTGGAATTTGATACGGCAGCAGCCTGGGAGAAGGTAGCCGCAAAAACGGTTAATGTAAAACCTCAACCTGCGCGCCGTACCATCTCTCTGAAGAGTATATCGTGGGCTGCTGCTGCCATACTGGTGGTGGGAGTGTTGCTCTATCGTGTTGCCGTGCCGGGTTATTCTGAGGAGGTATTCGCTGAGAACGGGAATCTGGAAGTTGTGCTGCCTGATGATACACGCGTGACCCTGCACAAGGGATCGAAGCTAGCATACAATAAAACGTTTACCGGCAAAGAGCGGAAAGTATCTCTGGAAGGGGAAGCATTCTTTAAAGTGCACCGCGACGAACAGCATCCCTTTGTGATCGATGCTCAGGCTGCCCGGGTGCAGGTACTCGGTACCGCTTTTGACCTGAAATGCAGTGACCATGCCGCCAGCGTGGCTGTGGTGGAGGGTAAGGTTAAGTTCTCGGCCGGAGACGACAAGAGTACTTATGTGGTGCTGACAAAGGGACAACAAGCGCAACTGACCAATGACAAAATGGTGAGCAGCGCCATTGAAGACGAGAATTTCCTGTATTGGAAGACCGGCATCATCAGTTATCACGAGCGTGAACTACAGGCAGTTGTTACTCAGCTTTCTGATATATTTGAAAAGGACATAACGCTGACGAGTGCAATGCCGGCAGATCAGAGTCGTCAGCTCATCACAGTATCTTTTGACGGGCAGGGATTGGAGCCTATTCTTTCCGAAATTTGCCTCGTAGCCCGTTGCCGTTGGGAAAAAGGACCCGGTGACAAATACAATATTTCGCCCCGGTAGCCAATGAGACTTGTTTTAAGTGTGATCATAAATATGGTAGTCCTGATGGTTGCTGTGCCTGCTTTGGCGCAGCAACCATTGTCATATCCGTACAATCCGCCAAAACGTACTGCAGATGTAGGTTTTTATCTTGAAGACATTAGTAAACAAACGGGTGTAATTTTTTCTTACAGTTCGAAGTATGTTGATGTAGCCAGGCCGGCAAAGGTTTCGCCCGGTTCTGATAAAGTGGGAGTGGTACTTGCAGATATCTTCTCAGGCGAGCCGGTTATTTTTCGTGAGCAGGGCAATAAGGTGCTGATCATTTATGAAGGCAAAGAAGCAGATACAACAAGGTCTTATGTGGTAAATGGTTTTGTGAAAGAAGCAGGATCGGGGGAAGCGATTATAGGTGCTGCGGTATATATGCCGGGAACACCGTGGGGAACGGTAACCAATATGTATGGTTATTACACACTGGTACTCCCTGCAAAGAACACCAGGCTCATCAGTACATACCTTGGTTTTAATGCTGACACTGCGACGTTGAATCTTGCCGGTGATACACGGCGCGATGTTTACCTGACAGCGGGCACTGACCTGAAGGAGGTGAAGGTGATCTCCGCGAAAGCAATGAACCAGGCAGCGAGTTTCCATCACATAGTACACAACGATATCAAGACAAGAGCGGTGCTTTTGGGTGAGAACGATGTGATTAAAACTGTGCAGAATCTTCCAGGTGTACAGACGGGATCGGGAGCGGGTAGTCTGGTGCTGGTGCGAGGCGGAGACCCGGGTCAGAATCTGCATTTGCTGGACGGAGTGCCATTGTATAATGTGGACCATTTTTTCGGGCTTACATCAATTTATAACCCTGATGCCATCAGGTCGGTAGATTTTTACAAGGGTGCTTTTCCGGCCCGATACGGTGGCAGGACAGCATCTGTGATAGACGTTAGTACTAAGGATGGAGATATGCAGAAGTGGGGCGGTCAATTCAGTATGGGTTTATTGAAGGGTGGTCTGACGGTGGAAGGACCTATAAAGAAAGACAAGGCATCGGTTGTACTCTCTGCACGGCGCACGTGGATAGACGCTTTGTGGCGTCCGTTCACCAATGATCTGGAATTGAATTTCCGGGATCTGAACCTGAAGGCCAATTATATTGTAAACAATAATAACCGCCTTTATCTGAGTGCTTATAGCGGGCGAGACCGTTTCAGCGCGTTCACAACCAATACCGGTGGCTCCACGATATGGGGTAACAGTGCCCTGAGCCTGCGGTGGAACAGTGTGCTGCACCCAAAACTTTTCATGAATACAATGGTGACCTACAGCACCTTCAATTATGTGCTCAATGACAAACGAGAGATCATAGAAAATGGTCAGAAGACATTGACTGAAGGGTATAAGGGAGTATCGGGGGTAAAAGACATAGCCTTCCGTTCGATATTTTACTGGAAACCAGGGTCCAAACACAATTTTGAGGCAGGGGTGCAGGTGTCGGCAGGTAATTTCAATCCGGCACAGGTCGAGTATTTTTCGCAGAACACCGGTGTGGGTACCATGCCGGAAAAGGTGAGGTCGAACGAGGTTATCTTCTTTGTTGAAGACCAGATAAAATTGGGCGGTAAGTTCAGCCTGATACCGGGTGTGCACTTTGCCAACTGGTTCAGCAAGCAGTTTGACTATTCAAGTATTCAGCCCCGACTGCGTTCGGAACTGGCTTTGTCGAAAAAGCACTTATTGTATTTGTCTTATGCCGAGATGGCGCAGTTCCTTCATCTTATTACTTCCAACACTTATGGACTACCGCAGGATTTCTGGGTGCCAAGTTCGTCGAGAATTGAGCCTGAGGAGTCTTATATATCTACGGTTGGTTACAGGTATACAGCCGGTTCAAAACTCTTTGTAAACATCGAGGGTTATCACAAGGATATCAGGAATACTACCACTTATGATGTGGGGAAGAATCTATTTGACAACTATATAAAGTGGGACGATAAGATCATACAGGGCAGGGGTGAAAGTTATGGCGTGGAGGCAAGTGTACGAACTCAGTTAGGGCATTTCAACATTACCTCTGCATATACATGGTCCAAGACTTGGCGTCAATTTGCTGTTGTTAACAATGGTGAACGTTTCCCTTACCGGTATGACAGACGCCATAACTTCAGGATAGCCGCACTATATCAGCCATCACAGAAGTTCGACCTTACTTTGAATTGGTTGTACATGAGTGGTGAGGCAATAACCATGCCCGATCAGATCTACCCCGATCTTGACAATAACCTTATTATCAACGGTGCCAACACAACCATTAGCAGTTCTAACTATACCTACAGTTCTACGAGGTGGAACGATTATCGTTTACCTGCCATCCACAGGCTGGATGCAGGTATGAACTTCACTAAGATGCTGAGGCGGGGAAAAATGGAGCGCACGTGGTCATTAGGTGTGTTCAATGCATATGCGAGGCGGAACGTGATGTTTGTGGATATATCCTACACGGGTGGGTTGGCCGGTGAAGAGCAATTTAAATTGAAGGGCACGAGTGTGCTGCAGTTCATACCATATGTAAGTTACAGGCTGAAAATATGATGACAATAAAGACAATATTATCGGGTTGTTTCTGTGGGATGCTTTTGCTGGTAGCAGGTGGATGTTCCAAGACATTGGATCTGCCAGCGGGTAAAGCCGAGAAGAAGATAGTGCTATTTGCGGAGTTGGTAGCGGGTGATACGCTGTATATGCGGGCAGGACTGAGTGTGGCAGTAAACACCGGATCTGATATGAAATTCTCCGTTCCTGACGGTCTCAGTATCTTGCTTTCCGACGGCAAGTCAGCTAAAGTGTTGCCAGGTGGCATTGACTCGCTTACGCCAATGGTACATACTTATGTGTACACTGATCCGCGTGTATTGGCAATTGGCGACTCATTTGCAATCACTGCGACTTATCCGGGAATGGTAACTGCGACAGCAACAGTGGTTATCCCCAAGCCCGTTTCGGTGAGTTTGGTTGATACTGCGACTGTACAATACAATTCCGACTCTACTTTAAAGTTTCGCATAAAGATCGATGACGATCCTTCTGCCGATAACTATTATGTGGTGGAATGCCTGAAACAGCACATGGACGTGGTGCCAAGTTTTTTCTATAATGATAAGTGGTTGCCGGTAGCCATCAACCGCGCATTGTATGCCCGTCTGAAGGCCGAAGGGCCTGTTTCAGAAAGAACGGACACAACCTATTACCGCAGGTTTTCCCGTATTCAACTCTATACAAATGACAACAATACGGAGAACGCGTATGATGAGGGGTTGACCATGGTTCAGGATAGGGTATTGCTGAAGGACCGTGTGTTCAATGGTAGTAGTTATTATACGGATGTGTATGTGCGGAAAGCACCGACAATAGACTCTGTGAAGGGGGTAACTATATTCTACGTAAAGAATGTGACCCGCGAGTATTTTGAGTTTCTTAAGTCGTACGAACAGTATTCGGGAAGTAGCAGCAGTTTTAATTCGCTTGACCAGCCAAGGAATTTGAAGTCTAATGTGAAGAACGGAGGAGGTGTTGTGGGGGGCGTGTCGCAGCGTACTTTCAGGTTTTTGATGGATAACTGGTCTTTATAGTTTTGTAGTAGGGGTAGCAGATAGTTGTTGCGTTATATGGCAAATAACTGTTTGAAATGAACCTCAGGAGTATAATTGCTATTGTCGTATCAGTACTTACACTGAAGGCGTCTGCCCAGAACCGGAAAGTGACCATTAGCGGGTACGTGACAGAACGAAAGAGCGGGGAGACCCTTCCGGGTATCATGGCGTACAGCCAACGGTCGAATGCCGGTGCTGCCACCAATACCTTTGGTTTTTATTCGCTCACGGTTCCAGCAGATACGGTGGATCTGGTTGTTTCCGGAATCGGCTATGCTCCCGTCGTATTTCCCTTGGTATTGAAGAACGATACCGTCATCAATGTGCAATTAGAGACGTCTACAGAACTTAAGGAGGTGGTTGTGGCAGGGAAAAAAGATGCTGTGCAGCATCGCACCCTGATGAGTTCAATAGATCTTCCGATACAGACCATCAAATCGTTGCCTGCGTTTTTGGGAGAGGTGGATATTATGAAGGCCATTCAATTGTTGCCGGGTGTGCAAGCCGGTAGCGAAGGGTCATCGGGTATTTATGTAAGGGGCGGAAGTCCCGATCAGAACCTTGTATTGCTGGACGGTGTTCCCGTTTATAATTCAAGCCATCTTTTCGGTTTCTTCAGTGTTTTCAATGCCGATGCGATCAAGAGTGTGGAAGTGATAAAGGGAGGTTTTCCCGCCCGTTATGGTGGTCGCCTTTCATCGGTGATAGACATAAATATGAAGGAGGGCAATAAAGAGAAGTTTCACGGGGAGGGCGGAATAGGTCTCATTGCTTCCAGGCTGACGTTGGAAGGGCCGATACAAAAGGGCAAGTCGTCGTTTATGATATCGGGTCGCAGAACCTATTACGACATTCTTGCCCAGCCATTCATGCGCGGGCCGGTGAAGGCCGGGTACTTTTTCTATGACATGAACAGCAAGGTCAATTTTAAGCTCGGCAAAAAAGACCGCCTGTATGTTAGCGGTTACTTTGGAAATGATAAATTCTATGCAAAACAGAGCAACTCCAGTGCCGCGGGTGCGGATCTGTCCAGCACTATGAATACCAGTCTGAAGTGGGGAAACATTACAGCTGTTAGCAGATGGAACCATGAATTCAACAATAAGTTATTCGGCAATCTTACCGCCTATTATAGTCAGTATAATTTTTCGGTCTTTTCAAGAATGCAGAACCGCTTCGCAAATGTCAATGAAGATTATCTGCTCAAATACATCTCAGGGATAAACGATAAGGCTATAAAGTATGACATCGACTATATCCCTGATCCCAACCATAGTATTAAAACAGGAGTAGGGTACACCTATCACACTTATAAGCCGGGCGCCATGCAGACACGCACCACATCCAATAGCAAAGTGGAGGACACGACGATAGGTACTGACCCACTGAACGCCGGAGAGATAGACGCATATATAGAAGATGACATTAGGATAACTGACGTCCTGAAAGCAAATGTGGGTGTGCATCTTACCGGTTTCTCGGTCCGCAACGAATTTTATCCGTCTGTGCAGCCGCGTATAGGAATGCGGTACCTGCTGAGCGACAAAGTGAGTTTGAAGGGGTCTTTTGTGCAGATGAATCAGTTTATTCATCTCCTGTCTAATTCGTCTATCGGGTTGCCTACTGATCTGTGGGTGCCAGTAACCGACAAAGTGCCAGCACAGCGGTCTTATCAGGGGGCAACCGGTGTGGCATGGACGATAAGAGATGGTCTGGAACTGACCGTGGAGGGTTACTACAAGACAGTGAAAAATGTGATAGAGTATAAGGAAGGGGCCAGCTTTTTCAGCACATCAACGGGCTGGGAGGACAAGGTGGAAGTAGGTAATGGTAGGAGTTACGGATCTGAGTTTTTCCTTCAAAAGAGAAAGGGTAAGTTCACAGGAATGCTCGGCTATACTCTTTCGTGGAGCACCCGGAAGTTTGCCAACCTCAATAACGGAAAGGAATTTCCTTACCGGTTCGATCGCCGCCATGACCTGAAGATGGCTGCCGTATATGCGCCAAATAAGAATTTTGAAGTGAGTGCCGATTGGGTATATGGAACCGGGAACGCACTGACACTACCCATTGGCTATTACACCGGTGAAGAAAATTCGCTGCAGCATGTGTATGGTGACCGCAATGGATTCAGGATGCCGCCATATCACCGCGCGGATGTGAGCTTCAAATTCATAAAACAAAAGGAACGTGGGGAACGTGCCTGGGTGATAAGCGCCTACAACGTTTACAACAGGAGGAATCCGTTCTACATCTACAGCACTACCAATACGGCTGGTAATGTGGTCTTCAAACAAATGAGCCTTTTCCCTATCATCCCATCTATTAGTTACCAATTCAAATTCTGATCAATCAAACGTACTTTATGAATAACAGAAAATATATTTTCATACTTCTTGCAGCATTGTCACTTTCATCGTGCGAAAAAGAGATAGTAGTTAAAGTGCCTCCCTATTCTTCAAAACTGGTGTTGAACAGCATCAACCAGGTGGGCGAGCCGGCAGCGTTTCAGGTGAGCCGTTCTGTGGGTATGACTGAGTATAACTACAATAAGAACCTTACACTGACCAACGCAAAGGTGTTATTGTATGGGGATGGTACTTTGGTTGATAGTGTGACCTACGATGGGACATCCGGCACGTATCAGGGGCATCATACAACGGTTGCGGGTGTTATGTACAAAGCAGTGGTGGCGGCACCGGGGTATAATGACATTTCCGCAGTGTCGGTAGCGCCATCAATGGTAGAGATGAAGAATGTGACCCGCATCAAACAGGCCAGGCTAAATGGTGATGGTGAGATGCAGGACGAGATCAAAATTACGTTTGATGATCCGGCTGCAGCGGGTGATTATTACATTCTTAGTTTTAAAATGGTCAATACTGCCACCGATACTCCTGTGGCCTTGGGTTGCATTAACACTACAGAGGCTGCCATTGAGAGCATATATGACGAGAGCATTGATAATACCACTTGCCTGTCGGAAGGAGATATCTTCTTCAGAGATGAACTATTTAACGGAAAGTCTCGTGAGATGCGATTCTTTATCCTGAGCAGCCATTTGGAGAAATTGAGCCCGGACATCAATTTGCTCATTGTTTTGCAACATGTTCCTGAAAGCTACTTCCGGCACAGGAAAACTTACTTGTATGCTTCAGAGAACTCAGGTAATCCTTTTGCCGAGCCAAGCAGGATATACACTAACGTTCAGGATGGTTATGGCGTGTTTGGTGTTCTGAACGCAGATGTCAAAGTGATGCAATAGATCTGAAAGTATTTACCTAGTCTGTGGTGCCCGATTTTTTGCGCACCACAACCCACTCACCAATGTCAACTGTGAATGGCATTTTGCCTATCATGACAATGGCTTTTTTATCGCGTAGTTCCTGAAGGGTGCCCACCTGGTGATTGTCTCGGTTGCGCACCAGATCTCCTGGCTTGGGTTTGCCGCCAACGGTGTCGTAGTTTTTGTCAGCCTTTTTTGCAGCAGAGGCGTTGGATGCGATCTGCTTTTTGCGGAACAGCACATTTTCAGCGGCCTTGATTACTTCCTGTTTGTTTTCTGTCTTTTTCCAGTCCTGAATGATCTGCTTGAACTTACGCTCCATGTCGCGCAGGTAGTCGAGTTCTTCCTTCTTAACCTTGTTCTGGAGTTTAAGGGTCTCAAAATGCTGTTTCTGCTTTTCTTTGTTGGTTACGTCCTCATAGTGTTTTCTGAGGCGTTCGTTTTCCTTTATTAGTTTCTCAAGTTCCTTTTCTTTATCGCCCAGCTTCACCGTTTGTTGTTCGGCCTGGTGCAGCATCTTGTCCAGTTTGAAATGTTCGCGCTGTGTAAGCTGGCGGGCCCGTTCTATTACCTCGTTGGGCAGGCCGCTGCGCTGGGCTATGGCAAATGTGTAGGAGCTACCCGGTTTTCCTGTAGTGAGGCGATACAATGGTTCCAGCTTTTCCTCGTCAAACGCCATGGCACCGTTCATGATACCGCGCACTTTTCCGGCCATCACCTTCAGGTTCAGGTAGTGGGTGGTGATGATGCCAAGGGCGTGTTTGGCGGCAAGGGTCTCAACGATCGCCTCGGCGAATGCGCCACCGAGGTTAGGGTCCGATCCGCTACCAAGTTCATCAATGAAGAATAGCGTTTTACCATCCGCATTTTCCATGAAGTGTTTCATGTGCTGCAGGTGGGCGCTGTACGTACTCAGTTCATGCTCTATGGACTGGGTGTCGCCGATCTGTACCATCAGGTTTCTGAAGATGCCCATCTCCGAATTCTCGCTCACAGGTATCAACAGCCCGGCCTGTACCATTAGCTGCAAAAGACCTATGGTCTTCATGGCTACTGTCTTACCACCGGCGTTGGGACCGCTGATGATAAGGATCCTTTGTTGTCTGTCCAGTACCAGGTTGAGTGGAATTGTGGTTTTTCCATTTTGTTTATTGTGCAGGAACAGTAACGGATGGTAGGCTTTTTCGAGATGTATGCCAGGGTGCTGCGTTATGCGCGGCATTGTAGCATTCATGTCATCGGCAAGAAGTGCTTTCGCCCTTATGAAGTCGAACACGCCACATAGGTTATAATAAGTCTCCAGTTGCGGGGCAAAGGCGGCAAGGTCGCGCGTGAGTTGCACCAGAATACGATGGATCTCTCTGCTTTCGGCACGTTCCAGTGAGAAGATCTCGTTGTTGAGTTCGGTAGTTTCTTCCGGCTCAATGAAGACTGTTTTCTGGGTATCACTTTCGCCGTGCAATATTCCCTTCACTATTCTTTTGTATTCGGCCAAAACCGCTGCGGTTCTTCGTCCGTTGAGGAAACTTTCTGAAATATCGGCAAGGTATCCTTGTTTGTTCAGGCGGCGAAGCACACCCTCGAATACCCTTCTCGATTCGCTGCGCACCCGAGAAAGGTCGGCTCGAATACTCATCAGCTCACGCGAAGCATTGTCGCGCACCAGTCCTCCTTCGTCAATGACGGCCGATATGAGTTCCGGAATTTTCTTTTCATACGCTATATGGTCGCACAGTGAATAGAGGGTAGGGAAGAGGTCGTTGTTTTTTTTGAACCAAAGTAATATGTCGCGAATGGTGAGCGCTAATTGTTGCACGGAAAGGAACTGTTCACCACTTAACACACCGCCAGGTATAGCCAGCAACCGCAGTTCTTTGTGCATGTTGCGGGTAAAGTCGTTTGGGAAATAGTCGCCGCTGTTCAGAATGTTCTTGTACTCATGGGCCTGCTGCAGCTCCCTGCCTGCATGGTCCTTGTGGGTATGAAACCTGATATTATTTACACGTTCACGCGCGGCATCTGTGCGGCATTTCAGCAGCAGCAGTTCGCGTACTTTATTGAACTCAAGGGCATCAACGGCATTGGCCGGGTACAGTTGCATCATCTGAACAGAAATTCCGATCTGAATTATTTACTCCTAGGCTGCAAAATTAGGTCATCCGCAGCATCAGACCGCAGTCGTGTAGGTGCCGGGATTATTCTTTTTCCTTCCCTTTCACCTCAAACAGCTTTTCCTTATCTACCACGTTCACCCTGTTCTTGTCTTTTAGTGTACGGGCGATGGCTCCGTAAGGAGCGGCAACCACCTCTTCGTTCTCCTTCAGACCCGAAAGGATCTCCAGATATTTGTTGTCCTGAAGACCGGTCTTTACATCACGTAACTCCACGACCTTCCGGGCAGCATCATACACGAATACTACTTCGCGTATCTCATTGGTTATGGCACCGGTTTCATCTTTTTTCTTCACGCTATCGGGCCAGTCGCGAGTGGTTACCGCGTTGACAGGAACGGAAAGGATATTTTCCTGACGGTTGGTCTGTATCTCCACAGATGCCGACATGCCCGGTTTGAACGGGAACTTACCGTGAGCCATCTTCGCTGTCAGGTCTTCGTAGCTCGATGGGAGGATGAGGATGTGTACGGTATAATTCGTAACCTGATCGGTACTGCTGCCAGCTGCTGCTCCCAGAGCTGACTTGGCACTGCTCACCGCTACTTTCGATACTATACCTTTGAATTTTCGGTTGCGGTAGGCATCTGCATCAATGATGGTGGTGTCGCCTATCTTAACCTTCGATATGTCTGTTTCGCTTACGTCCACACGCACTTCAATGCGGCTCATGTCGGCAATTGTCAACATTTCCGTACCGGCCATCTGAGCCGTTCCTACAACACGTTCGCCTTTTTTTACATTTAGCTGGGAGATGATACCCGAGGTAGGTGCCACTATAGTAGTGCGTTGCAGGTTTTCGCGCGCTTGCGACAACCCAGCCATTGCACCATCAACAGTATATTTTCCGCCCATTGCCGTAGCTTTCGAGCCTTCGTAGGTTGCTTTCGCTGATTTGTATGTTGCCTCGCCCTGTTCAAATTCCAGTTGCGAGATCACTTTTTGTTCATATAGCTTTTTATTGCGGTTGTAGGTGGCCAGTGCCAGTTGGTACTGTGACTCGGCTTGTGCCATCATTTCCTTTGTGTTCTGCACGCTGGCTTTCGACTGTTCTACCGAAGCTGTTGCCTGATTTACCAGCGAACTATATATCGCAGCGTTGATCCGTACCAGTATATCACCTTTTTTTACGCTGTCACCTTCATCAATATTCAGCATAATGATCTCGCCGCTTACCTCCGGTGCTATTTTTACTTCAGTTTCGGGGTATATCTTGCCGCTGGCGGTCACCGTCTCGGTGATGGTATGGCGGGCCACTTTCTCAACAGCTACCTTTATGCCATCGTCGCTGCGGGTCTTCATATAGGCAACGAGGGCTGCTATTATCAGCAGTAATCCTCCAACGATAAACCAGACATTTTTTGACTTCATACTTCTATTCGGAATGACGGTGTAAATATAAGGGAAAGGTATGAGGTGTATTTTAATAATGCCCTGTTCTTTCACATTTCTGGGCATATTTGTACCTTAGTTCACTCAAAAAATGAGATTATAAAATGGCTCAACTGATCAGGAAGGAAGATGCATTGGAATATCACGCCAAAGGAAGGCCCGGAAAGATAGAGGTAGTACCGACCAAGGAAACGAAAACCCAGCGGGACCTTGCGTTGGCATATTCGCCGGGTGTGGCCGAGCCTTGCATGGATATTCATGCCAATCCGGATGATGTTTATAAATACACTGCGAAGGGTAATCTCGTGGCTGTCATCACCAACGGTACAGCGGTTCTGGGGCTTGGAGATATTGGTCCGGAGGCTTCAAAGCCTGTCATGGAAGGCAAGGGGTTGCTTTTTAAAATATATGCCGACATCGATGTGTTTGATATTGAGTTGAACTCTCGTTCTGTTGATGAGTTTGTAAGTGTGGTTAAGGCGTTGGAGCCGACGTTCGGCGGCATCAATCTGGAGGATATAAAAGCTCCTGAGTGTTTTGAAATAGAGCGCAGACTAAAGGAAGAGCTCAGTATTCCTATCATGCATGATGATCAGCACGGTACTGCCATAATATCTGGTGCGGCCCTGCTGAACGCGCTGGAGCTGGTGGGTAAGAAGATTTCTGAAGTGAAGATAGTGATAAGCGGTGCGGGTGCCTCGGCAATCTCTTGCTGCAAAATTTATATGAGCCTGGGGGCAAGGGTAGAGAACATGTACATGTTCGACACCAAGGGACTTATTGTTAAGTCACGCACAGATTTAGATGAGAATAAGCGCATATTTGCTCAGTCTGCAGATGCCGTGGATCTCGAAACCGCAATGAAGGGAGCAGACGTTTTCATAGGTCTGTCTAAAGGCAATATCGTTTCGCAGGATATGGTGAAGGGTATGGCGGACAAGCCCATTGTGTTTGCGCTGGCCAACCCTAATCCCGAGATCACCTACGATGATGCAATTGCCGCCCGCCCGGATGTGATCATGGCTACCGGCCGCAGCGACTATCCTAATCAGGTGAACAATGTGCTTGGTTTCCCTTATATCTTCCGTGGTGCGCTGGATGTGCGAGCAAGCGCCATAAACGAGGCCATGAAGCTGGCTGCAGTGCACGCCCTGGCAGCACTGGCTAAACAGCCTGTCCCCGATATCGTGAATGTGGCCTATAACAACGATCTGCTGCGTTTTGGCCCTACATACATCATACCTAAGCCAATGGACCCGCGTCTGTTGGTGACAGTTTCTACCGCTGTAGCCAAGGCTGCAATGGAGAGTGGGGTAGCGCGTAAGCCAATAACCGACTGGACAGCATATGAGAACGAGCTGTATCGTCGCTCAGGTTCATACGATAACTTGTTGAAGTATATCAACAATAAAGCGAAGCAGAATCCTAAGCGTGTGGTTTTTGCCGAAGCGGAAAACATTAAGATCCTTCGGGCTGCACAGATAGCTGCCGATGAAGGAATAGCGATACCTATTCTGCTGGGCAACGAGACGAAGATCCGCTCGATGATCAAAGAATATGAACTGCACCTTGAGGGTATCCAGATCATAGATCCTAAGAACGAAAGCAGTGAAGCGGTGCGCAACAAATACGGAGATATGTTCTTCGAGATGCGCCATCGCCGTGGAGTGAATTTCTATGAGGCCCGAAAATTGATGCGTGAACGCAACTATTTTGGTTGTATGATGGTGCACAATGGCGAAGCCGATGCAATGCTGTCGGGACTTACCCGAAAGTATCCGGATACAATAAAACCGGCATTGGAGATCATAGGCATGGAAGAAGGTGTGAGGCGTGTAGCGGGCATGTACATCATGCTGACCAAGCGCGGACCTTTGTTCTTTGCAGATACCACGCTCAATTTCAATCCTACTGAAGAAGAATTGGTAGATATAACGATGCTCACTGCGGACATGGTAAGCAGTTTCAATATCAAACCCCGCATTGCTATGCTGTCGTATTCCAATTTTGGAAGTAGTCCGTCTACCGAAGCTACGACGGTGCGCAATGCCGTGGCCCGCATCAAGAGCATGAATCCTGATCTGGTAATTGACGGCGAGGTGCAGGCTGGTGTAGCGTTCAATAAAGATCTACTGAAGGAGAACTATCCGTTCTCTGATCTTGTGAACGAAGCGCCCAACGTGCTGATCTTCCCCAATCTTGCAGCCGGTAATATAGCGTACCATCTTTTGCAGGAAGTTGGCGGCGCCGAAGCAGTTGGCCCTATTTTGCTGGGACTGCGCAAGCCGGTTTACGTGTTGCAACTGGGTAGCACCGTTCGACAGATAGTGAACATGGTGGCACTTTCAGTAGTGGAGGCGCAGGTGAAGACTACGTTTGAATAGCCTTGATATATTTGACTGAAATGAGAATGGGCCGGATATCCGGCCCATTCTCATTTCAGTCAGAAGGTCTATTTCTTCATTTCTGGGTACACGTACGGAAGCATTTCTTCAATGTATGTCCGTTCGTTGCTCAGGCGCGGTACCTTGTGTTGGCCTCCCAGTTTTCCTTTGTCTTTCAGCCACTGTTTGAACCCGTCTTTAGGCATGCGGTGCACTATCGGCATGCGTAGTGCAATGTCTTTGTATCTTTTGGCTTCGTAGTCTGAGTTGATCGCCTGCAGTGATTTGTCCAGCAGGTTGGTGAACTGTTCCAACGGAACCGGCAGGTACTCAAATTCAATGATCCACTCATGCGCGCCATTGTCTTCGCCTGTCATGTATACCGGTGCTGCGGAATAGTCCGCGACAACAGCGCCGGTCTCGGCACAAGCTATCGCAATGGCATTATCAGCATTGTCAACAATCAACTCCTCACCAAAGGCATTGATGAAGTGCTTCAAGCGCCCTGTCACTTTTATGCGAAAAGGCGAAAGAGAAGTGAATTGAATAGTGTCTCCTACAAGGTAGCGCCACAGGCCCCCGTTCGTGGTAACTACTATCGCGTAGTTTTTGTACAATTCCACTTCTTTAAGGGTAAGCGTTCTCGGGTTCTCTTTGCCGTATTCCTCCATAGGCATGAACTCGTAGAAGATCCCATGATTCAGGAACAGCAACATTCCTTCCTCATCTTCGCGGTCCTGCGCTGCAAAGAATCCCTCCGATGCATTGTACGTCTCCCTGTAGTGCATATTGGGTGAAGGGATCAGCTGTTCGAACTGCCTGCGGTAAGGGGTAAAGTTCACACCACCATGTATGTATAATTCAAGATTGGGCCATATATCCAGCAAGCTGTTCTTTCCGGTTATCTCAAAAATGCGTTTGATAAGTACTATCGTCCAGGTAGGGACACCCGCTATATAGGTAACGTTCTCGTTGATGGTGCTGTGGGCCATTCGGTCTATCTTTTCTTCCCACTCTGTCATGAGGGCGATCGATAGTTCGGGGAGGCGGAACAACTGGCCCGCAAATGGCATATTCTGTAGCGTAACGGCAGAAAGGTCGCCAAAGAATGAGGCCGCATTCAACTGATTGACCTGGTGGCTTCCGCCCAGTATCAGACATTTTCCGTTTGTCAGGTTCGATCCCGGATTTTCACGCAGGTATAGTGCCAACACATCTTTACCGGCGCGGAAGTGCGTATTGTCCAAAGATTCTTTACTTACCGGGATGAACTTGCTCTTGTCACTCGTTGTTCCACTCGATTTTGCAAACCACTTTATGGGAGATGGCCATAGCACGTTTTGTGTGCCTTCCAGTATGCGTTGTATATATGGTTTCAGCGTCTCGTAGTCGTTAATTGGTACGTTCTTCTGAAACTCAGCAATGTTGTTTATTTCTTCGAACCGGTATTTCTTGCCATATTCCGTAAACTGTGCCGAGCCGATCAGGTCGTTGAAAACCTGTTGCTGGGTATCTATCGGGTTGTGCATGAAGTTATCGATCGCGCTCTGGCGCAATTTGATATAACCTCTGAATGCCGGACTAATAATAATGCTCATAATATAGTATCAGGAAATCACCGCCATGCTGCCTTTACCTCGGCGCATTGGTAGTGAGATAGTCTTTTCTGCGTAATTCAAAATTCTGTCCCAGGTACACCTTTCTTACAATCGGGTCTGCCGCAAGATCTTCGGCCGAACCGGCTTTCAGTATTTTTCCTTCAAACAGCAGATAGGCCCTGTCAGTTATAGATAACGTTTCCTGTACGTTGTGATCGGTAATAAGGATGCCGATGTTCTTGTACTTTAGTGTGGCTACAATGTGCTGAATATCCTCCACGGCTATAGGGTCAATACCGGCAAACGGTTCGTCCAGCAATATGAACTTCGGATTCACTGCAAGTGCCCTCGCAATCTCTGTCCTTCTTTTCTCACCACCGCTCAGTACATCTCCGGGGCTTTTGCGCACATGCTGCAGACGAAACTCGTCCAGTAATTCTTCCAGTTTCTTCTGTTGTTCTCCCTTGGTCAGCTTGGTCATTTCCAGAACCGCGGCAATATTATCGGCAACAGACAGTTTTCTGAAGATAGACGTTTCCTGCGGCAAGTATCCAATGCCCATCTGGGCACGCTTATACATGGGCAACTTTGTGATATCGGCATTGTCAAGATATACATTGCCGGTATCCGGTTTCACCAGTCCCACCACCATGTAAAACGAAGTGGTTTTCCCGGCACCATTAGGGCCTAGTAGTCCCACTATCTCGCCCTGGCTCACCTCAAACGAAACATTATTTACAACCGTGCGTTTGCCGTATTGTTTTACCAGGTCTTGTGTATAGATCTTCAATTGAGGTTATTTGACCGCAAAAATAAACAAGAGCACCCGTTTTTTGTAGCGCTGTTGCAATACTTTAACACTTATATTAATGCGAACGGGCTGCTGAAATTCAGCCCCCATGCCCCCGCATTTACTGATCCGTATACGTCCGTGGAACTTTCGGATCGGTTATGATGATGTAATCACCATACTGCTTATAATCGGCCCAATTCACTTTCGGGAAAGCCTCATCGCTGGCAGTAGAGATGATCAACGGCTTGATTTTTGAGTTGTAGTTATAGAGCTGTGTCACAACGGCAAATCCTTCATCGCTGTGGAATTTACCATTTACGTGCATGATCTTTTTGCCCTTATTTTTTTTCTGGTACTTCACAATTGAGTGCGCCATGGTTGCGTCCCACAAAGACTGTGCCGTCACCATGTTGAAGTTGCCCATATTCATGGCAGGTGGTGGTGCTGCCTTTTTTGCCGTGTCGCCCGGTGCAGGTGCCGGTGTGTGGCTCAGTCCCATCAGCTTTGCGAAGTACTTTCCGCTTGCAGTGTCATAGGGCAGCGGTGCAAAGTATTCCTTCGATTCATCAGACAGCAGTTCCAATGCACGTTGGCCTTTACGGCCGGCAAGGTTGGTGTAGCGTGATGGGGCGTTGGCGCAAACAACATCCAGCTGTTTTTGACGGGCAAATTCTACCATTGGTCTATAGTCGCGGTAATTGTTCCACACTCTCGCGTCTTTCTTAAAGTTCTTTTCCCTTATAAAACCCTGCAGGTATTCGTCCATCACTGTCTGTACGTCCCTGTCGAACATTTCCATAGAAAGTGCCAGGTCCGATCCGAATTTAAGGTGCAACAGCTCGAAGACCGAAGCCTCCAGGAAGTGAGTTACACTATCATTGTGTTCTTCTCCAAACATCAGCACGTCGTAGTTGTCCATGTCAGACACTATGTCTTTAAGAGAAACTTCTTTACCCAGTCGCACCGAGTAAACACGGTAGTTAGCGTCAGTCAACTTATCCTGTGCCATCCCCATAAAAGGTAGCAATAACAACGCGAATAGCAGTTTTTTCATATAAAATATTCTTATAAAAATGTTGTGGAGATAAAAGTACAAATAGTTTCTGCATTTGCACCCGAATTACACGGGTCAGGCTTTCAAATAGTTAACAATGGTTCTGATCTCATTTTCGTCAGAAAGGTATTGCCCGTCGTTGGCAACAATGGCCGATGTGTGGTACTCATGCGCACCCGCATCAGCGACCAACGCTGTAATATTTGCCGATCGTACACCTCCGCCCGCCATTATCTTCAGATGTGGTCCTGTTGCCGCGGTGAGCATTTTTATCACCTCCGCACCTTCAACTGCGGTTGGGGCAAGGCCCGATGTGAGTATTCGTTTGCAGCCCGCCTTCATTACCGCGTTCAGTGCTTCCAATGCATCCGGTGCGCGGTCAAATACCTTGTGACAGGTCACTTCCATGGGGCCGGCCCATTCCACAAGCCTTGCCAATGTGTCTGTGTCTATTTTATGGTTGGCTAGTTGCACGCCCGTGGCAATGCCTTTACAGCCAAGTTCCCTGCACTTCAGTATGTCTTTTTTCATAATGGCCAGTTCATCGGCATCATAGATGAAATTTCCTCCGCGGGGTCGTATCATGGGGAATACCGGAATCGAGATATGCTCCAGCACAAACTGTATCAGTCCCCACGATGGTGTTACACCTCCGGCTCCCGGGTCGGCACATAATTCTATTCTGCCTGCACCTGCCGACTCGGCGGCACGGCACGACCGCATATTATAGGCACATATTTCCAGTAACATGCTTTAAAGATATACAATGGACTTAATACCCTCGATCTTTTCGCTATTGGTCGCCGTTGTTGTCATTGGTGGCAGCGTCGTCCTGTTTGTCGAAATATTCCCGCACAAGGCGTGCTTTCGATGCGCCTATCACTCGTGTAAGTTCCCGCTCGGTGATACTCCTGATATTTTTTACCGACCTGAACTCTTTCAAAAGCTCTGTGGCAGTTTGCGCACCTATACCGGGAATAGCCTCCAACTCGTTTTTGAATGTACCCTTGCTGCGGGTCTGCCGGTGGAAAGTAATGCCGAAACGATGCACTTCGTCCCTTATGCGCCTCACCAGCAGGTGTGCCGGGCTGTCATAAGGTAGCTGTATAGGGTCGGTGTCGCCGGGGAAGAAAATTGATTCTTCACGTTTTGCCAGCCCCACCAATGCCATTCTGCCCGTGAGCCCCAGTTTCTCAATACTTTCAAGTGCTGCACCCAGTTGTCCCTTTCCACCGTCTATGATCACCAGTTGTGGCAGCGGCTTCTTTTCTTCAGTCAACCGCTTGTATCTGCGATATACCACCTCACTCATGGAGGCAAAGTCGTTAATACCCTCAACGGTCTTGATATGGAAATGCCGGTAGTCTTTATTGGATGGTTGCCCGTTGCGGAAGCAAACCATTGCCGCTACAGGGTAGGCCCCCTGAAAGTTGGAGTTATCGAAACACTCTATGTGTACCGGCAGCTCGCGCAGCTGCAGTGAATCCTGCAACTCCTCCAGCACAGCCATGTATTCTTCGTTGGTCTTCTCTTGCAGCATCAGCGAGTTTCGGCGTCTGATGTCCTCTTTAAAGATGAAGGCATTACGGGTGCTCATGTCCAGCAAGTTCTTCTTGTCTCCGATCTTAGGCACAGTAACTTTCATGCCGTCGTCTGCAACATCTAAGTCTATCGCGCTTAACACCTCTTTTGCCTTACTGTGAAAAGTGCTCCGCATTCTGTCCAGCACCAGCGATAGCACCTCACGCTCTGTCTCGTCCAATATTTTTTCCACTACTACCGTCTTCACGTGAATGATGCTGCCCTTTATCACCATCATGTAGTTCACATAGAAGTTCTTCTCGTCGTCGAGTATCGATATTACATCAAGATCGTTAAGGCGTGGGTTCACCACGGTGGACCGGCTATTGTAATTCTGCAGCGAATCTATCTTTTGCTTGATAATATGCGCTGCTTCAAATTCAAGTCGGGCCGCATGGTCCTGCATCTGCTGCTTCAGGTGTTTCAGTACCTCCGTTATATTCCCCTTCAGTATCTGCCGCACCTGTTGCAGGTCGGTATAGTACTCGTCGGCCGACTGAAATCCCTGACAGGGCCCTTTGCAATTGCCCAGGTGATACTCAAGGCACACTTTGTATTTGCCACGGGCTATATTGGCCGGGGCAAGGTTAAGGTTACAAGTGCGTAGCGGTACATTCTGTTTCACCATTTCCAGTAGTTCCTTCACCTGCAGCACGCCTGTGAACGGGCCAATGTATTCTGAACCATCTCTTATGAGCCGACGAGTGAGGAATACCCTTGGGAATGGTTCATTACGGATCACCACATAAGGGTATGTCTTGTCATCCTTCAGCGCTATATTGAACCGCGGCTGAAAATGTTTAATGAGCGAGTTCTCCAGCAAAAAAGCATCATGCTCGGTCTCGGTTACAGTAAAATCAAGACTGTTGATAAGTGAAACAAGCCGCCTGGTTTTGTTGTTGTCAAGTGTCTTGTTGAAATAGGAACTTACTCTTTTGCGCAGGTCTTTTGCCTTGCCAACATACAACAACTCGTTCTCTATGCTATAATATTTGTAGCAACCCGGACTGTGTGGGATCGTTTGCGCCAGTTCACTGAATTCCTCTCTTGTCATACGCCGCTGTTACGCCGTCCTTATGATTACCTCATGAATTCATACTCGGTCACAGTATGGATCTTCTCGCCAAACATTGGTGTTTCTGTCACTTGTATCTGAATCCGTTTCATTGGTTTGTAGTAGAGCTTCACGAGGCGGTCGTCAAATATGCTGTGTTCGCGACCTTCAATATAGATGCCCGTCACTTTTTTCGAGTACCTGTCTATTGCTATTAATAGTTTACGCGTGTAAAGGTCTTCCTCTATCGCTTCGTAGAAAAAGTTGTGTGTTTCGTCCTGTTCGTCGTCGAACTGGGTAAATTTGTACTTGCCAAGGTAGCTGCGATCGCTGATCTCGGTTGAGAAAAATTCCCTGAAAATATTGCCCCAATTTAGTGTGTCGGAGGTGGTGTAGCTGCTATCGTATTTTCCTTTGTTTACCCGCACCGTCTTCAGTATCAGGAATGGCTCGCCATAGTACATGTTCCACTGGTCGAGTGCATACTGACGTATAGAGAAATAATTTCCTTTAATATCAGAAAAGTCGTCAGACTTTTTTTCTTTGCACGCTGAAAACGAGGTAATTACTAACGTTGCCAGGCAAATGGCCAGATATCTGAGTTTTGGTATCACGGTCGTAAAATTAATAAAGTTGCACTGAATGACGGGTATAAGATTCAACAGTCGTAATAATCCATAATTTTTGGCACCCTTTTTGTTAAATAAACTTGAAGTTAAAAGTTTAACTTCCTGATAATAATCCTTTTAGCCTTTAATCCTATCTGCTATGTCACGTGTTGCGTGGTGGGGCCTTGCTTTGCTCATTTTGTATGTGTCATTTGGTTTCTACCCTCGGTGGACGAAACAAGGAACTGAGGCAACACTTTCTTATGACGCTTCCGGTTATTATTGGTATCTGCCCTCGGTTTTTATATACGACGACATAAAGGGTCAGCACTTTGCAAAAGACATTCTTCAAAAGTACCAACCATCCGGAACCGACTTTCAGCAGGCAATGCTGACCGAAAACGGCAATTACGTCCTTAA
Organism: uncultured Flavipsychrobacter sp.; assembly: GCA_964652995.1. Classification (GTDB taxonomy): domain Bacteria; phylum Bacteroidota; class Bacteroidia; order Chitinophagales; family Chitinophagaceae; genus Nemorincola. The sequence continues at coordinate 26,540 of CAZZCR010000004.1, read as the reverse complement.
ATATTCGTCCGGCCTTGCAGTTATGTTCGCTCCATTTTTCTTTGCCGGGCATTTTATTGCCGGGCGACTTGATTATCCGCAGGATGGTTTTTCTCCACCTTATCAACTTTCAATACAGGTAGGTGCTATTCTTGTGGCCCTTACCGGACTATGGTATTTCAGGAAGCTACTTTTGATCTATTATCCCGATGGCGTGGTTGCTGTCACCATGGTCATTCTTGTTGTCGGTACCACCTACCCCAACACCGTGGTAATAGACGTTGGCATGTCTCACGGATGGCTGTTCACGCTTTATGTGTTTCTTATTTATAGTACACACCTATTTTATAGCAATTATGAATGGAAGTACGCAATCCTGATAGGGGTTTTGGTCGGCTGGGCAACGCTTACACGACCAACCGACGCGCTTTCTGCGGTCATACCGATATTTTGGGGTGTTGAGCGTATTAACATGATTGAGTTGAAAAAGCGAATAGCTCTTGTTCGCCTACATGTTTACAAGTTGTTGTTAGCGGTTTTTTGCGCGTTTGCTGTTTTCTCCATTCAGCTTGGCTATTGGAAATATGCTACCGGTCATTGGTTGTACTACAGTTACAAAGGTCAGGGCTTCAGTTTTTTGTCGCCGCACATTTTCAACTATACGTTTAGTTACTCAAGCGGTTGGCTCGTTTATACACCCATGATGTATCTCGCAATTGTCGGGATGTTCATCTATGCCTTGAAAGGGAAAAACCGTGTTTCATTCATTTTGTTCTCATTGGTCAATTTCTATCTCGTTTGTTCATGGGATGTGTGGCAATATGGCGGTCGGGCCATGGTGCAGAGTTATCCTATATTTATGTTCTTCGTCGCGGCGCTCGTAAATCATTGCCGGTCCCGAAAAGTCGCCGGGGTAGTCCTTTCCGTATTTGTTGTCGTGTTTCTATATTATAATGTTTGGATCACCATACAATACCATGGTGGTGGTCTTTATGACGTCGATTTCATGAACCGTCGCTACTTCAGGGCAATAGTAGGCAGGTGGCATGTGCCGCCGGAGACCTGTTACCTGATGGACGGAACCGGTTTATACACGGGAAGGCTGAAGGATTCAGCCGTGGTGGACATACCTGACCCGATCATTGCGTGTGGCAGCACAATCCTACTTGATTCCCCGGGGGTGCAGGGGCCGGAGATCAGATTTCCGTTTCACCCTACGCGCCAATGGTTGCGGGCCACGATAAATGTTACGTGCATAGAAAGAGAGTGGACGGGGTGGAAAATGCCGCAATTCATAATTAAGCTCGTCGATTCACACGATTGGCACACGGTACGCGAAAATATGGTACGTCTTCATCGCGGTATAAATTCGAGCGAAACCAAACAAATGCGCATAGATATCCCGACATCCGATATTAGTTTCGATATGGTGGAAATACTATTCTGGAACGCAGGCAGCGCTACAAAAACACGCATCAGCGACATCACAATAATACAGTTTAATGAGGCTGATTAGCTACCGAACAGGATATTTGCATTTGCCGTGGTCGTTTCTGCAACTTCCTCTACCGGCAGTCCTTTCAGTTCGGCTATTCGGGCTGCAATAACCGGTATGTAGCTGCTTTCGTTCCTCTTGCCGCGGTAGGGTACGGGTGCCAGGTAGGGTGCATCGGTCTCCAGTATGATGCCTGATAGAGGTACTTCCATTACTATGTCCGGCAACGAGCCTTTTGAATAAGTGACAACGCCACCTATGCCCAGGTAAAAACCCAACTCCAATACCTCTTTTGCTTCTTCGAGTGTTCCACTGTAACAATGAAATACACCCTTCAACCGCCCATCCTGCTTTTTGCGTACGATGTCAATGCAGTCGCGTGTAGATTCCCTGCTGTGTATCACTATCGGCAGTTCATGTTGCAAAGCAAGGTCTATCTGATATTCAAATGCTACTATCTGTTGCGCCTTAAAGGTCACATCCCAGTAATAGTCCAGACCTATTTCGCCCACCGCATGATATTTGCGTTGCGTCAGTTGCTCCGACACAATTTGTAGTTCGTTCTTGTAGTCTTCTTTTACGTAACAAGGGTGCAACCCCATCATAGGCAGGCAATTGGCAGGCCACTTATCGGCAAGTTGCAGCATGCCGGCCATAGTCTCGCTATTGCAGTTGGGCATGTACATCTTGGTCACACCTGCGGCTATGGCCCGGTCTATCTGGTGCTCGTCTGCTATCAGTCTTTCGTCGTACAAATGGGTATGGGTATCCACAAAAATCATGGCGCAAAACTAATTCATTTCTCCTCCCGTTCGGGTAGGTAATATCATAGGGCGGGAAGTGCTTTCACTTGCCATTGGTTCTTGCTGCAATATTCCAATACTCGGGGCAGCGCGTATTTCATGCGTTCCGCGGCTTTTTCTGAATCATGAAATACCACAATAGACCCGGGTGCAAGGTGGGTCAGCACATTTTCAAGGCATTGCTCGGGAGTCAGGTTGTTATCGAAATCGCCGCTCAGAATATCCCACATATAAACCGTCCAATTGCTGTTGGTCTTTTTTAGTTTCCGCAGCTGCGACAGCCTGATCCTTCCGTAGGGTGGGCGGAAAAGTCTGCTGTTTATGTGGAGGGCTGCCTGACCAATGTTCTTAACGTAATGGTCATTATTAGTTTTCCAACCGTTCAGGTGGTTGTAGGTATGGTTGCCTGTGGTGTGGCCGTTACTCAGAAGTAGTTGGTAGGTGTCAGGGTAGCGAGCTACATTGTTGCCCACACAGAAGAATGTTGCTGATGCACCGTATTCGCGTAACATTTCAACGACCCAGGGGGTGATGGTCGGGTGCGGCCCGTCGTCAAAGGTCAGGTACACCGTTGGGGCATCTCCATGAGTCATATCCCAGACCATATCGGCAGGATAGAACCTTTTCAGCCACCTCGGGGTTTTTACCCAGTACGAACTCATGCTGCAAAAAAAACTAAAATATGGTTATAGAATACTCTTTGACACTCCTCTTCAGTCGCCTATTGCACTTTTTTAACATGAACTTATAAGCTCCAGTCTATGGGCGGGATGCCATTTTCTTGTAGCCAGGCGTTAGCTTTACTGAAGTGTCTGCACCCGAAAAAGCCGTTATAAGCCGACAACGGTGACGGGTGTGCCGATTTCAGGATCAGGTGTTTACTGCTGTCTATGAGTGTTTCCTTGTTTTGTGCAAAACGTCCCCAAAGCAGGAAGACTACATGGTCCTTACCAACAGATACCTGCCTTATCACCTCGTCGGTAAACAAATGCCAGCCCACTTTGCTGTGCGACATGGGGTTGTTGGCTTCCACGGTCAGGGAAGCGTTGAGTAAAAAAACGCCCTGCTTCGCCCATTTTTCAAGGTTTCCTGTGCCGCTGAGTTGTAGCCCGAGGTCACTTTGTATCTCTTTAAAGATGTTCACCAGCGAGGGTGGGGGCGCCACACCATCCTGAACCGAGAAGGACAGGCCGTGTGCCTGACCGGGATTGTGATATGGGTCCTGTCCAATAATTACAACTTTCACTTCTTGAAACGGAGTACAGGCAAACGCATTGAAAATGAGCTTTCCCGGAGGAAAAATGACCTTACCGGCCCTGAGTTCCTGTTTCAGAAATTCAGTCACCTGAATGAAGTAGGGTTTTTCGAACTCGGCAGTAAGTTTTTCCTTCCAACTATTTTCTATCGCAACATCCATTTATATTATTTTATATCAGCTATCAATGCTAAATTTACCACCTGAAGTCGAGTTATCTCAAACGGTAACAAATGTAAGAGATAATTTACATCAGCAATATTCAACATTGGACAATGATCCCACCCCCACTGCCGCAGAATGAGCCGGAACGTTTGAAAGAACTTTATCGATACGAAGTTCTTGACACGGCCTACGAACAGGAGTTTAATGAAATTGTGCAGTTGGCATCGCGTATCTGCAATGTGCCGATGTCTCTTATTTCTCTCGTCGACCATGACAGGCAGTGGTTTAAGGCAAAGGTCGGTGTAGATCTTACAGAAACTGCACGCAACGTTTCCTTTTGTGGTTACACTATTCTCGGTTCAGATGTGTTCGTAGTCCCCGATACGAAGGAAGATGAGCGCTTTGCTGATAACCCACTTGTGGTTGCTGATCCGCAGATCCGTTATTATGCGGGTGTTCCATTGGTCACACGGTCGGGGTACAACCTCGGCTCCCTTTGTGTTTTAGACCGCCAGCCGCGTCAGCTTGACGAAGAGCAAATATTCGCGCTTTCAGTTTTGAGCAGAAACGTGGTGAAATTGCTGGAGTTGCGCACCATGAACAAGGAGTTGAGTCGGATATCGGAAGTGCAGCAAGTCACTATGGCCATCATGGCGCATGACATCCGGGCCCCGCTCGCGTCTTTGAAAAGTACCTACGATGTGAAGGCGGAAGGATTGCTCTCTCCCGAAGATGAAGCGGAGATAGATGAATTGGTCTTGCGTCAGCTGGATAGTATTTTATTGCTGCTGAACAACATCAGTGACTGGGGGCATCTGCAATTGGATGATGATTTTGAAATGATGGATACCAATATCCATGCGCTTGCCGATCAGTGTGCCGGCTATTTCTTGCTGGCAGCCGAACACAAGAAGAACAAGATATTGAATCGCGTAGCACCCGATTTTCATGCGGTCATCAATGCACAGTGCTTTGAATTTGTACTTCGCAACCTGATAGGTAATGCCAACAAGTTTACCGAGAATGGCACCATTTGTATTGATATCCGTGTAGAAAATGGTTTTGCAATACTAGAAGTCTCTGATACTGGTTTGGGCATGACACCGGAGCAATTAGCCTCATTGCAGAAGAAGGTGTTTTTCAAATCTACCCCCGGCACGCGCAAGGAAAGAGGCAGTGGTCTCGGACTGAAACTGGTGAACAGGTATCTTGCCAAAGTTGGTGGAACTATGTCATTCACAAGTGAGCTTGGCAAGGGAACTACAGTCATGGTCTCCATTCCGTTCAGGGGTGAGGAGTAGTGCGCCTGTGCTTGCTTTTTGCGCTATGAAGGTTAATTTTACGTCCTTGTTCCGGGGTTGCCGAAACAAATGAACAATACAGCAGCTAAATGAGGATATGGGCTTTCCCGTCTTTTTATCCGTTTGACGCTCCGGGCGAAAAATGGAAAGGGATATTCGCACACCGTCAATACAAAGGTTTGATAGAAAATGGCGCAGACCTGCGGGTGGTTATTCCTGTGACCGCAAAAGCACCCCTTCCGCTCCCTCTGCTCGGTGGTCGCTGGAAACAGTCTGGTCCGGAATACCCGTTGCATCGTGTCTATGATGGTATCGAAGTGTACCATCCGCGCATCCCCAACTGGTTGCCCTATACGCTGGATAAGCGGTCGCACAGAGAGAAGTTTGCTGATGCGGTTGGTGCGTTGTTCAAAGAGCTGGGAATTACTCCTTCTAAAGAAACTGATATATTCTTCTCGCAGTGGTTGCCGGAGTCTGTCAATGTGCAGTATGCGGCGCATCGCATGGGGCTGAGGTCGGCTATCCTTTCCATAGGAGATGATGTTGTTGTGTGGCCACACGAGAACGTAGGCGCCATGAAGGCCTTTCGTGATTTGCAGACAAACGCTGATATTCGGTTTGCCTGTGCGGATTACCTTGGCCGTGAGACCAACAGGATCCTTGGTACCCAACTCAGTTACGAGGTAGTGAACTGGGGAGTGGATCACGACTTCTTCAAGCCTGTATCCGCCGAACAAAAGCAGCAACTGCGTGCAAAGTACAACTTGCCTGCCGACCGACTGCTGATCCTTAACGTGGGTACTGCCATAGCCCGCAAAGGCTGGCTCGACCTGTTTGATGCGCTTGCGCAGATCAAAACACAGGTGCCGCCTTTTACTGTGGTAGCTGTACATTCAGGTCCGCCCGAGTTCGATCTGAATGAAGAGGCTGCAAGGCGCGGATTGGCAGATTGTCTTGTTAATCTCGGAGAGGTGCCGCCACAAAATGTACGCGAGGTGTATAATACCGCCGATATATTCTGCCTGCCGTCTCACTGGGAGGGTTTGGCCAATGCCAACATCGAAGCCATGTCATCCGGCATACCGGTCATCACTACCGACGTTTGCGGGCATCCCGAGCTGATCACTACAGGTGTCAACGGTATCCTTGTTCCTCCCAAAGACGTTCAGCGTTTGGCCGAAGCGCTGCGTCAACTGTTAACTGACGCGGAATTGCGGACCCGACTCTCCATCACCGGCCGCGACTTCATTGTGAACAAGTGGGGCAACTTTGCACACAATGCCGCACTGCTGTATCAGCGTTTGTCGGGCAAATAGAGCTTACAGCCATACATCAGCCTCCTCAATGTGTTTGGGTCTCCACGATATGTACTGAACCATGCGTGGCACTGTGCCCTTGTTGGGGGTGGCGCAGTGGGGCAGCGCCTGCAACCAGATCACCATATCCCCCGCATTGCCTGGTACAGGTATAGGCTTGAGTTCTTTTATTGCCCGATCTCTAGGATTTATGCCGGTTTCAGTCTCACTCAGCCATTGAGTGGCGATGCGGTGAAAGCCGGGTACGCAGTTAAACGCACCATCTTCTGCTGTTGTGTCGGTCAGATACAACAGCCCCTGTGCTGAGTAAGGTATGGGCGGAGCAATACTTACATCCCAGTGCAGCGGCGATCCCGTGAATTTGTGGCTCCCGTTTTCAGGTGCATTGAAACTCACCTTGTCGATGGGTTGGTATAACTCATTGTGGCCATACAATTCTTCAAATACCTTTCGTATCCGTGACGAGAATCGGTTGGCATCCAGAGCGGGGTGGTGCACCATTCGCAGCATCATTCCGTTTTTGCCGGGATGGTCTCTGTACCACGTTGCCTGGTCATCGGGTGTAGCGTTGAGGTACTCCCATATTGCTGCACATGCAGCATCACACTGACTGCGTGGCACAATACCCTTCACCACAATGTAACCGTCACGATGCCAGTGCGCAAGGTCTTCGTCGCTCAGTATCCGGTCCTCGTGCTTGTAAAGTGCATCAAAGTCAGGTGGGTATTCTGCCAGCCAGTCTTTAAATGTTTCGTAGTCTGGCTGTATGTAGAACAGATAGGCCAGGGTTTCCTCTTTGTTGCGGCCATGGTAGAATAAATGGTGGTGGTAGTCATATTTGTTGGTGTTCGGCTGCTTGGTCTTTGGCCCTGCAGAGCAACATTCGGTCCATAGCTGGCGCAGTGCCGCCTCATTGTCGGGTGGTGGTGGTATCATGGAGTTTGGTTTGGTATTGCTAATATAAGGCGTCTTAGCGATAACTTGTGGTGAGGGCATTGCACGGTCCTTGTTTTCAATATCTTTATAGCGCAGATGTACATATGCAGCAACAACACCCATATATTATTAACAAAGCAAGACCCGTCGACGCACCGACACTCGTTGAGATATGGGAAGATTCAGTGCGGGCCACCCATCCCTTTGTTGCTGAGGAGGATGTGCTGTTTTTCAAAGAGCTGATTGTCGGAGACAGGGTGTTTGAGCGGATGCCGGTGCATGTGTTGCGCGTGGGCGATGGTACAATTGCCGGCTTTATGGCTGCCAACGATGGCATGCTGGATATGTTGTTCCTGGCGCCGACCCATATTGGAATGGGGGGCGGCAGGTTGCTGATGGAGTATGCGCTTACACACCTGGGGGTGAACCATGTAGATGTGAACGAGCAGAACGCTGATGCGCTGGCCTTCTACCGACACTTCGGGTTTGAGGTCACATCCCGCTCACCGGTCGATGGGTTTGGTAAACCGTACCCGATACTGCACATGGCTTTGAGGTCTTAGCAGTGCCATTCCTGTTTCCAGCGATATAATATATAATCCGGCAGGGTGCCGATAACGGCGTCGGGGTGGTGCTGATTGTGTGCTTCGTGCTGGTAGGTACTCTCTTCTGATGCCGGCAACAACCTGCGCTCGTGCAGTCCGTTGGTGTTGCAATAGTGCATAACCGGGCTCCAGAGGTGTCGCCAGAAAGACTCGGTAATGCCCCGGGTAATATACACATTGCGGATGGACGGGTGCCGCTTGATGATGCCCACCACATCGGTAAAGACAAAGTCATCGAAGTTGTAAACGAGGGCTTTATCGGCAAAGCCACTGATGATCTTGCGGTGGTTCTTGTTGGCTTCGTCGGCATCGTCGATAGAGGTGATGAGGTCGGTGAAGGCAATGCGGTGCGTTTTGCAGAACTCCTTCCATTCAGCGTCGGAAGCATCGGCGAGGGAGGGGGCACCGTAGATCCTTGGCAGGACATTCCAGACGAGCTCATCCTGCGTGCGGCCATAGAACCATGTTGCAGTGTTCTCCTCAGGCCATGCCGGATTGAACGTACCCACCACCAGTGTTTCCGGTGTATAGTCGATACCTTTCAGTTCCAGTTCGTCTATGAATTTGTGTGCGCAGGGCATTGATAGTCAGTGTTTTGTAGCGGTCTGATGAAGCAGGGCCTCATATAAAGGGAATAGCCCCGGAGGCCGGGGCTATTCCTGTACATATCTGATAAAATTACTTCGCTAACGCGCTTACATTCGGCATTTCCTGAGGGTAGAGTTTGTTCTCCAGTTTCTCGCGGATAGCAGAGAATGCTGCCAGTGTTTCGTCGATGTCCTGATCGGTGTGCGCAGCAGTAGGGATGATACGCAGCTCGATCTGACCTTTAGGGATAACAGGATATACTACCACAGAGCAGAAGATATCGAAGTTCTCGCGGAGGTCGAAGGTGAGCTGAACGGCATCGTACAGGCCGCCCTTCATGAACACAGGCGTAACCGGTGTGTTGGTGGTGCCGAGGTCGAAACCACGCTCGCGGAAACCGTCTTGCAGGCGACGCACGTTGTGCCACAGCTTTTCTTTCAGCTCGGGGCGCGTACGCAACAGTTCCAGACGCTTGAGGTTGCCCACCACAAATGCCATAGGCAATGATTTTGCGTAGATCTGTGAGCGCATGTTGTAGCGCAGGAAGGTGAGTATCTTTTTGTCGGCAGCGAGGAAACCACCTATGCTTGCCATAGACTTAGCAAATGTAGAGAAGTACACATCGATCTGGTCCATGCAGTCCTGCTCTTCGCCGATACCTGCACCTGTCTTACCCATTGTGCCGAAGCCATGCGCATCGTCAACAAACAGGCGGAACTCATATTTAGACTTCAATGCTGCAATTTCCTTGATCTTGCCCTGGTTGCCGCTCATACCGAACACACCTTCTGTTATCACCAGAATGCCGCCACCGGTCTTCTTCGCCATTTCTGTAGCGCGGATCAGCTGTTTTTCGCAATCGGCCACATCGTTGTGTTTGTACACGTAGCGGTGACTTGGAATGAGGCGCAGACCATCTATGATACATGCATGAGATTCAGCATCATATACCACCACATCGTGGCGACCGCACAGCGTATCGATAGTAGATACCATGCCCTGATAACCGAAGTTGAACAGCATGGCGTCTTCTTTGCCCACAAATTCAGCCAGTTCTTTTTCGAGCTGCAGGTGATAGTCTGAGTTACCGCTCATCATACGGGCTCCCATTGGAGAAGCCAATCCGAATTTCGCAGCAGCGTCGGCATCTGCTTTTCTTACTTCGGGGTGGTTTGCCAGACCCAGGTAGTTGTTCAGGCTCCATACGATCTTCTCTTTTCCCTGAAATTTCATACGGTTGCCGATCTCGCCCTCCAGCTTAGGGAATGCGAAATAACCTGGTGCCTTTTCAGCATAATCTCCGATAGGCCCGAGCCTGTTCTCAAACTTTGCAAATAGATCCATGTGTATAAAATATTTAATTTTTGTGAACGGATTAGCAGAAAATCCACCACATAGTGGATTTTAACAGGCGCAAAAATAATAAAAATATCACGGCCATTTTACTCTCAGATTGTGCAATTTTGTATCCTTAACATTCATTTGTCACGTTCAGCACGTTTAATTCACATTTTATATGAGGCGTTTATTGGTTATGTTGTTGGTCGCCACGACCGTTTTTACTGCTTGTACCCGCAAAAGCGCGGATGTGGAGCGGCCGAAGATAGTGATAGGGTTGGTGGTGGACCAGATGCGCTGGGACTACCTTTATCGCTACTACGACCGCTACAGCAACAACGGTTTTAAACGCCTGCTGCGCAATGGCTACGAGTGCCGGCAGACCTATATCAACTACCTGCCGTCATACACGGCCCCCGGTCATGCCTGCATCTACACCGGTTCGGTGCCGGCCATTCACGGCATAGCCGGCAATGACTGGATCGACAATGTTACGGGCCGCCATACCTATTGTGTGGCAGACACTGCGGTGCGCAGTGTGGGCGGCGATACCAGCACGCACGAATCTATGAGCCCGGCCAACCTGCTTACCACCACCGTTACCGACGAGCTGCGCCTTGCCACCAACTTCAGGTCGCGGGTGTATGGTGTGTCGCTGAAGGACCGTAGCAGCATACTACCCGGGGGGCACCTGGCCAATGGTGCCTACTGGTACAGCGAGAAGAACGGCAACTTCGTGAGCAGTACCTACTACAAGAATCCCAACCCGGCCTGGCTGCAGGAGTTTAACGCCCGCCGTGAGGGTGACCGATTAGTTAAAGAAGGTTGGAGCCTGCTCTATGACGCCGACACCTACACCCAGAGCACCGCCGACTCTACCGGTTATGAAGGTCCGTTCAAGTGGGAGAAGGCCCCTGTTTTTCCCCGCCGCTTCGATACGCTGAAGGACGAAGCCCGTTATTCTCTGCTCAAGTCGCTGCCGGCGGGTAATACACTTACCCTGATGCTGGCCAAGGCCTGCCTGGAAGGGGAGAACCTGGGCAAGGAAGAGTATACCGACTTTCTGGCCATCAGCCTGTCGGCTACCGACTATATAGGTCACCGCTTTGCGCCCAACTCTATGGAGATGGAAGATACCTATCTGCGACTGGACAAGGAGATCGCCGACTTCCTCCACTACCTGGACCGTCGCTTTGGTAAGAATAACTACCTGTTCTTCCTGACTGCTGATCATGGTGGCGCGCACAATCCTACATTCCTGACCGACAACCATGTGCCTGCAGGTGTGGAACACGATGCCACCGGTGACGCACTTAACGAGTCCATCAAGCTGGCGTTCGGTATGGATTCGCTCATTACCTTTTCTGACAACTACCAGATGACGATGAACGAGGCGAAGATCGCTGCATCGGGGCAGGACAGAGCCACCATACGCCTCTCCGTAATGGAGTGGCTGCGCGCCATGCCCGAGGTTGCCTATGTGGTGGATATGGAACACCCCGAACAAACATTGGTGCCCGAGCCGATACGTACCATGATAACGAATGGCTACTACCTTAACCGCAGCGGTTCTATACAGGTAGTGCCCCAGCCGGGATGGTTTGACAATGGTGGCCGCCCCACCGGCACTACCCACGGCACCTGGAACCCTTATGATACCCATATACCCCTCATTTGGTTTGGGTGGAATGTGAACAAGGGCTCATCTGCTCAGCGGAGCGAGATGACCGATATTGCCGCCACGCTTGCCGATCTGCTGCACATACAAATGCCTAATGGCTGTGTAGGTAGGGTGATACCGGGGGTGGCGAAGAAGTAGGGTGGTGTATGTTGCCCTTCGACGGGGCTCAGGGTGACATTTAGCGGTGCATTGGTACCCTTCGACGAGGCTCAGGGTGACATTCGGCGGTTCTATTGGTGCCCTTCGACGGGGCTCAGGGTGACATCATATAATATTGTCACGATGAGCCCCGTCGAACCGCATGCAGAACTGCTGCCAGAACTGCGTAATTTTTTCATTTTCTCACTGTTTTACATAACTAATTGGTTGTCAATAAAAATGTGGGAAGCAGGTGCGCAACTCGCTTCTTCCCGAATGCTTTCGGGACAGGCACGCTTCTCAAAAACTGCGCACTTTTGCGCAGTTTGCGCGCGTGTGAGAAGTGGAATAAATTCTTCATACATGCCTTTTTGCTCTGTTTTTTTCATCTACCATTCAAGTTACAACCGTGCGTGAAAACAGGCAAAAGAAAGTTTTATGATAGTGCGTTTTTGGTAGTATGGTAAAAAGTTGTTCCTTCGTAATGAGAGTGCAAAACACTTGCAAGAATTTTAGACACAAGTCAAAATGACTTGCGCCAAATGGGGCTTATAAATAGGTGCTCGAATATTTTTTTGCCCGCCTTTGGCACACTAAGTCGATATTAGAATATTAGGTGATGAGATTTTTGATGTTCGTGTTTTTGGGATTTATTGTTTTGGGTGTCTATATGTCTTTTCGAAATGTAGATGTCTCGAATTGGAAGGTTGCTGTCGGAACGGTTGATCGTATGTATGCTCCAGATGGAAGTGACATGGCGCTTACCTATGTGGTAAACGACATTTCGTATTCAAATGGTGGTGATGCACTTCAGGGGACAGTATACGGTGATAAGTACCTGCTACTATACAATCCTGAAGACCCATCAGAAAGTGTTATAAATACCACGTCACCGTTCTTTTATAAAAATGAAAATCTTGCCAGAACAAAAGGACATATAGTGGGTCATGTATGGTCAAAAAAGAAGCGAGATAAGGAGGTGCAATTCTTCGAATATGAGTATGTAGTAGATGGTGTTCGGTATAGACGAGAACAAGATTATCTTACATGTGGCCATCCTAAAGTAATCTTAAAGAAAGAAATGGAGTTTTTAGTCAAATATTCAATTGACTTTCCAGCGAGCGCTGCAATGGTAATAGACAGTGAAAACTCCTATATATTCTTTGAGCTTTCTTGCGCTGAGCATAGTAAACTGAATATTGATAGTTCTTTGAAAAGTTATGTTCGGTAGTTTACCAGTTTGCCGTAGGTTGTACCTACGGCAGGTACGGCAGCCGGATTCTGTCCGGCGATAATGAGGTGTTATATTTGTAACCATGAGCACAGGTTACCAGATTGGCGATCAATCGGCTATGCATTTTGTTACAAATACTGTTGTTGAATGGGTAGATGTCTTTTCTCGTCAGCGATACCGAGATATTATTATTGACAGCCTAAATTTTTGTATCTCCCAAAAAGGCCTTGAAGTGCATGGTTACGTTATAATGAGTAATCACCTGCATTTGCTCTTGCGTAGCAGTTCTGCAAATCTCGCTGATACCATCCGCGATTTTAAAAGGTTCACCGCCAAAACCATAATTGATACGATACGCAATGCCCCCGATGAAAGCAGGCGCGAATGGATGCTTCACCGTTTTGGTTGGCATGGACTAAAAAATATCCGGAATACAGAAAACCAATTCTGGATACATGATAACAGGCCGGAAGAAATATACTCTCAGAAGTTCTTTTTACAGAAGCTTAACTATATTCATGAAAATCCTGTACGTGCCGGAATCGTAGCCAGAGCAGAAGATTATGTGTACAGTAGTGCGGCAACAATAATTCTCGGTAAGCGAGGTTTGGTTCCGATAAAAATGGATTAGTTTTATTCGCCGGTCGGATACCGGCAACCGATCCTGCCGGAGGCACAACCTACGGCAAACTGGAAAGCAGTCATCGGCACAATAACCAATATATTTTATACAAAAGAAGGTAAAGAGCTAAATAGCTAAATAGCAATGATTTAGCTCCTATTAAGAAATAGTAGGTCATGATAAGAATTCTTATACTAACCATGTTTTTGTTTGGCTGCGTAGAAGAAGTCGAAAGAAGAAGCATTTTTATCCCCAATTTTAATACTCAGGAATGGATACAAGATTCTTTAGCATGCAATGGAGTAAGAGAAAATTATATTGATTTAATGAGCGATACTCTTACTAAGAGAAGATTTATGGGTGTAAAAAAGGAAGAAGTAATTCTCACTCTTGGGTTGCCAAACTTTACATATTTTCACATAAAAGATTCAATGTATGCATATTTTATGTCAAAAGGGCAACAGTGCCACTGTATTGATTGGAGGAAAAGGGATCTATCAGAGGCTGAACAAATCATATTTTTCATAAGTTCTGAAGGGAAAGTTGAATCTGTATTAGGTGTCCTTTCTCCTTAGAAAGCAATAAGGTAGTGTATCAAAAATGTTGGTGGCCGTTGTTGTAAGTTTCAGTTATTGATTGTCAATACTCAAAATCGGGGGACAGATAATTAACACCGGGTTGGCAGTTACTCATCCGGTGTTAACTTTTCTCATTGCGTTTCCGGAGTAAAAAACACCGGCGCCAAATCGGCAAGCAACTTTTTATGTGGTCTCCCATCAACGAAACACAGCCGCGGGTTCTATTTTGCGTATGCGGCCCAGAGCGAAGGAGGCGCCACCCAGTGAAATGAGGCTGATGGTGCCGAACATAGCCAGCAGCATGGTGGGCGAGAATGAGAATAACAAACCCGAGTTGCTGACTCCCCGCCTGAAACCTTCGAGCAACAACATGCCCAGCACAAAGCCTACAATAGAGAACAACATGGCCTGAGTGAGTATGAGCCTGCTGATGTAGCCGTTGCCAGCACCTATGGCCTTTAGGGTTCCGTAGTCCTTCAGCCTATCGAGGGCGGAAGAATACATGGTAAGGCCTATGATGAAGAAGCCCGCAATGAGGGCGAAGACGATGAGTGTGCCGGTGCTGAGCGCGATGCCGCTGCTGGAGAGGATCTTTTTGATGGATGAAGCAGCGAGATCGTTTGCCCGCCAGGCACGCACGCCCGTGAGGGTGTTGTTGATGGTGGTCACCACTGTGCCTGGATCGGTGCCGGGCGGAACTTTTACCAGAATGGCACTGATGGTGTTGGGCGATTGGTTGGAGAAGTACCGGGCCCGCTCGATGGTGGTGACGGAAAAGCTGCTGCCGAAGCCACGGAAGCCCTTGGTCTGCAGTGCGAAGAAGGCGCGTTTGCCATTGATCTCGAGGGTGGTGCCTACATTGATGTTCTCGCCCAGGTTCTTTTTGTCGAAGTATTCGGCACTGATGGCGCCGTCGGTAAGGAGGCCTGTGGTGGATCCTCCTGATATCCTGTTTGACCTCAGCACGGTATTGATCTTATCGGCCTCTACGCCAATGAGGGTAATGGCACCGCTACTACCATTACTGAAATTGCATGCAGCTCCTGAGATGAGCAATGGGTGTGCCTGCTGCACGCCGGGTATGCCCTGCACTGCCCGCAGCACCCGTATGTCCAGGCGGCCGAGGCGGTTGACATCGTTGGTCTTGCTGTCCACGACCCATACATCGGCATTCACCTCGGTGGCGAGCGCACCCATGAGCGATGAAAGAAAAAAGAAGATGCCCAGCTGCTGACCTATGAGGAAGGTGCTGATGAGGATGCCTACAATGACCCCTATACTTTTGGACTTGTCGAACTTGATAAATTTCCAGGCAATTTTGAGCATAGGTATCAGTTTTGTTGCGAGATATCTATGACACATTCCACTCGGGCATTCAGCAACAGCTTTTCGGGATTGTCCAGCATGATCCGTACCTCGCGCACGCGGCGGTCTTCCGGCTCGCCTGCCTGATCGGTAAAGAGCGACTTCTTTCGGAGGAAAGATTGTGCGGCATAGACAGTGCCGGTAGATAGGGTATCGGTCTCGCCCACATTGCGTATCCATGCTTTTTGCCCCACGGTCACCCGGTCGGCATACATCTCGTCCACCTCGCAGGTGGCGGTGGTGCGGCCGGCCGGGCTTATCTGTGCAAGCACATCGCGGTTATTCACAGAGCTGCCTGTGAGTGTGCTGATCTCGAGTATCTTTCCCCGCACCGGCGACCGGATGATGCGTTGATCGCGTTCCAGTTCGGCGGTCCTTATCTCGGCCTTCATCTGATCCAGCTTACTTTTTTCTGATGCCACGACCGCCTGCATTTTTTTAAGGTTCAGCAGGAGACTGGTGGCGGTTGTCTGCGCGTCTTCGAGCACCTGCCTGGTTTCGGCGCCCTTGTCGTATAGCCGCTGGTAGCGTTGCAGGCTCACCTGGGCACTTTTGTACTTCGCATCGTAGTCTTCTACACTTGCTTCGTCGGCTTTTATCTGCCAGGTATAGCTGGTGAGGCCACGTGCCAATTGTACTATCCGTTCGTCTTCTATGCGGTGGTCCAGTTCGAGGATGGGAGTACCCGGCGATACGGTATCATTTTCATTTTTCAGGATACGGCGCACCATGCCGCTGACGGGCGATGCAAGCTGCACAATGTCGTTCTCGGGCTCTATCTTGCCCACACCGACCACATAGCTGATGTCTGTACTTTTTTCTGCCGATTGCTGCGGTGACTTATCGGTAGCAGCGTTGTTGCTGCAGGCACTGATGAGTAATGGTAATAATAGTATGGCCGGTATCAGTCTCTTCATTTGACGTTGTTTTGAGCTGTTTCTTCATCTATTGGTTTGTCGCTTACTGCGCCGTTGATGACATAAACGATGCGGTCGGCAAAGGGGGTGAGGCGGGAGTCGTGTGTGACGACGGCGACTGCCTTGCCCTGAGTGGCAAGATTCCGCAATTCATTCATCACTATACCGGCGCTTTTTATGTCGAGCGAGGCGGTAGGCTCATCGCACAGCAGCATTTCGGGGTTGGTGACCAGTGCACGGGCAATGGCCACCCTTTGCTGCTGCCCGCCGCTGAGGTCGTTGCTGAGGTTGTGCATGCGGTCCAGCATTCCCACTTTCTCCAGCGCAGCGGTAGCCAGGGTTTTTGCTTCTTTGTCACTCATCCCCTGAAGGGTCAGTGGCATGATTACATTTTCGAGGGCGGAGAGTGGCGCAATAAGATTGAAGCGCTGAAAGACGAAACCTATTTTTTTGAGGCGGATGCGGGCCAGGTCTTTCTCGTTGAGTTCGTTTGCCTTGATGCCGTCTATCCACACCTCGCCATAACTGGGGTAGATGACGCAACCCAGTAGCGAAAGTAATGTGGTCTTGCCCGAGCCTGATGGGCCGATGATGAGGGTAAGCTCGCCCGAGCGCAGGTCCATGCTGCTGGGGTGCAGCGCGGTAATCAGGGTGTCGCCGGCCTTGTATTCCTTGCCGGCGGCAATGACCCGGGCCACTATTTTTTGTTCGGTTGCTACCAATGTTGTCGAGTTGCCGACTAAGTTAGGTTAAGTTGAAATGATTTTGATTGACGATGGTCATTTTGCATCGGGTTGGCTGATTATGTATTTCCGATAGTCGTTTTTTCGTTCTGTCATACGACGGAAAACGCACTATCATAGAATTTCTTTTTGCGGGTTTTCAGGCGAGGTTGTAACTTGATGTAGTGTGAGGTAAAAAGGATGTCTCAGGCTTCGATAATGCAAAAGCTGTACTGCTCAGGTGGGACGTGACGGTGCGAAAATCGGGAAGTGGTGAGCCTGCAACAGGTGGGAGGGAAATGGGAGTTTTTTGGGAGTTTTTAGGAAGCACATTGTGCAATAGTTAGTAGTATTTATATTGATTGCCAGTTGTTTATGTCTGACATAGGCGACAGGAGAAAAACGGCGCAGATGGGAGTAATTGTGAAGCGAGGGTGCATCCCGATAGAACCAAAACGCCCCGCGGTTGGCGGGGCGTTCGGATATAGGTTTGAAAGAGTGTTTTGTTTATTTAGCTGTGCTGACTGTTTTTACAAAAGTTGCCAGCGCAGTGGTTACTTCTTTACTCACGGGAAGATCGGCCTTGTTGTAGGTGGCGATATTCTCAGCGCGGTCGGCCGGAGCGGGTTTCAGTACGTGGTTTACGCCGTCTATGATCTTCAGAGTGGCCTTGGGGCAGGCTGCTTTCAGCATCTCGGCCTCGTCCACAGGTACCTGAAGGTCGGTTGAACCTTGGAGGATAAGTACCGGGCAATTGAGTTTTTTGATCTCGTCCTGCGGGTTATACTTTATCCACGATTGCATATATGGTTGAACCGAAGGGCGGAACAAAGATTGAAGGGCGGGATCTACGTTTTTAACGGTGTTGCCTTTCTGCATGCTGTCGAGCATAAACGCGGCTTTGAGCGACAATTCTTCGGACTGAGCGGCTATCTGACGCACAATGACGGCATCGGCCCGTTCGCCGATCCCGGCGACGGATACGTACGCGGCAGCGTTTTCACGTGCAGCAGCTATCATGCCCACGAGAGAGCCCTCGCTATGGCCCATAACAATGACGTGCGAGAAGCGTTTGTCGGCTTTCAGCATTTTGATGAATCCTGCGGCGTCCCTGACCATGTCGTCGAAGACGAGTTTAGACTCGTCCTGCAGGGCGCCGGCACTTTCTCCCACGCCACGCTTGTCATAGCGCACTGAGGCGATGCCCGCTTTGCGCAACGAGTCGGCAACCATCATAAAAGTGTTGGTCTGCATGCCCTGTTGGTTGCAGTTGCGGTCGGTAGGACCCGAGCCGGCTATGATGAGAACTACGGGTACCGGTTGTTTGGTATCGGGCATTTCGAGGCTGCCGTAGATCTTGCCATTAGGCGACTCGTACGCAATGTTTGACTGTATGCGGGGTGCGCCATCGGGTGTGTAGGGCACAAAGCGGAAGACCTCGATCTTTTTGGACTCGTCGAGCGACATTACCAGTGTTTGGGTGGTCTTGGCAAACACTACGTTGTAGTAGCTGAACTGACCTTCCTCCTTTACATGGGTGTATGATTTGAGTTCTCCGAACTCATCGGACTGCCGGGCCATGGTCTTTTTGATCATGTCTTCGTTGATCTGCTTGGTGATGCGGTCGGAGAAGTTTTTGTAGATGTCGGAGTACTGTTTGTTGTTGTACTGACTCTGGAACTTATTGAGCGCCTGGTCCACTTCGCTGCGCGACTGGGCGTTGAGGTTTACGGAGGCCAAAAGCAGGAGCAGGGCCGAGAGGATCTGTTTCTTCATTGTTATGTTAGTTTATTTATAGACTTGCATGAGTAAAAGTTTGGATGCCACCTCGGCAAGGATGAGGGTGACAATAAATATGCCAACGCCTTTTCCATCTTTCATATTGCACGAGGTGCGCCATGCGTTGTAGTAAAGTGCCACCATGAGCATAGTGCATACCATTGTAACGAGCAGACAGGCGATCATGGGCGGGGTAAGGCTTTGGAGGATACGTTCCGGAATGTTGGTGACCGGAACATCGAGCCCGAAGCCTGCAATTGCCGCGATGTAGCCTGGCCAGCGTGCCAGGGCCATAGTGCCGGCAACATCCACAAACCGTATGGAGGAACGGGAGAACAGCTTACCGGCAGTGAAGAACAGCAGGGTGAGGCTGACCCAGTTGATCAGTTGTTCTATAAAGTAGTATGCGATAGGGGTGACGGCACCCGTGTGGGTATCGAGCACACCATCGAAATGGGTTTCGCTGAAGTAGCCGATAACGGCGGTTGCTGCCATAACAGCCACGCCAATGAGGAGTGCCTTGCTACCGGCCACAAATTCGAAAGGGGTAAAGAGCCATTTTTTCATCGCTTGTCGGCTTTAAGAGTGTTCTCGGTGGTTTTTATCTTATCGATGATGTCATCGAGGAGGTTGCGCACGGTGGGGTAGCTGAGGCCTAGTTGCTGCGCCATGTCTTTGAGGCTGCCGCTACACTTTACGAAGGCCACAATAAAATCCTGCTCTTCGCGGGTGAGGCTGGCCAGCAGGGGCATGCTGAAAGCACCGCTGACCTCGGTGAGGCAGTTGATGCATGCAAGGCTCTTTACGTGTAGTAACGCCGCGCAACTGGGACAATGATGTGGTAAATTCTTTTGCATGTTGGTGCAACAAAGGTAAGGGTAATTTTAATAAAATTGAGTTTTGATTAAATAAAGTTTAACAAAGAGGTGAAAAAAGTGAAGAATAGGGGTGTTTAGGGAATATGTGGATGTGAAGTGGAATTCTTGCCGTCTGAAAACAGTTACTGCTAATTGTAGCGGGCTGTTGCCGATGGGCAGCCATTACTTTTACGATGGGCGAAAAGTGTTGTTTACTGTATGGGTAAATACGAGCAAAGCCAGATGTATAAAATTATCATAATGCAGATAAGGAATATAAAAATAGGTTTGGTGGTGGCACTGCTGGTGTCGGGTATGTCGGGATGTGTAAAGGAGGATGATGCACCTGTAGTGGTGGTGCCGGTTCCGCCAACGGGTTTAACGGCCACACAGGGTAGCGGCAAACAAGTGAATCTTAAATGGACTGACGCATCCGGTAACGAGTCGGGGTTTCTGATAGAACGCAGGTCGGCTGCAGGTATTTTTAATGCGATGACGAGCGTGGGCCCTAATGTGACATCGTTCACTGATGAGGCAGTATCGGCAAATGTGGTGTATTCATACAGGGTGTATTCTTTCAATAGTGCCGGTAGGTCGGCAGTAGGCGCCGTGAGCGGTGACATACAAGTGTCGGCACTGGAAGTGGGAATGATGTATCGAGGAGGTAGGATAGGGTATATCTTTCAGCCGGAAGACGCGGGGTATGTGGCCGGACAGGAACATGGCCTGATAGTAGCTACAGAAGATATGACCTCGCCGATGGTGTGGGGGTGTACTGACAAGGTTGTTGGCAGCACCAGTGTGGCTATTGGCAAGGGTGCCTCAAATACTGATACGATTGTTACTGCCTGCGGCAATTATTCCGCTGCGGGTCTCTGTGTCGATCTTGTGACTGGTTATAACGATTGGTATCTTCCAAGTCTTACGGAACTGAGGAAGATCTTTGTAAACCAGCGGTCGGTTATGGGTTTTGCTGCAGGCAAATATTGGTGCAGCACAGAGAACAACGTCAACTATGCCTACGCAGTTGACTTTGCTGATAACTTCGGTGGCTACGTGCCAGTGCTGAAAAACACTACGCTGCGCGTGCGTGCGGTTAGGACATTTTAAGAGAATCTCGGGTTTAGGCTGAGAATGTGCCGGTTTCACGAACGTTATTTTCAATGGCTCGTTGCCTTTTCGGAAGCGACTTCGATGTATATTGTATTTAAGCGCAAATTACAAGGGGTGAATGGTATGGCAGTACTGTAGTGTTTTGGTTGTTGTACTAAAATAGAGAAAAGTAATAGGATCTCGGTGGGGTCATGGTTGGGATCCTATTACTATTCAGGTTTTGATTTGGTCACATTGTTGCTGGGAGAATATCCGAACAATTTATAGTGGCCTGTTTCCTCTTATTATACGGAGCAGTACCGCTACTAAAGCCAAAAACAATAAAATGTGTACCAGTCCTCCAATGTGGTAACCTACAAAGCCAATTGCCCATCCAATTACCAAAAGAATAGCAACGAGGTATAATAAATTGTTCATCTTTTTCTGATTTAAGAATGTTCAAAAGTTAGAAAATCCGGGTTTTACTGCTGCTATATACGGTAACCAATTGATGCCTGAAACCAAGTGTTTTTATATCGGGGGGTATTAGATGTACCGTTTCCGTTGTTGTTGCTGACGTCCCATGCCACTCTGCCGCCTATAACAGCATGTCGTATGTTTATATCAAAGCCGCCTGACACAGACAAGATGTTCTTTCGTATGTTGTCGTTCTTGAAGTCAGTAATTACTTCTGAGCTGGTAACGCTAGTAGCAAATACATCTTTCTGAGACAGGAGGTAAGAATACTGCGGCCCCGCCAGGACGGTAAGAAATTTACCCGGCTTAATGGCAATGTACAGGGGGATATCCAGGTAATTGGTAGTTCTTGTAAAGTCGTAGGAGCTTCCAAGTATTTTGCCTGTTGCATGAAACCCCTTTTGTGAATATAGAATTTCAGGTTGGATGCCCAGGAATTTGCCGATGGGCACCGACATAAACACTCCTCCTGCAAATCCGAACTTCGCGTCATCCTGAAAAGCCTCTCCCTGAGCGTCATATACGTTAGAATAGTTGGCTCCTGCCTTCAGGCCGAACATAAAGTCTTCTCTAAAGTCGTTGTCGACTTCATAGACCACTACATCGGTTTTGTCTTGAGCTACCGCGAATACGGCATTACATGTACATACTATTAGTGCCAGAATGATCTTTTTCATCTTATGTGTGTTTATACCGTTTCTAATTGCATTGTAAACTGAATTGGAACAGATGCTATTTGGCGTTCTTTACCGTGAGATCTTTAAACGCGTCTCCGAGGCCATCCATATCATGATTGAATTCCGTTTTGAATTCCTCCCATTTGTCTTTTTCGGTAGCTTTATATTCTTCCAGCTTGACTCTCATTTCATCATTCTTCTTTTCAAGTTCCGATATCCGCATAGCGTAATCCGCCTTCAATTTTGCCTTATCGTTGCCGGCGCTGACTTTCATGTCTTCGAGTAGTTTTTTGTTGGCCGCGATACGCTCGCTTGTTGCTACCCTGTATGCTTCAACATCGGCGAGATAGGTTTTGTTGGCCTCATCAAGATCCTTGTTTGCTTCGGTGACCTGCTCTTTAGCGTCTTCAACATTCTCTTTTGAACTATCACATGACATGATCAGTGTGCAACCGAGGAAGATCGCTGCTATATATACTCCCAGTATTTTTCTCATTTCTTTTGTTCTTTTTTGTGTTGGTGAAACTATTTGATGAAACCTTTACTAGAGATCTGCGATGATCTGTCTAATCTCTTCCTTGGTCTTGCCCAGTTTTGTCTGGAGGCGCCCCATTAGTTCGTTCTGTTTTCCTTCAATCAGAAGCAAGTCGTTTTCTGTGAGCATAGCGAACTTTTGTTTTAGTTTTCCTTTTATTTCGTTCCAGTTTCCTTTTAATTCTGTCATGTTGTCCATTGTAGTTGGTTTTAGATGTTAAGTAGATGATTTGAATATTTGTATTAGAGCAGAATGATCAATAACACTATAATTAGTATCAACGCGCCCACTGAAATATATACGCCTCCATTTATGTGGGCCAAGCTTTGCTGAATTGTTCGTACTTCTTTTCTTAGCTTCTTTTTCTCCGGGTATGAAAGTTTATTTTCGCTCAGCGTTTTTATCTCGTTGAGCCTGGTGAGAAGAACTTCTGCTTCAGCTGCACCGGCAGTATGGCTTATGGCAGCGTTGGTTTTAGCAGAAGTGTTGGCTGTTGTTGGAACGGCCATGAACAGCAAGCCGGCAGAAATCATGCATGCGTATATTTTTTTCATTCTATTGAGTGTTACGTGTGATAGAATTATCACACTGTAAAGGTCCTGTTAATCTGTCCGTTATTATTACATGTTGCCGTGCAAATCTTACATTTATCACACGTTCCTTTTGTAAGTATTCTGCTGATTGCTGGTGCGTAAATCAATGAGGACGATGAGCATTATTTAATCAAGGAGGTCATTTACTTTCTTTGCTCTCGATTTGCTTGTTAAGCGCACGCTTTTTTGCATTAGCGCGTCTTTGTTTTTTGTGCATTTTAGTCAGTTTCTTGTCTGATTTTGCTTTCTTTTTGTCTACCTTCTCCTCCTTGTTATTGATCTGGCTTTTGGTTTCGTTGATTTCCGCGTTAATTTTATCCGACTTCTTCTGCTGGCGCTCTTCTTTTTTTGTTGGAATTTTGTTTTGGGCGCATACGTTCAATGGAGCGTAACCGAAAGCCATGAAGGCTATTACAATGATCTTTTTCATCAGTTTTTTGTTTTTAGCATGCAGCGTTTGAATTTCCGGTCAGTTCAGGTACATTGCCTGCTGCTATTAGATAGATTTTTTCTTTGCGTTTATTGAGTTGGTGTCCGGCAACTATTTAATTAGCGTATTTTCATTTTTACCCTTCTGTTTCGTTCCTTGCCTGAAGGTGTACTATTTGTGGCTTCCGGTATGCTACTGCCATGTCCAAATGTTTTAAGGCGCGAGGGTTTAATTCCGCCCTTTATCAGTGCTGCCTTTACCGCATTAGCCCGGTTCAACGACAATACAACGTTTTCAGGTTCAGGACCACTCGAATCAGCATGTCCGTCAATAGTTAATGTTGCCCTATTGTCTTTATTCAACTCATGGATCGCATCTTCTATAATTGGTTCTGACATTGGCTTCAGCGTAAACAGATTTACCTCAAAAAGGATTGGAGTATTCATGTTTCCTGATGTTGTTTTCGTGGTTTTAATACTGTCGAGCACCTCCGGACAACCGAGATTGGAAGAAACTCCAGCTGTACCAGGACATTTGTCAAGATTGTTTGGTATACCGTCTCCATCGGAGTCGGGGCATCCATAAAATTCGGCCAGCCCAAAGGAGTCGGGGCAACGATCTTTTTTGTCAGCAGTGCCATCCCTATCTCTATCGGGGCAACCGTTTAGCGCTATTAGTCCCGCTGTGTAAGGGCAATCATCTAACTTGTCTATTATGCTGTCATTATCAGAGTCGGGACATCCGGCGAAATGTGCTAATCCCCATACCGTTAGGCAAGAGTCTTTCTTGTCTTCGATGCCATCTTTGTCTGTGTCGGGACATCCTTCAAACTCGGGCAATCCAAATATATCAGGGCATCTATCTTTGTTGTCCGCAACGCCATCTCTATCTATGTCGTTTGATGAACGACCAAAAAGAATTCTCACTCCTGCGTTTATTCCAACTGCATAATTGGTAGAAGCTGTTATGTTGTTTAGGACTGAACTATATGACCCGTTTCCATCTGTAAGTCTGTATTCTTTGACTGAATTGTTCTGGAAAGGTTGCAGCATAAGATAACCACCGAGGTTAAGGATCACTACGTTTGACAGATAGTAGTTCACAGATGGTTGCAGTATCAGTCCTACTGAGCCATTTTGGTAGGCTGTTGTACCTCGTTTGTTGTTAACCGGAAGCTGGTCGCCAACGTTGATTCCTGATGCGCGCTTAATTTTTGCATATTCCTGCCAATTACCATTGGGGTTGTTTCGGAGGAAATTAGCTTTAGTAATTAGCCAGTCACCGGTAGATGGTATTGTTAGATTGTCATATTCCGATGTTACATTTCCGTCGTTAGGTGGTTTGATTTTATATATTGCACCTTGGTCAAACGTGGCGGATGTTGTATATGCATTGTTGAATTGCAAGTTGATAAGTGCTCCGGCATCCGCAGAAATTCCCCAGTGTTTTGAAAACCTGTCTTTGTATTTGAGTACGACAGGAATATTAACAATTGTTGAAGTGATGTTCTCCTTTACATTGTTTCCAACAATGATCTGCCTGAAGGTATTTCCTGAAGCGTCGGTGGAACGATACTCGATATTGTAGTTTGATAATGTTGCGTCACTTTTCTGTTCCATGAACATTAAACCTGTGCCTATTCCCCAATGCCGTTTTCGTCCGAAGAATGCACCCAATTGAACATCGGCTCCGTACGAGTATCCATTATTGAATTTGAGGTTTCCAATGTTCGAATTTATCGCGTCAGGATAGTTGGTTTTGTTTTTTGCAGTTGTTGGATCTTGCCAGGCATATCCACCCAACAAATTCGCATCGATACACCATCGATATGAAGTTTCCGTGAGTGGTAGCGGGGGGTATTTATTTTGTGCTTTTGCGGGGAGAACGCATGCTACCGATAACAACAATATAATATGGTTTCTCATTTTTCTGTAATTTTTGTTGTTGATCTATTTAGTTTTTCGTGAAACGCGTTCCGGGTAATTTGTTGCCGTCAACATAACAAGAGATCAGGTATAGCCCGTTGCTGTATGCAGAGACGTCGATAATCGCTTTGTTGCGGTTTGTTATCAACGTCGTCATTTTTTGGCCATGAACGTTCTGAATTTCGATCCTTATTTCGCCGAACGAATAGCCAGATAGTTCTATGTTTACTTCGTTGATAGCGGGGTTCGGGAACACATTTATTGAAATGTTGTTGTTGGTGAGTGTGTTAAGTATCACCGGTGTTTTGTAGTATGTTTTTTGGAGACATGTGTTTAGCGTAGTCATTACCCAATATGACTTGTTTGAGAAGTCCGGGTTTGCATTGACGTAGTCCTGGTTTATTTCTCCCTTAAGTATTGTTGAATCTAATGTTGTGATATCATCATATCCCCATTGATAGGTTCCTTCATTGTTCGGAGTAGCGACAAAGTGATTATTGAAGTACGACACGTTGTCCTTTTGTGAAGTAGGTGCACCTACTGTTATACTTACAGTATTTTGCCTCCCGCATCCGGTTGTTGTATTTTCGGCACGAAGAGTTACATAGGCTATTCCGATTGTGTCGAAGTTGACCAATGAGTAGTTATGTAGAGCGCCCTGTGCCCATACCGTGGCGTTTAAGGCAGTCCAGTTGTATGAGGTGCTTGGTTCAGCGGGTTGATTTGTTCCGAAGTTTTGATACATCGTACCCAAGCAAACCACTGATTGCGCTTGGGTGGAAATCACCGGAATTTCAGGCAATGGATTGATTGTAATGATCTTGATGGTTGAAGCTGACCCACACATGTTGTTTACGATATAAATTATTGTGTCGATGCCGGCACTAATCCCAATTACCATTCCTCCTGCAACCGTCGCTTTGCTGTTGCTGCTGCTCCATGAGCCAGCTGACACTGAATTTGATAAAGTCATTATATCGCCGACGCATACTTTTGACCCTCCTGTTATAGTACCTGCATTGGGTGTGGGGTTGACGGTAATGACCTGAGTTGCTGCTGCTGTGCCACAACTGTTGGTGACTGTATAAGAAATGGTGGTGGTTCCAGCGGCGATACCGTTAACTATACCAGTAGATG
>CAZZCR010000003.1:0-217383 GCA_964652995.1 uncultured Flavipsychrobacter sp. | reverse complement strand
AGAACTTTCAATGGACCCGGTGACCTCTTTCCCGAAAGCATTCGGGACAGCAAGCGCTCTAGCCAGCTGAGCTAATTCCCCTGACTTGAGGGTGCAAATATAATGGGTTTGGCCAATTATTCACAGGTGGCTATATAAAATGCTAAATATCCGCTGGCAAACAATAATACCGGGACAATGCTGTTATTATTAGTTTGTAAATTTGAATATATCTCCGCTTATGAAGCTACCCTCATTTTCCTATCTGGTCGGTATGGCCAAAAATTCGTTCAGCAGGTTCTATGCCACGCTTCTGTTTGCTATTTGTGGCAGCTACATAGGCATGCTTATGGTGAACGACAATGCCGGCTCCAATATCGGCGCGTTGCTGTCTTGTTCATTGGGTTTGTCATTGTCTCTGGCATTCACGCTTTTTGCAGAAAGACAGGGCAATAAGAACCTTAGACACATTCTATCTGTAGCAACTGTGGGTCTCACATGGGCTTATTGGCATTGGCTCGCACCCACCAATGAATTCGAGGATATCAGCCGCACCATCACCTACTTCGTGCTCGTTGTAGTGACGCATCTGATGGTGGCTGTTGCTCCCTATATAGGTCATAACGAAAGAAAAGGTTTCTGGAGATACAACCAGCTGTTGTTTTCGCGTTTCATATTATCGGGTATATTCTCGGCCGCTCTGTTTGGCGGGCTCGCCCTCGCTATAGGTGCTTCAGATAAGCTGTTCGATCTGAACGTGAACAGCGACCTGTACGTATACTTGTGGATAGCCGTTGCGGGCGTATTCAGCACCTGGTTTTTTGTTGCAGGCATTCCTGCTGATTATAAAGATCTGAATGAAGAGCGGGTGTTCCCGGTAATGCTGAAAATATTTGTGCAGTTCATTCTCATTCCGCTTGTGTTCCTGTACATGGTCATTCTCTATGCCTACGGAATGAAGATCTTATTTACGTGGCAGTTGCCGCGAGGTATGGTCAGCACACTTATTTTGTCTTACTCGGTGGTGGGCATTCTTGCCGTTCTGTTATCGGAGCCGCTGCGCACCGATGCCTCAGCTGCATGGGTTCGTTTGTTTGCGCGGATTTTCTTCCGAGCCACATTGCCGCTCATTGTCTTGTTGTATGCAGCCACCTGGGCGCGTGTAGGCAAATACGGCATCACCGAAAGCCGATACTTCCTTAGCCTGCTGGGGTTGTGGCTGGGCATTATCAGTCTCTACTTCGTTTTCTCAAAAGAACAGAACATACGCATCATTCCGCGGTCACTTATAGTGATAGGTTTGTTGTCGGTATTGGGGCCATGGAGTGCATTTTCGGTATCAGCGTTCAGCCAGCGTCTTCGTTTGCAGCACATCATGAAAAAGTACCACCTGGCGCGCGCTGGTGAGGGTAAAGGTGTGTCAATGAGTAAGACCGATGCTACAGAGGTGGATGCTATTATCAGTTATTTTGTGGAGAGAAATGCAGTAGAAAAATTGCAGCCACTCTTTGCCGTGCCCCTGATAAAAGTGGTGAAAGAAATAGCCCCGGTCACTAATGAACGAGGTCGCTATTCATGGGATGAGCGGCGGCAACTGGAAAAGAAACTGGACCTGATGATCTGTACCACCGTTCCCGGAAAGGCTGAAACCGACAATGTCATACGGTCGTTCAACTGCAATGACAGCGCCACCGGATTTAATATATCAGGGTATAACAAAGCACACGAATTACGTCTTTGGGGTCGCAGCGACGCTGCCGATCTTTCTGACTCTATGTCAGTGCAGCTGAAACAGGATGAGAAGGTTGTTCTGCTTGACATTACGCGGAACGGATCGCCGCGCGAGCAGATAGATCTGAAGCCACTACTCAATAGATTGCTTGTTGCAAAAGACGGAGACCTGCCGGCAGACTCGCTCACTATTGTTGGGCAAGGCGATCTGCGCGCCAAAGTTATAATCAGGTCAATCAATTTGTCGGGAGAAAATGAAGCTCCCATCAACAGTCTCGACGCCCTTATATTATTCAGGTAAAAAAAGCGGGCAGAACGTTTTCGTTCTGCCCGCTTCAATAACAGTCTGATCTCTTACGCTCCTTGTTTCCTTACGTACTTGGTAAGTATCACAATGGTCTGACCCTCTATCTTCCCTTCTATTTGTTCTGTATTGTCTTCAACAAGGCGGATATTCTTTACCACTGTACCCATTTTTGCATTTAGTTGAGTACCCTTCACATCAAGTGAGCGCGTCAGCACAATCGTGTCGCCGGTATGCAGCACAGCGCCGTTACAGTCTTTGTGCAGATCCACCGATCCGTCGCTATCATGATCTCCCGTCGCTTTCGCCCATTCCAGTCTGTCGTCATCCATATACATCATGTCCAGGCTTTCCTGCGCCCAGCTTTCGTTGCGCAAACGGTTCAGCAGGCGCCACGTAACTACCTGCACACCCGGCACCTCGCTCCACATAGAGGTGGTAAGGCAATTCCAACGGCTACTTTCCAGCTCTTCTTTCTTGTCTATCTGGGCAGTACACTTGCCACAGAGTAAAATGCAGTTATCGGCCGTATTGCTGTCCTGAGGCTGCACCTCATACATCTTCAGGTTTTCTGCCGACTGGCATAATTCGCAGGTGTTGCCGCTTCTCTGTTGCAGTTGTTCTTCCAGTTTCATTAGAATTGTTTTAGGGGCGCAAAGGTAACATTTCTTTGGAAGCCCGCTACTGACGCAGATTATGGAGGTTGTCTGCCATTTTCATTATGCCTACGCTGTTTCCTTTCGGTATTTGTTTCTGTACTCAATGGGTGTAAGCCCCGTTATCTTACGAAAGATGGTTCGGAACGCCTTCGTGTCCGTATAGCCCACATCATACATCACTTCGCTTATGTTCTTTCTGCTCTTTTCAAAGCTGCGTTTGGCCGCTTCTATCTTCACCCGTTGAATGTAGGTGACCACGGTGTTCCCGGTGGCTTTCAGGAATCTGCGCTCAAAGCTCCGCCTACCGGTTGTGCACAACGCAGCAAGTTCATCTACGGTCATTTTCTCTGTGTAGTTATTCTCAATGTAATCCTGCGCCTTCTTTATTGCCTCATCGTTATGTTCCTTCTGTCCCTGAAACATCATAAACGAAGCCTGACTGTCGCGGTCTATGTCTATCGCGAAATACTTGGAGGCAAGGATGGCAGTATCGCGGTCAGTGTACTTCTCCACGAGATATAGCAGCAGGTTCCAGTAGGAGTTGGCACCACCACTTGAGTAAATGCCGTGCTCTTCGGTGATGATGCTGCCATCAACCAACTCCACGTCCGGAAACATGTTTCTGAACTCGTTGGCCGCATTCCAATGGGTGCTGCATTTTTTGCCGTTCAGCAGGCCAGTTGCAGCCAGCAGGAATGCGCCTATACACAAAGAGGCTACCTCTGCCCCTTCTTTGTATCGGTCCACTATCCATGGCAGCATACTCCTGTTAAGGTCTATGGCCCGCTGCACGGGTCCGCTTATGGCCGGCACAAATATCATGTCGGCGCTTTTCGCTTCATCAAGCAGCAGATCGGTGTGTACTGTAAAGAGACTATTGTCCAGTTTCACCTCTCGGGTGGCGCCCACCAGTTTTACATCAAATAAAGGCTGCCGGCCCGATGCCTGCAAAAACTGATTGACCGCCCGAAACATATAGTTAGGGTCGGCAATAGCTTCAATAACGGCTGTTTCGGGAACAAGTATTGCTATGGTCTTCATGGCATGTATTTTCATGTCAAAGGTAGAAAGGATGGATGTCGGAATCAACCCGTCATTGCGTCGCTTTCGCACATGGTTGCTGTGTGGCGGGTGTCACAACTTTGCAAACATTAGTAACATCATTCATTATCATACTGTTATGGCGCATATCATCACCTACCTCACGTTTGCGGGCAATTGCCGAGAGGCTATGGAATTTTACCGTTCATGTCTGGGTGGCACGCTTGAATTTCAGACTATTGGCGAGTCGCCACTGGCGGGAAGTATGCCGCAAGAAATGCGCGATTGTATCCTGCATAGCACGCTCACAAGTGGCCCGTTGATGATAATGGCATCTGACATGGTGGGCGAGCGCGGCCTTATTCGTGGCAATGCAGTTTCGCTGATGCTAGACTGCAACGCGGAGGCCGAACTACGCACTTGTTTTGTTCGCCTTGCCGACGGCGGCTCTGTGACACACGAACTGGAGGTAACGTTCTGGGGTGCACTCTTCGGCGACCTCACAGACCGCTATGGCAACCAATGGCTGCTGCATTTCGACAAGGCAAAAAACACTCCCGTCAGTTAACGTGCGGCTTCCAGTTCGCTCAATGAGAATTCAACATCGGTGGGTGCTTCAAATGCTGGTTTTCCTTTCAGAAAAACCCTTGCGCCGGCCTTGCGTCCTATGAACATCTTTCCGGTAGTGGCACAGTCGGGGCTGATGAGGATGTAAGACCCTTCGCGCAGACCAAAAACAGGTGTGTCATTTTCCTGATGAAACTCTGATATGCGCTGTGCCCTGGTCTCGCCCATATGGCTGCTAGTAGGGTCGGCATCCAGATAGTGCGGATTGATCTGGTACGGGAACAGGTTGAGTGCGTCAAATCCCCCCGAGGGGTAAATGATAGGCATATCGTTGGTGGTTTTGATTGACAAAGTTGCCATGTTGGTACCCGCGCTCGAACCCATGTAAGCCATTTTTCCGCTCATTACCGCTTCCCGGATACGGGGTAGTAAACCGCGCTGCTGCAGTTCGTCCAGCAATCTGAAGGTATTTCCCCCACCTATAAAGATCACTTCATGATCGGTGAACATCTTTTCCTCGCTTACAGTATGTATGCCCTTTACTTTCATGCCAATTGTGGTGAAGAAAGCACGCACCTTGGATGTGTACCCGTCCCATTCGTCCTTGCCCGCTGCAAACGGCACAAAAAGTATAGGGGTGGTCACGCCCTTGAGAAACGTTTCAATATCGGGTTTGTTATACTCCAGAAAGCCGTGTCCGTGAACTGATGAACTGGATAGCAGGAAAATGGACTTTTTCATGCCGCAAAGGTGCCAAAAATTATCAGTTATCAGAAACCTGCATCAGTACATATCGTGGATTGCATTTCCGTTTTTTGGAACAAAAAATTATTAATTAAACTCGTAACAAATTGATTTTCAATATCAGCAAGAAATGGCACACGAATTGAAATAGACATCGCACACGCAAACCGAAAAATTTTCAAATATGCATTATACAGCCACACGCCTCGGAGGAAGGAATATAGAAATAACTAATGAACACAAAGAGCCCATTGGCTGTGTCAGCTATGCTGCACGCCTGAACGAACGATCGAAGATCAGTGTCCGCGATGATGATGGATTTACCATCGTTCCGCGCGGCAAGGATGCCGGCATCATGCGAAATGGCAGTACCTATGCTATTTTAAGGTTGGGAAATGGTCAGAAACTGGAGATGATACTGGAAAACGGAAAACGTTTGCTGGTGTCCAAGAATAAAAGTTTCGAACCCACCTATACTATTGTGGACGAATTTGACAATGAAGTTGCCTCTATAAAGAGCAGATATGACTGGAAAGCACTATGTTACCATTACGACATAGATGTGCGTCGCAAAGCGGTGGATAAAGACACCCGTGCCACATTGCCTTTCCTACTTGTTTATTGTACACAACACGCACGCATAGCCCAGGCACCACCTGCACTGGGGAAAATAGCCGCGAGCTTCCTCTAAATATTCACAACTACTCATCTGTGCATGCCGGAGCCCGATAAGCTCCGGCATTGCCATTTATGGCTGCCCGTACAGGCGTCGGTCAATCTTTTAATTCCCTATTTGTCCATTCCGCTTACCTTTGCGCAAATTTTCAAAAAAGTAAGATGGCATTACAGGCAGGTATCGTTGGTTTGCCCAACGTAGGAAAATCAACACTATTCAATGCGGTGAGTAACAGCGCAAAGGCACAGGCATCCAACTACAGGTTCTGTACCATTGAACCCAACGTAGGTCAGGTGGATGTGCCGGACGACCGTCTGACGAAGCTGGCCGAGTTGGTGCAGCCTCAACGCATACTGCCCACCACGTTTGAGTTTGTGGACATTGCGGGCCTGGTAAAGGGTGCCAGCAAGGGCGAAGGTCTGGGAAACAAATTCCTGGCCAATATCCGTGAAGTGGATGCCATTGTGCATGTGATCCGCTGCTTCGAAGATGACAACATCCTGCGCGAAGAGGGTGAGATCAACCCGATTAGCGATAAAGAGATAATAGATACTGAACTTCAGTTCAAAGATCTGGAGAGCGTGGAAAAGAAGATCCAGCGCGTGGAGAAGATGGCCAAAACCGGCGATGCGAAAATGAAACGCCAGCTGGAAGTATTGCAGCAGTGCCAGCAACACCTGGGCGAAGGCAAAAACGTTCGTGGTCTGGGTCTTGAAGGCGAAGACCGTGAAGCTATTGCCGACCTGTTCCTTCTTACTGAGAAACCGGTTCTTTACGTTGCTAACGTGGACGAAGCGGCGCTGCTCACGGGCAATAAATATTCTGACGCGCTTGTAAAAGCAGCCACAGAAGAAGGTGCGCAGGTGATAGTGATGAACAACTCTATCGAAGCGCAGATCTCAGAAATGGAGAACGCCGAAGACAAAGAACTGTTCCTGTCTGAATACGGACTCACAGAGCCGGGACTGAACCGTCTCATCCGTTCTACTTACACACTTCTCAACCTGATTACTTATTTCACAGCAGGGGTGCAGGAGGTGCGCGCGTGGACCATTCACCGTGGCTGGAAAGCGCCACAGGCAGCCAGCGTCATCCACACCGACTTTGAAAAAGGCTTCATCAAGGCCGAGGTGATCGCATATAACGACTATGTACAGTACAAAACTGAAGCAGCCTGCCGCGAAAACGGCAAACTGCGCATAGAAGGAAAGGAATATGTGGTGCAGGACGGCGATGTGATGCACTTCCGTTTCAACGTATAATTTCATTTTTCCGGTCATGATGCGTATTTGGGTGGTCATAGCGGCGGCAATCGTTTCGGGAGGGCTGTTGTTGTCAGCCACCGGTGGCGAAACTGTACCCAAATCAGAAGCGCATACACCCATAGACAACAAGGCCGCCATGTACTGGAACCGGCACATGGCCGATTCTGCCATCTCCATCTTGCGTAGCGGCGATGTATTGCTGCGTATGGGAATGGGGGCGCAAAGTCAGATGCTGGCACGAATGAACAGGGGCAACAAAGACTTTTCGCATTGCGGCATTGTGGTAGTGGAGAATGGATACCCCTTCGTGTATCACTGCATTGGCGGCGAAGATAACCCCGACGCACGCATGCGGCGTGATTCGGCATCGGTGTTTCTTTCTCAGCAAAATCAGTTGGCCTTTGGGGTGGTACGCTACCCGCTCGACTCCGCCGCAATAAAGAAGCAGGTGTTAGGTTGGTATCACAAGCATCCACGCTTCGACATGCAGTTCGATCTTGCGACTAACGACAAGCTATATTGCACCGAAATGGTCTACAAGGTGCTGACCGGTGTGGCTGGAGATATGTGCTGCATACCCACCGACACCGTAATGGGACACCGGTTTGTGGGCACCGGAAATCTGATCGCCAATCCCATGGCTCAGCTCGTTTGGCAGGTGAAATATAAGTGATACCTTTGTTATGCTAAAAAGAAGTACATACATGAAGATCATGATGCGCCGTTTGGTGCTGCTCGCTGTTGCCTCTGTAATGTTTATCAGCTGTGGCCGGAACACCCCGAAAGAAGTTGCGAAAACCTGGCTTACGGGATTCAACCATATGGAGTTTGAACAATCCATCAAACTGTCGACCGACGACACAAAAAACTTGCTCAACTCTTTGGAGGAACTCACTAAGGGTGTTACCGACTCGGGCAAAACCGAACTGAAGAAGATCAAGATCAATATAAAGGACGTAAAAGAAGAAGGCGAAAAGGCAATCGTAACTTACTCGTCTTCTGATAATCCAACAGAGCAGAAGCTGAACCTGGTGAAAGTGAATGACAAATGGTTGGTACAATTCACCAAGAGCGATCTGGTGGGTGTGATGCCCAAAGACGACGAAGCGGCCATAGAAGAACCTGCGCCTTCAACAGATAGTGCTGCTGTGGCAACAGACTCTGTGAAGAAGTAATATCAAGTAAATACCCCTCCCTGCACCAGCCATAAACTCCGGGTCACCCGGCTAAGGAACCTTACCTATGAACAGAAACGGACTCCTCATACTGGCTTTGGTGTTTTTCATTTCCTGTGGAGACGGGAATCGAAAGCACACCCGTCTCTTCCCGGTGAAACAGAACGGATATTATGGCTATATCGACCGAGAAGGACACACCGAGATACCGTTCCGCTACAGTCGTGCAGGCTGCTTTGAAGGTGGTGTCGCGCTTGTAGCCAACCTCGACAAAGAGGCCGGTTGGGGTTTCATAGACCATTCAGGGAATTACGTTATTCGCCCTGTGTATACCGCAGCCACCGCGTTCAGCGAGGGGCTTGCATTTGTAGTGCCCCGCGGTGGCGCACCCCGTGCCATAGATAAAAACGGCATCACAAAATTCACGCTCGAAAATGCGCTGAGCGCCGAGATCTTCAGAGAAGGCCTGGCTGCATATAGCATTCTGGGCCCTCAGGGCGAAATATGGGGGTTCGTGAATAAAAGTGGCGAAACGGTGATACAACCCGCATACAAAGCCGTAGGTTACTTTTCATCGGGGCTGTGCTGTGTTATGAACCGAAACGGAGAGTGGGGCTATATCAACAAAAAGGGCGAGATAGCCATCCCTACCGTTTACAGAAACGCACACCCGTTTGCCGGCGACATGGCCAAGGTGAATGTAGCCGGGAAATGGGGCGTACTCCACACATCGTGTAAATTCATTCTGGACCCCCGATACGAAGATGTAGATGTGGATGGGAAGATATTCCTGGTGAAACACGATAACAAGTGGGGATGGATAGCACGTGGCGGAGGTGTGGTGATACCATTGCTTTTCAACGATGCCTACCCGTTCAACGGCAATAAATTTGCACCTGTGAAGAGTGGCGAAAAATGGGGCTATATCAACGAAAAGGGAAAGTTCATCATTGCCCCTCAGTATGATTTCGCTTTCGGTTTCGATGGCGGCCTGGCCGTAGTAGAGAATAAAGGCAAGTATGGCTTTATTGACGAGGAAGGGAAATTTGCCATAGAACCTACTTACGATCACCTGCCTGTCGATTATTACATACGCTACTTCGCACCCACTTCGGCCTTCTACTCTGTAAAGAGCGATGTGAACGACCCGAGAACGGTGGCCTATAAATGGCTTACCGCATTTTACAAGATGGACTACGCCGAGGCCGGCCGCAACGCCACCGAGGACACTAAAGCACTATTAGAGAAGTTTTCGGGCGTGAGTGACATGATCTCAGATTCTACCCGCAGACACATGGCCGGCGTGATGGTGGGCGTGAATGGTTACAAACAGAGCGGCGACAGGGCGATCGTTACCTATACCCTTTCCGACAATAAAGGAAAGGAACAGTTGCTGTTTCTCGTGAAGATGGACAATCGCTGGTTGGTACAGTTCTCCAAGAACGAAGAAGAACTGATAGAAGAAGAGCCCTCCACGCTGTAGCGTCATACCGGTACTTACTATTATTACTCATAATTCATACTTTTGACCGTATATGGTCCTCAGCAGGTTCTGGCTTATAATCATCATAGTGTCGGTTGTATATGTACTGGGCTCATTGGCTACAGGCAATGCATATTCCATAGATCACATTGTGAACGGCAAACGCGACGACGCCCTTCTCATAAAAGAGCTTTACCTCAAGGATATGGCATCTCCGTTGCGCGACAGCATAACAGCCGCTGCCGATGGAAAGTACGTGGTGCGTGGCGCTACCGCCAAGCAAGATGTGATCTACACTCTGGACAAGGGCCTTGTAAAAGTGACCCGTGGCAAGCTGGCCACCGATGGTATCTTGCCCACCTGCAAAAGTGCAATTTTCGACCTCATACTACCGCTCATTGCCTATCTGTCATTCTTCTGCGGCATCCTGCAGTTACTTATCGATTCGGGTGCGTCAGAGAAGTTGGCCAAACTGCTTAGCCCTGTATTCGTAAAGGTCTTTCCCGAGGTGCCGGCAAAACACCCTGCCATCTCTTACATGACCCTCAACTTCGCTGCCAACTTCCTGGGGCTCGATTCAGCCGCAACACCATTCGGCCTCAAAGCCATGGAAAGCCTGCAGGAACTGAACCCCGATAAGGAACGTGCCAGCAACGCGCAGATCATGTTCCTGTGCCTGCATGCTGCCGGCCTTACGCTCATACCCACTTCTATTATAGGCTACAGGGCTGCGCAAAATGCCCAAAACCCTGCTGATGTGATGCTGCCCTGCATCATCACATCGTTCATCGGGACCCTTGCTGCGCTGATACTGGTAGGTGTGCGTCAGCGCATTAACTTCAAGAGCGGCGTGCTCATAGGTGCTTTGGGTGGCATTGCCGGCGTGCTTACCGGATTGATGTTCTATATTACCCGTTTGGGCATTGCTGAGAAAAATCACTTTACCGCGAACATCTCCAACGTTATTCTGCTTTCCATTATTCTCTTCATCCTCATTTATGCCTTCGTTCACGAGAAAAAATTCACCGCCGACGGTAAGAATGTGTTCTCTTCCTTTGTAGATGGCGTATCATCCGGGCTTAATACAGGCGTTACTATCTTCCCCTACATATTGGGTATGCTGGTGGCCATTTCAGTATTCCGCAACAGCGGTGTCTTCGAAATGGTTTCGGGAGCGTTATCAAAATTCTTCCTTATGCTGCATGTGGACAAGGGTGTTGTAGATGCCCTGCCCGTTGCCATACTCAGGCCATTCAGTTCCAGCGGTTCTCGCGGCTTCATGATAGATGCCATGCAGACATTTGGGGTCGATTCTTTGGCCGGCCGCCTTTCCAGCGTGTTCCAATGCAGTGCAGAGACAACATTTTATGTGATAGCTGTTTATTTCGGCAGCGTAAAGGTGAAGAATACACGCTATACACTATCCACCATGTTGCTGGTAGATCTGATATGTGTTATAGCTGCAATTTTTGTTTGCACACTATTCTTTTAGATCGGGCGTTAATTGTGCATACCCAAATCAATCGTTTATGCGCCTCATCGCAATATTTTCAGTGCTACTGCATCTAGCTTGCGGTTGCAAGCGGCACACTTGTCATGTGCTGCCGGAGCTGGGAAAATACGATCGTAGCTCAGCTATATATACTGCTGCGGTGGCACGGCACCTTGCGGCAACCGACCAGACTACATTGGACTGCTACATTGCAGATTATGAAGAGGATAGCGCGAGACAATACATTTGGGTGAATTTCCATAGCCCAGCGTGGTGTGCCACTGCAAAGGTGGACATTACCAACGCCGATAAACTGGCCCATGTGAAGGAACTGGGTGGCATGTCCTACATATCAGCCGGTCTGGACGGATTCAGAGTAACCATAGATAGCGCTAACGGATCTTACAGATTCCTCTATGCCGGTATGGACCATATTGTGGATTAGGTGCTTACTCGATTGTGAACATAAAAATGGTTTTATTCAATAATGTTCATAAAAATGAACAAATTCCATACATTTGTTTAAATTAACGAACATTATGAAGAGGGGAATAGTAATATTGCCGTCGTCAGAACGAATACTGTTGCAACTCGGAGCGAACATAAAACTCGCACGACTCAGGAGGAAACTGACGGCAGAACAGGTAGCTGAGAGGGCTGATATAAGCCGTGCAACTTTATGGCAGGTCGAGAAAGGCGCACCCAGTGTCGCAATGGGCATCTACTGTCAGATACTTTTTGTCCTAGGGCTTGAAAAAGATCTGCTCAAAGTTGCTGCAGATGATGATTTGGGAAGAAAACTACAAGACGCAGAGCTGATTGTAAAGGAACGAGCGCCTAAAAAGAAATAGCCATGAAAGCAACGAAGGAAATATTTGTGTATGCAAATTGGAAAACAGAAAGCACGCCTGTGTTAGTGGGGTTACTTACTGCGATACCTTCAAAAGGAAAGGAAGTTTTCTCCTTTGAATATGACGCTGGCTGGCTGAGGTCTGATAGTATGTTTGCAATAGATCCTGAAATGCAGCTGTATTCAGGCAGGTTCTTCCCCAAAGACGAAAAGCCGAACTTTGGCGTTTTCCTTGATTCAAGCCCTGATAGGTGGGGGCGTATGTTGATGGATCGCAGAGAGGCGTATAAGGCAAGACAAGAAAGGCGCAAACCTGTAGCGTTACTTGAATCTGACTATCTGCTTGGTGTTTACGACGGACATAGAATGGGCGCATTGCGTTTCAAACTTGATAAGATAGGGCCGTTTCTCAATGATGATATAAATATGGCCGCACCTCCATGGACGTCTCTACGAGAATTGGAACATGCCAGCAGACAACTCGAAGAAGACAACTTAGACGATAAGGATTATGGTAAGTGGCTGAATTTACTCATTGCTCCCGGTTCGTCATTAGGTGGGGCAAGGCCTAAAGCCGGCGTTCGCGATAGCAGTGGAAACTTGTGGATTGCAAAATTTCCAAGCCTTAAAGACGGAAAAGATGTGGGAGCATGGGAAATGGTAGCACATGAATTAGCAATCGCGGCAGGAATAAATGTGCCGGATGCTGCTGTAAAAAAGTTCAACAGCGGCTATCACACATTTATTTCAAAACGTTTTGACAGATACCCGGATGGGCGCAGAAAACACTTTGCTTCCGCTATGACGATGCTGGGTTATATGGATGGTGCGGGCGCAGATACAGGTGTGAGTTACATTGAAATAGTTGAATTCATCACGAGATATGGTTCCGATGTGAATAGTGATCTTGAAGAACTGTGGCGGAGAATAGTGTTCTATATAAGCATTAGAAATACTGACGATCACCTGCGAAATCATGGATTCCTCCTTTCCGGTAATGGATGGAAATTGGCTCCGGCATACGATATCAACCCAAATGAATTTGGCAGTGGTCTGAGTCTGAATATCTCCGAAACAGAAAATTCTCTGGATATAGAATTGGCCTATGAAGTCGCCGATTTGTTCAGAGTGAAAAAGTCGACAGCCGATGCGATTGTAGCAAAAGTCGGAAAGGCAATTATGAATTGGCAAAAGTTGACAAAGGCATTTGGCATATCGAAAGCAGAACAAGACCGAATGGCAGCGGCATTCGAAAAAGGGTAGATGCCATTTTAGCGGCTCTACCGCCCCCATTTGACCACAATCATTGTTCAATTCAAAATACTCCGTTTCTTTGTATCAAAGCAAAGAAGCCATGCCATATATATTGCCTGTAAAAGGTGTAATGCCCGAGATACCCGAATCCTGTTTTGTTGCACCCAATGCAACCATCGTGGGCGACGTGATAATGGGTGAAGATTGCAGCATTTGGTTCAACGCCGTGGTACGCGGCGATGTCAACAGCATCCGCATGGGCAACAAGGTGAATGTGCAGGACGGTGCGGTTATCCATTGTACCTACCAGAAAACCAAGACGAATCTGGGCAACAACGTATCCATAGGGCACAATGCACTGGTACATGGCTGCACAGTGGCCGACAATGTACTTATAGGCATGGGGTCAATAGTAATGGACAATGTGGAGATAGGCGAAGGGAGCATCATAGCCGCGGGTGCAGTGGTGCTGGAAGGCACAAAGGTGCCTGCGGGGAGCATATTCGCAGGTGTGCCGGCAAAAAAGGTAAAAGACATAAGCCCCGAGCTACTGAAAGGAGAAGTGGAGCGCATAGCCAACAATTACCTCATGTACAGTTCGTGGTTTAAATAGCTACTACAATTTTGAAAGATGGGAGATCATCACCACCACGGTCATAGCCACCATCACCACCATCATCATGGCGGAGAGAGGCACCATGGTCACCATCATCACCACCATCACAGCTCTCACAACGCGGGAACTGCCTTTGTTGTTGGCATCATTCTCAATCTGCTGTTTGTCGTCTTCCAGGCCGGTGCGGGCATCTACACAGGTTCCGTAGCGCTGCTGTCCGATGCCGGTCATAACCTGAGCGACGTGGCAAGTCTTGGTCTGTCCTTGGTGGCATTCCGTTTAGCACGCCGCCGACCTTCTAAAAATTATACCTACGGTTATAAGAAATCTACAATCCTCGCGGCACTTGTAAATGCGGTTGTCCTGCTCATAGCAATCGGCATATTGAGCGTAGAGGCAGTGCACCGGCTACAGCATCCGCAACCGGTGGCCGGCGGAGTAGTGGCGTGGGTGGCTGCGGTAGGCATCGCTGTCAACTTCGGTAGTGCTATGTTCTTCTTCCGCAGTAAAGATCACGACCTCAATACCCGTGGTGCCTACCTGCATCTCCTCACCGATGCGCTTGTTTCATTGGGTGTTGTTGTGACCGGTATCGCAATACAATACACGGAGATCTATTGGCTGGACGGCGCCGTGAGCCTGCTGATACTTCTGGTGATACTTGCAGGCACCTGGTCGTTGCTCACAAGCAGCCTGCGTATGGCACTCGATGCGGTGCCATCCAATATCTCGCCAGATGAAGTGAAGGAGATCATTCTGGGAACGCCCGGTGTAGAGGCCATGCACCACACGCATATTTGGGCCATGAGCACTACACAGAATGCCCTCACTACCCACCTCACACTCAGCGAAGAAATGACTTTTGAAGAGAAGCTGCAGACCGTGCACGACATCAAGCACAAACTACGCCACCACCACATTCACCACGCCACTATAGAACTGGAATCTGCCGCGCAGCCCTGCGGCGATAAAGACTGCTGAGAAAGAGAACGATCATTTGTCGTACTTGCTCCACATCATGGCGCCATACAAAATGTGCAACACCCCGAAACCAATGGCCCAGAAAAATAAGCCGAATCCGGGGAAGAACATGGCGGTGCATCCAAGTGCCACATCTAGCATGCCGAGGTAGCGGATATCAGAGTCGGCATGCCGGCCGGCACTGATAAGCGCCAGTCCATAAAACACAAGGCAGGTAGGCGCTACAAACATGCCGCAGCCATAATAGATGAACAACAGGCAGAACACCCCGCCCGCGAACACCGGATAGAAGAGCTGCTCCACCATGCTGCGCGATGCGTTATTCCATACGCTACGACCCATGCGGTGTGCCTTGCGGTTGGTGAAATAGACAACTCCGCCCAATGCCAACGCGAAAACAGCAACTCCCAGAAAAATGAATTTGACCGTATTGGCGTCGAAATGTTCAGAAGAGGCATATAGCGTCTTGCCTATGCCCTTGTTGCCCGGCATCTGCAACCAATTGTACCCTACAATAGCTCCCAATAGCGAAACAACACCCGCCCATATACCGCTCCAGCCGCTCAGCGAGATGATGCGCGCCGACCGGTCCATGATGCCGCTCAGTTCCTGCAGCGTTTCAAGGGTGTCTTCGTTTGTGTGTTGATCCATTTCCGGCACTTTTGTACCCACAAAGTAACACCCTTCTGCCGATTTGCCCAATAACAAGGATCGGCACACATAATATTTTATTCATACATTCGTTATAGTAATACAGTCATGCACGCACTTGCCACAATATTCGACCGCCGCTTTCTGCGCTACCTGCCGGCATTGTATTTTGCTGCGGTAGGTGTATTTGCGTTGACGATGGACCTGATCCATAATTCTTTTTCATGGCCCATGACCATCATCTATCTTGTGCTCTGCCTGCCCGCTATCGTCCGCAATAAGTGGGTCTATCTGTCACTTGGTCCGCTGTTGTTGTTGGTCTTCGGCTATCTGCTCATAGTTGTCTCGGCCTGGTTTGCCCGCTATATGGCAGGCACGGCCTTCAAAGACCCGGTTGCCACGTTCGGCGTGGGCTACACGTTTGTGGTGTCGTCATTTATCAGTTCCATCTTCCTGGTCATGCAGGGCCTCAACGATTCCGTTCATCCTCAAAAACACCTGCCCGCAATGTGACTTTACCTTATCGTTTATCTGTAATGATGAGTAAAGTAAGGGCGGCACTGTTGTGCTACCGCTATTATGCTGCTGTTCCGCTGGTCTTGTGCCTGCCCGGTTGTTGGATCTATGCAATGGAGCGGCTCGTTGTTCCGTTACTGCTTATGAAGGCACTTACCGATGTGCTCATCTGGTACTTTATTACCGCTACGGCACCTCACCGACTGTTCTACTACTACAACTTGCACGTCTCCCGTTGGTTCCTTTTCGTCACGTTTATCATCACCGATCTTTTCATCTTCCGTATTCTGCTATGGCTCACAGCAATTATGTTTCAGGCTCCGACCAACTGATCGCCGAGCAGGTTTTTGTGTCCATCGGCAATCGCGAGATACTGAAGGGCGTAACCATCAGTGCCACACGTGGCAGCATTACCGGCCTGCTGGGGCGCAATGGTTCGGGCAAGTCCACTATGCTGCAGGCTGTGTTTGGCACACGGCCTGCCACCGAGTGTTC
Source organism: uncultured Flavipsychrobacter sp. (assembly GCA_964652995.1). GTDB lineage: Bacteria > Bacteroidota > Bacteroidia > Chitinophagales > Chitinophagaceae > Nemorincola. Next base: position 200,904 of record CAZZCR010000003.1, on the reverse strand, counting down.
TGTATTCGTGAATGGCATAAAGATAAACACCCCGTATACGCATCATGGACTGCTCAACTACCTGCCGCAGCAAAAGTTTTTGCCGCCATCGCTCACGGTTCACACCGTCATGAAGCAATTTGGCGCCGACCTGGATGTGGCCCTTCACTGGTTTCCTGAGTTGGCCGAAGTTTCACATCTAAAGATCAGTGAGCTTTCCGGTGGCACCGAGCGACTGTTATCAGTAGTAATGCTCTTGCTGGGCAACAGCCGATTCGTGTTGCTCGATGAGCCTTTTTCCCACATCATGCCGCTGCACGTGACGCGCCTGCAGGAGCTGATGCAACAACAGAAGCTACACAAGGGCATCATTATCACCGACCATATGTATGCGCCCTTGCTCGATATATGCGACAGCATTTACCTGATGAAGGAAGGGCGCTCTGTATTTATCCGCAACAGGGAAGACCTGGTGCTGTACGGCTACCTGTCTTCGTTTTAACGAAGGGTACAGGTCATACTAAATCCTGCTTCCATGGCTTGATCTTCTGCCGCAAAATATTTAGTAACTATGTAGTAGCAATTGATGAACAAAATTCCGATAGTTATGTCATATCCGTATCTCATTCGTACCGCTAAAGAATACAAGGCGGCCTACGATAAAAGTATTCAGGACCCCGAAGGATTCTGGGCCGATGTCGCTTCTTCTTTTCTGTGGCGCAAACGATGGGACAAAGTGCTGGAATGGAATTTCGAATCTCCCGATGTGAAATGGTTTAAGGGCGCTAAACTCAATATTACAGAGAACTGCTTGGACAGGCATCTTGGCACAATGGGCTACAAACCAGCCATCATCTGGGAGCCCAACGACCCCGAAGAACACCACCGCATGATCACCTATCGTGATCTGCACCATAAAGTAGGGCAGTTTGCCAACGTGCTCAAGCACAATGGTGTAAAAAAAGGCGATCGTGTGTGCATCTACATGGGCATGGTACCCGAGCTCGCTATTGCGGTGCTGGCGTGCGCACGCATCGGTGCTATTCATAGTGTCATATTCGGTGGGTTCAGCGCTCAGAGCATAGCCGACAGGCTCATTGACGCCCAGGCCGCCACGGTCATCACTTGCGATGGCGCTTACCGTGGCAACAAAGAGATACCACTGAAGAATGTGATTGACGACGCGTTGGTGCAATGTCGCTTCGTTACCAAGGTCATCGTACTCACACGCACTCACACCCCTGTAAGTATGATAAAGGGTCGCGATGTTTGGTGGGAAGACGAGATACGCAAGATAGAGACACTGGGCCTGCACGACTGCCCCGCCGAAGAGATGGATGCGGAAGATCCTTTGTTCATCCTATACACATCGGGCTCCACAGGCAAACCAAAGGGTGTGGTGCACACATGTGGCGGCTACATGGTATATACTACCTATTCCTTCGTAAACGTATTCCAGTATCAGCCCGGCGATGTCCATTTCTGCACTGCCGACATAGGCTGGATAACAGGGCACAGTTATATTGTTTATGGCCCCTTGGCTGCAGGTGCCACTACGCTCCTGTTCGAGGGCATACCTACCTGGCCCGACGCAGGTCGTTTTTGGGATATTGTGGATGAATACAAGGTAAATATCCTGTACACAGCTCCCACAGCCATTCGCTCACTTATGGGCTATGGACTCGGTCCTGTTCATGCACACAACCTCAGCAGCCTGAAAGTGCTCGGGTCAGTTGGTGAACCCATAAACGAAGAGGCATGGCAGTGGATGCACGAGAACATAGGCAAGGGGCGCTGCCCCATTGTGGACACATGGTGGCAGACCGAGACCGGCGGCATTATGATATCCAACATGGCCGGCGTCACTCCTGCAAAGCCTTCTTATGCCACGCTGCCGCTACCCGGCATTCACCCCATATTAGTTGACGAGAACGGTAACGAGATAAAGGAGAACAACGTAAGCGGCAACCTGTGTATACGGCATCCGTGGCCGTCTATCATCCGCACTACCTATGGCGACCACGAACGTTGCCGAACGAATTATTTTGCCACCTATCCCGGACTGTACTTTACAGGTGATGGTTGCTACCGCGACGAGAACGGCAACTACCGCATTACCGGTCGTGTGGATGATGTGCTGAATGTAAGTGGCCACCGCATCGGCACTGCCGAGGTGGAGAATGCCATCAACATGCACTCAGGTGTCATAGAAAGTGCTGTAGTGGGTTATCCGCACGACATTAAAGGGCAGGGCATCTATGCCTACGTGGTGTTCCAGAACTCGCATGGCGATGAGCAACTCTCCCGTCAGGATATCATGCAGACCGTCACCCGTATCATTGGCCCCATCGCCCGACCCGACAAGATCCAGTTTGTGAGCGGACTGCCCAAAACACGCAGCGGCAAGATCATGCGCCGCATACTGCGCAAGATTGCCGAGAACGAGCCCGACAGTATAGGTGATACGTCAACTCTGCTCGATCCTTCGGTTGTAGAAGAGATCATCCGGCACAGGATCTGACAATATACTTTTTCATTTTCCCGAAAAGCGACCTATATGGTCGCTTTTCTTAATTTAGCGGAAACAGCAAACGTCCGGTTATGGGCCTCATTACACAACAGATAGCAAAACACCTGCGCGACATTCACTTCGGTGGCAACTGGACCACCTCTTGTCTGCGAGATCAGGTGAAGGAACTTACCTGGGAACAGGCTACGCAAAAGGTGCAGTCGTTCAATACTATTGCTACACTGGTGTATCATGCACACTACTATGTACACGAGGTCATCCCTGTGTTGAACGGCGCACCACTCACCGCCAGCGACAAACTCAGTTTCGATCATCCGCCCATTACCTGTCAGTCAGATTGGGACAACTTCCTCAACAATGTGTGGCTCGATGCCGAAACATTTGCCGGACTGATAGAACAACTGCCCGACGACTGCCTGCACCAGCCATTTACCGATGAGAAGTACGGTACCTACTACCGCAACCTCGCCGGCATCATAGAACACATGCATTACCACCTGGGGCAGATCGTTATCATCAGGAAGTTACTGTAGCCCACCGGCATTATCTTTGCGCATGGATTATTTCAAGAAGCTGCTCGATCTGCTGAAGACCGAGCGCGAGGCCGACAAACAATCGTGGCTGGAGCTCACGCGCTCTTCTACCGCCGCCGAACGTCGCGCCAACGGACTTACCTGGTATCCGGTAGCCATACGCGGCACCGAGCTCAGCAAGGCCGAATACATTACTGTAGAACTCGAAAGGACCACCCATACCGATCTGCCCCATCAGTTCCGCTTTGGTGTTTCGGCGAGTCTCTTCTCCAATCACGATCCGAAGAACCATTTTATTGAAGGCACCGTAAGCTATGCCGGCGGCAACCGCATGAAACTGGCACTGCGCACCGATGAGTTGCCCGAGTGGGCGTCAGACGGCAAACTCGGCGTGGACCTCACCTTCGATGACAATAGCTACGACGAGATGCAGGCCGCTCTCAAACAGGCCGACTCCATAGCAGAGAAAAAGGAAGGGCGCATTGTCAGCGTACTCACCGGGGCATCCGCTCCCGCTTTCAATTCCGACATTCCACCCTATACCGACCCGAAGCTGAACCCCATGCAGCAGCAGGCGGTAACCCGGATACTACAGGCAGAGGATGTGGCCATCGTGCACGGCCCGCCCGGCACAGGCAAGACCACTACGCTTGTTCAGGCGATAAAAGCCTTGCTGAAGAATGGAGAAGATCGCATACTGGTCACCGCACCCAGCAATACCGCCGTCGACCTCATCAGCGAGAAACTATCCGAGCACGGCTTGAATGTGCTGCGTGTGGGCAATCCTGCGCGCGTATCCGAACGACTGATGTCACTCACACTCGATAGTAAGGTGTCAGGTCACAGCTCTGTAAAAGAGATCAAACGACTGAAGAAGCAGGCGTCAGAGTTCAAGGATATGGCGCATAAATACAAACGTAGTTTTGGTCGTGCCGAACGGGAACAACGTAAGGCGCTGTTTGATGAGGCGCACAAGATCATGAAGGATGTGGAGCGCATGGAGCAATACATTATTGATGATGTCACAAGCAAGGCGCAGGTGGTCACTGCAACATTGGTAGGCGCCAACCACTACACCGTGCGCAACCTGCGCTACAATACTGTTGTTATAGACGAGGCAGGCCAAGCCATTGAACCGGGCTGCTGGATTCCCATACTAAAAGGCCGCAAGGTCATACTCGCCGGCGACCATTGTCAGCTATCTCCCACTATCAAGTCCGCCGAGGCGGCTAAGAACGGTCTCTCTGAAACGCTACTCAGCAAATGCGTCGCGCGCTTTCCAGATGCCGTGGTGATGCTGGAAGAACAGTACCGCATGCACAAGGTTATCATGGGCTTATCGTCGCGTATGTTCTACGACAACCGACTCACAGCACATCCGTCAGTGGCCGATCATCTGCTCACCGGGCACGAACTGGCGTTCACCTACATTGATACGGCCGGTTGCGGCTTCGATGAAAAAGCTGACACTACCAGCATATCCAATCCCGAGGAAGCAGCACTGTTGTTCAAACATCTAACGCGCTTGGTACAGGATCTTGCCACCCGCCACACCGTTGCCGATTTCCCGACCATTGCCATTATCTCGCCCTACCGCGGACAGATAGCCGTCCTCAAGGAACAACTGGAGCACGCCACAGCCCTGCAACCCTACCTGCACGCTATAGCCGTAAATACTATCGATAGCTTTCAGGGACAGGAACGCGACATAGTATGCATCAGTCTGGTACGCAGCAACAGCGACGGAGAGATCGGCTTCCTTGCCGATACCCGCCGCATGAATGTGGCCATGACCCGCGCCCGCAAAAAGCTGATCGTAGTGGGCGACAGTGCCACCTTATCGCAGCACCCTTTCTATGCCGAGATGATCGCCTATGCAGAGACCCACAACGCCTACAAAAGCGCGTGGGAGGAAGACTGGGCTATGTGACCGGAATGAGCTGATGAATTTTTCGACCGGATATGTTGCAGATATGTATCTTTAATACATGGATCTGAACACCATCTTCCGCAATACTTTCGAGCGCGACCTCATCAACCGGCTGCAGGAAAAGGCCTCGATCGTTGAAGTGCCTGCCGGAACAACTATCCTCAAAGTGGGCGATGTGATACGGGTGGTACCCATTGTCCTTTCAGGTCTTATCAAGGTAGTGCGTCAGGACGATGACGGCCACGAACTGTTGCTGTATTATGTGAATGCCGCCGAGTCTTGCGCCATGACCGTTACCAGCTATATGCAGCGATCACAAAGCGAGATCATGGCTATTGCTGAAGATACCGTTCAACTCATGGTAGTGCCCGTTGACGTGGCCGACGACCTTTATGCACAATATGCCGGCTGGAAGTCGTTTGTGATGAAGACCATCCGCGATCGCTTTCGGGAGTTGCTCGTTACAATAGATCAGATCGCGTTTCAGAAGCTCGATGAACGACTGGTCAATTATCTTCGCGACAGGTCCCGTGCCACCGGCTCGCCCTTACTCAATGTATCGCACGAACAGATAGCTGTAGACCTCGCCACGTCGCGGGTGGTGATATCAAGGCTACTGAAAAAGCTGGAACAGGAGAAGAAGGTGAACCTCTACCGCAACCAGATTAGACTGATGACGGAAATGTAACTTTAGTTACCGTCCGGCAGTTGCCCCGTTGCGACATTTGTATTGAAATTGATCATTAACCTCAAAATACCGATACAATGAAAAAGAACATGGGCCTCGCCGACAAAGCAATCCGCATCCTCGTAGCGGTTGTCATTGCCGTACTCTACTTCACGCATCAGATCTCCGGCACCACCGCCACTATTCTTGGTGTGCTGGCGGTGGTATTTACGCTCACCAGCGTTATGGGCACATGCCCTCTGTACCTGCCATTCGGCATCTCTACAAAGAAGAAAGACTGATAGGCTTCTTTCAGAACCATTACAGCCCCTCTAAACGAATATCTAGAAACAAGAGGGCCCGCCTATTAGGCGGGCCCTTTACAAGTGCTTTGTGCAGTTACTTCACATCGTGCATCAGCTTGCGCACCAGCGGAGAGATAGCTATCAGCACCACGCCGGCAATAAGCGCATAAATGGCCAGTTGCTTGTACCCGTCTGTATAGGCCATCAGCTTTTCTGAGAGGCTGGCATTTTCGTTGGCGGTGGTCATGTTTGCGCCCAATATACCGGCAGCGTACTGGCCATAGGCACTCGCCAGAAACCACATACCCATCATCATTCCGTGTAGTGGCTTGGGCGCCAGTGTCGTCATCAGCGACAGGCCTATCGGCGACAAACACAACTCGCCCAGCGTAGACACCAGGTAGGCAAGCGTGAACAGATCGAGCGATGTCTTGCCATTCGAGTCGGCAAAGAACCGCGTGTAGTAATACAAGTAAAACGATACTGCCACAAACAAAAAGCCTAACCCGAATTTTATAAGCGTATTCGGCTCCAGCTTCTTCTTCGAAAGCCATACCCACAAAAGACCTACAATCGGGCTCAACACGATCACAAATACCGAATTCGACGAGTTGTTCACCTCGTTCGGGTCAAAGTGTACACCCATTATAGTGTCGTTCAGATTATAGCGTGCGAACAGACTAAGAGAACCGCCGGCCTGCTCAAAGAAGGCCCAGAAGAAGATCGAGAAGATGATGAACACAAATGCCGCTATCAGCTTCTGCCGCTCCACCTTGTTGAACTTCATCATCTCATATACAAGATACAGGAACGCAAGTGGGCCTATCGTGTACATGAAATAATCAGTGTACTCGCTGTTCTTCACCAGCAGATATATGAGCGGCATCACCAGCACCGAACCCGCATATACCATAATGTCGTTTTTCAATATCTGACTCTTGGTCATTTTACCTTCCAGCGGCGACAGACCTATAGGGCCTATCTGCTTGCGTGTGAACAGGAATATACCCAGACCAATGATCATACCGATACCCGCCAGCGAAAAAGCCGCATTCCACGAATAGTTATTAGCCGTCTTGATACACAACCACCCACCCAGGAACGCGCCAATATTGATACCCGAATAGAACAGTCCAAAGCCTGCATCCCTTCGTGAATCACCTTCTTTATAAAGGTTACCCACCATCGTCGATATATTAGGCTTGAAGAACCCCGTACCCACAATGGTGAAACTGATGCCTATGTAGTAAAGGTCTTTGGGTGAGAAAGCCAGCGTGAAGCTACCAATGATCATGAGCAACCCACCCCAGAAAACCGACTTGCGGAAACCGAGTATCTTATCGGCAAACAAACCGCCTATGAAGGTCATGGTGTATATGAACGCCTGAATACCGCCGTACTTCAGGTTCGCGTCACGTTCGTTCAGCATCAGCTGTTCCACCATAAAGATGGTCAGCATGCCACGCATACCATAGAACGCGAAGCGTTCCCACATCTCAGAGAAGAATAGATACCAGAGTTGTTTCGGATACTTGCCCTTGAAGTCCTGAACCTGTTCCAGGGTCAGGTCGGCGGTATTGTCGTTCATACTGTCGCTTTTTAGTGCACGGAAAATATGCTACCAAAGTAAGCGATAATTTTTTATTGACACATCCCCCTGTTTGGGGCCGGTCATTTGGCCGATATTGATACGCCGTCGGCCAGGCGGATATGTCTGTTACCATAGGCCGACGCCATCGCGCTATGCGTCACCATAACAATTGTGACACCTTTTTGCTCGTTGATACTTGTCAGCAACTGCATGATCTCTCCCGACAGTGCGGGATCCAGATTGCCGGTAGGCTCGTCTGCCAGTATCATCGATGGCTCGTTGATCAGCGCCCTCGCTACCGCCACTCGCTGCTGCTGTCCGGCTGAAAGTTCTCGCGGAAGGTGATTCCGTCTGTCGTCAAGGCCCACAAGATGCAATACCTCCATAGCTGCAGATACCTGCTTGGATCCGGTCAATCCTGTTGTCGCCAGCGGTAGCATTACGTTCTCTATGGCCGTCAGGTAGGGTATCAACGCGAAACTCTGCATCACAAACCCTATATGTTTCCTTCTGTATGCAGAAAGTTCATTGTCACTTGCCGCGTCTATCTGCATGTCGCCGAATGATATACTGCCAGCTGTGGGCCTTATGAGTCCTGCCATACATAGTAGCAGTGTCGTCTTGCCTGATCCCGATGCGCCGGTGATTGTCACAAAATCCCGTTGCGATATTGTCAGGTCAATATTCTTCAGGGCGTAAATGTCACCATCACTGTGCGGATAGGTTTTTGATACGTTCTTCAGCGTCAGCATGGTTATCAGTTTTCCTGCATGTTATTGAATGGTTCTATACGGCCGGCAAAATAGGCCGGCAATGCGGCGCCTGCTACTGCAACCAGAAGTGACAGTACCAGAGCTGCCGGAAACAACATCGGTATTGGCTTCACCTCCAATCCGGCAAACTCGGGGCCAAGCCACATGGCTGCCGCGCTGCCAACTATATATCCGGACACACCGCCAATGAACCCCAGCAGCAATGCCTTGCTGATGATCATTCGGTAAATAGATGCCTTAGGAAAGCCGATCATCCTGAGGGTACCTATCTCCTTCTTCCTTTCATTCACGTTCGCCCACATGCTGTTCCCTATAGATATCCCGCCAACGAAAACAATAATGATGAGGAACACCACAGACAATTTTTGCATCAGTTTGTTGGTCTGTACCTGTGTGGCAACGATCTGGCCTATCGTGGTCACGCGGGTGTCGGGTAGAATATTCCTGAGTTTGCTCAGTAGCCCGTCTGTTATGGCATTGCAGCAGCCCATGATCTCAATAGCACTTACCTGACTGCCGGTACCCAACAGCTCCTGCACGGTGTGGAGGTGCGCAAATACGCGGTCGTCATCTATCGTTCCGGTTTCAGACAGCACCTTACCCACACGAAAACTCCTGCCTTCTATCGTCACACTGTCATTCTCTTTAAGGTGCAGCTTACTTGCAGCTGCAGTGCCCACCAGGCAGTCATATGCCTCTATCGATTCTATCGACTTTCGCTGCAGCCGCTCGTCTTTATAGCCATGCGATTCGTTTAACGGACTCGGACCGCAAGATGCCTTAAGACCTTTGCCAAATAGCCCCGACCGTTGCCAGATCGGCTTCGACACAAGTTCATTTTTCGGAAGGATACCCGTGAGCACTATTTTCTGACCGTTCACAACAACTCTTCTCGTGAGTTTGGGCGACATGTTATCCACTCCTGTCAGCGATGATGTTGCGATAACCTCCACATATTCCTCAGGCAGAGTTGGTGCGTCAATATCCGCGGTATAGTAATTATCTACAGAAGCACCCTGCGGCAATACGAGAACATTTGCCCCGAGATTGTCCAGATTGATGGCAACGGCCTTCTCAGACACCACCGATACCGAGCGTATGGCCACTATTACAGCAATACCAAGTGTAATGGCTAATCCTCCCGAGATCATTTGAGCCCTGCGCTGCCTGAACTCGGTCAGGATGAGCCTGCCGATTGTCATTCCCTTGGCTACCATCCTTTTTATTTCTTACAGTCTTTAGAGTTTCCGCCGGGGCAGCATGGCGCTTCCGCCTGGCGTGCTGAGGCTGCAATTTTTGCCGCTGAGAAAGGTGCTGTATATGTCTCTATAATGTCACCTGCTTTATTAAAAACGTGCACCTGCGTTCCTTTGGCGGTTTTACTTGGTTTCAGCAATTTAATGAACGACTGCTCCGTTCTGTCGTCAAGATCCACTTCAACGGTTACAGCACCACCCTTCATTTCTGCACACGCCTTCTTACTCGCTTCCACTGCTGCCGCTTTGTCTGCCATTCCTTTTCTGTACATCACAACGATTGCGGCCTTCTTCTGCTCAAATGCCAATAAGGCATCGCTTTGGCGCGGTGTCGGGATCTCTTCTGCCAGCAATTGCGGCGTCGCTTCCTTTTTGGTATATCCGTTCGTGGCCACACCATTCGAAGCGATCACAAGGATCATCGGCTCCTTGGTCGACGTCAGCCCATATTTCCTGATCACAGCCGCATTCGCCTTGTCCAGCCGGTCCAGGGTCACAACCGCCGAACGGGCACAAAGAGCTTTAGCCTTTACCGCAATATCTTTGGTGGCAGCAAGATCTCGAGCGTTATCTGTCACCACAAGGAACACTGCGTTGCCTTTTTTCAGCTCGGCGTCTATTGCCTGTTGCGACTGTGCAAACGCACCGGCAAACATCATACTCATCGCCGCTGCCGTCAATATCGTTTTTACCATTTTCATACGGTCATTTTTTTCACCTTTGCATAGGTGGTCGTCGTGCTATGCTGTTTTGCTGTAGTACTTATCCTTTATCCAAAAAGCTACATTCACCAGAGCTATCAGCGCAGGCACTTCCACCAGAGGCCCTATCACCCCTGCAAATGCCTGTCCGCTGTTAATTCCGAACACACCAATTGCAACAGCTATCGCCAATTCGAAATTATTGCCTGCCGCTGTAAATGCTATAGATGCATTGGTAGAGTAGTCGGCACCCATTTTCTTACCTACATAAAAGCTCACCAGGAACATTACTGCGAAATAGATAACCAGCGGCAGAGCGATGCGCAGCACATCAAGCGGTATCTGAACGATCAGCTGCCCCTTCAGGCTGAACATTACTACTATGGTGAACAACAGCGCCACCAATGTTATCGGCGACACTTTCGGAATGAACTTTTCCTGATACCATGTTTCCCCCTTAGCTTTCAGCAATACATACCGTGTTACAAATCCTGCTACAAACGGCACCCCAAGGTATATCGCCACACTTTCTGCTATCTGCCCCATGGTGATGTTCACCTCCGCGCCCGTAATACCGAAGTAAGGCGGCAATACCGTCACAAAGACGTAGGCATACACACTGTACAACAACACCTGAAAGATACTGTTCAGTGCAACAAGCCCTGCGGCATATTCCCTGCTGCCCTCGGCCAGTTCATTCCATACAATCACCATCGCTATGCAGCGCGCCAGCCCTATCAGTATCAGCCCCACCATATATTCGGGATATCCCTTCAGGAACACTACCGCCAGCACAAACATCAGGATAGGGCCTATCACCCAGTTCAGCAGCAGCGATGCACCCAGCACCTTTGTATTCTTGAACACCTCCTTTAGTCGGTCATACTTCACCTTCGTGAATGGAGGATACATCATCAGTATCAGCCCTATGGCCAATGGGATGTTGGTGGTGCCCGATGAGAACGAATTGATAAAACCAGATGACGATGGTATGAAGTAACCAATGCCAACCCCCACCGCCATTGCCATAAATATCCAAAGGGTGAGGAATCGGTCCAGAAATCCAAGTTTCTTGCGTTCGTGAGCCGGAGCGCAGTTATTTGCTGACATTGTAACTCTGTTTTGTGTGTCGTTAATATTTTATTTTGAGCCGGAGGCCTGCTTCCTGCTAAAGTGAGCCAGCAGCTCAGGCAAAAGCGCTTTCTCCGGTATCATGGGTATTCCATAAGTCCTTGCGGCAAGCTCACGCTCTATTTTATTGATCACTCCAATCTCTGCAACTGCCCTGCTCTTCAATAACGGATCCGTTATGCCATGCAGCATCGACAAACTTTGATTCACCACCCATGCATACGGCGTTATCCCTGCGCGCTTCAGATCATGCTGCAATGCTGCAGCTTCACGCATCGGCGTTGTTTCGGGTAGCGATATCAATAATATTTTGCAGAGCGCACTATCCTGCAATGCCATGTAGGGTGTTTTTATCCGAGCGGTGTCAATACTTGAGTTGCGCATCACTTCTCTGTGATAGCTCCCTGCCGTGTCCAGCAACAGCAATGTATGCCCTGTAGGGGCGGTATCCATCACCACAAATTTTCTTCTCGCATCGTGTATCGCTTTCGAGAACGCATGAAACACCGCAACCTCCTCAGTGCAGGGCGATTTCAAGTCTTCCAGCAGCAACTTCTTCCCTTCATCATCAAGCTTCTCTCCCTTCTGTTGCAGCACCTTGTCAATGTATCGTTGTGTTTCGGTCTTGGGGTCTATCCGGTCAACGGTGAGCCCCGCAGGTACTTCTGCCAACTGGCCTATGAAATCCTTCACATGAGCGGCCGGGTCTGTTGTGGTCAGGTGCACTTCAAATCCCTTTTGCACAAGCATCACCGCCACCGCCGATGCGGCGATGGTTTTACCAACACCGCCCTTACCCATCGTCATGATCAATCCATGGTCCTGCTGCGCTGTTATCTCGTCCACCAGATCCGCCAGACTCTTCATTGCATGGTCCATTTCAGCACTTCCCGTTGCTGCGCTTGCGGCAAACTGTTGTTGTAGTGTCGGCTGCAGCAGCGAGCGAAGCTTGCCTATGCCCAGCACATTGTATGGCAGCAATGGATAGGTGCTCATCTCCAGTGTTTTCAACGCTTCAGGAATGGCTTGTAGCTGCTCATCTGCCATTTGGTGCATTTTCGCCGCCACTTTATCGTTCATATCCAGCGCCCTGAAAACTCCGTTTATGTATAACTTCTGGTTGTTCATGCCCAGCTCGCGCAGCTCGCCACTGGTTCGCGCAGCTTCTTTCAGCGAAGACACTTCTGCACGCGACACGATATAAAAGGTCGTCAGGCTTGCATCGCGCAACCTGTTCACTACCGTCTTATAGCGCTCCTGACTGCTTTTAAGTGCGGACGTCGGCCCCAGGCACGATGCACCATCAGGGTTTTCTTCTGTAAACTCTGTCCATGCTGCAGGTAGTTCCAGCAACCGCAGTGTATGTCCCGTGGGTGCGGTGTCAAATATGATCAGGTCAAATGAGCCGCCCTCGTGCTCACCCGATATGAAACGCGAAAATTCATCAAAAGAAGCGATCTCTGTTGTGCATGCGCCCGATAGTTCTTCCTTTATCTTCTTTATTGCCTCTGCAGGCAGTATGTCTTTTAGCGGGTCGGTAACTCTGTTTCTGTATTCCTCTGCCGATACCTCCGGATTGATATTGATCGCATACAGGTTCTCCAGCCCTTTTACAGGGGCTATCGTTTCCTGCACCTCACTTTCCAGCACATCAGACAGGTTCGACGCCGGATCGGTACTCACCAGCAGCACCCGCTTGCCGGCATCAGCCATTGCTACCGCAGTGGCGCACGAAAGAGACGTCTTACCAACACCACCTTTACCCGTAAAGAACATGAACTTCGTTTCCATAACCACTCTTTTCGTTTGTATTAAGATCACCAGCAACCACTGTCACCGCAGCACTTTCCTCCCACTTCATTTACTGCAGGCACTATCGCGAATTCCTTCATGCTTGAGCTTGTTTCCGACCGCAGCGAAAGTAACTGCTCCCATTGCGCCTTGGTTGGATAGCTTTTGATCATCACCATCTTGTCTTCCACCAGAATATAGGGTAGAGAATCAGTGCCCTCTTTTCGCAGTCTTGCTATCGCTTCCGGGTATTGCTGAAATGCCGCTGCGTCGTTGGCTATACCATGCCGCTGCACATCATGCCCCAGCGCTTTCAGCCACTTCACGTTGGCTGCCGTTTGCACCAGCGCATCATCCACTTCGGTTCCGCATACTCCCGTGCTGCAGCACATTGCCGGATCTAAGATCGTTATCTTCATTTTGCAATTTTTATCACCGGCATTGTATCGTATAACGCCTCCGCCGGATATCTATCGCAATATTACGATAAATATTCCCCATTTCAAAATATCGACATGTTAGGGCATAAAAAAACGGGGTCCTTGTGTGGACCCCGCTACTGAAAATGCTAAAGCAACTATTAGTGCACTCCGTGCATCATCTTCTGCAGTTTCCTGCAAAGGAAGAACAGGATCACAGATGCAGCACCCGAGAATGCTACGAATATCATGAAATAAGTGTACAGGCTGTCTATCTCTATGCCCAGGAAGTGCGGGTGAGTAGGTAGCGCCGGATCAGGATACAGAGAACTCATGGTACCTGCCAGCTTGTTGCCGGTAGCGATTGCCAGGAACCAGATGCCCATCATCAGAGATGTGAACCTGCCCGGTGTCAGTTTGTTCACCATAGAAAGACCTATCGGGCTCAGGAACAACTCACCTATTGTATGCAGGAAGTAAAGACCTGTCAGCCACAACATGCTGGCGCCGGTAGATGGAATGTCTTTAGATCCGATAGCTATGAGGAGATAACCAAGTGCCAGGAAAGCCAGACCCAGAGACTGCTTGTATGGAGCCACAGGGTTCATGCCTTTTGCAGCCAGGCGCACCCACATTGCACTGATGATAGGTGCCAGCAATACGATGTAACCCGCATTGAAGCTCTGGAAATAGCTTGCAGGCATTACTTTACCCATAATGTTACGGTTGGTCTGCTCGGCTGCAAAGAACGTCAGTGACGCACCCGCCTGCTCAAAACACATCCAGAAGAACACCACGAAGATCATGATGAGGATGATCACCCAAAGGCGGTCTTTCTCAACCTTCGTCAGCGTTGGATCAGTGATGATAACAAACGGACCTACCAATGTCATGCCATAAATGAGTGAGCCCCATACGTCCACTTCCAGTGCAAAATGCAGCAAAGAGAACATGCCCACAATACCACCTATAAGGATGGTGAGCTGCTGTGTGCTGAAACCGCCTGCGCCGCCCTTTTTGCCTGTTGCTGCAGCTCCTTCTTCAGGTGCATCATTCATTTTGTTCGGGCCTACACCCAGCTGGCGGCCATCAGGACCTACCACATACTTGTCTTTAGTAGCATAGAAGATTACAAGGCTCAGCAGCATACCCACACCGGCCGAAAGGAAGCCCCATTTGAAGTCCACTTCCTCACCCAGGTAACCGCATATAAGCGGTGCCACAAACGCACCCGCGTTGATACCCATGTAGAAGATGGTATAGGCAGCATCTTTGCGGCTATCATTGTCCGGATACAACTGGCCCACCATCGTAGAGATGTTTGGCTTAAAGAAACCATTACCGAAGATGAGTGCCGTAAGGCCCGCCCACATCAGCGTGATAGCTGCACCCTTGTCGGCATTGTGAGACAGTGTGGCCGAGAAGAACAGCATGAACTGACCCAGAGCCATCAGCAGGCCTCCTATGAAGATAGATTTGCGGTTGCCCCAGTAGCGGTCGGCCATATAACCACCTATCAGCGGCGTCAGGTACACCAGACCTGTGTAGCTACCATATATTTCACTTGCCGCGGCTTTGTCCAGCAACAGCATCTTGGTCATATACAGCATAAAGATGGCACGCATGCCGTAATAACTGAAGCGTTCCCAAAACTCAGTTGCAAACAATACATACAGCCCCTTGGGGTGCCCCGTTTGTGGCATTGACGATCCGTTCTGATTACTCATAAATTTATTTTATGTGTTTAACGTTGAAACTGCCAATTTAGTAAAATAATTAGCGCACCGCCCCCATTTTTTTAGTTTTTTTGCACTCATGTCAGCAAAACAGCAAAATATACTCCTCTTAGGGGGAGGTGGCCGCGAGTGTACACTTGCCTGGAAACTGAAACAAAGCCCGCTTTGCGGCAACCTGTTCATCGCTCCCGGCAACGCAGGCACTTCAGCATATGGCACCAATCTGCCACTTTCCGTCACCGATTTTGCCGGCATCAAAAAGACCTGCCTCGACCATAATATAGACATCGTCCTGCCCGGCCCCGAGGACCCGCTGGTGGCAGGCATATACGATTTCATCAAGGGCGATGCCGACCTCAAACACATCATTGTGGCCGGCCCTTCTAAAGAAGGAGCGCAGCTGGAGGGCAGCAAGGCCTTCTCCAAGCGCTTTATGGAGCGCCACAACATACCCACTGCCGCCTACCGCGAGTTCACCGCCGCCAACTTCACCGAAGGCGAGGCCTACATCCGCGCCCAGCAGCCCCCCGTGGTGCTGAAGGCCGACGGACTGGCCGCCGGAAAGGGTGTAGTAATTGCCCAGACTACCGAGGAGGCACTTTCTGCATTCCATGCCATGATCATGGATCGCCAGTTTGGCGATGCCAGCAGCAAGGTGGTCATAGAGCAGTTCCTCGATGGTATAGAACTTTCAGTTTTCGCCCTTACCGATGGCGCCCACTATGTACTGCTACCTGAGGCAAAAGACTATAAAAGAATAGGCGAGGGCGATACCGGCCTCAACACCGGAGGCATGGGGGCCATCTCGCCTGTGCCTTTTGCCGATGATACATTCATGCAAAATGTCATCAGCCGTATCGTAGAGCCTACGGTCAACGGTCTGAAAGCCGAAAACATCACCTATAACGGCTTTATTTTCTTCGGGCTTATAAAAGTGAGCGGAGAACCATATGTCATCGAATACAACTGCCGCATGGGCGACCCCGAGACCGAGGTAGTAATGCCGCGCCTGGGCAACGACTTGGTGGAGCTGATTCTGAAAATGGGCGCTGGTGCGCTGAACGAGGTGACCGTGCAGCACAGCGCACAGGCTGCCGGCACGGTAATGCTGGTATCGGGTGGCTACCCCGGCGACTATGCCAAGGGCAAGGTCATGTCCGGCTTCGACAAGGTGGAGGGCAGTATGCTCTTCCATGCCGGCACCGCCTCAAAAGACGGAGCCGTTGTGACCAGCGGCGGCCGCGTACTGGCCATCACCTCCTATGGCACCGATATCAAAGCGGCACTTGCCAAAAGCTACGAAAACGCCGCCCACATCCGATATGATGGTATCTATTACCGCAAGGATATTGGCTGGGAGTTTTAAGTGATTTGCTATTCATATTAAGAAATGGTCCGGGGAACGCCCGGACCATTTCTTTCCCCCCTCCGTCCCAGCCGGGTCTCCTATGCTGAGCCTTGTGTATGGGGAGGGACCCGGCGGTATATTGTCTCCGGATGACCTTAGTCTTCCGTATGCAATAAAATATGCTCGGCGTATGCCTCCAACTACGCCGTAACGGCAGCAAATCTCCCGATTTGCGAACCCTCTGTTCCTCGGTGCAACAGCTTCTCACCCCCCAAACAATTTTCTACCAAACTACAGATATCGCACTATCACAGATCTTTCTTTTGTTCACGTCTGCCTGCGGTGTTAACTTGTATTGATTATGAAGAAAATGAGGCAAAGCGGTACGTATGAAAATTTTATCTTACTTCTCACTATGGGCAGATGTGGTGAGTAAATGGGAAGTACTGCGCAGTGGCGCCTGTCCCGAAAGCATTCGGGAGGAAGTAATGGGAAGCAAAACTTCCCGCATACCAATTGATAATCAATGATAACACCCCTGACTGCGCAGAATAAAATTTTTTCGAAGCGACTTGAGTTTGTCGGCACCATCCGCTCACTACATCAGGATTAGAGTCTGGTTCATATGCGTACAAGGCAATTGCGAAAATGGCTTAACTTTGAAATAAATTATCGGATATGAATATCCATCCCCAATTTACCTATGATAAAAATGGCAACCCTGTTGGCGTTTTCCTTTCTATTGAGGAATGGGAGGAGGTATCTTCTGAATTGCACCTGGAACTTCCACAGTGGCAAAAAGATGCTTTGCAAGTTGAGATGAATGCAGTAAAAGAAGGCAGGGCGGTACTCACGGATTGGGATGAAGTAAAAAGGCAATTCGTTGATTGATGGAGTTTCGTGCTGTTCTTACCAATGCCGCAGTAACCGATTTACAGGCCGCTGTTGCTTACTACAACGATAAATTGCCGGGCCTGGGACTGCGAATGTTCAATGAGACGGACAAAGCTATCTCAAGGATCACTGCGCAGCCATTGAGCTTTTCCAGGCGATTTGAAGAGGTCAGAGCATGCAAAGTTGCCGATTTTCCATATCTGGTGTTTTATTTCCCGGATGTCAACAAACGAACAATCACGATCTTGCGTATTTTCAATGAATGGCAGAAGCCTGATCATAAGGAAATAGCGACCACAAAATAAATAACGAATCAAGATACTATGTCACTTACACAGTTAAAGAACTATGCCGAAGGCCACTGGGTTGCCGGCACCACCGATGGAGAAGTACTGCACAATGCCGTAACAGGCGCAGCCATATACACTGCCGGCAGCGCCGGGCTCGACTTCGGATCTATGATGCACTATGCCCGCACAGTGGGTGGACCTGCATTGCGCAGGCTCACTTTCCAGGAGCGCGGCCGCATGCTGAAGGCGCTGGCCATGTATCTGCTGGAGCGCAAAGAAGAGTTTTATGCCATCAGCGCCCTCACCGGTGCCACCCGTGCCGACTCGTGGGTGGACATTGAGGGAGGTATCGGCAATCTGTTTGCCTACGCCAGCCTGCGCCGCCAGTTTCCCGATGAGCGCTACTATGTAGATGGCGACGCCGCGAAATTGTCTAAGAACAATACCTTTATCGGTCACCACATTATGGTGCCGCGAGAAGGGGTGGCCATCCACATCAACGCGTTCAACTTCCCTGTATGGGGCATGCTCGAAAAAATAGCCGTGAACCTGCTGGCAGGTGTGCCGGCTATCGTGAAACCTGCAACGCTTACGTCATACCTCACCGAGGCGGTGTTCCGCGAGATCATTAAGTCGGGCATCTTCCCCGAGGGGTCGCTGCAGCTCATATGCGGATCGGCACGCGGCATACTCGACCATATAGAAACACAGGACATTGTCACCTTCACCGGTTCTGCATCTACCGGCCGCATGCTCAAGTCGCACGCGCGCATCCTGTCCGAGTCTGTTCCCTTCAACATGGAGGCCGACTCGCTGAACTGCTGCATACTCGGCCCCGATGTAGAGCCCGGCATGCCCGAGTTCGATATCTTCATCAAAGAGGTGGTGCGCGAGATCACCACCAAGGCGGGACAAAAATGTACCGCCATCCGCCGCATCATTGTTCCTGCCAACCGGGTAGAGGATGTGACCATTGCCCTCGGCAAGCGCATACAAACCACTACCATCGGCGACCCTTCTATAAAAGAAGTGCGCATGGGTCCTTTGGCAGGCATCAGTCAGCGAAACGAGGTGCGTGAAAAAGTGCAGGAGCTCGCAAAAACGCAGAGCATAGTGATAGGCAACCTGGACAACTTTGAGGTAATGGGTGCCGACAAAGAAAAAGGCGCCTTCCTGCCTCCGCTCATTTTCCTCAATACCGATCCGTTCAAAAATGTGGCCTGCCACAACATTGAGGCTTTCGGACCGGTATCTACCATCATTCCATACAATAATCTCGACGACGCCATTACCCTTGCCAAAATGGGTATGGGGTCGCTGGTATGCTCTGTTGTTACTGCCGACGACAATGTGGCACGCGAGGTGGTGCTGGGTGCTGCCAGCATGCACGGTCGCATACTGGTGCTCAATGCCGACTGCGCAAAAGAAAGCACTGGTCACGGGTCGCCCATGCCGCTGCTGGTACATGGCGGTCCGGGCCGCGCGGGCGGTGGCGAAGAGATGGGCGGAAAGCGTGGCGTAATGCACTACCTGCAGCGTTGTGCTATTCAGGGTTCACCTACAACCATCAGCCGCATCACCAATGTGTACCAGCAGGGCGGTCGCCAGCACGAGACAGATGTGCACCCGTTCAAAAAGCACTTCGAAGACCTGCAGATAGGCGAAACACTTGTGACCGCCAAACACACCGTCACCGAGACCGACATCACCAACTTTGCCAATGTGAGCGGCGACAACTTCTACGCCCACATGGACGCCACCTCTCTGGAAGGCACCATCTTTGAAAAACGGGTGGCACACGGTTACTTCATCCTGTCCAAAGCAGCGGGTCTGTTTGTAGACGCAAAGAAAGGTCCGGTACTGCTGAACTATGGTATCGACGAATGTCGCTTCACCAAGCCTGTTTATCCGGGCATGACAATAGGCGTGCGCCTGACAGTAAAAGAAAAGACGGCCCAGGAAAAACGCACACCTGAAGACATAGCCAAGGGCATATTGAAATGGCTGGTGGATGTATATGACGAGACCGGCGAAACAGTAGCCATCGCTACCATCCTCACCATGGTGAAGATGAAGAATCAGGAATAATAATTCACAACCATTGATACCAAAAGGAGCTGAAGCAATTCGGCTCCTTTTTATGTGGGGGTACTGGCAAGAGCACAACATGCGTTCTTACACTTTTTCGGACGTGCAGAAAAAAATTCGGAACGTGGTTTGGGTTATTCGGAAATGCATCTACCTTTGCATTGTAATATTTAATAATATTAATTAATAATAAAACCATGAAAAAGAATGAGAATAAGAAAAGAAAAAATGACAAGTTCATCTACACCGACCTGAGTGGCATCACAATCTTCAAAAAGGCCGACTTGGAAAAGAAAATACAGGAAAATGAATATCGCATTTGTTTAAAGAACCTAATCATGAAAATGGAAGAAGGTTGGGCGCAGATATCTGACGCTGCAGTTGCTCTGATGATGGCGGGCGAAATCAACAAACGGAGCGTGGGAGTGCCCATAGGAGAGACTCATGAAATTGGCGTTGAAATGTTTTTGGCAAGTGACGATGTAAATGTAAAATCGACAGGAGAGTTGCTGAAGTTCATACAACTGAAGAAAGAAAGTCTGATGAAGACTAGCAATACTGATTTCAATATAGACGACCTGCCTTGGGAGGGAGGAACATGGTACAATCAACTTTGATCTTCATAAAAAAGCAAAAAATGGAAAAACTGAAAGAACTATTAAAATCATTGTCGCAAGAGAAAATAAGCGAAAAAGAAATTCAGGAATTATTTGAGAAGATAGCAAATGAGCTCATCAATAATTCACGTGTGGAAGTAGGGAAAAATGCGTTCCAGATAAAGGAAATTGAATTCTACTTACATCGACCAGATCACAATGACCCCTATGTTGACGGGTCTGAAGCACAGAAAAGATTTGGCTTGTGGTATCTGAACAGATATACCTCACACGACGCTTACAATGAAAGAAACAGATACAAAAGAATAGACATCACCTTTGGTGAAAACGGAACACATGGCGGCATCCTCATAAGGAGTATAAAACCACTAAATGAAATGCACAAGCAATCTGTTATCGTTGGCCCGAGCAAAGCAGCCGATAAGATAAGAGCCTATGTTACGGACGCCGGTTCCTCACTCGATGATATCAGAAACGACCGTGAGGGCTATGTTTTCTCTTCAGAGTCTCCGATGAGAGTGGTAGCGGGCGAGAATTACGGAAGAAAAATACTTTCTTACTCAAGACACGGACTGTCTGACAAGACAAACGGAGCAACTGAATACAGAATGCGACATTATCGCTTTTTTGATGACGAGTGTCTGGCAAACATTAAAGGCAAAGAAACGATTTTCAGAAATCTCGTTGAACGCCGTATATGTCAAATTGGCGAGGCCATAACAATTCTGGGTTATAACATAAAAAACCAATGATCACAGACAGTCAAACGAATTATCTCCATTTAGCTGATTGTTTGCCTGTCGCGCATCCGGTGTTCTACGTCGACATGTGCGCAAAATTGCACGAGGCGGGTATAGCGCATGAACTGATGAGCGGTACGCGGGATATATGGGCAGTAGACTACATGCCGGTGCAGGTGTCTGCAACAGAATATGTGCAGTTTAGATACTACCCCGACTATCTACGGACAAAAAGATGGGAACGTACGATAACGGATACTGCATATGTATGCAATTCGCTGGGCTTGTCGCCAACTCTCTCAGATATAATTGTAGACGGAGGAAACATAGTGCGCTCAGCTGATACAGTCATTATGTGTGATAAAGTCTTCAGGGAGAATCCTGCTATTCCTGAGACGGTCTTGATCAAACGACTGCAACAATTATTGGGTGTGGGCAGAATAATCTTCATCCCTCAAGATCCATATGATTTTACCGGGCATGCCGATGGAATGGTGCGATTTCTGGATACTGATACCGTATTAATAAACAGAGATACAGGGGATGACACTCACTTTTATACAGCATTAAGAATGTCGCTTCATAATGCCGGATTAAGGTATGTCGAGGTTCCATACGTACCTGACAACTCCTGCAACGATTCAGCTATCGGTCTTTATCTGAACTTCCTGCAAATGGAGAATGTTATTCTATTACCCGTCTTTGGTCTAAGGGAAGATGAAGATGCTGTGAGAAAATTTGAGCAGCTATTCCCTCAAAACACAATAATACCACTGATGTGTAACGATATCGCGAAAAAGGGCGGGGTATTGAACTGTATTTCGTGGAACGTAAGAAAGACCAGGAACACTATTTAAGCCACACCGCGGACGTCTGCACACATTAACAATTAATTTTTTGGCAGATTCGGAAACTGATGTACTTTTGATATCAAATTGATATCAAACAATTTTCAAAAAATGGAAAAGAACATCAAACCCACCAATGGCTACTTAGCCTTACTGATCTCCTTGGTTCTCCTGGGCATTGCCATCAAGTTCTTCATTACTGCCGGCATAGAGGAAAGCGGGATGTACACAATACCCGGTATCCTGCTCTTCGGTCTTTGCATCATCATCTGGAAGGGCCTCATCATCGTTCAGCCCAACCACGCCCGCGTGCTCAACCTGTTCGGTAAGTATGTAGGCTCCATCAAAGACAATGGCATGTTTTTCGTCAATCCGCTGTACGTAAGCCTCAAGGTGTCGCGGCAGGTACAGAACATGGCCACCCCCACATTGAAGGTGAACGACAAGATGGGTAACCCCGTAGAGATAGCCGCTGTAGTGGTGTGGCAGATCAAGGACACCTACAAAGCAGCCTACGAGGTGGCCGACTACAACGCCTTCGTGCGCATGCAGAGCGAGGCTGCGGTGCGCGCACTCACCATGCGCTTCGCCTACGACAGCATTGAAGACCAGAACGCCGACATCACGCTGCGCGAGGGTGGCGACAAGATCATGGAGCTGTTGCAGGACGAGCTGAACGAGCGCTTGCTCACCGCCGGCATCATCGTTACCGAGGCGCGCATCAGTCACCTGGCATATGCCCAGGAAATAGCGGGTGCCATGTTGCAGCGTCAGCAGGCATCGGCCATTGTTGCGGCACGTTTCAAAATTGTGGAAGGTGCGGTAGGCATGGTTGAGCTGGCCCTGGAACAACTGAGCAAAAAAGAGATAGTGCACCTGGATGAAGAAAAGAAAGCCACTATGGTAAGCAACCTCATGGTGGTGCTGTGTGGCGAGAAAGGCGCACAACCTGTACTCAACACCGGCAGCCTTTACCAATAATCAGTAACACTGCAGGAGCGGGATATTATTCCCGTTCCTGCAGATTATTTTTGCAACATCACATCAATACAAGTGGCAGACAAGAAGAACTTTGTGCTAAGACTGGACGAAGACGTCTACAAGGCCCTCGAAAAATGGGCCGGCGACGAGTTTCGTAGTGTGAACGGCCAGATAGAATGGCTGATAGATGCCGCTTTGAAAAAGGCAGGCCGCAAGGCTACACCCAAATCAAAACCGACAGGCAAGAAAGACGGTGCCTGATTATATTTGCCCTTACCATGCCACCCGAAAGCACGCCCATATTCTTCAAGACGCAGAACGATCTGCGAAAATGGTTCATCAAAAACTACAAGACCGCCACTACCCTGCAGTTGGGATATTATAAAGTGGGTACCGGCAAGCCTTCGGTCACGTGGCCACAATCGGTTGATGAGGCACTGTGCTTTGGCTGGATAGATGGCGTACGCCATACTATTGACGAAGAGAGTTACACCATCCGCTTCACTCACCGCAAGCCAACCAGCATTTGGAGCGCCATCAATATAGCAAAGGTAGAGAAGCTCACCGCCGCGGGGCTTATGTTTCCAGAAGGGACAGACATCTTCAACAAACGTAAAGATCCGCTCTCACGTGGTTATTCTTTTGAGAAGCCCGCAAAGGAACTGGCAACCGATCTGGAAGAAAAGTTCAAAGCCAATATAAAAGCGTGGGACTATTTCAATAGCATCGCTCCCTCTTACCGCAAGGTTGCCATTCATCTGGTTATGAGCGCGAAGCAAGATGCTACCCGAATGAAGCGGTTTGAAAAGCTGGTAGCCGATTGCGCGGCCGAAAAGAAATTCTGGAAACTTGGTGGCTAACTACCTGCGGGCATACACACTGTCCATGATGCGGTAAGCAATGGCAGGCCGGTAGTGCGCTGTTTCGAAGTAGTTGTACATATCCTGCGTGATGTCGTTGATGCCGGAAAAGTCGTAGATATGATCCTTGCCAAACACTTCATACAGAGTGTTCATGTCCTTAGCGTTCAGCTTTTTCTGGTCATACATGGGCGATAGTACAATTCGGTAGTCGGTATTGTTTGCAGCAAAAATCTCCTTCATCTCCATCAGTAGATTGCGTTGCTCTTCAAATATCACCTGTGGCTCGTATTGCTGCACCGGCGGACGACTATAGAACATAGACGTCCGTGGACCATAGTAGGAAGCAGGGTCTTTCTCTATCTGTAACTCGGCCAGTTGCTGCGGGTCTTTCTTGCCCACAGGCACTTCATCGGGCAGCGACAGATACCCACTAATGGCCTCCGGATTGAAGAAGTCTTTGAAGCTGGTGAACTGGAAATCTGCATTACCCTCGCCCGACACCAGCGGGTGCTTGCGGAACAAGTGCCCCGGACTATTGGCCGCTTTAGACAGCAATTCGGCATCGGCTATTATGAGCGCGTTACTGATCTTAATGCCCTTCGCATGAAGCATCTTCACCTTGCCCGACACGCCAAACAATGTTTCTGATGCCACACCAAAGTGGAATGGTTTCATACCCGGTTTTCTTTTCAACCATTGGTCGGGTGTGTAGTAGCGCGAGCGGCTGCTGCCCAATATATAAGCGTCGTATTGTTCTTGAGGGTACAGGCGGAGAAAAGTCTCGGTGGTGGCATAGTCTTCATTCAGCTCCAGGTGCTTATGGTGGGTGTTATACATGTCGGGGTAGTGCCGCAACACCATAAACGGATCGGCGGCCACATACCATATCGCCATCAACAGCACCGGTAGCACTGCAAGGAACAATTTGAATAGGAGTCGCTTGGTCATCAGAACTGGTAATAAATGAATTGGTTTTTCTCGTACACCCCGTAGAAGATCAGTAGGAACAGCCCACCATAGTACACAGCCCAGCGCACCAGTGCAGGCTTTTGTTCAAAGGTGTGTTCCAGTTTCAGCCTTATCTGAATGATGTGTGCAATTTCGAGAGCGACTATGGCAGCAAAGCCGGGCAGTATCCACTGGTAGATCCCTTTCAGATTCAAGAATGCGATGCGACGCGTTTGCAGCACCTGCAGCATTTCGCCCGGCAGGTCGGCCAGCTTGCGCACTATCACAAACGAGTCGTGGACATTGTTCGCCCTGAAGAAGATCCATGCGAACGCAGCGAGTACAAAAGTGATCGACACATCAAAGAACTTGTCGATGGCGGGGAAGCGTGAGATGCCCATTGCCTTTGTGAGATTGGCACGCACATCTTTGGTAGCCAAGGCAAACACCAGGTAGAACCCGTGAAGTGCACCCCATATGATAAAGGTCCAATTGGCACCATGCCAGAAGCCGCTCACCAGAAACACAAAGAACAGGTTGAAGTACACTCTTGGCAGTGCTACCCGGTTTCCGCCCAACGATATATACAGATAGTCTTTGAACCATGTAGACAGCGATATATGCCAGCGTTTCCAGAACTCAGATATAGACCTTGAATGGTAGGGCTTGTTGAAATTGGTCATCAGCTTGAAGCCCATCACCCGTGCAGCACCTATTGCAATATCGGAGTAGCCGGAGAAGTCGCAGAAGATCTGGAACGAGAAGAAGATGGTAGCTATAGCCAGGCTGGTTGCCGATTGGTCTTGCGGGTGGTTGAAGACCGGGGCCGAATACAGCGACAATCTGTCGGCAATGACCACCTTCTTTATCAGCCCCCACAGCATCAGGCGCAGTCCGCGGGCTATGTTGTTGTAGTCGAGGTATTGCCGCTCGTGAAACTGGTGCAGCACATTCTGCGGGCGTTCTATAGGGCCTGCCACCAGCTGCGGATAGAACATCACATACAGCGCATAGATCCCAAAGTGCCTTTCTGCTTTCTGATTGCCGCGGTACACCTCTATGGTATAACTCATGGCCTGAAACGTATGGAACGACAAACCGATGGGCAATGCAATAGTAAGCAGCGGTATATTGATGTTCATGCCACCCAGGTGGAACGCATCGATGATGTTGGTGACGAAGAAGTTGTAATACTTAAATACTGCGAGCACACCAATGTTCGCCACCAGACTCATCACCAGAAATGCCTTTCGTCGCTTCCCCTCGGCATTTTCTATGAGAATACCCGCTATGTAATCTATTATGATAGTAGCGAACAGTATTACAATGTAGATCGGGATGAAGTACATGTAGAAGATGCAACTTGCTACCAGCAAATGAAACCAGCGGAACTTGTGCGGCAGCAAAAAGAACAGAATCGTGACTATCGGGAAGAATAGTAAAAATTCTATTGAGTTAAAAAGCATCGGTGATTCTCTTTTTGGCTTTTACCGCTGAATGGTGAATTTGCCGCAAGATACTTTAATATTTGAGGATCGTTAACACCTGTGGCCTCAATAGAAAATATTGGATGGGGCATCGGTCGGTACCAGTCCGGCGGCTTTCGCCTTGGCAAAAAGTGTTTCTATGGCTTTGCGGCCCACAGTACCCAGATCGGAGGTGTACTCATTTACATAGAGATCTATGTGTTTGCGCATCACCTGCTCTTCCATTTCCTGTGCATGACACTTAATAAATTCTGTCAGTTCGGGATACCGTTTCCACGAAAGGGCCAGGCTGTCTTTAATGATACGGTCAACGGTGGCGCACAGGTCGGCTCCAAGGGAACGCTTCATGACGATGCCGCCCAGGGGAATGGCTGCGCCTGTGGCTTCTTCCCACCAGTCGCCCAGGTCGCGGTGTTTTAGTAGCCCTTTTTGCGCATAGGTAAAGCGGTTCTCATGTATAATGAGGCCGGCATCATATTCGCCGCTCAGCACTGCGTTCTCTATATCGCTGAAGAGCATCTCGGTTTTGTTGCGTGCCTGCGGGTAGGCCAGGGTCAGCAGCAGATTGGCGGTAGTGTTCAGTCCGGGTATGGCTATGCGGTAGTCGGCCATGCGGGCTTCGTCCAGTGGTTGTTTTGAGATGAGCAGCGGACCCACGCCCACCCCCAGCGCGCTGCCGCTGTGCAGCAGGGCGTAGCGGTCGGTCACCTTCAGAAACGTATTATAACTGAGCTTGGTGATATCCAGCTTGCCCTGTACCGCCCATTGGTTCAGCGTTTCCACATCTTCCATCACATAGTCGAACGTTATGCCATGGGTATCTACGCCGCCATTTACCATGGCATCGAAAATGAAGGTATCATTGGGGCACGGGCTGAATCCAAGCGTCAGTTTCATCTCTTTCTGTTCAATTCGTTGCAAAGGTAGGTACTCACTCCGCATTAACCGTGGTTGCAAAACCAATGAGCCAATCATTCAAATTAATGATGGCGTCCTTCATTTGCCACTTACTCTTGTCGCGCGGCTCCACGTAGTTGGATATGGCGCGCACCTGGGCGAATGTTACTCCCTCGTTGAGGCAGACAAAATGCAGTGCAGCCCCCTCCATACTCTCGGTAGTGCAGCCATACTGCTGCCTGATGGCCACCGTAGCCGTGCTGCCCGTTACCGAGTTGACGGTAATGCCGCTTACTTGTGGCAGCGTTATGTGCCGGTGTGCACCACTCAGCGGGTTCACCAGCATACCGTTGGAGTAGGGGGCATCGTTACTGCCCAACAGACCCAGACCGAAGATGTCTATATAACTGTCGTGGTCTTCGGCGCCCAGATCTCCGAACCGGTCGCTGACCACGTGTACCAGACTGCCCAACGGCACCGTGCGGTCGAAACTGCCGCCCACACCTGCCTGTACTACCAGATCGTATTGGTGGCCGGCCAGGTATTTCATCAGCGCATAGGTAGTGGCCACCATGCCCACACCCGTCACCAGGGTGGCAATGTGGGGCATGCGGCTGCTGAATATGCCTATCTCCGCTTCTGTGGCTGCTACTACCAGTAGTTTCATATTGCAATGTTACTCACTTTCCCGTTCACAGCGCCCGGCCCCTGTCATCTGCCGACTTTTTACTAATTTTAGCCCTATGGGGAGTTCACATGTGAGGCCAACCGATAACCTGAGCGCGCAGGACCGTGAGTATGAAAATACGATACGGCCGCAGACCATTGAGGATTTTGCCGGACAGCCCAAACTCATTGAAAACATCCGCATCTTCATCAAGGCGGCCAACCTGCGTGGCGAGGCGCTCGATCATATCCTTTTTCACGGTCCTCCCGGCCTGGGTAAAACCACCCTGTCGCGCATTGTGGCCAACGAGCTGGGGGTGAAGATCAAGGAGACCAGCGGCCCCGTGATAGAAAAACCTGCCGACCTTGCCGGCCTGCTCACCAGCCTGGAACCCCGCGATGTACTGTTCATAGACGAGATTCACCGACTGAGCACCGTAGTAGAAGAATACCTCTACGCGGCCATGGAGGATTTTAAGATTGACATCATGATAGACAGCGGCCCCTCGGCGCGGTCTATTCAGTTGTCCATCAGCCCCTTTACACTGGTGGGGGCCACCACCCGCAGCGGCCTGCTGACCGCGCCGCTGCTCTCGCGCTTCGGCATCAAGTCGAGGCTGGAGTATTATACGGCCGATGTGCTGCAACGCATCCTGATACGCGCTGCCGGCGTGCTGAATGTGCGCGTAACTTCTGACGCTGCTATGGAGATAGCCCGCCGCAGCCGCGGCACCCCCCGTATAGCCAACGGCCTGCTGCGCCGTATGCGCGACTTCGCGCAGGTCTTGGGCAATGGCGTTATAGATATGGCCATTGTGGAACACGGCCTGCGTGCCCTGAACGTGGACGAGAGCGGCCTGGACGATATGGACAACAAGATCCTCACAACACTCATAGACAAGTTCAAGGGCGGCCCGGCCGGCATCAATAATATTGCCACCGCCGTGAGCGAAGAGGCCGGCACCATTGAGGAGGTATATGAACCCTTCCTGATACAGGAGGGTTACATCATGCGCACTCCCCGTGGTCGAGAAGCCACCGAAAAAGCCTACAAACATCTGGGCCGCAAAAAAGGCCCTGAGGCAGGTACGCTGTTTTGAGGGTTTGACCAAACCTGCAATTTTTTTTCTTTTGCGCAGTTTTGGGTGTTTTCATTGATTATCAATGGGTATGTGGGAAGTTTTGCTTCCTACCGCTTCTCAAAACTGCGCAAAAACTTCACATTTCCTTCCCACCTCTTCCCATAGTGAGAAGTAAAATAAAATTCTCATGTGTTGCGCTTTGCCTCATTTTCTTCGACATCAATACAAGTTAGCACCGCAGGTAGACATGAACAAAAGAAAGATCTGTGATAGGGCGTTTTCTGTAGTGTGATAAAAAGTTATTTGGTGGCTCATTGCCATTTAAAACACGTGCAAGAACATAAAGCACAAGTGGAATCACTTGGGGCAGATAGGGCAACCAGTGCGACACTTCTTTATGATATTATTTATGATTTATAAATCGTAAATCGTAAATGTTATTATATCTGGGCTGAAAATCTGCTGTTACGAGACATCTAGAAAGCACTTGGCCCCAATGGTAGTGCCCTATTTGATCTGTAGCTTGGTCGAGAAAGTCTGGCCACTGCTGATCACAGACACTACATACATACCAGTGGGTAAGCAAGACGGGAATAAAAGTGGTTCATTTGATGTTATGGATAGCCTATCAATTTCTCGTCCATAAATATCATGAATGATCAAGGGGTGAGAAGAACGTGAAGAGGCAGAAAAACTAATGGTAAATTGATCTGTTGCGGGGTTGGGGTAGATTGAAATTTTTTGACCTCCCTTAGCATCTGTATTATTCACCCCTATTGGATGATTGGTAATCATGCGTATGCGGTTATTCGCCATGTCCCCGATAAACACATCACCTTCATTATTGACGGCTACTCCGGCGGGCGCAGCTAGCAATGCCGTTAAAGGATTGCCACCATCGCCACCATATCCACCTCCGCCCGGACTCCCCGCTATAGTTGTTATGATCCCTGCAGTGTCTATTTTTCTTATTTTACTATTGCTACCATCACATAAAAAAATATTCCCCAGAGTATCGAGTCCAAAAGTGCCTCCGGTAATACTAGCGGCTGTAGCAGGGCCTCCATCACCTGTATAACCCGATATCCCCGTACCTACTATTGTGGTTAGTTTTCCATCAAAACCTATTTTTCTTAACCGGAGATTGTCACATATGATCAGCTCGCCTGACTTACTCACTCTGACCGAACCAATATAGTTTAGCCTGGAAGTATCCGCATAACTTCCGTCGGGACTGAATCCCGTTACGCCTGTTCCACAGATTGTTGAGATGATGCCGAATGTGTCGATTTTTCGAATGCGGTAATTATATACATCAGCGACATAAACATTACCTGTATCATCGACCGCGACACCTATTGGCGAATTTAAATGAGCGGAGATAGCCGGTATTCCATCTCCGTTGTAACCCGCTATCCCCGTACCGGCTATCGTCTTAATAATGCCATTTTTGTCAACTTTTCTAAGGCGGTTGTTTCCTGCATCGGGCAGGTACATATTTCCCTTATGATCCAGAAATAAGTCACGTACGCCATTAATTTCAGCATAGATCGCGGGAATGTTCTCACCGGAATAACCACTAGTGGGTAACCCGGCAACCGTTGAGATGATACCGCCATATGCCGGCTTAATTTTACGGATAGTAGTGTTGTCACAGAAAAGGACATTGCCCGTATCGTCTACAAAGACGCCTGATGGAGCGCGTAGTATAGCTGCACTAGCCGGCCCACCATCCCCAGAATATCCAATCATACCTGTTCCAGCAACAGTAACGATCACCTGCGCCTGAATAAATAGTGGCATGAGCGACAAGCAAAAAGATAGTATTCTTTTCATCTCGTAGGAATGTAATGTTCCAACAGCAAATTAAGAGCCAAAAATGATAATCAATAATAATCCGGCACGAGTGAGTAGAATTGGTTTCGTTCGGGTAGACCCTACGGGGCAAATGGCACGGGAGGGTTGACGCAGTCTACAAAGCTGTTGCCCCCTGCGGGCAATGTTGTTATTATGCCTGCAATAGCTACAAAGCTACTGCCCCCGAGGGGGTGCAGTTGATCATAGAACGGAAGGTTCGGCAAGAGAACAAATGGATGATGCGCCGTCAGGTGCATTCGCTTTGTAGCAAAGAATTGATAACCACCCTATGCCCCGTATGGGGCTAACCATCAACGAACCACAGAGCCATCAAAAGAAACTACCGCAAACCGTGGCTATCCCGTAAAAATGCGTCCTTCAGATTGGTTCCTCTCAAACCGGCCAACAAACCCGAACCGATTCGCACTCGTTCCGGTTTGTAACAGGGCTGCATTGGAGGAGCGATTATAACGCCCGGTCACTTACATCATTTGGGTAATTTATTTCTTACGAAGTCATCAAATTTTGATAATCGTATTTCTTATACTTGGTTTTATCCTTCTCTTTGCTGATCTCCATCATTTCATTTTTTACTTCTACTCTAAACCAATATTCAGGATTTGTATGAGAAAATGAACTTAATTTCAGAACAAGATTTGTATTCAATTTCCTCTCGCCGGTCAGGTATTTATGCAAATTGCTGTCTTTCATTTCAAACAGGTCTGCAAGGCGTTTTTGAGTTATGTTTAATGAACTTAAGTACATTTTTACAAAATCCAATACGCTCATTTTCTTTTGGGGATTAGTGCTTTCAATGTAATCTTCAATTTGGTATTGAATAGACAACAACTCATTTTTAAACAGCCGTTCCTGCGATTGCTTTTTGGAGTGCGAAAGAATAAATTCTTTCAGATTGTCCGCCTTTTTTATATCCCAAATATCAGTTGGTTGTATTTCCTTCTTGTTTTTCATAATGTCAGTTTAAAAATTCTTCAATTAATTTTTCACCTGCTTCCGGCGGTATTACCATTGTTGTTTCACCAAATTTTAAAGCCCCATATTTTTTGCTGTACATTGACATTAGTTTTATCTCATCTTGCTTGTTTTCTTCAAGTACATCAAATGCGAGCCATCCCTTGTAATGATCCTTGCCATGTATAAAGCTCAACCTGCAGGCAAAGGCGATCAGAGACTCCGCAACATTATTAAACTTCCTGTTCTTCCCTTTATTATGTGGAGCTATCTCCACATATGCCATGTATGGCTCCACGGTATCTTTCATTTGAAAAATAAGGCAGCCTTCGATGGTTTCCGGAGTATCTTCACATACTAAAACATACGTCTCATAAGTTGCTTTCCTGGAATGTTTCTTAAAATTAAAACGCCATCCATCAGTCAATGACGGTAGAACTAAACCGGAAGGTTGAATTATTTTCGAGTCTATCGTCTGACGATCTGATACCCGAATGAGGTTTACTTTCATCAGTTGAACAAAATTATGAAAATTATACAAAATGTACAATACCGCAGTAGTATTATTGTTATTTTTCGGAATTGCCCATCCGTTCCGTGTTGTAACTCTGATGTGTTGCCGGTGTGCTTATGACAATCATTTCACCCTATTTCTTTCTCATAAATGTCGATCAGGCAGCGATTTGGGTGCCCAGTTGCATTGAGGCAGGCATGAAACGCCTTTGCTCAGTTCCTCGGGTACTTAATGTAGAAGGTTTCAGGCACTTGCCTTTTCAGGTCTTCAGATACCACCTTCAGGCTATCCTGCATGCGCGCATTGATGATGTTGGTGAGTTCATTGGGATGTGCGATTTGCAACGCTTCCATTATTGTCATCTGGTTTTGTAACACAGTACGCAGCATGGCCGTATTGCTTTCCAGCATTTTGAGTGTTGCAAGCGGAACATCCAGTTTGTTCAGTTCATCGTTTGTCATGATCGGAGTGTTTTAGGATACCCAAGTTATGAAATAATTTTTGAGTGCACGGTAGCCCACAGAATAGGTGAGTCACACCTTCGGAAGTGTGGCACATCCGCCAAGCTTCTTCTTTTGTATTTGCCCTCTTCAACACACAAAAAAACGCCCCGCGAAATGCGGGGCGTTTTCTATAAAAAAATCTGATGTCAAATTAAATGTCCCTTGACGGGTCGAACGCTTCGAGCTCGTTGGCAACGGCAGTGAGGAAGCTGGCACCTACTGAGCCGTCAACAATACGGTGGTCATAGCTGAGCGACAGGTACATCATGTGGCGTATCGCTATCACGTCACCGTCCCTTGTTTCCAGTACCATGGGGCGCTTTTTGATGGCACCCAGTGCCATGATAGCAACCTGCGGCTGGTTGATGATAGGCGTACCCATAAGACTGCCGAAGGTACCCACGTTGGTAACAGTGAAAGTGCCGCCCTGAGTGTCGTCGGCCTTCAGTTTGTTGTTGCGTGCAGCGTTTGCCAGAGAGTTCACTTCCTTGGCCAGACCCAGCAGGTTCTTGGTCTCGGCGTTCTTGATCACCGGCACTATGAGGTTGCCTGATGGCAGCGCGGTGGCCATACCTATATTGATATCTTTCTTCAGGATGATGTTGTAACCATCGAGGCTACAATTGATGGTTGGATACTTACGGATGCACTTCACGATGGCTTCGAAGAAGATAGGAGTGAAGGTGATCTTCTCGCCATATTTCTTTTCGAAAGAGCCCTTCATCTTGTCGCGCCATTTTACGATGTTGGTCACATCGGCCTCTGTGAAGCTGGTAACGTGTGGTGAAGTGGCCTTGCTGCGCACCATGTGGTCGGCAATGAGCTTGCGCATGCGGTCCATTTCTATGATCTCTATATTGCCTGTAGGGTTCACTGAAGGCGCCGATGCTACCGCTGCCGAAGGCGCCGCTACAGGCGCTGCAGCTACGGGGGCTGAAGCAACCGGTGCAGGTGCTGCAGCAACTGGTGCCGCCGCACCACGGTTGGCCACGTAGTTCAGAATGTCTTTTTTGGTCACGCGGCCTTCATTGCCGGTGCCAGGTATCCTTTCCAGCTCAGCCATGCCTATGCCCTCGGTGCCGGCAATGTTCAATACCAGCGGAGAGTAGAAACGGGTGCCGCTTGCTGCCACAGGAGCAGCAGCTGCCGCTACCGGAGCTGCAGCCACTGGCGCTGCAACGGGTGCAGGTGCCGCCGCCGCAGGGGCGGGAGCAGGAGCCGATGCTGCCGCGCCGGCAGTTTCGATACGCGCGATTGGCGAACCCACGGGCACTACATCGTTCTCTTTATATAATATCTCTTTCACCACGCCGGCGGCAGTAGAGGGCACCTCACTGTCCACCTTGTCGGTAGCGATGTCAAGGAGTGTTTCATCCATTTTTACGGTATCACCCGGCTGCTTGTGCCACTTCAGCACTGTAGCCTCCATAATGCTTTCGCCCATTTTCGGCATTACAACATCAACTATCGCCATAATATGGTTTTGAGTTATTTTTTAATTTGAGGTGCAAAAATAATCAAAAACACCTGACTGCCCCCAAAAATTCGGACGAGGGGGCCCAATATCTTAATATGACCTGATTATGAGTTAAGCAGACCGTCTGCCGGGAAATTGCCCTTTGCAGTGAATTATAGTACTTTCACGTTTTTATAGCCATTGTTGTTAATCGTTAACTATGTTCAGGGTCATCTTCGCACTCTTTTTCTGCCTTTTAATTAATAATGCCGTCCACGCTCAGTCGCCCAAGCGCGAATTCAGGGGCGCCTGGATAGCCACTGTGGCCAATATAGACTGGCCCTCTAAGCCGGGTCTGCCTGCCGTGGAGCAGCAGCAGGAGTTCATTCGCCAGCTGGATATGCTGCAATCGGTGGGCTGCAATGCGGTGATAGTGCAGGTGCGCCCAGTGTGCGATGCTTTCTACGCATCGGGCAAGGAGCCGTGGAGCCACTACCTCACCGGCCGCCAGGGCGAAGCTCCCTTTCCGTATTACGACCCGCTGGTGTTTATGGTAGAGGAGGCGCACAAACGCAATATGGAGTTTCATGCATGGTTCAACCCCTTCCGTGCGCTGATGAACAGCACTAAGAACAACAATCCGCACAGCCATGTGACCCACACGCATAAAGATTGGATCATCAACTATGGCACCAAGTCTTACATAGACCCCGGAGTGCCCGAGGCGCGCGAATATGTGATAGGTGTGATAGCCGATGTGGTGAAGCGCTATGATGTGGACGCTGTGCATCTGGACGACTATTTCTACCCCTACCGCGAGCCGGGAAAAGAGTTTGGCGACGGCCGCAGCTATGCCCGCTATGGCAACGGCATGACCAAGGAGGACTGGCGCCGCGACAATGTGAGCCGCTTCATATCGCTGCTCAACACTACCATCAAAGACATAAAGCCGTATATGAAGTTGGGTATCAGCCCGTTTGGTGTGTGGCGCAACAAAAGCAAGGACCCCGAAGGATCGGACACACGCGGCGGACAGACCACCTATGACGACCTGTATGCCGATGTGTTGCTGTGGATGCAGAAAGGCTGGGTAGATTATATGATGCCCCAGCTATACTGGGAACACAAACACAAGGCAGCCCCGTTTGATGTGTTGCAGCCCTGGTGGTATGACCACTGCTATCAGCGCCATGTTTACTACGGCCTGGGGCTGTACCGCATGACCACCGCCAAGAGTGGCCCATGGGCCACAACCGGTGAGCTGATGTGGCAACTGCGCGACATACGCGGCAAGTGCCCCAACTCAGGTTATTCGTTTTATAGCGCGTCTTGTTTCAACAAGGTGAAACCGGCTGTGAAAGACAGCCTGCAGAACAGCTTTAACCGCTACCCGGCGCTGGTGCCACCCATGACGTGGCTGGACGATAAAGCACCTGCGGCACCTGCGCTGAAAGCAGCCGGCAACAAGTTGGAATGGCAGACCGCCAACCCAACGAAGGAGCCGCTGCGCTATGTGGTGTATCGATTTAATGCAGGGGAAAAAGTGGATCTGGAGCGTAACGACCGCATCATCTCCATTCAGCAGGAGACCAGTTTTAAGGATACTGACGCAGCAGCACACAAGCAGGCCACCTACGTGGTTACCGCTCTGGACCGTGTGTGGAACGAGAGCGCGGCCAGCAATACCGTAAAGCTGTAGAAATTTCAGGAACTTAATACCGTAGCAGGGGCGATCAGAGATACTTGTCGCCCTTGTTTCTTTTTACCTCGGCCACATATTCTTTGATCTGCTGCTCGCGGTTGCGTTCGCATATCAGCAGCACATCGGGCGTGTCCACTACTATGAAGTTCTCCAGACCCTGCAGTACCACCAGCTTGTCATCGGGTGCCTTCACCATGCATTGTGTGGCGTCTATCACCATCACATTCTTGCCCAGTACGGCATTGCCCAGATAGTCTTTGCTGCTGTTGTCGTAGGCCGATTCCCACGTGCCGAGGTCGCACCAGCCAAAGTAGGACGGTATCACGTACACGTTGCGTGCCTTTTCCATGATGCCGTAGTCGATAGAGATATTGTTGCAGTGCGGATACAGGCGCACAATGGCGTCGTGCTCTGCCGGGGTGTTGTACACATCTTTAGCCTGCGTGAATACCTCGTTCGTCTCGGGCAGGAACTGTTCCAGCGCCTCCATAATGGTCTTTACATTCCAAACGAAAATGCCGGAGTTCCACAGGAAGTCGCCGCTCTTCAGAAAAGTGCGGGCCAGTTCCAGCGAAGGTTTTTCCGTAAATGTCTTTACGCGGTATACTTTGTCTATCTCCTTCTCGGCATCATACTGAATGTAGCCGTAGCCAGTGTCGGGGCGGGTAGGTTTTATACCCAGTGTCAGCAGTGCTTTGTGTTTGGATACAAACTCCAATGCCTCGTGGGCGGTACGCTCAAAAGAGTGCTCGTCCATGATGAGGTGATCGGCCGGCGACATAATGATGTTGGCATCGGGATTCAGCGCCATGATCTTGTGGGCGAAGTAGGCCGCACAGGGTGCTGTATTCTTGCGGGAAGGTTCGCTGATGATATTGTGATCGCTTATCTCGGGTAT
This sequence comes from uncultured Flavipsychrobacter sp., assembly GCA_964652995.1. Taxonomy (GTDB): domain Bacteria; phylum Bacteroidota; class Bacteroidia; order Chitinophagales; family Chitinophagaceae; genus Nemorincola. The sequence continues at coordinate 163,911 of CAZZCR010000003.1, read as the reverse complement.
CTGCTGGCGCAGCGTGTCCATGTAGGCCTCGTTGGTAATGAAGTAGATGTTCTCCTTCGGGCAGATGTGCTTGAAGCGATTGTAGGTCCACTGAATGAGCGACTTACCGGTACCCAGCAGATCAAGGAACTGTTTGGGGAGATGGGTGCGGCTTTCGGGCCAGAATCTGCTGCCTATACCGCCGGCCATAATGGCCACATAGTTGTTCTGAATGTTCATTGAGTAGCGCCGGAACCGGGGCTGCCGCCGCCGATCCTTACTTTTTATCTATTGAATAAATACATCTACAGGCTAAAAATACGGGTTTTTCATGGATTGAGGGCGGTTGCGCACTCATTGCACTTTCAGGGGTGTGCCGCAGCAATGTATTGTCCCTTAATTTTGTGGCAATTTTCCATCATTGGCGCAGGTATTCAAAGACTATTATGGCATTCTGGGCATCACTTATCCGGCTACTACTGCCGAGATAAAGGCTGCATACCTGAAGCAGTGCAAACACTGGCACCCCGACCGCAATCCCGGTGTGGACACCACCCGCAAAATGCAGGAAGTGAACGAGGCCGGAGACGTGCTGCTGGATGCCGCGCGCAAGAACGACTACGACTACCACTATCAGTTGCAGCGCAATGGCCCGGCCACACACACCAATACCCATAGCTATCGCCAAACCTACGATGCCGCCGGGCAGGCCGACAGATATGCCGCGCGCTACGAGGCGCTCAAGAGCCGTATAGCTGTCTTCCGGCAACGCGACGCGCATCTGTATTCGGTTTACGGGCAGCAGGTGCGCAGTCGCACCACCGCCGAGTTGGTGAACTGTTGCGAGAACTGGTACAAATATTCTATAGATTTTATGGACATGGTTATCAGCGAGCTGCACGAGAACCGCAAGTTTCAGCTGATGCACATCTATGGCCGGATAAAGGAAAAACCTGCATCGGCACGCGCCGCGACACCTAAACCCAAAGATGATAACGGTATTCCGTGGTGGGCCATTTGGTTGTTCCTGTTCCTTCTGCGCGGATTGGCCAGCCTTGTAAAATAGGGAATTGCTTACAGCACCACAGGCTCTTCGCCGCGCTCTATGGCGGCAGCTTCTTCCTTGCTCTTTTTGTCCAGAATGATGAGCATGGCTACCGGAATGTAGAAAAGTGCGGCCACTTTATGGGTCTCTATCAATTCTGAGAAGAAGTTGTTGATGAAGCCAACCGCTATGGTCATTGCCAGACCAATGGTGACCAGTCTGTAAAACCTGTCGCGGAAGCGATGGTAGATCTTTTGCGCCTTGTGGAACACCATCACCATAAATATGGCGTAGAGTATCATGGCGGGCCAGCCCTGTTCCACCAGCATATACAGGAAGTAGTTGTGTGTGGTAGACTGCTCGGGGTTGCGGCTCACATAGGTGCGGAAGGATGTTACCGCATAGGGTTTGTAATAGTAGTAGAACGCACGTGGCCCCACGCCGGTCACCGGCCTTGCCTTGCTCATACGCACCGCAGCTATCCAGCGGTACAGGCGCTCCATCGACGACATATCCGTACCGCGGAAGGTGGCGATCACGTGGTCGGCAAAGTCTTTGCGCATGTAGGTGTGTTCAAAATCGGGGCGGAAGTCGATGTACTTGTTGTTGGGCACCATGTAGCCCATCAGCAATATGATGAGGGCATAAAATCCGGGCATCACCAGGTTCACCAGGCGTAGCCTCATGGCTATACCCACCACTATGGCAAATATCACGGCCACCACCGCCGCACGCGCATAGGCAAATCCTATACCCGCAATAAAGATGATGATGATCGCTATCACCACCGACTTCATCACTATGTTGCGCTTGCGAATGAGCGGCCACAGGGTCACTATCAGCAGCGGAAAGTACATGGAGATGACCGTAGAATAATCGACGTGGTTGTAATAGAGTTGTGTGATGGCGCGCTGTATCCTGTCGAAGCGGAAACCGTAAAAAGAGTGGTGTATCAGGATGACGATGATGGTGAGCAGCATGGGCACCAGCAGCACCAGAAAGCCGCGCACAAAATCCTTCTTCGTTTGGAAGATCCACAGCGGGAAGAAGAAGAAACACACCAGCAGCCACGTCTTCACCAGCAGAAACTTGAACGAGAAGAACACCATCTCAGAGAAGATCACCGCCACTATTGTCCACAGGAACTGCACCACCACTATCAGCACCATGGGGTCGCGCCACCACCACTGGGGCACCACCTTGGGGTTGCGCGCCAGCATGAGCAGGAACACCCCCAGGAACAGCCACATCATGGGCTGGTCGGGTACGGTGAGCGACAAGGTATCGCCCGCAAAATAGAGTTGTGTGCTCGGCGGAATGGTGAAGAGGAAGATCCAGTAGGCAGTTTTCCAGTTAACCCCCATCAGGAGGGTGAAGAGGTAGCCAAAGGGCAGCACAAGGAAATACGGACTGCCTGTGAAGACAACCAGCAATATGGTACCAAACAACACCGATAGCGATGCCGCCGTGAACCATTTATTTTCACCTTGTAGTGCGAGCATTTATCTTTCTATGGCGTTCAGCTTACGGTAGTAGGCCATAAGCAGTACATATAAAGTGGCAAAAAAGAAAGAAAGCAGTGCGGCAGCAATAAGCGTCATGGTCATGCTGAGGCCGGCCGGGTTGAGCGGGGGCAGCGCGCGGGTGATCACTTTTACAAATTCAAGCGCACTGTTGGTGGTAGCATAAAACTCGTTGAGCGCTGATATGTAGTGGGCCCTGTCGGCAACCAGCTGATCTTTTATCGACTCTATGTTCTGTATCTCTTCTATTGCGCGACCATACCCTTTGCCGCCACCCTTCAACTCGCTCACTATCATGTTCTGGCGAGATGGGCTGATGATGGAATAGATACCATACTGATCGCGCATGATGGCCAGCGTATCTGTAAGCGACGCTATAGAGCTGTCCAGCTTTATCACCTGGTCGTTTATAGACTTATAGATATCGTTCTTTATGTGTGTATAATAGTTTCGGTAGGTCTCTTCCAACACTTTTACCGACATATTGGCCACATTGGCGGCGGTTTGGGGGTCATAGTCGGTATAGGAGACTTCTACGTCTTTGTACTCGGTACGTTTGATGTTGAAGTTCTTTTTGAAGATGGACATCAGTTCGGCATATCCCTTGGGGGTGTTGATATCCTTTTTATATACTGTCTGGAACTGGCAATTGCGGATGATGCGATTACGCACGGTGTCTGAACCGGCAAAGGCCATGATCTTGTCCAGATCGTCGTCACCGCCAAAATAGTCTACATAACGGGTATCTCGGGCCCTGAAGAGGGTGTTGCGGTCGCCATAGAGGGGGTTATTTACCAGAAAACGGGCTTCCGCCTTGTATTTCTTCTTTTTTACCATGAGGCCGGCGCCTGCAAGTGCCATTCCGGCCAGTGTGATGATGATAATAAAACGCTTCTGTTTCTGAATGGTCCTGATTATATCAACAAGGTCAAAAGAGATATTAGTCATTATATTAGGTATAACTGTTTAAACCGCTTAAAGGTAAGTCTATTTTCAAAAACCCGTCAAAACAAATTTGTGTTACATGTGTTGTCACAAACCCGTTGCAGCGTGCCGAACGGGACTAAGGAGTCAAAAAATGTGCCAGATTTGGGAGGGGGAGAGAATTGAGGGGGAGTGGCAAGAGGTTGGCCGACGTTTTACTGTATTATATTAATAAATGAGAAAAAGCAAAAAAAGGGCGACATCGCTCTTGCTCTGCGCACCCTTTCTTGTTTTTGTGGAGCCGGCGGGAGTCGAACCCGCGTCCAAACATATGCCCGATATGCTTTCTACATGTTTATTTCTGCATTAATTGTCGGGAACCGGCCGGAGCAGAACGAACCAACAGTTTCCTTATCTGCTATGGTTTTCATCCGGTGCACGCAGCGGGCACAAGCCTATCCTGTTATTTGGTTGATTGGGCGGCGGGGACTGCAACAGGCAGCATTCCCGGCGGCCATAATGACTACGCTAATCTCTGATTAGGCAGCCATGGCGTAAGTGTATTCGCCATTCGAAAGTTGAGCATTCAGATTAAGGTGCTAATTACACAACGCACCACATGCTTACATACCCTGCCCTATGCTGTCAAAACCGGTCGGCCCCGGTCTTGTGTAGGTACAGTCGCTGCTTTCTTTCCGTGCCGCGGGCATGCGGCATCGGGCTGATGAGCAACGATGATGTAAAAGAACCGATGCAAAGGTACGCTTTTCCCTGTCGTGCTTATTGTTAAAATGACCGACAGCCTGTGCGATAGAATTTTTATTGATATGTCTATTGTTAACAATGTGTGTATTTTGACATTCAGGTAACACACCACCACTCACAGGCTATGCTATTTTGAGTAACTTTGGTTTAAATCAATGTGCTTATGTTTGAGGACGATTTTAATGATGATGAATGGGGGCCATTTGAAGATACCCTGCACCGCTATGAACAACTGAAGAAAGGAGAGTCATCTACTACACTGGATGAGGAGGAGTTTGAACGGGTGATAGAGTATTTTTTTAGCAGCAGCAACGAAGAACAGGCACTTACTGCCTGCGAAATAGCAGGAACTTATTATCCTTTTTCAGCATCAATACTGTTGTTGAAAGCCGAGATACTCACACAATCGCAGAAGTATGGTCAGGCGCTGCGTGCGCTCGATGAGATGGAGCAGTTCGATATGCGTAACCTCGATGCCGTATTGCTGCGCTCCGATATCCTGATGTCTCAGTTCCGCCAGCCGCAGGCCGCGCAATGGCTGGAGCAGCAGTCAGAGAACTTCGGCGGCAAAGACAAAGTAGAGATATTGCTGGAACTTTCTGACGTATATGACGAAGGCGAAGATTTTGATGCTGTGTTCAATACGCTGAAAAGGGTGATACAGATAGAGCGCCGCAACGAAGAGGCTCTCCAGAAGATCTGTTTCTGGGCCGAATTCACCGGTCGCCTCGAAGAAAGTGTGACCATACACACCAACCTCACCGACGAAGATCCCTACAACGCGCTTGCCTGGTTCAACCTGGGTGCCGCATATCAGGGACTGAAGTTGTACGAAAAGGCGATCGACTCTTACCAGTTCTGTGTGGCAATAGACGAGAAATTCGAATTTGCCTACCGCAACATGGCCGACGCCTTCATGCGCCTGCGCCAGTACGAACCCGCTTTGGAGGTGCTGGAGAAACACATGGAGATAGGCAAGCCCGAAGATGTGATCTTTGAGGCCATGGGCTATTGCTGGGAGAAGAAGAAAGACTATACACGCGCCCGCCAGTACTACAGGCAGGCATCTCAGCTCAGTCCGCAGGACGACGGCATATTCTATAAAATTGGAGAGACCTACACCCGCGAGAAACAATGGGAGAAGGCAATAAAGTCATTCTCAGTGGCACTGCATCTGGACAAAGACAATGCGTCCTACTGCATGGCGATCGGCAATTGCCTGATGGAGCTGAACGTGAAGAGCGAAGCGCTGGTGTGCTACCTGAACGCGGTGCGCCTGAAGCCCGACAACAAGACTACCTGGGTTTCGCTGGTGCGCGGGCTTTATCTCGCCGGTTATTACGACGAGGCCATTGTGCAACTACAAGTTGCTACCGACCATTGCGGCGAAAAAGGCGATTTCCACTACTTCCATGCAGCAGCCCTGCTGGAGATGGGCAAGGCGAAAGAGGCCCTGCTGCAACTGGAGACTGCATTGGAAATGGCACCTAAAAAGCTCAAACTATTCACCGAGCTCAATCCAGAGTTCCTGATGAGGCCGTCTGTCACCGACCTGATAGCCAAATACAGGAAAAAGAAGTAAAGGCCATCCGCGATTGCTAACCATAAGTTATTGCCTTTTGCCATAATGCATATTTTCCGATATTGCAGCCGTAAAACTGTGTGTAAAGACAATGGGCGATCTGCTGACAGTAATATATATTGGTACAATACTTGTTCTTTGCGGCCTTGTGCTCATGTTCAGGTATGTGAATGATGGCGGTAGTAGTCGCCGGTGGGGTATATGGCTGCTTGTGCTGGGTTTGCTGGTATATCTGGCCGCATGGTTCTTCACCCCCGATTCCCCATATTACCACCTAAACTACGACCCCGAGAAGCACAGATTATGAGGCAGTTCAGTTTTATCCTTTTATCATTTGTTGTTCTGTCATTGTCTGCTTTTGCGGGCGGGCGCAACGAACGTGCCATCCGCAGCATGCTGGCGGCACAGGTCACCCAGTGGAACAAGGGCAACATTGAAGGGTACATGCACGGCTACTGGGAGAACGACAGTTTGCTGTTCATCGGTTCAAAAGGGCCTTCTTATGGTTACGCCGGCACACTGGCCCGTTACAAAAAGAGTTATCCCGATGCCGACCACATGGGTACACTCACATCAACAATTGTAAGTTGTAAAAAGCTCTCCCGTCAATACTACTTTGTTGTGGGCAAATGGTCGCTGGCACGCAAGGCCGGCGATGTTTCAGGTTCGTACACATTGTTGCTGCGCAAGATAAAGGGAAAGTGGGTTATTGTATCAGACCACAGTAGTTAGGTCGAGGCAGCCGGCAGGGTCACAGTGAAAGTGCTGCCTTTGCCTTTTTCGCTCTGCACTTCTATGGTTCCGTCATTCACCCGTACAAATTCTTGGCACAGCAGCAGTCCAAGGCCGATGCCCCGTTCGCCCTCGGTGCCATACGTGTTTCTTCCGTCTTTTGCAGTGAACAGATTTTCCAGTTGTTCTGCATCCATTCCTACACCCGTGTCCCTAACTGCAATACGCACCTTGCCATTGGCGGAGGTGCACTGCACAGAAACGCTGCCACCTGCACCGGTGAATTTGAGTGCGTTCATGATGAGGTTGCGCAACACAATGTTGATCTGGCCGCCATCGCAGAAAGCCATCACCGGCGCGCCCGTTGTGCCCGATAGCATGATCTGCTTCCGCTCGGCAGTTTCGCCCAGCAACGACAGATTGCTGCCAATAAGCTGAACGATGTCCGTTGGTGCAGGGTCCGAAGCCTTGGTTTCCTGCATATAACTGCGCGCCCACATCAGCACATTGTCCAGCAGCAGATTCAGTGTGCTCAGCTGGTTGTTGATGTCGGGTTTTAGTATCTCATACTCCTCAGCGGTCAGCTGCTTGTTGTTCAGCATCTGGATGGCGGCGGTGATAGAGTTGATAGGGCCGCGCAGGTCGTGCGACAGCACCGAGAAAGTTTTGTCCTTGAAATGGTTCAGCTCTTCAAGGCGGCTGGCCTGCAATTGCAGTTGCTCTTTCTGGCCCTGTACCTTTTCTTTCGCCCGTTTCTCCGATCGTTTCTTTCTGTAAAACAATACCACAATAGTGATGAGTAGCAATGTACTCGCCATCAGCACCCCCAGCGCTATTTTCAGCTTTTTTGCGAAAGAGGCTTGTATGTCGCGGGTCTTTTTCAGCTCCTGTATCTGCAGTTGCTTTTTCTCCAAATCGTGGTCATACTGTATCTGCTGTATCTTTCGTTGGTTGTCGGCATTAAAAATGCTGTCCTTGTAGCGTTCATAGGTATGCGATAGCTCCAGGGCCTTTTTGTAGTCGCCGGTGGCCTCATACATATTGGCCAGCTCGCCGGATGTTTCCATTGCCAGCTTCTTCTGCCCCGTTTGTTGCATCAGCTTCAGCGCCTCCTGCATGTGTGCCACTCCTTCTTTCTTTTTGCCCTGTTCAAACAGGATACGCCCCATGCCCGAATGAGCAGACAAAACAAAATTCACATCCGGAACGGTCTTTTGCCGCTTCAGCACCATCTCATATGCGGCCAATGCTTTGGCCGGTTGTTTTGTAGTCGTGTATGTTTCAGCAACGTTGGTCAGGAATACCGTGTTCCAGTATTCGTCACCCATAGAGTCTGTTAACTTCAGTCCCCGGTTAAAGAGTTCCAGTGCTTTTGGATAGTCTTCCATCAGGCTATACACAAAACCAATATTGGCATAGTTCTGATATACCTCCTGCGGATTGGTGGACGTTTCAAAACTCTTCAGGCTTTTCGCCACATATTCCCGCGCCTTATCAAACTCTTTCAGTTGCGCATACAGCGTAGCGATGTTGGTATAGCAGTTGGAAGCTGAATTGGTGGCACCCAATGTCTCATATATCTTCAGCGCGCCCAGATATTCTTTCAGCGATGCGGCAAAATTGCCCATATCGTTGTAGATGTCGCCGAGGTAGAAATACGCCCTGGCCACACGGCTGTCGTTGCCAATATCTTTGGCCGACTTCTTAGATCGTTCGAAGTACGCGATCGCCTCGGGGAATTTGGTCTGCATATAATAGACCAATCCTATGTTATGCAGCAGTTCATTTACATCCTTCGATGGCGGATGTTTTTCCATAACCACCCATGCCTTCATCAGGTTTGTCTGCGCCTTTTCATAGTTCTGGTCCAGCACATCGGCTATGCCCTCATACATATTTCCCAGCGCCTCGCCTCTGGTGTAGCCGATCTTAGCCGACAGCTTCAATGCGGCATCAGCATAATGCCGGATGGAATCGGTGTTGGTGTTTTTGTTCTTGTACTCCCAGGCCATTCCCAGCAACGCCTGTGCCCGTGTGGTATCCGCAACAGATGTCGTATTAAGGATCTTTTTCAGGCTATCGGTGCGGCCGGCAAATGACTTGTCGGGCGATGTAATTGCCAGAATGGAAACGAATGCCAATGCAGGTGTGCTGAAACCGGCGAGGCATCGTACAAACTTTCCCATAAGGGTATACTCATTATGTCTTTGTGTAGAGAACAATAAGACCTGGCTTTCGAATTCTGAGCTATAAAGGTAGTTGATAATGCGTTTAATAAAAACTGGTCGGTTATTCACGATCATGATCTTCAGACATATAACCGGTAATTTTTTGCCTTCAGTCTGTTACTTTACATTTGTATATAGCTTATGGAACCATCGCCACAATTCGAACGTATACGCGCCTATTATCTGTCCCTGTTGCCCGCACTTACCGGCGACGCATGGGAACTCTGCACAAATTACTTCACCATACGCACCCTGAAGAAGGGCGAGTTTCTGCAGAAGCAGGGTGTCGTGGCCAACCATGTGTCTTTCCTGAACTATGGTCTGTTGCGTATGTACCATCTGGTCGATGGTCGCGAAAAGGTCTCTGAATTTTTTAAAGAGGGCGACTATGCGGCCGACTACCGCAGCTTCCTGATGCGCGAGCCCGCCAACACTTATGTGCAGGCCCTCGAAGAGACCGAGGTAGTAGAACTTTCGTTCGATGACTTGCAGATCATATACCAACGCATACCCGAGGCCAACTTCATTGGTCGCCTCATAGCCGAAGAACTATTCAAAGACATCTGCCGCCGCACTACCATGCAGGTCACCGTAAGTATAGACGAGCAGTATGCCGCCATAGTGCGCGACAAACCATGGCTCATACAGCGTGTGCCGCAGTATATGATCGCCTCCTACCTCGGTGTTACTCCCGAGGCGCTTAGCCGCATCAAATCGAGAGCCGGTAAGCGTTCGCGCAAGATCCCACTGCGTCCGGCTGCAACCGTGATCACAGAGATTGCCGCTGCTGCAAAACCATAAAAGGCTCCACCCGGCCAATGGCAATTATTGATCCTGATCAATATCTGTGGTCGTTATTGATTTCTTGACCAGGGTTAAGGAAAATGACCGTTATCATTTGGAATTTTGCGGCATCATTCCAAACACGATCATGAAGAAGATAATCAACTCAATTGCCTTATTGCTGCTTTCGCTGGTGCTGCATGCACAGCAACAAACCCAAAGCATCACAGGTTACATTTATGACGAGGCTTCCCGAGCACCGCTGGAAGGCGTCATTGTAAAGATCCTCAATCTGTCGCCCGAGCGCGGTGCCGCTACCGATGCCAACGGCCGCTTCCGTATAGACAGTGTGCCCATTGGCCGCCGCACCATAAAGGTGTCCTACATATCTTATGAAGACAAACTGGTGAACGACATAGTCGTTACAGCCGGCAAGGAGGTGAGTCTGGATCTGCCTATGCAGGAAGCCGTGCACAAGCTGAATGAAGTGACCGTGAGTTACGACCGTAGCAAAGACAAGAACCGCACCATCAACGATATGGCCCTAATCAGCGCCCGCTCCTTCAACGTGGATGAGACAAAACGCTATGCCGGCGCCCTGGGCGACCCCTCGCGCATGGCCGCCAACTTTGCCGGTATCGTGGCCGGAAACGACAGCCGCAACGACATTGTGGTGCGCGGCAACTCGCCCACCGGCATGTTGTGGCAGATAGAAGGACTCAACGCACCCAACCCCAATCACTTTGGCACCGTTACCAGCACCGGCGGTCCGGTGAGTATGCTCAACAACAACAACATTGCCAAGTCCGACTTCCTTACAGGTGCCTTCCCCGCTCAATATGGTAATGCCCTCGCCGGCGCCTTCGATATAAAACTGCGCAACGGCAACCGCGACAAGGCCGAATATGTGGCACAGATAGGTTTCAACGGTTTTGAGGGCGGTGCCGAAGGCCCCATAGGTAAGAACGGCAAAACCTCCTACCTCGTCAACTATCGCTACAGTACGCTTGGTGTGTTCAACGCACTAGGCATCAATCTGGGAACCGGCACAGCTGTTCCTATCTATCAGGATGTGAACTACAAATTCCAGACCGAGCTCAACAAGAAGAGCAAGCTTACAGTATTTGGCATTGCGGGCAACAGCCGTGTCAACTTCCTGGGCAAGGACGTGGACACCACCAAGCCGGACCTCTATGGCGGCAACCCATACTCCGATCAGCGCACAAAATTCGCTACTACCATCACCGGTGCGTCTTATGAGTACCAATTGTCTGAGCGCTCATCTACCAAGCTCATTGTGGGCTATTCTACCACTACTCAGTTGTACACCAACGACTCTATCAGTATGGCCGACAACAGCACCTATCCCAGCGAGTTGGCCGACCTTGCCACCTCCAAGCTCTCGGTGCAGTGGCTGTACATGCACAAGTTCAATGCGAAGAACAATCTGCAGGCAGGCCTCACCTACGAGAACATAGGTTACGACATGGGCTACAAAAGAATGTATCCCGGTCTGCCCGACAGGATCTATACGGATGCTACCGGCAACATGGGCCTCGAGCAGGGCTTTGTGCAGTGGAAACACCGCTTCAGCAACGACCTTTCCTTCTCAGGTGGCATGCACTTCCAATACCTGGAACTCAACGGCAGTTTCGCAGCCGAGCCGAGGGCAGGCCTGCGCTATAGCATCAACACACGCAATGCTGTGAGCCTTGGTTATGGTCTGCACAACCAGGCGCAGAATGTGTATAACTACTTTGTGCAGACACCTACTGCCACCGGCCCTGTGCTCACCAACAAAAACATGGGCTTTACGCAAAGTCAGCACATGGTAGCATCTTATGACTTCAACATTTCGCCCAATCTGCGCATAAAGGCCGAGGGATATTACCAGTTGCTCAGCAAGGTACCGGTAGAGTCATCCCCCAGCTCTTACTCCGTACTCAACTCCGGTGCCGATTTTGGATTGGACAACCGCGATAGCCTCGTGAACAACGGCACAGGTACCAACTCCGGTGCCGAACTTACCATAGAGCACTTCCTTTCAAAAGGGTTCTACTTCCTCATTACGGGCTCGCTCATCAACGCCCGCTACAAGGGCAGCGATGGTGTGGAACGCAACACCGCCTTCAATACCGGCCATGTCGCCAATGTGCTGGCCGGCAAGGAATTCAAAGTAGGCAAGAACGGCAGCGTGCTCGCGCTCAACTTTAAGGTCACCACCATTGGCGGCCGCTACCTCACCCCGCTCGATCTTGTGGCGTCGCAGTATGCCGGTGCAGCGGTGTACCGTACCTCTGAGGCTTTCTCGGTAAAGCAGCCCGACTACTTCCGCACCGATTTCAAGATCGCCTACCGTCGCGAGTTCAAACGCAGCACCATGGAATTCTCGCTGGACCTCCAGAACGTCACTAACCAACGAAACGTCTTTAACCAGACCTACGACCGCCGTACCAACAAAGTAGTGAACAACTATCAGCAGGGTTTCTTCCCGGTGCCTTTGTTCCGCTACACATTCTAAGGCAACATCCTGACACAATTGCCGGGGTCTTCAGGCAGAAAAGTCGCTATCTTTATTCTCTTATGAAAAAGACAGCCTCCACGCTGCTGAAGACCCTGGTGCTTTTACTGGCAGCATAAACGGCAAATTTTTTCTTTTTGCGCACTTTTTACCTAATTCATTGATTGTCAATAAAAAGGTGGGAAGCAGCTGCGCAGTTCTCTTCCCAAAACTGCGCAAAAACTTCCCACTTCTGCGCAGGGTGAGAAGTAAAATAAATTCATCATATACGCCACAAGCCCCCATTTTCTCCTACCATCATCCAAGTTACAACCGCTCCCCCAAACTGGCAAAAGAAATATCTGTGATAGTGCAAATTGTGAGGTATGATAAAGAGAGATGAAAGGTACATGAGTTGATTGCGTGAAAGAACATCAATGTACACTTGGGCTAAACGCAATAATATGTCAAATGATTTTCGACACAAACTGTGGTATACAAAAAAGATAAAACGTGAAAATGAAGTTTAGAACAAAGAACCTTGAATCTCTTTCTTTGGATAGAATACTCCTATAATAACAAATGGGTTTTTTGAACGACGCGTGTGCCATTCTTTGGTTGTTCCAAGAAATAGATATACCTCCTTCTCATTCAAGAATTCCCTTTCGTACTTTTCCCTGACTTTTTGAAGTGCTCTGTTCTCATCACCGTCGCACATGCGAAGACAATTCCAGTACAATGCACCGATTTCCCAATCTTCAATCATCAAGCGGCTGATAGTACCTTGGTCATCTTTGAATTTATAGAAGAACTTGTAAGGCAACTTGGGAATAAGTTCCCGTATTTCTTGCTTTTTGTCCGGTTCCCCAAATGAGAACTGCATTTGATGGAGCTGATCCTTCCATTCTTTTTTCCATTCTCTATCGTCACTCTCAACTTCAAACGCGATAAACTCTGTTGGTTTAAACGTAGCTAAAGACACATTTTTGGGAGCTTTGGAATCGTCTAATAGCTTTGGTAAATTTCTGTATACATTGTTTAGACAATATTGCTTTCTCTCGCCCCAATTCTTATCTGTACCTATTTTTCCATGCACCGAAATATCGGCAAAGGTGTAGTCTGAAGGTGAATGACTCTCTGGTCTAAAGTCATCTGTTCGTCTCTTCAATTCTAGTTCAATCCAAGTGTACTTGAATGAAACAAGCTTACCATCCTTTTTCAGCCCTTCAAGGAACTGAAGAGGAACTGGATAAATTCTAATCCATTGGCCGTTTTCAAGGAACCCAGCTGTACAAACCAGTTCATCATAACTTCTTGAAGGAAGGGGGTAAGTTGTGACTGTTATGAGAACCTTTTGTTTTGCCATTAGATATGTTTTAAGCCGTATTTGAATCCGGGTAGCGTTTGTATCGCTTCTGCCAAATGCTTCCTATGGCATTGACAAATATTAGCTTCAAAACACGTCAAAGCAATGCGGCCATATTGCTCAATAAGTTTAAGGATGGCTTCTTGAGATGAAATTGTACGAGGCAACGCTGTTTTGTAGTCTTCAAACAATCGGTCATAGTCTGATTGAGTGTGCAACTCTTGTCTTTGGTCGGAATGAATACCCACATCGGGAAAATGGACATACTTAATGCCTAAATTTTCACAAAATCGATTTAGCTGGCTTTTGCTAAAGCCATATTTCATGCTCAGTGGATTACTGCGGACATCAACCAAGACCGCGATGTTGAAATGCAAGAGCTTGTTAAGATATGCTTCTAAGGATATGCCCTCATACCCAATAGTAAAAAGCATTTTCTCCATATCAGCAGGTCGTGCATTTCTAACCTTGAGGAAAGTCTCTCTATCAAGGATTGATTCTGCTTTCAGGCTGTTAATAGCGTAGAATGGATAGTTAATATACGTGTGTTTCATCAAAGCATTGCTATCCATTTTGCCGTAAAGGATTTTCACTTGCGACAAAATTCTCTGGTCTGCAGGCTTCAATGTTTTGCTGTAATCTGCATAATCTTTGGTCTTGAAGTTTGCAGCAGTTTCTGACAGGATGTCCTTTCTGACCATTGCAGTCAAGTCAGCATTCGCCGAATATGAATAGCACCCATATTTGTACGGTATAAATTCATACTCGGGCTTTTCTTGCTTCATGGAAAACAAGAACAATAATTTTTGAAGGCGAATTTTCTCAAGCTCGCCGCCAAAGGACTGAAGCAAGGCAATAATGACTTTACGTCGATAAAACATAAGCAAATATACCTTTTAATAGAATTAGGGCAAGGGTGAATTGAAGATATGCTTGGTAGTTCTAGCTTATCCCCTCATTCGGCATAAACTATTCCTACGGCAGATTTACTATCCAGCAGGGTCTCCATTCTGCTCTAGACTGGGGGTGACAAGAGATGCTTAATGGAAAGGGTAAAAAAGAAAAGGTAATGGAGAACATTTACGTTCATTGATAGTTACCCCACTTCTGTTTTTTCAAGAATAGCTTTCACTTTGGCAACAGTAAGGGGTTTATCAATAAACGACCGCACAAAAGGATGGTCGACAGCAAGTGCAATTTCCTTTTTTATCATCATAACCGATAGAATATAAATATCGAGCGGGGTATTTGCCGGCAGGTTTTTCTTGTCTATGTCATCAAGCACATCCCATCCGTTTTTTACCGGCATCATGAGGTCGAGGAACACAATGGTGCGGCTGAATTGTCCGTTGTTTACTGTCTGCATGATGTGGTCGAGCCCAATAAAAGGGTCGGTAAATTTTACGAAAACTATCTGCGGCCCCACAAATTCAACTATTTTTTGTGACAAATAGTTGATAATCGGTTCTTCGTCAATAGCGATAACTTGCAAGGGGCGCGCCATAAGGGGTATATTTAAAAATGAAAATAAACATTTTCCATGAAATATAAAATATTGTCTATCAGTTGTCGGCAGGCTTTTACACTAAAATGAACCGGAACGTATATGCGGGTCATCTGTTTATTACTTGATTAACTTTGCTGTGTATCGATTTGCCTGTGATAAAGACCATAACACCAGTATCCGTTACACTACAAAAGTATATTGAGTGCTTTTACCTGTATTCAGGTGAAGTTGACACTACATTTTGCTACTGGGCTTTTCCTCATTACAATACCGGTCTTTCTTTTTTCAAGGGTGTATCCATTGACAGAAAAGAGCGGTCTGTGGAGATAGCAAACAGTGGCAATGATCATGTGACAATTGAAGTACTGGGAAAATGCACCTACCCTGTAATGGTCAGGTATACCGGAAATGTACAGGAGGTTTCAATAGTTTTTAAGCCATTGGGCCTCAATCGGTTTTTCAGAGATAGCTATCAGGCTATTGCCCCGGGTTTTTCGCAGCCGTTGTCAAATAACGAGTGGATTGCATTTGGAGAGAAGTTGTTTATGAACGGAGGGAATATTTGGATCCTTGAGTCGTTCCTGCTTTCTGAATTATCAGAAAATTCAGATTTTGGTCCGATAGAATCATCGCTGTCGGTACTCGGCAATATCGACGATGACACATCGGTGGCAGCACTGGCGCTCAGGTTGGGGTATAACGTAAAAACGTTTCAGAGACTCTTCAGGAAGCATATGGGCTGTACTCCGGTGGAATACCGCAGAATCTGCAGATTCCGGCAGTCGATGGTAAACAAGTTGGATAGTCCCCACCTTAAAACGCTAACTGATGTGACCTACGAAGGAGGTTATTTTGATCAGTCATATTTCATAAAAGAATTCAGAAAGCTCACTAATCACAATCCCAAAGACTTTTTTAAAGTGGTGGGGAAAGTGGCGGGCGATATACTGGTGTGGGAGATCCGGTAGTGTCCGAAAAGTACAATTTTGCCGGCTTGGGGCATTCTAGTTTTGTGTCGCAATAAAACAGAAACAAATGAAAAGCCCGTTCAGCAAATTTCTTTACGTCGCATTCCTTTTACTTGGATTGTTCCAGGCATTCTTTTCTAAAGATCACGTTCAGGCCGCCTCGTCTTTGGGTATCGGGCTGGCATTCGACCCCTTTGATCCGGAACAGAAGTGGGGCGACAGACCTGTGTGGCAAAAAGCCGTTTTGATTTTCCACCTTGCTTTGGTGGCAGCAATGTTCGGTTTCGGAGTTGGTTTGAACGATAAGCACTGATCTTCGTGTGCAGTTGTTGCAGGCATGGACTAAGCTGGTGAAAATTCATTCAGCTACTGCCCGGTGCTCTGTCTCGTATCTGTATTCTGTTTGTGAAAGAGCGGCCGCCCCTGCAATGCCTGTATAAGCGTAAATATGGCCAGTAGTGCATACAGCAACGACACAAGGAAAATACCCTTTGTATTTCTGATCAAATAATAGCCCAGAAAGGGAACCACTTGCAATGCATGCATACCTATGAAGTGCGCTATGCGAGGGTCGCCGTATCGGGTGCTCCAGTTCAGTATTGGTATTCCGGCCTCACCGTCCGGACCGCCGATCGTATGGGTGAGTTTGGCTCCCATCACAAACCCTTCCAGCGAAAAAACAACAAATAAGATGATAGAAAGGCGGATAGCCCAAATGTACGACTCGGGTAGATCGCTGAAAGATTGACTAAAGAACAGGAAGCCAATGTATGCGGTATAAAGCGTGACTGCTGTTGCGGCAATCGCCATTAGCGAGTATAACGTAGAATATAGTGGTGTGGAAAGGTTGAAGTGTGACAACTGTCCCCGGCCGGCTTGCAATGCTATGTAAAGTATCTCGAAACCCAGAAGTAGGATGACGCTCCAACTGAACAGTGATGTATTGAACGACTGGAGATAGTGACAATACCATGCCATTGTCCATGAGTAGAGAAAAGTAGAAAAGGCAAATTTGAATGGTTTATACCAAGCACTTACATTATAGACTCTTACCGACGTGGTGGCACTAAGCAGCAGAAACACCACCGAGGAGATAAGGCAGATAAGTCCGAAAGAATACAATAAGTCGTTGCGGTGGCGCAACTCTGATATAAATGATAGCATGATCTGGCGGTTATGTAAATGTATGTAGAAGAGTCGCGGCAGAGAAATTAAATTTCTAAAGGGGTCAAAGCAATCCGACAAAGATCATTATCGCATTTGCCGTTCCCGTTTGCGGCAGGCGACTGACCGATTTCTTTCTCTATAATGCTACACAAAACGCAGTCAAAGTCAGTTTCCCCCTAGAGCGTGGATGTCACTTTCCGGTCAATGTTTCCAACAATTTCTTCTTGTAGCTTTCCCCAACCGGAATAGCAAGTGAATTGACAAGCACTGAGGTAGATGTCAGTTTTGAAATTCTGAGACGGTTAACTATATATGATTTATGAACTCTGACAAACTCTTTCGACTTAAGCATATTCTCAAGTTCTGATATCTTATGGTTGACTGCTAAATATCTGCTGCTGTCGCTCACATGAATTTTGCAGTAGTTTCCGTATGCAGTAATGTGGTCTATTGATTCCAGTAATACTCGTTCAGAAGACGTACCGGTTTTGAAGAACATGAATTCATGCTGGGTATTTTTGTCGGTGTTGTTGTTTCTGTTTTGGATATCTAACGCCCTATTCACCGCAAGCACAAAGCGCTCGAGGGGTATTGGTTTTAATAAGTAGTCTGCAACTCCAAGGTCAAACCCCTCCACTGCATATTCGCGATAGGCGGTTGTAATGATCATTTTGGGGGGGTGATGAAGTGACTTCAGAAACTGCAAACCATTTAGCCCCGGCATTTTGATGTCGCAAAATATTAGATCCACCTTGCTCTCTTGCAGCACAGCTATCGCTTCTCCCGAATTTTTGCAGGATGCAACGAGTTCAAGATTGGGCAAATAAGATACATAGCCTTCCAGCACATTCCTGGCCAATGGCTCATCATCAACTATCATGCAACGGAATGATCTCATAGCGTTAAGTGAAGTTTTACAATGTGCTTCAGATCAGCATTCGTGATATCCAATTGGTAGTTTTTTTGATAGATCAGATCCAATCGCTTTCTCACATTGGCAATACCCGTGCCGCTGTTAGTATTCGTAAAGGCGGGTGGAAAATCATTTGATATCTCAAAGAAAAGTTCATCATTTTGAACGCTGAGGTATACTTCAATATGAACTTTGCCTGGATTTTTTTCCGCTCCGTGCTTAAACGCATTTTCTACAAATGGCAGCAACAATAGGGGTGGGATTTTATAAACTCTATTTTCGTTTTGGGATACTTTAAATATGCAAACAGCGTCATTGTTTAGCCTTAATTTTTCCATCTCAATGTAACTGTTAAGGAAGCGGATTTCATCTGACAAAAGAACCAGATCTCGTTTTGAAATCTCCATAAGATAACGCATCAGGTCTGACAACTGTAATATAGCCGTTCCGGTTTTTTCCGACTTCGCTATGGCTAATGAGTACAGACTGTTTAAGGTATTAAAAAGAAAATGAGGGTTTATTTGAGACTTCAATAAGAAGATCTCCTGTTGCGCTTTAATAAGTTCAAGTCGTTGTACTTTTCTTACTACGTATAAATAATCAGTAAAAACAGAAACGCCTGATGCAAGCAGTAGAATAATACAACTGAAAGGTAAATTGAAAAGGAACCACTCGAGAAATGGGTTGTTGAACGGCAGAAAGTAATTACTTACCGGTCCGAAAATTAGTTGTTGTAGCGATGCTGCCAGAAGTATCAGCAATAGCCCCTTCCCTATTTTCCGTTGAATGAAAAAGCGGGGAGCTATATATTTTATAGTAAGAACATATGCACTGCCGTAGCTCAAATAAAACACACTAGCCGTATAAACTACAGGAAGCACCCCCCATTTATACAATGCCGGGTTTGCAAAAAGATAAATTGAGTACAGAACCCAGAATAAAGCGTGTATCCAGTAGTGCTTTTCAAAAAATGCCGATTTATTAATAGCTCTCATTGATAATCAAATCTTAAATACATCTCAAATGTATGCAGTTATCCGCAAGCGACTGCTTTGGCGTTTCGAAGTCGGTACTTAGATGATGAATCCGATGTAGTTCCGCGTTTGTCATCTTATTTTCAGTTTCAGCAGAATTATTTTACCGAAAAAAGATATTGCCTGAATTTCGCATCATGCTTAGTCCTATGTATTCGGCGCGCTCGTTCATTATTTTTTGCGCACTTTTAGCTTTTGCCGGAGTCTCAAGAGCTCAAATTACTGGTATTAAGATCGCAGGTGATACATGTACTAGCCTGACACTTGATCTGCAGGCACTCGGGACAAGTAGTTCTCCTTACTTTTTTTGGAATTTTGGTGACCCCGCAAGTGGCACAAATGATACTATAACTATTACCGGTGCAAGCAGCTCGCCTTTTCCCACACATACATTTTCAGGTCCGGGCGTATACACAGTCTGTGTTTCCCTGCAGGAGCCCGGAAGTCCGGTCACTACTATTTGTCGAACTATCTCGATAGGGCTTTGTTGCACGGGTATTATCAAGTTTACTGATTCATGTCAGAACAGGCCCGCTACTTTCTCTGTCCAAACATCTGCAACAGTTGTTTCCATCTCGTGGAATTTTGGTGATCCTGCAAGCGGAGCGGCTAATGCGTCCACGGCGATTTCTCCATCCCACGTTTTTTCGTCTGCGGGCGTGTACACCGTTTCAGCGTTCGTCACCGCCTTATGTGATACTTTCTCGATCGCCTATCCCATCACTATTGTTAATTGTGGTGTAGTGCCGTGTACCGGTGTAGTTAGCATGCAAGACTCATGTTTCGGGAATGGAGCTACTTTTTCCTTGAATTCATCGTCGTCAATATCATCCTATTCATGGTCATTTGGAGATCCCGCAACAGGAAGTGCAAACAATTCCACAGCCGCCATGCCCGGCCACCTGTTTTCTGCACCGGGTACCTACACTATCTCAATAACGGCGGTTGCATCCTGTGGTACATTTTCAGTTTCCTATGTTGCAAACATCATAAGTTGCTCTTCAAACTGTCGGGCAAACATCGGTTTTAAAGATAGTTGTGCGGGTAATGTTTCCTTATTCCGGCTTGAAACTAACAGCACCATCAATTCAGTTAGTTGGAATTTTGGTGATCCCGCAAGTGGGCAGTCAAATACGTCAGGATCAACAACTTCTACTCATGTATTCGTGACCCCCGGTACCTATCAAGTAACAGCGGTCACCAACCTGGTTTGTAGTACATTGGTTGTTACACGCGATATTACAATTGTAAATTGTGTGAACGAACCAGAGGGTTGCTCCGGAATTTTGCCCTCCGGATTTACACCGAATGCCGATGGCCAAAACGATATTTTCTATGTGAGAAGTGAAGACATAAAGTCTATTCGTTCATTACGAGTATATAATAGATGGGGACAGTTACTTTTTGACAAAGAAGGAGGAGCGCCAAACGATGACTCGTTTGGTTGGGACGGGAAATTCCGTGGTGAAATTTGTGGACCTGACATTTATATGTGGTATGTTGAAGCTGTCTGCAATTCAGGAAAGATCGTAATTCTCAAGGGTGACGTAATGATCATTAGATAACAATTTTATGGCTGCTGTAAAGAAAATTCTCCTGGTAATGTTGCTGTTAAATCAAATTTGTTTCGGGCAAGTTGATATTCATTTCTCGCAGTTTTATGAGACATCGATTATGCGGAATCCGGGATTGACCGGTGTGTTCGCCGATGACTATAAGTTGTCTTGCTTTTACAGAAATCAATGGTCCTCTGTGAGCACTCCCTACAGCACATATCTGTTTAATGGTGAAACCAAACTTCCTCTCGGTACAAACGTCGATGACTTTGTTAGCTTTGGTTTGTTGAGTTTTAGCGACAGAGCAGGCACAGCCGGGCAAAGAATAACAGGCGCCTATCCGACAGTGTCTTATAATAAGTCCGTAAATCCGGATTTGAATAGTTATTTGTCTTTGGGTATATGCGGCATGTATTCGCAGTATAGTTTTGATCCCGGCAAAGTGACGTTCAATAATCAGTACCAAAACGGAACACTCAATTCATCATTACCCTCAATGGAAAATATAGTGGGCAACAAAATTAGTTTCTGGAATCTTGGTGCTGGTCTAAACTTTAACTCCTCAACCAACCCTGATAACAATGTCGTGTATTGCATTGGGATTTCAGGGTATAACCTGACTGAGCGTCCAATTTCGTATTTGAGATCAGGTAATGCCATATTAAACTTCAGAACAAACCTGAATGCTGCGTTGGCAATAGCACTCAGAGAAGACATACAGATCCAATTTCATGGCAATTATGTTCGTCAATCTGAATTCAACGAAATTTGTGGTGCTTTTTTATGGTCCTGGAGTAATGTAGATAGAAGTAACGGATCAGACTTTACTCTTACCTTGGGAGGAATATACAGGTATAATGATGCGATCGCGCCTCTTGTGAAACTGAAGTTTCAGCGGCTTGCTGTGTCAGCAAGTTACGATGTTAACACGTCTACTTTCCGACCGGCCACTAATCTGCAAGGGGGCGTTGAATTGTCAGTTTCGATAAGTGGGGACTTTCGCCGACAGATGTATTCAAGTAAGGCAACTGTATGTCCACGATTTTGACGGACGATACTGAGCGGAACAGGATGGGATTCGCACTTTTTTCACTTTGCGCAGGTGTTTCCTCCGGAAACCTCTCCAAACAACTTTCTGTGATACCGCAGAAATCGCACTATCATAGATATTCTTTTTGCACGGTTGTTTTGCCGGTTGTAACTTGTATTGAAGTTGCAAGAAATGACGCGAAACGGCACATATGGTGATATTATTTACCTATCGGGGTGCGCACTAGGTGCGCAAAGGTGCGCAGGTTTTGCGCAGTTTTGAGAAGCAGTGCGAAGTAAAACTTCCCACATACCCATTGATAATCAACGAAAAGGCTCAGAACTGCGCATGAATAAAAAATTGCGCAGTTTGGGAAGCAGCCGAGGGAAGAAAGGGCTGTACATTCAGCGGGCAGTTATCCGGTTACTGCTATATTTGCCGGCATAATTTCAAATAGCGCTCATGATAGGTATCCTTCTTACGGCACTTGTTATTAACACCGGTCTTTCTGTGTTGCTGGGACTGTGGGCACGCACCACGCCGCTGGGGTTCAGAAAGGTGTTTGTGGCATCGGCAGTAGCCGGTGCGCTTACAGGTTTTGTGATGGTGCGCAACGCGAAACGACAATCATAGGTGTGCTATTAATAGTTCACAGGTACACCACAGAAAAGTTGCCCCCCTTTCTTTATCTTGACGGGCAGAACAAATATTTGTTATGAGTGCTGCACCGGGCAATGCGTACCGATCTCCGTTCAACATAACAGTGTTGGTGGCGGGTATAGGCTTTTTTATCGATGCTTTCGATCTGTTTCTGTTCAATGTGTACAGGATTCCGTCGCTAAAGGACCTGGGGCTGACGGGGAGCGAACTGACACAAACCGGCGAACGACTGCTGTCCATTCAAATGGCGGGTATGATGCTGGGCGGTATCATCACGGGTATATATGCCGACAAAAAAGGGCGGGTAGCGGTTCTGTACGGGTCTATACTGCTGTATTCGCTTGCAAACTTCGCCAATGCGTTTGTGCAGGATGTGAATGTGTATGCCGTCATCAGGTTTCTGGCGGGTGTTGGCCTGGCCGGCGAATTGGGTGCAGGCATCACACTGGTGTCGGAGAGTATGACGGCCGAACACCGCGGCTATGGTACTATACTGGTAGCCACTCTTGGTGCATTGGGTGCCGTAACCGCCGGACTGATAGGCGATGTGCTGCCGTGGCGTTATGCGTTTATGGCGGCAGGTATAGCCGGCGGCATATTGCTGCTGCTGAGGCTGAGGTCGTATGAGTCGCACATGTTTCATGCAAGTGCTATACCCGCGGGTCAGCGGGGATCGCTGGTGCTGCTGGTGTCGTCTCCCAAACGCGTGATGAAGTATATAGCCTGCATACTGATGGGCGTGCCTATATGGTATAGTGTGGGCCTGCTCATCACCCTGTCGCCCGAGATAGCCAGGGAACACCACATAGACGGACTGAAGCTATCAACGTGCTTCATTCTGTTTCAGACGGGTATCACCTGCGGAGACCTGCTGAGCGGGGTGCTGAGCCAGCTGGCACGCAGCCGCAAGAAGATACTCATTGCCTTTATGGGGCTGGGGGTAGGTGCTACTATCTACCACTTTATGCGCATACACAACGGGTTGTCGCTCAGCATCACATCGCTGCTCATGGGGTTGGGGTGCGGTTATCTGTCGGTGTTTGTAACAGCTACTGCCGAGCACTTCGGCATCAATTTGCGGGTGACGGTAACTGCCACGGTCACCAACTTCATGCGTGGCGCGGTAGTGTTGCTCATACCGCTGCATCAGGTTATAGAGCGCGTCTTCGGGCTGGATCTGACCGGCGGACTGGCCATAACAGGCTGCATAGTATGGGCGCTGGCACTTGCTGCCGCCGCACTGCTGCCAGAGACCTATGGGCGCTCGCTGGCCTTTACGGAGGAGTAGTATTGCTTCCTGGTCACGCTGTTTTTGCACTCTTTGTGCGCAGAAAGATCATGGCTATGGCAGTGGTAACAATGCCCATCCCCAAAGCGCCGAAAAGGCCTTGTGTGGCGTAGTTCTTGTAGTTGAATACAGCTTCCGCGTCGGCAGTGGTCTTGTAGTAGCCAAGTTCCACCGAGCGCTTTATGACATTCGGGAAATACTCCGGTGTGATAACATACGATGTAACCCACTGTGTGAGCGGACTAAGGGCTGCAATGATAACTGACAGTATCACCCCCGACAATAGTCCGTTCACATAGGTCATTTGTCCGCCGTAGAAGTTTCGCTTCTTGTCTTTCAACGCCAGCACCATGACCCAAATGGCAGGTATGGCGAATAGATTGGTGAGGTACATGTGGTAGTCGATGTAGGTGGAGTGAAGCCCGCAGAGCTTTTCAAGAACCATCCATAGCAGGCCGACAACTGAGAAGATGAGGGCCCATTTGAATTCAATTTTGATTTTTTGCATGATCGGGAGGAATGAGTAGTGAATAATTAGATAAATTTAAGATGTTTCTATGTAATTGGGAAATGTTGGCACCTGATCGGTACGTCTGACCCGTATCGGGCAAAGAAAAACGCCGTGCTGCTGCACGGCGTTGAGAAAAAAGATATGAGTTCATCTGCTATGGTACTTCTACCACATTGAGGATCTCGTTGATGATCTGTTCGCTGGTCACGTTCTCAGCTTCGGCTTCGTAGGTGAGACCTATGCGGTGGCGCATCACATCATGACACACTGCACGCACGTCTTCGGGTATCACATATCCGCGGCGTTTGATGAATGCATATGCCTTTGATGCTAACGCCAGATTGATGCTGGCACGTGGTGAGCCGCCATAGCTGATGTATGATTTCAACTTGCCCAGCTTGTATTCGTCGGGGAAGCGGGTAGCAAATACTATATCAAGGATGTACTGTTCTATTTTCTCGTCCATGTATACCTCACGAACCAGTGAGCGAGCCTTAATGATCTGCTCTGCAGATACTACCGGATTGATCTTTACAGCGCCCGTAGGGTTGAGGTTGGTGCGGATGATGTGACGCTCCTCTTCCTTCTTAGGATAGGTGATGATGATCTTGAGCATGAAACGATCCACCTGAGCTTCCGGCAGTTCGTAAGTGCCTTCCTGCTCTATCGGGTTCTGGGTGGCCAGCACCAGGAAGGGTTCTTCGAGTTTGTAAGTATTGTCGCCAATGGTCACCTGGCGTTCCTGCATGGCTTCCAGCAGCGCGCTCTGCACCTTGGCCGGAGCACGGTTGATCTCATCGGCCAGAATGAAGTTGGCGAATATTGGTCCTTTACGTACAGCAAACTTATGTTCCTGCGGATTGTAGACCATAGTACCCAGCACGTCGGCAGGCAGCAGGTCGGGGGTGAACTGGATACGGGCGAAGTTGGCATGGATAGCCGACGCCAGCGATTTGATGGCGAGTGTCTTTGCAAGACCCGGCACACCCTCCAGCAGTACGTGACCATTGGCAAGCATACCTATCATCAGGCGCTCAACCATGTGCTTTTGTCCCACAACCACTTTATTGAGCTCCATAGTCAGCAACTCAATAAAGGCACTTTGCTGATGGATCTT
This sequence comes from uncultured Flavipsychrobacter sp., assembly GCA_964652995.1. GTDB lineage: Bacteria > Bacteroidota > Bacteroidia > Chitinophagales > Chitinophagaceae > Nemorincola. The sequence goes on along the minus strand of CAZZCR010000003.1, from coordinate 138,733 downwards.
TTCATTCAGCTCGCGGATGTCGAAAGAGGAAGATACTTCCATATTGATACGATGCGGTTTTAGTTACAATGCTACGAAAAACTCAAAAATAAAGCGGTAGCACCACAATGAAGAGAACACCGGTCAGTTTTAACGTTTTTTAAAATTGTATATGTAAACGCCCGGTGGCCGTGGCAAGGACATAAATAATACCTTTGCCCGGCCCTCAGGGAAAACAAAGGACGGTAAGAATATGGAGAATTTTGAACAAAGGTGGCTGGATACGGAGCAAATGCTAAGGGAACGATTCGGGAAACTGCCCGATATGGAGGGTATATTGTTCCTTATAGGCGTGAACGAACTGGGACGTATGCCGAAGCGCAAATTCTCAAAAGAGCAGAAACGCGACCTGATGCACGTGGCGGTGTGTACCTTGCTGAGCCAGTACGGTTTCTATGAGTTTGTTGGCCGGGATGAGGAGGGCTGGCCTCATTTCAACGAGCTGGAACCGGTAGGCGTAAAAGGACTTGCCGAGCAAGAGCGTATGCTGAAAGAGTGCATTATCAATTATTTCGCATAAGACCGGGCTATATTTCCAGTCGCTGCATGATCGCCACTAACCGCTCAGAACGTACGTGCAGGGTATGACCGGCATTCAGAGGTACTTCAAAGTAAGAGCCGGGTTTGAGGTAGTGGTCGGTATCGCCAACGCGGCAGATACATTCCCCTTCGAGGATCAGAAAACTTTCCTGTTCTTTGGTGTGCACCTCTTTGGGCAGGTCGGAAGCGGTAACGAGCAGCAATTGCAACTTGCCGGGATGGCGCAGCAGTGGAAAGACAGCGGGATCGGTAGGCGGACCCGGCGGGATCAGCTTCTCAACTGCCCGCAACCACTCGCGGTGGTCGGAGGTAGTGTCTATTAATGGGGGTTCTCCCTTGCGGCGTTCGTGTACGGTACTCATGATCTTTGCTGTGTGCTGCGGCACGTGCGCAAATCTAGCGCAAAAAGCGGTTAGCAGGTACTTAGTTCTTCACCACTTTGCCGGCATAATTGCCGTTTACCTTTATGTTGTACAGGCCGGTGGCCAGTCCGTCCATGTCTATAGTGACACGAGTAGCATTGAATTTGCGGGTATAGACCTCAGCTCCGTCTTTGTTCACCAATGTTACCACCTCTATCACCTCGCCCCCTGTGCCGGATATGACCAGGCTACCCCCCGTTGCACCCGGCAATATGCGGAACGGACTGCCTGTGGCCGGTGGCGGGGTAGGGCTGCTACCGGTTTCGCAGCACACAACGGCCTGCACGTCTTTTTTGCCCGATGCGAGGCACAACACGTTGTTGAGGATGAGGCGGTAGCCCGGCGAGTTGCGGTGCAGGTCGAGGTCGGTGGGTGGTTCGCCTACTATGTGCGCGTAGTCTTCGGGGTCGTGGCCCCCATAGAATGTCCATGTGCCTTCTTTGTGCTTGCCATGTATGTAGCGCGCCTCCATCACGTCTTTGCGGTGACCCAGCAACACCACATCTGGTTTCAGGTACTCTTTGCGGAAGGCCGTTGTCTGTCCCATAAAGCCTTTTATGCGGCGTGTGTGGTTCTGGCACAGCATGGTGGGTACAGCATCGAACTTAGCAGGGAAGGGCAATAGTGTAAAGTAGTCGGTGCTTTCGGGCTGAAAGCGGAAGTTGGTATTATCTATGGTAGAGTATTCGTACTCGTAGCGGACGGTAGAAACCTGAAAACCTGTGAAGGCGAACGTGTTGCTGTAGTTCAGTTTTGATTGAGCGTTGGGAGCTATGCCATCGCCATCGTATTGCGAGTCGCAGATGTCGGTATTGGCTGCAGCCAGAGCTATGTCGTAGGTGTCGGTGGCAGAACACATGGCAAAGAGGTTGCCGCCTGCGCCAACAAACTCGCGGATCTTGCGCACCACTGCCAACTGCATCTGCGCCACCTTTCGGAAGTCGTGGCGGGCGGCCAGTTGCTCGGTGGCGCGACAATCGTTGCGGTACCAGTCGGCATCTTTATACTGAATCCAGAAGCGGCCATACTGACCGGTAAAGTCTTCGTGGTGCAGGTGCAGCCAGTCGTATTTGCTGAGTGCGCCCGACAACACTTCTGAGACATAAACCTTATCGAACGGAATACCCGCGTAGGTGAGCCCAAGGGTTACGGCATCGTCCCAGGGTTTTTTACCAGATGGGGTATAGACCGCAATGCGTGGCACCTTGCTCAGCGCCACCACATCTCCGTTGAACATCGGGGCTTTGACTTTTCGTGTGATAGCTGCGTAGCTGGCATCAGATAGTTTTTCGAATGCAACGCCCCGCTGGCGGCAGGATGCATCGAGGGCAGTGGCATATTCGACAGAGAAGCTGCCCCCACGATAATTGAGCAACCACTCGGCAGACGCGCCCGAAGCTATGGCATTGTAGATGATGCCATACGCACGCAGGTGGTTGGTCTGCTTATCGTCCATGGGTATGAACAGGCGGGCGGCATTTGCGGTAAAAGCAAACGATATCAGCGCAACCATGAGTGATGTGAGCTTCGTATTCATACCAAGGGGACGGGCAAATATAGGAAGATTGCAGGGAGCAGCAGTAGCGCGCCCGAAAGCGGGAATTCGATACCTTTACGGTAATACCATTATCATGACACTTATCGCTATCGTTTTTCCGTGGTTATCGTTCTTCCTGAGGGGAAGGATCCTTCGCGGCACCATCTGCCTTATTCTGCAATGTACCATACTGGGGTGGATACCCGCGGCGGTGTGGGCGGTCATCAGTTTGCAGAACCATCGTGCGGACAAGCGCACCGATCGCATCATCAGGTCTATGCGTTAGATGCTCCTACCTCCTTCCACCATTCAGGGTGTTGTTCTGTTTCGTTCAGCAGAACTACCTGACCTATACGTGGGTGGATGAGTGGCATTCCTTGGCGACGTGCCTCGGCCACAACCCGCGTGATGGAGTCGTCCCAGGCATGCAGCGACAAGGCGAACTTAGCCCAGTGAACAGGGAACAGCGTGCGTGTGCCCAGCTCGGTGGCGGCCTGAACCACTTCCTCGGGCATCATGTGTATGTTCTGCCAGCTTTCATTGTACTGGCCGTTTTCAAGAATGGCCAGATCGAACGGACCATGCTGCGCGCCTATCTCTTTGAAGTGAGTACCGTAGCCCGAGTCGCCGCCGAGGTAAAGCTTGTGCAGCGGGCTTTGTAATACGATTGAGGACCAAAGCGTGCCGTTGCGCTTGAAGCCACGACCTGAGAAGTGCCTTGCGGGTGCGAACGTGAGCGTGAAGCCGCCGGGCAAGGAAACGACGTCGCCCCAGTTGCCTTCTGTGATGGTGTCTTTGCGGTAACCCCAGCGTTGCAGGTGCGCGCCCACTCCCATAGATGTGATAACCCTGCCAACGCGTGGGCGGAGAGCGCTGACGGTTTTATGATCGAGGTGGTCGTAATGGTCGTGGGTGATGATGAGCACATCTATATCGGGCATGTCTTCGGGACGGTAGATGTCTGAGCCCGGGAACGCGAGTGTAGATGTGCTGACGGGCGATGCGTGGCCTGCCAGAACCGGGTCAATGAGAAAGCGTGTGCCGCTGAGCTGCAGCAGATAGGATGAATGCCCGAACCAGACGATGAGGTCTTTGTCGCGGTCTAGAGTGCGCAGGTCGGTCTTTACAGAGGGTATAGGAGCAGGTGGTCTTACCAGCGGGCTCTTGCCGAAGAAGAATTTGCGTGACACGCTGAAGAAGTTGGCGCCGTTGGTGAAGGGCGGGGTGTGCATGATGTTCTGAAATGCACCGTTGCTGTAGTTGGGTGCACTGCGCAACACTTCAAGGTGTTCGCCCTTTGGTTTGCGGCCAAATTGAGGTAACTGCATGAATGCCCACACAGCAATAATGAAGAGAACGATGAAAAGACCTGCGTAGAACATGGGGTAAGTGGGTTGGTTGTCAGAATATCTTGCCGGGGTTAAGAATGCCGTTGGGGTCGAAGACATTTTTGATGCTGCGCATCAGGGCCATCTGCGTCTCGTTGAATGCAATATCCATGTAGGGGCGCTGCACAAGACCGATACCGTGCTCGCCAGATATGGTGCCTCCCAGTCGCACCACTTCTGTAAACAGGCGGCGTATGCCAATGGGGAGTTTATTGTTCCAGTCTTCGTCGCTCATGCCTGCTTTTACAATATTGACGTGAAGATTGCCATCGCCGGCATGACCATAACAAACAGAGTGAAAGCCGAATTCGCGGCCCAGTTCTTTGATGATAGTGAGCAGTTCGGGTAGCTCGGCACGGGGCACTACTGTGTCTTCTTCTTTGTATACAGAATTGCTCTTAACGGCCTCACCGACCTTGCGGCGAAGCGTCCACAGCATTTGTTTTTGTTCGTGACTATCGGCAAAGAGAACCTCATCGGTGTCGTACTGCTGCACAATGTTGGTGATGGCCTCTGCGTCGGCATATAGCTGGTCCATGTTGTTACCATCCACTTCTATAAGAAGGTGTGCGGCAATGTCTGGCGGAAGATTGATGCCGGTAGCCTGCACATAGCGCATAGACCATTCAATGGCATCTCGCTCCATAAATTCCAATGCGGATGGAGTGAAGCCTGCCAGGAATACAGCGTTAACTGCCTCGCATGCCTGTACGGCCGATCGGAAGGGGACAAGCATCAGCAGATCGTGCTTCACTGCCGGTATGAGCCTCAGTACGATCTTGGTGATGACACATAGCGTGCCTTCGCTGCCCACCACCAGTTGGGTGAGGTTGTAGCCTGTGGCGTTCTTCAGCACATTGGCGCCGGTCCATATAATTTCTCCGTTGGGCAACACTACTTCCAGGTTCAGCACATAGTCTTTTACTACGCCATACTTCACAGCACGTGGGCCACCGCTGTTCTCTGATACGTTGCCGCCAATGAAGCAGGAACCCTTGCTGGCGGGGTCGGGTGGATAAAATAGTCCTTGTGCCTTTACATGCTCCTGCAATTCCTGAGTGATGACCCCGGGTTCGGTAGTGACCTGAAAGTTGCGGCTGTCTACATGCAGAATGCGATTGAAGCGTTTCATGTCCAGAACCACACCGCCTGTCACCGGCAGGGCACCGCCGCTGAGGCCTGTGCCGGCACCGCGTGGCGTTACTGAGATATTGTAGGTATTGCAGTAGCGCATGATCGCTGATATCTCAGCGGTAGTGTCGGGTTGCACCACCACTTCTGGTAGGTAGTGCAGGTCCTCGGTATGGTCGGATGCGCAGCGCGATAGTTGTTCCTCGTCGGTATGCACATAGCCGGTGCCCACTACTGAAGTAAAGAAGCGGAGATCCTCCTGATCGATCTTTTTGAAAGGCATGGTGCAAAGGTGCGGAATTATCGGTTTAGGAGGGGCAAAAGGATGTTGTGCAGCCAGCTTTATAAAAACCATAACAGAAACCGCCTACGCTCTGCTACTCTTAGTTTTGCCATGTACCCGCTACTCACTACTTTTACCGATAGACAATTCAGTCATACTACCTCATCCATCAGATGATTCTTGTTACCGGCGGCAGTGGTTTTTTAGGGGGGCACCTGGTGCGCGAACTGTCGCGCAGGGGCGAGCGGGTGCGTGCGCTGTATAAGACGCGGAAGCCGGGAGGCGACATGGCCTCACTGCCCGGTGTGGAATGGATGCAGGCCGATCTGCTCGATATATTTGATGTGGAGGTAGCCATGAAGGATGTGGTGGAGGTGTACCACTGCGCAGCCATAGTTTCGTTCGACCCGAGGCGGAGGGAAGAGATGCTTCACTTCAACCCCGAGAGTACCGCCAACATTGTGAACGAGGCGGTGGAGCAGGGAATACGCAAGCTGGTTTATGTAAGTTCGGTAGCGGCACTGGGCCGCAGCGGGCACATGAACAAGGAGACCGACGAAGAGCAGGAATGGGGCGAGAGCGGGTACAATTCAGCCTATGGCATCAGCAAGTACCTGGCGGAGAACGAGGTGTGGCGTGGCGTAGGTGAGGGCCTTTGTGCTGCCATAGTGTGCCCGTCGCTCATATTGGGTCCCGGCGACTGGTCATCGGGTTCGCCGCAGATAATGACCGTAGTGGATAAGGAATTCCCGTTTTATACAGGTGGTGTGAATGGTTGGGTGGGCGTTGCCGACGTGGTGCATGTCATGGTGTTGCTGATGGCGAGCGACATTGAGGGTGAACGGTTTATAGTGAGCGAGGGCAACCATGCTTACCGCGAGATATTTACTATGATGGCGAACGCACTGGGCAAAAAGCCACCACGGATACGGGCCACCCCGGCAATGACGGGCATCATTTGGCGGGCAAGTGCGCTATGGTCTATAATGACAGGTACCAATCCGGTCATCACCCGAGAAACAGCATCTACCGCGCACAGCATATCTCTGTACAACAACGGTAAATTATTGCAGGCGCTTAGTGGGTTCAGGTACACTCCGATAGAGCAATGTGTTGCTGACATGGCAGCAGCTTTCAAATTGGCACATATGGGTTGAGCTTTATAAACCGCCGGTGATATTTTGGTGATTTACAATCTGTTATGATCGTGTGTTTTGCCGAAAAGACCAAAATAAAGATGGTTTTTTTCGTTATTTCGAAAAACAGTCGTAATGTTGCATACCGGAACGATCAGTTCCTTCCTTTCTTTCAGAGTTTCTGAAAAAATCCCCGATTATCATTTTTTAGTCAAGCAGGTTCATTTTAACAGACCTTTTTTTATTCACATATTAGAATTCCCACGGAAAAATAACACGCATGCCTTACGACATTACGCAGCTCAACGACATGCTCGTTCCTGAGCTAATAGACGTAGCCAATTCACTGAAGATAGCAGACACAGCAGGACTGGAAAAACAAAAGCTGATATACAAGATACTGGACCAACAAGCACTTATCGCAGCACCCGTTGCCGACGAGGGCAAAAAAAAGCGTGGCCGCAAACCGAAAGAAGAAGCAGCACCTGCGGCTGAAAAGCCTGCAGCGAAGGCAGCACCGGCCCCTGCGGCAGCGGCACCTGTGCCACCACCGGTAGCAGCAGCACCCGCACCCGCTGAAGTGAAGGCTGAAACAGAAGCCGATGCAGACCAGGCCGGCGATGACAAAAAACGTCGTCAGCGCAAGCCGAAAGAAGAAATGCAGGGTCGTGGCAACCAGGGACAGCAAAAGCAGTGGAACGAACGCCGTAACAACGAGCAGCGGCCACAGCACAACCGTCCCGAGCAGGCGCCTGCCCCCCAGGCAACCGCACCGGCTCCCACGCCGGCAGCACCTGTTGCTGCAGCAGAGCCGGTTGCAGAAAGTACCGGCATCACTATGCCGGAGCAGGATACGCCGGATGTGCAGCCACCGCAGCAAACAGTGGAAGGCGCAGAACAGGCAAGGCCTGAACGCCAGCAGAATCAGCAGTTCAACAACCGCCAACGCCGCGAGCAGAATCAGCAGCAACAACAACAAAGCAATTTCAATCTGGAGTTTGAAGGAATAGTGGCCAGCGAAGGCGTTCTGGAAATGATGCCTGACGGCTATGGTTTCCTGCGCAGCAGCGATTACAACTACCTTAGCTCTCCCGATGATATATATGTATCACCATCGCAGGTGAAACTCTTCGGGTTGAAGACAGGAGATACAGTGAAGGGCAGTGTGCGTCCTCCGAAAGAAGGCGAAAAATACTTCGCACTGTTGAAGGTCGAAAGCATCAACGGCAAACACCCCGACGAGATCCGCGACCGTGTACCTTTCGACTACCTGACGCCGTTGTTCCCATTTGAGAAACTGAATCTTACTTCTACCAGCAATAACTACAGCACCCGCATCATGGACCTGTTTACCCCAATAGGTAAGGGCCAGCGCGGACTGATTGTGGCACAGCCCAAAACGGGTAAGACCATGTTGCTGAAAGAAGTTGCCAATGCCATTGCAGCCAATCACCCCGAGTGCTACCTGATGATTGTGCTGGTGGACGAACGCCCGGAGGAGGTGACCGATATGCAGCGCAGTGTGCGTGCAGAGGTTATCGCATCTACGTTTGACGAGCCGGCTGATAAACACGTAAAAGTATCCACCATTGCATTGCAGAAAGCGAAACGCCTGGTAGAGGTGGGTCATGATGTGGTGATACTGCTGGATTCTATCACCCGTCTGGCACGTGCGCACAATACTGTAGCCCCTGCAAGCGGCAAGGTGTTGAGCGGTGGTGTGGAAGCGAACGCTATGCAGAAGCCAAAGCAGTTCTTTGGTGCAGCACGTAAGATAGAGAACGGTGGCTCGCTCACCATTCTGGCAACTGCACTTATAGATACCGGTTCTAAAATGGATGAGGTGATCTTTGAAGAATTCAAGGGTACCGGTAACATGGAACTGCAGCTGGACAGGAAACTTGCCAACAAGCGTATCTTCCCGGCTATCGATATCACATCATCATCTACCCGCCGCGACGACCTGCTGCTGGAGAAAGATGTACAGAACAAGATGTGGTTGCTGCGCAATCATATCTCGGACATGAACACCGACGAGGCCATGCACTTCCTGCTGCAGCAAATGCGCGGCACCAAGAGCAACGAAGAGTTCCTGGCGACAATGAATAAATAATAATACCAGACGAATAATATTATAGCAAGCCCCGGACATCCGGGGTTTGTTGTTTTAATGTAGCCAGTTTTCCAAATTCTTTATAAAATCTTTATGCCTTAGCCCGTCAGATTTATGTGGCATTTATAAAGGTGCAGGTACCTTTGTGCAGAATTTCACAGAAGCAAAATGTCGGTTGGGGCAAATACCGGAAAGAAAAGTTATCAATATCCTGCGGGAATTCTGGCGGTTATTGTAGTGGCCGGTATTTGTTATCCCTTCAGCGAGCTGATAGGGTATCGGGTGGTGGCCTTGGTATTGCTCATTACTGTGTCGCTGGTGGCCATGGTGTTCGATATATTGCCGGTGCTGGTGGCGGCCATGGTCTCGGCACTGGTGTGGGATTTCTTCTTTATTCCGCCAAAGTTCACTTTTCAGGTAGGCACAACAGAAGACCTGCTGATGCTGTTGATGTATCTGGTAATAGCCATGGTGAATGCCGCACTCACCTACAAGATAAGAAGAGCCGAAAAGCAGGCCATTCAGCGCGAGGAAAAGGAGAACACCATCAAGTTGTACAATACCATGCTCAATTCGTTGTCGCACGAGCTGCGCACACCTATTGCAACCATTATTGCCGCTACCGACAATCTCCAGTCGAAAGAGATACAACTGAAAAAGGTGCAGCATGATGAACTGGTTGGGGAGATAGCCAAGGCTTCGTTCAGGCTTAACAGGCAAGTGGAGAATCTGCTGAATATGTCGCGGCTGGAGTCAGGTTTCATAAAACCCAAGAAAGACTGGTGCGATGTGGGAGAGGTGATATACACTGCAGTACAGCAGGTGGAGGAAAACGAAGTTTCGCAGCATATCGTGATCAACGTGGACCCTGAGTTGCCGCTAGTGAGAATTGATAAGGGCATGCTGGAGCAGGTGCTGTTCAACCTGCTTGTGAATGCAACCTTATACACACCTACCGGGAGCCGGATAGATTTAATGGCTCAATGCCAAGCGGATATATTGGAGATAATAGTAGAGGACAACGGCCCGGGCTTTCCGAAGGGCAAGGAAGAGCTGGCATTCAGCAAGTTTTACAGGCTGGAAGAAAGGAAAGGAGGCGGAACAGGACTGGGCCTTTCAATTGTAAAGGGATTCATTGAAGCAATGGGCGGCAGCGTGGCGCTGGAGTCTTCGGCAACCGGTGGTGCGCGATTTTCACTACTGCTGCCATCTGAAACGTCATACCTCAAAAACCTGAAGCATGAATAACGGTGTCATTCTGATAATAGACGATGAGCCGCAGATAAGAAAGCTGCTGGAGATAACGCTGGAGAGCAGCGGATATGCAACAGTAGGCGCTGCTACAGGTAGGGAAGGTATGGCGCTAGCCGCCAACCGTCCACCGGACGCTATTTTGCTGGATCTGGGTCTGCCCGATAAAGACGGACATGAGTTGCTGCACGAACTACGCGAGTGGTACACAGGGCCTGTCGTTATCCTTTCGGTGCGCAACGGAGAGGAAGACATAGTACGTGCGCTGGATGCCGGAGCCAACGACTATCTGGTGAAGCCGTTCAGGACCGGAGAACTACTGGCACGCATCAGATCGGCAATGCGCGTTGCGCGGGATACTGATGCGGAACCGCAGGTGCATGCTGGCAACATAGACATTGATCTTTCGGCCCGCACGGTGAAACGAGACGGACAGCTACTAAAGCTGACTGCCACCGAGTATGCACTACTGTCGTTGTTTGTGAGGAACGAAGGTCGGGTGCTGACACATCAGTACCTGCTGAAAGAGGTGTGGGGACCGGGATACGTGAACCAGTCGCAATACCTGAGGGTATATGTGGCGCAACTGCGAAAGAAAATAGAACAAGATGCCAACAGGCCGGAACACCTGATCACTGAATCGGGTGTGGGCTATCGCTGGATGAACGGCGGATAATCTCAATATACATATCGTAATTATGGAGTTAACATCAAATCACCCGAATTTGAACAGGGTTTCTATTGCCTCTTTGCTGGTGGCATTGGGTATCATTTATGGCGATATAGGCACCAGTCCGCTTTATGCATTGCGTGCAGTCGTTGGCGACAGGCCCCTAACAGAAACCCTTGTATATGGAGGTGTGTCGTGCATCTTCTGGACATTGGTGTTGCAGACAACTGTAAAGTATGTATGGCTCACACTTAAGGCTGATAACCAGGGTGAAGGTGGTATATTTTCGTTGTACGCTCTTGTGCGCCGATATGGGAAGGGGCTGGCCATAGCGGCAATACTGGGTGCAACTACGTTACTGGCCGATGGCATAATAACGCCTCCTATATCGGTGGCTTCGGCGGTAGAGGGGTTGAATGCTGTTAAGGGCCTTGAGCAGATTATTGTACCCGGTAATAACCTGACCATAGGCATAGTTGTTGTGATCTTGTCAGGACTGTTTTTCTTTCAGCGATTCGGAACGCAGTTCATAGGTAAGGCTTTTGGGCCGGTAATGGCAATGTGGTTCGTGATGTTGGCAGTAGTGGGCGCATTGAATATTGCTGCCCACCCGGATGTGATAAAGGCAATCAACCCGGTGTACGGTTATCGTCTCATCATGCAGTATCCCAAGGGGTTCTGGTTGCTGGGTTCTGTGTTTTTGTGCACCACCGGAGCCGAGGCGTTGTATTCTGACCTTGGCCATTGCGGAAGGGCAAACATACGTGTTACATGGATGTTTGTCAAGGTAAGTCTGGTCATCAATTATCTGGGTCAGGCAGCCTGGATAATGAACAGTGGTCATGCCACTATGAGCGGGGCCAATCCGTTCTTTGAAATGATGCCGGCTTGGTTTCTATTGCCCGGGGTCATCATTGCTACGTCGGCCACCATTATAGCGTCGCAGGCACTTATAAGCGGTTCCTTTACCCTTATCAGCGAAGCAATGAACTTGAATTTCTGGCCCCGGGTAGCGGTACGTCAGCCAACCGATATAAAGGGGCAGATCTACATTCCAAGTGTGAACACGATATTGTGGGCGGGCTGTGTGCTCATGATACTGTATTTCCGAGGGTCGGCTCAAATGGAGGCGGCATATGGGTTCTCCATTACTGTAGCCATGATGATGACCACGGTGCTGCTCACCTATTATCTGCTGTATACCCGCAGGTGGAACAAGCTGGTAGTGCTGATGATAGTACTGTTATTTGCCACTGTGGAGCTGTCCTTCTTTGTTGCCAACATAGCCAAGATAAAGGAGCGTTGGATGTTCCTGTTCTTTGAGCTTTTTATTTTCCTTACCATGTATGTATGGCATTATGCGCGTAAGATCAACAATCGTTTTGTGAGGTTCGTGGACATTGGTATGTACATACCGCTTATGGCAGAGATGAGCGTAGATGATTCGATTCCAAAATTTTCAACGCACCTCATTTATCTGACGAAGGCAAATACCAGAGGTAATATAGAGGAGAAGATCGTAAGATCCATTTTCGCAAGAAGGCCCAAACGTGCAGATGTGTACTGGTTTGTGCATCTCAATAGAACAGATCAGCCATATACATTAACCTACGACGTGTCGGAGCTGCACGACGATAAGGTAATAAAGATCAATATCAACATTGGATTCAGGGTGCAACCGCGAACCGAGCTTTATTTCAAACATATAGTTCGAGAGTTGGTCAGGCAGAAAGAGCTGAACCTGCATGTACGGCCTGATGGCTCCTCTAAGTACAATTCAGAGCCCGATTTCAAGTTTGTAGTCATAGAGAAATTCCTTTCGGTGGAGAATGAATTTGCAATAAAGGAAGGATTGCTGCTGAATGCCTACTTCATATTGAAGGGGTTGGGGCTGAGCGATGAAAAGGCCTTCGGTCTCGAAAAAAATGACGTAATAACGGAACAAACGCCACTGGTTTACAATCCTATACAAGCAGTGGACCTAACAAGAATTCAATAATTATCTACAATGAAAAGAACATTACTAATGTGCTGCATGGCGGCATACGGAGCGCTGCATGCGCAAGACTCATCCACAGCCAAAGTACCGTTTGATGGAATGGATATGACCTGGCAGAACGGGAACGACCGTCGCACTACCAATGCGCTACAGACAAAGTACTTCACCGGCAGCGTGATGCTGGATGCGAACTACACGCATTCGTTCAATAATCCCATAGACAATACAGTAGTAGGCTCTACAGCTCTGGCGCGGAACAATGAGATGCAGGTGTCGTGTGCAGGCATTGGTGGTGAGTTCAACTACGAGGGCGCCAGAGCGAAGATAATGACGCAGTTCGGAACGCGGTCTACCGTTGTGCCACGGAATGACTACAGTGTGTATCGTGGTCAGTATGACCTTGCAAACGTGTATCGTTACATCAGCGAAGCCTATGCCGGGTATCACTTCAATGTGTGGTACGGTATCAATATTGATGCCGGTATGTTCATGTCTTATATCGGTCTTAATTCTTACTACCAGGTGGAGAACTGGGAATATCAGGCATCGTTCACATCTGACAATACGCCCTGGTTCTTTAATGGTGTGCGGGTACAGATATTTCCTTCAAAGAACCTAAAAATTGAGCCGTGGATCATAAACGGATGGCAGAGTTACGGTAAGTTCAACTCCATGCCCGGTTTTGGTGCCAACATAACATGGTGCCCCAATGAGAACGTGAAATTGCTGACGAACGACTACTACGGCACCGATGCAGCAATGATACCGGATCGCAAGCGTTTCCATTCCGACAACAGTTTGCTGGTGCGTTATTTCAATAATCCGGCGTCAAAGGGCATCAGTAAGATGGCCTTCTCCCTAACAGGAGACCTGGGCTTTGAGCAGGGGGGCGGTGTAAGAGCGTTCAACGGAGACTCCACCACTCCATCACAGCACTTTCTCAGTGCGATGGTGTACAACAGGGTCTGGTTTGCGAAAAACAAATTTGCGTGGACCATAGGTGGTGGTGTGATGACGAACCCCGGTCGTTACCTTGTGTTATACCCAACGGGCGACGCCAGTCCGTTGCCCGATCCGGCAGACCCAACCCGTACAGTGGGTAGCCACCCATTCAGTGCCAATCCCGGCGATAAGTTCAACGGATGGGACTGCTCGACCAACATAGACTGGATGCCCAACCAGAGCCTGTCTGTGCGCCTTGAGTATGTGCACCGACAGGCTGATGTGGCCTATTTTGCTGGCCCAGGCGGTGTGACCTCTCCTACAGGTTACACTACAACACCCTTGCCGGTAGGTTGGGCGCCTGATCTTGTGAAGTCGGAGAATAGGGTCATTCTTGCGGTTCTTTTCCGGCTATAGCTACACAATAAAAAATGCCGCCATTACGGCGGCATTTTTACATCACAGTAAAGCAGTCAATTATTCACCTAACGAGCTGTTCGCTTTTCCTTTTACTTTACTGATCCAGTCTTTTAAACGGAAGCTGAGCAGGCACATTGCCGGCACTACGATGAGTGTGAGGAATGTAGCGAAGCTGAGACCGTATATCATGGTCCACGCCATAGGTGCCCAGAAGGCAGGGCTGTCGCCACCTATGAAGAAGTGCGGACTAAAGTCGCGGAAGAGGCCTGCGAAGTCGAGGTTGACACCAATGGCAAGGGGAATGAGACCAAGGATAGCAGCGGTTGCAGTAAGCAATACCGGCGTCATACGTGTTCGGCCGGCTTCCACTATTGCGTCATAAGGTGCCATGCCTTCAGCAAGCATCAGATCCATGAATTCCACCAGCAGGATACCGTTTCGCACCACAATACCTACCAGTGCCACGATACCGATACCACTCATTACCAGAGAGAAGGTGTTGCCGAATATACTGTACCCGATAAACACACCTGTGATAGAGAACAGCACCTCGCTCATGATGATGACCGTGCGGCTGATAGAGTTGAACTGCAATACCAACAGGAGAATGATGAGGCCGAGTGATATCATCATGGCATTACCCAGGAAGCCCGTGGTTTCTGCCTGTTCTTCCTGCTGACCACTCATCACTATGTTGATGCCTGAAGGAGCGTGGAAGTTGGCGATCTCGTTCTTCACTGCCTGCACCACTTCGTTCTCTTCATAGCCCGAGAGGACGTTTGAAGAAAGAGAGATGATACGCTTCTGGTCTTTGCGCTTGATACCACCATAGGTTGTTGAGTACCTGATGTCGGCAAACGAGCTTACAGGCACCGTGCGTATCATACCGCCCATTCCCATATCGCGATAGATAACCGGCATATTCCTCACAGCTTCGATGTCGCGGCGTTGTTCGGATGTGTAACGCAGGTATATCGGATAGTCGTCATTCGCATCGCGGAAGCGGGAAACTTCTTTACCGAATATCGCGGTGCGGAGTGCACCTGCAACTGCATAGGTGCTGATGCTTTCGTTATTCATACGTTCACGGTTCAGGTCGAAGCTGATCTCAGGTTTGTTAGCCTGAAAATCGCTACGCAGTTCTTCTACGCCCGGTATCTGCTTGTCTTTAAGATATTTCCTCAGTTTGTCTGATGTAGCAATCAGTGAGTCCAGGTTGTCGCCGGTCAGTTCCACAACAACCGGCTTCGGCAATGGTGGTCCGCCCTGCTCTTTGTCCACAGTCACTTCTGCACCCGGATAGGCGCGTACTGCTGCGCGGATCTGGTCCAGATATTTTGCAGAAGAGATGCCATGTCTGTCGGCAAACTCTACGAAGGCTACAGTGATCTTTCCTTTGTTCGGGAAGTCACCCAGTTCATTCGTGGTAGGGTCTACCGCGCCAACCGTTACGTTGGAAATTACCGAACGAACGATAGGGTTCTTCTTGCCGCGTTCAGGATCCATGTCCAATACCTTGTATACTTTCTTCTCCAGTTCGTGCAGTACCTCGTCCGTATGTTTCTGGTCGGTGCCTATCGGCATGTTCAGGTATACATATACGAAGTTGGGGTCGGCCGACGGGAAGAACACAAACGGAGGTTTGCGCATGTTGTAGGTCATGATAGATATAGGGAACAATAGTATGGTCACGAACAGTACAAGCCCTGGGTGCTTCAGAGATTTGACGAGCCAGCGGGTGTACCAATCGCGGAAGGCAGGCCATGCTTTGTTCTGGAAGGCGTGTATCCAGCCGGATAGTACGTAGCGCTCCAGCATGATGAAGCCGTATATGAACAGCGTGAAGTTGCCCATGGCGCGTGCGCCACCTATATATGAAAGCAGGGCTACGGCAACAAACACAACCAGTAGCGGCAGATCGCGTCGCGAGAATTTCTTCACCTTGTGTGGCCCCTCTGGTTCCGGTTTCATAAATGTAACCGCAAATACCGGGTTGATGAGATAAGCCACCAACAGCGATGCCACCAGTGTGATGATCAGTGTAACAGGCAGGAAGAACATGAAGCTACCGATAACTCCTTTCCAGAATGCCAGCGGAATGAACGGCATAAGGGTGGTGATGGTACCTGTAAGTACGGGCAGGAACACCTCGCCGGTGGCCAGCTTTGCCGCCGTCTTAATGTCTTTCTTACCATTGTCGAAGATACGGTGCGTATTCTCTATCACCACAATAGCGTCGTCCACTACGATACCCAGGGCGAGGAGGAACGAGAACAGTACGATCATGTTGAGCGTAAAGCCGATACCCGGCAGCACCAGGAAGGCGATAGCACACGACAGCGGCACCGACATGGCCACGAACAAGGCGTTGGTGACACCCATGAAGAACATGAGGATGACTGTTACGAGGATGAAGCCGATGATGATGGTGTTGATGAGGTCGGTAAGGGTGCTGCGTGTAGCCTCAGACTGGTCGCCGGTAATGACGATATTGAGGTCTTTAGGCAGTTCTTCCTTCTGCATCTTCTTCACCAGTTCATCAATCTTCTCAGACGCTTCGATAAGGTTGGCGCCGCTGGCCTTGATGACGTTCAGCGTTATCACGTTTTTGCCATCCAGGCGCGCGAAACTCTTCTGTTCTACGAACGTGTCTATAACAGTTGCAACATCTTTAAGGTAAATGCTGCGGCCTTGTTGGTTCTTTACAATGATATCGCCTATCTGGCTGGCTGCCTTGAACTCGTTCTTTACACTGAGGATACGCTTCTGATTGTTCATAGACACCTCACCGGCGGTCATAGAGATGTTCTCCATGGCTATGGTGCGATCTATGTCGTCGAACGTGAGGCCTGATGCCTGCATCTTGAAGAGGTCTACATTGATCTGTATCTCGCGCTCAGGAGCGCCCACCAGGTCCACACGTTTGATCTCCTTCTCTGCTTCGATCGCATCCTTTACCTTGTCGGCATATTTTTTCAGGCGCGCAAGATCGTAGTCGCCCGATACGTTCACGTTCAGGATCGGGAATTCCGAGAAGTCGATGTCCTTAACTTCGGGCTGGAACGGCAGGTTTTGTGGCAGGTCTTGTTTTGCCTTGTCCACCCCGTCTTTTACGTCCTGCTTGGCTTTGTCCACTTTCACGTCTGTGTTGAACTCAACGATCACCACAGAGTAATCCTGGAACGAATTGGAAGTGACCTTCTTTACGCCGGTCAGGTTCTTCACCTGCTTTTCAATAGGCTTGGTCACAAGGTTCTCCATGTTCTCAGGCGATGTGCCCGGATACACGGTCTGTACAATGATCTGCGGGAGCTTTATTTCAGGGAACTGTTCCTTCGGTAGGTTGATGTAGGTCATCAGACCTATCAGCGTGATGAAGATAGTAATGAAATAGACCGCGGTACGGTTATCTATGACCCAACTGGAGGGTTTGAATTCTTTGAATTTGTCTTTCATGTTTCTGTTATTGTCCTTCGGATGAAAAGATGATGTGAGGGCAGGTATTATTGTATCGTCACTTTCTGACCGTTATCAAGGTCTTCGAAGCCGGCCACCACCAACTGGTCGCCTGGTTTCAATCCGTCCAGTACCTCTACTTTTCCGTTCGAGTTGCGGCCTGTTTTGATGGTTACCGCACGTGCCGATTCGCCATCTACCACATACACAAGTTCACCGTCGGCAGTTTTCTGTATCACAGATACCGGTATCACGATTGCATCCTTCTTTTCGTAGTTAGAGATGCGCATAATGCAGGACATGTTGGGGTGCAGCTTCTTGTCGTTGCTGAGACGCACCTGCACCTGGAACGCGCGCGACATCGGGTCCACCGCTTTTGCTACATAAGATACTTTCACTTGCAGCGAGTCTGACGCGTCAGGGAAAATAAGCGTAGCCTTGTCGCCAACGTTTACCTTACCCAGGTAGTTTTCGCCAAGGTTTGCTTCCGCTTTCAGTTTGCTTGTATTTACTATCCGGATATAGGATGTGGGCATAGTTGACGCGTCACCTACTTTCATAGAAACGAAGTCGACCGTGCCGCTGATAGGCGCTATGACGTTATTGAGGTCGCGAGTTGACTGTAATACCGCCTTTTGTTTCTGCAGGTTTTCCAGCGTTGCTTTAGCGGTAAGTAGCTGCACTTCTGTACCTATGTTCTGTTCCCATAGTTTTTGTGTTTTTTCGTACACAGTTTTTGCAAGTTCTATCTGGGGTTCCATTGCTTTGATCTGGTTGTCCTGTATAGCTGCATCGAGGGTGGCGATAACCTGACCCTGGCGCACCTGCTGGCCCACCTGAACAAGGATGCGGTTGATGGTGCCCTGGTTGCGGGCTGTTGCATTCACCACATCGTCTCCTGTGATCTGAGATTGCACTTCAATGAATGCATTGAATGTAGTTGGTTCCACCTTTGTAACGAGTACCGGAGTGATCTTGCCTGACTTTTCTCTATTGCCTTTTTCGAGTTCCAGGATCTTCGCGTCCAGTTCGGCGCGTTGTTTTTTCAGGGATGCCAGATCGCCTTTTGAGTTGGCTCCACCGCCGCATGATGCAAGAACGATGGCAGGTACTAAGAATAAATAGGAGCGTTTCATATTATATCGTGTTTGTTTGTTGTTGTTTGAGAAGGATGATGATTGATGGTTTTATTTGAGAAGTCCGAGTGCTTTGCGCAGATCGGCTTCTGCATTGGTCATGTCCGACAGCGACACGAAGTAGTTATTCTGTGCACGTAGCAACTCTGTCTGTGCATTTGTCACTTCCAGATTACTGCCTACACCGGCCTTATACTTTTTTTGTGCGAGATCCAGTACAGAGTTGGCCAGTTCCAGATTGCGTTTCTGGCTCTGTATCTGCAGCATTGAATTCTTCAGGTTGGTGCGTGCCATTGCCGCCTGGAAGTCTACACCCAGTTTCAGGTTATCAATATTGTTTCTGGTCTTCTCTATGTTCAGACGAGCTTCGTGTATCTGATGCTGACGTGCAAAGCCATTGAAAATGGGCGCGCTTACAGAGAGGCCGAACATCGAGTACACGCGGTAGTTATCGAACGAGAACATAGGAGAGAACTTATCGCTACCATAGTTGGCTCCATACGACCAGAAGCCTGCTATTGTAGGTATTGCGGACAACTGATACCTGCGGAGGTTGTACTGATTGAGTTTCAGCGCGGTGTTGAGCGCGTTAAATTCAGGCAGGCGATCGTAGTTTTCTTTCTCAGCCACAAGTTCCATCGCAGACGCTGAACGTTTGTCAATATTGGTGTCGGTGAGGATAATGGGTGTATTGATCTCCATACCCAGATTGTATTTCAGTACTTGTTCTGACACTGTGAGCATGTTTGCAACTTTCATGCTATCAGTTGCAAGGTTGTTGATTTGCACATTGGTGCGGTCAACATCAATTTTCTCAGCAAAGCCGGCACTTCTTGTTTTTTCAAGATCGTTTCCGATGCTGCGAAGCAGCGAAAGTGAGTTCTTGATGATGTCGAACTGTTTGTAAGCGATCACCAGCGTATTGTATGCCTTGTAAACTCCGTATTTTACATTCTCAGCCGAGATCCGTTCGTTGGTGCGAGCAAGGTCCATTACAGAATTACGTGCCTGCAGCGCAACCATTACACTTCCGTCGAACAGGATCTGCGAAGTGGTGATTCCGGCAGAACCTGCATAAGGAAGTGAGAACTGAATGGGGATGATGGTGCCCTTTGGCGCAGCGGGTGTGCCGGGAGCCGATGGGAAAGTGCTCGCGTCTATAAATGAGCTCTGTACAATGTTGGAATACGCAAAATCAGCCTTCCCGTTGATCTTCGGTTTGGCCAGCGCAGTGGTCTGCTTGTTCTGCGCATCCTGGATGAGCATGTCGATGTGCGCATTCCGCACAGAATAATTGTTCTTCAGCGCATAGGCGATACAATCGTCCAGGCTCAATTTTACGGGTTGTTGGGCGGTAGCGTGCGTGTAAGCTATACTTGCACCCAGTAGTGCTATGTATACTTTTTTCATATAGAGATTGTTGCTTGTTTTAGGTATTGTGCTATATATTGTTTGTAGAGTTCTATTCCTTTCGGTGTCATGATGCCATACATAAAATGTTCGCCCAGGTCCAGGGCCACACTCATCAGGTTGGCACGGTCGTTCACCATCAGGGTAGGCTGCAGCGCCATCAGCGAGCTTTCTATCCTGAAGCGGGCAAGCAGTTCAGGGTTCACGTCCTCGCGGTACAGTCCTTCCTTCATTCCCTGAACAATGTTGTCGCGTATCATCATCACGTCGCGTTCTATGAGCAGGTCCCTGAACTTTTTGTAGGCATCCGGGAAGAAACGCTGCATTTCGAACATGGCCATTGGGTTGATGCGTTTGTACAACCCGTCGAAGAAGGCAATGATCTTCACCATGGCCTCTATAGCGTTTTCGGCCTCCCCTATCACCACGGCACAGTTTTCGGTGGTATTGTGTTTATACCACGTCACCGACTCGTTCACCACCTCGTGCTTATTGGCGAAGTGCTGATATAGGGTTTTCTTAGATATTCCAGCCCTCCGGGCTATATCGTCCATGGTTATGGTCTTAAAACCATATTGGCTGAACAGCTCGATAGATGATGTCAATATTTTTTCTAATACTTCCATAATTGCCGGGCAAAACTACGGAAACGTTTTTCACAAAAATAGTTTCCTGAGTATTTTAAGATTCTATTAGGACATCAGAAACTCCTATAATAAGTAGCTGCAAAGGTCGGGCAGGGTGCCTAAATCCGGTGGCTATGGCATGAAAATGTGGATATTTCGGTCTTTTCAGCTGGTTTTCTTGACAATACAGATATGACATACTATTATTGTGTGGAAACAAACACACCTTAAAAAATGAAAAATGCAATCTTACCCGTTGCGGCCGTACTTGCCGCGACCCTGTCGGGATTTGCCCAGACCAACAAGAATCACAAACCAGGAGACCCGTTTGCGGGAACGTCAAAGTCGAATACAGAGGACAAGACTCCAAAAACGTATTACTCAATCATTAATACCAACCCCGAGTTCAAGAAGACCGCGGTAATAATAGACCCAATACTCGCGGGTATAGGCGGCGTAGGACTGGCGAGTGCCCTGAGGGTGGAATCCCAGTTTCACGACAATGTAATGGTATGGGCCAAGGCAAGTAAGACTTGGATAGACGGAGGAGCGATCATTGATGATTTTACCTACGCACCTGTGGCGGTAGAGGGCGTTAAAGCCTCCTTGAGGACAGAAGCCGGCGGTGTATTTTTTGCAATGAACAGAACGAAGGATGCGGACGTGAAGGTGACCACCCGCATCGCGCGTGGCAGCAGGGTGGACATACACTACTATGTAAAAGTACCTTCAAAGGTTACAAAGATGCTGGGTGCGCGCGCAGGCTACCTATCTATGCGTAGACCTCTGAACATCGATCAGGATTCGCGCGATATGTATTCTTATAAAACAGCCGACGGAAGCTACCAGGTGCCGATCTTGGACCAGTACGATCCATCAATATATCCGACGGCGACCCCCGGCGTGAGGCAGCCGGCAGGCGCGCATGAAGTGGTGTCTGGTATGAGCTATACACGGTCTTTATTCCTGGGTGCTCATTTCCGCAAAGTCACCAACACCATCATCTTGCTGGACAATGCAAGTCGCCGCAAAACAACGCGCGTCACCGACGTATATGCTGATGTGTTGTTGCCGATGAGCACTACGATTTCTAATGTAAAGGACATAAAAGGCGAAGAATGGCAACTGGCGCCTAACGACGGTACTATCAAGAATATTGGCTGGAGGCTCGGATACGCGATGCGCCTGCCGATCGGACATTTCTGGCAGTTCAATTGTGAAGTGGGTCAGCGCCCCGGTGCAATGATCAGCTCCCCTATAGGAAGTACCGGTACTTATTTCCTGATGGGCGTCGGCGGATCGATTGGTTTCGGCAAGTACAACGTTGCAAAGAAGGGTGCAGAAAAGAAGAAAAGCACCGCAGAATAAGATTTGGAATTGGCCTCAAACAAACCCTTGCAGCAACAACTGCAAGGGTTTGTTATTTCTGTCCGGGGTCAGTATCCCGATGGGGGGAATGGCGTAACTTACACTCTGTATCAACATCGTCATTATGAACAGGAGTATTCGTAAGGTAGCGGTAATAGGCAGCGGCGTTATGGGGTCGAGGATAGCATGCCATTTTGCAGGTATAGGTGTGCAGGTGTTGCTGCTGGACATTGTGCCCGGCGCGCTCAATGATGCCGAGACCGCGAAGGGTCTCACGATTGAAAACAAGGCCGTACGCAATCGCATAGTGAACGATGCCCTGCAGGCAACATTGAAAAATAAGCCATCGGCTGTATATACGAAGGATGTAGCCCGCAGCATAACCATCGGCAACATCACCGACGATCTGAAACAAATAGCTACTTGCGATTGGATCATAGAAGTGGTAGTGGAACGGCTGGAGGTGAAGCAGCAACTCTTTGCTGAAGTGGAGAAATACAGAAAGCCCGGCACGTTAGTTACAACCAATACTTCCGGCATTCCTATCAGATTGATGAGTGAAGGCAGGAGCGAAGATTTCAGACAGCACTTCTGTGGTACACACTTCTTTAATCCGCCCCGCTACCTGCGTTTGCTTGAAATAATACCGGGACCCGAAACAAAACCGGAGGTACTGGATATGTTGGCCGACTATGGCAGCCGTTTTCTGGGAAAGACCACCGTATTGTGTAAAGACACACCGGCATTTATTGCCAACCGAGTGGGCGTGTTTGGGTTTATGGCGGTGTTCAAGGTGATGCAGGAATTGGGACTCTCTGTAGATGACATTGATGCGCTTACGGGACCGGTAATGGGTCGACCAAAATCGGCTACCTTCCGCACGGGCGATGTGGTGGGTCTGGACACACTTGCATTGGTAGCAAAGGCGCTGCCGGCAAATGTGCCAAATGATGAGGCGAAAGAGATTTTCGCCATTCCCGCGTTTGTAGAGACCATGCTTGCCAACAAGTGGCTCGGCGACAAAACCGGTCAGGGTTTTTACAAAAAAGAAAAAGGTGCCAATGGCGAGAAACAGATACTGACGCTGGACCTCGCCACTATGGAGTACCGTCCGAAAATAAAAAACAAGTTCGCTACAATAGACGCCGCAAAACCCATAGATGATCTTGCGCAAAGATTGAAAGCACTCTATAGTGGTGTCGACAAAGCAGGTGAGTTCTACAAGAAATTTCACCACCTTCTGTTTGCCTACATATCCAATCGCATACCCGAGATCAGCGAAGAACTCTACAAGATAGATGACGCACTGAAAGCAGGCTTTGGCTGGGAGATAGGCGCCTTTGAAAGCTGGGACGCACTGGGTGTGCAGAAAGTGGCCGACAAAATGAAGGCTGCCGGCATGGCAATAGCACCATGGGTAGATGAAATGATAGCCGCAGGCTGCAAGACATTCTACCGCACTCAGAACGGGCAACGCCAGTATTACGACATTGCCACCAAAGGATACAAGACAATTCCCGGCACTGATACATTCATAATACTAGAGCAACTGAGCGACAAGGTAGTGTGGAAGAACGCCACCTGCCGCATCACCGATATTGGCGATGATGTGCTGGCCCTCAGTTGGAACACCAAGATGAATACCATAGGCGGCGAGGTGCTGGATGCTACAATGCGCGCCGTGAATATGGCTGAAGAAAAAGCGAAGGGACTTGTAATTGCAAATAGCGGGGCCAACTTCAGTGCTGGTGCCAATGTGGGCCTCATATTTATGTATGCAGTAGAGCAGGAGTATGACGAGTTGGATATGGCAATACGCATGTTCCAGTCGGCAACAATGCGCCTGCGCTACAGCAGTATACCGGTAGTGGTGGCACCACACGGCATGACACTGGGTGGCGGCTGCGAAATGTGCCTGCATGCCGATGCTGTGCAGGCTGCGGCAGAGAGTTATATAGGTTTGGTAGAGGTGGGCGTTGGTCTGATACCCGGCGGTGGCGGCAGCAAAGAAATGGCATTGCGCGCAAGCGACCGCAACATAAAGGAAGACATTGAAACCAATTATCTGCAGCAGTTGTTCATCAACGTAGGCACGGCAAAAGTTTCCACATCAGCACACGAAGCGTTCGACAATTTTATTCTGCGCAAGGGATACGACAACATATCTATGAACGTGGACAGGCGCGTGGCAGACGCAAAACGCAAGGCGCTGGCACTGTGGGAAAACGGCTACACACAACCCGCACCACGCAACGACATTAAGGTGCAGGGACGTGGCGGTCTGGGTGGATTGCTTTCGGGCATACATGGCATGTGGCGCGGCAAGTACATATCCGATCACGACAAGCTGATTGCTGAAAAGCTGGCCTACGTGATGTGTGGTGGCGATCTGTCGCAACCCACGCTGGTGAGCGAACAATACTTGCTGGACATAGAACGCGAAGCCTTCCTGAGTCTATGCGGCGAACGCAAAACTTTGGAGCGCCTGCAAAGCATCATCACCACCGGCAAGCCGTTGCGGAATTGATCCCACTACGTTCCGAAACTGAATCCGATTCCTACAACGATGCCGCCCGGCGAAATAAAACGCGTCACCGCCGCCGAATTGCTCGATACGGGTGCGCCCTGTAACTGTTTGAATTTTACTGCATTCAACGACCGCGACCAGCCAAGCTGCAGGAAGAAACGATTGTTCCGCTGGCCTATTCTCCAATATTTGTACGACGAAAGGAAAACGCATGTTTGCGGCATTAGATCCAGCGTCACCTTCTCGCGTGTGCCATAAATGGTCTCTTGCTCCGAAACGAATTCCGAAAGGCCTGTATTGTAGGTCAGTCCGCCACCGAACGCCCAGCCTTCGTGTCCCGGCCGCGTATATGCTTTCCCGCCGAGGTAGAATTTATTTCCCCATGAGCTTATAAGGCCGATGCCGGCATTCATAGAGAACTTGTCTGTAAAGTGGTAGTCCACGCCACCACCCAGCAGTGCGGTGTTGGCGTTAATGCCGGTGCCGAGGTCTATGTTCAGTCGGGCTCCGTTTCCACCTAAGTTTCTCTGGCTACCATCGGACGACCGGTAGCTTTTCTGAGCCGAGGCGGACAATACGGTTAACAATAACAGTCCGGATGTAAGGTATTTTTTCATCGGTATGATAATGAGGTGTGAACCAAATGTAGCGCAATTATCCCGGAATTTACCACAGCGTACTAACGCATTCCTTCAAGGTCCAGCAACATCGCCTTCGCTTGCTCATTGGTTGGGTGTTTGCGTAGCAGGTGCTCCAGGCGTTTTTTCGCCATAGGGAATTGTTGGTTCTTGTAGTGCCACACCGCCAGATTGATCAGGTTCTGCTCATGGTCAGGGTCCAGCGTGTTGGCTCGCATCAGCAGGTCATATGCCATGGTGTTGGCGCCCTGCTGCATATAGATGAAGCCCAGATTGGTACATGCGCTCACATGATTCCTGTTCTGCTCCAGAACAAAGGCGAAAACCTTCTGCGCCTCTGCAACATTGCCGGTTGCCAGCAGGCAGGTGCCGTATTTATTCTGGAAGTCAGGCGAGTATTTCCATATCTCGGTGGAGCGTTTATACCATGGCAGTGCAGCCGGTTGTTGTCCGGTCTGATAGTAGGCCTCACCTATGCGGTAGGCTGTCCATGCATCGTTGATGGCTGCCGGTTTCAACTGAGTAGCATACCCCGTCACCTTGGTGTAGTCTTTTTTCAGGTACCACAGCCTTATGTAGTCGCGGTTCTGTTTGTGCGTTGCCTCCACATCGGCTTGCATGTTGATGTATGAGAGTGCCGAGTCCAGAAGCCCTTCCGACGGAGCATAACGTTCATAAAACTCCATAAAGCCACGTGCTCGTGTTATCGCATCCGGATTGTCGTTGTTGTAGCACTTCATACCCAGAAAGGCTGTTATCTTTTTCGCTTCTTCCTGTGCCAGCGGCTTGCGGCGTATGTAGTGATCGGTCACAGCCACGTGCGGAATATCTATGCTGCCGTTGCGCGGCATATGGCAGGTAATACAGTCGTTGCTGCGTGTGGCTCTTACAGAGGCGCTCTCGGTACACTGCACCTTTGCAGCGCCACCGTGGCAGCTTTCGCAGGCTGATATATACTTACTACGCGGCGTGAACTTCACTGACACATGCGGGTCGTGGCAGGTAATGCAGCTCATCTTGCCCGACTGCACATAGCAGTTGCTTTTTTTCATGCGCTCCACGTGCGATGCCATGATCATCTTATCCTGTGCGCCCTCATAGTCTGGCATAAACACGTTCATCACTTCCGAGAGTTTCATACCCGGACGGAAGTCGAAAAACGACTTGCCGTCATTGAGCACAGCAATTCCCTGCAGGTGGCACCGTTGGCAGATGTTGTTCTGCAGCTCGGTGGATAATCTTCGTGGGTTCACAATGGTATAGTCGGGCGTCTTGGACGTGTCCACCGGCTTGCCCGACTGGCGCGCCGCTACGTGCAGACTCCCCGGTCCGTGGCAGCGTTCGCAGTTGATGCCGGTCATCACCTTGTTATAGCGGTTCTCACTTTCGGTCACAAAGTCGGGGTACGAATTGTGGCAACTCATACACTCCAGTTGTATCATGCGCTTAAAGCGACTATTGGCACCTTTCTCAAATCCCGGTGCCAGGTCCCAGCGTTGTTTCTGGGTGTAGAAGGTGATAGGTGCCTGATACAGGTAGCCATTAACACTGAAAATGTGCGAGTTGGTATGCTGGCCCGATCCCACCACGTAGTTTACCTGCTGCACCAGCTTGTGCGTGGTGTCCTTGCCCTGCAGCCGGTACTCCATTATATAAAAGGTATCGTTGTTCCAGTAGGGGCGGTAATAGTAGTCGAGCGCGGTATCGTACACAATGGCATGTGCCGGCGAGAAGTCTGCCGCCGATTTGTCCCGGGTCGCATGGTCAAACGATTGACCCATGCCCGTTTTCATAAACGTCTCATAAATACCCGGGTGGCAGCCGCGGCACACATCCATCCCCACATAGTGCGCGGATGTGTCATACACATTCAGCCAGTCTGAATGGGGTTGGTCGGCAGCTGCAGATCCCTTATCGGGGGTATTGCAGAAGAAAGCTGGCAGGGTTACTGCGAACAGCGCGCCAAACAACAGTATTTTCCGCAACAGCCTCGATGACATTCCTCAAAATTAGCGCATTACTACAGCATGAAAAAAGATGTTTGAACGTGTAATGTATTTGAAATATTAATTTACCTTTATGGGTATGCGCAACCCTAACCTATACCTGAAACTGTTTTTTATTATTTATTGTTGTTTGGCCCTCGCCAGCTCAGCCAACGGCCAATTCTGGACCAGGAGGTACTTTCTGCCGGAGGATGGTAAGGGGGTAAGTTGGTATGATTATACCGAACGATTTGGTGGGCTGATCTGTGCCGAAGTGCGAACACCACCGGGTCCGTATCTTCCCGATTATCGCCTGATCCGTATTGATAGAAACGGTGATACGCTCTGGACGCGAAAAAATCTTTTCAGTGTGGCGCCTTATCGCTCATCCGTGAAGGCATTAAAGCAGATGCCTGATGGAGGCTACTTGATCAGTGTAGTGTTGAGCGACACCTCCCTGCCAACTGAACAGTTCATTGGTACAAAGTTTGTGAGAATAGATTCAAATGGGAGTGTTATCGCTAACATGTCCCGGGGAATTGATGGAAATCATGGATGGTATAACAATGTCGAAATTTGTAGTAATGGGTCCTATTATATTTCATACACCTACGATTCACTCTATTTTGTACCGGGAGAGCAATGGGTGGCGTCGCAAAGCGTCATTGAAAAATATGACAGTAACAATGTGCGGCTGTGGCAGCACAGGCTAATGAGTCAGTTTCCGGTTATGTCATATTCGGTGTTCGATATGACGGCAATTCGCACCGCCGACAATGGTATATTTTACCTGACGAGAGGAAAGGTGGGAATGTTAAAGGCAGACGGCACTCCGAGTTGGGAACATAGCATATATGCTGACTTGGGTGGATATGCCTTTGATATGTATGCTTTCGCCACAAGTGATACGGGAATAGTAGTCTCGCTTTTTGATACGTTGCAGCACGTGGTTAAATACAATTCGTCGGGTGCTATTACTGTACATGTACCTTTCGTCAACGATCGTAAATTTTTCGCTGAAGGTCTGGAGATTGTGCCCGGGAAGTACTTGTTTGTTGGTGCCACTTACTTCCCCGATTCTTGCGGATTTTACCTGACTGACAAAAATTTGAACAAGTTGGACTCGCTGATGATCCCACCCTGGGACACCGGTTTCGTACATGCTCCCCTTATGCGTTGTGCCGACGGAAAGGCGTTTTATTCTGAAGCTGCCCGCTTGTCAGCCACAGGCGACACATTTCATGTTTTTTCTGCGAAGATCGATACTATGTTCAATATCCACAGGCATTTGCGGGCAACGCTCACCAGCAACTGCCTGGTGCCGGGCTACACCAGCCACTTGGATATCGGGTTACATAATGAAGGTACCCGAATGGTCGATACAACGCTTTTTGTTGTTCTGGACTCATCCACTTCTTACAGTTCAGCGACTATTACGCCGATCAGCATCTCCGGAGATACTTTGCGATTTCAGATCGACAGCTTACTGGCAGACAGTGTCAGAAATTTCAGTATCAATGTTGTGGTAGATTCTACAATCGGCCTCGGAACCCTGCTTACGTTTTACGCATACTCGCCCTATCCCAACAATATCGCTGTCAATGACGATTCAGTTGTTTACAGTAATGCAACTGTTTCGTCTTTCGATCCCAATTTTAAATCAGTGAATAAGTCGTTTTATTGCTCACCCGATGAACGCATATTCAGATACACGATTGGTTACGAGAATACCGGAAGTTATTTTGCCCGCAATATCAGAATATTGGACACTATTGATAGTCACCTTGATCCATCCACAATCAGAATATTAACAGCCTATCCTGATACGCCCGGCGTCATTTACACAACCGACAAAACGGTTATTTTTAATTTGCCCGATATCAATTTACCGGATAGTGCCAGAAGTCCCGCGGGCTGCTATGGGCAATTCACCTATTCTATTGTCATGAAGGATAACGCCGTAATTGGAGATACTATAAAAAACACCGCCCATATTGTTTTCGATTTTAACACCCCAGTTGTTACTAACACAACAATGAACATAATCAGCGAACACAGTGGTCCGTTTCTGTATCATGATAAAGAGCCCGGGGGAAATGTCCTAGTATATCCCAATCCAACAAAAGGAGACATTATGGTTCGCTTGCCGGGCACACATGATATTTGTAGAGTGTCAGTTTTTGATATCTGTGGGAAAGCAATAAGTTCAGGTCAGTATGTAGGCAATGTGTTTCACATCAATTTGGATCTCGCCGAGGGATTGTATTTTGTCAAGGTAGTTGACCTATTTGACCGAAAAATCTATCAACAAAAGGTTGCTGTAATTAAATAAGTAATTTCTATATAGTTGGAAAAATATGGAATCCAATTCCGGATTTTTCCAATTGTATTCCCGTTTGGAGCCGTTGGGGTCTTTTCATTTCTCGGCTGCACCGCTGAAAGTTTGATGTAAGTTGTGAGCAACGTGCGAGACCCGATCTATTGTATGGGGTTGATATGCTAGTAATTGTATGCAACGAAAATACAATGGCACAGATGTCATCGGTCTCTCAGGACTGTCCACCCGCGATTTAAGATCCTGTTATATGTTACGATTCGTTATTTAAGCCCCTTAAAAACAAGTCCAAATACCGCTGAAACCCTCTCGGGACAATAATTTTAACGAAAAATGTAGCAAAATTTGGATAGGGCTTTATTTTTTTATATTAAATCATATCTTTGCTCCCCCTCGCAGGACATGGGAAACCCATGCCCTGTGTGTGATTTTTTATATTTTAATATATAATCCCAAGATTGACCTATGCGTTTAAAAGGTTTAGTGACGTTTTTCACAGTGATGCTGATTGCGATCTCGCTGTATCAGCTATCATTGACATTCATTGTCCGCGGCAAAGAGAAGGAGATGCGGGCAACAGCAAGGCGCGAAGCGCTTAAAGAAAATCCGTCTGCGGCAGGTACCGAACTCGACAAGTTGACCGACAAGCACTATCAGGAGATCACCGACAGCATGCAAGGTGAAGTGATCTTCAACGCGCTCATCAAAAAATACACGCTGTCAGCAGCAAAAGCTGAAGAGCTGAGCCTCGGTCTCGACCTTCAGGGCGGTATGAACGTAACGCTTGAGGTAAGCCTCGACGACCTCGTTCGTTCTATGTCCAACAACCCGCGCGATGCTGCCCTCAACAAGGCGATAAACGACGCGAACAAGGCAAAGGCAAACAGCGAAGCTAACTTTATCACACTCTTCGGTGAGATATTCGAAAAGCAGAATCCGGGTACCAAACTGGCTTACCTCTTCACCAAGCCATCTGAGAAGGATATCACGCTCAACTCTACCAATCAGGAAGTTATAGCTAAGCTGAACCGCGAGTCTAAAGACGCGATCAAGCGCACGCATAACGTTATCCAGACACGTATCGACAAATTCGGTGTGGCTAACCCTAACGTGAACCTCGACGAGAATAAAGGTATCATCACGGTGGAACTCGCCGGTGTGCAGAACCCTGAGCGTGTGCGCAGCTACCTGCAGGCAACTGCAAAACTGCAGTTCTTCGAAACTTATTCAAACCAGGAAGTTGGTCCGTTGATAGGTGCCGCTAACAAGCCACTCTACAACTACCTCTCCGGTATCAAAGAAGAAGACACTACGGCAGCATCAACTGATTCTGCTTCAACTGCTACCACAACTACCGACTCAGCCGCTGCAAAAAGCGACACCGGAAGTCTGGCTAACGTACTTTCAGGCGGAACTACTACCGGTTCATCAGACACATCTGCTGCCGGCAAGCAGGCACAGGCGGTAAAAGAAAATCCGCTCAGCGCACTCATCATGCCAAATGGTACAGTTGAAGAAGGTTATTTCGCCAGTCCTATCGTAGGTTATGTAGCAAGGAAAGACACTGCTAAAGTGAACCGCTACATGGCACTGGATGTGGTGAAAAACAAATTCCCTTCAAACATCAAATTCGTTTACGGCGCTGCCGACAACAAGAAGAGCAAAGATCCTAACGCTATCATGGCTATGTACGCACTCAAGCTCGCTCCGGGCGGTGGTGCAAGGCTGGAAGGTGAGCACGTTACAAACGCGCGCGCCGATTACAGCGCTATGACAGGTCAGCCTAACGTGAACATGGAAATGGACATCACAGGTGCGCGCATCTGGAAAGACATGACCGGCCGCAACGTAGGTAAATATGTAGCTGTGGTACTCGATGACAAGGTTTACTCTTGCCCTCGCGTTGAGAACGAGATCGCTACAGGTAATACCGAGATCTCCGGTTCATTCACTGCTGAAGAAGCTCAGGACCTTGCAAACATCCTGAAGTCTGGTAAACTCCCTGCACCGGCACACATCGTGCAAGAGCAGGTGGTTGGTCCGACACTGGGTGTTGAGAACATCGACAAAGGGATGTTCTCTCTGGCACTGTCTTTCATTGTTATCTTCTTGCTTATGCTCGTTTACTACAACACCGGTGGTGTGGTAGCAGACCTTTCACTCATACTCAACCTCGTGTTCACCGTAGGTGTTCTTTCTGCACTGCACGCCACACTTACTATGGCGGGTATCGCGGGTCTCGTACTCACGGTGGGTATGGCTGTGGATACCAACGTTATCATCTTCGAGCGTATTAAAGAAGAATTGTCAAGCGGCAAGAGTTATGCTCAGGCCGTAGCAGATGGCTACAAGCGTTCTTATGCGCCTGTACTCGATGGTCACGTTACCACGCTCATCACAGCTATTATCCTCTTCATCTTTGGTCTGGGTCCTGTGCGTGGTTTCGCTACCACTCAGATCCTCGGTATCCTCCTGTCGTTGTTCTGTGGTATCCTCGTTTCTCGTCTCATCACAGATACGTACACCAAGCGCGAGCGTCACTTCAACTACTTCACGGGCCTTTCAAAAACTATCTTCCGCAAAGCACACTTCAACTTCGTGGGCATGCGTAAGTACACTTACATGGTCTCTGTAGTAGTGTTGCTTGCCGGTGTTGGTTCTTTCTTCGTAGGTTTCGACTACGGTGTGGAATTCAAGGGTGGCCGTAGCTACACCGTGAAGTTCGACAAGAAGTACACATCTGAAGAAGTGCGTACCAAACTGCATACTTACTTCGATAACGAGTTCCCTATTGTAAAGACCATCGGTACAAACAATAGCCTGAACATCACAACTTCTTACCTCATCACAAAGCCGGGTATGGCCGTAGAGCATGAGGTAATGGGCAAGTTGGTTGAAGGCCTCACAAAAGAGAACCTCATTCCTTCTGGCACTACAGAAGCTGATTTCAGGGCAAAATACCTGCAGAGCTCACAGACGGTGCTTCCTACTATCTCCGACGATCTGAAGAAAGGTGCGGTAGAAGCTACTGTGCTTTCACTTATCGCTATCTTCATCTACATCCTCCTCCGTTTCCGCAAATGGCAGTACTCGCTCGGTACCATCGTATCGTTGCTGCACGACGTTTGCGTAACGTTGGCTGTGTTCTCTTTCTTCCGTGGCAGGGTGCCGTTCGCGCTCGAGATCGACCAGCACTTCATCGCGGCCATCCTCACAGTTATCGGTTTCTCTATGAACGATACCGTTATCGTGTTCGACCGTATCCGCGAATACTTCCGCAATACGCCGGGTGGCGATAAGAAAGATGTCATCAACCGTGCCATCAACGATACGCTGAGCCGCACCATCATGACGTCGTTCACCGTGTTCATTACTGTGCTCATCCTCTTCATCTTCGGTGGTGAGGCTACACGTGGTTTCGCATTCGCAATGCTTATCGGTGTGTTCACCGGCACTTACTCTTCTATCTTCGTTGCCGCTCCGGTACTTGTTGATATGGACAAGAGCGACAAGCTGAACAATGAAGTAGATCACGAAGCGCGTATCGAAGAGCTGAAGAAGCTCGCTTAATACCGCTCAGGTTCATAAACTTTAACATCCCGCCCCACACCAGGGGCGGGATTTTTGTTGGTGCCTTTTCGCTACTTTTGTGCGGCATGAAGGCACTGCTCGAACATATAGGCCGCATAGTACTGATGGTGAAGGGTGGCCTGCGCCGTCCCGAGAACAGCCGCGTGTACTGGATAGAGTTTATGGCGCAGTGCAACGATATCGGTATCCGCTCCCTGCCCATCGTGCTCATCATTTCGGTGTTTCTGGGTATGGTACTCACCATTCAGACCTCCTACCAGCTGGTAAGCCAGTGGATCCCCAAGACCGTTGTGGGGCAGATCGTGCGCGACTCTACCATTCTCGAGCTTTCGCCAACAGTTATCTGTATTGTACTGGCAGGTGTGGTAGGCTCCAAGATCGCCTCCGAGCTGGGTAACATGCGCGTAAGCGAGCAGATCGATGCCCTCGAGATCATGGGCATCAACACCAAGACCTACCTCATTCTGCCCAAGATCATTGCAGCCATGATCATGGTGCCGTCGCTCATCATCGTTTCCATTTCAGTGAGTATATGGGGCGGTTACGTGGCCGGTATGTTCTCCAACATCATGACCAAACAACAATTTATACAGGGTCTTACCCAGGGCTTCCTGCCCTACAACCTGTTTTTTGCCATGATGAAGGCATTTGTCTTCTCGCTCATCATTTCCATCATTCCGTCCTACTACGGCTATTATGTCGAGGGTGGTGCGCTCGAAATAGGCCGCGCCTCTACCACATCCGTTATAGTCAGCTGCATACTCATTCTGTGTGCCGACTATGGATTGTCTATTCTCTTGTTGTAAGCTCCTGTTTTTTCTTTTTAGGTAGTTGTTTCCTTTTCGTGGCTGATCCGGAAAGGGCTATATTGCCCTGAACGTATATAATTGCAACCATAGCAAAGCACCACCGATAAAACCCGCGTCTTTGCGAGAAGCCATGCGGCCCGCGCGCCTGCAGGCGACGAAGCAATCTCGCTTTGCCACACAAAATCCTCTTATCATCTTGAAATCCTATCTATCCTTGCTTGCCTACCATCGGCAGGTTCCGACGAACCCTGTCACCGGGAGCCCCATCGAAGGGCTGCCAAATTTTCTTACTGCACCACCAGTTTTTTCACTATTCTTCCTTGTTCAGTTTCGGCAACTACCAGGTACATACCCGCAGGCAGGTGCAGCGGCACAGTGGCAGGCTTGCCTGCCGGCAGCAGCAGTTCCTGCACTGTGCGGCCCGTTAGTGTCACTATAGCCACGTGGGCAGTTGCCCCGGTGGTATTTAGTTGCAATTGCAACTCATTGTTAGCCGGGTTGGGCCACACGGTAAGCCCCTGTTCGTTGGTGGCCACTTCACCCACCTCCGCCGGAAACACCAGACTATCGCAGCGAGGCAGTGCTACTTTGCGGATGCGGCAGTTCATATAGTCTGAAAAATAAAGATCGTGGTTGGCCGAAATAAAAAGATCTTGTGGAACATTTAAAACAGCTGTACGCGCAGGCCCACCGTCTCCCGCAAAGCCGTATTCGCCCGTACCGGCAAGAGTGTAAATAAAGCCCGCCTGATTTACTATGCGTATCGCCGATCCTTCAGCCTCTGAAAAATATAGATTCCCGCAGCTGTCCATAAATACACCTTCCGGACCTCTGATCTTTGTTGAAGTTGCGGCTACTCCATCTCCCCCATAAGTACCATAACCGGCACCGGCAATTGTCGTTATGATGCCATTAGCGTCTATTCTACGTATCCTGTGGTTGTTTTCATCACAGAAGTAGATGTTGTTATCCTTATCTACGAACATCTGGTTAATGTAGCCGAATTGAGCATTAGTAGCGGGTCCGCCATCTCCCGAAAATCCAAGAACACCCGTGCCCGCAATTGTTGAGATGATCCCGGAGGCATCTATCTTCCTAATTCGTTGACCTCCGGCCAGCAGTATGTTTCCGGCAGTGTCAGCAGTTATTGCCCTTACCTGTATTCCGGCAGCAATAGCAGGTCCGCCGTCTCCGCTGAAAGATCCTGACCAGTTGCCTGCGAACGTTTCGATGATACCTGTTGGAGCAACCTTGCGTATTTTTCGTCCGCCATCTGTTATATAAATATTGCCCCACTTGTCTGCGTATATTCCACCGGTTGCCAGCAGGCTGGCGGAAGAAGCAGCTCCCCCGTCACTACTGTACCCACCGATGCCTGTTCCGGCATACGTTGTAATTGTGCCGGATGGGGCGATTTTCCTGACAGCAAAGCTCTCCAGCTCACTCACATAAATGTTGCCCGCATTATCTCCGGTAATACTTCCCGGGCCTGCGATTCCGGCAGATGTTGCCGGCCCGTTATTCCCCGAGTAGTTGCAGAGCCCGCTACCTGCAAATGTTGTAATAGTTTGTGCTTGAGATATAGCTGCGCATAGGCACACGAGTACTGTAAATATCTTTTTGGTGCTCATAAAGAAGAGGTTTTCAGGGAAGGGAAACTGTGCAATTTTTTTACAAGGCACTCATCTCACCAATACACCAAGTTACGAAATGTTTAAATACAACCTTGTGATTCTATATTTTTC
Source organism: uncultured Flavipsychrobacter sp. (assembly GCA_964652995.1). GTDB lineage: Bacteria > Bacteroidota > Bacteroidia > Chitinophagales > Chitinophagaceae > Nemorincola. The sequence continues at coordinate 103,236 of CAZZCR010000003.1, read as the reverse complement.
TACCCCGACTATTTTTACCCCACCACCATAATATCCGCGTCTTTGCAAGACGCCATGCGGCCCGCACGCCTGCATGCGACGAAGCAATCTCGCTTTGCCACACACAATCATCTTATCATCTTGAAATTCTATCTATCCTAGTTCCGACAACCCTGTCACCGGGAGCCCCATCGAAGGGCTGCCAAATTTTTCTACTGCACCACCAATAATACCTGCGTCTTTGCGAGGAGCCATGGGGCATTGTGCGCCTGATTTGCCACACTCAATCATCTTATCATCTTGAAATCCTATCTATCCTGGTTCCGACAACCCTGTCACCGGGAGCCCCATCGAAGGGCTGCCAAATTTTTCTACTGCACCACCAATAATACCTGCGTCTTTGCGAGGAGCCATGGGGCATTGTGCGCCTGATTTGCCACACTCAATCATCTTATCATCTTGAAATCCTATCTATCCTGGTTCCGACAACCCTGTCACCGGGAGCCCCATCGAAGGGCTGCCAAATTTTTCTACTGCACCACCAATAATACCTGCGTCTTTGCGAGGAGCCATGGGGCATTGTGCGCCTGATTTGCCACACTCAATCATCTTATCATCTTGAAATCCTATCTATCCTGGTTCCGACAACCCTGTCACCGGGAGCCCCATCGAAGGGCTGCCAAATTTTTCTACTCCACCACCAGTTTTTTCACTATCCTTCCTTGTTCAGTTTCGGCAACTACCAGGTACATACCCGCAGGCAGGTGCAGCGGCACAGTGGCAGGCTTGCCTGCCGGCAGCAGCAGTTCCTGCACTGTGCGGCCCGTTAGTGTCACTATAGCCACGTGGGCAGTTGCCCCGGTGGTATTTAGTTGCAATTGCAACTCATTGGTAGCAGGGTTGGGCCACACGGTAAGCCCCGGTTCGTTGGTGGCCACTTCACCCACCTCGGCCGGAAACACAAGGCTATCGCAGCGGGGCAGTGCTATCTTGCGGATGCGGCAGTCGGTCACGGTTACTGCATAAAGATCATTCGTGTTGTCTAGATATAAATTATATACCTCGGTGATCTGTGCTGCACTTGCCGGACCACCGTCTCCACTGTAAGCATTTACACCAGTACCTGCAATGGTGAAAATTTTACCGGCAGTGTTGACTATTCTGATTGCATACGCTGTTCCATCAGCAATATACAGATTACCGCAACTATCCTTCCAAACTCCCTGTGGTGTGGTCAGTTTCGCCGCGGTTGCGGGCAAACCATCTCCGACATATATGCCTGTAGCACCCCCTGCAACTGTGGAGATGATGCCGTCGCCGTCTATTTTGCGTATCCTGTGGTTTTGTTCATCGGTGAAGTAAATGTTATTGTCTTTGTCGGTAATGATCTGATTGATATAGGTGAACTGAGCTGCAGTTGCGGGTCCGCCATCACCCCCAAATCCCAAGGTTCCCGTCCCGGCAATGGTGGTGATAATGCCGCTTGCGTCAACTTTTCTTATTCTGTAACCGCCGGCAAAGATAATGTTGCCACTTGTGTCTTGTGCAATAGATGATATTCCAAAACCAAGCCCTGCGGCAGTTGCCGGTCCTCCGTCGCCGCTAAACGTTGCTGTGCCATTTCCTGCAAATGTTGTAATTACACCCGACACGTCTATCTTCCGCACCCTGCTGCCCCCGCCAGATATATATAGGTTCCCTGCCTTGTCGAAGAAAATTCCGGCCGGGTATTGAATATTCGCAGCCGTTGCCGGTCCACCATCTCCACTAAACCCAGCCGTGCCTGTGCCGGCATATGTTGTTATAACACCCGCCAGATTTACCTTTCTTATGACATGCCCATTTTTCTCACTGTAGTACAAATAGCCTGCATTGTCTTTCGCGATACTGATAGGAGCTGAAATATGTGCAGCAGTTGCCAGTACATAATCGCCTGTGTAGCCGCAAAAGCCATCGCCCGCCACGGTGGTTATTATTTGAGCGTTTAGTTGTATTGAAGTCAAACACAATAGCAGGAGTATCAATTTTGTTTTGCTCATAAATTCATGTTTTTAACCCTTTACTGCACCACCAGTTTTTTCACTATCCTTCCTTGTTCAGTTTCGGCAACTACAAGGTACATACCCGCGGGCAGGTGCAGCGGCACAGTGGCGGGTTTGCCTGCCGGCAGCAGCAGTTCCTGCACCATGCGGCCCGTTAGTGTCACTATAGCCACGTGGGCAGTTGCCCCGGTGGTATTTAGTTGCAATTGCAACTCATTGGTAGCAGGGTTGGGCCACACGGCAAGCCCCGGTTCATTGGTGGCCACTTCACCCACCGCCGCCGGAAACACAAGGCTATCGCAGCGGGGCAGTGCCACTTTACGGATGCGGCAGTTGTAGCCATCGGCGAAAAGGAGGTCATTGTCTTTGTCTAAAAATAGATTTACCGGCTGGGATAACTTTGCAATATTTGCTGGCCCGCCATCACCGCTAAATCCATTCACACCCACTCCTGCCAATGTGTGGATACGGCCATCAGTACTTACAATTCTAATTGAAAACGCACCCGCATCCGATATGTAAATGTTGCCACAACTATCTCTCCAGACACCTTGAGGGGTAGTTAGTTTGGCAGATGTTGCAGAGATTCCATCAGTTGTATAGGACGTGGTCGTGCCTCCTCCTGCAACGGTCGTGACTATGCCATTACCGTCAATTTTTCGAATCCGGTTGTTGTTTTCGTCGGCGATATAGATGCTATTGTTTTCATCGGTGATGATTTGCTCGATGTATGAGAATTTAGCAGTAATTGCCGGGCCACCATCGCCAGTAAAACCGTTGACACCAGAGCCTGCAATGGTTGTAATAACACCTGTGGCATCGACCTTTTTTATACTATAGTTGCCGGCTAAAAGAATATTTCCCGCTGTATCAGCACAAATTGAGGTAATTGCGCCAATGCCTGCAGCTGTTGCGGGCCCGCCATCACCGCTGATAGTTGCGGTACCATTGCCGGCAAATGTGCTTATTACACCAGACGGGTCAATTTTTCGAACTCTAGCACCTCCTCCTGCAATGTACATGTTGCCAAATTTATCAATGTAGATACCATGTGGGGCCTGAATATTTGCTGCAGAAGCAGGGCCGCCATCGCCACTATAACCGGCTGTGCCCGTACCTGCAAATGTGGTGATTACGCCAGCAGGAGTCACTTTTCGAATAACGTTATTGGTTTGTTCACTGAAGTAAAGATTGTCATATGTGTCTTTAGTTACACCCGCAGGAGTGGCAATTTTTGCAGCTGTTGCAAGTAGAAAATCACCTGAATACCCACAAATGCCATTCCCTGCTACGGTAGTGATAATTTGTGCATTCAATTGTGTGGCAAAGAGACACAACAGCAATAACATCATTTTTGTCTTGCTCATAAATTATAGGTTGAAGGCTGCATGGGGTACAAGCCCATGCAGCCGGTTATTTAAAAATATTAGAGTTTGGTAAACTTGTGATATACTGTTTTTTTACCCTCCTCTTTGAAGGATACAATATAGTTACCTGCCGGCAAACTGCTGATGTCTATTTTTTGTTTATTGTCCATCAGTGCTCCTTGCTGCATTTGGCGGCCTAGCATATCGGTAATTTGATACTCACCCGCCGCCTGTAGCGTTATCGTGGTAGTGGCCGGGTTAGGTTCCGGGGACAATTTTTGCCAGTCTTCGGCTTGTGTTACCACCGGCCGGTAATAATGCCCTGTACTTCCCCAGTCATATCCCGATCGTTTGTACCAGATATTGTAATTGCTGCCATCATAGTCGGCCCAGGCCACCAAAGAGGTGTCATTCACATAATTGCATGGTGTGCTGGTAGCATTGGTATAATTGGTCGGTATCATATCGGTGGGCGAACCACCCGATCCTCCAGTGTTGTTGACAGCAAAATTATACTGGGCACTTCCAACACCTAATGGTCCCCATGCGACGCTAAATGGATTTGCCTCTTCAATAGGCTGCATCACTACCCAATTGCCGGGCAGTGGAGCTGCTGACGCATTATGTGCAGTTTGTGTCGTCAGAAATTGATTTCCTAAAGGACCAATGGCGCCAAATGCGATAGTTGGTTGATAGTAGTCAATAAATGGGGCCGGAATTCCAAATATCCAGCTTGATGGCACCACGCCAAAGGAAAGATTGTCAAACGATTCTATTGTCATGTTTGATCCACCGAACAACTGACATTCAAAAACCACCTTGTAGTTGCTGTTCGAAACACTACTATTGGTGGCATAGTCGTCGTTGGCATCTATGCGCGGGTGCGCAAGATAATCGAGCCCGCCGGGTGATGCTGGCCAATAGGTGCCGGTTGCCAATGTCACATCGGGCACAGGTCGCCAGGTCATGGTGTGCAGGCGCACATTGCTCTGTGTTACCCATGTAAAAATGGCTGCATCAAATTCGGGCCCGCCACCCGTCTGCAACTGTATACCCGCCACATCGGGCTGCCAGTTGTCTGCTGTTTGAAACGTGTCGGTAATATCGGTAGTGCCCAAAATGTAGTTGTACCCCGACAGGGTGCCGTAGGCAGCAAAAATGTCTCATGTGCCGCCACCATTATGTCCGTCAAATACGGTAAAGAACCGGTCGCATTGCGGGCGGCCATACACGGTGTTTTTTGTCTCGGCAATCACATCCATGTGCACCGTTCCTCCTGGTGTACCAAATGCCGCAGGCAGCGGCAAGTACTGGCTGCTGTTGTAGGTAACAGTGAACACACCCGGCCCTGTATACACAATGTCAAAGAAGTCGGTCTCTATCTGTTGCGGGGTATTGTTGTTCACAAAGCTTACAGCCATGATAAATTCGGTATTCACATCATGCCCCGGATTGAGATTGTTACCAATGATCACATCGGGCACCGAAGCCATGTCATAGATCCCTGCCGGGTAGGGCACGCTCACAGTGGTACCATAAGTCAGGTCGTTCACCTGCACTCCGTTTACTGGTGTTGGTGTGCCCATGGCGGCACCGTGCGCGCATGCTGCCAGTTGGCCATACATTTGACGAGCAATGGGGTAATCAATTAATGCGGTATTGATGCCATTGACCACGCCCGCTGATGTGGCAAGCCAGGGCTGGTCTGTTCCTGTGGGCCATACAAGTGTTTGCGTATAACCGTCGTTGGCCAGCAATAACAATGCCGCCATACTATAGATGGTTTTTTTTATTTTGTTATTCATGATTATTTTTTTAAACAATAAAATGATCGGATAGTAAAGTCATTTTCAATGTTTCAAACAAGGGGCGATAGAAAAATAAAATATTCGGAAGGTGCCGGCATCAGCGCCGGGTGCGCTTTCGCAGCGCATAAAGGTGGGACAACAAATGAGGAATCCACTTCATGATGAATCAGTTAAGGTGAAAAAGTGATGTAAGGGGAATATGAAGATAATAAAAAATGGCTTATTTGCAAATTTGAAACTGTTTCAGTAACAGAAATTGATCAATGGTTTGATGACGCGCCTCCTCGGCCTGTTCTTCAAAAACTGTCAGCCTTTTTTACAACGGCACCTTCAGTGAGATCCCTTTATACATTTAATCAATGGTTCAGAAAAAGATCTGTCATACCCCCAAAAACGCACTATTATAAAACTTTCTTTTGCCTGTTTTCCAGCACCGTTGTAATTTGAATAGAAGTTGAAGAAAATGGGAGCCTAAATACTCATATTTCAAAATATCTGTACTTCTCAGTGAGAAGAAGGTGAGAAGCAGGTGCGCAGTTTTTGCGCAGTGGCGCCTGTCCCGAAAGCATTCGGGAGAAAGTGTGCGAAGCAAAACTTCCCACATACCCATTGATAATCAATGAAAATCCTCAAAAAGGAGCGAAAAAGAAAAAAACTGCGCAGTGAGAAGTTTTCTCACCCCGCTAACAGACAAAGGGAAGTAAAGTGCCGGGTAGGGGACATGACACACGTGGGGAAAGGGCAAAACAAAACCGGCGGATGTTGGTAGTAAATACCACCACATCCGCCGGTCATAAAAATACTGTTTCGCTTATTTGATCACGCCCAGCTCCTTACCCACTTTAATAAAGGAGTTGATAGCAGTGTCCAGATGGTGCCTTTCGTGGCCGGCAGAGATCTGCACCCTGATGCGGGCCTGCCCCTTCGGAACCACCGGATAGAAGAAACCTATTACATAGATGCCTTCTTCCAGCATGCGCGCGGCAAACTTTTGTGCTACCACAGCGTCATACAGCATAAGTGGCGCAATGGCGTGTGTACCCGGTTTTATATCGAAGCCGGCCTCCGTCATACGCTTGCGGAAGTAGAGGGTGTTCTCTTCCAGCTTGTCGCGCAGGGCGGTGGTTTCGCTCAGCATGTCCAGCACAGCTATCGAAGCACCTACTATGGATGGCGCCAGTGAGTTGGAGAACAGATAAGGCCTGCTGCGCTGGCGCAACATGTCTATGATCTCTTTCTTACCACTGGTGAAACCACCCGATGCACCACCCAGGGCCTTGCCCATAGTGCCGGTAATGATGTCAATACGACCCATCACACCGCACAGCTCGTGCACGCCACGGCCGGTAGCGCCCATAAAGCCCGATGAGTGACTTTCGTCTATCATCACCAGTGCGTCATACTTGTCGGCCAGGTCGCACACCTTGTCCAGCTGCGCAATGGTGCCGTCCATAGAGAATACCGAGTCGGTAACTATGATGCGGGTGCGGGCGTCCATGTGTGCCTGAAGCTGCGCTTCGAGGTCGGCCATGTCGTTGTGTTTGTACCTGCCGCGGCGGGCCTTGCACAGGCGCACACCATCTATTATAGAGGCGTGGTTCAGCTCGTCCGATATGATGGCGTCGTTCTCGCCCAGCAGTGGTTCGAAAACACCACCGTTGGCATCAAAGCAGGCAACGTAAAGAATGGTGTCTTCAGTACCCAGGAAGGTTGCCAGTTTGGCTTCCAGTTCTTTATGAATGTCTTGTGTGCCGCATATGAAGCGAACAGAGCTCATACCGTAGCCGCGGGTATCAATGGCGCGGTGGGCAGCCTCTATCACACGCGGGTGCGAAGAGAGCCCCAGGTAGTTGTTGGCGCAGAAGTTCAGAACTGTGCGGCCGTTCACCGTGATCTCGGCACCCTGTACCGATTCTATGATGCGCTCCTGCTTATACAGGCCTGCGTCTTTTATCTCCTGCAGCTCTTGCTGCAGGCGTGCGTAAAATGAAGGACTTGACATTGCCTTAAAATGGTTTGTTTGTTAGGTTGATGGCAAAGAGCGCCCGCAGGTATTAGCGGACAAACTTCGCGTTGCAGGTCTCAGACACAGTGCCTGAAGCCGTGTAAGAAATGGTCATTGAGTTGCCCGTGAACGTACCCGAACCCTGCAGCACCACGCCATTGCCTATGTTCTGCGATGGGATGGTAAGAGTGTTCAGGTTGCAGTTCAGCACAATGCGGGTAGTAGTACCATTACCATATCCGCCGAAGTTCTTAACAGACAGCTCGTCGGTAACGCCGGTAGCCACACCTGTAGCAATGTAGGGGTAGTTGCGGCCGGTACACTCGTTGGTGCAATTGAAGTTGCCCAGCAGGTTGGCAGCACAGTCTGCCGAACGAACGGTCATGTTGAACTTGTAGGTCTTAGCCTCCGATCCGCGCGCGCTCGATGTTACCGTGATAGGATAAACACCGTGTGGTGCATTGGTAGAAGTGAAAACGAAGTCGGCACGGTAAGTAGGCACCTGACTGAAAGTATCTTTATTCACCTTCACACCGGTGGGTAAACCCTTGATGCTCAGTGTTACCTTCTCTTCAGACGCACCTGTGAGGTACTTGGCAAGTACAGGCATCGTGTAGGTGCCGTTGTCCGGAACGTATATATCGCCGAGTGGAGCATTCTGTCCGCTTTCAACTGTATACGACAAAGGGGTCTGCACAGATGGTTTGTTGCACGCAGCCGCGATACCAACTATGGCCAGAAGGAATAGAACAAGCTTCTTCATACTTTGATTTTAAAGTGGAAAGATACACTCATATCGCTAAAAATCATAGCCATTTCACTTTTTCAGATATGGCCGAGTTGCGCACCCCTTCGCGGGCAGGTTCGTCGGTATGGCCCAGGAAGAGCATACCCAGCACCACATCTTCCTCACCCAGGCCCAGATGGCCCTTCATAGCAGGGTGCAGGGTCATGCCGCCGGTGCTCCACAGCACACCTATGCCCAGGGCTGCAGCACCCAGCAGTATGTTCTGCACCGCCGCCGATGCCGCTGCTATCTCCTCTATAACCGGGATCTTGGGGTTGGTGCCGCGCTTCATAGCCGCAATGATGACGTGAGAAGCCTTGTCTACATTGTGCTCCAGTTTGTGGTACGTTGCCTCCTGACGTTTGTCTTCGTCGGTGTGGTTCCAGTACAGCTCGGCATGCTCCTTCCCGAAACGGGTAAGTGCCTCGCCGCCATAAACATAGAAGAACCACGGCTCGGTGCGGCCATGGGTGGGGGCCCAGTGCGCCAGTTCCAGCAAGTCGTTGATGACCTGGTCAGGTATTTTCTGTCCGTTCATCTTGGCCCAGCTCACACTGCGGCGGCTCTTGATGTTCCCGGCCACCTGCTCAAAAGTAGTATTCGTCATAGAGCGCAAAGGTAGGGGATTGAGGCATGTGTGGCAGTAAGGTATTTTCATCAGCGTGAGCTAAAAATTGACTAAAGTAAATCATTGATATTACTAAATAATTTGACAAGTAAAATAATAGTTTTACTTTTGTATAGAATTCACTTGTAAATTTTAGTGCTATGGAGCGTAAGGTTTTGCAGATACAGCAGTTAGACCGACGGATAAGTGATTATTCCGGTCTTGAAAAAGTGGCACCGCCTGTTGAGGGCTGGATAAAGACAATACGTACGGCCTTGGGCATGAGCATGCAACAGTTGGGTAAACGCCTGTCGGTAACCAAACAAAGTGTAAAGGCACTGGAGGCAAGGGAGCAACAAGGCACCTTGACCATAAATGCATTGCGCGATGCAGCCAACGCACTGGATATGCATCTGGTATATGGTTTTGTTCCTAACGATGGTAGTCTGGAAAAGCTGATAGAACGTAGGGCCATGGAACTCGCCCGGCAGATAGTGCTGCGTACAGACAACACAATGAGGTTGGAGGATCAGGAAAATACGCGTACCCGTATTGAGAAGTCGATAAAGGAGCGTGCTGCGATGATCAGAAACGAAATGCCTCGGGTGTTATGGGATTAGAACTGGAATACTTAGCCGGCCAAACTCCACTGGATGAGGATGAGAAAGAATGGCTGTTGATACGGACGATCACCAATCGCGGGGAACTGGATGAACACGAACAACAGAATATTGAAGATGCAGTATACTGGTCACTAAAGACGTTTTTAAAAGCAGATAGCATATTCAGCGAGGTATTCCTGCAAAAGCTGCATGTACGCATGTTTGGCAAAGTGTGGAAATGGGCCGGTGAATACAGGAAGTCGAACAAAAACATTGGTGTCGATAGGTGGATGATTACGCCGGAATTGCGGGTACTTCTTGACGATGTGAGGTATTGGCATACTAATAAGACATACCCGCCCGATGAGTTGGCAATAAGATTCAAACACCGTTTGGTAAGTATTCACTGTTTCCCGAATGGCAATGGAAGGCACAGCCGTCTCGTTGCCGATATTGTCATAAGTAAGGTCTATGGTATGCCACTATTTACATGGGGCGCTGCAGGGTCCGACACACAAGCCGAGCTGCGGGCCAGGTACATAAAAGCGATGAAGGCAGCCGATCGGGGAGACGTACAGGCTTTGCTGGTTTTTGCGCGATCGTAAGTGATACTGCTTCAGACAGTTGATTTTGATCCGTATTGTCACTGCCACAAATAGGTCGTTTATAAAAGACAAAAGCCACCCGTTTTTCGAGTGGCTTTTGTGACTATGAAAATACTTGAAATTATTCTCCTTCAGAAGACTGCTGGGCTGGTTGTGCCGGCGCATGCGTGATGCTGAACACGATCTTTCCTTCGGTCTCATTGAAGTCGGCGGTGACTGTGTCGCCGGCAACAATACGATGGTTCAGTATCTCTTCGGCCAATGGGTCTTCCAGATACTTCTGGATGGCCCTGTGCAACGGACGGGCACCAAACTGCTGATCGTAGCCTTTCTCCGCTATATACTTGCGTGCCGATTCTTTAATATCAAGGTCAAAGCCCAATGTGTTGAGGCGCTTCAGCACGCCCTTCATAATGATGTCGATGATCTTGCTGATGTGTTTCTCTTCAAGCGAGTTGAAGATGATCACGTCATCGATACGGTTGAGGAACTCGGGTGAGAAGGAGCGTTTCAGCGCTTTTTCTATCACGCCGCGGCTGTTCTCTTCCACGCTCGATGTCTTGGCGGTTGTAGCAAAACCAACACCGGTACCAAAGTCCTTCAGCTGTCTTGCGCCTATGTTGGACGTCATGATGATGAGCGTGTTCTTGAAGTCTACCTTGCGGCCCAGGCCATCGGTAAGCTGACCATCGTCCAGCACCTGCAGCAGGATGTTGAAGATATCGGGATGCGCTTTCTCTATTTCATCGAGCAGCACTACTGAATATGGTTTGCGGCGCACTTTTTCGGTGAGCTGTCCACCTTCTTCATATCCAACGTATCCGGGAGGCGCGCCTATGAGGCGGCTCAGCGAGAATTTTTCCATGTATTCGCTCATGTCCACGCGGATGAGGGCATCCTCACCGTCAAACATGTAGCGTGCCAGCGCGCGAGCCAGTTCTGTCTTACCCACACCCGTAGGGCCCAGGAAGATGAACGAACCGATAGGTTTGCGCGGGTCTTTAAGACCCACACGGTTGCGCTGAATGGCTTTTACTACTTTGGCAATTGCTTCGTCCTGACCAACTACTGCGCCCTGCAGGTCATCGCCCATGCGGCGCAGCTTGGCACTTTCGGCTTCTACCATGCGCATCACCGGAATACCCGTCATCATAGAGATCACTTCAGCAATAGCCTCTTCGTTTATGGGGAAGCGTTTGTGTTTCGCTTCTTCCTCCCACTCTGCTTTGGCACGGTCCAGTTCTTCGCCCAGGCGTTTTTCCCTGTCGCGCAGGGCGGCGGCCTCTTCAAAGCGCTGGCTTTTCACCACTTTGTTCTTCTCTTGCTTTATGTCTTCTATCTTCTTCTCGAGGTCCAGTATGTTCTGCGGAACGTTTATGTTCTTCAGGTGCACGCGTGCACCCGCTTCGTCCATTACATCTATCGCCTTGTCGGGCAGCAGACGGTCGGTCATATAGCGGTCGCTCAGTTTCACACAGGCTTCTATCGCTTCCTGGTCGTACATCACATTGTGGAAGTCCTCGTACTTAGAGCGGATGTTGTTGAGGATGGTGATCGTCTCATCGATGCTTGGTGGTTCCACCAGCACCTTCTGGAACCTGCGGTCCAGCGCGCCATCTTTCTCAATATACATACGGTACTCGTCGAGCGTGGAAGCGCCAATGCATTGCAGGTCTCCGCGTGCCAGTGCCGGCTTGAAGATGTTGGAAGCGTCCAGCGAACCGGAAGCACCACCTGCACCCACAATGGTATGTATCTCGTCTATAAAGAGGATCACGTCGCGGTTCTTCTCCAGTTCGTTCATGATCGCTTTCATGCGCTCTTCGAACTGGCCACGGTATTTTGTGCCAGCTACAAGCGCTGCAAGGTCCAGACTGATAACGCGCTTGTCGAACAACACGCGCGATACCTTGCGCTGCACAATGCGCAGTGCCAGTCCTTCAACTATGGCTGTTTTACCTACACCGGGTTCGCCGATGAGGATCGGGTTGTTCTTTTTGCGGCGCGAGAGGATCTGCGATACGCGTTCTATCTCTTCTTCGCGGCCCACGATGGGATCCAGATTGCCCAGTTCGGCAAACTTGGTGATGTCTCTGCCGAAGTTGTCGAGTACCGGAGTCTTGGATTTTGTATTGCCGGCGGCAGGTTTGCGCTGCTGGTATTGGCGGCGCTCATCGTCGTCGTCAAATTCTTCCGATCCCGGATCGTTGAAATCGGCTGTGGGGTTGCCACCCTGCAGAATGCTTAGTTCGCCCTTGAAGCGGTCGTAGTCCACGTCCAGGTTGCCCAGGATCTGTGTGGCTACATTTTCCTTGTTCTTCAGTATAGACAGCATCAGGTGCTCGGTCTCTACAGTAGGGCTTTTCAGTGCCTTGGCTTCCAGCACGGTAATACGTATCACCTTTTCGGCTTGCTTGGTAAGGGGCAGACTGTTGATGTTGGCAAGGGGCTTGTTGTTCTTGTCCTTGATAGCGACCTCCAGCTCTTTGCGCAGTTCGAAAAGATCGACCTGCATACTCTGCAGCACTTTCAGTGCCATGCCGTCGCCCTCGCGGATAAGACCCAGCAACAGATGTTCTGTGCCTATGAAATCATTTCCCAGTCGCAAGGCTTCCTCGCGGCTGTAAGAGATGATCTCCTTTACTTTTGGTGAGAAGTTCGAATCCATGAAATTGTTGCGGTTGTTTAACACTATTTGAAATTAAAGTTAGCGATTTTCAGGGGTTTTAAACTATTGCCAAATGTTATAATCATATTTCGAGATCGGGTGCTGAAATTCATTCACCTTTCGTTAACGGAGATGCCGAACGTGTGTAATACAAATGGTTAATTTTTCCCTGCTACTGTTTACTTTTGGGGAAGACAAAAACTTCCGTAAGTGATGAACTTCAAAATTGATACCAGAGACACATTTACTGTAATAACGCCGGAAACGGCCGAAATAACGGTTAATTTGACAGGTGAACTGCAACGCCGCATGGAGGAAATGAGGCAAAGCGGCAGTCAGAACTTCATCATAGACCTGCAGCACTGTACATCATTGTCGGTCGATGCGATAGAACAAATGGTGGCAATGCATGAGGAAAGTTATTCAGGCGATGCCTCGTTGGTATTCACTGGTGTGACGGGAAATGTGATGGCTGTTCTGAAAGAAAATGAAAGCGATCAGGTATTGAACATCGCTCCGAAAATGATAGAGGCAGTAGATATAATAAGTATGGAGATACTGGAACGCGATCTGTTCAACGAAGAAAGTTAAGCACTCTTTTTGTGCCGTTACGGCAGGAAATGTGGATAAATGTTGGGAGTGGTTGCCGTATCGTCACACTTTTTTTGCCCCTGTCTTTTTACTTTTGACCTGTCTTCCCGCGGGTAAGCACCCGTGTGTCAGCGTATACAACCCCAATGAAGCGTACATTATTATTGGTACGACATGCCAAGTCGAGCTGGGCATCTCCCTTGCAGAGCGATTTCGAAAGACCGCTCAACGAGAGAGGTCTGCGTAATGCGCCGGAAATGGGGAAGAGACTGAAGGCAGCGGGTCTGCTACCCGATCTGATCATAAGTAGTTCGGCACTACGTACCCGCCAGACAGCCACATTGCTGGCCGAGGAACTGGGATATGATGCTGAAAAGATACAGTGGGAGGAAAAATTGTATCACGCGTCGCCGGGAACTATAGAAGATGTGATCTTTGGCGCGCCCGACCATGCAACTTGTATAATGATAGTGACACACAATCCTGGCATCACCGATTTTGTGAATCAACTATCGCCAAGGTTTGCTACCGGCAATATGCCTACATGCGGAGTGGTAGGTGCAACATTTGAAGCGCCCGGTTGGTCGCAGTTCCCGCAATCGAAACGCAACGTTTTTTTGTTTGATTACCCTAAAAATGAACATGACGCAGAATAAAACTACAGTACAGGTTACCACTATTCTCGAAAAACTCTTTGAAGAACACTATGAGAAGAAGGCCGAGAGCATAGAAGCTCTTGCTATTTCGGGGTCCGACAGGCGGTATTACAGGCTTACGGCAGAAGGGATATCTGCAATAGGTACCTACAATACAAATGTGGCGGAGAACAATACCTATTTCTATTTCACAGAACTTTTCCGCAAGCACCAGATCCATGTGCCGGAGATATTCAAGATCAGCAAAGACCGCCGGGCCTACCTGCAGCAGGACCTGGGCAAGGTGTCGCTCTTTGACATGGTGATAAAGGATGGCTATACGGAGCCTGTAAGGAAGCTCTACCACAAAGCGCTGGCGCAACTGGCCAAGGTGCAGTGGATAGCCGGACGCGAAGCCGATTACAAACAGTGTTTTGCATCTAAGCAGTTTGATGAGAAAGCGATCATGTCTGATCTGCTGTATTTTAAATATTACTTTGCCGACCTTCAGGGCGTTCCCTACGACCGATCTCTGCTGATAAGCGAGATGGAGTTGCTGAGTAAGGATCTGGGCCGTGTGCAGCCGCAAACGTTGATGTTCCGAGATTTTCAGAGTCGCAACATCATGATACACGAAGGCAAGGTCTTCTTTATAGATTTTCAGGGCAGCATGCAGGGGCCGCCACAGTACGATATTGCCTCTCTCTTGTGGCAGGCAAGGGCACAACTGCCTAACGCATGGAAGGAAGATCTGCTGAACGGGTACATAGCCAGCCTTGCTGACCTGCATGTGCCACGTATGGACGAGATACATTTCCGCCGAGGTTACGTTCAGTTTGTATTGGTGCGTTTGTTGCAGGTGCTGGGGTCTTATGGTTTCAGGGGATTGCTGCAACACAAGGCGCATTTTATCACCAGCATTGGTCCGGCATTGAAAAACCTGGATATGTTCCTGTCAGATCATCCCCAAACGCCGGCCTATCCTGAGTTGCGTTCTTTGCTGGAAAAGCTGTCTTCAAAGGAAATGCAGGATCGTTTCCATACAGCCAATATTTCTGATGGTAAGCCAAAGCTGGAAGTGCAGATATGCAGTTTCTCTTATAAAGCGGGTATTCCCAAAACGTCCAGTCCGCATGGTGGAGGATATGTCTTCGATTGCCGTGGCATTCTGAATCCCGGTCGTTATGCGGCATACAAGCACCTTACCGGCAACGATGAGATGGTGCGCCAGTTTCTGGAACGCGAGACACGCATGCCCGATTTTATGAACCATGTGTACGCATTGGTTGCCATAAACGTGGAGGACTATATTGCCCGCGGTTTTGAGCAACTAAGTGTGTCATTTGGCTGCACAGGTGGTCAGCACAGGTCGGTATATGCGGCAAATCAGCTGGCGCAGCACCTGAAGGCGCGCTTCAACATTGAAGTGAATGTGGCGCACCTGAACGAGAAGAAATGGGTATTGAATACCGACGGAGGCGAGTAAATATCGTTTCCATATCAGCGATTTCACTATCCGTATCAGTTATAACAATTCACCGAAAGCCGATTATTGAGTATTTTTGCAACAAATATTAAAGAAATGCTGAAGACAGGAAATACAATCGTGAGCATATATACCGAGATGACCCCCAACCCGGAAACAATGAAGTTTGTTGCCAACAAACTGCTTTACCCCGGCAAAAGCATCGACTTCCCCGATGAAGCCGCTGCAGGACCATCCCCTCTGGCAAAAGAACTTTTCGCGTTTCCGTTTATCAGGAGCGTATTCATTGCCAGCAACTTCGTAACTCTTGCCAAGACCGCTGAGACCAACTGGGACGATGTTATTCCATCTGTACGTCAGTTTCTGAAAGAATATCTTGAGGAAGGCCGTATGGTGATCAATGAAGAAATGGTGCAGGCAAAGAAAGAAGCCAATGTGGCCGCTGCTGATGATACAGACGTAGTGGTGCGCATCAAGGAACTGCTGGAAAACTATGTGAAACCTGCCGTGGAAATGGATGGTGGCGCCATCAGTTTCAAAGGTTTTGAGCCTGCTACAGGCACGGTGAAATTGATGATGCAAGGTTCCTGCTCGGGCTGTCCTTCATCAATGATCACGCTGAAGACAGGCATTGAAGGTATGATGAAGCGTATGATACCGGAAGTGAAAGAAGTAGTAGCGGAGTCAGAATAATCTGTACGAACGATATTTTGCTTGCAAATGGCGGTCTTTGGGCCGCCATTTTTTTTGACTTGGTATTCGTAGCTTTGTAATAGAGCAAAATCGTTATGTGGTACGAGCATATTGAACAGAAGAAGGATGTACTGCGCGGAAAGCCTGTCATCAGAAATACAAGAATAGGCGTTGATCTCATTCTTGAAAAAATTGGTCTTGGAGATACCGTAGAGGACCTGCTGTTAGCGTATCCTACACTGACGAAAGAGGATATCCTGGCCTGCATCAGCTATGGAGCAAACCTTGTGCGAAACGAGATATTTATCGATGTTGTTTAAGTTTCCACTCATAATAGCCGACGAAAGTGTGGATGCAAGGATAGTAGCCGGCCTTGTGGGGGAGGGGTATGAAGTGATCTCAGTTGCACAACTCTCGCCCGGAATTTCAGATACAGAAGTGATCGCTTTGGCGGTGGAGAGGTCCGGATACATTATAACGGAGGATAAAGATTTTGGGGATGAATTGGTATACAGAAGAGTGGAGCAGGTGGGAAGTATGTTGTTGCGCATTACCGACACGCCTGTTGCTCAGAAAGTGCGTATTGTTGTGCAAACATTTGATGGGCACGGAAGTGAGTTGCTAAATTCGTTTTCTGTACTGTCTCAAAAGAAATTGCGGATAAGGAGGTATTAAGTTCGTTAGATTTCATTTCGTTTTCCGGACGAGAAACTTCAGAATTTTTCAATCCTCTATCGCCTAATAACTATTCAATTGCGCAAATCCCCGACCTTTGCGCCTTCATGAAAGACCTGCAGTCGGTAAATAAGTACTTCATCAAATATAAGTGGCGGTTGCTGCTGGGAATGCTGTTCGTAGTGATCTCCAGCAAGTTTGCCGTTATGCCTGGTAATGTGATCAAGGATATTCTGGATCAGGTGCAGGATATGATGAAGGCCGGTAACAACAGCGATGCGATTTTTTCGCTGGTATTCAAAGGCGGTCTCACGCTGCTGGGACTGGCGTTGCTGCGTGGATTTTTTATGTTCATGATGCGGCAGACCATAATTGTGATGTCGCGCCACATTGAGTATGATCAGAAGAACGAGATCTATACACACTACCAGCGGTTGGGTACACAGTTCTTCAAGGCCAATTTCACCGGAGACCTCATGAACCGTATATCTGAAGATGTGTCGCGCGTGCGCATGTACACCGGACCGTCGGTAATGTACTTTACCAGCGTAGTGTTTCTGGTGGTCTTTTGTGTGTGGGATATGCTGCGTGTAGATGTTGTGCTGACGCTGTGTGTAGTGGCGCCACTGCCACTGCTGGCGGTATCTATCTTTTATGTCAATAAGATCATCCACAGCAAGAGCACGCGTATACAAGCACAACTTTCATCGCTCACCACCACCGCGCAGGAGTCCTATTCCGGCGTCAGGGTCATCAAGTCTTTTGTGCAGGAGCGCAACATGATGCAGTTCTTTTCGGCAACATCAGAAGAGTACAGGAAGAGCAGCATCAATCTCTCGCTTACTGAGGCTGTGTACTTTCCCGCCATGAACCTGTTCATAGGGTTGAGCATGTTGTCTACGGTATTGATAGGTGGGTACTTTGCCATTCATGGCAGTATCACTACAGGCAATATAGCGCAGTTCGTCATTTACATCAACCTGCTTATGTTCCCCATATCCAGCATTGGAATGGTGGCCAGCATGACACAGCGTGCCGGTGCCTCGCAAAAGCGTATAGACGAGTTTCTCAACACGAAGCCCACTATCACCAAACCGGCTGATGCTGTTACTACTGCACCCACCGGCGATGTGCGTTTGGACAATGTGACATTTACCTATCCGAACACGGGCATCACTGCATTGCGCAACTTCTCGCTGCATGCAAGAAGAGGCCAAAAAATTGCGATCATTGGCAGGACGGGTTCGGGCAAATCGACAATAGCGCATATGCTGCTGCGTATGTATGACGCTGACTCGGGTAGTGTATTGTTCGATGGTGTTGCAGCCAACCGGTATGATGTGCACACGCTGCGCCGTAGTGTGGCATATGCACCACAGGAAGCGTATCTTTTCTCTGATACAGTAGCTAATAACATTCGTTTTGGCAGTGCCGACGCGACCGACGACGATGTGAAAGAGGCTGCCCGCCTTGCAGACCTTGAAAAAGACATAGCCGGGCTGCAGCAGGGCTATGAAACAATGGTGGGCGAACGTGGTGTGATGCTGAGTGGTGGCCAGAAGCAGCGACTGGTGCTGGCGCGCGCATTATTGCGCAAGAGCCCGGTGTTACTACTGGACGAATGTCTGTCGGCGGTAGATACACAAACTGAAAAGACTATACTGGCCAACCTACATGGGTATCTGCAGTGCAGGACCACATTCGTTATCACGCATCGTATTTTCACCGGTTGGACCTTTGACCAGATCATAGTGCTTGATCATGGCGGCATCTCGGAACAGGGCACACATGAAGAGTTAATGGCGCTGAACGGCTACTATGCCAAACTATATCGTCACCAAACAGAGTTGAACTGACTCTGGCCCATAAAAAAAGGGACACCCCGACAGTGCCCCTTTTTGCAACACATGTTCCATCTTCACGATTATTCTGCAGTAGCTGATTTGACTTTTTTGCCACGTGCAAATATTGCTTTCACAACAAAGTAGATAACCAATGCCGATAACACTCCAGTGAGGAAGTTGGTAAGCGGCACCATTATAGCTGTGTAAAGCATCATAGCAAATTCAAACTTGCCCTTGTGTTTCATTTCTCTGATCTCAGAGGGTTTAATCATGTTGCTGGCTACCCAGACAAGGATACCCCCTATACAAGCCATGGGAATGATCTCCAGATAGGGTGCTATGAAATAGGCCATTGTAAGCTTCAGCACAGCCTTGAAGTAACCTGCAAGCGGAGTGCGCGCACCCGCTTTGATGCTCGTAGCTGTGCGGGCCAACGCACCTGTGCAGGGGAATCCGTTGACAAGTGGTGTAATGATCTGTACCAGGCCTTGGCCCCAGAATTCCTTGTCGGGGTTGAAGGGGGTCTTTTTGTTGTCGGCCATTTTGTCGGCCATAGACGAACAGAGCAGGCTTTCCACGCCGGACACGAATACGATAGCGAATACAAAGTACACTACATCAAAGAGCATTGCCCCCGAAAAAGCAGGCATACTCGGTGGAGTAAAAACAAAGAAATTGTTGGGGATGGTGCCATAAATGTCTTTTACAAGAATGATCCCTTTGTTGGCGAAGAGTGTTGCTGAGAGGGCTGTAGATGCCGCGATAGCAAGTAGCGGTGCCGGTATGAAAATGGAGATCCGCAGTAGAACCTTCGTGATCACAAACGTCATGACTCCTATTATCACGGACCAGATATTGATCTTGTCGAGGTTCCTGATGCCTTGCGTCAGATTGTTCGTAAAGCCACCTTTGGTGTTCTCGTCAGTTCCCATTATCGCGCTGAAACTCTCGATGCCAAGAATGTCCTCGAGGTTGGTGAAGGCGATTGTGAAGGCGATACCGATTGTGAAACCTACCACTACTGAGTTGGGTACCAGCTTCGCGAATTTTCCAAGCCCCGCCACACCCATTATCATCAGAATAACACCGGCGATTATTGACACCGCCACCAGAAAACCGTGTGCCTGGGCTGCAGTGCCACCGTTATCAGGCCCGTACTTTGAGATGAGCGCCGCGATCAGCGGTATGAACGCTGCCGTCGGTCCATATACCTGATATTTTGATCCGCCGAATGTGCGGCCAACCACACATGCCAGCGCTCCGGCAATGATGCCCTGTTCAGGGCGCAGACCCATGGCCATTGCGAAACCCATTGCCATGGGTATAGCTGTGAGCGCAACGATCAGGCCGGCGCTGAAGTCGCGGTACACGATCGACTTCCAGTCTTTTGCCGTCAGGTCTTCCCATCGGCTGTCCATAAATGTGAAGAAGAGCTTCAGGCGCCCCTGCACGGTTGTTGGTGTTGTGTGTGAATGCATATTGGTATGTGTATTGAATGTATCGGGAAATACAGTTTTTTTTGGATGTTGCGCTAGGTTTTTGCCGCGGTTTCAGCTCCTGTAATTCCGGCAATCTGAGCCGGGTCTGTGATCAGGGGGAAGCCGCTTTTTTTGAACATGCGCGTAGGGTCCACACTTTCGCGTGTAACGTAAACGAAGCGATAGGCGGGTGGCAGCAAAATCATATCTATCGCGTTAGCTTCAGCATAGTTCTTAAAGGCAGCTATGGTGGTGCCATACATGTTGCGGAAGGATATATTAGTGATGTTGCTGTTGTTTGTCCTTATCCGCTTACAGGCAAGGCGCAGGTTTTCTGTGATCAGTTTGTTGTGGCTATTGATGCCCGCACGCGACATTGCCTCTACCAGGCTACCGGGCATGTCAAACGCATGGAATAGAATAATGTTCAGCTTGTTACTGGTGCTACGGGCCAAGGTGTTCATTATCTCCAGAGACCCGACCGTGAAATCTGTTGGGATCAGAATGGTATTCATATGTCTCAATTTTGCTGTTACAACTATGTCGGGAAACAGCACAAAGGTGACATTACACCATTAGTAGGGTGTAAGACTGCAATTAGATTTGAATAAAAATGAGATTAGAATAAGATAAGAAAGTGCGACTACGCCACCGGCAGAGTTAGTGTTACTACGGCGCCTTTATCGGTGTCAGAGTCCACGTGTATCTCGCCCTTGTGCAGCCTGAATATATTCCGGGTAAGCGGCAGGCCAATTCCGTAACCTTCGTAGCGGCCGGTGTTTGATGCTCTGAAAAAAGGATCGTAGATAAAGCGCAGCTCTTCTTTGGGTATTCCTATGCCTCTGTCTGTTATACACAGTTGTAGCTTATCGCCAATCACATCAGCTTTTACCGTAACAGGTTTGTTATTTGAGTACTTGCATGCGTTCTCAATTACGTTGCTCAACCCCAGTTTTAATAACTGATAGTTTCCATTCACAGCGGTCCTTCGGTCGCCCGGCAGATCAGAAAGGTTCATCAGTACATTGTTTCCCGGTACAATGTTGGCAATGGTGTTCTTCACATCATACAGCAGTTCATCAATGTAAATAGTTTTCAGGTTCTGCTTCTTGCCGTCAAAACCGGTCTGAGCAAGATTCAGCAGACTGTTTGTAAGGTGCTGCAGTTTTTCAGTCTGGTACAGGATAGATTCAAGCGCGGCTTTGTATTCTGTCGATTCTCGCGGTCGGGACAGCGCTATTTCAGCCTCGCTGTATATGGTAGTGAGCGGTGTTCGGAATTCGTGCGAGGCATTACTTACAAAATTGTTCTGCGTCTCAAAGGAAGTTTCGAGACGGCTCAGCATTTCATTGAAGGTGGAAGCAAGTTCGGCTACTTCGTCCTGTCCTTTTCGGTCCTCCAGGCGTTGATTCAGGTTCTCGGCACCAATGGTCTTCACTTTTTCAATGATCTCCCGAATGGGTTTGAACGCATGCCTTGAAAAGAAGATACCCGACGTGTAGAAGACAAAGGTGCCGCAGATACAACTGGCTATCAGTATCCACTTCAGTTTGCGGGAATACCGGATGCTGTCTTCGTTCTGCGCACCTATGATCACAATGTATGGGTGTGCTCCCTCGTCATAGTAGTAGAATCCGGTGTAGAAGTAGTTGTTATGCTTTGTGTTTGCTTGTCTGCGTTCTTTCAGTTTGGTGTAAAATGCCTCGTTTAGATCGGGCAGCACATTCAGTTTCACAAAATTCCTGAGACTGTCTGCCGGGAAGAAGTATTCTTTCTCGTCGGGTAGTGGCTCCAGGTGCTGTTCCCTGATGTTGCTATATAGTTCTCCCTGCCCCAGCGAGTGTTCGGCCAGTCGCACTTTCGCAGTAATGATACCCCGGATCTCAAGACGTTTGTAGAAGTCCTGAAATGCGAAAGTGTTCATGAAAAAATATGCGATAACACTGATGCCGATGAGTATCGTAGCCGAGATGGCCGTAAAGATTAGCGCTGTTTTCTTTTGAATGGTCATACTCAGCTATCCTTTAGTATGTAGCCCATGCCTATTACGGTGTGTATCAGTTTAGGTTCAAAGTCGCGGTCCACTTTTTTCCTCAGGTAGTTTACGTACACGTCCACTACATTGGTAGCCATATTGAAATCGACTCCCCAAACGTTTTCCAGCAGATCCATTCGCGATATTACCTTGCGCTGGTTCTTCATCATGTATTCCAGCATGCGGTATTCGGTAGAGGTGAGATGAATCTCTGTCTGGTCACGTTGCACAATGCGGGCATCCATATCCAGTTCCAGATTGCTGATGCGCAGTTTGTTCCCTTCAATAAAATTACCCGCCGACCGTCGCAGCAACGCCTTCATGCGGGCCAGCAGTTCTGAGAATTTGAATGGCTTCACCAGATAGTCGTCAGCGCCTTTTTCAAGGCCCGCCACCACATTCTCGGTGGTTCCAAGTGCCGTCAGCATCAGCACCGGCTTGTTGTCCTTTGCCTTCCGTAGCAAGGTGCAAAGTTCCATACCGTTCATGCCGGGTAGCATGATGTCAAGTATATAAAGGTCATAGCTGTGACTGAGGGCCATTTGCAAGCCCGTATTGCCGTCGGGTGCCACACTCACGGTATAGCCGGCCTCTCCAAGGCCTTTTGTGATCACGTTGGCTATACCCGGTTCGTCTTCTACAAGCAGCACATGCATATATCGCTATTGTGAGTTATTGTCGTGCAGGCAATGTTGCCTATACAGCCTTAGGTGCCTGCTTTTTCATCTCGGCAACCACTTTTTCCCAGCGCCAGGCAGTGTCCATCATAGCATCCAGGCCATATTGTGTTTCCCAACCCAGCAGGGTGCGGGCACGGTTGTTGTCGGCATATACCGCCACAACGTCACCATCGCGGCGGCCACCCACTTTGTAGTTCAGTTTCTCGCCCGATACACGCTCGAAAGCATCTATCAGTTCCAGAACGGTAACGCCATTGCCGGTACCCAGGTTGAAGACTTCGCAGTTCGACTTGTTGCGGTCGTCTATGATGTATTGCAGCGCGCGGGTGTGGGCGTTGGCAATGTCCATAACGTGGATATAGTCGCGTACACAGCTGCCGTCGCGGGTGGGGTAGTCGCTGCCGAATACTGTCATTTCCTGACGTTTGCCGATGGCAGTTTGTGTGATCACCGGTACTACGCTCTCCGACAGGTCCTGAAACTCGCCGATAAGTGCCGACGGGTGAGCGCCCACCGGATTGAAGTAGCGCAGCAATATGGTGTTGAAGTCTTTGTGTATGTTGGTGAAATCGCGGCAGATGGCCTCGCCCATTTGTTTGGTGCGGGCATAGGGCGATTCAGGTTCGGCCAGCGGCGCGTCTTCTGCTACGGGCAGGTTTGTTGCGTTGCCATATACCGAGCAGGATGACGAGAACACAAAATTGTCAACGTCAAAATCTTCGGCACACTGCATGATGTTGAGCAGTGAGTTGATGTTGTTGTGGAAGTACATCAGCGGCTCCTTTACCGATTCCGGTACCGATTTGTAAGCAGCAAAGTGGATGATGCCCACTATGTCGGGGTTTTCCAGAAAAACAGCTTCCGTATCGTCCAGGTCGCAAAGATCCACCTTGTAGTTCTTCACTTTCTTGCCGGTTATCTTCTCTATTCCGTCCAGCATCTTCAGCGACCCCCTCGAAAGGTTGTCAACAGAGATCACTTCAAATCCGTTCTGCAGGAGATCCACAATAGTATGACCACCTATGTAGCCACATCCGCCCGTTACAAGAATCTTATTCATAATGTGTTGTTTTAGGGAAATGCTTCCCCGGAGCGGAAATGCACCATGGGTCGCTGTTGCAAATATATGAGCCACCGTAATTCAGATAAATTTTTTTATCCCGGAATTAATAGATATATAATTATGCCGACACGCCGCTATAATTCATATGTGTTGGCAGTGGTTTTTGTATGCCATATTAGTTACTTTTATACCACAGACGGTTGCGCAACAGGTTATTCCGTTTTTCGGAAAGCCAATGACCGGATACCGCTGACGGTAAGGATAAAAGCATGATATTAAGAAGTCTATTGTACATCATAGCAGTAATGCTCATCATAGGGTGGGCTGTGGGTTATTTCATATGGCGGCCGGGGCCGCTCATCCACATCATGGCACTGTTTGCGGCTGCTTCTTTTGTGCTGGCTTTGTCGCGTAAGGAAGGTATCCGATAGCAGGCCTGACTACCTGCCGTTTGGCAATGCACACACTCCCGTCTATTTATCCACAATGGCATTTTTGAGTGCCTTTTTGCCTGTTATTTCAAATATCTTTGTTCCAAACACACTATTACAATGCGTTTCATAGTTACATCTTCAACCCTGCTCAAGAACCTGCAGCAGATAGGCGGCATCGTAAGCGCCAACAACGTGCTTTCTGTTCTCGAAGACTTCCTGTTCGACCTGCGCGGCAATACGCTGACGCTCACCGCTACCGATCTGGAAACAATGATGCGGGTGCAGATGCAGGTAAACGACGCGGAAGGATCGGGTCGTATCTGTATCCCTTCCAAGATCATTCTCGAATACCTGAAGAACCTGCCTGAACAGCCGGTAACTTTCATAATTTCTGAGACCGACCTGTCTATCGACATGTCGAGCAACTCAGGTAAATACCGTATCGTAGGCGAGAAGGCCGACGACTTCCCTAAAGAACCGGCTCCCGGCGATACTACTGAGTTCACAATGCCATCCATAGCATTGATCGAAAGCATCAACAAAACACTGTTCGCAGTGAGTGGCGATACGCTGCGCCCTGCTATGACCGGTGTATACTTCGAGATGGCTAAAGATGGTCTGGGCTTCGTGTCTACCGACGCGCACCGCCTGGTGCAGCTGCGCCGCAGCGACATCAGCTGCCCTGCAGCCGGTGGTTTTGTGGTGCCTAAGAAGCCATTGCAGCAGCTGCGCGGCACACTGCCTACAGACGAGTCTGTACTGACACTTGCCTACAACAGCAGTCACCTCTTCGTAAAAGGAGAACACGTGAGCCTCAGCTGTCGCCTCATAGACGCACGCTTCCCCGATTATCGCGCGGTTATTCCGGTTGACAATCCTTACCGCCTTACCATCAATCGTGCCGATTTCGCCAGTGCACTGCGCCGCGTGAACATCTTCGCCAACAAAACTACCAATCAGGTGCTGCTCGATATCAATGGCAACAGCCTCAATATCTCAGCACAGGATATCGACTTCTCTTACGAAGGAAAGGAAACACTTACCTGCAACTACAGCGGCGAGGACATGAAGATCGCCTTCAACGCCAAACTGATGGTGGAGATAGTGAATAACCTGGACGGCGAAGAAGTGGTGCTGGAGCTCAGCACACCATCGCGCGCCGGTATCTTCCGCTCGGTTGATAAAACGGACAACGAAGACCTGATGATGCTGCTCATGCCGCTGATGGTAGGTATCTAGTAGTAACAAACAACAACATCGATAAAAGAATAGAAAAAGAACGACCGGCGCTTTCAGATGTACTTTGAAACCCGGTCGTTCTTAATTTTGTAGCAATGCGCCTTTCCCGTTTCATACTCTTCATTACACTTACCTGCTGCATGGCCGCCTGCATGCCTGCTCCTCATTATCAGGATCAGAAGGCCATACCCGGTAACGCGTGGAACTACAATTACAAACCAAAATTCACTTTCACCATCACCGACTCTACGGCGCAGTACCAGCCCTACTTCATCATCCGTCATACACAGGCATATCCATACAACAACATCTGGATGTGGATGTACATAAAAACACCCGGCGACACCACCGCCACCAAGGCGCGCATCAACATAGACCTGGCCGAGGCAAGCGGTCGTTGGTTGGGTCGTGGCATGGGCGAGATATACGAACAGCGCATGCCAATTTCACTTGGCGATTCGGTGAACCTGAGCCGCCCGGGCACTTACGAGGTGACGCTGGAGCAGAATATGCGTATCAACCCGCTGCCCGATGTGCTGCACGTGGGCCTGCGTGTAGAAAAGGCCACACTGCGCAAGAAATAGGTCTGCGCCCCTGTAGTTGGGCTTCCTCGTCTCAAATAGTATCTTTGTTCATTCATGCAGCTACCCGCAGGTAAGAAAATATACTTCGCTTCCGATTTTCACTTCGGCATACCCGACCGCGCCTCCAGCACCGAGCGCGAAAAGCGCATATGTCGCTGGCTGGATGAGATAGCCCCCACGGCCGAACAGATATTTCTGGTGGGCGACCTGTTTGACACCTGGTTCGAATACAAGAACGTAGTGCCGCGTGGTTTCACCCGCTTTCTGGGCAAGATAGCCGAGCTGCGCGACAAGGGGCTGCATATAGAGGTGTTCACCGGCAATCACGACCTGTGGATGCTCGATTACTTCCATACCGAATTCGGCATACCTGTGCACCACGGTCCCATAACCCGCGAGGTGAACGGCAAGAAGTTTTTTATTGCTCATGGCGACGGCCTGGGCCCCGGGGATACAGGCTACAAGATATTGAAGACCGTATTGCGCAGTCCGCTATCGCAATGGTTGTACCGCCGAGTGCACCCCGATACCGGTGTGGGACTTGCAGGCTGGTTCAGCCGCCTGGGGCCAAAGCATGCCGATATACCTGAGAAAGAATTTCTGGGGCCCGATAGAGAAATGCTGGTGCAGTTCTGCCTCGAAACGCTGAAGCACCACCACTACGACTACTTCGTATTTGGCCACCGCCACATAGCCATAGAATACCCACTCTCTGCCAACAGCCTATACGTGAACCTCGGCGACTGGATCCGCTACGACAGCTATGGCGAATTTGATGGTGAGCAGTTACGGTTGAAGTATTACGGGAAGTAGTGGCTGTGTTTATTGCCGGCAGGCAGCGATAATTTCTGCCTGTGGTGCAGTTTCTTACCGTTTATGAATCCGGAACAACCGTTCGTATATCGAGGTGGGAAAGCGGCTCCCCCAATGGATACTTTTACAAAAAATCAAAAAAGTATTCTTTATGAAACATCTTATCCTTGCGCTTGTCGCAGCTACAATGTGCGCCACCGCATGCAAAAAGCAACCAATAGCAGTTCCCGGTGCCACTGCACAGTCTGAAACAAATGCCGCTACAAGTTTTAAGGGTAGTAAGGCAACTCAGGTCAGCATCCAAAACAAGAAAACCGGCAACGGTCTTGAAATGGACTATGATGTCATTATAAAGCAGACAGGAGACAAAAAATATACGGCGTCAATGAAATTCTATGGCCTTACACTCAACGGGAAAGCTGTTAAGCGAAGTAATACTTTGAGAATTTATGGAGCCACATTGAGTCTGAAAAATGAAAAGGATAATAAAACAGTGCCACTGACAGTAGTGTTGGAAACTCCGGAAGAAAGCACAATCACACATGACATGGTTATTACTTTCCCTCCGTTTGAGTATGCCGGCGAACTCACATTTGAATTGATAAGGAGTGCAACAGGAACTATTATTGTAAATGGTGATCTGCTAATGTCTGGCGGCCTTCCCAAAGTAACGATAGCTGATTTAGAGTTCATCGCCGACAAAACTGCCATTTCGGGCAGCAGCGTTGAGATCAAAGAAAACGCCACCATACAGGTTGACGGGAAAGACATAGTAGCTAAACTGGGTATCTCTTTCAAAGAATCAGATAAAGGCCGTTGCCGCATTTCTGAGACATCTTCGCTATTCGTTTTGCCATCGGGGCATACCGCTACACAGGATCCAAAGATCGCTAAGATAACTGTTGAAGAAAAAGGTGGAGAATATGGATATGCAACTATCACCATCAGTGGCGACCCTGCAAAGACCCTAAGCAAATTGGTTTATCGTCCGTTTGCAGAGGCCGGCAAAACATATACCGGACCTGAGATGGTTTTCCTGCCTACCCACTACAACATGGTAAATGGCATACAACGTTTTGAAAGTACCAAAAAATGGTCGGACGTTTTTGGTGCCACTTCCGTTACAACCGAAATGCTGATACGTCGTGGCCGCGAAATGGGAGTGCCATCCTTCAC
Organism: uncultured Flavipsychrobacter sp.; assembly: GCA_964652995.1. Lineage (GTDB taxonomy): Bacteria > Bacteroidota > Bacteroidia > Chitinophagales > Chitinophagaceae > Nemorincola. Next base: position 75,340 of record CAZZCR010000003.1, on the reverse strand, counting down.
CGACATCTGATAACCGCCCTGATCTATAGTCTGGCAAGCAGCGGACCAAGCAAACGGTCCGCTGCTTTTTATTGTGCGTTGATCGCACTGCGTCACCGTATCATTTGTTCGTTAGAGGAGTAATTGCCATAGATCGATAGCAAGCGTTCATATTATCCATCTTATTCCCATCCCACCTTGCACATTCCCCCTCCTTAACTACATTTGTACCACATGCGTGTTACCATTCTCGGCAACAATTCGGCACTGCCCGCATTTGGCAGGCATCCTACGGCACAAACAGTGACCGTCTACGGAGAAGTGCTGTTGTTTGATTGCGGAGAGGGCACACAGCTGCAGATGCAGCGTTATGGGGTGAAGTGGAAGAATTTTAATCACGTCTTCATCAGTCACATGCATGGCGACCATTATTTTGGTCTGCCGGGCCTCATCAACAGCATGAGCTTGCTGGGTCGCACTGCGCCACTGCACCTGCATGGGCCTGCTGCGCTGCAACCCATACTCGATCTCATATTGCAGGCGGCAAATACCGTGCTGAAGTACGACTTGCACTTTCATCCGCTGCCCGAAGAGGCAACAATGATCGCAGATACACAGGCATTCACCGTTACGTCATTTCCGGTGCAGCATGGCATAGAGTGCCACGGCTTTGTGGTGGAGATGAAGACACGGGGCCGCAGGATACTGCCCGACAAATGCCGCGAGTATGGCATAGCCCCAGAAGATTTTGAACCGTTGAAGCAGGGTATGGACCATGTGCTGCCCGATGGCACTGTTGTGAAGAACGAATGGGTGACCGATGTAGGTCCGCGCCCCCGCAAATACGCCTACTGCACCGATACGCTCTATACCGAGACCATACTGCCCTACATCTCGGGTGCCGATATGATCTATCACGAGAGTACCTATCTCGACGAAGACCGCGAGAAGGCCGAGGCGCGTTTTCACAGCACTGCAGCCCAGGCTGCTACCATGGCCGTGAAAGCCGGTGCGGGGAAGCTCTTGCTGGGGCACTTTTCTTCCAAGTATAAAGAGCTTGATGCTTTCACGGAAGAGGCCGCGGCCATATTCCCCAATGTTATTGTATCGGTAGAAGGCGAGGCCTACGATCTGTAATTGTTATGCGGTGCGCTCGAAGCGGTGCATCAGATCGGCAAGGGTAGCCACCGCGTCTATAGTGATGGCATTGTAAATAGATACCCTGAAGCCACCTGCTGTGCGGTGCCCGGCGATCCCCGTAATGTTGTTACGGTCGGCCAGTGTCATGAACTGTTGCTCCAGTTCGGGTGTTGCTGCGGTGAAGCATACATTCATCATACTGCGGTGGTCTTTTTCGGCCACGTGGGGTTTGAAGACCCGGCTGTTATCCAGCACGTCATAGAGTATAGCTGCTTTCTTGCGGTTGTCGCGCTCTATGTTCACAATGCCGCGTTCGTTGATCCAGCGCAGCATCAGCAGGGCGGCATAAATGCCATGCACATTGGCAGTATTCACTACAGAGTTCTGGCGTACCTGTTCTTTGTAGCTCATAATGGGTGGCACAGGGCGCACTATCTTATCCAGCATACTCTTGTGCACTACCGCCAGGGCCACCCCGGCCACGCCCAGGTTCTTCTGCGCCGTGGCATAGAACATAGAGTAGCGGTGATAGTTGTGTTCGCGGCTTAGTATGTCGCTGCTCATGTCAGCTATCAGGGGCACGGTAGTGGCGGGTATGTCGTGCCACTGTGTACCATAAATGGTGTTGTTGGTAGTGATGTGCAAGTAGGCGGTTTCGGCAGGCAATTCTGTAGGCCAGTCGGGCAGTCGGTCATAACGGTCATCTTTTGATGACGATACTACTGTAGCTGCGCCATAATACCGTGCGTGTTCAATGGCTTCTTTCGACCATTGGCCACTGTCTATATAGGCTGCCGTTTTTCCGTTTGACAGGAAGTTCATGGGCACCATGCAGAACTGCATTCTGCCGCCGCCATGCAGCCACAAAACTTCATATTGCTCGCTCAGGCCGCACAGCTTAAGCACCAGCGCCTTGCTTTCTTCCAGTATCTCTGAAAATTCGGGGCCACGGTGGGGAATCTCCACTATAGACATACCCGTGCGTTTGTAATTGCTCGTGGCCTTTACCAGTTCGTGCAGCACCTCGCCCGGCAGTTCCGCCGGACCGGCATTAAAGTTGAGTTTCCTTTCCATTGTTTTCCGGCTCTTCTACTGTTGTGATACCACCGCTCACCGCAAACTTCATCGCCTCACCGGCATTCATCTTATCTACCGGCTTTATGTTGCTTTTTTCAGTCACTATCACCCAGCCCGAAATGGCGTAGGAGTGTGGCAGGTACACGGCCACCTTGCCCTCCATGCCCAACGGGCCCATGTCGTCCTGAGTCAAGAAGCCTATGCGCCACACCTCAGGGTCTTTGCCCACCCGCACCCACACTGCTTCGTTAAATCGTTTCTTATCGCCCACAAAAGAAGTAAGCACGTCTCGTATGGAAGAGTAGATATACTTTACACCCGGTGTGTGGGTCATGAGGTAGGAGAACGCGTCGAACAGCCAGCGGCCCACAAAGAAACGGGTGCCCCAGTATCCGATAACAGTGACGATACCTATGATGAGCACAAACCCCAGGCCGGTAGGCACTGATGGGATAAGACTATCTACACCGGTAAATATCTTGTAGAGCAGATAGGCTGTAATGACTATCGGGCTCACAAGTATCAAACCCTGCAGGAACGAACGTAATAAAACGGAAGCAAGACGCCGCATGGGCGCAAAGGTAGAAAACAAAACGATTGAGAAACGCGCAATTGGCAGCGTGGAGCACCAGCGGCAAAAGAATTAAGATTCCCTTTATTTTGCATCGTTGGCAGGGGTGTACCAGTGCCATTGCCACGGTGCCGCAGGATCGAAGATGCGCTCGTCTATCTCATCATTAACCACGATCTCGGTATAGGTCTCCCGCTGCAGCAACTTTCCGCTTTTGTAGAAAGCAACTCTTGTCTCGGTCCACTTTTTATGACCAAGGCGCTTATGCCCCTCTAAAATGATCTCTTCCGGTGCGCCGTTGTCAAATTTGAGGATGCGCACAATGCGGTAATGCTTCCAATCTATCCACAACTGATTCGCTCTGTCGCCAATGCCGGCAGCACCTATCACATATATGTCTCGCCCCCTCCAGCGGGTATAGTAGCTTTTGCTCAGGTCGTAATGCATGGCAGAGAGGCGGGTGGTAACTTCCTTAAAGTTGCTTGCGTGATACATGCCGCCCAGCAGGTAGAGTAGTTCGTTGCTGTCCAACCTCGATCTTGACAGCGCACCCTTTCTGAAAACATAGGCCGAGTCGTTGCGATAGATCACACAATTGCGCTGGTCGGGTTCGCCCAGGTCTATGCGGAACGAACGTGGATAGACGATGGTTTCGTACCACGTTTCTTTGGTCGTTACGGTATCGGTGATGAAGCGCTCGGTCTGCTGTATAAAGCGCACCGACCGCTGCCAGTGACCATGGTAGCGGTGATACATCTTGTATAGCCTATACTTGCCATCGCGCTTCGGTACCGAGAAGGCGGTGAGTACCAGCAGCGCTGCTATCGCTGCTATCGTTAGTCTTGTGTGTTGGCGGGAGGACACCATTTGTTCAGCTGTTTTACGCATGCGGCAATATCCTTTGGCAACGGGGCTTCTACCGACACAGGTGTGCCGTCCTCTTTATGGAACTCCAGCTTGTAGGCGTGCAGTGCCAGCCTGCTCAGCAATGGTTTTTCTTCCTCTTCTTTTTCAGACAGTTTGTACTTCCTCTTTATCGCCGATAGCTTGAACGGTTTGCCATCTCCATACACCTCGTCACAAACTATTGGATGACCAATAGAGCGCATGTGCACACGTATCTGGTGCGTGCGGCCTGTATGTATCTGAAACTGCATCAGCGCATACAGCGGCCATTGTTCCACTACCTTGTAGTCGGTCACAGCCAGCTTGCCGCGCTTGGCCACCATCATGCGGCCATTGCCTGCCGGGTGCTCTGTCAGGTAGTTCTCTATCCTGCCCGATTCCGGTATCACCACACCCACTACCAGCGCGGCATAGAATTTGTTTACGTCACGCTCTTGAAAGCAGATAGACAGGTAGCGGTGTGTTTCTTCGTTCTTCGCAAAGCAGATCACTCCGCTCGTGTCGCGGTCCAGGCGGTGCACCACCCATATACGCTGTCCAATCTTTTTCTCTACCTGCTTGCCCAGGCTGGGCAGGTCGCTATTAAAGCGATCGGGCACCACCAGCATACCGGCGGGTTTGTTCACCACTATCAGGTCATTATCTTCGTAAAGTGTCTCTATGTTCATTTTGCCAGTGCTTTGTTATATGCCGCAATGCTCTCATCTTCCTTGGCGCGCATCATTGTCTTGTCGGCTGTTTTTTTGTCTTTGAATCCGCACAGGTGCAATGCCCCGTGAAAGATCACCCGGTGCAGCTCGTCTTTGTATGACGTACCGAATTTGTCCGCGTTCTCTTTCACCCTGTCCACGCTTATGTATATCTCTCCCATCAGCACATCATCTCCTTCCGACAGGTCGAACGTGATGATGTCGGTAAATGTATCGTGTTGTAGGAACTGCTGGTTCATCTGCAGCAGGTGTTCGTCGCTGCAAAAGATATAGGTAAGGTCGCTCTTGCGGGTGCCTTTCCTGTACTTCGTTACCAGACTATCCAGAAATGCTGAAAGTTTACGTTTGTCCTTTAGTGCAGACTTCACTTCCTGCTCATAAAACCTTGCGGGCATGCTATGCAGATTTTTGCAAATGTCGGATTAAAAACCTGAATGGTATTTTAAAAAACATCCCGCCTTGCGGGGCGGGATGTCTTAAATAGATATTTCTGCAGGAATTACAGTGCCAGATCAGCATCATCGGCCGATGGCTGTGGTGCAGATTGCTCTGTAGATTCATTCGAAGTGTTCTCGTTGCGTGGTTCGCGCTGCGGACGGTCGCCACGGTCGCGGTTACCACCACGGTCGCCACGGTTACCATCCCTGCGGTCGTTGCCACCACGCCGGTCGCCACGGTCACCACGGTCGCCACGACGATCGTCACCACCTTCGCGGCGCTCACGCTTTTCAGGCTCCACATAACCTTCAGGCTTAGGCATCAGCACTTTACGGCTCAGGCGCAGTTTACCCGTTTTAGGGTCTGTACCTGTCAGTTGTATCTTCACCGTATCGCCTTCTTTCAGCACACCATCCAGTGTTTCCAGGCGCTTCCAGCTCACTTCAGATATGTGCAGCAAGCCTTGTTTGCCCGGCATGAACTCTACAAACGCACCGAAAGGCATAATGCTCTTCACAACACCTTCGTAGGTAGCACCTATCTCAGGTATCGCCACAATGCTCCTGATCCAGGCCACTGCTTTGTCAACACTTTCTTTGTCGGTAGCGAAGATCTTGATAACACCTTCGTTGCCCACTTCTTCAATGTTGATCTTAGTGCCTGTCTCACGCTGCATTTCCTGAATGATCTTACCACCAGGGCCTATCACAGCGCCTATGAACTCGCGGTCGATGTTCATTTGTGTGATGCGTGGAGCGTGTGGTTTCAATTCAGCACGTGGGGCTTCAATTGTCTGGTACATTGCATCCAGGATGTGGAGACGACCACGACGAGCCTGCTCCAGCGCCTGCATCATTATTTCCATGCTCAGGCCATCCACCTTGATATCCATCTGGATACCGCAGATACCATCGCGTGTACCGGTCACTTTAAAGTCCATATCACCCAGGTGATCTTCATCGCCAAGGATGTCGGTAAGTACAGCAAACCTGTTGTTGTCGCCTGAGATGAGACCCATCGCCACACCACTCACGTGTTTAGGGAAAGGAACACCTGCATCCATAAGCGCCAGAGAACCGGCACATACAGTAGCCATAGACGAAGAACCGTTAGATTCGAGGATGTCTGATACTACACGCACAGTGTACGGATAGTCGGCAGGCATCATCTGCTTCAGAGAACGCATTGCCAGGTTGCCATGGCCCACCTCGCGGCGGCTCTGTCCGCGCATCATTTTCACTTCGCCTGTTGAGAACGGAGGGAAGTTATAATGCAGCATGAATTTCATGTAGTCCGATGTCTGTGCGGTTTCCAGCAACAGCTCATCATCCACAGTACCAAGCGTCACTGTAGTGAGCGACTGTGTCTCACCACGGGTGAAGAGGGAAGAACCGTGCGGCGAAGGCAGCGGATCTGTTTCTATCGTCAGCGGACGAACGTCTTCCAGGCCACGGCCATCCAGACGAACGCGCTCGTTCAGCATCATCTCACGGATCACTTTCTTTTCCAGGTCGTGGAAGTAAGTGCCTATCAGTGCTGCATCTTCATCTTTCAGTTCTCCTTCTGCAAGAGATGCTTTGAAGTCTTCTTTTATCTTGCTGAATGCATCGCTGCGCTCATGCTTGCCCAGCGCGGCTTTCGCCACGTCATAGATCAGCTTCGTGCCATAGGTGGCAATGCGAGCTTCCAGTTCAGGGTTGGTATATGGTTTTGTGTATTCACGCTTGCCTGTAACACCCACTTTCTCACGCAGATCGTGCTGCAGTTTCACCTGCTCGCGTATTGCGGCATGTGCCACTTCTATCGCTTTTACAAGACCGGCTTCATCACACTCCTTACCTTCACCTTCCACCATCATGATGTTCTTTTCGGTAGCGGCAACAATTATGTTGATGTCTGCTTCAGGTATGCGGCTGCGGGTAGGATTCACTACATATTCACCGTTAATACGTGCTACACGCACCTCAGAGATAACCTCCTGTATCGGCACATCGCTCACTGCAAGTGCGGCTGATGCTGCCAGGCACGCCAGGCTGTCCGGCATAACCTCAGGATCAGAAGAGATGAGGGTCACCAGCACCTGAACGTCGCAGAAATAATCATCGGGGAACAAAGGGCGCAGCGCGCGGTCTATCAGACGAGAGGTAAGTATCTCATAGTCGTTAAGACGAGCTTCACGCTTGAAGAAAGAACCCGGAATACGGCCCGCAGATGCGAACTTCTCCTGGTAATCAACGGTAAGTGGGAAGAATGACTGGCCCGGCTTGGGGTCTTTATTCGCTACTACTGTAGCAAGGATCATACAATTGCCCTGGCGAACTACTACGGCGCCATCGGCCTGACGGGCCATCCTGCCCGTCTCTATTGATACTTCACGTCCGTCGGCTGTGCGCAACGATACGGAAATGGGATTTGGTATCATACATCAGATATTAAATGGTTAATTCATACCCCTTTCGCAGCACAGCGACACACATATCCTTCAGGGAATGTATGCCGCGGCAGTAGCACAAAGGGAAAAGTCATAAAACAACAATTCCCAACTAAGAGCAGTTGGGAATAGTTGAACGGCCCGTAATTACTTACGCAATCCGAGTTTTTCTATCAATGCGCGATAAGATTCGAGATTCTTATGGCTCAGGTATTGAAGGAGGCGTTTACGACGGCCTACCATCTGCATCAGACCGCGATTGCTCGAGAAGTCTTTTTTGTTCTGTTTGAGGTGAGCAGAGATATGCTGGATACGCTCTGTAAGCATAGCTATCTGTGCTTCGATAGATCCTGTGTTAGCAGCGTTTCCACCGTGTGTTTTAAAAATATTTGCTTTCTTTTCAGCTGTAAAATGAGACATTTGCATCAAAATTTTAAATAAACTTACACTTTTTTCAGGCGGCAAAGATAGAAAAATATTGTGAAAAAAATAGAATTTGTTGAATAGGATCAAATACCCTGCAATATTTCTTAATTTGACGTCTCTTTCACCCTATAGACCAACTTTTCTTCCCGTATTGGTCGGTTGTTTAAAAATTATATATCAGATCACTTCAGTGCCTGTATCAGCCTCGCCACCTCCGATTGGTTATATGGATGGTCAATTGATGCATATATGTCTTCTTTTTCCTCACGGGTCAGGTGAAAATTTAGTGCCGCCGATTTTTTGTACTCCCTCGGGATGTATTGCAGCGTTACCAGTTTCAGCTTGTCATCCACATAAGCAGGCGAAAAATCCTTTACATAGTTATATCCATACGATTGTATCGCCTCCCATTTATTCTGGATCACAAATAGCGGGTCGGCCACCATATTGCCCAGTGTAGACTGGTCGGTGTTCGAGCTTACATCGTTTTCCCGCGTATCGCGAATCTCCAGAAAGATCGTCTCCCGCACGTTCTGCTTCAACCAGTGCCGCATCACATGCAGGTAGCGGCTCGCCACCTGTATCCCGAAGTTGTCCCGCAGACCTGCATCCATAATGTTCATGCGCGGAGAGGACGGCAGCTTCACAACCGGCAGTATGTAGGGAAAGGTGGCATTCATTCGCAGCGCCGATGTGAGTCTCAGTTCGCCTGTGTTCTGTTCCGGAAAGAATGCCCCATAGTCCACCGCGTCTATCGGCGGCGATGGCAGCCTCAGCGAATACTCTGGTTGGGTCAGGTAGGCAATGGGCTGGTTGCAGATCATCAGCTTGCGTCCGTCATTGATGATGGTGCCATTAATGATCAGCTGCGGTATCTCGCCCCTCGCCTCTCGTCTTTCGTAGTAGCCTATAGGGCGGTCCAGCAGTCCTTCTGAGTTTCTGGCAAGTTCCCGCTCCATTGCATACCCTCTGTCGGTTGAATAACGATGACCTGCAATTGTGATCTTATTAAACGGAGAGATCAGGTCAATGCACGCAAATGAAAATACGATCGGGTTCAGCAGATCCTTACCTATATTTTCCTGAAACCTTGGTGCATAAGGGTCTTTGATGTCGCCCCGTTGGTGGGCGTCATGAATGTTACGCCAGTAGGTGGCCCCAATCATGCCTCCCGATGCGCCTGTCAGTAATACTGCATGCCTGAACAGCTTTCCACCCGTTGCGCTATCTATATATTGCAGTGTGCGGAATGTCCAGTAGGCCGAACGGGTTCCGCCGCCGCTCACCGTTATTACCACAAGTGGCGGCAACTTGCCGGTATCGTTTGTTACAGCGTGTTTCCAGTTGTCCAGCCGGTATTTTTCCGTGGTCACATCCGAGTTATAGCGCACGGGAGTGAACAGGCTGCGCAACGTGCTGTAGTGATATACCTGTTCCAGCGACTGGTGGTAGTCCAGTCCATAGGCAATACTCCGCAGGTCAAAAACCTTGTATTTCACCATTACTGACAATAAAACGATGAACGATATCCACCCCAATGTCTCCCAGCTGCGCATAAAATATTTGAACGCGCCCACCAGTCCCAGCATGATGGCAAACAGCAAAAGGAAACCCGCTCCTGCAGGGATACGCAGCCACGGGTTGTCAATGTACATGCCCAGTATCAGCAGTACCACATAGGCCACAAAGGTGGCAAACACCACATTGCGATGGTGGCGCTGCAGCACAAGCCCGGCAATGCGTGGCTGCACCTTTCCTTTGCCATCGCTTGCAATGATCTTCAGCCTCAGCGAAAGGTGCGATCTGGCATATATTTCGTCACGGTCCTCATCAAGTCCGTCGCGGGGAATGGCTCCCTTCAAAGTATAGGCAGGTTTGGCAAATCTTGCAAAGGTGCTCTTAAAGTAATCCCTGCTCACCCTGAAGAAGTACGCAAATGAAATAAGAAGTACAGAGAAGAATCCAAAATAGAACCCCACCTGCATCAACACTATGTCTTTGATAGCGTAGTGTTCCTCACGCAGTTGATACCGAACCGATACCACTGAGTAAAATATCAGGAAGGCAAGCGGGATGATGGCATTGTTGAGTGCATAGAGCAGAAAGGCGTGCCGGGTTGCGGCTATGTAGGTGATACGTTTACTGTGGATAATGAATGTGGTAATGTGCCACATCATCATGAACACACAGAATGCACTACCCAGCAAGAACATACTGGCGTAGCTGATAACCCCCTGATATTCAGGCGCCAGAAAGAGAGAAGAAGCCCCGAAGTGGGCCGCGAAATTCCCTGTAATGGTCAGCAGGAGTATAGCCCAGAACACCAGCAACAGCTGGTAACGCCTGAAATGCAGCAGCAGTAGCTGTATAGGTAAGAAGTAATATAATCCTGTCAGTATCCTGCGCATGCCGGGTAATTCGACATGAAACTACGAAAAAACCACGCATCGAAACCGCATTACGGTCAGGCGGCCCGTTTGTGTTCTATTATCCGGTAGGTGTAGGAAGAGGTTTCCCCATCTTCCAGAAAGGTCACTTCCACCTCTTCCGGTTCAAATAGGGCACGAACCCGCTCACGCATTTTGCGCAGCATACGCTTCAATACAACTATAGTGCTGACAGGGTGGTTGTTGGTTGCTATCTTGCTCATAAAGCACCTTTTTGTTGATAGTCATAAAGTTATGGACGTATTACGTTAAGATGATGCAAAATAGTATGAGTATTTTACCACACGAAATTCAGATGCAGAAGAAAAGTTATATTTTTCTTGGTAGGAATAAAAATAGGCCTTACCTTTGCACTCCCAAATTTCCCGGCTATCCGGATGGCGAAAAATAATAATGTTTCAAAGCATTGTTGCTGATCGCCCTAAAGATACCCAACGTTCCTGCCGGGCAATTGGATAAACTAAAACATATTTATGGCAACAGACAAGAAAGTTCAGAATTATGAGCTGATGGTCATCTTCACCCCCGTTCTCGCGGAGGATGACTTCAAAACTGCTCAGAAGAAGTACACAGACTTCATCAAGACAAATGGCGGGGAAATTGTTCACGAAGATGCGTGGGGCCTGCGCTCCCTGGCTTATCCGATAGCTAAAAAGACCACAGGTCTTTACCTCGTTATCGAATATTCAGCTCCTACAGACGTTAATGCGAAACTGGAGATCCAGATGAACCGTGATGAGAACATCATGCGTCACATGGTTACCAGCCTCGACAAGTTTGCAGTTGCTTACAACCTCAGGAAACGCAGTAAAAACTTAACCGCTGAAAACGCATAAAATCTCGAACAATGGCTAAACAGAACGAAATAAAATTCCTTACCGCGCAGCGCGTGGAAAAACGCCAGAAAAAATACTGTCGTTTCAAGAAAATGGGTATCCGCTACGTTGACTACAAAGACGGCGAATTCCTGAAAAAATTCCTGAACGAACAAGGAAAGATGCTCCCACGCCGCATTTCAGGCAACTCCCTGAAATTCCAGCGCAAAGTATCGCAGGCAATCAAGAAGGCACGCCAGATGGCAATTTTACCTTATGTTACTGACCTTTTAAAGTAGAAAAATCATGCAAGTTATCCTCATAAAAGACGTTGATAATCTGGGCGCAGCCCATGAAATGGTAGATGTGAAGCCTGGCTATGCACGTAACTACCTGATACCTCAGAAATACGCTATCGAAGCAAGTGCCTCTAACACCAAGATCATGGAAGAGCGCCGCAAGCAGCTGGCTAAGAAAGAAGCTAAGCTGATGGCTGAAATAGCAAACGTTACAGAAGTACTGAAAGCAAGTCCGATCAAAGTTGGTGCTAAGATCGGTGTTAGCGGCAAGATCTTCGGATCGGTTACTGCTATACAGCTGGCACGCGCTATCCGCGAGCAGAAAGGTTACGAGATCGATCGTCGCCGCATATCTGTAGTGGACGAAGTGAAAGAAGCTGGTACACACAAAGCAAGCATCGACTTCGGTAAAGAAAATATCGTTGAGATCGAATTCGAAGTAGTAAGCGAATAATTCCGCTCTACACTAAGATACCAACCGCCTCCGGAAACGGGGGCGGTTTTGTTTTGCCCTCTTATCAGCGCAGCCCCTCCAGTATCTTCAACACCTTTGTAAAAGCGTCAGAGTCTTTGATCACATAGCTGTCTGCGCCCTTCATTATGGTCTGCAGCGCCGCGCCATACGCATCCTGACCCGAGAGCATGATGACGTGAATGGCCGGATTGAACCGCTTGATGGCCTGTAGTATTTTCGATCCGTCTGCCGCGGTGTGTTTCACCGAGTTCAGGTAGTAATCCAGTATCACCACATCCGGACCCTCGTCCAGGTGACGGATGCAGTCTTCGCCGGTGGCAAACACACGCACCTTGTGTGGTGTCTTTTCGGTTATGTAATCCTCAAGCGCCATAGACAACATGTCGTTGTCGTCTACTATAAATACCGTGCCTGATATCTTATTGAACATATATGCCGGGAGAGAGCTGTACTGCAAAGCTAATGAATGGCCGCATTTTAGGGAATACCCCGGCGGCCTCAGGGAGAAAAAGCGCGGACAGACTTTCGTCCGCCCGCGCTTTTTTATAAGGTACTATGGTTAATTAATATTTCTTCTTGCCTTTGTAGCCGCCTCCGCCGCCACTGTGGCCCTCACGCTTGCCATAGGCACGCACATCGCCCGAGTAGCGTGCACCGCCGCCACCAGACTGAGGTTTGCCACCGCCTTTGTAGCCACCACCGCCACCATTACCGCCTGGTCCACGGCCCTGGTCGGCTTCTTCAAGGCGCACCTTGCGGCCTTTGAATTTCTTCGAAGACAGGTGTTCTATGATGTACTCAGCGGCATCGCCCGGTACATTGAAGAAACTGCTCAGGTCACGAACGGTAACGCGTTCTATCACGTTGCTGTCTATGTCCACCGATTCGGTAATGAACTGTATGAGTTTTTGAGTATTCAATCCGTCCTTCTCACCCAGATTGATGAAGATGCGGCTGGAGCGGTTGCCACGGCTTGCACCTCTTTCTTTCTGTTCGTAACCCGCGTTCAGGTCATCGGCGTCCTGGTAGGCGTCAATTGTTTCGCGCAGTTGCAGCCATATCAGTTTGCGTATCAGTTCGTCTTTGTCCACGTCGGCAAACTGCTCGTGCATGCTGTCGCGATACAGTTTGGCAAAGTCGGCACGGGGCTGTGCGGTAGCTATCTGCTCCATGTAGAAGAACAGGCGCTTGCGCACCACCTCTGCGCCATCAGGTATATCGCTCTTGTGAAACTTCTGCTTCACAAGGCGTTCTATCTGGCGGATATTAGAGATCTGCTTCGGCGACACGATAGACATACAGATACCGCTCTTGCCGGCACGCGCTGTGCGGCCGCTACGGTGGGTATATACTTCCGGATCGTCAGGCAGTTCGTAGTTGATAACGTGGGTGATATCGTTCACATCTATACCGCGCGCAGCCACATCCGTAGCCACAATGCACTGCAGTTGCCTGCTCTTGAAGCGTTCCATCACCTTTGAGCGCATCTTCTGGTCCATATCGCCGTGTAGCGGGCTCACATGGTAGCCCATCTTCATCAGCTTTTCCGATACCTCCTGTGCATCCTGCTTGGTGCGGGTGAAGATAACACCATAGATGCCGGGGGTAAAGTCCAGCAAACGGCGCAGTGTTTCAAAGCGGTTGTGGTGTTGAGCCACATAGTATTGGTGGTCAATGTTCTCGTTGGTAGTATTAGCTGCTGCCACCGAAAACTCTTGCCAGTCTTTCATGAAGCGCTTGGCAATGCCACGCACCTCGTTACTCATAGTGGCACTGAAAAGCCATGTATAGTCGCGTGAAGGTGTGTTTTTCAGGATCAGGTCTATATCCTCGCGGAAACCCATGTTCAGCATCTCATCAGCCTCATCCAGCGTTACATACTTCACATCGTCCAGCGATATAGCCTTACGCTCCAGCAGATCAAGAAGCCTGCCGGGGGTAGCCACCACCACTTGCGGGTGCGTTTTCAGTTCGCGTATCTGGCCGCCTATCGGCACGCCGCCATACACTGCCGTTATGCGCAGTCCGCGCATATAGGCTCCATACTTGGTGAGCTCTTCCTGTATCTGCATACAGAGCTCACGGGTCGGGCTGAGCACGAGGCACTGTACGTGCTTTTGTGCGATATCCACGTGGTGGAGTAAGGGCAGCCCGAATGCGGCAGTTTTGCCGGTTCCGGTTTGCGCAAGCCCTATTATGTCTTTGGGATCAGAAAGGAGAGTTGGTATTACTTTTTGCTGGATAGGAGTAGGTGTCTCGAAGCCAAGGTCAGAAATAGCCTGCGTCAGTTCATCCCGAAGGGAGAACGAAGAAAATAAAATCATTAAAAGAACTTTTGTGAAAAAATGGCAATGCCATTTTGGTATTGCCTGCCTCCCATTTTTCGGAAGCGGATGCAAAGGTACGTCAAATAAAGCGATTTTCGGCCTTTCATGCGTTTATCAGTCTTCGCCAACGGGCCATTCCGGTCACAAAACAGGTCATTTCATGTGCAGCTTTTCAGAAAAAATAATGACCACAAATAATTGATAATGAAGTAGTTGTAAAGATGAATGGAGTTTAGAAACGTCCTTCAGTTTCTGTGTCGCCATTTTATAAAAAAATATTATAAAAAAGGTCTGTTAATTGAGTTATTCTGACGCCCCTCGGCTAAACCCTGGAGGATGAAAAGGAGTTTTGCATAGGTGCGTTTTTCATTCATGGGATAGAAGGGAGATAATGAACGAAATGTCGCGTAGACCTACAGGTCGGCAACAGTGCCTCTATCTGGGAAACAACCACAAGGGGGCGGGCGCGGAGATTCGGGAATGACGTATATTTGAAGTTCTGAATGTACCGAAAAATACCAGATACGCAGCATGATCCATCCATATGTTCAATCTAAATTGCCTGAGCTGAGCCGGATCTTTAAAGATCATGGGGTGCAGAAGGCATATTTGTTCGGGTCTGCTGTAACCGGTGCATTCAACGAAGATAGCGATGTGGATATACTTATAGATCCCATTGATATGCATACGGAGCCCGACCCCGTCGAAAGAGGAGAGATGCTTTGGGATCTCTATTATGCCCTGCGCAAATGCCTGAACAGGAAAGTAGATATGGTGACCAGAAGCAGCCTCACCAACAAATACTTCATTCAGGAGCTTGATCGTACCGCTATCCCCATATATGGATAATAGGATAAGAAAATATCTGCTGGATATCATTGAGGCTATCAATTCTGTTGACGAGCACTTGCAGCATTCGCGTAATTTCAAAGTATATCTTTCTAACAAAACCATGCGTCGATCCGTTGAAAGGGAGGTTGAAATAATAGGGGAGGCAACGAATCGGATTTTAAGAATTGAGCCGGACATCAAGATCACAGCGGCTGTGAGAATAGTGGATCAACGGAACCTGATTATTCATGCCTATGATAGTGTGAATAATTAAATGATATGGAATGTTGTGGTCAACTACTTGCCGAAGCTGAAAGAAGAGGTGCAAGTGTTGTTAGCACAGACTACCTGACGAATGAGTATCGTTGCCAAGAAATCTGTTTCCATATCGTTTCTTAAGCAGTATTTAGATATTTTTCCAACACCAACGGCCTTTATGCCACATGCGCACATACGCTTCGCCCTGTGGATAAATAAACCCCGACCATCAGAATAATTTGTGGTGAAAAACGAGGTAATTTTAATGTATGGCCGGAAAACTCATTGAAGACATCAGTACAATTGTGCAAAACCCCAATGCTGACGAAAGCACCATTATCGCACAACTTCGTTCTTTGTTAGACAAAGTTGATACTGGTGAGCGTCCGGGAGTTGTTCATGCTCAGCCATTGGCTGATCTGTATCAGAAACACTTTGAGTTCTGGTGTGGTGAAGAAGGTCGCACTAATGTCATAAGCTCCGGCCTGCCCGGCTTAGACAGGGCAACAGGTGGTTTTAGACTTGGCGACTATGTTGTTATCGGTGCGCGGCCATGTATGGGCAAAACGCAGCTGATGATAGATATGGCATTGCACATGTCTAAAACAATTCCGGTACTTTTTTTCAGCCTCGACCAATCAGAATTCACTTTTTCCGCTCAATTGGCCGCAACACTTGCTGTTCTGCCAACACAGGCATTATTGAATGCACCGCTTGCAAGCGATATGCGTGCTAAATTAGCAGGTATCGGTAATGATCTGCAAAGACGAAAGTTATACACATCCTGCGGGAGCATAAGGTCGCTCCCTGCCTTTGTTGCATATTGTCAGGAAGAGATCAGTTCTAAAGGCATCAAAGTGATCTTCGTAGATGGCATCCAGTCATTTACGCTCGATGGCTTCAGGGGAAACCGGGAGGCTGAGGTGACTATGGTGAGCAAGGAGTTGTTACGGTTGTCCAGGGATTATAAGGTGTTGGTGATAGCTGCCAGCCAACTCAGCCGGGCGCTCGAATGGAGAAAAGAAAGTAAGATGCCGTTGTTGTCAGATCTCAGAGATAGCGGAAGTATCGAGCAGCATGCCGACAAGGTACTATTGCTGTACAGGCCTGAATACTATGGAATCAATAATAACGAATACGGTGAAAAGGTTGAGGGCGAAACGTTCGTGGAAGTGGCCAAGAACAGGACTGGCAGACGAGGAAGCGCAAAGTTATCCCTGAAAGATAATGGAGGTGGTTTCAGCGATGCGGAAGAAGACTCACGTTTATTTATCCCTCCTGTCGAGGAGCCGGGTTCATTTACTTTTCCACGCGATCGTATGCCTGATTGGGTGTATGAAGACAAATAATTTTTCATAAAAACGGGCGTTGCAAAACATTATGAGTCACTGTTTCAGACTTTGTGGTTGTGTTCCTGCAACCCACTTCCTATTGGAGGGTACAAGCTGCATGATTGCGATGCTCACTGCGTTCCGCTTCTCATCATGCGATGATTAAAGATAATGACAACGTCCCGTTTTTATGAGATCAATTCAGGAATTACGAAAACTATCGGTTAAAAATAAAAGCCTGTTATGGAACGACCGGCGGGCTTTTGGAAAGCCTTTACCGAAGCCATTGCATTCGTTTTTGGATGTAGAATTAAGAACGATGCAGATAATGAGCATTACCGATGCAAAAGATATTTGCACACTTCTACGGCAGTCTCATTCCGAAGTACAACGACATATCGATGCGCCTGTTTATGAAACCTATCAGGTGCCTAAAAAGAAGGGCGGTTTTAGACAGATACAGGCACCGGGTGACAGGCTGAAACAGGCACAGTGGCGCATCAACAGATACCTGCAGGCATACTACTTGTGCGTGAAGCCGCCGGAAGCTTTCGGATTTGTACAGAGTATGTCGCAGTGGGGACAGGTGAACAGCAATATTGTTGCCAACGCCGGGTGCCATGTAGGAAGAAAATACATACTGAACATGGATCTGAAGGACTTTTTTCCGGGCATTTCAGACATGCAGGTTTATAACGTCTTTGCCGGGCCCGACCTCGGTTTTGATCAGGACATTGCCACCGCTTTTACCTTATTGACAACTTACAACAGGCAACTGCCCACTGGCGCACCGTCGTCTCCGGTATTGTCTAATCTGGTTTGTATGGGACTTGACAAGGCACTGCAACATTGTGCCGTGCAGATGGGGTATCGCTATTCCCGCTATGCCGATGACCTTACTTTTTCGTCGGACGAGCGTATTACGACGGAGCAGGTGCAACAGATATCAGCGATCATCTCGGCGCACGGCTTTGCGGTTAATACAAAAAAGACCAGGATCGTATCGCACAACAGACAGCAGACAGTAACAGGAATAGTTGTGAACGAGCGGGTGAATGTGAACAGAAATACCCTGAAAAAAGTGCGTGCCATGATTCACGATGCCGTAACAAATGGCAGATGGGAGGCAACACGTAAGCACTATCGGCTTGTGGGACAGGTCGATAAGGTATATGTCAACCAGTTTCTCGGTTGCGTGGAAGGATATCTCGGCTTTATTGGTCAGGTGCGCGGACTGAATGATAAGGTATATCTGTCATTGCGGGAAAAGTTCAATGGTATTCTTGATGGTGGTTTCCGGAAAGCATAATAAACAATTCGAGATGTTTTTCATTCCACCCGCCACCACCCCTGCCGCACACCGTTTTCTGTTGAATCGTCAATTAATCGTTTGACTGTTTTACTCCCATTGTTTCGTACATGTACAATACGCAATGAAAAATTGTCCTAATTTCAGTTTATGAATAATACAATAAACCCTTATCTCGGATTTACAGTCACAACACCCGGCGGACTGACTATTCGCTTCCGATTTGACCCGGATGCACCGCACACAACTGCTGCTTTCATATCGTTGCTCCCTTTTACCCGGTCGTTCTTGCATGCGCGCACTTCCGGAGAAGAAATATGGACCGGTGATGCCCCGGCGCTGGATGTGATACAGGAAAATGCATCAGTTTTCACCAATCCCGGAGAGGTTGTGTATGGACCCTCGGGAGCAAAAAGAGCGAGAACTGCTAATTGTATGGGTATTTACTATGGCGAAGGTCGGGGCCTGGACAGTTGCAACATCTTTGCCAGAGTTTATGATGAAGACAAAACGCTGTTAGCATCGTTGGGAGATGCAATTTGGAAAAGTGGGGCGCAGCCGCTTACCTTTTCTTTGCTTACATGATTGATCTGCGTCACTCCCACTCACCGTCTTACCATACCTCGTTTTCTGTAGTATCATAAATATTTCTTTTGACCTTTCTCTGCCTTGTATGTATCTTTAATAGATAAGACAGGCAAAGTGTGTTGTTGCGTCGGCACGTGCCTGTAAACCGCCTGAGCGCTTTACTCCCGGTTGTGAGATATTACGGGAGAATGTGGGAATTTTTCGGGAGATTTTTTTGACGCAACTGCCTGATTGTCAATGTGAGGGTGGGAGATTATTTTTTTCATGGCGCAATGAGACTTTTTGCAGCGGAGGGAACAACAACAACCCGCGCTGATGTTACAAAAAAACCAAACATACTATGCCAAACATAGCGATCATATCGGCCAGTGTACGCACCGGTCGCAACAGCCATCGGGTGGCCCTGTTCCTGAAACAATATCTGGAGCAGCAGCAATTGGGTGCCGAGATACTGGACCTTAACGAATACCGCTTTCCGTTGTTTGAAGAGCGGCTCAAGTATCAGGCCACACCATCCACAAAGGTGATGCAGTTTGCTGGCAGGGTATCGGCCGCCGATGGGGTCATCATTGTGACGCCCGAATACAATGGCGGTTATCCCGCCGCGCTTAAAAATGTGGTGGATCTGTTGTATGACGAATGGCACGGCAAGCCGGTGGCCATAGCCACAGTATCCGATGGTGTGTTTGGCGGCACACAGGTCATTACCTCACTTCAGTTCACGCTGTGGAAGATGCGCGCCTGGACAGTACCGGCCATGTTTCCGGTGCCAAAGGTCAGCGAGGCATTTGACGAGAACGGCATCCCTGCCGACAAGGCTACCATCGAGCGGCGTGCGGCCAACTTTGTCAATGAATTGCTGTGGTGCATCACAGCCCGCAACAAAATGAACGAGCGATAGCCGGAGGGGGTCAGCGATATAGCTCCAGACAGATGTCATCGAGCAGTAGTTCCTGCCACCCTATGTTCCACACATCCAGGCGGATCTGGTCACCGTCGTCAAGACCATCGGGTATAGGTACATAGAACCATACTTTACCCCATTTGTTCAGGTCGCAATGGTAGATGTGGAACTCGCTTGCAGGTGCGTCCGCATCGGTAAGGCCTATCTTGTTGTCTATGCGGCAACCCCACCATAGATTGCGTTTGTCGCGGGTGGTTATGTCCAGCGTCAGCAGGTGTTTATAGTAAGTATAGTGCTGTGTACAGGCAAAGCGACCACTGCACTTTATATAGCGCGCATTGCCAAAGGTTTTCTTGATGTAGGGCACCTTTATCTGCTCGCGGTAGTATTCTTCACCGCCCGGCATGCGGAAGACGAAGCGGCTTTGGCTGGTGGGGTCGGGGATGTGGTGGTCGTTACTGTCTTCGTGGTGCACGCAGGCAAGTGTGGCTACCTTTTGCAGTTTGTTTTCGTCTGGCTGCACTTCCTGCACATCCATCATCACCAGGTCGGCATAGGTGGCGCGCGTGCGGAACAGCATATTCAGGTTGTAGGTAGCGTTAGATTCCTCGCTGAACAAAATGCCCTTTGCCTGTTGTATGCTGTAAGAAATGTTGACGGCAGTAAATAGCAGCACAATGCCCGCCAATGTTGCCTTTGCCGCTGTGCCACGCGATAGCGCCCACTGCAGCAGTGCGGTGAGCGGAATGGCCAGCAGCGGGTACAGATGGATCATGGGCCGCGAGCCGAGTCCGTTGATGTAGTTGTAGCAATGCCAGCTATACACCACGTACACATGCACCGGTAGTATGATCCAAGTAAGCAAAGCGGTAGGCTTCATGCGACGGTAGCATACAAGGCCGGCAAGTGCCACCAGCATGAGCGGTGTATAAACAAACCAGCCATTGCGGAAGGAGAATAGCCCGTCCATAATGTGCGGATCGTTCCAGTGGAAGGTCTCTTTGCTGTAGCTGTAGTAGAGGAAACTACCTGCAAATTTCTTCCAGTAGATCATTTGCGGCAATAGCGGCAACACAAAGGCCACTAAGAACAAAAGCAGGCCGCTAAGCTGGTCTCGCATAAACTGCAACTTGGCACGCAGGGTACGACCGTTGTATACGTTATACAGTAGTGGTATGATCAGGCAGATAATGTCGGTGGGGCGAATGATGGTAATTGCCCCGGCTGCAAGACCCGCAACTACGAACAGCAACTTCCCGGGCCGCTCGTGCAGCAACATAGTGGTGTAGAGCAGCAGACTGTAGAGGAAGAACAAAGGCACATGCGCCATGCCCGCCTGCCCCACGGTGAACCAGAACAGGTTGGTGCCGGTGAAAATAAGAACCGTGCCGGCAACTGCCAGACTCTTGCTGTACAGGCGTGCCAGTATGTGGTAGAGCAGCAATAGCCCCAGCAGGGCATAGAAGAAGGTGGAGACCCAAACGGCCGTTACGTAGGATGCCGAGTAGCCATCGGGATTGCCGCCTTTCAACTTCTCGTAGCCATGCGCAGCAAGGAAGAATGGAAGCTCCAGTGCTGCAACACCATAGGTGTACTTGTCAATAAGGTAGCCGGCAGGGGTGTACAACCCCTCACGCCGCAGCTCCGACACGTAAAAGCGGACACGGTAGTCGAACTTATGGTCTTCGGGTAGCCAGTCCAGCGCCTTCAGGTTGTGATAGATGAAGGTGGACGGCAGATACATATAGTAGCCCATCGCATCGCCATTGAAAGGATAGGACTCCTTGCCATAGAACGCGAAGAACCATGCGCCGATCAACAGCGTGATGCCAACCACAAACCGACGGAGTGTACCGTACATAGGTTGGCTAAATTACGCTTATAAACCGAAACGGCTATCAGGCCCGGTTGCCCGAAGGAATGGCGTGGTCATGGTCGGCAGACTGTTCCTTTGTGTGGGCCCCGTACCGCACAAACATGTAAAGGTACAGCACCCGCGATATGCGCATTATGTAAGGCTGCATAAGCACTACAATGCTGATGGATGTGATGAGGTAGTAAAAAATGCTGTTGTCTTTGTAGGAGATACCGAAGAAGGTCCAGTACCACACCAGGTTGAAAGCGAACAGTGCCACCGACAGCGCGTAGCTCACATAGCCGGTACCAAAGTAGAAACCTGTCTGAGGTTCCATTTTCTGGCCGCATACAGGGCACTCTTCAGGCATATCAAGCATGGTCTTCAGTGGGAACATGCTTTTTTGCTTGTACATATGCCCCTTGCGGCAACTGGGGCACTGCATGTTGAAGATGGCTTTGACAACTGAGGGCTTCTGTTCGGTATTCTTGTTCGTACTCATCTGGTGGGGACACTTTGATTATCTGAAGCAAAGTTATCTCAACAAATGTTATCGAAATGGAACAATTGTTACGTTGTCTGCCCCGCGCTACTAAAACAAGTGGTTCCCGGAATTTGCTGCCGCGGTAATTTAGACATATGAATAGTTATTATCGTGTGGTAGGAATATTGTTTGCATTTCTTGGGTTTTCGATGTTGCGATACACTAACGTCAATAGCCATACCGACGAAAAGTCGGTGCATATGCTTGGTGTTGTGATAATCCTGTTGTCGTCGATCGGACTTTTTGTTGTCAACGTGTTGAAGCGTGGCCGGCATAATGAAGATATTTTGTGATATTCAACTGACAGTGAGAAAGATCGCCTCAGTATAAATTTGCACGTTAAAGGAAGGAAATGAACCATAGGTCGGAATTACTGAAAAAGGAAATAGCTGAGTTACGTGCCGCGCTTACGGAGCATCAGGTATACGCAAGTATCACAACACTTGAGGGGCTTCGGAGCTTTATGGAGGCGCATGTGTTCGCAGTATGGGACTTCATGTCGCTGCTCAAGTATCTGCAACGCGAGCTTACTTGTGTAGATCTTCCCTGGCAGCCTAAGGGCAGTCCTGCCACACGTTACCTCATCAACGAGATAGTGACCGGAGAAGAAAGTGATGTTGATGAAGATGGAGTACGGTCCAGTCATTTCGAGTTGTATTTGAAAGCAATGAAGCAGGCGGGTGCAGATACGGAAACTATAAGCCACACATTGCAGCAAATAAGCAATGTAGATAGTGTCGGAGCCGCTTTGCAGAATGGCAATATTCCCGAGGCCGTGCGCTCGTTTGTCACCACAACATTTGATGTGATAGCCACCGGCAAGCCACATGTTGCAGCGGCTGTGTTTACCTATGGCAGAGAAGACCTGATACCGGGCATGTTCATCTCGTTTGTCAAGGAACTGAATGAACGCATGAGCGGAGCTGCGACTACTTTTCAATATTACCTGGAACGCCACATAGAAGTGGATGGAGATCATCATTCTCATTTGGCCTACGCAATGACAGAGGAACTCTGCGGCGACGACGATGCTAAATGGGCTGAGGCTGCCGCTTGGGTAAAGACATCGCTGCAGGCAAGGGTGGCTTTGTGGGATCACATTCGTGGTGTGGTGGCTGCCAGTTAACCCCTCCTATACCTTACACACATCAGCGTGCATTGAAAGTGTCGTTGTTTTTTTGTACCTATGCGACAGGACACCCAACCCACCATTTCCCATGAAACAAGTTATCAGGTACATCCGGTTCCCGTTCACATTTTCGTCTCAGCTATTGCAGCACGAATTCTCCCGACTTTCACACCAATGGATCAGGCACTACAACGTTGCTCATTATGAGGGCGACTGGAGCGCATTGCCCCTTCGTTCGCTCGGCGGCAGCCTCACAGATCTGCTGCCGGAAGCACGAGAAGAAAAGAATTTTGAGGATACAGTTTTGATGGATGCATGCCCTTATATGAGAGAGGTGATCCATAGTTTTGGTTGCGACGTGATGGGTGTGCGTTTGCTGAAGCTGGCACCGGGTGCATTGATCAGAGAGCACAGAGATGCCGAACTTTCTTTCGAGCATGGAGAAGCACGCATACACGTGCCCATCCTCACTAATGAACTGGTAGAATTCTACATTGACGGCGAGCGCGTAGTGATGGAGGAAGGCAGCTGCTGGTACATGAACTTCAATCTGCCGCACCGCATCAACAACGGCGGAGATACGGACAGGGTGCATCTGGTAATGGACCTGAAAGTGAATGACACGCTGCAAAAGACGTTTGACGCTGTGGCAGATGAACGAAAGAAGATGACCAATGTGCCCGATGCTTTTTCAAGGATAGAGAAGGAAAATATGATCGCTTCGTTAAGGATGTTGGATACAGCAACCGCCGTGGAGATGGCAAACCGTATGGAGGCAGAACTTGCAAAAGATCAGTGAGGAAGGAATCCGCTCACACCATGCAAAGGCGCCCCCCAGATGCCCGGCAGCAGGTAGATCGCAAAAATGAACGCTCCCATTGCTATGAACATGCGCGAGAGTGATGTGTACTCCTGGCCATAAATATTGCGTTCTGTCTCTGTATCATGTGATAGCTTCATATATCCAAGCATGTAGATGCCCATGAGCGCCCAAAGCCCCAGCCATATCTCTATGAACAGTTCACGGCTGATGAGTCCGATCTCCAATGCCACATCTGCCTTGGACATAAATTTCAGGGCTATCATGAGGCAGAGGAATCCCAGAATAACCTTTATGTTATTGAGTACACTCTTCGACTTGAACAGCTTCATGATGCCGGGAACTACAAACGGTAGGCCCAGCCCTATGGAGAATGCGAACAAGCCAATGGTGGGTCCTATAACCGGCACCGAACCCGCCTGAAGTAGTACCAGCCCTATTATCGGAAAGGTAGAAGAGAAGGATGCTGCCGGCAGCGTGAGTGCCATAATGAATATGCCCTTGAGGTCGTTTTGTTTTGCTTTTTCAGCAATGGCGTTGATCCACGATGCCGGAAGTTTGAACGCGAACGCGCCAAGGAACGAGATGCCCAGCATCAGAAAAATGCGGAAGAAAAACACATTGAAAACCCAGTGTTCTGTGAATTTGTTAACCCCGGTCACCTTAATGATCCCGGATACAAAAAGGCCAAGAGCGGTAAATATCACAGCCAATGCCGCTGCATATTGCAGTGTTTTCGAAAGTCGGCCCCTTGCAGTCTTCACATTTCGGGTCAGGTATCCGGTAGTGAAGGGGTGAATGGTATACATGTAGGGGGTGAACATAGCCAACAACCCGGCAACAAATGCTTCGATTATCAGTATAATGACAGTCTTGGTAGACTGTGGCGACGACGGTGGCGCAGCGGTAGCGGCCCTGAGCACTACCTGTTCTTGCTGACGTGTTGCACGCGTTGCTCCGCCAGTGGGTTGAACAACCGGGGAGACAACAGTTTTTGTTCTTGCTTCGGTTTTTTGCGGCAGTACAGATGCCCTATTGCTCATGGGGGTGAGCATCAGCAGCAAAGCAAAAACGAAGTAAAAGATGGTGCGTGCCAAGAGGTAACTATTAAATTCCGTTAAGCGGATATTGATCAAATATACATATCAATCGCTAAAGTATTTTTCATATGGCCGTATAATGTTGTTTCTGAAAAGCAGGAATTGCATTTTGAAAATTGGCAAATGGTTTATTTCTTCATATCTTGGCTAAATCTATCCGTTGGTGTCAATACAATTGAGCGGTGTTTTTCAGGTGCGACGGGATTGTTCATATAAAAACAAGTTGAGTATGAGTAATGAAGTCAAAAAGATCTTCGTTGTAGACGACGATGAAATGCTGTCTATGGCATTGGAAGATTATCTGGCACGGAAGACCAATTGTGAGGTGCAGATATTTAGCACAGGAGAAGAATGTCTGGATCATCTGAATGAGGAGCCTGACATTATCATTCTCGACTACAATCTCAATTCAGTGAAGAAGGATGCGGCCGATGGATTACACATTCTTGAAGAGATCAAGAAGCAGCACGACCACATTAAGATAGTGATGCTCTCGAGTCAGGATGCAACCTGGATCATATTGCAGACTAAGAAAATGGGTGCATCGGAGTATGTGGTGAAGAACGAGACTGCATTTGAGAAGATACTGTCGTTCTGCGAGTCGGCGTAGCGAGAACGAGCCCTATCAAAGATAATGCCGGCGGCCGAAAGATGCTTGCCGGAATGTTCATTTTTAAAGCTATGAAATGAAAAGGATACTTGTATTGATAGCGCTACTTGTGCCCATGTATCTGTGGGCGCAGGTCGATTATTCCGAGCTTTCTATGCCGGAGTTGTCAAAAAAGATAGAGGCGGAGGTCAGGGCAATAAAGGCTTCTGAAGGAAAGGGCGATAAACAGTCAATGTCGCATAGCCTGGGCAATGCTGCAGATCTGTATTTGTCGGTCGCGAGAAAATTGTCGGAAAGCGACGAGACGGAGCAGATCTCAAAGGCGAAGCATACCAGTTTGACGCGGTCTATAGATTATGCGAGAAAGGCGATTGCAACTTCCGAGGAAGTGGGAGAACTGGAGCAGATGAAAACATCTTACCGAACCCTGATCGCAGCACAAAAGCTATCCGGCGACATCAAGGGTTCGCTGCAATCTTCAAGAGAGATGCTGGCGCTGAAAAAGACAATGTTCAGCAACAAGAAGGTTGCCGAGTTAGAGAAACGACAGATCGAATACCAACACACCAAGCGCGAAGACTCCATACGACAGCAGAAACAGGCAGCAGAGGAGCACCTGAAAGAACAGGCGAGGGTATTGGCTTTGAAACAAAAGCAATTAGACTCTACGAGCAGGACGTTGTCGGCCACCGAACTAGAGAAGACCAGTGTCAGTATGGCTCTAAAGAAAACCCAAAGCGATCTTACAGTGGAAAAGCTGAATGCGCTGGAGAAGGAAAGAAAACTGACCCTTGCTGAGGAAGAACAAGCGTTGCAAGCTACCAACATGCAGTTGCAGAACAGTAAGTTGGAGTTGCAGCAAAGCGAACTGGCATTGCAACGAAGCAAAATGGAATTGCAGCAGAACGAGTTGCAGATAAAGGACAGGAAGCTCAGCAACCAACGTCTTTACATATACATTGGTGTTATCAGTATTCTGGTGTTGGCGTCTTTCTTGTTTTTTATAGGGCGAGAGCGGAGAAAGGCCATTCAGCAGAAGCTGCGTGCCGAACGTTCAGAGCGTTTCAAGCAGGAATTTATTGCGAACATCAGTCATGAGATACGCACTCCGATGAATGCCATCATTGGTATGACAGGATTGTTGATACAGAAGAACCCTTCTCCGGAACAGGATAGTTACCTCAAAGCGATAAGCAAATCGGCAGACATATTGTTGCACGTGATCAATGATGTACTGGACTTGTCGAAGATCGAAGCGGGCAAACTGGAACTGGAGAAAATAGATTTTTCACTTACCGATACACTTAAGCAGGTGAAGGATACGCTATCTTATCGTGCGGAGGATAAAGGGTTGCAACTGATAACAACTGTTGACGATAAGTTGAGCGATGTAATTGTGGGCGATCCGTACCGTTTGAATCAGGTGCTCATAAACCTGGGAGGTAACGCGCTTAAGTTTACTGAGAAAGGTGGAGTGCATATAGACGTGACAAAGGAAAAGGAAGAAGGTGAGTATGTGTGGGTCAAATACGCTATTGTAGACACGGGAATCGGTATACCGGCCGACAAGGTTTCAAAGCTGTTTGAAAGCTTTAGTCAGGTGAAGAGTTCGGATACCCGTAAATATGGCGGCACGGGTCTGGGCCTTTCCATTTCCAAGCACCTGGTGGAACTGCAGGGCGGCACCATCTCAGTAGAGAGTGTGGTTGGGAAGGGCACTACGTTCTCATTTGTCATCAGGTATCCTGTGGGCTCAGCTGAGCGCCTGCAGCAACGACTGGCATCAGAGCAGAACGCGGATGGCACCATTCTCAATGGCCTGCGAATCCTGATAGCAGACGATAATGAGTATAACCGTTTGGTAGTAAATGAGACCCTGCATCTCATAGCCGATGTGGAAACAGATGAAGTCGTGAACGGGCAAGAGGCTGTGGATCTGCTGAAGGCAAACAATTACGACCTGATACTGATGGATGTGCAGATGCCTGTGATGAACGGTATCGACGCCACTAAATACATACGTGGTGAGATGAAGGCACCTAAAAAAGATATCCCCATTATCGCGCTTACTGCGAGTGTATTGCGGGCAGATCTGGACCTCTGTTTTGAATCGGGCATGACAGCATATGTACCGAAGCCATTTAAGCCGTGGCAGTTGGTGAATACCATTGCCGAGGTGACAGGCCGTGAGCGGCAGCCGGGAGTGCCGTCTACGCCAAAGCAAGCGCAGAAGAAACAGGCAGAAAAGGCTAAGCCTCAACCGGTGAAAGATGAACCGGCAAAGCAAGAGTTGTCCGGTGCAGGTATTGCGGCAGTTGCAGTACCAGCTACATTTGATTGGGAGCCGGTAACTAATATGGATTACCTGTCTACCTTTTGCGAGGGCGACCAGAAGCGCATGCAGAAGTACATAAAGGTCTATCTGAATGCGTTGCCGGCATTTCATAAGAATATAGCGGCCGCCATTGAGAACAAGGACTTTGTGGAATTGGCGCTGCATGTGCACTCTTTCAAACCGAAGTGGATGATGATGGGTATGAAGAAAACGAATGATCTGGGTGTGCAGATAGACCACATGGCAAAATCTCAGAACGAAAAGGCATTTGAAGACGTAAAGATCGTATTGGAAGACATAGACAAATCACAAAAAGAATTGGAGGCGATGGTGTAAATTCGTTCAGTCGAACAAACTCCGTTTACCTCGTACAAACTTGCACGTTATGAATAAGAAAATGGTAAAGAAGATTTTTATCGTAGATGATGACGACATGATGGCAATGGCGCTGGAAGATCATCTTACAAGAAACACGCTGCATGAGATCCACGTTTTCACTACGGGTGAAGAATGTATTAAGAACCTGAGAATGCAGCCGGATGTGATCATCCTGGACTATAACCTGAACTCGGTGCAGAAGGAAGCTGCCAACGGTATGGCTATACTGGATGCCATCAAAAAGCTGAATCGGGACATACCAGTAGTTTTGTTCTCAAGCCAGGACGCGTATAGTGTGGCGCTGCAGTCTATAAACAAGGGTGCAACACAATATGTGATCAAGGATGAGAAGGCGTTTGATAATATTGTAGCCATATGCAATTCGTAGGGTATAGAAAAATGCTATTTTTGCCGCATTCTATATCTGAACAATGAGTTTAATAGCTGAATTAAGGGACCGTAACCTGCTGCAGGACATAATGCCGGGTACCGAGGAATTGCTGGACAAGGAAATGGTGTCGGCTTATGTGGGCTTTGACCCTACTGCCGACAGTCTGCACGTGGGTAGCCTGTTGCCCATCACATTGCTGATGCGATTGCAGCGTGCGGGTCACAAACCATACGCCCTTGTGGGTGGTGCTACCGGTCTTGTGGGTGACCCGAGCGGTAAATCTGCTGAGCGGAACTTGCTTGACATAGAAGCAGTGCAGCACAACTGTGCGGGCATCAGAAAGCAGCTGGAGCGATTCCTTGATTTTAACAGCGGTGCGGCCAATAGTGCCGTTATGGTCAATAACTACGACTGGTTCAAAGATTTTTCATTCCTCGATTTTATCAGAGATGTGGGCAAACACATCACCGTGAATTATATGATTGCCAAGGATTCTGTGCAAAAGCGCATGGAGACGGGTATTTCGTTTACAGAGTTTACATACCAGCTGATACAGGGCTACGATTTTTACTACCTTTTTAACCACCACAATGTGCGCCTGCAAATGGGCGGTGCCGATCAATGGGGCAATGTAGTGACCGGGTCGGAGCTTATCCGCAGGAAGTCGGGCGGAGAAGCATTTGCGTTCACATGCAAGCTCATCACCAAGAGTGACGGTAGCAAGTTTGGTAAATCTGAGGGCGGGAACATTTGGCTCGACAGAGAGCGTACGTCGCCATATCTGTTCTAACAGTTCTGGCTGAACTTACCCGATGCCGATGCTGCTAAGATGAGCCTGATATTCTCTTTCAGGCCTGTTGCAGAGATCAAGGAAATGATAGTGGCACATGAAGCGGCGCCACATCTGCGTCATTTGCAAAAGGCCCTTGCCGATGAAATGACCATTATGGTGCACAGCGAGGAGGACCTGGCATTTGCAAAGAAGGCTTCAGATATCCTGTTCGGGCAGTCTTCGGTAGAGGTGCTGCGCGAATTGTCTGAGCGTCAGTTACTCGAAGTGATGGATGGTGTGAAGCAGGTTACCGGAAGCGCCGATCAACTTAAGGAAGGTATCGATCTGGTGACCTTCCTTGCGGAGTCTGGCGTATTCGCGTCCAAAGGCGAAGCGCGCAAGATGGTGCAAGGCGGTGGCATCAGTATTAATAAAGAAAAAGTCACTGCTCCTGATCAAAAGTTGACTGCCGATCATCTGCTGAACGGCAAGTACGTATTACTCCAGAAAGGTAAGAAAGACTATACCCTGGCCATATTCGCTTAGCCGGTTATCGGAACAATTCTTCTTTCGATTGCGGACGCTCGTTGTACAGCCATTTGAAACGGCTGAGTCGTGCGTTGGGCAGGTCTGCTTGTTCCATGGGGGTCATCACGTTCTGCACGTTTTTGATGTACTTGATCCTGCTGATCTTTTCTTCGCCGAAGAAGATCCGCATAACCTCCGCATTGGCCTGACTGAGCCCCATGTACGCCCCGTTGTCGTCCTTGGTGAAGTATATTGACTGTGCATCAGGCTGCACGATCATCTTGCGGATATTATTGTCTTTGAAGAATGCTGTAAGTGTTTTGCCCTGAACCTGATCAAAGAGGTCGGCTTGCTCAGGGCCCGATCGGGACACAATGAACGAGTTGTCGGGTACATACATGCTGCGCACGCTGCTGCTGTCCAGCTGCATGTAAATAGTATCTCCGGTTATCTGGCTGCCGCGCGACCATGCAACCGGCTCGTTGATCATGCGCACAACGGAATCACAACGTGTGAAGGTAACGCTGTCGCAACGCGCCTGCAAAGAATCAGAGAAAATGAGCACATGATGATAGCCCGTGAAGAATACCGGGGCAGTGGTGTCGCCATCGGTGGTATCCACTATAGGTGCTATGCGTTGTTTCTTTTTCTTTTTGGGCTGGCTTGTCGCTGTGGTTGTTATTACCTTTTTGCCGGTATCTCGGTAGAAATCGGCCAGTCGGTATTTTAACGCCGGAACTATCCACATACTGTCGGGTATGATGGGTTTGGTCACAATTTCTACTTTTGCTGAGTCGGTCACAACTTTCTTATTTTTCGCGCGCTTTCCCTTGCCACCTTCAGCAGGCTTTGTGGCGGAGGGCTTGGGTGCTATTGTGCTGTCCGATGTCCGCGCAGAGTCTTTTGCAGCAACTTCAGGCAGGTCCACCGGCATGCGGAACGCGCGGCCCGGAACTTTTATCATGGGTGCAGAATAGAACGTATCTGCCCTCATATAGAAGGTGTCCTTACCGGTTGCTATCTCTACCACAGGCTTAATGATAGCCCACAGCACGCGTTTGCGTCTGAAGAAATCGGCACGGCCACAGTAGATGGTTGCGTGTTGTTCGGTGTCTATGCTCACTACCTGCCCTATTGCGTACCCGTATCCACTCAGCTTGTCATACTGCATCGAGTCAGCTTCAATATACTGCCCCTCGTTCCAGATAGAGGATCGGCCTGTGAAGTGCGCGACCACATTTTTGCTGTCGTAGGTGCCACGAGATGTGGTAAGCACAGATCGGCCACTATCGCTGGTCACTACCGAATGGGCGAAGAACGTTTCCACCTTTGTTTCGGTATTGTAGCCAAGATCTTTCGAGGTGATCTTGTAGCGCGGGTCGGAGACAGTTACATTACCAATAAAGCGTGCCTCGTGCGACCGCACATCGTAGGTGCCTCTCTCGCTCGATACAATGGTGCTGTCGCTTTGCAGGGTCCCATTGCGGTTGTAGGTGCCCACCTTGGTGCTAAGGTTGTAGTCGAGCTCCTCGCACCACAGATTGTTCTTGCCATCCGTCAGCCCCACGTTTCCTGTCATGTAGGCCAGTTTCAATTCGGACTGATAACGCAAATAGTCGCACGTCGCTTCGGTGCCGCCTTGCTGGGCGATGCGCACGTTGCGGAACGCTTCCAGTTTCTTTTTTTCGGTAAAGTTGTACAGACTGTCGCAATAAAGCGTGTCAGTTCCCTGATAGATGATCACATCGGTCACGTACTTGATGTAACTGCCGCTATCGGTCTTGAAGAATTCCATCTTACCAGCCTGTGCAAGTATCACCTTTATTTTGTCTGCTGTATCGGCCTTGGGTGCTTGCGCACGTAGTATAGATGGCAGGTACAACAAGACCACGGCCAGCAATAGTGGCCTGAGCCGATGTGAAAAGGAAAGAAAAGCGGTTTTCTGAGGCATTACTCTTTTTTCTTGCCGCCGAATACACTTACGTTGATGTAGCGGCTTGGACGAGCCTTGAGGTCGTTGGTAAGGTCGGTCATCGACTTCAACGACTTGTTCATATTGTTGTAAAGTTCTTTGTCGTTCACCAGCATACCCAGAGAACCCTGATTGTTGTTTACCTTATCCATGATGCCCTGGAGTTGTGCGGTGGTTTTCTGCAGGTCAGTTATGGTTTTCTGGATCGGTGCATTTGCCAACTGTCCTGTTATCTTGCTGGTGTTGGCTATGATGCGTTGAATGGAGTCGTTGCTTTTGGCAAGGTTTCCCGTTATGCTGTTAGTATTGCGGATGATACCTGTGATCTGGCCGCTTTCTTTACTTAGCGCGTCTGAGAGACGGGCAACATTTTCAGAAGTAGCCTTGAGCGACTGTATAGCAGAAGTTATTGCAGCCTGATTGTCAGGGCCCACAATAGAATTGATGTTATTGAGCGCGTTATTGAACGCGATGATGGTGATCTTCAGTTCTTCAAGACGTGGTGTCAGCTCTCCCGATATCTTATCGATAGCGCCGCCATCCTTACGTGCTTGAAGAACTGCACCCTTTTGTTCTGTGCCGGGGCCTTCGCCCAGGTCCAGACGAATGATCTTTGAACCCAACAGGTCCGACTGGGCAAGTGTGGCAATGGTTCCGGTTGGTATTTGGGTTTTGTTGGCAACAGATAGTGTCACCTTTACGCCCTTGTCACCTGCAAGTTCCATGTCGGTCACCTGACCCACATTCAGTCCTTTGATCTGGATGAACGTTGATTTCTGAAGACCGTCAACAGATTGGAAATAACAGTAATATTCCTTGTCGTTTGAAAATGCGTCTGAGCCCTTGAGGAAGTAGAAACCGGCGAAGAAGACGACGATAGCCGAGGCAACCAGCGAACCCGTTTTTACTTCTTTTGAAATTTTCATAAGCGACTGAAATATGTGCAAAATAACAAAAAGAGAACAACAGATCGGTCAGTTTGGCAATATTATAACAACCGGATGTGGCGTAGTGGCTTATTTGCCCTTTTTATCGTCCAGCGCAAATACTACCGGAAGTACCATCGATACCTTAACGTTCTTATTGTCAAGCGTGGCAGGTTTCCAGTTAGGCATGCCTTTCACCACCCTCACCGCCTCGCTGTCCAGCGACGGATGTATCGGATTCATTACCTTGATGTCGCCAACGCTTCCGTTCTCTTTTACGTCAAAGCGCACCTGTACACGGCCTTCAGCCTTGTCGTTCTTTGCTTTTTCGGGGTAGCGCATGGAGATACGTAGGTAATCCTGTAATCCTTGCAGGCCGCCCGGAAATTCCGCGGCATGGTCGAACGCCTTTTTGGTGTCAGTTTGTGCCGCTACAGAAAGTGACATCAACAAGGTAGAAACAAGTAACCGGAGCCGGATCATTAGCTTATTATTTGAACCACTAAGGTAACTACTCTCCTAAACACCGCAAAGACTACGATTTCCATGTCTTGCAAAAATAAATTTGTTAGGTGTGCCTAATAATTTACTTTTGCCGTGTAGAATTTTAGATATGAAAAAATGCATTTTCATTTTCGTTGGTTTTTGTGTGTCGGTGGTACTTTCCTGCACCAAGCTGCAGCCTGCCGCTCCTGCAGACAACGAAGTATTGGACGGAATGGTAGATGGATTGAGCGCCGATCAGAAAATGGCTTTTTTACGCGGCGACAGAGCATTCAATAATGAGATTTTTACCCGAGAAACCGGTCTGGGGCCATTGTTTGTGGCGGCATCCTGTGGTGCCTGTCATGCAGGTGATGGGAAGGGGCATCCTTTTACCACGCTCACCAGGTTTGGACAAACCGATAGTTCAGGAAACAAGTTTCTGGCACAGGGTGCGCCTCAATTGCAGGATCGGGCGCTACCCGGTCACCAGCCCGAGCGAGTGCCTGCCGGAGCCACCTTCTCAAAATTCCTTCCTCCCGCCAATACCGGTATGGGTTTTCTGGAGGCGGTGCCTGACGCGACCCTTTTGGCAATGGCAGATCCCGATGATGCGGACGGAGACGGTATAAGCGGCGTGGTAAACTGGGTAGAAATAAAGGAATATGTAAAGCCTGTAGAGGGCAGCATATTGAGAGGCGGAAAATGTACCGGCCGGTTTGGTAAGAAGGCCGGTGCCCACGACTTGCTGCAACAGACAGCCGGTGCTTACAACCAGGATATGGGTATCACCTCATTTTATGAACCGAAAGATGTGTATACTGGGCAAAACATAGCCCCCGAAGTGAGTGAACAGACGATCTTAGATGTTGTATTTTATCTGAGAACGTTAAAAGCTCCGGTGCAGCGAAATGCTTCTGACGCGAATGTGATGAAAGGCAAGGAGTTGTTCCTGAATGCCGGGTGCGGCAAGTGCCACACACCCGAGCTTACTACCGGCAATTCGCCTATCGCCCCATTGTCGAATGTGAAGTTCTACCCCTACACAGATATGCTGCTGCATGACATGGGGCCCGGCTTGGATGATGGGTATACCGAAGGAACCGCTACGACTGCCGAATGGCGTACGCCTGCATTGTGGGGACTTGGATTGTCGAAAAATTCGCAGGGTGGAAAGTACTTTCTGCTGCACGATGGGAGGGCGCACAGCATAACTGAGGCTATAATGTTGCACGGCGGTGAAGCAACAAATAGTAAGAACAAATTTGAAGCGTTAACTGAAACTGACAAAGCACTGATGCTCGGGTTTCTGGAAAGTCTGTGATCATGGATAGAAAAGAATTTTTACGTACCGGCTGTATTGCCTGTATAGGAATGGCGTTTGGTGCGGCAATGTTACAGAGCTGTGCCACCACATCTTACGTAAAGGGCGCACGAATGCCCGATGGTATGCAGGTGCCTCTGTCAGCATTTGACGGCAAAGAGGGTAAACGACCTTATGTGGTGATGAAGCACGATGACCTGCTGTTTCCGGTGTGTATCTACCACATAGAGAACGACAGGTATAGCGCAGTGCTGATGAGTTGCACGCATCAGGGAGCGGAGTTGCAGGTATCTGGCGACAGACTCACCTGTCCTGCACATGGTAGTTCGTTCGACAAGTGGGGAAACGCCACTGAAGCACCGGCCACACTACCGTTGCGCAGTTTCCCGGTGACGGTCCACGGCGACCAATTGTTCATTGATATGAGAAAACAATCGTAATGCGAAAGATATTGACACTGACATTGTGCACGCTGGCAATGAACGCCAACGCACAGATCGATCCCACACTGCTGAAAAGAAAACAACAGGATACCACGGGGATGGTAATGAACATGGACGCTGTGTACAACAGGCCGTTCCTGTCAGTGGCAAAGATGCCGGTGTCGTTGGGGGGATACCTGGAGGCCAACTGGCAGCACCTGGGTACCGATGGCATCACAGAGGGGCATCAGTTCCAGATGAGGAGAACAACATTGTTCATTGCGTCGGGGTTGGAACACCGGTTGAAGTTCCTGTCCGAGATCGAATTTGAAGATGGCACCAAGGAGATCAATATAGAGTTCGCCGCATTGGATATGGAAATACACCCGTTGCTGAACCTCAGGGGGGGCATAGTGATGAATCCGATCGGCGCGTTCAATCAGAACCACGATGGACCCAGGTGGGAGTTCATTGACCGACCTACCTCGGCCACTCAAATGCTTCCTGCCACATGGAGTAATGTGGGTTTTGGCATGTACGGAAAACAGTACAAAAAAGACTGGGCCTTTGCCTGGGAAGCCTACCTGACCAACGGATTTGACGACCGGATAATTAATAATGCCGACGGAAAAACGCTACTGCCCGCCAGTAAGCTGAACCCGAACCGGTTTGAAGAAAGTTTTAATGGTGCGCCCATGGTCACTGCAAAGATCGCAGTGCGGAACAGGAGGGTGGGTGAAGTGGGTGTCTCTTATATGGGCGGCGTGTACAACAAGTTTCAGGAAGAAGGTTTCGCCATAGATCAGAAGCGATATGTGCATGTCTATGCCATAGATGCCAACACCACCATATCGCGCACACAGACCACGCTCACTGCAGAATGGGCATTTGTGCGGGTAGATGTCCCGGCTACCTATTCGCAGCAGTATGGATCGGCGCAGCAGGGCGGTTTTATAGATATTGTACAGCCGGTGTACAAGCATCCTCTGTTTGGCTTCGACAAGTCTGTAGTGAATATTGCCTGCAGGCTGGAATATGTGGACTGGAACAAGGGTGCATTTGTGCAAACGGGAGGTAACATTGCCGATGAATTTATGAGCATTGTGCCCGCCATAAGCTGGCGCCCCGGTTCACAGACGGTTTTCAGGTTAAACTACCGATACAACCTGCAGACGGATCTTTTGGGTAATCCCCCGGCCCGCACGGCAGGTTTTCAGGCAGGGTTTTCGAGTTATTTCTAACACTGCATTACACAAAAAAGGTTCCCGATCGGGAACCTTTTTTGTTTGAAGGATGGATAACTACTACCAGTATTGGATCTGAATGTCAGACACAAATAAAGGAGTAGGCGAGTATGGATTGCCGGGAACTGTAGTGGTAGAGTCGTTGACCGTATATTTTACAGTACTGGTGCAATAATGCGATTTGGAGGTTTCGTTAAGACTCTTAATGTCTCTGATGAAATATACCTTGTTAGACGGACGCAAAGTAACCTTCCAGTCATAGTCGTAACTCTCGGAGCCGTCCTTGGGCAGGTCAAGGAATTTATTATACGCATCTTTTCTGAGACGGATAGATGGAATTACTTCTGAAACGTTTCCGAATTTGCTTCCCTTCTGGTATTTAACAAGTTCAGCCGTACTGTCGGGTACAAGCAACGAAGATACCGAGCTGTAGAAATAAACCTTTTTGATAACGGGCCTATCGCAGTTGATGGTCTTCTTGCAGGAAACGAGTCCGACAACCAATAACGGTATCAATGCTGCCTTGTTTACGATCTTCATAAAACTCTAACAATTTAAATAGAGGTACAATATAGGGCGAAAATATTTATAAGCAAACACATCGCACCCTGACCATGCAAGATAAGACGTTTTTCGGTGATTTCATGGTTGGGGCGAACGTCGCAGTTGGGATTTGAGGGCATTGGTGGTATCTTTGCGCACTCAATTAAATATTAAATCTATACATACAATGGATCGCAAAATACAATCGGCGCTGATTTCGGTTTTTTACAAAGATGGTTTGGAGCCGGTGGTAAAAAAGCTGCATGAGCAGGGAGTAATTATTTATTCAACGGGTGGTACGCAGACCTTCATTGAGGGCCTTGGCATTCCTTGCACAGCGGTAGAGTCGGTGACCGGTTATCCTTCCATTCTGGGAGGCAGGGTGAAGACTTTGCATCCTAAAGTATTTGGTGGCATCCTCGCCCGTAGGGAGCTGGCTGAAGATCTGGCGCAGACCCGCGAATATGAGATACCCTTGCTGGATCTGGTAATAGTAGATCTGTATCCTTTTGAGGAGACAGTAAAGAACACAACCGATGAAAAAGCGATCATCGAAAAAATAGATATAGGCGGTGTGTCACTGATACGTGCAGCAGGCAAAAACCATAAGGATGTGGTTATTGTGGCTTCGCGCAATAAGTACGCCGATCTGCTGGCACTGCTGGAGAGCGGCAACGGCAACACGACACTCGAAGAGAGGCGCAAATTTGCTGCAGCTGCTTTTGAGGAGTGTGCGCACTATGACGTGGCTATCGCAGCATATTTCCATCGCGCTGCGGAGGGCGATTACTTCCAGCTGTCTTACGGTAACAAGCAGTCGCTGAGGTATGGCGAGAATCCGCATCAGGCCGCCGGATTCTACGGAGATCTGGACGAACTGTTCGAAAAGCTGAATGGCAAGGAACTTTCTTACAACAACCTCGTTGATACAGATGCAGCCTGCCAGGTGATATCCGAATTCACCGAGCCAACGTTTGCTATTATCAAGCACACCAATGTATGCGGCATAGCGGTGCGCGGCAATGTGAGCGACGCATGGGATGCAGCATTGGCCGGCGACCCGGAGAGCGCATTTGGCGGTGTGCTGGTTACCAACCAGACCATCAATGCCGCTGTAGCTGCGAAGATCAACGAGTTGTTCTTTGAGTTGCTCATAGCGCCGGCATTTGATGAAGATGCGCTGGCTGTATTGAAGAGCAAGAAGAACCGCATATTGCTGCGCCAAAAAAAGTCATTTGTACCGGTAAAGGAATACAAGCGCATATTGAATGGTGTATTGGTACAGGCGGCAGACACACAGAATTTCACTGAGTGGGCTGAAGAAGGTGCCCGTCCTTGTACCGACGCTGAGAAGGCCGACCTTCTGTTCGCCAACATCGTCTGCAAACACCTGAAGTCAAACGCGATAGCTATTGTGAAAGACCGCCAGCTCATAGGCAAGGGTTGCGGGCAGACCAGCCGTATAGATGCCTTGAGACATTCGCTGGATAAAGCCAAACAATCAGGGTTTGCAACTGCCGGAGCTGTGCTTGCATCTGACGCGTTCTTCCCATTCGATGATTGCGTGCGCATGGCGCATGAAGCAGGCATCATGGCAGTTATACAGCCGGGTGGTTCTGTGCGCGATGCAGACAGCGTGAATTACTGCAAGGCAAACGGCATGGCCATGGTCATGACCCGTCTGAGGCACTTCAGGCATTAATAATTACAGCAAAAAGGTCCCCGATTCTTTCAGCACGGCTTCCAGCTCGCTGATGATCATGGCGTTGGCGCCCCAAATAATGGTGCCATCGTCAAGACGGTACGCCTTTACATTTCTAATGAGACCCGGCATAGCAGGTGACGACACATCTGTGGTGGTCTTGCGGGTGTCGTGCAGCAGATCGCCCAGTGGTGTTTCTATGATGTACGAAACCTCATCGGGGTTGGGGGTGAAAGTTGGTCGTTGCGGCAAATAACCCACATAGGGGAACACCTGAAAGTTACTTACCGGAATGTACAATGGCGTAAGCGGACCAATCAGGTCTACCGCCATCGGGTCCACGCCCACTTCTTCGTTAGCTTCTCTCAATGCGGTTGTCGCAAGGTCCAGGTCAGATTGCTCAAAGCGCCCGCCGGGAAAACTCACCTGCGCACTGTGGGCGCCCTTATCCTCGCGGCGTTTCATCAGCAGAATGTGCAGATCTTCCAGATGGGGATAGAGTAGACAAAGCACTGCGCTGGGACGGGCGTTGTCCGGAACTTTAGGCGGCATGCTCACCACGCGCCCCATCATGCGTTCCTGAGCACTGAGCCCTGGCAGCGGCTCTTGCAGCCGTTGGCGCATCCATTCTATATGTTGTTGCAGGTCTGCCACGGGTGCGACAGTTTGTTAGCGACCCAGTTGTCCGGTTTTCCCCTCAGACTGTGTTGCGGTCTTTTGCGGCACTACGTCTTTACGGTAGAACTCATGGGCTTTGCGGAAAAGATTGTGAAACGTCAGCTGCTGTATCATCACCGTGTCTTTATTGTCGTTGATGATGGCATACATACGGTCTGAATCGTACTGCTGGCTGGTGCTGTCAATGTCCGATTTCTTCTGGTTCTTACTGCGCCTGTTCACCGCCATCCAGTATACATCCACGTGCTTCTTTTCTCCCTTTACCGTCACTACGTCAATAGAGGAATGTTTGGGAGCGGTCTTTATTGTGGTGTCATTGTCAGACAGTCCGTTCAGGTAGCCCTCGCAGTTGATGTTGCCGAAGAAGTGCATGTACGATTCTGCGCGGTGTTTGTTCAGCCCTTCGGGCAGGTGCATGATCTTTGGGGTAGAACTCACCGAGAACTCACCTGCATCGCTGCGGCTTACCACAAAAGACTCGTCGGGTTTGCCGGGGTATTGTACACTTATCGACTTTATCTCCTCTGCCTGCAGACGGAACACCGACCTGTCGCGCCAGTCTCGCAGGCGGGTGGCATAGCGCGGGGTCAGGTAACCAACAAAACCTTCCGACTCCACCACATAAGGTGTCTTAGCGCCCTCCATCAGCATATTGGTGCCTGTGTTGTTCACCGCAGCACCGCCCACGTAGAATACCTTCATCTTTTTGCCTGCCCTGTCATATACCTCCACCTTTATGCCGTGTGTAGACATGGTCTCAATCGCGTTAGCATAGGCGTTTTTCGTTACCGGGTACAATGCAGTCTGCTTCATAAATGTGGTCATCAGCATGTTCAGTGTGCTCTGCAACACTTTGTACTGATGGTTCACTATCCAGCCTGTATCGGTGCGCTCCACCAATACACTCTCGCCATCGCTGGCGGCCAGGAATATCTTGCCAATAGATGCTGTGTCCTTTATAGTGAATCCCGCTTCTTTAGGGTCGAAAGGAGTATCCGAGCCGTTGCGGCCCGGCAGCATGTAGTAGATGCCCGCGCCCAGTATGGCAAGTATGGCAATGTAGAGGAGCGTCTTTCGCATATTAAGATAAGGTTTTACTGTCTTTCTTCACTTCGTACCTGCGTTTCCTGAAGAACAGGTAGAACGACGCAAATACCAGCACCGCGGCAATAGGGATCACCACGTTCACAACCTGCCACTTGGTTTTCTCCGGCTTCACACGACCCTTGTCCAGCAGGCGTAGTTTCACGTCTTTCGACCGCGCTTCCAGTATGCCCGAGTTGTCGGTAAGGTATTCGAGGCAGTTGAGCAGGAACGTCTTGTTCGCGAAATACTCGCCGGTAAACTGGTAGTAGCCGATAGGCAACACGCCGTCCTTGGTAGAATACCCATTACTGAACAGCTCTCCTACCGAAGTAACGATCATTTTGTTGGTAGAGTCACATTTGGGTTTGAACGGGTGCTTGAGAGAGTCAAGCACGCGCAGGTATTCAGGTGCGAGCCTGTTTTCGTAAAGTGAATGGAACTGTCCTTCCAGCAAAACAGCCACCGGCATGTACTGTTTGGTGAACATCTCGTGCTTCAGCGGGTAGCTCATCATGCTCAGGCTCACTCTCACCGGCGATCTTGCCGCCCTGCTGTATTTCGATGAATGCAGGAGGATGGTCTTTTGGATGCCGTCAGACTTAATCGTATCAATTGTGTTGGTAAAGCTACCCATCACCAGATCCATGTTCTTCACGATCGGATGTTCTGCCGTAGGGTTCAGGCGTGGAAAATAAACCCAGTCGTGTAGTGTCGGGCGGCCATTGTTCAGTACACGTGGCAGCGGGTTGCACTGCATATCCTCCAGCAGATCGAAGTTTACACGCACACCATATTTAAATAGGATGTCGTCCAGCTCGGTTTGGTGTTCCAGTGCAATGAACTGAGGGCTATTCACCAGGCTGTCCAGCGATGCATTGAGTGCGTTTACTACCCACAGTACATGCCCGCCGTGCATAACGTACTGATCGATCTTCAGCTTGTCGGGGCCACTGAAGGGCATGGTGGGCTGGTTGATGATCACCGCATCGTAGGCAACAGATATATCTATGGTCTGAGTCAGGTCCAGAGAGTCCAGATCATATATGCCAGGCAGTGTAGCAAGCATGTCATAGGTCTTCACTCCCAGTGGCTCGCCATGGCCGGTAAGGTAGGCAATGGAAGGGCGGGCCGGCTTGCTCATTCGGTTGATGGCGTTGGCAAACTGGTATTCCAACATAGCTTCGGCATAGTTCAGCTGCTCCTGAGAACCGCCACCACGTGGTGCATCCAGCAGGTAGATGGGCATTTCATGGCCGTTGTACTGTACCAATGCATAGGGGAAGAACGGCTTCATAGAGTATTCCTCGTCATCACGGTTCTCCAGCTCCATCACCTTTATTCCCTTTGTCTCCAGGTCATGGGCAATTGCCTTTTTTTCTTTCTCGGTTTTTCCTTCAAACGGATCTATGAAACGGAATACGATACGGTTGCCGGCAACTTCCTTAAATGACCGCAGCCTTTCGCGCACCGCCTCCTGCAGGCGTTGCAGGCCGGCAGGGAACTGCCCCTTCAGGTACACATCTATCACCGCCACTTCCTCCATACTGCGCAGCAGCTTTTTGGTAGGCTCCGTAAGGGTGAACCTCTTTTCATGCGTGAGGTCGATGCCTTTATGGAAGTAGGACGCCAAAACGTTGACACAGACCACTATGGCCGCCATGATCACTATGCGGACGGTGGCCTGTTGCTGTTGACGGTTCTTACGTTCTTTTGTTGCCATAATAATATGCCCTTATCTGCCCGCACCGCGTGTGCGCGATGTGAGTGAGAAACGGGTAAGAGAAATAAAAAATGCTATTACTGAGATAAAATAGATCACATCGCGCGAGTCTATGAGGCCCCGGCTGATGGAGTTGTAATGGAATTCCATACCCACCATGCTCAGGTAATAGTCTATTCCTTCGGCAAACTTCGGCAGCTTGCTCAGTTGCTCAAAGCCGGTGTACAGCACATAACACGCCAGCAACGACACCAGAAAGCCTACTACCTGGTTGGCCGTTAGCGATGAGCAGAACACACCAACAGCAGCAAATGTTGCCGCCAGAAAGAAGAGCCCCACGTACGAGCCAATGATAGCACCCCAGTCAATACTGATATCGGGGTACGAGAGGTTATTGATGGTATATACGTAAATGAGCGTGGGCAGCAGGGCAAAGAATATCAGTGCCAGCGTGGCCAGGTATTTACCAAGTATGATCTCAAGGTCAGATACGGGTTTGGTGCTCAGCCATTCGATGGTGCCTGTGCGGAACTCGTCGGCAAAAGATCGCATGGTCACGGCCGGAACCAATAGCAACAACAACCAAGGGGCAATATCGAAAAAGCGCTCCATGGAGGCATAGCCATATTCAAGAATGCTGTAGTTGGGGATGATCCACAAAAAAAGACTGCAGGCCACCAGAAACACCAAAAGTGCCACATAGCCCACTATGGAACTGAAAAAAGAATTTATTTCCTTGATGAAAATACTTCGCATCGTTACCGGTTCCCGTTAGGGTGGGCAAATATAGTAAAATCAGGAGCGGTTTATGAGGTTAATAGAAATAACAAAAGTTAAAATTCGTTGGGCTGCGCGGTGGGTATAAATGGCTGCCGAAGTTGCTGCTGCACAGAAAGTGTGCACGTCTGATGCCGCTTTTCCGTACCTTTGCCACCCCAAATTATTAATACAATACACTAATGGCCAAGCTAACTGAAAAAAGATGTTCGTTCTGCGACCGCAGTGAGTCGGATGTAAATATCCTGTTTACCGGTATCAAGGGCAATATCTGCGATCAGTGCATCGAAAATGCGCATACCCTGCTCACCGAGGCGACTACCGACAAAGAAAAGGTAGAAACACCGCCTGACATACAAAAAAGCAAGGTGTATAAGCCGCGCGAGATCATGGCTTTCCTCGATCAGTATGTGATCGGACAGAACGATGCCAAAAAAGTGCTTTCAGTGGCTATTTACAATCACTACAAGCGCCTCACCATGCCTAAAATGGATGATGTGGAGATCGAAAAATCCAACATCATGATGGTGGGTGAGACCGGCACCGGAAAAACGCTGTTGGCTAAGACCATAGCGCGTTTGCTGCAGGTTCCTTTCGCCATAGTGGATGCTACGGTGTTTACAGAGGCCGGTTATGTGGGCGAAGATGTAGAGAGTATTCTGTCGCGCCTGCTTCAGGCCAGCAACTACGATGTGGCTGCTGCCGAACGTGGCATAGTATATATAGACGAGCTGGACAAGATCGGCCGCAAGGGTGATAATCCGTCTATCACACGCGATGTGAGCGGCGAAGGTGTACAGCAGGCCATGCTGAAGTTGCTGGAGGGATCGGAAGTGTTGGTGCCGCCACAGGGAGGCCGCAAACACCCCGAGCAGAAGATGATAAAGGTGAACACCCAGAACATCCTCTTTATTTGCGGCGGCGCCTTCGAAGGTATCGACAAGATGATCGCCCGCCGTATCCAGACAAGTTCCATAGGTTACAATGCCATCAAGGCCACTAAAGATATAGACCGTGCCAACCTGCTGCAGTATGTGAACGCACAGGATCTGCGTACGTTTGGCCTTATACCCGAGTTGCTGGGCAGGTTGCCGATAGTGACCTATCTCAATCCGCTTGACGAGGCTTCTCTGAAGCGCATCCTTACCGAGCCCAAGAACGCGTTGGTGAAACAATACAAGCGTCTGTTCGAATATGAGGGTATTACCCT
Source organism: uncultured Flavipsychrobacter sp. (assembly GCA_964652995.1). Classification (GTDB taxonomy): domain Bacteria; phylum Bacteroidota; class Bacteroidia; order Chitinophagales; family Chitinophagaceae; genus Nemorincola. Next base: position 31,529 of record CAZZCR010000003.1, on the reverse strand, counting down.
CACTGTTGACGACGAAGCACTCGACTACATGGTGAGAAAGGCGGTGCAGTACAAGCTGGGTGGACGCGGATTACGTGCGATCTGTGAGATGATCCTCACAGATGCTATGTTCGATTTGCCGTCAGAGCAGCACGATGGCACATTCCGCCTCACGCTGGAATATGCCGAACAGATGATAGAACATTCAAAACTGGAACAGATCAAGAAGGCCGCCTAAGCGGAGATAAATATTTATTTTATGCAGGAACTCGTACAATTATTAAAGGACAAAGCCGGACTGACCGATGAGCAGGCACACAAGGCTATACTGGCAATGAAGGAATTCCTGAGTGGAAAAGTGCCGCCAATGTTCAGCGGAGTGGTCAATAAATTCTTTGCGGACGCGAAAAAGGACGGCGCGGACGACAGTTTTATGCCCTAAATGAGCGCGGCTGGAACAACAAAAAATAAAAATTCCAGTAATTTATCATTCAATAAAAAATTTCCTTACCTTTGCCGTCCAAATTTAAATACCATGCCAAAGATAAAGACGCATTCACGTGCTAAGAAAACGTTCAGAGTAACCGGTACTGGCAAAATACGTAGGTACAAGGCTTTCAAGAGTCACCTGCTTACTAAAAAGTCTAAGAGCCGTAAGCGCCACCTGCGCATTCACGGTCTGGTGCACCCAAGCAACGCACGTCTGGTGAAGAAAATGCTGGTAATGGCTTAAGCCCTGCCCGCAGCGAAAAAGTAAAACAATATATAGTAATAAAAACACCGTCCTTGCCCGGCTGGCCGGAAAAAGGAAACAAAATTTATAAGTTATGCCACGTTCCGTAAATGCTGTTGCATCACGCGCGAGAAGAAAGAAAATACTGAAAGGAGCCAAAGGCTTCTACGGCAAGCGTAAAAACGTCTATACCGTCGCCAAAAACGTACTTGAAAAAGGCCTTGGCTACAAATACGTTGGTCGTAAACTGAAAAAACGCGATTACCGCTCTTTGTGGATCGTTCGTATCAACGCTGCAGTGCGTGAAGAAGGTATGAGCTACTCTCAGTTCATCGGTAAACTCGCTGCAAAAGGCATCGAGTTAAACCGTAAAGTACTGGCTGACCTCGCTATGAACGAGCCTGAGTCATTCAAGAAACTGGTTGCTGAAGTAAAATAAGCCACTCCGATATTATAAGAATAGCCGATACCATATGGTGTCGGCTATTTGTATTATTTGCAGGTAGGCAAACTTCCAATGCCTGCCCCTCGTTTACTTGGTTTGTGAATATCCCCAATCTCGCAGCCAGCCCGTTACTTTCTCTTTGTAGTCGCCCTGAATGAGGATCAGCCCGTCCTTGGCGCTGCCTCCGGTGCCACATTTCGTCTTAAGTTGTTTGCCAAGTGCTTCCAGGTCGTCAGCACTTCCCACAAATCCGTCTATGAGTGTCACTACTTTGCCGGCACGTTGTTTCGTGTCCAGCTTCACGCGTAGTTTCTGCTGAGCCGGCGGTAATGTGGCGGCATCTTCCTCCGCGGGAAAGTCTTTGAAGAAATCTTTATTGGTCGAATAGGCAAGACCATCAGGCCTCGCAGAATGTTTCTTAGACATGCACGAATTGATTGAACAGGTGAACTACAGATTCTGTCTTAAGCTTCCGGTTGCGTCTCGGCATCTGCTACGGCTTCAGTGGTCTCCGTTGCCTGCGCCACCGGTGCTGCGGCAGTTGCGCCGGCCTGCACTTCCTTAGCAGCGTCTTCTGCCTGCTTTCCGTATTCATCTTTCACAGCATCGTATTTCTCTTTCAGGCGCTTTATCTTCTGCTCACCATCTATCAGCAACTGCTCCAGGTGCTTGCGTAGCTCATCGGCTTTTTTGCCCGGAGTGATATTTTCCAGTGCCGACTTGAAGTCAACCAGTTTGTCCTCTTCTTCTTTGATGTCTGTAAGCAGTTTTGCCACCATTTCGCGCGCCTGCACCGAGCGCACGGTCTTGATCTGCTCGAAGTGCTGCTTGCGCTGCTCGCGGTTGGCGTCTTTGCGTGCAAAGAAATGCTTGCGTGCGGCAATGAACTCTTCCCATATCTTGTTGGAGTGTTCGCGGGCCACCGGGCCTATGGTCTTCCATTCATCCAGCAGTTCGTTCAGTTCAGCGGTAGTGTCATTCCAGTTGGTAGAGTTCTTGATGCGTTCAGCGCGTTGCAGCAACTCGGTCTTGCGGGCCAGGTTCTGCTCGTGCATGATGCGTATCTCTTCCGTATGGCGTTTTTTGGCAGTGAAGAAATGATCCTGCGCCGCCAGGAAGCGGTTCCACAGTTCATCTCCTTTTTCTCCGCCCACGCGGCCGGCCTTTTTCCATTCTTCCATCAGCGCGGCATAGGCGATAGCGGTATTGTTCCACTCCTTACTATCCTTAAGTGCCTCTGCCTTCTCAACGAGTGCTGACTTCACTACGAAATGTTGTTCCTGCTCCTGAGCAATGCGGTCGCTGTGTTCGCGCTTGCGATCGAAGAAGGCACTCTTGGCTGCGATGAAGCGCTGCCACAGTTCTTCGTTCTTTTTGCTCAGTGTGTGTCCAATGGTCTTCCACTCGTTGGTAAGCCTGTGGAATGTTTCGCTGGTCTTCTTCCACTCCACTGAATTGATGAGCGATTCTGCCTGCTCCACCAGATCCAGCTTCAGATCCAGGTTGCCAAGCAGGTCTTTTTCCTGATCCTCAAAATATTTTTGTTTACGTTCGTTGAATTTGTTGCGGGCAGCATCTATGCGGCTCCACAGCTTGTCGCTGCGTTGTTTATCGGTATGGCCGGATGCTTTCCATTTATCGATCAGCTCACGAAGCGCATTGGTGGTCTCTTTCCATTCCGATGCTTCAGCGAGTGTCTCAGCTTCTTCAGCCAGCTTCAGGCGGTAGGCATAGTTCTCATCATAGCGTTTTGCTATTTCCTGCTCCGCAGGAGCCAGTGCAGTAGCCAGTGCATCTATATTGCCAAGGGCGTTCGCACTCAGTATCTGATTCTTCAACTGGTGCACCTTGTCGGCCAGTTTCAGTTTGTCTTCGGTGTTGTTCCACTCTGTATTGAGCTCGTTCACTCTGGTCTGTAGAGACGCAAATTTTTCCTTCAGCGGTTCCAGTACAGATTCAGCATTCTCGGCAGTCACTTCTGCCAATACGCGTTCCTTGCCATCCTTTCCCGCATAGATGGTCAGTTTACCATCTTCAGTGAGCGTGAATAATTCTTTACCATCAAATGAGATCCCATTCCACCATGAGGACAAATCGAAAGTCAATTCCTGAGACATAATAGTTGCCGGATTTTAATACCAATAATGTGCGGCCGGAGCCATTTGCTGGCTGCCGGCAGGTTCTTTTACTGCAATTTAATGTTATTTATGTTTACATCGAGCCGCCATGGCCCTAATACCACATTTTTTACCCCTGCCCGAACACTTTACGCAGAATGTCGCTGACACGGGCCGCCGGATTGCTTCGGATCTTACCCTCCTCCTGTGCCACATAAACGAAAATGCCGTTCAGCGCCCGTTCAGTCACCCAGGCCGTAAGGTCGGGGTTCAGTTTCTGGCGGGTGGTTGGCAGCTTGTTGTACAGTGTCACCATTTCAGACCAGTAGGCTGTTGCGTTCACTTTGTTGAGCGATGACTGTATCACCGGCCGGAACGCCGACGTGAGCTGAGGGGTGGTGCGGCCTTTCAGGTATTGGGTGGCGGCATCGTTGTTGCCTTTCAATATGGACAATCCATCCTGAATGGACATAGACGTGATGGCATCCACAAATATCGGCACTGCCTTTGCCGATGCGTCTTCAGCAGCCCTGTTCATAGACAGTATGGCGCGGTCCACTTGTTTGCCCATGCCTACTGCCCTTAGTGCGGTTTCTATTTTCTTAGCTTCCGGCGGCATAAGCACTTTAATGGCCTGATCGGCAAAAAAGCCATTCACTTTTGATACCTGACCTGTTGCATTGCGCGTGCCTACATTCAGTGCCTCTTTAAGGCCGGCGGTTATGTCGGCATCAGTAAGGGTGCCCTTGCCGGTTCCGGTGGTCTTTGTGGTACCTACTACTTTTTTGGCGCCATCCAATATCCCTTTTATGCCTTGTGCCTCCGCGGCAAACGAGACCGATATGGCGATCACCACCGCGCAGCCGCTCTTCAACATGGTTTTCATTTTGCTAATTTAAGTAGCATAAAGGTACAGGTTATCCGGGCACATTTCCGCAACTGACCGCTTGTCTTATATGAGGTTTGTGTTATCCTTAACACGCGGCATGAAAGCGCCACCCAGCAATGCTGCTGTGATGATAAGCGGTGTAAAGTACAGATAACGGTAGGGTATCTGAATGAATGCGTAAAATACCGCGATGTATATCTTGAACGAAAAAAGCAGGTACGTGCTCACGTCATACTTGCTGCGCGACCTGTAAAATACAAGGCCGAGCAGGCCCACCGTCAGCAGGCACATAGCAAAAAGCAGGTTCTTGTAAATGGCCAGTTTGGAATGCAGGTCTCCGGGAAACCATGCTATGGCATAAGAGGTGAAACCTAGACCGTTATTGAGGTAGTTTTTGCCTGCATTCCAGGAAAAGTCATTATTCCATTCATTGTAGGCGGCGAAAGTATGGTATATGTAGCCTTTCAGGAAGATCTCAGGGTCCACGCGCAGGAACGGAAGCCAGTACACAAATACGAAAAAGGCTGCGGCCGTTCCAGCTATTATCATTGCATTTTTCTTTTGTCCTGCCATTGCAAGGATCGCAATGCACAACGGAACCCAGAAGACGATACTGTATCTGGAGAACAAGCAGAGGCTGATGCCGATGGCCAAAGGCCAGATACTTTTTTTGCCTGTGCTCTCAGCCACAAAGAAATAGTAACCGGCTATCAGTCCTTCCACCGTGAAGACGACGCTGTCATTGTCGTTCAATAGTAGCATGACCCAGATATACAGCGGCCATGATGGAAATAGGATGCGCGAGATCGGATCTCCTTCCATTTTTCGTTTACTTAAAAAGTAGTAGACGGATGCTGCCAGCATAGCCAGATTAGGTATCCAGCGATAGTCCTTATGAGCCAGTTCGCACGGAATGTAAGGCAGCCATTGCATAGGCAGGTAGGTCGGGTACAGCTTGTAGCCCACAAATTGTATCGGGTTGTAGGGCGCTTCGCCCGACAGAAACCGGTGGACCAATGTCTCTATCTGCGGAATGATATCGGATTGACCCGGTGGGTATTGATACATCAGGTGATACCACCAAATGTACTTCAGCTTGGATATAATGTAAAAAGCACTACCTGCAAACACTGCCGCCTGGCCCACCGAAATGATGATCGGTGGCAAAGAGAACGGTGTTTTGGTTGTCGCGGACTTAGACCGTACCCGGAGATACACAAAAGCTATGGCCAATGAAGTGCTGAGAAAGAGCACGGGCGACCAGAATGGCCCGGCAACATTCATCAGATAGGTGGCCAATAGGATCTCGGCGCAACACAGCAATACAAGCAGGTATCTCATGCGGTATATAACGCCACAATTTAAGTTGAATTGCCCGGATTAACGATATATGGCATCGCTTCCCCACAAGTTTGAGTAGGGATGATTATTCGTCAAATTCATGCTTTCATTGTAAATTTTGATAGGGCAGGTAGTTTGTTCACCCTACTTTTGTTCCAAACTTTCGAATAGCGTGGATAATCACAAAAGAAGAGCGGTAGCATGGTGGCTGATAGCTGGTATCGTAATGATAGTGATAGAATTCATAATGGGGGGTGTCACCCGCCTCACGGGGTCAGGGTTGTCTATCACCGAGTGGAAGCCGATAATGGGTGCGCTACCCCCGCTCAGCGATGCCGACTGGAATACCGCCTTTGATAAGTACAAGACAATTGCTCAGTACAAATATCTGAACAGCCACTTTACCCTCTCCGATTTCAAATTCATTTTCTATTGGGAATGGTCGCACAGGTTGTGGGCCCGCATGCTGGGTGTGGTCTTCGCCATCGGGTTTGTCTATTTCTTCGTAAAAAAGTACTTCGATAAAGGAATGGTACAGCCGTTCATCGTCCTGTTCCTGCTGGGTGGACTGCAGGGTTATGTGGGCTGGAAGATGGTAGAAAGCGGCATCAACGATACCGAGCTTTACGTGAAACACACATGGCTGGCCACGCATTTCCTGTCGGCACTCACACTCATGAGCTATACATTGTGGTTTGCGCTGGTGCTGCTGGTGCCTGCGGAAAAACGTGCTGCTGCACCGGGTCTGTTCCGCGCCACGCTGGGTGTCATAGTGCTCATGTATGTGCAACTGGCATATGGTGCTTTCATGGCCGGACTTCATGCATCCAAGAGCGCACCTACATGGCCCAGCATCAATGGCGAGTGGATACCTGAAGGGATCATGGCGCGAAGCTTCATCAGCAACCCCATCAACGTGCAGTTCGTGCACCGCATGCTGGCCTACTTGTTACTGGTGGTTATGGTGGTGTGGTTCTTATATGCGGCTAAGGCTGCCCGTACTCATGTAGCATCGTTATTGGGCAAGGCACGTTGGTGGCCAATGATCATAGTAGTGGCACAGGTGATTCTGGGCATTGTTACATTGCTGTGTGCGCCGCTCATCGTATTTGCTCAGTTCGGTACATACGAGATCCTCGCCGAACTGCACCAACTCGTGGCCATGTTCCTGCTCATGTCATTGGTGGCAAACCTGTATATATCGGGTAAACGCGCCGCGTAATAGTGGGATCAATCGTCTTGCTCATCTTCACTTTCATCTTCTTCCGATGAAAAGTGTTTCTTGCCCTTTTTAGTGGCCGCGCCTTCTATTACGATCACAATTTCGCCCTTTGGTGCATGTTTCTCGTAGTGGGCTGCCAATGCCGCCAATGTGTTGCGGTTGGTCTCTTCAAACATCTTGGTCAGCTCGCGGCACACTGCTGCCTGGCGGTCGGCACCAAATGCGGTGGCCAGTTCGTTCAAGGTCTTTACCAGCCTGTGCGGCGACTCATACAAAATGATGGTGCGGGTCTCTTCGGCAAGTGTGCGCAGCATGGTCTGCCTGCCCTTCTTTAATGGAAGAAAACCCTCGAAGCAGAACCTGTTGCTGGTGAGTCCCGACTGCACCAATGCAGGTACAAAAGCAGTGGCGCCGGGCAGGCACTCTACCGGAATATTGTTGCGCATACACTCGCGCACCAGCAGAAAGCCGGGGTCTGATATGCCGGGTGTACCTGCATCTGTAATAAGTGCGAAGACCTTGCCGGCAGAGAGTTGTTCTATAAGGTGCGGCAATACCTTGTGCTCGTTATGGGCATGAAACGGTGTCAGCGGCTTGCGGATACCATAGTGCTGCAGCAAAAATCCGCTGGTGCGTGTATCCTCGCACAATATCACATCAGCCCGCTGCAGCGTCTCCACTGCACGGTAGGTGATGTCACCCAGATTGCCAATAGGCGATGGTATAAGATACAGGCGCATAGCAGCAACCGCAGGTTATCAGTAAGTAAGATCGAGTTTGGAGATTATCCTTCCACCACGGTGAAGTCGAATGATTCCATCACCTGGTTGGCAAGCAGTTTTTTGCATGCCTCACGGGTCATGTCCTCCGCAGCTTCTTTAGTTGCCGCGTCCATGGTCATGAGGATATGCTTACCGATGCGAACATCATGAACACCTGTAAGACCCAGATTGTGCAGGCTGTTGTTCACTGCCTTGCCCTGTGGGTCCAGCAGTTCTTTCAATGGCATGATGTTGATGTGCGCAGTGTATTTCATATATGCTAAAATATTAAAAAGTCAGTTCGGATTGATAGCCCAAAAGTAGAAAGTATTTGTGCTATTGTCAAAAATTGGGGACCAATACTATTCGGTGGGTTCAGATTGTGGTTTCGGACCCACTAGCGAAAGCAATATGTATAGAACAAATGCAAAAGGTATGGCAGCTACCGACAGGAAAAAGAAGGACGCGATACTGAGTACCACCAGCACCAGTTGCGGCCATGCAGCGCTCAAGGAACGTTTTGCCGGCATCAATTTGAAGAAGGTGACACGAGACACCATCAGCCAGCTAAGCACCGCCACTATCGCGTACAGTACCCACTTATTGTGCAGCAGCGAGCCGATACCCCACGGATTGAACCATGCAAGTAGCGGCAAAGAGGCAACAAAAATACCTACAGCCGGCGTGGGCATACCCGAGAAATAGCCTTTATGCCCGCCGGTCTCCACATTGAAACGAGCCAGGCGCAGTGCCGCGAAACAAGCTACAAGGAATGCAGGAGCCATACCCAGCATGCTCACATCCATGGCATTTTTCTCACTCATCAATGCATCCCAAAGAAATTTGTAGATGATCATCGAAGGCGCAACCCCGAAAGAAACCACATCGGCCAGCGAATCGAGGTCTTTGCCTATCGGCGAGAATACCCCAAGCGCACGGGCAGCAAAACCGTCCAGCAGATCAAAAATAGCCGCCAGACCAATGAACAGACTACCGTAGTATATCTGTTCCGCACCATACACCCAGTTCCAGGTCGGCATATTGTTCTCCAGGCTCATACTGGTATATGGTTGTGCGGTAAGGATGTAGGCTATGGCTACACAGCCGCAGAACAGATTTGCCAGCGTCAGCAGATTGGGGAGATGTTTCATCTTGCATCAAAAATAGGCATTATGACGCAATACCCGCAAACGCGTCGCCAATGCCACGGCCGCCATTTTTTTTGTAGCCGCTGTTTCACTTACTTTGTTGCACTGTAATCTGGTACAGGTTATTTAAAAGCAGGGTAGTGCCCGATGGTCTCGGTAGTTATAATTAACTATAATACGTTCAAAATAACCTGCGATTGCATCGCAAGCGTGATACAGCACACCCGCAACTGCGATTACGAGATCGTCTTGGTGGATAACGCCTCTCCCAACGACAACCCCGATGAGTTTTTGAAGCTCTTCCCCGGTATAAAACTGGTAAAAAGCACCGAGAACGGCGGTTTCGCCAAGGGAAACAACCTCGGCATAGCCGCCGCCAAAGGAGATGTGATACTGTTACTCAACTCAGATACAGTCCTCACCGAAGACAGTATTTCTCTGGCGCTGGCCGAGCTGAAGCGGCACGAACCAATTGGACCGCTAGGTGTGCGTCTTGTTTATCCTGACGGTAAGTTACAGCATACTGCCCGCCGTTTTCGTAGCATCCGCAACGAGCTGCTGGACCTTGCCCGCCCCCTGCTGAACTTGCTGCCCTATGAAAAGCGATCGGAAGTGATGCTGAACCAATACTTCCGTGGCGACCGTAATGTCTGGTGCGACTGGGTAAGCGGTGCGTTCTTCATGTTTCACCGCCAAATGCTGGACAAAATGCCCGGTAAAAAACTGGACGAGCGCTACTTTATGTATGGCGAAGACCAGCTATGGTGCCTGCAGGCGCAGCAGTTGGGCTACCCGGGTTATTATTATGCCGGCACCACCGTCACCCATATTCACGCCGCCAGCACAGCCCCGGCCAAACAATTGCAACTGCTCAAAAAGTTCCTCGCCCTCGAGCTCGACATCATGGCCATCCGAATGGGAAAAACACTCTATTACTACCTTTTCAGTGCCATTCTCACTTTCAAAGAAATGATGCGCTACTACATCAAGGTCTTCGCACTAAAGGTCCTGGGAAAGAATATCAGGTAGGGCGCGATCTCTGACTGTTCAGAAAGGTTTCACATCTGAAGTTCTATGGATTCTCAGCTATATAGCTACTTTTGCCGCAGTTAGCCTCTGCTCAGGGGGTATCATTCGCAATGGGTATAGTTTTCAGACAGTCGGCCAAAAATGCGATAGTGACTGGTGCGGGCGCGGTGCTCGGCGCGGTTATCATGGCGTTGTCGGTCAAGTTCATTGCCCGGCAGCAGTATGGTTTCATCGGAAACTTTACCAACTATGCCGTTACCATATCGCAGCTCATGCTGTTCGGTATCAACTACACTATGGTGGTCTATATCCACCGCTACAATCACGATGAACGCAAGAGGCACGCCCTGCTCACATGGAGTTTCCTGCTTCCGGGTGTCATGGCGGCAGTTGGCGCGGTTCTCTATTTTGCCTCACGCACCTGGATACTGGATCACTTCCAACCCGCCGACCAACCACTCATGGACCGTTACTTCATCTGGCTTCCGGTATTCACGGTCATGTTCATTTACCTCATGCTGTTCGAGAGTTACTTGGGCACGCAGTTGAAAGTAGCTGTGGCTGCTTTCATGCGCGAGGTGGTATTGCGCATTGTGAACATCGCGCTCATTCTGTTGTTCGCTTTTGGTTACGTAAACTTCGATGTTCTGGTTATCGGCACAGTGCTTATTTATGTAGTTCCGGTGGGCATATTGGCTATACTGGCCATACGTACCGAGAATTTCGGTTTCACGCTCAGTTTGTCTGGCATTTCCCGTGACGAATACCGGGAATTATTCAAATTCACCTGGTATCACTTTCTGCTTACAGCATCTGTCAATCTCATAATTGTCCTGGATTCAATGTTGCTCCCTCTTTATGACCATAGGGGGTTTGAGGTGGTTGCAGTTTACCGGGTGGCTGTATTCCTCATTTCCTTCCTTCAGATACCTTCGAAAGCGCTCACAGTTGCCGCATTTACAGTATTGGCAAAAGCATTTGCCGAGAACGATCATATCAGGGCGGCAGATCTTTTCGTGCGTTCTTCTATCAATATCTTCATCGCCACGGTGGCGGTAGCGTTGGTGCTTTGTTGCAACTTGCCCGGCTTAGTGGCGGTTGTCGGCAAGGGCTATGCCGATGTGGCACCTGTATTCCTGATCTTGTTTGCCGGTCAACTCGTCAATATTGCCACTGGCATGAACGACCAGGTGCTGTCCATCACCAACTATTACAAGTTCAACTTTTACTTATCACTTTTCCTGATGGCAGCCCTCTTCCTGCTCATCAGGTTTCTGGTGCCTCAGTTTGGCATTTTTGGGGCGGCGTGGAGCACCACCATTACAATAGTGGTCTTCAATTCTGCCAAGACATGGTTCGTGTGGAAGAAGCTGAACATGTTGCCGTTCTCCGGCCGCACACTCAGGGTGTTGGTTGCTGCCCTGCCTGCATTGGCAGCAGGTCTGTTGTTGCCGCATTTCTTTAGTCAGGTACACCACATATACATCAATACCGCCCTCGATGCAGGGCTGCGTTCATCGGTTATTGTAGTGATCTATGTGCTAATGCTACTCTGGCTGAAGCCATCGCCGGACCTTGAGGAGTACCTCGCCACAATTAGGAAAAACAAGCGCTTGTTTTAGTCATCCAGTTTAATGATGGAACTGAACGGGTTGTTCAGGTTCTCATACGCCATCAGGTCTGCTTTTACGCTGCCTATCACTATCGGGCTACTCACCCGCAATGGCAAGTGGTTCTTGTCGTCACTCACCCACACAGCCATACCCTCACCACCCGAAAAGAGCGTGCCTTCTATAAGGAGCGGAACGATCTTGATAGCATTGAATGTGCCTCGCTTGGTCTCCACTTTTTCGCGTCCCATGTACTTGATATAAAGCGGATAGGCCTTATCATCAAGGAACATCTCGAACGGTATCTTGTCGCCCGGCTTGTACTTACTGTAGTCTATGTTACGGGCAAAGTAGATGGCGGAAACTACGTCTTGCGTGCATTGCGATATGGGGTACTTATTGCCGTTGGCTGTAGTGGCGGTATGCCCTGTACGGTCAAAGACTATCTCGTGTTTGTAGCTCAGTGTTCCTTCGTTCACGGCGCGTACGTGGTGAAGTGGCAAAAGTGTTTCCTGGTCTATATGGCTTTCATACAGATCGCGCACTTTGTAAAACCATTCATACGATTTCGCGGTGCGGCCGTCACCCACTACGTGATATACTTTGCGGCCGTTATACATTTGCGACTGCACAGTAAACACCGCATTACCTGCATAGATCCAAATGAAGCCCATGTTGTAATATGCCTGAAATGTCAGTTTCTCGCCGGCCTTGTAGGCAGAGTTCTTAGTATTGCAGAAATCGTTCTGTGCAACGGATAGGGTGGAGGTGGTAACGCAGAGCAGTGCTGCAAGTGCTGTGCGAATGGTGCTTTTTCGTGTGGTGGTCACCGTTTCTCCTGGTTCCATGTGTTCTTGTGTTTGCCGGAAATGGCTAACGCAGCCATTTCATTTTTGTGATCAATATGCTGCCGGGCACCGCGGGTATCACCAGATTCAGAAACCACAATACGGTGGTTGCCGCCAGTATGCCTACGGTGTTGGCAGAAAAATGTCCGAAGATGAAGAGGCTTACGGTGCCTCTTACTCCCAGTTCCGTAAGTGCCAGTGAAGGTACAACCGCCAGCACCCAGAAGAACAGCGCCGATAGAAAAAAGCCGGCAGCAATAGGAACATCTACTTTCATCCACTGAAGCAAAATCAAATACTGTGCCGTAAACACCATTACCCGCACTATTGAAATTGTTAAAATGCGCCATTTCTCTCGTTCAGGCATCCGCCCGATCAGTTTCCCATAAACCGAAAACCGTCGTAGCCACGGTATCCTTTCCAAAAGAGACAACCAGCGGTCAAAGTTGAGATATAGGAAACCTAACAGGATGTTGATGACCACACACACCACCAGTGCGGCTTGAGCCAGGTGGTCGGGGAAGGCTATGTTATAGTACACAAGCCCCGCCAATCCAAGAAACCAAATGGCCGCCAACTGGCTCAGCACGCCCGTCACAGAAACACCTATGTAGTGCATGGTGCTGCCCCTGCCCAGATACAGAATGCGACCGGGATACTCTCCTATCCTGTTGGGGGTAATAATAGAGAAGGCAATACCTGCCAGATAGGACGCGAGCGCCCTTCCGTAAGATACAGGCTCGCTTCTGCGCACCAGCGAGAACCATTTATAACTCTCCAGAAACGAGTTGGCCAGCATCAGTACTATGGCTGCCGCAAGCAAATAGATGGGTCCGGTATCGGTCAGTGTCGAAGTGCCTGTATCGCCAAGTTGTTTCTGTACCTGCTTATAGATCGCCGCCAGCAGCAACACGCTCACAATGCCGCCAATGGCATAGTTTATCCATATTTTGGTACTTTTGTTCAACTCGTCAATTCTATTTTTTCTTGAAAGACAGCCACATCATTTTAGGCATAGACCCCGGCACCCTGGTGATGGGCTATGGATTGATACGTGCCAGCAAAAGTAGTGTTTCGCTTATAGAAATGGGTGTGCTGCATTTGGCCAAGTATGAAGATCACTCCGAGCGGCTCCAACTTATTTTTAAAAAGATGGAAAGCCTCATTCGGGTGCACAAACCCACAGCCGTGGCTATTGAGGCGCCTTTCTTCGGGAAGAATGTGCAGAGTATGCTGAAGCTCGGCAGGGCGCAAGGTGTGGCCATGGCTGCGGCAATGATGGGAGGGCTGCAACCGGTTGAATACTCGCCCCGAAAAGTAAAGCAGTCGGTGACAGGTCGTGGTAACGCTACTAAAGATCAGGTTTGGGATATGGTGCAGCATACGCTCAATGTGCGAGAGGACCTCAAATTTATGGATGCGGCAGATGCTGTCGCAGTGGCACTTTGTCACCATTATCAGACGCGTATCATGCCGGCCGATATGTCACTTCCGGCCGTGAAAAAAAGCACAAAAAAGAAGGCCGGATCGTGGGAAGCGTTCATAAATCAGAACCCCGACCGTATTAAATAAATATTGCATTTACATATTATTTCTTTGTGCAATTTTAATACTTGTCGATACTTGTATTATATTAGCAGGTGGAAACAACGCATATTCCTTTATGTCCCAAACAAAACTGAAGATACTTTTAGTTGAAGACGATCCCGTTTTGGGGTACGTTGTAAAAGATTTTCTGCAAAAACAGGACTTCGAAGTAACACACTGCACCGATGGCGACGGCGCATGGCATCAGTTTATGAAGAATATCTTCGACATCTGCCTGCTCGATATCATGTTGCCCGGTAAAAAAGACGGTATGGAGCTGGCAAACAGCATCCGCAAAAAGAACGAGAATATCCCCATCATATTGCTGTCGTCCAAGAACATGGACAATGACAAAATTGCAGGCTTTGAAAGCGGTGCCGACGACTACATTACCAAGCCATACAATCTGCAGGAACTGCTCATGCGCATTCAGGTGTTTGTGAAGCGCAGTAAGAAAAAAGACGATTCAGGGCCTGTTTCTTTCAATATAGGCGAACTTGTTTTTGACTATACCAATCTTTTGCTGAAGAACGATAAGGTGGAGTACCAGCTCACGCAGCGCGAGGCAGACCTTATCCGCTACCTGTGCCTCAATGCCAACAGGGTGCTGAAGCGTGATGAGATATTGATGAGTGTGTGGGGTAAGGACGATTACTTCCTGGGTCGAAGCATGGACGTGTTCATTACCAAGATCAGGAAATACCTGAAATCACAGACGGTGGCAAAGCTGCAGACGATACACGGTATCGGTTTCAAATTCAACTACACTCCGTAAAATAACAACGTTTACTTATTTCGACGCAGGCGCCATCGGTGCCTGCGTTTTTGTATTACCCTTGTCCGTTTGTTTGTAACGAAGCTCCTTGATCAGGGCATAACACGCAGGCAATATCATGATGGCAAGAAACACTATTGCTACTATCCTGCCGGTCTTTTTATTTGATTCGCTTTCTGTCACTTTTTTTGGTTTTTTATTTGTTGGTTTGTGTACCTGTTCTGCCGTTCAGCATGTCTATTACACCTTCCTGTTGCAATATAATGTATCCTATCCGGTCGTTGGAAATTCCTTCTTTCAGTTGGTATGTGAATTTATAAGTACCTCCTGATGATATGTTGGTCACAAAGTAGGCGAAGATGATCTTGTTGTTCCCGCTGAACTGCTGCGCTACTTCATACAAGTGCGTTGATAGTGCCATAATGTGGTTCGGGTGATTCATCAATCCTTCCACAACAGCCCTCGTACATTCATACGCGTCGTGTACATTGGTGCCTTTAAAGAGCTCGTCCATTAGTGCCAGATGCGGACGCTCCTCGCCAATGCGGGCTGCTATCTGCTTCATCCGTTGCACTTCGGCAAAAAAGTAACTCTCTCCTTTCAGCAGATTGTCTTCGGCATGCATGTTGGTGATAATGCCATTCAGGAAGCTGATGCGCATTTTGTTTGCCGGCACTCCCATGCCGATGTGTGCCAGCAGAGACCCAACGCCCAGTGCGCGCAAAAACGTGGTCTTGCCCGACATGTTGGCACCGGTAAGCAGCAGGAAGTTTCTGCCCTGTGCGAAATTCATATCGTAAGAGATAGGGTTGGCAAGCAGCGGATGCCTGATGCCCTCTGCTTCAAAGAGTACAGGCAGTTCAGGTAGTAGTTCCGGAAACACCCAACCATGTTCTGTTGTGGCTTTTGCCATAGACTGGCAGGCATCCAGCCTTGCATACATCGCTATCAGCCTGAAGGTAATGTGCTTCAGGTCGCGGCGGGCTTTATACTGAAGTTGCTGCAATTCCGTGAAGCGGGTCTGCCCGTTCACTGCTTTTATCTTTTCTGTAAGCGGATGTTGCAATTCTTCCTTCATGGCCTGCAACTCTGTTGCAAGGCGCACGGGCACGTCAGGTTCGTCAAGCAGTGCTGTCAGTTCACTGCATCCCCTCAGAAAGTCCGAGAGGTGCGATACCGAGAAGCGCGTAAAGAAATACTCGCGTTTATTGAACACTTTTTGGAGCGCCTGTGCCAGCATACCGGCAACGCCCGTAGCAGGAGGCGCTGCATGGTCTGCCGATTCGTAGAATTTTTCCAGCATTACCAGTGTGCCGTTCGAGATCACCGTTGGCCACCTCTTGCTATGCCGGCACCAAAACCGCACCGATTCCTGCAGCGATACCAGTTCCTCGTGTGTGGCGGGCGGATTGACGATATGCTTGCGCAGCATCTCGCGCCCTTCCTGTGTCGTAGTTCGGTCTATCAACGCGAACACGCCTCCGCTACCATCGGTCGTAAAGATGGATAGGTCGCGGAGGGTGGTCTTGTCGTTCTGCATCAGCTGGTCTTAGCGGTCAAATTTCAGTCGGGCACCCATAGCATGGTCATAGATCTTACCCAGTTCATACACTTTCTCACCATTCACATAGGTGCTGTGTATGGTAGCAGGGAAAGAATGCCCCTCAAACGGCGACCAGCCGCATTTATAAAGGATGTTCTGTTTAGTTACAGTGTACTGCATATTCAGATTCACCAATACCAGGTCGGCATGATAGCCTTCGCGAATGTAGCCGCGTTCCGCTATCTGGAAGCACACAGCAGGTGCATGTGCCATTTTCTCTACCACCTTCTCTATCGATATTCTTCCTTCCTTCACATACTGCAGCATCAGCAACATGGTATGCTGCACCAATGGCACACCCGCAGGTGCCTTCTGGTAAGGTTGTTGTTTTTCTTCCCAGGTATGAGGGGCGTGGTCGGTGGCTATAATATCCAGGCGGTCGTCCAGCAATGCTTCCCACAATGCCGCTTTATTCTCAGCCGACTTGATGGCCGGATTGCATTTAATGAGGTTGCCTTGTTTTGCATAATCATCGGCCGTGAAATGCAGGTGATGCACACACACTTCCGATGTGATCCGCTTATCCTTCAGCGGCATCATGTTTGTGAACAACTGCAGTTCTTTTGCTGTAGAAATGTGCAGGATGTGTAACCTCGTGTCCTGCTGCTTGGCAAGTTGAATAGCAGAGAATGAACTGGAGAAACATGCTTCCACATCGCGTATCACCGGGTGGAAGGATGCGTTGTCAGCATCAGGATATTTTGCTTTGTTCTCTGTCACTATCTTTTCGTCTTCACAGTGGGTAGCTATCAGCAATTCCGATCCGCCGAATATCTTACCTAGCGTTATGTAGTTGTCCACAAGCATATCGCCCGTGCTCGATCCCATAAATATCTTCACACCACACACGTCTTTCTTCTTGTCATTGGTGCGCAGTACCTCATCTGCATTCGTGTTCGATACACCCATGAAGAACGAATAGTTGGCAATGGAAGTGCCCGATGCTATTCTGTATTTGTCTTCAAGCAGTTCTTGTGTCAGCGCCGGTGGATTTGTGTTGGGCATTTCCATAAAAGAGGTGACGCCCCCTGCCACTGCCGCCCGTGCTTCGCTGCCTATGGTAGCCTTGTGCGTAAGGCCCGGTTCACGAAAATGCACCTGATCGTCAATGGCGCCCGGCAGCAGGTGCAAGCCTGCCGCGTTAATTACCGTGCAATTGCCTTGAGGCGTTATATCATTGTCTATTTTCTCAATCCTGCCGTTCACTATGAGCACGTCCTGGATCTTGCTCACTCCTTCGTTTACAACGGTAGCACCTTTTATAAGTTTTGAAAACATATCAGTATATTCGCCCCATACTCAGGGGCACTTTTTTATTAAGTGCAAAACTACCGAATACACGTTTCAAAATCTTGTTTATGCTCAAAAATGCCATATTAGTTTCCGCCGCAGTGATGGGGGCCATCGGTGCAGGGGCGCAGACCACTTTTCTGCAACTCGGTTCCGAGGGTTACCACAACCTTGACCGTTGGGAGACCCTTTCCGGTCGGTTGTGCGACAGTCTGTCGAACGGAGACAAACCCGAATCCCGCAGAAACATCGTACACTTTCTCGAATACCTTACCCGGTCTGGTTTTCCCGCCGACTCCGGAACCGTAATGGAGATAGCCGGCAACGACCGCATGCAAAAGAACATGAGTGCGATAGACCGCTACAACATGCAACAGATGGTGAGCGAAAGTGGAGAATGGGCTTCCGATGAGAATGGTACCCTCCGTTCCAAACGCAGCATCCTCAACACATTTTATAAAACACAGTATAATCTGGGTTATGTAAAGACAGCAAACTTCTTCGCTGTTATCAATCCGGTGGTGGTAGGTACAGGTCTTATGCAGACAAATACTCCTGCCAACGACCCCGTAACAGGTACCGCCATTCCTAAAATGGTCACCGCCAATAGTCAGGGGCTGGAGGTGCGTGGTTGGATAGCCAAGAAGATAGGCTTCTACACAATGATGACCGATAATCAGGAGAAATTCCCCTATCACGTCAATAATTGGGCGCAGAAGAAACTTGAGGCCGTGCCTGGTGCCGATTACTTCAAAAAGACGGTAAATCAGTTCGGTGGTTACGACTACTTGCAGGTATCAGGTTACGTCAACGCTGATCTGGTTAAGAACCACCTCAACGCTACTTTCGGTTATGGCAAGCACTTCTTTGGCGATGGTTTCACGAGTTTGTTCCTTACCGACAATTCATCCAATATGCCCTTCCTCAATCTGCAGATGCGCATCTGGAAGCTGAACTATGAATGTCTGTACCTCGAGTTGACACCACAATACGTAAAAGGTGCCGACCGTGTCAACGAGCACAAGTACTCTACAATGCGCTACCTCAATACCAATGTAACGCGCTGGTTGAATATCGGTCTCTTCGAGGCGCAGGTGTTCGGCCGCACCGGTGGCTACGAAATTTCCTACCTCAATCCTGTGATACTCAGCACAGCTATGAGTCGCTACAATGGCGCTGGCGACAAGTCCTTGCTCGGCTTCAGCGCCAAGGCATTGGTGGCCCGCAATTTCCAGTTCTATGGTCAGTTCATTCTCAACGAATTTAAGATCAAAGAACTTACAGGTAGCAATAAGTGGTACGGCAACAAATGGGGTGTGCAGATGGGCGGCAAGTACTTCAACGCATTTGGTCTCAAGAACCTCGACCTTCAGGGCGAGATCGATGCGGTACGTCCATACACTTATTCAGCACAGGACACCCTGGCCAACTACACCAATTACAACCAGCCCCTCGCCGATCCGCTGGGCTCAGGTTTCATCAAGGCCATCGGCCAGATCCGCTACCAACCGGTTAAAAACCTCACGCTTACCGCACGTGCCACCTACTATGTGCGTGGCAACGATACCGGCAGCAAAAATTATGGCAACAACGTTTTCAGAAATTATCCATCTGCCGCTTATCAATACGGTGTCAGCATGATCAACGGTCCTGAGAGCAGGTGCAAGATGCTGGGCCTGAACGCCTCTTATCAGATCCGCCGCAACATGTTTATCGACTGCGGTGGTGTGTACCGCGATTATTCAAGTGTTGACGGTATCTACCCGCACACTTCCACCACCGGCACAAGCAAGGGGGCGCTCACCACTACCTATGTATATTTTGGGGTGCGTATCAACTCTGCTATGCGTCGGGCATACGACTTCTTCTAGGGCAGGCTGTTTACCCAGTTGTCCACAACAGTGCGGAATGCTGAGAAAGCTTCCGCACTATTTGTTTTATCGAAGGGGAACACGGTAGCTTCCTTCAGTGCTCTTTGCAGATCAAATCCCTTTTGCATAGCGGAATAGAATACACCGCTGTCGTGTAGCATGCGTCCCAGATACAGTTGTTCGGTCTGCCCCGGCGTGGGTATCACTATGGCGGGCTTGTTGATTGCGCACAGGTCCATCAGGGTAGAGTATCCGCTGCGGCACACGACCATCGATGCGCTCTTGAGTGCCTCGGCGAGGACCGGTCCGTCTATGCGTTTGTGATAGGCAATATGCGCCGGAATATCTGCCGGCACTGTCACCGATTCGCTGCCCTCGGCAAAAATCACTTCTCCATTGTGCCTCAATGCCTGTTGCCACAACATCCTCGAGAATTCAGTGCGCTGCGGTTCCGGCCCCGATATCAGCATCAGTATCGGGCCTTCTTCCTTCGGGGCGGCATCAGCTACGTCTGCAAAGCGCGACAGTAGCCCGATGTATTTGTACCTGTCCGGCATGACCGAAGGGTGGGAGAGTGTACCTGCCAGTCCCGGACTTGCTTCGGTATCCACTACCCACGTGGCATCAAATCGGTTCAGGTATCTGTAGTGCATCCGTTGCAACACATTGTCCACCGTATGTCCCAGCCCCGACTGTATTCGCAGCTGATGGGTCATGATCACCGACGGCACATGTGCATGGTACATGCCATAACGGTTGTCCGAAATAATGCCGTCCGGTTTCAGCTCCTTTACTATTTCTTTAAGCCTGATGTTTTCCTGTCCTACGGTTTTCAGCAGTCGCGGTGTTTGCAGTAAAAGTCCCGCCTGTGCCACTTTGTTCAGGCCGGAGTACGTCACATTGTAGCCCGCTATATAAATTGTATCAATACATCCATTGAAGTATTGGTCTATAATGGCCATTTGCGCCTCATTGCCCGCCACTACTGGCTTGTGGCCGGTCTGCCGCAGATGTGCCGCCAGCGGAATGCACCGCGTGGTGTGCCCTGCCCCCCAGTCCAGCGGGGTTATGAGTATTTTTTTAGGTTGGCTAACCGGCAATTTTCTCTATTTTTACAAATGTAGATTTTATGAAAAGAACTAAAGGGACTCGTTTCGTCATTTATTTATTTGCTGCGGCAATCCTTTTCTCTCTTACAGAGGGCTGCAAGAGTAGCCGCCGTTGTGGTTGCGGGTCCGATATTGGTTCGCTCTACAAGCCGTCCAAGCGATACAGGTAGCGAGAGAGCGGCAAAACAACACATTGAAAATTCAGATCGGATATATGTGGTATAGAAAGGGCGTCTGGAAACAATACGAAAAGAATATTCTTGCAACCGACAAGGTTACAGCATCATTTCTGCAGGGCTACATGAAACAGATGGCGTTCAGCCGCAGCTATTGCAGTGTGCTCGATGTTTTTGATCTTAATAAATATCAGGTCATTCGCAATGCCGCCAAGGTGCAGATTGCCCTACGCGAAAAGCGTGGCAAGCCTTTCATCTTTGTGGCCGGCAAAAACTGACCGGTTCCACCCGCTGTAACTGTATTTTGATCCTCCTTTGTTCAATAATTCTTGCGCTCTTACGGGCGTTTTTCAAACAGTTTCCCGCTTTGCCGTCGCTACTGTATATATGTTGTGATAAACCATAAAAATCACATTTTTACCTACCTTTGCACCCGTTTTCGGTCTCTGTGATCAAAACTTAATCATACAACAGGTCTCATATGAAGATATTAGTTTGTTTGTGTCCGGTGCCAGACACCACTACCAAGATCGCCTTCGGCGACAATAACACCACTTTCAACTCGCAGGGTGTTACTTACATCATCAATCCATACGACGAATGGTATTCGTTGGTGCGCGCCCTCGAGCTAAAAGAAGCCGGTACCGCTACTGCGGTTCACCTGGTTACTGTAGGCAAGGCCGATGCTGAGCCTGTTATCCGTAAGGCGCTGGCGCTTGGTGGCGACGAGGCTATCCGTATCGATGCCGACAGCAACGACCCATACGTTATTGCTGCTCAGATCGCTGCTTTTGCTAAGGCTGAAGGGTACAACCTCGTTCTTTGTGGTAAAGAATCTATCGATTACAACAACGGTACAGTAGGCGGCATGCTCGCAGAACTGCTGGATATGAACTACATCGGTTTCGCTTCAAAAGTGGACGTTGCAGGTACAACTGCTACCGTTCAGCGCGAAATTGATGGTGGCGATGAGACTGACACCTGCGATCTTCCGCTGGTCATCTCTTGCCAGAAGGGTGTGGCCGAAGCGCGCATACCAAACATGCGCGGCATCATGGCTGCCCGCACCAAGCCGCTCAAAGTCGTTGCTCCTGCAGCTATCGACTCACTCAGCAGCATCGTATCATACGAAATGCCACCTGCAAAGACCGGCGTAAAGATGATCGCTGCCGACAACATGGACGAGCTGGTGAGCCTGCTCCACAACGAAGCAAAAGTGATCTGATAATAAATGAAGGCATGCACTCGGCTCATCGCCGTTTGTTTCCTTTCTCTTTAACACATTCAACTATAGTAAGATGTCAGTAATAGTATTAGCAGAGCACGCGCAGGGCGCGTTCAAAAAGAAATCACTCGAAGCGGTTCAGTATGCCGCTCACATAGCAAAAGCTATGGGCACTACAGTTACGGCTGTGGCCCTCGGCAATGCGAATAGCAGCGAAATGCAGGCCCTCGGTGCTTATGGCGCTCAAAAAGTACTGCATGTGAGCGATGCCCGCCTCGACGAGCTCAACTCACGCGCATACACCAAGGCTGTTGTGGCCGCGGCGCAGCAGGAAGGCGCGAAAGTTATCGTTTGCCTTCACGACACAACCGGCAAGGCGGTGGCGCCACGTGTCGCAGCTCGCCTCAATGCGGGTATGGCCGGCGGTGCTGTTGCTTATCCCGACATGTCAAACGGCTTTATCGTTAAGAAAAACGTATTCTCAGGCAAGGCGTTCGCCAATGTCAAGATCAGCAGCGATGTAAAGGTCATCACACTTATGCCCAACACTTTTGCAGTGGTAAAAGGCGAAGGCACCGCATCGGTTGAGTCATTGTCAGTAGCGTTCTCTGACACCGATTTCGCGGTGAAGGTGAAAGAAGTAAGCAAAGCAACCGGCGACGTTCCGCTGTCTGAAGCTGAGTTGGTAGTAAGCGGTGGCCGTGGTCTGAAAGGCCCTGAGAACTGGGGACTTATCGAGAACCTGGCAGCCGAGCTCGGCGCAGCAACAGCCTGCTCTCGTCCCGTAGCCGATTCACACTGGCGTCCGCACCACGAGCACGTGGGTCAAACGGGTGGCACTATCCGTCCAAACCTGTATATCGCTGCGGGTATCTCCGGCGCTATCCAGCACCTTGCGGGTGTCAACGGTTCCAAGACCATCGTTGTGATCAACAAAGATCCTGAAGCACCGTTCTTCAAAGCAGCCGACTACGGCGTGCTGGGCGATGTTTTCGAAGTGCTCCCACGCCTCACTGAGGCTGTGAAGAAATTCAAAGCATCTCACTAATACTATTGAGTTCTTTATAATATCATTAAGCCGATCCCCTTGGGTCGGCTTATTTTTTTGCTCCTACACGGCTTGTCCGCACCGTTCACTGGTTGACTGGTATTTCCTATCTTTGACACATCGTACTTCGGAAATCAGGTACTTCGCATAATATGAGACCATTAAAGCACATAGCGCTTGCCGCATTTGTTACATTGAGCACCTTCAGTGTACTATTGTACAGTTCCTGTGTCAAGAACGAATGTGGTGCCGTTACCTGCCTCAACGATGGCGAGTGTACCGGTGGTATCTGCAAATGTGTTACCGGCACCGATGGTGCCAATTGCGAGGTAGTGTACCGCAAAACCTATGCGGGAGTATACAAAGGTGTTCCACCAGATGATCCGAACTCCGATACAACCAATTCCCTCATCTTCTCAGCTTCCGACGATACCACCAATTACAACCTCATGGATGTGACCTGGGTCGACACTGCTGCTCGTACAGTTGTCACGCTCCCTATCGAGCTGTCCAACAATACTTCAGGTGGCTCTAATTTCTCCATCACACCAACTACCGTTAGTTCGGTTTACTACACCGGTACAGGCGTTATCAACCGCAATACGATATCCCTGCAGTTGAAGCGCAGATACAACAATGGCGCGGTAGATGCGGTTTTTTTCAACAACTACATCCGCAATTAGGATTTTATTCAGTAATACATTACTTATATTATGTCATTCTCTACAGACAAAGCCCCGAAACCGGTTGGACTTTATCCGCATGCAAAGCGTGTGGGAAATCTCTTATTCCTGTCCGGCGTCGGCCCCCGCAAAGCCGGCACCGATGAGATCCCAGGCCTGGTTACCGATAAACACGGCAATTTCAAAGAGTTCGACTTCGCCGCTCAATGCCGCAGCGTTTTCGATAACGTGCGTGTGATACTCGAAGAAAGTGGCAGCAGTTGGGATAAACTGGTGGACGTCACCGTATTTCTCGTAGACATGAAGCGCGACTTCCATATCTACAACCAGATTTATGCCGAATATTTCAAAGACAATCAGCCTTGCCGCACCACGGTAGGAATAGATGCCCTGCCTACGGCTATTGCCATCGAGTTGAAGTGCATTGCAACAATAGACTGATACTTATTTTGAATCTATTCCCCCGAAGGTGGCAGATCCGTTTCTGCCACCTTCTTCAATTTTATGACACCTGTCATGGCTTTTGATGCTGTATTTACAGTAATTTTGCATTAAATAAATTCACACGTATAAATATTTAGCGTTATGAAACAATTCTATCTGGTAAGAAAACTGAGAAATGCCCTTTTGTTGGCTGTGGGTTCGGGTTTGTTGGCAACTGCCGCAAATGCGCAGACAGTGCTCTTCAGTGAAAACTTCAGCACGGCTTCTGGCACTACCCCTCCTACCGGCTGGGTAAATAACACAATTGCGGGTGCGTCTTACGATGTATGGCATTTTGATAACCCGGGTGGCAGAACAGCAAATGCACCCATGTCAGCTCCATTCGGGATATTCGATAGTGATAACTATTCGTTGGGCGGTGGCGCAGAAGAAGTAGCTCTGGAGTCGGCTCCTTTTAACACTACCGGACAGAACATAATAAAGCTAAAATGGGCCCAGTATTTCCAAGATGGTTTCGGTGGTGCTGCTCATGTAGACGTGTACAACGGTACGTCGTGGGTAAATGTGTACAATGCTACTGTTACCACAACTAATCCGAATTTACAGGACATCGACATCTCTGCTCACGCTTCAAACAGGCCGGGTGTCAGGGTGCGTTTCCGCTGGACAGGCAACTACTCTTGGTGGTGGATCGTCGACAACATTTCCGTAACCGGAAACAACGCTCCTTCATTTGTTGGTGGCGCCACTCAGTCACTCAGCGTTTGTGAGAACAGCCCCGCACGCAGCATCAATGGTCATATGGCGGTGAACGATGTGGACGCTGGTCAGACAGAAACATGGACGGTGACCGGTGCTCCGTCACACGGCACACTGGTCGCAGCATACACTACTACTTCAACCGGTAGCACACTCACGCCTACTGGTCTTTCATACACCCCTACACCGGGTTTCGTCGGTACCGATGCTTTCACTGTAACTGTTACCGACGCCGATGGCGCTTCCGCCAGTACTACAGTGAATGTAACCGTTAATCCGCTTCCTGCGGCCATTACCGGTACTACAGAATTCTGCGAAGGTGCAATGGTAGGTCTTGCCACTTCTTCAACAGGTGGCACATGGAGCAGCAGCGCACCGGCCATCGCCACAGTGGGCACTTCAGGTGCTGTTACAGGCGTGCTTGCAGGTACTGCCAGCATCGTTTACACATTGCCTACTTCTTGCAGCGTGTCTCAGGTAGTTACTGTCAATCCGCTTCCTGGTGCCATCACCGGTACTACAGTGTTCTGCGAGGGCGCTACCTCGGCTATGGCCACCACCAGCACAGGCGGTCTTTGGGCCAGCTCCGATTATAGTATTGCTTCTATCGGCACCGATGGTGTTGTTTCAGGCGTGCTAGCAGGTACCGCTATCATCACTTACAGGCTCCCATCAGGTTGCCTTGCTACGCAGGGTGTTACAGTAAATCCGCTTCCTGCCACCATAACAGGCCTTACTGATGTGTGCGAAGGTTCCAACATCACCCTCAGCAGCGCCACTTCAGGCGGCTCATGGGCCAGCAGCAATTCGGCTATCGCTACAGTAGTTTCTTCTACAGGTGTGGTGTCAGGCGTTATGGCCGGTTCGGTTGTTATCTCTTACACATTGCCTACATCTTGCCGCAGGTCAGTAAATATCAATACGCGTCCTCTCCCTGTCGTTTATGCAGTGAACGGCGGTGGTAGTTACTGCGAAGGTGGTGCTGGTTCAGTCGTAGGCATGGCCAATTCAGAATCAGGTTACACATATCGTCTGTACAATGGCGCTACATTGTCGTCAACATACGTTGCTACAGGCGGCGCGTTCAACTTCGGTCCTATGCCTGTTGCAGGTACATATACAGCTACTGCTACCACCGGTTTCGGCTGTGTCAGCGACATGAGCGCTTCTGCAAACGTTGTTATCACACCTACAGTAGCTGTCACAGTTAGTGTGGCTACTACACCGGGCGATACCGTTTGTGCGGGCACACTCAACACATTCACGGCAACACCGGTTAACGGTGGTTCCACTCCGGCATATGCTTGGCGTGTCAACGGTTCACTCGTTGCCACTACTACCGATACCTTCCAGTACACTCCTGTTGCCGGCGACGTGGTAGAGGTTACCCTCACCAGCAGTGCCGTTTGCCCAATGCCTGCATCTGTGGCAGCTTCAAAATCTGTAATAGTGGTTTCCAACGAAACACCTGTTGCAACCATTTACGCATACTTGGGTTCGGTTCCTCTGGCTGTTAACGATTCAGTTTGTCAGGGATCTACAGTTAACTACTATGCTTCAACTGCGTGGGGTGGCGATGCGCCATCACTCACCTGGTACAAGAACGGTGTTGCTACAAGTACTACCGGCACCTCATATACCTACATTCCTGTCATCGGTGATACAATCTCTGTAAAGCTGAACAGTAACTACCGTTGCCCTATCGTGAATAACGTTATGAGCAACAAGATCGGCCTCCGCGTAGATTCTATCTACATGCCTATCCTCATCATCGGCACCAACACGGGGCTTAGCATCAAGACCGGTACCAGTGTCACATTCACAGGCACTGTCATCAATGGCGGCCCGGTACTTACTTATCAGTGGTACAAGAACTCAAGCCTCATCGTAGGTGCTACAACCAATACCTACACTACAAGCAGCCTCGCTCATGGCGACTCAGTTAGCTGTTGGGTTACCAGCATCGGCAACTGTGCATGGTATTCATTCAATGCGGTAAAAGTGAAAGTGTCAAACGATGTGCAAACCCTCACAGGCGCGCCTGAACTCACACTGGCACCAAACCCTAACAGCGGCGATTTCGTTATCAGCGGCACACTGGGTAGTTTCACAGCAAACAATGTAGACCTCGTTGTTACCAACATGCTGGGTCAAACTGTCTTCACACAAAAGGTAGCGGCCGCTTCAGGTGTCCTTAACGAGCGTGTCACGCTGTCTTCTGGACTGCCAAACGGTATGTACCTGCTCAATGTTTTGAGCGGCGATCAGCGCCAAACGTTCAGGTTCATGATCAAGTAATAAGCAGCAGCTTTCTTTGATATAAAACGAAAAAGAGGACCGAGGTCCTCTTTTTCGTTTTTCAGGCAATCCCAAATTCTTTAACCGATTGTTGAAAATATGATTTGCCACACCTTTCGGTGCCCTACGGAAAAATAGTCGGACAATACCTCTGAAAATTGACGTACAAATTTTCTTTTTTCGAATTAATGACTTATTTTTCAGAATATTAATAAAGATTTCCAACATTTTATGATAGTAGGCGTATTGAAAGAACAGGCCCCCGAAACACGTGTTTCTCTCGTTCCTGAAGTAGTGGCAGCACTCGCAAAAATGAACGTGACCGTGTGGGTGGAAGATGGTGCAGGTGTCCCTGCATTCTTCAACAACGATGCATACACCGCCGCAGGTGCTGCCATCAAGTCCGCTGCCGATATCAACGCGCAGGCCGATGTCGTCCTCTCCATTCAGATAGCCAATGCCGGCAACGCGAAACCCGGCGCGGTGCTCATGGGCGTCTATCAGCCGTTGTTCAATTTCCGCCTCATGCAAGACTGGGCCGCGAAGAATTACACTGTCTTCAGCCTCGATACCATTCCGCGTACCACACGTGCGCAGAGTATGGACGTCCTCAGCTCGCAGGCCAATATCGCAGGCTATAAGGCCGTGCTGCTGGCAGCATACCAGTACTGTCGTTATTTCCCCATGTTCATGACCGCTGCCGGTAGTATCCCTCCGGCCAAGGTGCTCATTCTCGGTGCCGGTGTGGCAGGTCTGCAGGCTATCGCCACAGCCAAGCGCCTCGGTGCAGTGGTAGAGGTATTCGATACCCGCCCGGCCGTGAAGGAAGAGGTAATGAGCCTTGGTGCCAAGTTTGTGGAGGTCGAAGGTGCTGCCGATGCTTCTAAAGCCGGTGGTTATGCCGTAGAGCAGTCCGAAGATTTCCAGAAACGCCAGCGCGACAAGATCCATGAGCATGCCCGCAAATCAGATGTAATTATCACCACAGCCCAGATCCCTGGTCGCAAGGCACCAATTCTTATCACAAAGGCTATGATAGAAGATATGAGGCCGGGTTCGGTCATCATCGACATCGCTTCGGTTACAGGCGGCAATACCGACCTCACCGAAGACAACAAGACCATCATGCACAATGGGGTCGCCATCATAGGCAATTCAGCCCTGGCGGCAACTGCTTCTTCCGATGCCAGCAAGGTATATGCCAAGAACGTGCTCAACTTCTCCAAACTCATCATCGATAAAGACGGAGGCATAAACCTCAACTTCGAAGATGACATCGTGAAGGGCACTGCCATAACATCCGGCGGTAAGGTCACTAACGACCGAGTGCTGGGCCTGCTGGGCGCGTAAAACGCTATTCGCCGATTATTTTTCAACTATTCAAACTTCAAATAATGGATGCACTGATCAATCTCTTTACCGATGCCGCTACCTATAGGTTGCTCACCATCGTCATCTTGTCCATATTCCTCGGTATCGAGGTTATCTCCCGCGTGCCTTCGGTGCTGCACACGCCGCTCATGAGTGGTGCCAACGCTATTCACGGGGTGGTTATCATCGGTGCCATCATCGTCATGGGCCAGGCTCCTTCCGATGACTACCTCGCGCTTACCCTGGGTTTCCTCGCTGTTATCCTCGGTACGCTCAACGTGGTGGGTGGTTTTGTGGTCACCGACCGTATGCTCGAGATGTTCGGCAAAAAGAAAAAGAAGTAACAGGCATACATTCTGCCTTGAATTCACTTTGGAATTTGGAATTTTAAATTTGGAATTTAATCATACAGTATGGAAAACATGATTCTTCAGTTAAGCTACCTCATCGGGTCCATTACATTCATTATGGGTCTGAAAATGTTGTCGCACCCCGAGACCGCCCGCAAAGGCAATCTGGTGGCTGCAGCAGGTATGGCAATAGCTATTTTCGCTACCATCTTCCTGTACAAACACAACGGAGAATCGCTGCACAACTACGCCTGGATCTTTGGAGGCCTCATAATAGGTACAGTTGTCGGCACAATTGCCGCCAAAAAAGTGCAGATGACCGCCATGCCCGAGATGGTGAGCCTGTTCAACGGTATGGGGGGCGCCTGCGCCATGCTCATTTCTCTTGTGGAATATGCCAAGCCCGAAGAAAAATCTACCGGCATGCTCGTGGTTATAGCCCTTGGCATGATGATCGGTACTGTTTCCTTCGCCGGTAGTATGATCGCCTGGGGTAAACTGAACGGCAAGATCAAAGACCGCACTATCCCCGGCGGTCAGGTCATAAACTTCGCCATCTTTGGCGGCCTCATCGTGCTCGACGCCATGGTCATCATGGGTATGTCTGCCGGCAACCCAATGTTGTTCTACGGCATCCTTGCCCTTTCTGCCCTTTACGGTGTGCTGTTCGTTATGCCTATCGGCGGCGCCGATATGCCGGTGGTTATTTCGCTGCTCAACTCATTTACCGGCGTGGCTGCGGCTTTCGGCGGGTTCCTTTACGACAATCCTGTTATGCTCACCGGTGGTATCCTCGTGGGTTCTGCGGGCACCATCCTCACCATCCTCATGTGCAAGGCCATGAACCGCTCCCTCAAGAATGTGTTGATCGGCTCGTTTGGCGCCGCCAAGACCGGTGGTGCTGCGGGTAGCAAAGATCAGGGGGCTTATAAAGAAATTTCCCTCAACGATACGGCCACGCTTATGGCCTATGCGTCTAAAGTGATGATCATTCCGGGTTATGGTCTGGCGGTGGCACAGGCACAGCATACCTGCCACGAGCTGGAAAAAGTACTGAACGAAAAAGGGGTGGAGGTGAGTTACGGCATCCATCCGGTTGCGGGTCGTATGCCGGGCCACATGAACGTGCTGCTGGCCGAAGCCGATGTGCCTTACGAGAAGTTGCTGGAGATGGAAGACGCCAACGACCAGATGGGAGGCACAAACGTTGTCCTTATCCTCGGGGCCAACGACGTGGTCAACCCCGCTGCCAAGGAAGATCGGTACAGCCCCATATATGGAATGCCTATTCTCGAGGTCGAAAAGGCCGACCACGTTATCGTCAACAAGCGCAGTATGAAGCCTGGCTATGCAGGCATCGAGAACGAACTGTTCTTCCGCCCCAAGTCTTCTATGCTTTTCGGCGATGCCAAGAAGGTGCTGCAGTCACTCGTGGGAGAGCTGAAGCAGATGTAATAGGTCCGGTTAAGACACGAAATTGTTTGTGTTCTGAAAAATGAACATATGTCCCGCCGGTGATACAAAATTCAAAACTTTAACTAAATTTATGCCATGGTAATTAAGAAAAGTGGCCTGGTAATAACAGTATTAGGAATTCTATCGGTTGTTCTTTCGGTTACGTATGTCTCTTCATGCACTAAGCCACTGGAAGACAGACCATGGTCGTGCAATTATGTTGTTTGTACCAATGGTGGCACGTGCGACAGTGGTAAGTGCGCCTGCCCCGTTGGTTTTGAGGGAACTGATTGCTCAGTTAAGACTGTTGAAAAATACTATGGCCACTGGACAGCCCATTTCAAGACCATCGGCAGCGACTCCGCTTCTCAGTTGGGGAAAGACACCGTATATCCTATGGAGCTGAAAGCATCCGCTACATACACCACTTTCTTCATCTACAACTTCAACAACAATAAAAACTACAGCAACATACTATGCAAAGTAGACAGCGTTAGGAAAGACATCTTCATCTTCGACTCCACAATGGCACAGAACATGTTCTACGATCAGTACCGCATCAAAGGTGGCTGGGGCGTAATGTACCGCTCCGATTCTATCGCCGGCCGTGTTTGGACAAGAAGTATCAACAAGTCTTTCAACTGGCAGAACGATACTTTCGACTATTATCTGCTGCATAAAAAATAGTCACCTGCCCGGCGGCTTTTCACAGGCTCTTTTCGCGGCAAACTACCGCCCATATTGAAACAGGAAAGATGTTTCAGAATTTTTAAAAATTATTTGCACGAGTCAGAAAATTTTCTACTTTTGCAGTCCCTTCACTGATAAGGGAAACTAGTTCTTTAATTTTAAGCCACTTTAGCTCAGATGGTAGAGCAACTGATTTGTAATCAGTAGGTCGCTGGTTCGATTCCGGCAAGTGGCTCTGGTTTAAAAAAGAATGAAAAGTCAAAAGTCGGGTGTGCATACTTCCACTTTTGACTTTTTACTTCAAGGGGACATTCCACAAGCGGCCAACGTGAGCAGACTGTAAATCTGCCGTCTTTCGACTTCGGAGGTTCGAATCCTCCTGTCCCCACTGCGAAAAGCGAATGGGTCTTGTACTTCGTACTTGACTCATTTGCTGAAAAGCAAATTAAGCGGGAGTAGCTCAGTTGGTAGAGCGACAGCCTTCCAAGCTGTAGGTCGCGGGTTCGAGCCTCGTCTCCCGCTCGCTTTTAAAAGTTCTTAAATTCTTAGCTGTTGTAGCTCAGCGGTAGAGCACTTCCTTGGTAAGGAAGAGGTCGGCAGTTCAATCCTGCTCAACAGCTCTTTCCTTTTCTTTTTACAGCAGTTCAATTCGGAATCCCGAAAGCATTCGGGA
>CAZZCR010000002.1:0-252063 GCA_964652995.1 uncultured Flavipsychrobacter sp. | reverse complement strand
ATCGCCAGCGGTGCTTACGAACTGGCACTAAAATTATCTAAAGAAAGAAAAGCATTCGGTACAGAGATATCAATCCACCAGGCTATCGCTTTCATACTGGCCGACATGGCTACTGAAGTGGAAGCAGCTCGCCTGCTTTGCCTCAAATCAGCTTGGACAAAAGATCAGGGCCTCGATTACACCCTGTCTGCATCTATGGCTAAACTCTATGCTTCTGATATCGCTCAGCGTGTAACCAACGAAGCTGTGCAGATTCACGGTGGCTATGGCTATGTAAAAGAATTCCACGTTGAACGTCTCCTCCGCGATGCCAAGATCACACAGATCTACGAAGGCACCAGCGAAGTACAGCGCATCGTAATCAGCCGCACTGTCCTGAAAGGATAAGACAAATAAATATCAGATTTCTCCCGACCGCATCCTTACCGATGCGGTCGTTTTATTTAGGCAAACTTCCGCACCTCCAGATTGTCTGTGCATTCCCGCAACAATTCAGCCACAGTCTTGCCCGCTACCGGATGAACGAATCCGGCCGCTATTTCCGCAAGTGGCACCAGCACAAATCTCCGCTCCGGTATCCGTGGGTGCGGCACCTCCAATAAATCCGTCGCTATTACTTCATCTCCATAGAACAGCACATCAATATCTATCGTCCGTTGCCCCCACCTCGTGGTACGCACTCGGTCCAGACTGTGTTCTATCGACTGTATGGCCTCAAGCAATTCTTCAGCACTCAGGCCGGTCTCTATCTCCACCACCATATTCAGGAAATCAGGCTGATCTGTAACACCCCATGCCGCCGTCTCATATACCGACGAAGAAGCGACCACCCTGCCACATGTCTCCGCTATCTGTTCCAACGCCGCATTCAGGATCTTGACCCTGTCGCCCTCGTTGCCACCCAATGCCAGAAATACGTTATTCCTCATGCCCGCCAAAGGTAATACTATCAACCGTTATCAGGAGAGGTCCACTCTATCAGCTATGCGCAATAAACACAGGTATATCAGCCGCCTTCAGCACCAGGTCCGTCGTGCCGGGTTTAAAGAAACGAGAAACGGCATTCCGCCCGAACGCCCCAGCCACCAGCAGCTTGTAGTTATCCTCATTCTCTTCCATAAAGTAGTTGAACAGCACATCCCGCGCATTCCCCACAAACGATATTATGCTATAGTCCTTAAAGTGGAACTTCATCCAGTCTTCAAACAATACTTCGTTACGTTCATCATATTTATCGCCACCCTCTTCCGTGATTTGCAATACCTTTACCGGACGGTTGCAATACGGTGCCATCACTTGTGCAAACTGCCTTAATGCAAACGCCGCCGACTTGCTGCCGTCATAAGCCACTATTATCTCCTTCACCGCCTCATACACCTCAGGCGCCAGCAACACAGGGCACTCTGCACCAGTTAGCACATCGGTCACAAAATGCGTGGGCACTCCCTTTTCATCAGCAAATGTCAGCAACGGCGAAAGCACCAGCATATCAGAGAAACGACTTTCCCTCACCACCAGATCTATCGGTATGCCTTTCGCGCGCACGCTATGCCCCACTACGCCACACTGGGCGCACTCCTCATGAAACAACGCTTCGCTCTTTCCAATCTCTTCGTCTATCTGTTGTTGTTCTTCAGGCGTCAGCACTATCTCCTCCACATACATCTGCCCCGCCAGCAAGCGCACCTCGCTCTGCGCATGCAGCACACTGGTGTCCTGTATCAGCAACACCGACAAGCGCGCACCATTCTCCTTCGCCACATCAGCGGCAAAACACACAGTATCGCGGTCATACTTCCGGCCATTCAGTATCAACAGTATCTTCTTCATAGTAATCTCGTTTTTAAATACATTCAAATATAAATACATTCTCAATACCATGCACTGACACCCGTCATATCTCTTTATGACCTTCAGCGTAGTCATACTATCAGCAGGCATTGTTAATTACGTCTGCATTACCACCGCGCCGTTGTTTTCTGGCATTCATTTTGTACTTATTTTCATAACACAAAATCATACCGCTATGACACTCAGCGAAACCTGGTTCATGGAAGGCTATATCGATTTCGAGTTGCAGCGTTACCGTCTGCTGGCATACCTGCAAGAAGTCCGCAACCACTTCCGCCAGACCCGACTATATCCGCAACTGGCCGACATTGTAGCCCACTACAACAACCTCATTGCTTTCCGCAACAGCAAGCACTCACTGCAGAATGCATTCCCGAAAACTGCTTCAGGCATTGACCCCGAGAAAATGCAGCTAATGTATGACCGCCTGCTGGCTGACAGCGACGTCATGCAGGAACTGGAGGAGATCACAGCCTTTGCTGTCGCGCAAATGAAAGGCACTATCGACGAAGGTGCCGGCATCTACGACTTTATTGAGAAGCAGGTCAATATTGAGCCGGTCGGCATCATGCCCCTTTACAAGAATGAAGGTTATGTACTCCTGCGCATGCACGACCAAAGCGACGTGAATGTGTATACCTATACCGTCACCATCTTCGAGCAACCCGATGCCCGATACCGTGGCCTGCGCATGCAGTATGTCGACAAGCGCACCAAAAACCTCGCCAATACCTGGGAGCAGATCAAGCTCGATATCGTCCGCGATATACGCATCCTGCCCAACCCGGCTGTGTACCGCGTGGAAGTACCTATGACGCTCCCCTATCAGGAGACCGTTCTACCGGTCACCCGACGCATGCTCATCAAGTACATCGCCAACGAGGCAGCTTGACAGTAACTACTAATAGAAATTGGTCAGGTACGGATAACGCTCCTCATACAACTGCTTCACGCGGGTCAGCACCGTGTTGCGCAACCCGTCTATATTGCGCTTCTGTATGGCCGATACAAATATGGCCGAATTATTGGTAAGTTCCTGCCAGCGTTCTTCCAGCTGGTGCAGCATATCCTGCTTCACCTCATCCTCCAGCCACGGATCAAAAACGTTTTGCTCATATAGGTCCATCTTGTTGAAGATGGTGATGATTGGCTTGTCAAAGGCACCTATTTCCTGCAGTGTCTTATTCACCACACCCATCTGGTCCTCATAACCCGGGTGCGATATGTCCACCACATGCAGCAGGCAATCTGCCTCACGCACCTCATCCAGTGTACTCTTAAAACTCTCTACAAGATGGTGCGGCAGCTTGCGGATAAAGCCCACCGTATCACTCAGCAGGAATGGTGTCTGTTCATAAACCACTTTGCGGGTGGTCGTGTCCAGCGTGGCAAATAGTTTATTCTCCGCAAACACCTCCGACTTGCTCAGTATGTTCATCAGCGTGCTCTTGCCCACATTCGTGTATCCCACCAATGCCACTCTTATATACACCCCGCGCTCCTTGCGCTGGGTCTGAGCTTGTTTATCTATCTCTTGCAGCTTCTTGCGCAGCAGGGCTATCTTATCCTTCACCAGTCGACGGTCGGTCTCTATCTCTGTTTCACCCGGCCCCCTGCTACCTATACCGCCCCCCTGGCGCTCCAGGTGTTTCCACATACCCTTCAGGCGCGGCAGCAGGTACTGATATTGGGCCAGCTCCACTTGCACCTTGGCCTGCGCCGTCTTGGCGCGGCTCGCAAAAATATCCAGTATCAGATCCGACCGGTCTATGGTCTTGATCCCTATCGCATCAGTTATGTTGCCTATCTGAGACCCCGTCAGTTCATCGTCAAATATCACCAGCGTTGCCCCCTTGGCGTGCGCAAATTCTTTTATCTCTTCCAGCTTACCCTTACCCACAAACGTCTTGCTGTCCGGCTTGGGCAACTTCTGCATAAAGGTCTTTATAGCGGTGGCACCGGCTGTTTCGGCCAGAAACGCCAACTCATCCAGATACTCCCGCGTCATGGTCTCCGTCTGCTGTTTGTATACCAGGCCCACCAATATCGCCTTCTCCTCCTGTTGTATCTTATTATTCTTATCGAGCACTTACAAATTACTAAAGTAAAAAATATTATTCCACTCCAAAAGTAACACAAATAGCCGTAAAACGCCGCCGTACAAGACTTATTGACCCTCCACCCACTACTTCTTCTTATTGAAGCGTGGCGCATCACGCACCATCTTTTTCTTGCGCTCGGCTTTCATTTCACGTTTTGCCGTAGCCCTCCGGTCACCCATTTTATCCAACGCCAGCGATGCACCTATACCATAATTAAAGTAAGTGGTAGTTTCCGTGTTGTACCGATCATTGGGTGACATATCAGAGACAAACCGCTGCATGTAAACCCTCAAAGCCAGTCCCCGGGGCCATTCATACCCCACCTCACCGCGCACACCCATTCCAAACTGCCTGATATCCTGCAATCTGTCTCCGGCTTTCATGGGCACTTTCTCTGACCGCTGAAATACACCTGCCGAGTATATATTAGTATGGTAATTGCCGCTCAGAAACATCGAGCCATACAGCCCCGCACCCACCAACAGTCCTCCTTTGCCCATCTTGCCTCCGTGTGCCACCAGTGTCAACGGCACGTCCAGACACCCCATGCCAAAACTGGTTGTACGTGAAGCGTCATAAAAGTCGTTATGCTTCTCGCTGTTGCGGACTATCATCAGACCGGGCTGAAAAGATAACTGACCACCGAGCGGTACATCAGCTATGGCTCCCAATCTGAAATCCGGCACAAAGTCGAATCGATCGCGGTTCACATACTTATTACCCGATACGGTAACGAACCTTGTATTATTGAGACCAACAGTGGGACGAATACTGACCTGGGCGGGCACCGAACCTACCGATGCCGACGCCAACAATGTAATGAGGATGTATTTCATGATGTTTTGATCTTTTTGTACTTCCTTAAAAAATAACTGCCTTAATTCACCCTGGTTACCACACAGCACTAACATACGCACGCACACCGTTAAAATATCACGCAACGCTACAATCAATTTCCACTACAACACCACCCCGTCTTCCTTCGCTTTGTATTGTTTCACCTGCTCCAGCGCATCCGGCACCACATCGCTTATAATAACAATAAAACTGTCTTTTACCGCATTACTGAATGCATAGTCTATGGCTTCGCTTTCCTTCTTTATTACGGTTATCTTTTTGTTGGGGTCCACATTGTATATACCCTTTGTCATCAGGTCTATGATCTCTTGCTCCGTGCGGCCACGCAGGTTCTTGTCCTGCCTTATGATGATCTCGTCAAACACATTGGCAGCCGCTTCGCCAAGCGAAATGAGGTCTTCGTCGCGCCTGTCGCCCACCCCGGCTATGATACCCACCTTCACCGAGGCATCAATGCTCTTGATGAACTTCCCTATGGCCATAATGCCATGCGTATTGTGCGCATAGTCTATCATCACCGAGTAATCGTGGAAATGGAACACATTCATCCTGCCCGGTGTCAGCGCCGGCGATGGCACAAAAGTCTGCAGCGCCTGCCTTATGTCCTCGGTCTTAAAGTCCTGCACATAGGTGGCAAGTATCGCGGCCAGCACATTGGCAATATTGAACTCCGCCATTCCCGAGAACGTCAACGGTATATTGGTCACCTTCTCCACCCTTATCTTCCACGACCCCTTCAGTATGGACACATAACCGTTCTCATAAATAGCCGCGATGCCTCCCTTGGCACAGTGCTGTTTTATGCGTTCGTTGTGTTCGTTCAGCGAGAAGAACGCCACCTTACACTTCAGGTCCTTGTGCATCCCATAAACCAGATCGTCATCAGCATTCAGTATCGAATACCCCTCCGGAAACACCGTATTGGGCGCCACAGCTTTCACCTTGGCCAGCTTCTCTATGGTGTCTATACCCCCCAGTCCCATATGATCTTCGGCCACGTTGGTCACCACAGCTACATCGCAGTTATGGAAGCCCAGCCCCGCACGCAGAATGCCACCCCTCGCGCACTCCAGCACAGCATAGTTTACTGTCGGGTCGCGCAGCACAAACTCTGCCGATACCGGCCCCGTGCAGTCGCCCTTCATCATCAGTTGGTTCTGTATGTATACACCATCGGTGGTAGTGTACCCCACCTTGTAACCCATCTGTTTTACAATGTGTGCTATCAGGCGCGTAGTGGTCGTCTTACCATTCGTGCCCGATACCGCAATAATTGGGATCCTTGCCGACGAGCCCGGCGGGTACAGCATATCTATCACCGGCTCTGCCACGTTTCTTGCCAATCCTTCAGTAGGGTCCAGGTGCATCCTGAAACCCGGGGCCGCGTTCACCTCCAGCACTGCACCGCCATTCTCTGTAATAGGCACCGAAAGATCATCGGCCATAATATCTATACCGCAAATGTTGAGTCCTATGATACGCGCGATGCGCTCGCACATGAACACATTGGTAGGATGCACAAAATCGGTAACGTCAGTAGCCGTACCACCCGTACTCAGATTGGCAGTCGGCTTCAGCCACAGCTCTTCTTTGTCGGCAAGTACTGTATCAAGGGTATATCCCCTCTTGTTCAGTATGTCCATAGTGAACGAGTCCACCTTTATCGCCGTCAGCACTTTCTCGTGACCATATCCCCTGCGGGGGTCGCTGTTCACAATGTCTATCAGCTGCTGTATGGTATGTGTGCCATCGCCTATCACAGCAGCGGGTGTGCGCAACGCGGCCGCAACAAACTTGTAATTGATCACCAACACCCTGAAATCGCGACCGGTGATGTACTTCTCACAGATCACCGCCCGACCATACACCTTTGCGTCCTTCAGACCCGCTACCGCGTCCTCCCAGTTGCGTATGTTGGTGGTAGCACCCTTGCCATGATTGCCGTTCACAGGCTTGGTCACAATAGGGTACCCTATTTTATCTATCGTGTTCTTAAGGTCTTCTTCATCATACACAATGCGACCACGGGGCACCGGTATCTCGGCACTCTCCAGCAAATTCTTAGTCTCTTCTTTATCGCAGGCTATCTCCACAGCTATACTGCTGGTAGTGCTGGCAATGGTGGCCTGTATCCTGCACTGGTTCACACCATACCCCAGCTGCACCAGCGAATGGCGGTTCAGCCTTATGTACGGTATCTTCCTCTTAATGGCTTCCTCCACTATCGATCCGGTGCTCGGACCCAGTCGTTCGTCTTCCCTTATCTCGCGAAGGCTCTGTATGTCGGCCTCCAGGTCATAGGGCTCGCCGTCTATCAGGGCCTGCGCTATCTTCACAGATGCCTTTGCTGTATAGATGCCCGCCTTCGCCTCATGATAAGAGAATACCACATGATACACTCCACGGTTCTGCGTCTCGCGCGTGCGGCCAAAACCTGTGTCCATGCCTGCCAGAGTCTGCAGCTCCAGCGCTATGTGTTCTATAACATGCCCCATCCATGTACCCTCCTTCACCCGGTGAAAAAAGCCACCCGAAACGCCCTCCGAACAGCGGTGCTCGTAAAGCGTAGGCATCAGTGCCTGCAACCGCCCCAGGAAACCGTCTATCTTGTTGGTAGGCCGCTCCTCCATATCCTCCAGGTCCAGCAGCATCACTACCAGTTTATGGCGGGTCGTCGACCAGTAGTTTGGTCCCGACATGGTTTTTATCTCAAGTATTTTCATTTGTCCGACATTTGAATAATCAAGATACTGTATTTTTCCACATTACATGCCCATCGGAAAGACCTTTATTATAAAATCGTTAGTTTTACCGCCTATTCATCAAACAATTTCAGAGTGACATATCCCCTGGGGCATTTGGTAGCTGTTGGCGGCGCAGAAGACAAAGGAACAGATCTTGAAAAAGGTATTTTAGAGCGAAACAGGCTCAACTTCTTTGAGCTGGGTATCCTTAAAAACATCGTTAGCCTGGTAAAAGACGGCGAACCACGTGTAGAGGTGATCACCACTGCTTCTTCCATCCCCGACGAGGTGGCACAGAACTACAAAGACGCTTTTGAAAAACTGGGCTGTCTTAATGTGGGACACATGCGCATCCGCACCCGCGAAGACGCAGCACAACCAGAGTACCTGGAACGCCTCAGCGCCTGTAATTGCATCATGTTCTCAGGTGGCAACCAGCTGCGCATCTCGTCTATCTTTGGCGGCACTTTGTTCCTCGATGCCTTGCGCGAACGTTACCGGGAAGGTACTGTATTGATCGCAGGCACCAGCGCCGGGGCTATGGCCATGAGCAGCACCATGATCTATGAAGGCAATGCGGCATTGGCCAACCTGAAAGGTGAGGTAAAGATCACCACCGGGCTGGGATTGTTGCAAAACGTTATCATTGATACCCATTTCGACAAGCGCGGCCGCTTCAATAGGTTGGCACAGGCAGTGGCAGCCCAACCGGGCGCCATAGGCATCGGCCTCGGCGAAGACACAGGTGTCATTGTGATGCACGGGCACAAACTCAAGGCCATCGGTTCAGGCAGCGTGGTTATCGTGGACGGTAAGAACATCGAACACAACAACATTGCCGACATCAGCTTCGGCAAACCTATTTCGGTAGAGAACATCATCGTGCACATTATGTCTCAAGGCGATGTGTACAACCTTGAGACCCGTAAATTCACCGGTGCCGAGGTCGTCATTGAAGACGAAGATTAAACCAAAGTTCTTATTTGTAAATAAGCACCAGTGGCGCGCCACTGCCACTCTTGCATGCGCGGTACATACCCTCACTGTTGAACGGCATTTCTATGTTGCCTGCTTTGTCCACAGCCACCAGGCCGCCCTCGCCGCCTATCTTCACCAGCTTGTCGTGTACCACTATATCGCACGCCTCTTTCAGCGACAAGCCTTTATACTCCATAAGGCACGATATATCGTGTGCCACAACCGCCCGCAGAAACAACTCGCCATGCCCCGTACAGGATATTGCACAGGTATTGTTGTTGGCATAAGTGCCCGCACCCGGAACCGGACTGTCGCCCACCCTGCCAAATTTCTTGTTGGTCATGCCGCCGGTGCTGGTAGCCGCTGCCAAGTTGCCCGAACGGTCCAGCGCCACAGCACCCACTGTACCAAACTTTTTATCTGTGTGGTCCAGCTGCACCCTGTCTTCTTTTAGCGCCTGCTGCCACTGGTCATAGCGCTGCTGGGTAAAGAAGTAGGCCTCATCTGCATATTCCAATCCTTGCGCACGGCCAAATTCCTTGGCACCCTGCCCGCTCAGCAACACATGCCCGCTGCGCTCCATCACTGCCCGGGCCAGCAGCACAGGGTTCTTCACTCCTGCCACGCCGCACACAGCACCTGCCTCCATGGTATCGCCACGCATAATGCAGGCGTCCATCTCGTGCTTGCCCACATTATTGAAAACCGCCCCGCGGCCGGCATTAAACAGTTCAAAATCCTCCAGCGATACCACAGCTGCCGCCACAGCATCTACACTGCTACCGCCCTTTTCCAGAATAGCATACCCTGCATCAAGTGCCTGCTGCAGACCATGTTCATATCGTGCCTGCAGCGCCGGCGTCATGCTGCTTTTTAATATGGTACCCGCCCCGCCATGAATCGCTATCGAGATGTTTGCTGCCATTAGATATCTGTCTTTTACCCTGTAAAGAAAACGATTGTTTGCCGAACACAAACATAGTTGTTCAGTTTGGTGGCATAGCGCATCCGGACCAACCAATAATTTATAGTTTCCATTTGGGAGAAGGTCTTTTCGACTTGCATCAAATGTTCTTGCAAGTGTTTTACACTGTCGTGCCGCAAAAAGCCCCCCCAACGCTCTCGGCTCTCTTTCCCGCGCTCACCTTCTGTCATACTACAGAAAACATAGTACCATAAAACTTTCTTTTGCTCGTCTGCATGCCTGATTGTAACTTGAATAGAAATTGAAAAATATGCCGCATAGACCCTTACATTAAAAAATAACACCACTTCTCAGGTGCGCAAAAGTGAGAAGTTTTTGCGCAGTTTGGGGAAGTACATTGCGCATCTACTTCCCACCTTTTTATTGAAGATCAATTAGTTACACAAAAAGTGAGCAAAACAAAAAAATGCGCATAATCAACAACAATAGGCAGCCAGCCCAACCCGAAAACTGATCAACATCATCACATCACCCTTTTTTCCCGCACGCAACCAAGCACAATAGTTACTACTTTAGTAGAGTAATATCAAAACTATGAACGAACCAATAAGACAACTGGAGCCAAAGGCCATGTGGAACCACTTCGCCGATCTGAACGCCGTCCCCCGACCATCTAAAAAAGAGCAAAGGGTCATCGCCTTTATGAAGGAGTTCGGCGAAAAACTCGGATTACCCGTGTATGTGGATGAGGCCGGAAACGTCATCATAAAGAAACCTGCAAGCGCAGGCATGGAAAACCGTCAGACGATTGTGATGCAAAGCCACCTGGACATGGTGCACCAGAAAAACAGCGATACCACCTTCGATTTCGACACACAGGGAATAGAAATGTTTGTGGATGGCGATTGGGTGCGCGCAAAAGGCACGACTCTTGGTGCCGACAACGGCATCGGCGTAGCGTCCATCATGACCCTGCTGGCATCTACCGACATTGCCCACCCCGCCATAGAAGCACTCTTTACCATAGATGAAGAGACCGGAATGACGGGCGCACTCTCGCTGAAGGGAGGCCTGCTCAGCGGCACCATACTGCTGAACCTCGATACCGAGGCCGATAACGAACTGACGATTGGCTGCGCAGGCGGCATAGATGTAACAGCCACCGGCACCTACGACCAGACAACTCCATCGAGTGGCAGCGCGTTTACCCTCACGGTGCGTGGCCTCACGGGCGGTCACTCAGGCGGCGACATTCACCTGGGCCGCGGCAACGCCAACAAGATCATGAACAGGATCTTGCTGAAACTGACCAAGGAACACAACATCAGCATAGCATCGGTAAACGGTGGCAGCCTGCGCAACGCCATCCCGCGCGAGTCAGTGGCTACAATCGTCATCCCGACCGATCAGGTGGTGGCTGCCGAAAAAACGTTCAGTGTACTTGCTTCCAAAATTGAGACAGAATACAAGGTCACAGATCGCAAATTGGTGATTGCACTTGAAGTGACCGACATGCCCGCATCAGTCATGGCGCCCTCGTTTCAAAACAACCTGCTGCGCGCACTCTACGCCTGTCCCAACGGCATATACCGCATGAGCCCCGAAATTGCCGGCCTT
Source organism: uncultured Flavipsychrobacter sp. (assembly GCA_964652995.1). GTDB lineage: Bacteria > Bacteroidota > Bacteroidia > Chitinophagales > Chitinophagaceae > Nemorincola. The sequence continues at coordinate 240,988 of CAZZCR010000002.1, read as the reverse complement.
GTGCAAAGTTCCAACAACCTGGCGCGTGTGCTCGTGGCCGATGGCAAGTATAGCCTGCAATGCCTCACCCGCAGTTCGGTCGACAGTGAGAAGTACGACCTCAGCGACGCCATCACCAGCGCCTTCGAACTTATGGGCGCCGAAATGAGCTATGGCGGCATTTACCCAGGCTGGACACCCCGCCGCGATGCCGCGATTGTAAAGCTCATGTCAGAGCTGTATAAAGAGATGTTTGGCGAACCTGCGCACGTAAACGCCGTACACGCAGGTTTGGAGTGCGGCATACTGGGCACCAACTACCCCGGCATGCAGATGATCTCCTTCGGCCCCAATATCACAGGCGCGCACTCTCCCGATGAACGTGTACAGATATCATCGGTGCAGAAATACTGGAAGTACCTGCTGGAGACACTAAAGCGGATCCCCGAAAAGAAGTAAATAGCATAAACATATGACAGCAGCCTGACTACACAACGTCAGGCTGCTTCTTTATTAGTAGAGGGCACACTATTTGTGATACTTTTACAGCCTGTCGGCAACAATGCAGCACGCGTTCAAACATACGTCTATGATCAAGGCAGAGGCAACGCGCCTCGGCTTCACTGCATGTGGCATCGCGAAAGCCGAACGCCTCGACGATGACGCCCGCCGGCTGGAACAATGGCTGAGCAAGGGCTACAGCGGCACCATGCACTATATGGAGCGCCACTTCGACATGCGGGTAGACCCTACCCTGTTGGTACCGGGTGCACGGTCAGTAATAACGCTTACATGCAATTACTACCCTTCCGAAATCCAAAACCCTGAGGCAGCCAGAGTCGCCAAATATGCCTGGGGCACCGACTACCACTTCGTGATTCGCGAGAAGCTCAATGAACTGCTCCACTACATTCGAACTGAGATCGGCGAAGTGAACGGACGCGGATTTGTAGACAGTGCCCCTGTGCTGGAACGCGCATGGGCGGTGCGCAGCGGCCTGGGCTGGGTGGGCAAGAACGGCAACCTGATCTCGAAAAACGACGGCTCGTTCTTCTTCATCGCCACCCTCATCACCGACCTCGACCTCACCCCCGATGCACCCTTCGCCACCGACCATTGCGGCACCTGCACCCGCTGCATAGATGCCTGCCCCACCGAAGCCATAGTATCGCCCACCATCATAGATGGCAGCAAGTGCATATCTTACCTTACTATAGAACTGAAAGACGCCCTCATCCCCTCCGACCTGCAACCTAAGATGGACGGATGGATGTTTGGCTGCGATGTTTGTCAGGATGTATGCCCGTGGAATCGCTTTTCAAAACCCCATAACGAACCGGCATTCACACCCATACCCGAAATACTGAACCTAAAACTCGGAGAATGGGAGGCCTTGTCAGAAGAGGCATTCAACAAAACCTTTAAACTATCGCCTATGAAACGATCGAAATGGAAGGGCATCCAACGCAACATTGGTGCCCTACGCAACGGCAGTACTTAGACCCGTTAGTGGTGTTTGCCCAGCACTATCTCGTCCAGGCTTTCCTGTGCCAGCGGATGGTAGTTCTGACGATACCTGCCATACAGGCGTTTTGCCATTTCCTCGCCGGCAGGTGCACGCATCATTTCCGTATACAACGGCTCCACAAACTTGCGGCGGCCTATAGTACTGAGGAAGCGCTCCATAGCCGGATACGCCTGGAAGTAGTTGTTACGGATAGCCAGAATGAACCACATACACGCCACCTCACTGTTACCGGTAGTGGTAAAATGGAAGGCATCGTCCAGTTGGTTCATCTGAGATGGCATCAGGCTCTCGGGCATACCCCTCAGGAAGTGTAGCCACTCATGGGCACTCCAGTTCACGAAGGTCATCTCCTTAGGGTCCATACCCGCCAGGAATTTGGTCCGTTCCGCATCCACCTTGCCAAACAACTCATGGCCGGCACGAGGACAATTAGTTGGAATACCCGGACCATATACCCATTCGTTGATGTTGAGTTTTTTGCGAAGGACAGTATCCTTGCCTATAAGCACAGTGTCCATGTAGTTGAGGAACGTCTCGGTCGTAACAGTCTGGAAGGCGTGAGAATCAAAGTACTTTACGAGGAACTTGTCGAAGCGGTCGCGTCCGGCACTCTTCTCCAGCAAACGCAGGAAGTGACAGCCCTTTTCATAAGGTATGTCGTTTAGCCCGTCGTCCGGGTCACGACCTTTCAATTCGAGCTTCAGCCAAGTGTCGCGGCTTTGGGATCCCAAGTGCGTAACAGTGCTTTCCAGGTCCTGATAACCAAGCTCCCAAAGCATGTCGGCATATTGGGCACCCATCATCTGCTCCATGATGCGGCGCTCAAAGTAGTTGGTAAAGCCCTCATTCAGCCAGAAGTCATTCCAGGTAGCATTGGTCACCAGGTTACCACTCCAGCTATGAGCCAGTTCATGCGCTATCAGGCTCACCAGAGAACGGTCGCCTGCTATAATAGATGGAGTACAGAAGGTGAGTTTGGGATTCTCCATACCACCTATCGGGAAGCCCGGAGGCAGCACCAACACATCGTACCTGCCCCAGCGGTAGGGTCCGTAGAGCTGCTCGGCTGTACCCACCATGCGGCCCACGTTTTCAAACTCCCAGCGGGCTTTGTCTATCATCCCCTTCTCGGCATAGACACCTGTGCGCTCGTCAATACCCTTGAACTCCAGGTCGCCCACAGCAAGCGCCATGAGGTAGGCTGGTATCGGCTGCTCCATCTTGAAATGGTAGATAGCCGAATCGTTTACCACGTCAGAGTTGCGGGCGCTCATCAACGCCATCAGCCCCTTGGGTACCTTTACCCTCGCCGAGTATGTAAACCTGATACCCGGCCCATCAGGACATGGTATCCAAGAGCGGGCATATATGGCTTCTGATTGCGTATAGAGGAATGGGTACTTTTTGTCATGGGTCTGCATAGGGCTCAGCCATTGCAGTGCTTTTGCATTGGCACCGGTACGGTAGTAAACCGCTACAGTGGTTGATGTCTCTTTCAGTGGAATGTGCAGTGCGCTGCCCAGGTATTTGATCACCCCGTCAAGCCTGTGCTCCACCTTCACCCCATCCACCAACGTACTGTCGATGGTCAGGTCGTATGTGTCAAGGATGAGCTCTTTCTTACCATGGTCGTTGGCAACAGTCCACAGGGCACAACCGCCTATCTGCTTGTTGGCCATATCCACGGTTATGTCCAAGTGAAGGTGCTTCACGTTCACACTGTCCGCGTTAGAGAGTGTATGCTCGTCCACCCACTCCTTCGGATCCACCTTAATCAGGGTTGAAGGCTGCTCTTTCTTTCGGTTTTTGCAGGCTGCAAGAGAGGACAGCAGCAACAAAGCGATTGCTGTTTTCCGTAGAAAGTTTGTTATCGGGACGTTTTGATTGCGAGTAGTCATTAGCTTGGATTCCATGAACAGGGTGCAAAATTAGGCATTGGGAATGGTATAAATGGGAAACATATAGAAGATTTATCTAAAAACACCCGAAAACAACTGTCGCAGGCCACCGGTGGCTTAGTTTTCTTTTCATTAGTGCGTAACTTGCAGCATTATGTCTCTGAAAGGCAAAAAGATAGTATTAGCTGTGACCGGCAGCATAGCCGCTTACAAGACACCACATCTGGTGCGTTTGCTGGTGAAAGCGGGTGCCGAAGTGCAGGTGCTACTCACGGATGCAGGTGCGAGGTTCGTGTCGCCGCTGGCACTTTCTACTGTATCGGGAAAACCTGTGTTCCAGAGTGTTGCCGAGGGCGACAGTTGGAACAACCATGTAGCACTCGGCTTGTGGGCTGACGCAATGGTGATAGCCCCGTGCAGCGCCAATACCTTGGGCAAACTGGCGAATGGTCTGTGCGACAATATTGTCTGCGCAGTCTACTTATCGGCCCGCTGCCCCGTATTTGTGGCCCCTGCAATGGACGAAGACATGTGGATGCATCCTTCTACCCGAGCTAATGTGAAACGGATACAGGAGTACCGCAACAAACTGATACCCACCGAGTTCGGTGAACTGGCAAGTGGTCTGGTGGGCGAAGGCAGGATGGCTGAACCAGAGAACATTGTTTCGCTGCTTACATCCTATTTCGCCACTGCCGAGAACAAACCACTGGAAGGAATGAAGGCAATGGTAACGGCCGGACCAACGTACGAACGCCTCGACCCGGTACGCTTCATTGGTAATTTCTCTACCGGGCGCATGGGCATCGCAATCGCCGAGGCACTGGCAGATGCCGGTGCACTGGTTACTTTGGTGACCGGGCCTATAGAACGTCAACCGGCCAATCACGCCATCAACATCATACGCGTTGAAAGTGCTGATGAAATGTACGAAGCAGGTCTGGTGGTGGCCAAGGAAAGTGACATCGCCGTACTTGCTGCAGCTGTGGCCGACTATAAACCGGCACAGCAGGCAGCCAATAAGATCAAGAAGGCGGACGACGAATTGAGCCTGAAGTTGACCCGCACCAAGGACCTTCTGGCCGCTCTGGGCAAAATAAAAGAACCATGGCAAACGTTAATAGGCTTTGCACTGGAAACAGAAAACGAGATAGAGAATGCCCGCAAAAAGCTAAACGGCAAAAATGCCGACATGATAGTACTGAATTCGCTACGCGACGAAGGTGCAGGTTTTGGGCATGACACCAATAAGATAACCATCCTAAAGCGGGATGGCAGTGTTGTGCCACTGGAACTGCAAAGCAAATCTGATGCCGCCGTAGCGATCGTTGACCATATTACACAATTGCGTTATGCTGAAAAAACTGTTTAGTACTTTAATGATCCTGCTTGCAGCAACGATCCCGGGTTTAGCCCAGGAACTGAACTGCAAAGTGACCATAACGCGTGACAAAATAACCGGCGCCGGCGTGGACCCGCAAATGTTCACAAATATGCAGCGCGCCATTACGGATTTTATGAACAGCCACCGTTGGACAAACGATGACTATACGGCCTCAGAACGTATCGAATGCAGCATTTTCATCAATCTGGTATCCAATAACGTAGGGGGCGATCCATATGCGTTCTCCGGCACGTTCAGCATTCAGGCGGCACGCCCTGTGTACAACACAAGCTACACCACCAATCTGATCAACTTTATTGATAAGGAATTCGCGTTCAAGTTCTCTCCATTCAACCCACTAAACTTTGATGACAACCGTGTGAACGGAACAGACGCGCTGAGCAGCAACCTAACAGCAATGCTCGCATACTATGCCTATATCATTGTAGGGCTGGACAATGACAGTTTTTCCCCAAATGGTGGAACTGCGATTCTGAAAAAAGCACAGAACATAGTCAACAACGCGCCTGACGGAAAAGGAATAGGCGGATGGAAGGCAATAGAGAATAACCGTAACCGCTATTGGCTTATAGATCAGATGTTGAATCAACGATTTCAGGACGTGCGCAACTTCTGGTACACCATGCACCGCGAGGGGCTCGACAGCATGTCTATGAAACCTACCGAGGCTCGGACACGCATCATGGTGAACATCAAGAAACTGTATCAGGTGAACAAGGAAAATCCAAGTTCAATTTACATGCAGTTCCTGTTCAACGCCAAAAGCGATGAGTTCATCCGACTGCTGGAATTAACTCCCAAACAAGAACGCCAACAATACATAACCTTGTTAGCCGCCCTTGATGTGGCTAACTCAGCCAAATACAACGCCCTTAAATGACGTTCCGCCGTGCTCTGCTTTCAGCAGCAATTGCCGCTTTTTTAGTGCTAACTACCGGTTCCTGCAATGATCAGGGAGCGACAGAAGCTCCTATCCCGCGCGAGAAGATGCAGCGACAGCTACTCGACATTAATATAGCTGAGGTATACAGCGGAATGACAAAGGATACCCTACACAAACCCGGCACTAAAAACGCCGATTCGCTCACTGCATTTTATACCGATGTGTTCGCACACCATCAAGTTACACGCGAGCAATTTGAACAGGCTATGGTATGGTACAAAGCGCACCCGGACGAGATGGACTCACTGGTGAATGCGATAATGCCTGAAGTAGAACGTATGCAGCCGGGCAAATAGTATGTGTTTTTCCTTTTAGAACGCTTCTTAAAAAACGAAGGATGCACTTCCCGTGCATCCCTTAATCATTAGTATTTTACCGACTTATTATTTGTAGTACTTTTTCATCTTAATTAGGGTGTAGATAAACCCAGGGAGCCACAAAATACAATATAGGGCTAACGAAATGACCCAATCCCAACCTTCGAAGTTATCGTTGATACCCATAGCCAACCATCCTAACCAAAAGAATGCAAGAACTACATAAAGTGCCTTCGATATTTCGGCACCGCCTTTCTTCAGCAGTTTTGATACTATCGTTTGTTTCTCGGTAGCGTTCTGCGCCTGATTAACAGTAGCTGTGCTATTGTCTGCTGGTGCTGCCGCCATTGCTGTTGGCTCACCTGCCGCCGTAACCTGCTCAATCGCAACCGGCTTTTTCTTCATAATAAATCCTGCATGACTTGATGATGCAGAAAGCATACCTGCCGCAAGGGCAACAAAAAACAGCTTTTTCATGTGTTGTGTATTTTTGGTTATGTCAAAATTAGCTCACTGCTTGTTAAAAGCAAAGTGATTTTATCATTAAAATCAATGTAATGCACGACCCTGTGACAAACAACATCTTAGTGTGCCATCCTGTTCTTTTTACCTGCACCTACGCCCAACAAAGCATATAGCGGGCAAAAACCTGTGTAAGAGGTAATAAAGAAAACAACCGCAACCGGCATCAACCACAACCCTATGCCCGGATGGATAACACCTGTAAAATATAGAATCAGATACACAAAAGAAGCTACTAACCTGATAACCCTATCTGCAAACAACATATTCACCTTCATAACCTTGAATTTTATGCCACAAAGTTCGCTACAAACAAGAAGGGCCAAAGTAACCACAGTCAGCAGTAAAACTGACCTTCGTCAGGAGGTGGTCAGAAATAATGGAGGGACTGTTGTACACAGCCCCTCCATTGTGTATCATTTAAATATCAGATCAGTCTTTGTACTGTTTCAGTGCTTCTTCAAGGCAATCCATAGCACCATTGATGGCATCGGTATTAAGTACGTAGGCAAGGCGCACTTCGTTCTTTCCTTTACCCGGGGTGGCATAGAAACCTGCGGCCGGCGCCATCATAACGGTAGCACCATTGTGCGAGAAGCTTTCGAGCAACCACTGACAAAAACGCTCGCTGTCGGAAACCGGTAGCTGGGCTATGGCATAGAACGCACCACCCGGCAACGGACACTTGACACCCGGTATTGATGTGAGGCGCTTAACGAGTAGATCCCTTCTTGAAGTGTACTCTGCATGCACCGCATCAAAGTAATCAGAAGGCAGATCCACAGCGGCTTCGCCGAGTATCTGCGCGAACGATGGCGGGCTGAGACGTGCCTGCGCAAACTTCATAGCTGCATCGAGCACCTGCTGATTGCGTGTAACGAAGGCTCCGATGCGACCACCACATGCACTGTACCTCTTAGAGATAGTATCGAGCAGAATAGCGTGGTTCTCCAAACCAGGTATCGACAGTGCAGATATGTGCTTGCGACCATCGTAGCAGAACTCGCGGTAGGCCTCATCACTGAAAAGGAACAGATCGTGTTTCAGACATATCTCCTTGAGGACATTCAGCTCGTCTGCACTGTACAAATAACCGGTAGGATTATTCGGGTTGCAGATCATGATAGCTTTTGTGCGTGGAGTTACCGCTTTCTCAAACTCTTCGATAGGCGGCAGTGCAAAGCCTGTTTCAATGCCCGATGGTATGGGCACCACTTTCACGCCGGCACTGGTTGAAAAGCCATTGTAGTTGGCGTAAAACGGCTCGGGGATAATGATCTCATCACCGGCATCGAGACAGGTCATGATGGCAAACAAGATAGCTTCTGAGCCACCGGTGGTAACGATGATGTTGCCAGTGGTCACATCAATATCGTTGCGTTTGTAGTACTCTACCAACTTCTTGCGGTATGACTCAAAACCTTCGCTCGGACTATAGTCCAGCACCTTCATGTCGGTATGGCGAACGGCATCGAGAATAGCCTGAGGCGTTTCAATGTCGGGCTGACCTATATTCAGGTGGTATACCTTAGTGCCACGCTTCTTAGCAGCGTTGGCAAACGGAACTAACTTTCTTATGGGTGATGGCGGCATGTGCGCCCCACGATTTGATATTGCTGGCATGGGCGCAAAGGTAAGTAAATCTGTCTATTACCCACCGCCCTAGCACGTCTTCAAAACCATCAGAAAGCGACCCCCAATCCGAACTCAGAATACTCGGCCACAATGCCGTGGGTATTGAGCATTGCGGATAGATAAAGTTCCCTAAACGGGCCGATCTCGCTGTTGCGCAGGTAGTACTTTATGCCCAGCTTCTGATACAGCGGCTCAAAGTCGAGGAAGGTCTGCCGGTAATAGGTGCCGACGATACCCAGAATACCTACCCTACCCACCATAAACTCATTGCCCACGAAAAAGCCGCCGTCCCATGAATGCTGCTTCTCTTGTCCGTACTCCACCCCGTAGGTAATAAGGAACGCATATACATCTTTGTGATAGGCTGCGTCTATACCTGCAAACACCTTGTTCTTGCTCTTCCACCTACGGCTCACCGAGACTGCGCCAACATATGCAGGCAGAATAGGGTCGCCGGTGGCACGTGCTACTTTGTGCGATATGGCCCCTCTCACATCCAGCAACCACCTATTGGGCAATGGCGGCAATGTGCTGCGATGCAGTGCCGGCCGCGATGTGCGGGGAAAGTACCGTACCCCAAAATGCCCGCCCAGCATATTCACGCCGAGATTGGGCTCGCGGAACAAGGCGTTGGAAATGTGGGTAAAAGTGAGCCCACCCTGCAGTTCTAGATGACTGTTCAGCCTGTAGCGAAGATCTGTAGCGAATACCGGAAATGCATTCAGGTGGGAGCTTATGGCGGTGTTCATGGTGTCAAGGTCAGACAGCAGCTTGTATTTACCTGTAACATAGGCCAGCCCCACACCCATGCGGCAAGTCCATTCCCAATTGTCCCACCTGATGATGGGGATCTGCAGATTGGGGTATACCCCGGCACACCTACCAAAAATGTGCTTACTGCGGTAGTCGGTGAGGGTGAGCCCGACGCCTACGACCGGAAAACCACGGCGCTGATGCCAGTCTTTCTTGCCGGTGGCCTGCCACACGAAGTTGACATCGGTAGCCACCGAGAAAGAAGGCACATCAGTAGGGAATTTCTCGGAATGCCTGATGATCTTGCCTCCGATGGCATTCACCTCTACCCCAAAAGCGGAGGGCGCTATGGCGGTATCCTGCCCCATGGCAGCAACACCGGACAACAACGCGGCAATGACAAATAACAGCAGACTACGGTTCATAGTATTCAACAACGCTCTTTCCTGATGCTGTTACTCGAGCCTGAAATTGGAGAAATACTGCCTTGAAATAGCCTCGTACTCTTTTGCCTTGGCCATGTTACCCATTTTCTGATATGAAAGGGCAATGTATGGTACATCGTTGATGGCTGCCTGCTGATTGATCTGAAGTTCTTTGTTGATATTATCGATAGCTGCCTGATACTGACCTGAAAAATATAGTGCTCGTGACAGGTTAGAGTAGGCATTAAAGTAACCAGGGTTGGCAGCAATAGCCTTCTGGAAATAAGTGACTGCCTGCGCGTACTGCTTGGTATTGAGCAATATGGCTCCGATATTATTGATGGTATTGGCATCGTTCGGCTTGTTCTGCAAAATGATGTCGTAGTAGAATTTGGCTGAGTCATACTTCTGACGCATGAAATAAGACGTTCCCAGTTCCTGTATCACCTCCAGATTCTGTGGTTCAAACTCCAGCAGTTTGCGATAGTTGATAACAGCAGAATCGTATTGCTGCAACTGGTTGTAGCAGCGGGCCACATTCAAGTAAGCGTATTTAAAGTTCGGATTGTACTGCATTGCCAACAGGAAATAAGGAATCGCCTCGCGGTACCTACCTGCGGTAAGTAGCACACTACCCAGGTTGTTATTGGCGGTGAAATCTATGGGGCTGAACTTGAGTGCCAGCTGGTTGTATTTGATGGCAGAGTCATATTGTTTCTTACGATCGTAAATACGGGCCATCTCTACGAACAGACTTGAATAGCTTGGATAGATCTCCAACCCTTTGCGCAGGTAAGTAAGCGCCTCGTCGTCTATCTGCTTTTTCTTCATAGAATCGGGCTCCTGCTCATACAGTTCCTCAGCAAGCGCAGAGCCTACGTTGTGGTACAGGCGCACATCATTCGGCGATCGCTTTATATCGGCCTTGTAAAGCGTAAGGTTATCCTTCCATTCAAAGTTGCGAGCGATTGTCATACCGCCATACAGAAGACAAACAGGCATTAACACCATTAGTGCCTTGCTGCCGCGCATAGCGGTGATGTCGGCATCCTTTACTTTTATGATCCAGTGTTCTATGGCCAGCGCCATGAGCAGGCAAGTACCGGCAGAGGCGAAGAAAGCGAAACGCTCGGCCAGCTCGGCACCCATGAGGAACGGGAAGTTGGAGAACAAGAAGATAGTGGCCAGGTAAAACATAATACCAAATGCCCACGGGTCTTTTTTGTCTTTGAGGAAACGGGTGACCATAAACCAGATCATGGCCACATACAACGCCAACGATATCCAGAAACCGACGCTGGACAGATCGGCAAAGGGAATACTATTGAAAGAATAAGTACTAAGCAGCGGGTATGGAATGAACATCAACCGCAGGTAATGCCCCATAACTACTACCTTGGTTGCGAAAACGGTGATACCAGAAAGCGGCATATCGAACGCACCAGCCAGGGCATTATCAATAAACTCGACCTGGGCTGCCGGCTGGTTGGCATCATATGCATTGAGCACCGAGGTACGGATGAGCATGAAAATAACGAAAGCCAGTAGCGTGCCACCAGTGATCATGGCAGCGCGCTTCTTGTTCTCATTACGGTAGAAAAAGAAGATGATAGGAATAATGCCCACAAATGCGATGACCGTTTCTTTTGAGATGATGGACAAATAGAACATCAGCGTACCCAAAAGCAACTGCGACATTTTGCCCTCCTTCATATAATTGAGGAACATGCTGAGTGACAGGAAGCCAAAGAAGAAGCACATCAGTTCATCGCGGCTTTTGATATTAGCGACTACCTCGGTATGCACGGGATGCACGGCGAAAATGAGCGCTGCCATAAAGGCCACTGCCATCTTTTTGCCGTCGAACAGCTTGTGCAGCACGATGAACAGCATGACGCTGCAACCGACGAATGTGAGGATATTGAAGAAGTGGTGTACTGCGGGCGACAGTCCGAAGAACTGGTATTCTATGGCGAACATGACCAGCGACAGCGGACGATAAAGATCGTTGGGGATAATGAGGTAGCCCCTCATGTGCGGCGTGGAAAGGAGCTCGGGGATGGCACTGGTGCCACGCAGCACCATACGGTTGTCCTTGAGCACCATGACGTCATCCATTACAAAACCATTCCATATAGTATTAAAATAGACCACAAAGGACACCAGCCCGATGAGGATGCACAGGTTTCTGAACGACCACAGATCGGCGGGCTGTGCCGGTAATGCAGCTGCCGCTTTTGGCGAGCTGTCCGGAATGGACCGATTATTCTGAACGGGTTGCTGACCTGCTGGTTTCTTGTTTGGTTTGGTTGCCATCTTATTCCGCTGCTTTCTATTCTGTCAAAAGTAAACGCAAATTGCAAAAACTCAAAGATAGGTTGCCAAATGAAAGGTGATATATATAATATCCGGGAGCTACCCTACTCGCCCTCCTACCAACTCTTGCTACTTCCGCTCAACTCTGACCAAGGCTACTTCCCATCTGCGCACTTTTTTCTTTTTTCCCCCATTTTACACCAACTAATTGATTTTCAATAAAAAGGTGGGAAGCAGGTGCGCAATCTGCTTCCTCCCGAATGCTTTCGGGATAGGCGCCACTGCGCACCTGCCTGCCGGCAGGCAGGAAAACTTCCCACTTCTTCTCACGGTGAGAAATTATTAAAAACCATAATACATTCTTTTTTCCCCAATTTTATGCGACATCAGAACAAGTTACTACCACGGTTTAAGGCGGCCAAAAGAATTATCTGTGATAGTTCGTTTTTCGTGGTGTCATATAAAACAGGCGGATAATCACGTAAGTTAATAACACTCGGACCAGATGAGTTTTTCTGAACCTGCCTGCGGTAGGCGGGCTAAGATTCATAGGATTAAATGATGGTAAGATACTCAAGTGCATGAAGATGCTGTTTCGCAAGCGGCCACTTGCATGATTAAGAACGAACCAGACACTTCGACAAGATGAGAGAGAGTCCATTCATTTATTACGCAAGTGAAAAACACTTGCAAGAATTTTAGACACAAGTCAAAAAGACTTGCGCCAAATGGGCTACATTTTGGCTGAAAAGATAATCACCACCATCTCAAATAAAGCCAAAATAGCACAGACTGTTGCAGCAATGACAGTGGCCATTATGCAAAAATAAGCCAGGCTTCCGGTGCCGTATTGCGCCTCGGCAACGGGCAATTTGGGTAGAAATTCGAAAAAAAGATAAAGAGCTGCAATTAGTTCGGATGCAATTCGGATGTAACGTTTCATGGTATTTGGTGTAACGTTTGGCTATGATGTAAAAGTAGGCACTTTAATCAAATAACAAACATATAAATATCATTTGAAAAACCACAGTCAATAGTCACCAGAGCCTGTTTCGTACTTAAAAAACCCTTATCTTTGCACTCCCTTTAAAAAATGAGGGGAATTTTATTATTAACCACCGGGATACCGATGAGGCAGGCCCGTACAAATTGAGAGTATCAATTGGAAGACCAAACAATGAATACGGAGTCGACTGCACCGCAGGAAGAGACCGTACAGACAACCGACGCTACGCCAGTAGCTGAAACAATGGCAGCAGCAGAGCCTGCAGTAGTAGAAGCTGCACCAGCGCCACGCGCACCACGTCATTACTACCAGCAGTTGGAGAACACATCTCACGATGAGTTTGACTGGAGCGTAGACAAGCGCAATGTTGCTTCTTACAAAGAAGACGACCGCGTGAAATTTGATTCACTCTATAGCAGCACGTTCAAAACGATAGCTGAATCGGAACTGCTCACCGGTACTATAGTTGGAGTTACCAAAACTGACGTTATCATCAACATCGGCTTCAAGTCTGATGGTATGGTATCGCTGAACGAATTCCGCGACATGCAGGATGTGAAGATCGGCGACGTGATAGAAGTAATGGTAGTGCAGAAAGAAGACAAACATGGTCATCTGCAGCTGAGCCGCAAACTGGCGCGCGCAGCACGTGCATGGCAGCAAATTGTTGACTTCTACAAAACAGGTGAAGTTGTTACAGGTACTATTACCTCTAAAACCAAGGGCGGCCTGATAGTGGACGTTCATGGTCTGGAAACGTTCCTGCCTGGTTCTCAGATTGACGTGAAGCCGGTTACCGACTACGATCAGTACGTTGGTAAAACAATGGACTTCAAAGTTGTTAAGATCAACGAAACTATACGCAATGCCGTGGTTTCGCACAAAGCGCTCATCGAAAGCGATATCGAGCAGCAGCGTAGCGTTATCATCGGTCAGCTGGAAAAAGGTCAGGTACTTGAAGGTACTGTTAAGAATGTTACCGACTTCGGTGCGTTCATTGACCTGGGCGGCGTAGATGGTCTGCTTTACATTACTGATATCAGCTGGGGCCGCGTAACGCATCCGAGCGAAGTACTGCACAACGGTCAGAAACTGAACGTGGTGGTTCTGGACTTCGACGACGAGAAGAAGCGCATCAGCCTGGGTCTGAAGCAGCTTACTGCTCACCCATGGGACAACCTGCCTACAGAAATAGTAGAAGGTGCAAAAGTGAAAGGCAAGGTGGTGAACATAGAAGATTACGGTGCATTCCTCGAGATCATGCCGGGCGTAGAAGGCCTTGTGCACGTATCGGAGATCACATGGTCTTCACAGCCTATCAACGCAAAAGAGTTCTTCAAAATAGGCGAAGAGCACGAAGCAGTGGTAGTGACACTGGACAAAGACGAGCGCAAAATGAGCCTGTCTATCAAGCAGTTGTCTGCTGACCCATGGGATTCTATCGAAGATCGTTTCCCTATCGACAGCCGTCACTCAGGCGTGGTGAAAAACATCACTCCATATGGCGTGTTCGTGGAACTGGAAACAGGCATCGGCGGTATGATCCACATCAGCGACCTGAGCTGGATCAAGCGTTACAACCACCCAAGTGAGTTTGTAAAAACCGGTGATAAGATCGAGATCGCTATCCTGTCTATAGACAAAGAAAACCGCAAACTGGCTCTGGGCCACAAGCAGTTGGAAGAAGATCCGTGGAACACATTTGAAACTGTATTCCCGATCGGTTCTATCCATGACGGCAGCGTGACCCGCAAAGACGAAAAAGGTGCTACAGTGCAGCTGCAGTACGGTCTGGAAGCATACGCTCCTATCCGTCACCTGCGCAAAGAAGACGGTGGTAATGTAGAAGCAGAAGAAACACTGCCTTTCATGATCATCGAATTCGACCGCAACGACAAGCGCATCATGGTATCTCACTCTAAAGTGTGGGAGCAGGTGAAGAACGACGAGAAAGAAGCTGCACGTAAAGACGCAGTTGCTGAATCTGAGAAAACTAAGTCTGCAGTTAAGAACATCCAGGCTAAAGTTGAGAAACCAACTCTGGGTGACCTCGGCGCTCTTGCAGCTCTGAAGGACAAACTGAAGAAAGCCGAAGACGGAAATGCTGAATAAGCTGCCGTTTTTCGACTGACAATATCGAGAAAGCCATCCCGCAACGGGGTGGCTTTTTTGTTTTGGATCACGATACCGAGCACTGCTGTCAATAAATATATCGCTATCTTTACATATTCCTACTCATAAAGCAATGGGCAGCCATCAGACCATATTATTCATTGCTCTTTTAGTGACTGCAGCACAAACCACGCAGGCCCAGTATCAAGCTGTTACAAAGACACCCGCTAATTTGTCCGGCACCCAATATGACCGTCTGGAAAAGGGTGATACATACAGGCAAGAGCCAACATCAAACGTAGCGAACAGAAACACAGCTAATTCCCGGATATACGAGAACAGGGCCGCTATTAACTATAGCAGTAGTGCGGCAGGGCATGGGTACCCTACCCCCCCGCAGAACTATGAGAACGCAATAATATCGGGCACAGGCAGAACGCCAGGCGAAATATACCCCGCGAATCATAATGCGTATGGCGCAGCATCCGGCGCACGATACATGAACCCCGGAACGGGCACGATAGCACCACGTTACAACCCTATTCATAGAAGATACTATTACTATTGCACTTCAGAATACACACAAATGAAGAGCCGTAACATCAATAGTAATTGCAAGGATAGTACAGACCCCACACTGCGGCTACGCAAAGATGGTGACTTTACTTTCTGGCAACATGGCATACCTCCATATACTGTAATTCAGGAAATGATGAACCGATCGCAAACGTGTAGTGATCTGCTTTTGGTTTCAGACAACACCGCTAAACACAGTAACTCAGCACAATTTTTCTCGTTCGATGGATATATTGTATATAATAGCGACACCATACCGGGCATTGTAACAATCACCCAAAATCAGGTATCGCTTGACACAAAAGAGTATGGCAACAGGAAGATATTTTATCAGGCAGACCTGAAGAATCCGAAGTTGACAGCGATTACAGTGTTCAAAGGACCCAAAGAGCTACATCTGGTGCGACTCTTCACGAATGACAAACATTTGTACAGAATGGTACATAAAGGCAAACTCATGCTCTACGACAGAAGCTATAATTTCCTTACTACCGAAAATATCAATAATTCACTGCTTGCAGTAAGAGAAAAAGGCATTCAGAAAATAAAAGGAAAAATCGAGCTGGCCAAGACGGTAAACGAAACCTATGGTCTACAGATCGATGTTTCCAAGACATCAAAAAAGGAATTGATCAGGATAATCAACCGGCGGAATTAAGTGGCCATTTTCAACTGCTTACATCTCGGCATTAATGAGTATGCAGTAGATCTCTTTGGGACCATGCACCCCAACAACGAGTGTCTTTTCGATATCGGCTGTGCGGCTGGGGCCGGTAGTGAGATTGATCATTGACGGCAATGTAGTGCCATACTGTTTCTTTAACAGCTTTATGCCGTCTTCAATATCGTACACTACCTGATCGAGAAACGCGAAAACGATATGGATGGGGTAATAAACAGGGGCCGTGCGACCCATGTTCTGCGCGCTACTCAGTAATACTGAGCCGGTGCGAGCCACCAACGCCTCGCAGCCGGTGATGCATGCATCAGCCTTTTCGGCAGCGGGATCGGCAGGCTGAACAAAGTCTATCTTGTTGTTCTGAAACAGTTTCAGCAAACGCGGATCTGCACACAGCAGTTGTTTCCAGGCCAGATTTTCATATAAGGTACCAATAGTGGCAAGCAGTTCCTGCTCGTTGTCGCAAAACACGAACTTGCCCCCCAAGGCGATAAACGTCTCAGCAAACAACTCTTCGTTAGACACACCTGCAGTAGCATACACCCCGCTCTGGTTCTTTTCTTCCTCGGGAAACGGCATGGGCAATTTTGCCTCACCCAACCCTTTGCGGATCTTAGCCAGAATGTTCTCTCGCGCCTTCGAAGTCTTGAATGTCTGCATCGTTACAATGGTAAAGATAACTAAATGTGTGTTGGCTTAATGGTGAGGGAGATGACCCTAAAGTAAGAAGTTGAAAGATGTTTTGCAACAACTTTCAACTTCAGGTGCGTTTTATTGTCGGTTGTGTTATCCGGCTTGCTCTTTCTCTTCGTCTTTCACTTCGGCCACGACAGCATCAGCTTTCGGTGCCTCCTCGTCATCTTCATCGCCTGTAGGGCTGTTGTCTTCATACTGGCGCTTACCGAGCAAGCGTTCCATATCGTCTTTGAACAGCACTTCACGTTTCAGAAGTTCTTCGGCAATGACACGGACTCCGTCAATTTTATCAGTGAGGAGCAACTTAACCTTTGTGTAGGCCTGATCTACCAGCTTGCGTACTTCTTCGTCAATGAGTTTGCCTGTTTCTTCGGAGTATGGTTTAGAGAAGCTATTCTCGTTCTGCGGATCGTAGAACGATATATTACCTACAGCTGCGTTCATACCGTACATCGACACCATGGCGTAAGCCATACGTGTAACGTGTTGCAGGTCGCTGAGGGCTCCTGTAGATATCTTTCCGAAAACAATCTCCTCAACGGCACGACCACCAAGCGACATACACATGTCATCCATAAGGTGATCGGTGGTGCGTATGTACATTTCCTTAGGCAGGTATTGTGCATAACCCAGCGCAGCCACACCACGCGGAACGATAGTAACCTTTACCAACGGATGCGCGTGCTCGAGGAACCAACCCGACACGGCATGACCGGCTTCGTGGTAAGCAATGGTGCGCTTCTCTTCGGGCAGGATGATCTTGTTCTTCTTCTCGAGACCACCAATAACACGATCGATGGCATCGTTGAAGTCGGCCATATCTACCTCTGACTTTCCTTTACGTGCTGCGATGAGGGCAGCTTCGTTACAAATATTGGCGATATCGGCACCGGCAAAACCAGGTGTTTGTATAGCCAGCTTTCGGATGTTGAGATCTTTAGAACGCTTGATGGGCTTCAGGTGCACGTCAAATATCTTTTCGCGACCTTTCACGTCAGGTATGTCTATAGAGATCTGACGATCGAAACGGCCGGGACGAAGCAGGGCTGCATCGAGCACATCGGGGCGGTTGGTAGCAGCCAGCACAATGATACCACTGTCGCCACTGAAACCGTCCATCTCTACCAGCATCTGGTTCAGGGTGTTCTCGCGCTCGTCGTTGCTCATCATCATGTTCTTGCCTCGTGCACGACCAATGGCGTCGATCTCGTCGATGAACACGATACAAGGAGCTTTTTCGCGCGCTTGCTTGAACACATCACGCACACGGCTGGCACCTACTCCCACGAAAAGCTCGACGAAGTCGGAACCGGACATAGAGAAGAACGGCACCTGCGCCTCACCCGCCATGGCCTTGGCCAGCAATGTTTTACCTGTGCCTGGAGGGCCAACGAGTAATGCGCCCTTAGGGATCTTACCACCAAGTGCGGTATATTTCTTAGGGTTCTTGAGGAAATCAACGATCTCCATCACTTCTACCTTGGCTTCGTCGAGACCGGCAACATCATTGAAAGTGATGTTCACACGTGTACCCTTCTCAAAGAGTTGCGCTTTAGACTTACCGATGTTGAATATACCACCGGCACCACCACCGGCACCACCCGAGCCCATTTTCCTGAATACCAGGAAATACATGGCTACAAAGAAAATGATGGGAAGGAGTAAAGTCTGCAGGAAGGTGTGCAACAGGTCGCCATGCGAGTCGTAAATGACCGGCACATGGTCTGCATCGGGCATGTTCTTCTCGGCGTCGTTGAGGTCGAGGTTGAACTGATCTACGCTACCGATCTTAAAGGTGAATGCGGGCGTACGGTCGTTGGCCACGGTTGGATTTTTACCCGGCGCACCTGAAGGTATTGTACCCGGTTTCAGGTATACCTCCACATATTCCTTATTTACCACAACGGCCTTGGCTACCTGGCTCTTCTGCACGTAAGACTTGAATTCCTGGAAGGTGCGCTCGGGCACACCGCTGCTGAGGTTGCCGCCATAGAACTGCGCACCGAGGATAGCCACGAGGATCAATCCGTAAATCCAATAAATATTGAAACGGGGCCCCTTACGTTGGTTGTTGGGAGAATTGTCGCCTGATGGCTTCATATCGCCCTGATTACTGTTTTGTTTGTTATCGTCCATTGTTCTGATTGATCGAATTGTGTATGATGCTCCTCTGTTTGCTTAAAGTCTATGAATGTTCGGCGCGGGGAGCGTCTTCCCAAAGGCTTTCAAGGTTGTAGAACATGCGCTGCTCGTGCTGAAAAACATGCACGACCACGTTCACGTAGTCAACCAAGGTCCATGTGTCGCCAATTTCTTTGTGAAAAGGTCGCTCACCGCACTCTTTCTCTACTTCGTCTATAATGTTATCTGCTATTGCTTTCAGTTGGATGTTTGACTTGGCATCGCACAAAATGAAATAATCAGCCACGGCTTCGTCGATCTTCTTAAGATCGAGCGAAACAATACTCTCCCCTTTTTTATCCTGAATAGCTTTTATGATCGTCTTGAACAGCTTACTGTTCTTCGTGAGGCGGGTAGGACTTTTCTTAGTTTCCTGCAAAGCACTGATTACTTTCTCCAAATTTGTGTATTAGTTTTGTTTCGGGTAATGATTGTTATTTATCTATCAAAATTATAAATCTTTTCGCACTTAACCACATGGCCGGTACCGATTTAAAGTTAATAGAACTTGAATTTACAGATAGTACCAATAACTATGCCATGCAGCTTATTAATGACGATACGGCGCACCCCGGAACGACAGTATTGGCGAGGAGCCAGGGCGGAGGAAAGGGACAAAGAGGGCGGAAATGGACAGACACGCCCGGTGAAAGCCTGTTGATGAGCGTTATTGTGGCTCCAAAACAACAGTTGGCCGAACAATTTGTATTCAGTGCGTCGGTGGCGGTGGCAATTGCCAATGTTTTGCAAAATATGACCGGAGATATCCCGGTGGCTATAAAATGGCCCAACGACATCATAATTAATGACAAAAAGGCAGGAGGTATTCTTATTGAGAATGTACTACGTGGCAGCAACTGGACACATAGTGTCATTGGATTCGGACTGAACGTAAACCAGACAGAATTTCCTGATGAACTGCCCAATGCCAGCTCGCTACACATTGCCACAGGGAAAAAGTTTGAAATCAATTCATTGGCACGTCAAATTGGAGAACATATCCTTGCCACATCATTGTTTCCCAAATCGGCGCAACGAATAATGGAAAACTACAATGAACTGTTGTACAGAAAAGGGATGATGCAGCAGTTTGAAGATAATGGCGCGATCCGTGAAGGGAAGATCGTGGGTGTAAATGCTGATGGAGCGATAGAGCTACGTTTTGCCAATGCGACACGACCTGAGAACTACCATCATGGTCAGATCAATTGGGTGTGGTAACAAATTAAACTCCTTCTCTACCAACAGACGCCTGCCTGCCAAATACTTTAAACGCCAGTAACGCTAACGGCAAGTGAGACAGAAGGCTCAAGACAGAAAACCAAACAGGCTGCGGGATCATTGCAACATTCATCACCTCGCCCAGTGTGATAAGCGACCCTACTATAATTGCAGGCAATCTTTGTTCGCGGCCGACAACAAATGTTGCAACAGCGCCGGCAACAAAGGAACAAATAGCATAATTCAGCAATAATAATACAAACTCAATCGGAGGCACCTGCGACATGTATGCTGCTATCGCTTCTCTGTTCTGCAGATCGAGCCCGGCGGGCGTCGGGTAGATCATATGTATGAGCTTTTCGCCCATGACCTGCAGAATCATACCAGACATAACACCTGCCACCACCGGCAGTACATACCTCGTTTTACGCATGAAGTAAAGTTATAAAGATTTTCCTGACGGTAAAAGACAATATGGGAATCGGGTTATGTGCTATTGTTGGAGGAACGTATATTTACAATGAAAAACTATAAAATGACCCACCAATTCCCTTCGGAATACGACCAAGAAATATATTTAAATAGTCATCCGGATCTGCAATCTGCGGGATTCGATGCGGAGGGGTTGTTTCAGCATTATCTTCGCCATGGCAAAAATGAAGGAAGGAAGGCTAATGCAGTCACATCGCGGGACGAATTTGCCGCGCTGATACCCAACGAAGCTGACATTATTGAGATATTGCCGGGCTTCTCGCCGCTATGTTCAGGCCCGAACGTAATGTACTATGAAACCAACACCAAAGATGAACTTACAAGCCGGGCTGTGACACTAAACGTAGCGCCCGACAAAATTCCTGATGTCCACTTTTATCAACCGGACGGCGATGTTGGTACCATCGGTAGAAAATTCAACTTTGTAGTAAGTACACATGTGCTGAACAGGCAACCTGACCCGGTAAAACACCTGCAACAAATTGAAAACATACTTACAGATAAAGGCTACCTGATGATGGTGCTACCAGACAAAAGGTATACATATGACCAAATTTACCCGGAAACAACACTTACATCAATACTGGCACGCCACCTGGAAACACGGAAAACGTTGACGAGCGAAGACTATCTGGCCGGAAGCATTATGCGCACGCATGCCGAAGCAGCCGATCATTGGAAAGGAGATCACGGACAGCCATATGCTAACCTGACTGAACGACTGTCTACATTAAGGACGGTTGACAATTGGAATATTAATGGCTTGCCAGACAGAGAGATCACTACCAACACATTCACTCCTGATAGCTTTCGGACACTGGTGCAAATGCTGAAAGATGCAGGGTTCATCAATTTGGACGTTACAAGAATATACCCGACCACGTTCAACAAACAGGAATTTTACGTAATTCTGCAACGCCCGTGACAGTAATGCTTCATGGACAGGTACGTGAACATCAAAATGGTAGTGCGCCCATCATTTAGAATATTTGCAACGTCGATAGCAGCAATTGCTACGCTTAAATCGTATGGGCAGGAAAACCCACGAAATGCAGGTTTTTGTACAGACGTGAACTTTTTCACGGGCAAAGTTGTGAAACACACACCAAAATTCAAACTACCGATACCTGAACGAAGCTCGGGGGTCGATATTAATCTGCAATGGAAAAAATATGGCAAGAAGGACTGGGAACAACGCAGACGATATCCGGTGGTGGGGATAGGCATTGCGTACACCAACTATGGAATGGACTCGGTATATGGAAGGGTATTCAGTATCTATCCAAATATTGAGATCCCATTAATATCGGGCAATAGACTGCGATGGACGGTTCGCATTGGTGACGGTGCAGGCTTTGTGACAAAAAAATATTCGAGAATACCGGACTTCGATACACTGAATAATGCCATCAGCAGCACAGTGAATGATTATGCATCCTTTATGACGGATATCAGGTATCACTTGAATGACCATTGGGAATTCCAAACGGGGTTGAATTTTTCGCACATATCAAATGCGTCTTTCCGGCAACCCAATCTTGGCATCAATATGTATGGAGCACATTTTGGCATTAAGTACTACCCTGTCACATCGACCGTTCATCACATAAAAAGAGATCTGAAACCTTTGAAGAACAGGTGGCTGGCACAGATGCGCCTGACGATGGCTTTCAATGAGTCGAATGCCCCCCTGGGACCAACCTACCCTATCTACCTTGCCACTGCTTATGCAAGCAAGAGATGGATCAGCAAGAACAAGATGTTTGCAGGCTTTGATTACAGCTACCACCAACAGGTGTACACTTATCTTTTAGATAACTCATTTGTGCCAGCCGGCACCGAAAGGCGAAATTCATATAAGATTGCAGCCATTGCAGGAAATGAGTTTATGCTGGGGAAAGTGGGTGTGGTTTTGCAGGTAGGCTATTACGTAAAACCTAACTTCCTGTCTCAAAGTAAGTACTACCAAAAACTGGGAGGTAATTACTATTTTATTCAGAACGAAAAAGGGATAATCAAGGAAGCTTATCTATGTGCTTTTCTAAAAACACATCTGTCCGTTGCCGAACTGGCAGAGTTTGGTGTGGGCATGAGTTTCTGATTTTGACAGATATGCCGACAGTATAATATGGAACAGCCCGGCACGCCGGGCTGTTCCATATTATCATTTCGCAAATCATATTACTGTTTCAGTACAAAGTGGAGCACTTTGCGATCGTTACCGTTGCTGATGTTCAGCAGGTACATGCCGTTGGCAAGGCCGCTGCTCAGCTGTACACGCTCGTTCAGGTTGCCGCCACGTGCCTTCGCCGTGCCGCTGTATACTACCTGACCCAACATGTTCGTGATCTCAAGGGTAAGGTCAGCATCTGCTGCACTACCCAGTGTGCCGCTCACTGTGAACGCACCGCTGTTAGGATTCGGTACCAGCCTGATGTCGCCCATTGTGATAGACGTTGTGCCAACACCTGTCGTTGGTGTCACTTTCATCACCACTGAGTTGATCGTCTCCAGTCCGCAGATGCCTGTACCCCATACTTTACAGGTCACTGAGTCACCGTCATTAAGATCACTGCTCGTGAACGATGATGTAGTCGCGCCTGCTATCACGTTGCCACGCAGCAACCATTGGTATGTTGGTGCTTCACCAGCCCCTGTCACATTCGTTGTGAACGTTACTGTCTGACCCTGCTCTATCACTGTACCAGGCTGTGCTACTATGTTCACAACCGGGATGTACTTAGGTGCTACACGCATTGTGATCGTATTGCTCGATACATTGTTCGTTGAAGGACATGCATAGTTGCTGTTCACACGGCACACTACTGTCTGACCGTTTGTCGGTACGTATGTGTAGCTCGATGATGTAGCACCTGCTACGATGCCGCCGCCTACTACCCATGTATAGGTCGGTGCTGTACCGCCGTTCGTAACTACTGCCGTAAAGGCCGCCGCGCTACCCTGACATACTGTATCGTTTGGCCCTACACTGATCGCAACTGATGGCGTCAGGTTCGGCATCACCATCATCGTCTTAGACGCTGATACGCTGCTCACAGACGGACATGCCGCGCTGCTCGTAAACGTTACACTCACGTTGTCTCCGTCTGCAGGTGTATACGTGTATGTTGTACCCGTACCTACAGCCGATGTTCCAACACTCCATGTGTAGGTCGGTGTGGTACCTCCGTTGCTGCCTGTTGCTGTGTACGTAACTGATGTACCCGCACATACTGTGTCTGATGTAGACGCTACCATGCTCACCACAGGAGTTGACAGCGGTGTGATCGTGATCGCTGCCGCATCGCCCATCATACGCGCACATCCTGCGCCTGTGGTCGCCTTCACTGTGTACATACCCGCTGCTGTCTTCAGTCCGAAGTTCAGCGCGCTGCCTGTACCTGCTATTGTAACCACGTTCGTAGTACCTACCATCAGTGTATAGTTTACACCTGTCTCAGATCCGTCCAGACCTACTGCTACGCCTGTACCGCCTGAGCAGTAGCTACCACCGCCTGTCACATTGTTTGTTGCAGGAAGTGCATTTACTTCTATTGACCTTGTTTTAGCACAGCCGGTACCCAGTGTATACGTGATCGTTGCCGATCCTGCTGCTACACCTGTGATAACGCCTGTACCGCTCACTGTCGCTACAGCATCGTCGCTGCTTGTCCAGCTGCCACCTGCTGTCGCATTCGCGAACATTGTGGTCGAGCCTTCACATACTGCTGTGCCGCCTGTGATGTTCGCAGGAAGTGCATTCACGATCACTGTTGCTGTTGACATACAACCTGTACCCATCGCATAGGTGATCAACGATGCGCCTGCGCTCACGCCGCTCACTTCGCCTGTTACACTGTTCACTGTTGCTACCGATGTGTTGCTGCTCAGCCATACACCACCAACTGTCGCATTGCTCAGTGTGGTCGTCTGACCTGTGCAGGTGCTCAGTGTGCCTGTAATTGGTTCTACAGGTGCGTTCACTGTGATCATCCTCGAGCGCATACAGCCTGTTGGCAGTGTGTATGTGATGTTCGCTGTTCCTTCTGCTACCGCGCTCAGGATACCGCTTGTCGCTCCGCTCGTTGCTATCGTAGCCACTGCTGTATTGTCGCTCGTCCACACACCACCCGGATTAGCATTGCTCAGCGTGGTGCTCAGACCCGGACATACACTGCCTGCACCTGAGATCAGGTTCGGCAATGCGTTCACTGTAACCACTGTGCTGCGCTTACAGTTGTTGCCCGTTGTATAGGTTATCGTTGTTGTACCTGCTGCCACACCTGTTACTACGCCCGTGCTGCTCACTGTAGCTACGCTGCTCGCGCTGCTCCATGTGCCGCCGCCGGTTGCGCTCTCCAGTTGTGTGGTGCTGCCCGCACATACTGTTGCTGTACCTGTGATCGCGTCAGGAAGGCTGTTCACCACCAGTGACGTTGTTGTGTAACAACCTGTAGGCAATGTGTACGTAATGATGCTGAAGCCTGCATTAGAACCGATAACTGCTCCTGTACCCGCGCCGATGATTGCCACTCCCGCATCGCTGCTGCTCCAGCTTCCGCCTGCAGTTGCGCTGCCCAAAAGTGTGGTGCTACCCTGACACAGGGTTGTGTTTCCTACTATTGACGATGGCAGCGCATTCACTGTCACTACTGCTGTTTTCTGACAGCCTGTTGGCAGTGTGTAGCTGATCAGTGCTGTGCCTGCTGATACGCCTGTCACTTCGCCCGATGCGTTCACTGAGGCTACTGATGTGTTGCCTGATGTCCAGTTACCGCCGGTTGTGCCGTTGTTCAGGGTTGTTGACTGGCCTACGCACATTGTCATTGTTCCGCTGATGGCTGCAGGAAGCGCGTTCACTGTAACCTGTGCCGTACGGCGGCAGGTTGTAGGAAGTGTATACGTGATCGTAGCATTACCATTTGAGATACCGATAACCATTCCTGAAGCGCTCACCGTAGCGATGCCTGTTGCATTGCTGCTCCATGTGCCGCCCATCGGGCTGCTCATCAGGTTCGTTGAACTACCCTCGCATACTTCCTGTGTGCCTGTTATTACTGCAGGCAGTGCGTTCACATTCATAGTCGCTGTACGGATACAGCCCGCTGATGTATAGCAGGTGATCGTTGTAGTACCCGCGCTAACGCCGGTAACTACGCCTGTACCGTCTATTGTCGCTACTGATATATCTGACGCGTCCCAGTTCGTCGCTGTTGTGCTCGACAACGTTGTTGTAGAACCCTCACATACGTTCAGTGAGCCGGTGATCGCTGTAGGTAGCGCGTTCACCACAAATGGTACTGTTGTACGGCATCCGGTAGGCAGTGTGTATGATATAGTGGTTGCACCTGCTGTGCTGCCGCTTACCACACCCGCGCTGTTCACCGGTGCTGTCACCGTTGACCCTGTGCTCCATACACCGCCCGGTGTTGCTGAGTTCAGTGCGCTTGTCTGGCCTACACAGGCGTTTGGTGTACCTGTGATCGCGTCAGGTGTATTGTTCACTGTGATGTTACGTGTTTTGTAACAACTTGTAGGTAATGTATATGTTATTGTAGTAACGCCTTCGCTCACCCCGCTGATCACACCTGATGCGTCCACTGAGGCGATACCGCTGTTATCTGACGTCCAGTTGCCGCCCGGTGTAGCGTTGCTCCAGTTCACTGTCTGGCCTTCGCATACTGCTGTTGCCCCTGTGATGTTCGCAGGAAGTGCGTTCACTGTTATCTGTTGGGTCGTCACACAGCCCGTTGGCAGCATGTAGCTGATCGTGCTGTTGCCCGCGCTCACTGCTGTCACTTCGCCTGTTGCGCTGTTCACTGTAGCTACCGACCCGTTACTGCTGCTCCATACGCCACCGAAGTCTGAGCTGCCCAGCGTTGTGCTGTTGCCTGCGCAGATAGCGAACGTGCCGCTGATAGATCCCGGAAGCGGGTTAACTGTCACTACCTGTGTCTGCTGGCAGCCTGTTGTCGCCAGCATATACGTGATAGCCGCAAGACCTGCTGTGCCGCCTGTAACTACTCCTGTCGGAGATATAGATGCTACTGATGCGTCGCCGCTGATCCACAGTCCGCCCGGTGTGAAGTCGTACAGGTTCGTTGTTGAACCCGAACATACTGTTGCTGTGCCTGAGATAGCCTGTGGCAGTGGGTTCACCGTTACACTCTTCGTTACCTTACATGTAGTAGGTAGCGTGTATGTGATCGTTGCATTGCCTGCTGCCAGGCCTGTTGCCATGCCGCTCGACGGATCGATAGACAGTGTTGATGAGTTGCTGCTTGTCCATGCGCCGCCGGTAGGGCTTGATGTGTAGCCGGTCATCTCGTCTTTACAGATATCGTCTTCGCCTGTTATAGTTGACGGAAGGGCATTTACGGTGAACAGTGTGGCTACTCCGCAACCTGTTCCTGTAAGTATATATGATATAACTGTGTTACCTGCTGATGCGCCGGTTACAAGTCCTGACGCGTCTACTGTAGCAATAGCAGGGAACGCGCTGCTCCACGTACCACCTGAGGTAGCATTCGTTACTACGGCCGCTGACCCAACGCATACGTTCGTTGCGCCGCCGATAGCAGCAGGAAGTGCATTCACTGTAACAGTTGTTGTAGAACGACATCCCGTAGCGCTGATCGTGTACGATACAAGCGCAAAGCCTGAGCTTACACCGGTAACCGTACCCAAGCCATTGATAGTTGCGATAGATGGTGCGTTGCTGCTCCATACGCCGCCTGATGTAACGTTTGAAAGGTTCGTTGTAGATCCTTCGCACACTACTGCAGAACCTGATATCGCCGCAGGGGTCGGGTTAACTGTCTGGCTACGACCAACTATACAGCCTGATGGCAGTGTATACGTAATAGCTGTTGTACCCGCTGTACCGCCGCTCACTACACCAAACGAACTGATAGTCGCTACTGATGTATTGGTTGAGGACCAGGTACCGCCGCCCACTGCATGGGTAAGACCAACTGTCTGACCCGTACATACTGATGTAGGTCCACCGATAGCTGCAGGGGCGGGTGCTACCGTCGCTGTTGCTGTAACGTAACATCCGGTAGGCAATGTGTATGTAATAGTAGCGTTACCTGCTGCTACTCCCAGCATTGCGCCAGTAGTGCTGTTGATCGTAACGTTGCCGTTGCTCGCGCTCCAGGTACCACCGCTTGTGCTGCTGCTCAGCGTAAATGTGGTTCCCACACATGGGCTCAGGTTACCCGTGATAGCACCCGGAAGCGGGTTCACGCTCACTGTAACCGCGTTGGTTGTTGCACAACCCGCGCTGCTTGTAACCGTCACGCTGTAGTTGTTGGCGCCTGTTGATGTAGGTGTGATCGTAGGACTCGTACATGTAGTGCACGAAAGACCCAGTGCACCTGTCCAAGCGAATGTTGATGGTGGAAGCTGCGCGTCCACTTTAATATTATCAAGGAACCAGTAATACTGTGATGCGTCATACACCCAGCGCAGACGTACATCTGACTGGCCCAATGCACCCGCAGGCAATGTGATGCTCGTGTTAGGTGCGCCCGGTATAAACGAAGGATCGCCTACTATCGTACCCGCCTGCTCAACCAGTGTGGTCCACGTGCCGCCGCCGTCAGTAGAATATTGGATCGTAGCCGCCGCATCAGGCGATGCTGACAACAGGTACTGGTCGAACTTCAACGTAGCCGATCCGTAACCCATTGTATTGAATGATGTCGATGTAATGGTGCTGTTCGTCAGTGTGCCTTGTGCCGCCGACTGCAACATATCTGTACCATCGCCCGGCGTACCGTCAGCTGATGTAGCTGATGTAACTATCTGCCACATGTTAGCAGGTGCAGCACTACCCGTAACTACCCAGCCGCTAAGACCACTGTTGAAGTTTTGGTTCAACAAGGAGAACGTCGGATCGGGAGAGGTTGCTGTGACCGAAACATCTTCTCCCAAACAAAGTGTAGAGCTCGATGGTGTCACAGTAAGATCCGGCAGGGGATTTACACTCACCTCTGCCGTTCTCACACATCCGGTTGATATCGTGTAGGATATCGTCGAAAGTCCCACAGAAACACTGCTCACAGAACCGGTTACAGAATTCACTGTAGCTACACCGAGGTTGGAGGACGTCCATGTTCCGCCACCGTCGGCATTGGAAAGTGATGTTGTGTTTCCCAGGCAAACAGCCAATGCGCCACCAATTGTTGCCGGCAGAGGATTAATGGAAAGAACACCAGTGTTCTGACAACCGGTTGACAGCAACCGATAAGTTATGAGCGCAGTACCTGCTGAAATAGCAGAAACAACACCAGAAGTAGAACCGATCGTAGCATTTGCTGAACCTGAGATCCAGGTACCACCAGCCGTTGTATTAGTAAGTGGAGTTGACGTTCCTTCACAAATCGGGATAAGACCTGAAATGGCTGCCGGAGCCGGGTTAATTGAGACAACACGAGTTGCGGGGTTAGACGCGGCACCTCCGCCGGAAGAAACAACACAACTATATGTGCCTGCATTTGCCGGAGTAATTGAAGGCAACGTCATAGTAGCTCCTGTAAAGGTAAAACCGGCAGGACCCGACCAGGTAAATACAGGACTTGGCGCAGCAGAACTAGCTGTGAGCGTAATTGTCTCTCCCGGACAATAAATCGCAGTGCCGGAAATTGTAGGAGGAGGTGGCGCCGTCTGCCATACCTGTATTTCTCTATGATTCGGATTAGAACTACCGGACACAGATAAAAACCTTAATATAGTTGTTGTGACCGGACTGAACGTAACAGAGTCCTGAGAGCAGGTAGAACCACTATAACTAAGAAAAGTAACAAATGCTGAACCATTCCAATACTGCATCTGACAAGAGGTCATCGGACGGTTACTCTTGTACAATACAATCTTATTGAATGTAACAGCACTTGACCAGGTGAACGTGATAGACCCATTACTTGATACCCACCCCCACGGCTGTGCACTGCTTGAACACCCAGAAAAAGCCGCAATGACACCATCATTATAGTTGTTTGCGGCAAAACTTCCGGCTCCCCCACCTGAGTGAGTTGCAGTGGCCGTTAACGCCAGATTCGTCTGAGCGATCGAAAAAGTAGCGGACAGTAGTATTGCTGCCAACATCAAAAAAAATCCGCCAAGAGTTCGGTTAGTTTGTTTCATTTTTTTCATCACTACATCTTTTATACTAAATAATAATAACTACTTCATGAGACCACGCCACGCTCGGCGCGCGCACCCTTCGTCACACAACTAAGTGAGGAAACATGCATCAGAAAAGAACTCTTTTTTTGAGTAAACCCGCATTTTGTCTCATCCTAAATTTACCTGCTAATGCATTAAAAATCGCCGGGATGTTTACAGATTTATTCAATCAATACCTATATCATTGTCTATCAACGGAAATTAAAAACATTACGTTCATTACTATATTCCATATAGTTAATAGAGAAAGAATCATTTTAGACAAACTAAGAAAATCAAAGCCATATGGAAGAAAAAACCACCATGCAGGGCGCTTTAGGTAAACACAACCTACCGTTGTCAGCACCCTATATCTAATTTACCGGAACAAAGAAACAAGGCTAACATTGACCCGGGTCAGAAACAATTTATTTTGAATGCCATTGTTCAACCGAAGACTTACTAGTTTCGAAACAAATGAAACATGTGGTAACATAGGCAAAAATGCTAATGAAGAGAAATCTGACTACCTTTGCGCGCTGTATCCAAGGGATTGACAAATGGCGTGTAAATTGACATAGAAAAATCACTATGTTGCACTAAGGACGTGATTTGTATGACAAAACTAGAATGAATATATAAATGAGCAAATACAAGGAATATAAAGGACTTAACATGCCTGCTATTGAACAGGAAATACTTGCAGCCTGGAAGTCTGAACGCAGTTTTGAGAAAAGTATAGAGCAAAGAAGCAAATCGGAACCTTTCGTATTTTATGAGGGACCACCAAGCGCCAATGGTATGCCGGGCATTCACCACGTCATATCGCGTACACTGAAGGACTTGGTATGCCGCTACAAGACCATGCAGGGATATCAGGTGCAGCGTAAAGCCGGATGGGATACGCATGGCCTTCCGGTGGAGCTGGGAGTGGAGAAAGAACTTGGTATCACCAAGGAAGACATTGGTGTGTCTATAAGTGTAGAGGACTACAACAAGAAGTGCCGCGAGGTAGTGATGCGATATAAGGACAAGTGGGAAGAGATAACTGAGAAGATGGGTTACTGGGTAGACATGGGCGCTCCCTATGTAACCTTCGAGAACGACTACATAGAGACCCTGTGGTGGGCTTTGAAGCAACTTCATGAAAAAGGACTGTTGTATAAAAGTGTTAGCATCCAACCCTACTCTCCTGCCGCCGGAACAGGCCTCAGCAGCCATGAGCTCAACCAGCCGGGCACTTACAAAGATGTGAAAGACACTACAGTCGTTGCTATGTTCCGCCTTGCAAACGGCATAGGCGTTTCTATGAGCGAGGCACACCAGACCATGGTTGCCAAACTGCATGAAACAGCTTCAAATGCATGGGCTCCATATGCGGAACGTTTCAGCGGCACCCATGCAAAACCAAGTGATATCCATTTTCTGGCATGGACAACAACGCCTTGGACCCTGCCGAGTAACTGCGGTCTTACGGTTGGACCAACTATAGACTACGTTCTTGTGCAGACGTACAATCCGTACACACATGCACCAGCGAACGTGATACTGGCCAAAGCATTGCTGGGAAAATACTTCAAACCCGAAGGACAAGAGAGTGATTTTTCGGTATATAGTGGCGACTCGAAAGTGCTGCCGTGGAAGATCATTGCAGAAGTGAAAGGAAGTGAACTGGAAGGCTTGCGTTATGAACAATTGCTACCTTTTGACGGTAATACCGCTGAGATAGCGGGAGGTGATCCATGGCGCGTGATAACCGGCGACTTTGTAACTACCGAGGACGGTACAGGTATCGTTCACACAGCTCCCGCATTTGGTGCTGATGACTACCGTGTAGGCAAGAAGAACAACATCGGTATACTGACGATGGTGGACAAGGAAGGTAAGTTCAATGACTACACCGGTGAATTCAGCGGGCGTTACGTAAAAAACTACAAGAACGATCCCGACATTAAAGACGTAGACGTTGACATTGCAGTGAAACTCAAACTTGCAGGTCAGGCATTCAAAGTTGAGAAGTATGAACATACTTATCCGCACTGCTGGCGCACCGATAAGCCGATCATATATTATCCGCTTGACGCTTGGTTCATCAGAACAACAGCGGTGAAGGACAGGATGATAGAACTGAATAAGACCATCAACTGGAAGCCGAAAGCTACGGGCGAAGGGCGCTTTGGCAACTGGCTGGAGAACATGGTAGACTGGAACCTGAGTCGCAGCCGTTTCTGGGGCACGCCACTGCCGGTTTGGGTATCGGAAGATGGTACAGAAACTAAATGTATCGGCAGCATAGCAGAGCTGAAAGCAGAGATAGAGCAAGCAAACTCCGTGCTGAATATCAATCAAGTTGTGTCTGATGAGACACTTGATCTGCATAAGCCATTTGTAGACCAGATCATACTCGCATCTGCAAACGGCAAGCCAATGCGCCGTGAGCCAGACCTCGTGGACGTTTGGTTTGACAGCGGTGCGATGCCATATGCGCAACTACACTACCCTTTTGAGCAACACCCTTTAAAAGATCTGAGAAAGAATTTTCCGGCCGATTTTATCGCAGAAGGGGTGGATCAGACCCGTGGGTGGTTCTATACGTTACATGCACTGGGTGTGATGTTGTTTGATAGTGTTGCCTACAAAACGGTAGTTAGTAACGGGCTGGTGCTGGACAAGAATGGAAACAAGATGAGTAAGCGTCTTGGGAATGTGGTTGATCCATTCCAGACGATAGAACAGAATAGTGCTGACGCTACCCGCTGGTACCTTATCACCAATGCGTCGCCATGGGACAGTTTGAAATTCGATCTTGAAGGAATAAAAGAAGTGCAGCGCAAATATTTCGGGACACTTTATAACACCTACCAGTTTTTTGCATTGTACGCTAATGTAGACGGGTTCAATTTCAGAGAAAAATATGTTCCGATAAAAGAACGTCCTGAAATTGACCAATGGATCATTTCGTCGCTCAATAGTCTTGCGATAAAAGTAAACGGATACCTGAACGACTATGAACCAACGCAGGCGGGAAGGGCAATGGAGTACTTCCTGGACGAACAACTGAGTAACTGGTATGTGCGTTTGTGTCGCCGCCGGTTCTGGAAAGGCGAATATGAGCACGATAAAATATGCGCATATCAGACGTTGTATGAATGTCTGGAAACACTTTCTCTATTAATGGCTCCCATTGCGCCGTTCTTTGCTGATTGGCTATATCGAAATCTCAATAATACTACCGGCCGGCTGAAAGCTGAAAGTGTTCATCTAGCCGAGTTCCCGACCGGCGACCAGACACTGATCGATGAGCGACTTGAAGAGCGTATGCAGCTGGCACAAGACATTTCTTCGTTAGTGTTGTCGATAAGGAAAAAAGTCAATATCAAGGTACGTCAGCCGCTAAGCCGCATCCTGGTTCCGGTGAGGAATGCAGAGATGAAGCAACAGATCCAACTGATAGAAGACATCATCAAGAGTGAGGTCAATATCAAAGCTGTTGAATTCCTGACAGAAACTGAGGGATTCATCAGTAAAAAGATCAAAGCGAACTTCAAGGCATTGGGCACACGCATGGGTGCACGCATGAAAAACGTTGCGGCTGCCATTGGCGCAATGAGCCAGGCTGAGATCAGCCAACTTGAACAGAATAATTCTTTTGCACTGCAACTTGACAACGAAACAGTTGAAATTACGACCGCAGATGTTGACATAATTGCAGAAGACATACCGGGATGGTCTGTGGCAAATAAAGACCAAATGACTGTTGCACTTGATATAACTGTAACCAACGAACTGCTGGAAGAAGGTATTGCGAGAGAATTGGTGAACCGGGTGCAGAAAGTGCGCAAAGACACAGGTTTGGAGGTTACAGATAAGATAAATTTAGTTATACAGGGACGTGAAGAACTTAAAACTGCAATAATTAATTATAGTAATTATATTTGCGCGGAAATTTTGGCAGACAGGATAGATATAGCAACGGAATTAGACAATGGGACTGAAATAGAGATAAACGATGTAATACTCAAAATACTCATCTCAAAAACCATATAAGTTATGGCTATCAAGAACAAGAAGGCGGTGACGCCTGTAAATAGCTCAAAAAACAAACCAGCAGCGAAAAAAGCTGCTGTAGCAGTTAAGAAAGCTGCCCCTTCCAAGTCGAAGCCCATAACTAAGAAAGCACCGTCAAAACCCGTGGCGAAAAAAAACGTGGTCACTAAAACCGCAGCGAAAAAAGTTGCACCGGCGAAGGCAGCACCTGTAAAAAAGGCAGCGCAAAAATCCGCACAGGCTAAGCCACAGTTAAAAAAGCCACAGGCTAAGAAAAACGTATCTGCTCCGAAGTCCGATCCAAAGAAAAAATCAGCAACAAATCATAACCAACAGACTGTGAACAAGAAGACAAGCAAGCCTGCAGAGAAGGCAACAAAACCAACTTCCGGTACGAAACCGGCACCTGCAAAAAAAGCAGAGCCGGCGAAAAAAGCTGTTGCCGTGAAGAAAGCGGCTCCACCAGCTAAGAAAGCAGCTCCTGTAGCTAAGAAAACAGTTGCTGCCAAACCTGCTCCCGCTGCGAAAAGTGCTCCAAAGGCAGCTCCGGTACCAGCTAAAAAAGCAGCTCCGGCGCCTGTAAAGGCAGCTCCGGCACCTGCAAAAAAAGCGGCTCCCGCAGCAGTGGCAAAACCTGTAGCTAAGCCTGCAGCAAAACCAGTAGCAAAGAAATCAATTCCGTCAAAAGCACTACCTGCGAAACCATTGGTTGCCACACCAAAACCGACCGCTACGCCGGCTGCACGCCCAATTGAGAAGAAGCCTACGGTGATCATTGCGCACCGCAAGCTGGAAAATAAATCAAAAATGAAGGAAACAAATGTATCCTCTCCTTTATACCAGGCAGAGACTTACCGTTCTATCCTTGACGAACCTGAACTGCCGCAACAGAGTACTGTATATCGCTATAGCGATGAGGAACTTGCTGAATTCAAACAGATCATTGTAACCCGTTTGGATGCTGCCCGCAAAGAACTGCACTATCTGCAGGGTCTCATTACCCGCAAAGACGAAGCAGGTACAGAAGATACAGAAAACCGTTTTATGAACATGGAAGACGGCAGTGGGGCTATGGAGCGCGAACAGCTTGCTCAGTTGGCCAGCCGCCAGATCCAATTTATGAACCACCTGGAGAAAGCACTCGTGCGCATCGAGAACAAAACGTACGGTGTTTGCCGCGTAACAGGTAAGCTTATTGACAAGGCCCGCCTTCGCGCAGTGCCGCATGCTACGCTGAGCATTGAAGCAAAAAACATGTTGTCATCGAAGCATAACTAACTGACCAATACATTATCGAGGCCCCGCATAACTTTTATGCGGGGCTTTTTTTATAAAATCCCAGCCCCTCATACAAAAAGGACAACAATTTTCGGTTGCTTGCTTAACAACATAATAATCATAACTTAGTACCTTATATATAGGATCAAACAATGAAACGTATTCTATCGGCGGCAGCTATAATGTGTTCATTATCAGCCACTCATGCACAAACAGCTCAGGACTATGCCATTCAGCTAAGTGCCACTACCCAAGTGAGTCCACCCTCCATCAATCTGAAATGGCGAAAGATCCCTTACGGAACTCCGGTATATAACGTTTTCAAAAAGGCAAAGACAGCGACCACATGGGGCACTGCGGTATCTACCATTACTACCGGAGATACAAGCTATACGGATAATACCGTGATCGTTGATTCTGCATACGAATACATGGTAGCAGCTTCCAGCACAACCCTGGCAGCCACACCTACCGGTTACATATTTGCAGGCATCAAAGCTCCCTCCATACATGTTCGTGGTGCGCTCATCATGCTGGTGGATAGTACCTTCACCGATTCCTGCTCTACCGAACTGGCGCGCCTTGCCAAAGACATAAACGGTGACGGATGGCAGGTAATACGTCACGACCTGT
The DNA here is from genome assembly GCA_964652995.1 of uncultured Flavipsychrobacter sp. Classification (GTDB taxonomy): domain Bacteria; phylum Bacteroidota; class Bacteroidia; order Chitinophagales; family Chitinophagaceae; genus Nemorincola. Next base: position 205,175 of record CAZZCR010000002.1, on the reverse strand, counting down.
CAAGATCGCTGAAAGACACGGCGATCAAAACTATTATCAGAAACGACTATACTAACATCCCCAATGTAAAAGCGGTGCTCATTGTAGGGCACCTTGCAGTACCCTATAGCGGCGAATTAAACCCCGATGCCCACCCTGACCACTTGGGTGCGTGGCCGGCCGATATTTACTATGGCTCCATTACCGGGACCTGGACCGACGTATCGGTTAACAACAGCAGCGCATCTGCCCTGGCCAACCGAAACATACCGGGAGACGGCAAGTGGGATCAGTCTGTGTTAAGCACTTATGCCCAACTACAGGTAAGCCGTATCGATTTCAACAATATGCCGGCATTTTCGGCAACCGAGGTGCAAATGATGCGCCGTTACCTGAACAAAGACCATAGCTATAAAATGGACTCACTGGCTGTGCGTAAAAAAGCGCTGGTGAGCGACAATTTCGGCGCATTCAGCGGAGAGGCGTTTGCAGCCAATGCATGGCGCAACTTCACACCAATGGTGGGTAGAGACAGCATTTTCAACAAGCCGTTTATATCGACACTATCGGACACATCTTACCAATGGGCTTACGGATGCGGTGGTGGTTCTTACACCAGCGCAGGAGGGATAGGCAACACAGGCAATTTTGCCAGTGCAGGCGCAGTGCATAGCATATTCACTATTATGTTCGGCAGCTACTTCGGCGACTGGAACACTACCGACAACTTCCTGCGCGCACCGCTGTGTGCAGATACCCCGGCTCTTACCGCTTGCTGGGCAGGTCGGCCCAACTGGTTCCTACATCACATGGCACTGGGAGAACATATTGGTTACGGCGCACTGCTCACCAACAATAACGGTGGTTCGCTATACTATCCTGCCAACTATGCTGCCGCGGGTGTACATATTGCACTTCTGGGTGACCTCACCCTCCGCACAGACTATATCAAACAAGCATCCAACCTGAACGCGACACCTGTAGCCGGCCACGGTGCTAACCTCACTTGGACTGCATCGCCGGATGCAGCTGTGATAGGTTACTACCTTTACCGTGCCGATAGCGCATTCGGATATTGGTCAAAGATATCTCCTATGATAACCGGCACCTCATGGAGCGACACAGTAGGCACCAACGGACTAAAGTACTACATGGTGCGCCCTGTCAAACTACAATCAACTCCGTCAGGTTCTTACTACAATCTGGGTATCGGCATCACGGACACAGCTACAATTACGTTCCCGGCTATCCCTACACTGGTGCATAACGTAAACTCATCAGTAAAAGCTGAGATCTTCCCCAACCCGGTGCGCAACGAGCTGACCCTTTTGGTTGATGCCACTGTTGACGAGTATGCGGATATATATATTATCTCCATGAACGGATCAGTACTCTACCCTGCAACAAAACAACTGGCTGTTGGACAAAACGTATTCCAACTGGACGTGAGCACGCTTCCTGCGGGCATGTATACTGTGTGCATCCGTACGCAAACAGGCATTACCTCACAGAAGTGGGTGAAGTACGAATAATCAGTTTCCTGCACGACATTCCCCCTACTTTTCAACAGAGCGGAAGCCTTCCAGAGTCTTTCGCTCTTTTTCTTTTGCGGGTTGGTTGTTTAAACGTTACCTTTGCACAATTTGTTTTTTCAAAATGACTACTACACACGTACATACTCCGGCCTGGCTGCTTTTGCAGGATGGCACCCGCTTTGAAGGTAAGGCTTTTGGTGCCAAGGGAACCGCTGGTGGAGAGATCTGTTTCAATACCGGCATGACCGGCTACCAGGAGGTCTTCACCGACCCTTCGTATACCGGACAGGTCCTCATCATGAACAACGCTTACGTAGGCAACTACGGCGTAAAAAATGACGATGTAGAAAGCTCGTCTGTAAAGATCAGCGGACTCATCTGTAAAAACATTTCCAATCGTTACTCGCGAATGGTAGCCGATGATAGTCTTGAGAATTACCTGATCAAGAACAACATTGTAGCCATTTATGATGTGGATACCCGCGCGCTTGTGCAGCACGTGCGTAGTATGGGAGCGATGAACTGTGTCATTTCTACAGAACACGAAGGCCAGGACGCACTCAAGGCAGCTCTCGCTAACGTACCGGATATGGCCGGGCTTGAATTATCGTCTCAAATATCTACTAAAGAAGCCTATAACGTAGGTGATCCCAACTCGGCATACAGAGTAGCGGTGCTTGACTTCGGTGTGAAGATCAACATTCTGCAGAACCTCGCGGTGCGCGGTATGTACCTGAAAGTGTTCCCGGCAAAAACATCAATTGAAGAACTGAACGCATTCCAGCCACATGGGTACTTCATATCCAACGGCCCCGGCGATCCTGCGTCTATGGATTATGCAGTAAAGACAGTGAAAGACATCCTTGATACCAACAAACCCGTTTTCGGTATTTGCTTGGGTCATCAGTTGCTGGCATTGGCAAATGGTATCCGCACCTTCAAGATGCATCATGGACACCGCGGTCTGAACCATCCGGTAAAGAACCTTCAAACCAATCTGTCTGAGATCACTACACAGAACCATGGTTTTGGTGTGGACCCTGAAGCAGTTAAAAATTGTGCTAACGTAACTGTGACGCACGTGAACCTGAACGACGGATCGATCGAGGGTATCAAGATGAACGACAGGCCTGCTTTCTCGGTGCAATACCACCCCGAAGCCACACCCGGCCCGCACGATTCGCGTTACCTTTTTGATGACTTCCTGAAACTCATCAAGGACAACAATTAAACAACCTATACGATCAAAGTATCTCAATAAAACTGAAAGGCGCCCTCAACAGGCGCCTTTCAAATTCTACAAAAACTAAAATACTTCCTGATCTTTACTGTATCAGTACTGGAAAGATCGCTTCTACGTCTGTCTCACCACCTGCACCTGTAGTTGTCGTAGCAGTCTTATCTGCAGGTTCGTGAATCAGATTTACCTGTAGTTTTCCACTTCCCGCAACACCTGTCGCAACCGAGATCGTCTGATTAAATGGAAGGTTCTTACTATCCTTGCTACCGTTAGAGAAAGTCAATGAGCCAGCGCCCGACGATGGCGTGGAAGTGTACAGCAACAAGTGCGCATCCTTCTCTGCAATCACCTCGTCAGTAATATTCACCACCGGATTTGCTTTTTCGTTCAGTAGCTCAGCGTTCATTGAATAAGTCTGTCCTGCCGGTAACTTTATGGTGTCGATCTGCACCGTTCCTGAAGTAGTGCCGCCAAAGCCGTTCTCTACTTTGTAGGTGAACGTCTTTGCAAAACCGGAACTACCGGTCACATTCAGTTTTAGAGTGGTAATAAGCTCTTGCTCATCAGGTTTAGGATCCTCTTTCTTCTTACATGATGTCATTGTCATGCTCAATGCCACAATTGAGAATACAGATACTAATGCTATTTTTTTCATTGTTTTTATGTTTTTAAAGTTGATTAATTGGAATACCAACGCGCAATATCACATTGGTTCCCGGTTGATCTATGAAGTAGCGGAACACATCAAGATAGTCGCGGTACTTCACGTTAAATAAATTGGTTACTGTTGCACTTACCCGGAAAGTCTGCTTTCCGGTTTCAATAACGCATCCTGTTCCTGCTCCGGCAATAAAATAGTCGGCCGGAGGACGTGGATAATCTATCTGATCAAAATTTGCCGGTATGCGGGTCTGTCGCAAAACGTAGCGCGCATTTGCTTCAACGTAAAGATCTTTCACGGTAGGACTTAACGACACAGTATATCGCACTTCTGCATTAAACCTGTCGGCAGGCATGAGTATCAACCAGTCGTTCTTCGACCGGTCAAGAGCCCTCAACATAGAAGCCTTTAGCGATGTTGACAGCCGCTCGGTAATGTTTGCTGTTGCCGCAAAGTCAGCACCATTCAGCCATGCATTGGTCTGTGTATAGTTGAAGGTCTTGAAATAGCCCCTTATCGTCAGCAGATTGGCACCGGGTTGCAGGTAAATAAAATCATTGATGAGCTGACTATATACAGACAGGTCGAACAGCACACTTTTCCCGGCCGCATACTTTGCCTCACCGTTCAGACTGAATGCACGTTCAGGCCTCAGATATTTATTACCGATCTCCACCCGTGCCGCACCATGATGCAGGCCTGCACTAAAAAGCTCACTTGCCTGCGGCGCACGCCACGCATTGCCAAGAATAACCTGCCAATCAAACCTATCGGACTGTTGCTTGTGAAAACCAACTGTACCGGACGCATTACTATAGTTGAATGAATAGTAAACCAGATGTTGGTCATTTCCCTCAGGGTTTTTCACACCATACCACTTCAAGTCATAGCGAAGGCCTGCTTCCACATCCCACTTCTCTCGCTTATACCGTTCGATCAGATAACTACCGGCGCCGGCAGCATCATAGAGCGGAATGAACAACCTGTCACCATCTCTGAAATAGTTGGTCTGATAGGAACCATCGATTCCCAACTGTCCCTCAAGCCCCAGCAATGGCTTATGGTCGAGGTGCGCATTCAGCGTATGGGTGTTCAGCGTGAGGTTCAATTGCGCTTTACCGTTCTCCTTGCGCAACACGTCATATTCCTGACGGAAGTTGTGCTGAAAACCATAATCCACGTGCCACATACCCATCCGCGTATCGGCATAGGCACTTGCCTTTGCAAGATCGTGTGACACATGCTGGCGCGGTCGTTCCAGTGCATACGTAAAACCTGATTCAACCAGAGGCACAGGGCTATTGATCGCATTCTCCAGATCGGCCTGGTTGCCGGTATGGCTACCGCGATACACACCGAGATCGGTGCTGAAATGACTGTAATAGACCTCACCACCATAGTGCAGTTTTCTGTAGGCCACAGTAGTTGAAAGATCGGCCTCCGTTACACCTGTATTGGCTACCCAATAACCGGGAATGCGGTAGTTGCCACCTTTCTTGTAAGAGCCCTGTACCCTGAACGCCAGGGCCGGAACAGACTTAAAGTTGTGCTGCACCATGCCCGACACTACCCCCATGCGGTTATTGGAAAAAGCCGACATATCCAAACTACCATCCCACCCCGGCTTGTTGCGAAGCGGCGACGGCTCCACAAGAACTACACCACCTATAGCATCTGTTCCATAGCGCACACCCGCGGCACCCTTCACCACTGTGATCTTCCCGGCTATGGCAGGATCTATATTGGGCGCATGTTCGCCACCCCATTGCTGGTCTTCCTGCTTAATACCGTTGTTCACCATCACAATACGGTTACTGTGCATGCCGTGTATAACAGGTTTGGCAATAGTTGCTCCATTGCTCAGAACGCTCACACCATTTACAGCCTGTAGCATATCTGCAAGGCCTTTACCACTGGCAGCCTTCAAAGCGGCTTCATCCATCTGCTCGCGCACCTGACGAATGGTATGACGGCGCTCGTCCTTGATGGACACCTCAGAGAGCTCATGCTCTGCCAGACTTACCTTGATACGGTAGGTCTTGTCGCCGGTGACGCGAATAGTGTCAAACTGAGGCGTATATCCGGCAGCCACAACCCGCACGACATAAGTGCCAGAACAGAGCTTATTTAGCAGCACAGTGCCGGTCTCATCCGTCTCAAGCGAGGTGTCAATGGGATCAATATGTACTAATGCCGGAAATACCGGTTCGAAATTGTGCGTTTCTACCACCGACAGTTTTACAGAAATGGAACAGGGTTGCGCACCCACATTCCAAAACCATAAACATGCCAGCACGCACAGCATGCTACGCATTGCAATAATAATTCAGTGAAAAATGTGTTTCCTTCAGGCCTCAACGGCAGGTATGATCAGATAGAAACACAAACAGGCGGCCCCCTAAGCAGGCGCACACCCGACACAGGCGGGCAATATGACTCGTAAAAAGAAGAATAGTACTCGTGATGAACAGTGTGCTCGTGAAAAGCAAAAACAGTGGTCTCCGAGGGCAAAAAAGGAGCAAACTCAAAGCTCAGGAACGAGCAGTGATTGTGTGCCTTGGTAATAACCATCTCCCCCTTCTTGTATATAGGGTGCACATCATCCTCATGATCGAAGAATGCCTCATGGATATACTCCTTCGGCATGATACCCGCAACGAATACCACGAAAAGAAAAACACCAATAGCCTTTAAGATCCTATTCTTCAATTCCAAATACAGTTGGATGCAAAGTTACTACACAAATGAATCATCTGAATCAATAGTATTTCCCGGAAGATAAAAACAAAAAATGCCGGGCGAATACCCGGCATTTTCAAAAAACCATAATCGAAGCATTTAGTCAAGCGCAATTGCGTCTTCAATAAGAACGCTTACGTTGTTGTTCAGCACTTCCACAAAACCTGCAGTGATCTCGTAAGTTTCTGTGTTGCCCTGGCTTTTGTCTTTGATCACTTTCATTTTGCCCTTGCCCAATGAAGAAATCATGGGTGCGTGCTTTTCAAGTATCTCAAACGAACCATGAGTGCCGGGAAGCTGTATCCCGTATACTTTGCCGCTGAAAACCTTATGCTCAGGTGTTAATATTTCTAAGTTCATTTTGCTGTGCTGATTTGTAAATTTACTAATGTGTCTGAAACCCGGTGTTGTGCGTTTGCTCTAGGCTATCTTCACATCACCACATTTACACATCAATTAGTTTTTAGCCTGCTCCATCAGCTTCTTACCCTTCGCGATAGCGTCATCGATGCTACCAACCAGGTTGAAGGCTGCTTCAGGATACTCGTCCACTTCACCGTCCATGATCATATTGAAACCACGGATCGTTTCTTCGATCGGAACGAGTACTCCTTTCAGACCTGTGAACGCTTCCGCAACGTGGAATGGCTGCGACAGGAAGCGCTGCACTTTACGTGCACGTGCCACCGTCATTTTGTCTTCCTCGCTCAGCTCATCCATGCCAAGGATAGCGATGATGTCCTGCAGTTCCTTATAACGCTGAAGGATCAGCTTCACACGGTTAGCGCAGTTGTAGTGAGCATCTCCTACGATAGCCGGAGAAAGGATACGTGAAGTCGACTCAAGCGGGTTAACCGCAGGATAGATACCAAGGTCAGCGATCTTACGATCCAGTACGGTAGTCGCGTCAAGGTGAGCAAACGTTGTTGCCGGAGCCGGATCGGTAAGGTCATCCGCAGGTACGTAAACCGCCTGTACGGAAGTGATCGAACCGTTCTTAGTTGAAGTGATACGTTCCTGCATCAGACCCATCTCGGTAGCCAGTGTAGGCTGGTAACCCACCGCTGATGGCATACGACCCAGAAGAGCCGACACCTCAGAACCGGCCTGAGTGAAACGGAAGATATTATCTACGAAGAACAGGATGTCTTTGCCCTTACCTGTGCCATCACCATCACGGAAATACTCAGCGATAGTAAGACCAGACAACGCCACGCGCGCACGGGCTCCCGGAGGCTCGTTCATCTGTCCGAATACGAATGTTGCTTTACTTTCTTTCAGGCCATTCATATCAACAGAGCTCAGATCCCATCCGCCTGCTTCCATGCTGTGGATGAATTTCTCACCATATTTCACGATACCTGCTTCGATCATCTCACGCATCAGGTCATTACCCTCACGTGTACGCTCACCCACACCTGCAAACACCGAAAGACCGGCATATGCTTTAGCGATGTTGTTGATAAGCTCCTGGATCAATACTGTTTTACCCACACCGGCTCCACCGAACAGACCGATCTTACCCCCTTTTGCATATGGCTCGATAAGGTCGATAACTTTGATACCTGTGAACAGAATTTCAGAAGCCGTGCTCAGGTTCTCAAACTTAGGCGGTTTCGCGTGTATCGGACGACCATTTGTCTTATCAGGAGCAGGAAGACCGTCGATAGCGTCACCAGTAACGTTGAAAAGACGACCATTGATCTGATCGCCGATAGGCATAGCGATCGCTTTACCGGTATCAACTACTGCAGTACCGCGCACCAGGCCTTCAGTACCGTCCATCGCTACCGCGCGAACACTATCTTCACCAAGGTGCTGCTGTACTTCAAGTACCAGTTTATCACCGTTTTCACGGGTCAATTCCAGCGCGTTAAATATTTCAGGAAGCTTGTTGTCGCCACCAAAATAAACGTCCACCACCGGCCCGATTATCTGTTTGATCTTACCAACGTTTGGCATATGTATGAGTTATTATATTAATTAGGTCTGTGAAATTTTGCGCAAAGGTAAGGGTATGTATTTAAAAAGTCAAAAGTATTCGGACTTTTTGCCACATCACTACCCGAAGGTTATTAACACTTCACCCCCAACAAATTAAATATTCACAAATTCAAAAGCCGTCCAAGGAGTCCCATTTCCCATTCATGATCGAACCAATAAACCTGTTTACTAATTCCGCTGCCACAATACCGCCTGTCGCTGGGGTGAGGTATAGATTATATGGTATCCACCAGATACTTCGTTCATCAATTCGGCCACATCTGCGTCTTTGAGCATAGACGAATCGAAACATAGGGTCACCACGTAATCTATGGAAACACCATTTTTGAGCCTGTACTCGTTTATGGCAGCGCTTGGTGGCACGCCCTCTATGCCTCGTTTACGGCTCAGGTGCTTGTGGGGATTAACCCCATCGTGCCACTTCAAGGGGAAATAATTGGTATTGGCCTCATAGTTATCCAGCACTATGACCGGCTTTGCCAATGCAAGATACTGGCCTTCATGAGCAAATGTGTTGTTCTTATCGGTTATCATTTCGCCGTCCCCCTTCTTCCCGAAAGTTGCAAAATGGAGTGGCAGCACAACAGAACCAGGTGTAATGTACTTGCCTACCGTCAGATGGTCGGCAATAGCATCAGATCCTTCCAGGTTTATACCCAACCGCACTACCGCCAGCACACAACTGTAGGAAAAAAGGAGTAGCGCGGCAATATTCAGGACTTTGTCGCGTACAGGCATATACGCGGTGCATAATGCCATAAAGAGCATGGCAAACAAACCCAGCCGCGCCACCAAAGCCCCGCCGCCCAGCATCAGGTTGGAGACGACCGGAAACAGAGAAATTGTAAAAAGGAATGCCAGCAGGAAACCATCGAACCGATGCACCGTCTTTCCGGCCTGTGCCCGCCGGAACAATGCCACTATAAAGACCCAACAGAAAACAATTCCTGACATCGCCGCCACCAACACCTCGCGATGGTCGTAATTCACCAGATACTCAAATCGCACCAGTTCCAGAAACCTTTCAGGGACAAACTGCAGATGCGGGCCATGACCACTGTGCTGCCTGTTGGCAAAACCGGCAAACAACAACAAAAGAGGAATGTTACATAACCCCAGCACCAGCAAAATGCGCATCACCGTTCGCCCCGCAGCACTACCCTTCTCAGCCACCGCATGCGAAATGGCAAGCGCACCACAAGTAACACCTCCGAGTATGAACGCCACGGGGTGCGAGAAATAAGTTAGCAGCAACAAAACAAAAAATGAGCCCAGACGCTTACGGTCCTTGTCGCCGAGATACTTTATCCACTCTGCGACTAACAGGCAGAAGAACCCAATACTGTAAGAGAAATTGTAGAACCCCTGTGCTACGAGGTTGTGGAAAATAAACAGGAATAAGACTAATGGCCAATAGGTTGACCGACCGGCCACCTGCCGGAGCAAGCGGTACATGCCGGTCACCATCAGCAACACATAGCCTGTAAGCAACAGCTTTTCAGCTATTAATCCATTCACCACAAACATTAGCCCAGCTAGAATAAGGTGCGACAGCCAATTGGGGTGTGGGTGTAAATTGAAGTAATAAAACTTCTTATAAAATTCTACCGATGTACCCGTCCACCAATTATGCATGACTCGGGCGTTGGCTATGTGGCACGGACCATCACCATTCACAAAATAGGTGGGTAGCCAAATTTGAAGCAAACAAAAGAACACGCCAATCACCAGCAGCATACGCAAAATGCGTTCACTCACCTTCCATAAATCCGGCTTTTGTAACTTCTCCGCCTGCATCGATTATGATCTATTACCTCTCGGGCTGCACGGCTACCCAACCGCCCTGTTAAGAAAATCAACAAATGGCTTCATAGCGGCAAACATTTCGCATACTGACGTAGCAGCGGTCTTCCTCGTCATTTCGGCATCGGTGAGGTTACCGCTCACGGTAAAAGACTTCAACCTGAGGTATTCAATCGCGGGATTGTCCTCACCATATCCCATAGGCACCTTCACCAACTTTTCTCCATCAATCTGAGAGAAGTTCGTTTTGAAGTCTTTTGCTTCAACGACCCTTTTAAACTCCTCAAATCCATAATCTATCTCCTGACGAATAGCTTTAAGCATTGGTCCCTCGGGCTGCCAGATGCCTCCACCGGCAAAACACTTGCCCGGCTCAACGTGCAAATAATATCCCGCACCCGGAAATTTCTTTCCCCCGCTGCTGAAGCCGGCTCCAAAATTCAACTTATAGGGCGACTTGTCTTTAGAAAAACGGACATCCCGATATATTCGCATCACACAATCCTTGGCTGTGAGTTGCTTGAACGCAGGATCAAGCGCACTCAAGCCAGCGATAACAGTGGACACAAATAGTTCAAAATCTTCCTTTGCTGCCATGTAGGCGTCTTTGTTTTTCTCAAACCAGGGCTTGTTGTTGTTACGGGCCAGTTGATCGAGAAATGAAAGTGTTGACTTTTGCAACATATATCGAAGGGATTTTGAAGGCAAATTAGACAAAATAGCCCGACTTTACACGCAGAATAAAGACTCCGGTATTTTCGACACATTCGCCGTATGTTTACACCAATGAAGATCGCCATTATTGGTGCAGGTGCCGCCGGTTGCTTTGCCGCAGCCAATATTCCGTTCAGCAACGGAACAGAAGTTGCAGTATTTGAAAAGACCGGCAAAGCACTTCAAAAAGTGAAAGTGTCGGGAGGCGGCAGGTGCAATGTAACCCACAATTGTTTCGATATTCCTACTCTTCTTGAACGCTATCCGCGCGGCAAACAGTTGCTTCGCAAATCGCTCTACCGCTTTGGCCCGCAACAAACCATAGACTGGTTTGAACAACGGGGTGTAAAACTAAAAGCCGAAGACGATGGAAGAATGTTTCCGGTGACTGACAACTCACAATCGATAATAGATTGTATATGGCAGGAAATGATGGCGCAGAAGGTGCAGGTCTATTATCACAAATCTGTTTCATCCATCACACCACCATCTGCTGAAAACAACAACAAATTCATCATCGCTTTTTCAGACACTTCGGTGTATGCAGCAGACAAGGTGCTGATAGCAACGGGAGGTTTCCCGAAGACTGAACAATATAACTGGGTGGCTGCGCTTGGCCACAAGATAGAAACACCGGTTCCATCATTGTTCACATTCAACATGCCCGGCAACCCAATTACTGAACTAATGGGAGTAAGTGTACCCGAAGCTACTGTAAAGATCGCAGGAACAAAGATCAGTCAGTCTGGGCCGCTGCTTATCACGCATTGGGGCATGAGTGGGCCTGCGATACTAAAGACATCGGCATTTGCTGCACGCGAACTCGCCGACCGCAACTATAATTTCACAGCACTTATCAACTGGATGCCCGGCACCGATGACAATGACCTCAAAGAACAGATCAATTATCTGCGGCGCGATCAGGGAAAGAACTTCGTAATGCAGAAGAATCCTTTTGCACTTCCTAAAAGGTTATGGGAGTTCATCGCTACACGTGCCGGCGTGACCGACCAAACCCGCTGGGGTGACCTGCCCGCAGGTGTACAGAACAAACTCACTGAAGCATTACTGCGCGATCAATATGCGGTATCAGGCAAGACCACATTTAAGGAGGAATTTGTAACCTGTGGTGGTGTGTCCGTGGCAGAGATAGACCCGCAGACAATGGAGAGCAGAAAATTAGCGGGGCTATATTTTGCCGGTGAGATAATGGCTGTCGATGGCATAACAGGCGGCTACAACTTCCAGCATGCATGGAGCAGCGGATTCACAGCAGCTCAGGCATTGTCAGCCATTCAACAATAACAGCATTAAAGTAATTTTGCAAAAAGAACAGAACAATGATCATCTATAACGTCACAGTAAAAGTAGAAGCGTCAATTGCCGATGCGTGGGTAAAATGGATGTTGGACGAACACATGCCCGACCTGAAGAGTACCGGCCTTTTCACTGAATACCGCCTCTGCCGCCTTTTGGAGCAGGACGAAGCAGAAGGCATAACCTACTCGGCACAGTATGTCTGCAACAGCCTGAAAGAGTATAACGACTATATTGATAACCACGCGCAGGCAATGCGCAACAAGGCTTTTGATAGATTTGGCGCGGGTTTCGTGGCATTCAGGTCAGTGATGGAAGTACTTTAATTTCGTAGCTTTTCCGGAGCAAAAAATCGAAAATTCAGAAAAAATGCCGAAAAACCGCACCCACAGCCGTTTACAGCATTATTTTGTTAAATCCAAATTTCCTTTAGGAATTGTGGGCTAAATGTGGGAAACCTGCTTCAGGCAAGGGTTTTACACTAAAAAATAAATTCAGAATATTTGGTGATGACATAATCGTCTGTATATTTGTTCTATCCTCAAAAATTATCATTTCACAACAAAAAAACAAAACAGTTATGAACAAGGCTGAATTGATTGACAAGATTGCAAAAGACGCTGGCCTGACTAAGGTACAAGCAAACGACGCTCTTGACTCATTTACAAATGCAGTGGTAGGTGCGCTGAAAAAAGGTGACCGTGTTACACTGGTAGGCTTCGGTACTTTCTCAGTATCTGAGCGTTCTGCCCGCAACGGCCGCAACCCTCAGACTGGTGCAGTTATCAAGATCAAAGCGCGTAAAGTACCTAAGTTCAAAGCGGGTAAAGAGTTCGCTACTAAGATCAGCAGCAAGAAGTAATCTTCTCGCACTGAGCAAATAAAGAAGGCACTGTTTCACAGTGCCTTCTTTATTTATGTCCGCCATCAGCGGACATGAATTTGTTAAATACCTACCCTCAGTTTAGCGATCTCATTCATCCGCTTCTCAGCCATCTGCATTGCAGCAAGCTGTGTGTGGATGCCGGCTTTCTCAGCCATGTCAAATATTGTAAGCGTGCGGTCGTAGATCTTAGCTACTGTGTTGTACGCACGATCTTTGTTATAACCGTCTATCTCGATGCTGATGTTGATGATACCACCGGCGTTAATGAGGAAGTCAGGTACGTAGATGATTCCTTTTTCAACAAGCATTGGGCCGTGAACGTTCTCGTCAGCAAGCTGGTTGTTGGCACCACCGGCTATCACCGGGCACTTCATCTTGTTGATGCTCTCGGTATTTACAGTAGCACCTAGTGCGCATGGAGCATAGATATCCCACTCTTTGTCGAAGATGGTATTGCCGTCTACTACTTCAATTGTGGGGTGCTTGGCAACTACCTGCTTCAACTTAGCCTCGTTAATATCGCATGTAGATACTTTAGCACCTTCTTCCACCAGATGAGCCATCAGGTACTGACCCACATTGCCAGCGCCCTGAACCAGAATTCGCTTGCCGGTGAGCACGTCAGAACCGAATGCCTTTTTTGCGGCGGCCTTCATACCCATGTACACACCGTATGCTGTAACAGGAGAAGGATCGCCGCTGCCTCCCATGTACTCGGGCTTGCCGGTAACGAACTTTGTCTCCATGCCAATGTATTCCATGTCGCCTTTTGATGTGTTCACATCTTCAGCGGTGATGTATTTACCATTCAGGCTGTTTACGAACTTGCCATACCTGCGCCAGAACGCTTCAGACTTCAGCTTGCTTGCATCGCCTATCAGTACTGCTTTACCACCGCCCAAGTTCAATCCGCTGATGGCCGACTTGTAGGTCATACCGCGGCTCAGACGCAGGGCATCTATCAGCGCTTCCTCATGGCTATTGTAGTTCCACAAACGTGTTCCACCCAAAGACGGACCCAATGTAGTATTGTGCACCGCGATGATGGCATTAAGGCCCGTATTCGGATCCTGGCAGAACACCACTTGTTCGTGGCCCATCTGCTGCATTAATTCCAGTGTAGATTGTTGCATGTTCTTGAAAATGAAGGTGCAAACCTAAGTAATTTGTTTGACTTGCCCACCGACCGCCGTCATCCATATTTGCTCCATTCTGCTTTCCCGCCTATATGCGCTACATTTACGCCTTTCAATACCGTTTTATGAAGTACATCATATTACTATTGGCATCTTTACTGCCGTTGGTAGCACCGGCAAAAGAACCTGTCAAAGACCTGCCAAAGGAAGACTCGACCTGGCTGGCACAGAATTACACCAAGAAGGAGATCTACATCCCCATGCGTGACGGCGTGCGTCTGTATACCGCAATTTACGCACCCAAGTCAAGCAAGACACAACACCCGATACTCATCACCCGCACCCCCTACTCTATTGCCCCCTATGGTGAAGACAAGTTCCGGCAGGTGTGGAAGTCATACCATATGGCCTACTACAAGAAGGAATACATAATGGTATACCAGGATGTGCGTGGCCGCATGATGAGCGAGGGCGAATTCATGGATGTGCGTCCTTTTAACATCGACAAAAAAGGCACAACCATTGATGAAGCGTCTGACACTTACGATCTCATTGACTGGCTTGTGAAGAACATCCCCAACAACAATGGCCGTGCCGGCATCTTTGGCATCTCGTACCCCGGCTTTTATGCTACAATGGGCGCTCTCTGCGGCCACCCGGCACTGAAAGCATCAAGCCCGCAAGCTCCTGTAACCGAATGGTTCCTCGGTGACGACTTCCACCATAATGGCGCGTTCATGGAACTGGACGCGTTCGGGTTCTACAGCAGCTTCGGCAAACCACGCCCCAAGCCAACGACTTCGTTCGCGGGCGGGTACCAGACCAAGGTGCGCGACAACTACAAGTTCTACCTCGAAGCAGGGCCGCTGCGCAACCTTGCTAAGATGATGGGTGACAGTATTACCTTCTGGAAGGAACTCTACGCACACCCGAACTACGACGAATGGTGGCAAGTGCGCAATGTGCGTAACCATGTGCAACATATACCGGCAAACACCGCAACGCTTGTTGTAGGCGGTCTGTTTGACGCAGAAGATTGCTTTGGCGCATGGGAGTTGTACAAAGCAATAGAGCAAAAGACACCTAACAACAACAAGCTGGTGATGGGTCCGTGGAGCCATGGCGGATGGAGTCGCGGCACAGGGGAGTTCCTTGGCAATGTGCGCTTCGGAAGCAAAACGTCACACTGGTATCAGGAGAACATAGAGATCCCGTACTTCGAGCACCACCTGCGGGGCATAGGCAACCTGAGCAAGCTGCCCGAGGCCAGTATCTTCCTTACCGGCAGCAACACCTGGCGCACCTTCGACAAATGGCCACCGGCAGAGGTACACAACAAGAAGATCTACCTGCAGGCAAATGGTTCGTTGTCTGCGACTGAACCTGCCAATGCGACGGGATACCAGGAATATACCAGCGACCCTTCTAAGCCTGTACCATATACCGAAGACGTGCATGCAGGCCGCACAGCCGAGTATATGACCGACGACCAGCGCTTTGCCTCGCGCCGCCCCGACGTGCTTACGTTCACCTCTAAGACATTGCAGAACGACCTGACGGTTACCGGCCCCGTTATCGCCAACCTGTTCACATCGATCTCCACCACTGATGCCGACTTTGTGGTGAAACTGATAGATGTTTTCCCCGATGACTTCGCCTATACCGATTCTACAGACGGGCCAGGCAACGGAAAGACCTACCCTATGGGTGGCTACCAGATGCTGGTGCGCGGGGAGATCATGCGTGGGCGCTACCGCAACAGCTTCTCCGTTCCTGAGGCTTTCAAACCGGGCCGTGTTACCGAGGTCTCTTACCAACTACCTGATGTGGCGCATGTGTTCAGGAAGGGGCACAAACTGATGATACAGATACAAAGTACGTGGTTCCCACTGGCAGACCGTAACCCACAGCAGTTTGTCAACATCTATACCTGCGGCGAAGAGGACTTTGTGTCATCGCTCATCCGCATCTACACCAACAACAAGTACCCTTCTAACATAGAGTTGCCGGTATTGGACAACTAATATAGCTGCGTCTTTAGACACATAAGAGCGACCTCAATTGAGGTCGCTCTTATGTTTAGGTATGTTGCACCGGCTTAGCCGAGGAGCGCGATACTCTCTTTCAGTGTCCTGATCTTAGCCAAGGCGTCGTTCTGCTTTTTGCGCTCGTTGTCTATGACTTCGGGCTTGGCATTGGCCATAAAGCGTTCGTTGCCGAGCTTCTTGTCCAGTGACACAAGGAAGCCTTCGAGGTAGGCGATCTCTTTCTCCATCTCGGCCTTTTGTGCCGATGTATCGATAGTGGCCGCAGCCGCTTCTATATACAGCTTATCTGTCTGCACCACTATGGAGATACCACCCTGAACCGCTTCTTTAGTGAATGCTACTTGCTCCGCATTTACCTGGCGACCAAGTATGTCGTTCACCGTAGTGTAGTATGCTTCATCGGCTGTCTGGATCCAAAGCTTGATGGTATCCTTTGGCTTCAGTTTGTTTTTGTTGCGTGTGTCGCGGATGGCTGTGATGAGCTCCTGCAACATGGTTCCGCCTTTCAGTACAGCTGCATCGGGCACCACAACAGCCGGCAACTGCTTCACGATGAGGTCGTCGCCGGCAGCACGATCGCGCAACAGATGGTAGATCTCCTCAGTGATAAATGGCATGTATGGGTGCAGCAACTGCAACAGACGCTCGTAAATACTGATGGTCTGCTCGTACACTTTGCGCGATATTGGTTGCTCCATTCCAGGCTTCACCCATTCGAGGTACCACGAACAGAAGTCGTTCCATATCAGTGAATAGATCGTCTTCAGACCTTCACTCAGTCTGAAGTCCTTCATCAGATCTGTAAGCTCATTCGACACCTCGGCGAGGCGTGCCTCCATCCAATTCAGCGCGAATTGAACATTGCTGTCGTCGACACCATCGGCGCAACGGCCTTCCCACATCTTCACCAGCTTCATGGCGTTCCACATCTTATTGCAGAAGAAGCTACCCTGCTCCAGCTGAGACTCATCAAACAACAGGTCGTTACCGGCGGGTGAAGAGATCATAACGCTGAAACGAACCGCATCGGCACCATGAATATCTATAAGTTCCAGCAGATCGGGCGAATTGCCGAGCGACTTACTCATCTTACGCCCCTGCTTATCGCGCACGATGCCTGTGAAGTACACCTTGTCGAACGGTTTCTTACCAAGGAACTCATAACCTGCCATCGCCATACGCGCTACCCAGAAGAAGATGATCTCCGGCGCCGTAACCAATGTGCTGGTAGGATAATAATAAGCGAGGTCTTTGTTGGTGGCGTCTTCGTTCCAATGGAATACCTGCATAGGCCACAACCAGCTACTGAACCATGTATCGAGCACATCATCATCCTGCCTAAGCTGTGGCTGTTTGGCAGCCAGCTCAGGTTTCTGCTGTGCATATTTAGCATGAGCCTCGTCTGCATTGAGCCCTACATACATACCACCCTCGGTATCGTACCAGGCGGGTATGCGCTGCCCCCATGACAACTGACGGCTGATGCACCAATCTTTGATATTGGCCATCCAATGGCGGTAGGTGTTCTTGAACTTGGCCGGGTGGAATTCTATTTCATCGTCCATAACAGCGGAAAGCGCAGGCTTAGACAATTCAGCCATGTTGCACCACCACTGCATACTGAGGCGTGGTTCTATAACAGCATCGGTACGCTCGCTAAAGCCTACCTGATTGCTGTAGTCTTCTTCTTTTACCAGATTGCCGGCAGTGCGCAGGTCTTCTACGATCTGTTTGCGTACTACAAAACGGTCGAGCCCGACATAAAGTTGCGCGGCTTCGCTCATTGTGCCGTCTTCGTTCAACGTATCAACCACCTGCAAGCCATGTTTCAGACCCAGGTTGTAGTCGTTTATATCATGAGCAGGCGTCACCTTCAGCGCACCTGTACCAAACTCGCGGTCGATATAATCATCGAAAATGATTGGCACCCTGCGGTTCAGTAATGGCACAAAGCAATACTTACCTTTGAGGTGAGCATAACGCTCATCTTCGGGATGTACACATACAGCAGTATCTCCGAGTATTGTCTCGGGGCGCACCGTTGCTATGGTAATGTATTCATCAGCCTCGCCGTCGATCTTGTAACGAACGTAGTATAATTTCGAGTTGGTCTGTTTGTGGATCACCTCCTCATCACTGAGCGCAGTCTTGGCCTTGGGGTCCCAGTTGATCATCTTCACCCCACGGTAGATCATACCTTTTTCGTAAAGGTCAACGAACACACGCATCACCGCGGCGTAGTAGTCGTCATTCATAGTGAATGACGTGCGGTCCCAATCGAGGGAGCAACCCAGCTTCTCCAACTGGTTCAGAATGATACCGCCATACTTCTCTTTCCACTCCCATGCATATTTCAGAAACTCCTCGCGTGAAAGCGTCTTTTTATCTATACCACGCTCGCGCAGCATGGCTACTACCTTTGCTTCTGTAGCAATGGAGGCGTGGTCTGTGCCCGGTACCCAGCATGTATTGTAGCCGGTCATTTTGGCACGTCGAATTAGTATATCCTGAACGCTATTGTTGAGGGCATGGCCCATGTGCAGCACCCCTGTTACATTGGGTGGCGGTATCACTATTGTATATGCAGGACGATCATCGGGTGTGCTTTTGAAATAGCCCGACCCATTCCAATGTCCGTACCACTTTTTCTCTGCCTCTTTATGCTGAAAATTCTTACTTATTTCCATAACTAAATCTTGTATCTAATTTGATTGTAGGTGAGCGGCCATTCGGCTTCCACCTGTTTTATACAAAACGTACACCCCTCATCGGGGTGTACGCAAAGCTTTGCAGCTGAATGAATTTCGTGTTAAACCTTACGGAGCTGTTTACTCCTTTACAAGCCTTGTTGCGGCTTTGCTGTTTCCCGACGCGTCTGTAACCCTCAACAGATAGGTGCCTGATGCACATCCCGAGAGATTCACCTCCATTTCGCTTCCTTTGCGCACTTGTGTGGCAGTGGTCACCGGTTTGCCAGTGACGTCAAACACACTGACGACATCGGCAGCGTCGAGGCCAGCGACTGAGAACTTATCTTTCACCGGATTGGGGAACAGATCTACAGTAGTGCTCTGGGGAACATCATTCACACCTACGGTAGTGTAGGTCTTGCGGATGCGCTGGTTGTTGGCATCGGCAATGTATATCTCGCCATACTTGTCAACCGCTACACCAAACGGGGTATGGAGGTTACAACCATTTACGGGACCGAGATCGCCACCGAAACCGGGAGTACCGTTACCTACTACCGTAGTGATGACACCGGCAGTATCTACCATACGGATAACATCGTTATCAGCATCGGCAATGTAGAGATTGCCAAGTGTGTCTGTTGCCAGCCCTGCAGGACGATCGAGTTCGGCCAATGCAGCCGGGCCGCCATCGCCTGAATAACCCTTAACGCCGGTACCCGCGTAAGTAGTGATGATGCCGGACGCATCTACCCTACGAATACGGTTGTTCATCATATCAGAGATGTACACATTGCCTTTCCTGTCGGCAGCTACGGCATAAGGAGAATCGAGACGTGCCATATAGGCAGGACCGTCGTCACCGGCAAAGCCCGCGGTATCGTTGCCGGCCAGACGAGTGATTACACCTGCAGCGCTGATCTTGCGCACTACGTTTGCCAAACCGTCTGCAACATACAGATTACCCGACTCGTCGGTAGCCAATCCGTAAGGACCGTTGAATGTTGCGGAGATAGCCGCACCACCATCGCCGGTGGAACCTATGACACCAGTACCTGCGTAGGTAGAGATGATACCTGCAGTATTGATCTTGCGGATCTTGTGAAAGGCAGCATCAGCCACATACACGTTCCTGTTCTTATCAACCGCCATGCCATAAGGCCTAAGTTCGGCAGATGTGCCGAGCGATCCGTCGCCGGTACTGCCCAGGCCGCCTGTACCGGCAATTGTAACGATGATACCTGAGGAAAATATCTTCCTGATCCTGAAGTTGTTCTTATCAAGGATGTACACGCTGCCTGTTGCATCTACCGAAACACAGTAAGGACCATGCAACTCTGCACCGGTTGCAGCAGCGCCATCGCCGCTAAACGCGCCGGTACCCGTGCCACAGATCGTTTTGATGTGCTTCACCTGCGCATCGGCCGAGGCAGTGAAAAGCACCGAAGAGAACAAAAGAACAGGTAAAGTAAGTTTCATATTGAACATTTGGTCAAATATATGGTATTTAATGAGTCTGTAAAACCTTTCTCAGCACTTAATTATCGTTGTGTGCCGATCGATTATCGTGTTCCGTTTGCCACAAAGATGCCATCAAGGTAGCGGTTCTTGTACTTGACAGAGCAACGGAGCTCAAGCGCATCGTAGCGGTAGTCTGATATGCCGACTGTGACCCTAAAATTGGGGTCGCCGCCTACGTTTGTGTAATACATGTTTGCTTCCTCGGCCGACAGACGCCAGTTGAAACGGAGTGTATCTACATCGTCAGACGCGCACTTGGTGGGGTACACATAATAACCCGTGCTATCGGCATTCAATACTATCTCTGATGCTATGGCACATTCGCCACCCGCTTTAATGGGCACGTGCTTGTCTATGACCCACTTGGTAGTAGTGAGGGTCTTTGCACTAGACTCGGGGGCTTCTTCTTTCTTGTAACAACCCGAAAAGACAACCAGCGCAGCAGCACCAACCAATAGCAATTTCTTCATGTGAACAGTTTTGCAGTCAAAATTTCCGTAAAGATAATATAAATGGCGTGTAAATGTACCCGTCTGCCACACCTTTTCATGGGTAGATAACACAGGGGCAACAGACACCACCCCGGCCTGTGCGACACCGGAAGCAAAAGCCGTTATGACTTAGCCTGAATCAAGTTCTTTTGACCGTGGGGGTTGAGAAAAGCCGCAAAGAAGTGCGCAGTTTGGCGCGATTTTTTTTGTGGAGGAAGAGGATTTCTATAAACTATTGATTTTCAATTACTTATTAAAATATTGCCGAACAAAACTGCGCATCTGCTTCCCAAAAACTTCCCACTTGCTTCCCATTTACTTCCCATTTACTTCCCATTTTCTTCCCACCTGCTTCCCACCTGCTGCTCAATAACTGCGCAGCGTTGAATTAAATTTCACCAACATGTTTAGCAAGTCGCTCCAGAAATGGAAGTGGTCATATTGCGTGTATTAAAGTTACCTCCAAAGAACGAATGTTGCAAGAACATGTTTTGTGATAGTGTGATATTGTGATATGGTATGACGGTAAGTGTAGTGTGATAGATTGAGCGGTTGTGGTGATTTGGGAGTGAGGGTTGTCTGAATCACGGATCAATTGAGATTACGCAGATGCCACTGATTGTGGGTTGGCTGAACCTGCCTGCGGTAGGCAAGCTAAGATTGATAAGATTTGAAGATGGTAAGAACGTCGAGGTGTCGTAAGAATGCGCCAGTCTGGAGACCGGCAACCTCGATGACGTAGACAGAGTCTACGCCAATCCAGGGTTGGCTGAACCAGCCTGCGGTAGGCAAGCTAAGATTGATAAAATTTGAAGATGGTAAAAACGTCGAGGTGTCGTAAGAATGCGCCAGTCTGGAGACTGGCAACCTCGATGACGTAGACAGAGTCTACGCCAATCCAGGGGATTTTGCCAGACGGGAGAGTGGCCAAACTTTGTTTGTCTGAATCACGGATCAATTAAGATTACTCAGATGGTACGGAATGTAGATTGAGACATCTGACGCAAGTGCAAAACACTTGCATGATTGTAGACACGAGTGAAAAACACTCTCGCAAAATATATTTGTCTCGTTTACAAAGGGGAGCACCCTACGGGGCTCGTTTCATTTTTTACGATGTGCTACAAAGCGATAGCCCCAATGGGGCATTCTCCACTTTTGGATGGTTAAATGAAAGGAGACGGAGCGAGACTTCGACCAGATAGGGGACTCTGCGACTGGCAAGGGTTGTCAGAATCACAGATTAATTGGGATTACTCAGATTTCACGGATGCTGTCTGTGGATAGTGGTAAGAATATGCCAGTCAGGAGACTTGCCACTACTTTGATGTAGATGGAGTTGACGCCGAGGTATATTTTCTTTATCTGAACCTGCCTGCGGTATTCGGGCAAAGATCTATTGAATTTAAAGGTTTTAGGATCGTAGTCGCCTTAAAGAGTCCACCCTACTCATCTTTATACAACTTCAGTGTGCGTACTGAGGGTGCGGTAAACCAGGTGACAGCCACTACCAGAAGTGTCATGATGCCACCGAACACTACTGCGGGCACGGTGCCCATGAGACGGGCGGTGACGCCGCTTTCCATAGCGCCGAGTTCGTTGGAGGAGCTGATGAACATGGTATTGACGGCTGCTACGCGACCGCGCATCTCGTCGGGGGTATGGAGATGAAGAATGGTGCCGCGGATGACGACACTGACCGCATCGAACATGCCACCCGCGAGCAGCATGATGAAGGCTACGAGGAAACCAGCGGATACAGCAAAACCGCCGATAGAAAAAAGCCCTTCGGTGCCAAAGTATCCGCAAAGGCCGAAAACAATGGTTGTGGCGCCAAAACCTACGAGGCTCCACATGAGTTTGGCGCCGGCATTGCGCCGCAACGGAAAAAATGACACCAGGATCAAACATATCACTGAACCTATGCCCGGAGCGGCACGCAGCCAGCCATAACCCAACTCCCCTACCTTCAGGATATCTTCGGCATAAACGGGAAGCAAGGCAACGGCACCACCGAAGAGCACCGCAAACATATCGAGCGAGAGGGCTGCCAGCACTACCTGTGTACTGAACACGAACCGGAGACCTTCGCCCAGGCTTTTGAGTACGGGTTCTTTGGCCTTGTTCATGATGGGCTGGCGGGGAATGCGCAAAGTGGCCATGACACCCAGCACCTGAATGACTGCCACCCAAATGAGGCTGACGGTGAAACCGCTCCATGCAAGCATGAAACCACCGGCCAATGGCCCCAGTACTGCTCCGGCCTGCCACGAAGCACTACTCCAGGTAGTGGCAGTGGCATAGAGATCTTTGGGCAGGATGAGCCCCATGAGTGCAAAGGTGGACGGACTGGCAAACGCCCGCAACGCGCCACCTACAAAAACACCGGTATACAGCAACCACAGAATGGTGCGTACCCCCAGGAGACTAACCACCTGCGGCAATGCCAGCGTGACAAAAAGTGCAGACAAAACGAGGTATGCAGCGAAACAGCCGAGCAACATGGTGCGTTTTTCGCGGAGGTCAACGAAATGGCCGGAGAACAGAGAGAAGCCAATGGCTGGTATGACCTCCCACAGGCCTATCATGCCCAACGCCAGCTTGTCGTGAGTGAGCTTGTACACGTAGTAGGCAATGATGGCGGATTGCATATTGAGCGCACCGATGAGTGCCAGACGCATAAGGAGGTAACTCCTGAACTCGGGCACCCTAAGCGCTTTATTCTTATTAAGAAACGAATTAATAAATGCAGACAAGCTTAGCAGGTTGGTAGGCGGCAAAAATATTCTTTACCAACAACATTAAGACGACTAAATTTGTAGTCAATGACAAACTTCAGGCAGATAACGGCTACCAGTATTGTTCAGGCATTCCTGGAGCTGAAGGCCAATAAACTGCGTACATTTTTGTCGTTACTCGGTATCACCATAGGTATATTCTGCATCATTTCGGTGCTTACGGTTCTGGACAGCCTCAAAAATTCCATTCAAAAAGACATGGCCACGCTGGGCAGCGATGTGCTGTATATAGGCCGATGGCCATGGATGGACGATGGCGGAGAATACAAATGGTGGGAATACTGGCGCCGCCCCGGCATGACCCCTCGCGATGTGCGGGCGATAGAGTCGCAAGTGCCAGATGCTGCTACCGCAACGCTTTGCCTGACCACGCGCCGCCTGACTGTAAAGTACCGCGACATGGAACTCAGCAGCATTGCCGGCTATGCGGTAATGACATTCTTTGACAAGGTACAGAATATAGATATTCAACTGGGCAGGTACCTAAGTACGTCGGAGCTGGACGGGGGCAATAATTCGGTGGTGCTGGGCTATGCGGTGTATATGAACTTGTTTCCGGGCAATATAGACCCGCTCGGCAAGTCGGTGACGTTTCTGGGGCGGCGGTTCAATGTGGTGGGCGTGATGAAGAAGGCCGGGCAGAACATGGCGGGATTCGATTATGACAACTCGGTTGTATTCCCCTACTATGCTGCGGCATCTCTGCTGGACCTGAAGTCGAACAGCATAGACCCGCTGCTGGCGGTTAAAGCGGCACCGGGCAAAAATATAGACGAAGTAAAATATGAAGTGGCGGGTGTGCTGCGCCGCACCCGCAAGGTGCGCCCCGGCGAGCCGGACAACTTCGCGATCAACCAACTGAGCCAGGTATCGGAACGACTGAACATGATCTTTGGGACCATAGATGTGGTGGCGTGGTTCATAGGTGGTCTGTCGCTGCTGGTAGGCGCCTTCGGCATTGCGAACATCATGTTTGTGACGGTGAAGGAGCGGACCAGGATCATAGGCCTGAAAAAAGCAATAGGTGCACGTCGCAGTTCCATTTTGCTGGAGTTCCTGCTGGAAGCGGTGGCACTGTCGATGATAGGTGGACTGATAGGTATAGCAGTGGTGGTGGTTATAGGCGTTATCGTATCTTATGCGTTCGACTTTGAAGTGATCATGTCATTCAGCAATTTCCTGATAGGAATATTTGTATCTATATTCGTAGGCGTTTTGGCGGGGATAACCCCGGCCATATCAGCATCTAAACTCGATCCCGTAGTAGCAATCAGAACACATTGATATACCATGAAAGAGAAAAGGATATTATTACTCGACAAACAGAGGATAGCGTTCAAGATGCGCCGTATGGCGTTTGAGATATGGGAGCGCAACTGCGACGAAAAAGAGATCGTGGTGATAGGTATAGACGGCAGTGGCAAGGTTGTTGCAGACAACCTCGTGGAGATACTGCGGGAGATCAGTCCACTGAAGATAAAGACCATCACACTAACCATCAACAAAAAGAGTCCGCTTGATTTTGCCTATGAAGGAACCGAGAACCTAACGGGTAAAACGGTGTTACTTGTGGACGATGTGGCCAACTCGGGCAAGACACTTATGTATAGCCTGAACTGCCTGCTGGCCTACAACCTGAAAAAGGTGATGGTGGCCGTGCTGGTGGACAGGAAGCATAAATCGTTCCCGATAGCGGCTGACATAGTGGGACATACGGTGGCCACTACGATACAGGACCATATAGATGTGGAAACATCGGGCAAAAAAGTCAAGGCGGTGTATTTGGAGTAGCAGGGCACGAGGGCGTCACACCGAACGAATTTTAATTAATCAGACACAAAACACGTTTCAATAGATAATGTCATTTACACTGGTGATACATGGCGGAGCAGGCAACATTACCCCCGCTATCATGAATGCGCAACAGGAAGTTGAATATACGGCCGCATTGCAGGCAGCACTGAGGAAAGGTGCCGATGCACTGAAAGCAGGCGGATCGGCGACGGACGCGGTGGTAGCTGCAATATGCGAAATGGAAGACAATCCGCTATTCAATGCGGGACGCGGATCGGTATTTACGAAGAAGGGACTTAACGAGATGGACGCTGCCATTATGGATGGCAGGGACCTGTCGGCAGGAGCGATAGCGGGTGTGCGCAACATAAAGAACCCCATCAAGCTGGCGCGTGAGGTGATGCTGCATTCGGGACATGTGTTCCTGTCGAACGAGGGCGCGGCTGAGTTTGCGCTGAAACAAGGTGTGGAGACCGCAACGGATGAATACCTGTTCAACAAGTCGCGCTACGACCAGTGGGTGGAGATACGTGATACCGACTATACGCAACTGGACCACAAGGGTGACAACCTGAAGGGACCGATCCCCAATACGGGTCATAAGTTTGGCACAGTAGGTGCTGTGGCTTGTGACGCTCAAGGCAACATCGCTGCGGGCACATCGACGGGGGGAATGACCAACAAGCGTTTCGGCCGCATAGGCGACAGTCCGGTGATAGGTGCCGGCACTTATGCCAACAACAGTACCTGCGCCATATCGTGTACCGGGCATGGCGAGTTTTTCCTGCGTGCTGTAGTGGCGCATGACATATCTTGCCTGATAGAATATAAAGGAATGACGCTGCAGCAAGCCTGTGACTTTGTGATAAAGGACAAGTTGGTGAAAATGGGCGGCGAGGGCGGCCTGATAGCGGTAGACGCCAAGGGAAACTTCGATTTCTGCTTTAATTCGGCCGGTATGTACCGTGGCATGACCAACAGTGAAGGAAAGGAAATTGTCGGCTTTTATGGTGAATAACTTTGATTGGACGTTAACACCAATTAGTGCAACTTTGCAGGAGTGAATCAGAAAATCTGAGGAGTAAACAGGATGTCAGAATATATAGTATCGGCCAGGAAGTACCGTCCCCAAACGTTTGATACGGTTGTGGGTCAGGAACATATTACCACCACTCTTAAGAATGCGATCCGCAATCAGCACCTGGCACATGCCTACCTATTCTGCGGACCGAGGGGTGTGGGAAAGACGACCTGCGCCCGAATACTGGCGAAGACCATCAACTGTGAATCTCCCACTGCCGACATGGAAGCATGCGGACAGTGTTCGACCTGCGTTAGCTTTAAAGACAACACTTCATTTAACGTGTTTGAACTGGATGCGGCATCAAACAACTCGGTGGACGACATCCGTGAGCTGATAGCGCAGGTGCGTTTTGCTCCGCAACACGGCAAATACAAGATATATATCATTGATGAGGTGCATATGCTGAGTGCGTCGGCCTTTAACGCCTTTCTGAAGACGCTGGAAGAGCCGCCACCCTATGCAATATTCATCCTGGCGACGACCGAGAAACACAAGATATTACCAACGATCCTGAGCCGCTGCCAGATCTTTGACTTCAAGCGGATCACCACCAATGATATTGTGGTGCACCTGCAAAGCATAGCCGCGCGCGAGAGCATGATAGCCAACGAGGCTGCATTGCACGTTATTGCTCAGAAGAGCGAGGGTTGTATGCGCGATGCGCTGTCGATGCTGGACAGGATCGCTTCATTCACCAATGGCATGCTGACGTATGCCAATACCATGGAGCACCTGAACCTGCTGGACGCAGATTACTACTTCCGAATCACCGATGCTATGCTGGCACAAGACGTTGCTGGATCGCTGATGATGCTGGATAGCGCGCTGGAAAAAGGATTTGAGGGAGATGTGATCATAGGCGGGTTGGCGGGTCACTTCCGCAACCTGATGCTGTGCAAAGACGCACGCATGGCTAAGTTGCTGGACGTACCTTCCGAACACAAACCGGTATATTACGAAAAAGCGAATCAGGCACCACCTTCATTTATAGTGTCGGCACTGAATCTGTTGAACCAGTGCGAGATAGAATACCGCAATGCCACCAACCGCAGACTTCATGTGGAGTTATGCATCATCAGACTCTGCTTTCTGATGCAGTTCACCAAACCACAAACGATGGTGCCCGGCGAGGGTGGTGAAAAAAAAAACCTTGATAGCTTAAGCAGCATCAATTTTAACACCGCGCCACCGGCCTCTTTTGCGCCTGCGACACAGGCAACGCAAGCTATTAATGTAGTACCTGCACAACCGCCTGCGGCAACAATATCGCAACCTGCAACGCCTGTAGCCACACCAACTGCACCAACACCTGTGCATAGTACACCTGTAGCGGCACAACCTGTGCCGACAGCACCACAACCCTCACCGGCGCCAACTCCTTCACAAGCAGCGACACCACCGACACGGAAAGTGAGTCTGAACATGCTGGGCGATCTGGACGCTGACATAAATGCTGCCGTGGCTGCACGCGCAGCACAGCAGGTAGAAATAACTTTTGAAGTTGCCTCTGATATACTGGAAAAATACAAAACCCACCTCAGAGCAAAGGACCAAAGTGTGATACTGGGTCAGCTGGCACTGATGAAAATGGAAGTATACCCGCCCGATGAAGTACGGCTGATATCGCCCGGAGACCTCACGGACAACTATGCAAAGGACCAACGCGGTGATTTGATCGACTTTTTTATGAAAGAGGCAAAGATGCGTGTGCGTGTTACTACGGAAGTGAGGGAAGATAAGTCTCTCACAGAACCCGCAAACAGAGTACTGAGCAAAAACGAGATGTTTGAGGTGATGGCGAACAGAAACCCGAACCTTGCCAGGCTGAGGGACGGAATGGGTCTGCAAATAGAATACTAACGCATGTGATGGGAGGCAAATAGCCTGCGAAACCCTGTACCTCGCTCGCCTAAAAGACCCCATGGTTTTACATGTGCGCGCTTCTTCAATCCAAAGCCTTCGATAGCATACTTGTTGATGTGTTTTACAGCATCCTCAACCGAATCGGTAAAAAGGAAGAGATCAGCATCTTCGGGCGCGATGGTCTTTTCAGCCACCATCTTGTTTACATGCGCCATAAGGCCCTGATGAAATTCTGTGCCCATAAGCACCACAGGGAAACGACTTAATTTGCCCGTCTGCATGAGTGTTACCGCTTCGAAAAACTCGTCGAGCGTGCCGTAACCACCCGGCATAACGACAAATGCGTAGGAGTACTTTGTAAGCAACACCTTTCTGACGAAAAAGTATTTGATGTTCACCCAATGATCGAGGTATGGATTGGGCTTCTGTTCCATGGGAAGGACTATGTTGCAACCCACTGACCTACCGCCCACCTCGCGGGCACCACGGTTGGCTGCCTCCATGATGCCGGGGCCACCACCTGTAAGAACTGTGAATCCGAGCTTTGCCACCTCGCCGCCCAGTTCTTGTGTTTTCTTATAATAAGGATGATCTTCGGCAAACCTTGCTGAACCAAAAACGGTTACACAGGGGCCAATAAAGTGCAGCATCCTGAAGCCGTGTACAAATTCTTTGAACACGTCGAGCACAAATACAAACTCGCGCCACCTTGACCGCGGTCCTTCCAAGAACTCGATCTCTTTCTTTGATCCAACAGGGGTAAATTCACTTTGTCTTTCTGACATCAGGCATCCTTTACTTTAATGAGTTCATCGGCATCGAAGGGACAATAGTGCACCTCTTCGCGACCGTCTTTGTTCTTCGCGAACCAGATACAGTCATACATGGTGCTGCTGTACTGATTAGCAAGAACGTCGTAATGTGGCCCGCGTATAGTCATATCGGGCCCTCCGGATTTCAACCGCACCTTATCTCCGGTAACAAATCGAGGTTCCATAGCTTTTCCTTTTCGCCAAAAGTACATCTGCCACCGCCACTTACACTTGACATCAGTCAGCGGCAATTATGTTCCTTATCAGTGACGCTCGTTTTCAGTACGGGCTTTTATGTTCCCTATCACAAAGCGCCCCACTACAAGCAGGAGGCTCACTAACATCAATCACCACCGGCTATGACTACCGTCAGCTAAGTAGCAATTTACCCGTCCTACTTTTGTTTAAAATCAAAACAATGAAAAAGGTAAACATTTCACACGTAAGCAACGAACATAACTACTGGCTTAGAAGCCTCAACTTCTATAAGACAGAGATCAGCATTCTGAAAGGCCGTCTTACAGAGATTGCGGGCAAAAATACGGGTTCAGAAGTTATGAAAGAAGTTGAACACTTTGAAAACCAGTTCAAGATCCAGAATGACAACATCGACCGTTTGTCACATGATATTCATGTGAACATAGACGCAATCAGCAAACAGGCACAGACACAAAGTGCCGGCTACATAGACGAAAGCCTGCAGACAACACATACTGCACTCGGCAATCGTTTTGAGGATGACGAAAAAATAATTCACGATATGATCCGTACGTTCAGGAAGTTCGCTGAACAATGGATGTAACAATTGTTTCTGGGATGAGTAGTGACAGAAGGATGGTCGGTTGGCTCTGAGAGCAAAATGAAATAGAGAAGACAGATAAAACAAAGACAATAGAACATCTTTCTGCAAGGGCTCCGGTTTTCACCGGAGCCTTTTTGCATACCCTATAGGGAACAATCCAAAAGAGAAATTCCAAATCACAATGAACAAATTCCAAAGAACAAATTCCAAATCACAAAGGGCAAATTCAAGATGACAAAAACGGAAAGCAAACCACGAATACCAGATAACGAATGTCGACTGCCCAATATTACGATGATAAAAAAAGGGCGGCATGTTGCCATGCTACCCTGTAATTGAACCAAAACAAATTCTTCAGTCTTCGTGCTCGTACAATCGCAACATCCTATTTTTCGGCACTTACACGTAAGCCATAGCGCCAGGCCACAAAACTGCTGAAGCCAGTGGCAATAATAACTATGCTTATGGTGCTGCACGGCATCAAAATAGCGGCAGCTACAGGCGTGAGCATGCCGCGCATAGCGAAGTAAAGTCCTATAAAGTTATAAACTAATGACACGGCAAAACTGATGCCGATTAGTCGGCGGGATGCCCTAGCCAGCCTGAGAACGGCCGGAAGGAGATTGAATTTTGATGCATCGAGGATGGCATCGCAAGAAGGGGTAAAGTTGTTGATATCATCTGATATAGTTATACCGACATTGCTTTGTTGCAGTGCGCCTGCATCATTCAATCCGTCGCCGATCATGAGCACAGACCTACCCTTTTTCTGCAGCGATTCTACATAGTGCAGTTTATCGATAGGCTTTTGCTCGAACAACAGGTCGCTGTTATTAGGGAAGACCGGTGCCACGATAAAACGCTGTTTGTCGTTGTCGCCGGACACCAATGACATACCATAACTGTCTCCTAAAGTATCCATGACAGCTGCGGCACTCTCGCGCAACACAGATTTGAGATGTACTGCGGTAATCTCGTGATTGATGCGGATGTACACGGTAGCTTTCTCTTCCTGAGACCAATTGCGTGGCACGCCTACGAATTCGGCTGAACCTACCATAATATTATCAGCTCCTGCATAGGCTTCAATCCCTTTACCGGGAATCTCTTTCCATGCAGACACCGAAACCACCTCTCTATTACCAAGCCACTCGGCAATTGCCTTACTATTAGGATGCTTGCTAGCCCTCACGACAGTATATAAAAGATCTTTTTCGGCCGCCGACAGTTGGTGTCCGGTACACTCCACAGACTGCGCAGCACCACCCTGGGTGATGGTGCCTGTCTTATCGAACACAATATGATCGGCATTTCCCAATGACTCTATCACGGAGGCATCGCGCAGAAACAAGCCGTTATTGCTGAATAACCTAAGGATATTACCGTTAGTGAAAGTAGCCGACAACAACAATGCACAAGGACAGGCTACTATGAGCATTGCAGACACACTGTTGATGATCTTTGACGGGTCGACAAAATACCAATATACCGCAGTTGCCGCAGCCAGCGTGAAGAGTATAACGGTAAAGTACTTACTCAACACATGAATGACACTCTCCCGGTCATTTTCTTCGGCCTTGTCCTTTCTGAACGCATAGTGGTTCCAGAGGGATGTGAGGTAGCTACCTGCCACAGGTTTCACAATGCGGATAGTGAGCTGATCGCCTGTTTGCTTGCCACCGGCATAGACGAGCGCATTAGCCTTGATCTCAACCGGTTCGCTCTCGCCGGTAACAAAGCTATAATCTATTAGCGCCTTACCTGACACTACAACCGAGTCGGCAGGAATGATCTCGTCGTTGTGCAGCTGTACCACGTCGTTTTCTTTCAGGTCCTGTAATTTGGTACTTTGCAGTCCGCTTTCAGTCACCACATTCACCGCAATAGGGAAATAAGACTTATAGTCGCGGGCGAAGGAAAGAGAACGATAGGTGCGCTCCTGCACGACCCTACCCACCAGCATAAAGAACACAATACCGCTCATGCTATCGAGGTAGCCGGCACCGGTTCCGGAGAGGATCTCGTAAATACTGCGGGCAAACGTGATGATGATGGCCAAGGCAATTGGCGCATCGATATTGAGCGTCTTCTGCAACAGCCCCTTCCAGGCAGTGACAAAAAATTCGGACGCGCTGTAAAAGAACACCGGTATCGCAAGGAAAAGATTCAGATACCTGAACAACAGCGCATACTTTTCCTCGATCCCGGTAGCAGATGACAAGTATTCAGGGAAACTCATCATCATGATGTTCCCGAAACAGAACCCAGCAACACCCAGCTTGAAAATGCGTTGCTTGTTGAATGTAGCCGATTTCTTTTTGCCTGCTTCATCGAGGCTGATGTAGGGTTCGTAACCGATAGTTGCGAGCAACTCTACCACCTTGCGAAGTGCAATTGCCTTAGATGAGAACCGAATGGTGACTTCCTTGGTACTGAAGTTCATGCGGCTTTCTTTGATACCCTCGTTCAGGCGATTCATGTGTTCGAGCAACCACATGCAGGAACTACAGTGAATGCCGGGAACGTAAAAAGTGACAACAGTATGATCTCCGTCGGTAAACTGTACCAACTGGCGGGCTATCTCTTCGTTATCGAGGTAGGCATACTTGTCGCTGCGAATGGCCTTGACCTGCGAGAGGCCGGGGTGAGACTGCAATTTGTAGTAATCGCAGAGGTCGTTTTCGTTGATGATCTCGTAAACAAGCTTACAACCATCACAGCAAAACACCTTGTCGTCAATCGCAATCCGTTCACCTATACAAGGTGTGCCACAGTGATAGCAAAGAATATCGGCGGCAGGCGGCGCGGTAAAGGGAACCTTTTTCGCATCAGAATTACTTACGGCTAACATTGATTCTCTTTTGAGCGTCAACAACCTTAGGGAGCAGGTAATTTTCTTCAAGGAAGAACAACTCGGTAAGGCCATTTTCTATTAATACCATCTGGTTGCGCAACACCCGATAGGCATCAGGAAATACAGTGTCGGAATACAACGGAAGCGCAACCACCTGCAAACGATTCAGAATGCTTCTCATAGCAGAATGTGATGCTCTCAGTTCTATTAGACGCAGGTCGTGATTCACCTTGCATCCTCCTGAACAAGTGCTGCAATCATGATTGTTCTCAGCTTTATGCGACAGCTCCTTCAAGTACGGGATCACCGATTCCTTTCGTTCTGTAATATACGTAATAACCTCCTTTATCAACTCTCCGCACGTGGTAGTATATTGAGTGGTTGCATGCTGCAACCCTGCATTCTCGAGTTTTTCGATCTGCTTTTCCGCACTACGACACAGATCAACAATCTCATCGTAATTATCTGCACTAATCCTATCGACCAGCTGCGTCAGATTAGCATTAAGGTGACTTTTGAGCATTTCTTTTTCCATGAAAGAAAATGAGTTTTGACAAAGTTATCCTTATACATAACGGCAATTGATGATGTTGGGTAGGCGAAAAACTGATCTTGGTCATGTTTTCAGCCTTACTTCGGGCTCAAAAATGATCTCAGATCTAACGGAATTAGATATGAGACAGGCAGCCTCGGACTTCTGAAGCACCCGACGCGCTTTTTCGACGTCTGCTTCATTTTCTACTACAACTACAGGTTTTAGAGTAACCTGCGTCATCAGCAACTTGCCACCTGAATCATCCAATTTGCCGAAAGCGCGGGATGAAAATGTATAGAAAACGAGGCCTGACTTCTCGGCGATAGCGAGAAAAGTGGTCATCAGACAACTATTTATTGCCGCTGTGAAAAGGTGCTCGGGCGACCAAAGGCCGGCAATACCACCGGGAAACTGAGGGGGCGTAACGACAGTCATTTCATCGTTAAGATCGGGCGAGAACAAAACTCCCGCCCGATCTTTCACCCAGTTCAGATCAACTTCATAAAGATGTTCCATAAAAAGGGATTATTAATTCATGATCATTCAACGTCAACCAATTCCTCCACAAGAGATGGTGCTATCCGCTGCACTTCCTTTATGCCCCCCTCAACACTAGCTACGAAATGGAAACCTTTACTTTTCAGGAATGAGGCTGCCACCATGGACCGATAGCCACCTGCACAATAAATGAGCCATTTTTTATCTGCACCCAGCTTTGAGTACTCGTCTTTAAGCATATTCAGCGGAATATGCACAGAACCGACCATTCGGTTCTTAGCGACCTCGCGCCGGTTGCGCACGTCTAGCAATTCGTATTGTTCCATGTTCAGCAGGTTCTCGCATTGAGAACCGTCAAAGGTGAGCACCACATCGTAGCTTTTGTTTGCCGCGAACCAAGGTTTCATGCCTCCATCGAGGAAACCTCTGACGCTTTCATATCCTATACGAGCAAGACGCTCAATTGCTTCGGTCTCTCTGCCGGGCTCACAAACAAGCATCATTTCCGCATCGGGCGGAATGATGGAACCAACCCACACCGCAAAATCACCATTGAGACCGATATTGATCGCACCTTTCACAAAACCTGCTGCAAACTCCATAGGATCGCGGGTATCCAACACCAAAGCTCCGGCATCCAATGCCTGCTCGAATGACTCAACGGACAGCGGCTTCAGACTTTGCTCTAAAACTGACTGATAAGAAGATGCGCCACTTTTATTGATAACCGCATCTTTAAAGAAATAAGCAGGGATAACAGGCTGATCGGACGTAACCAATTGTATGAATTGGTCCCTGTCAGTTGTCAGCAACGCATAATTGCTTGTGCGCTGCTCGCCGATAGTTGTGTAGGAAGATGAACCGATATTTTTTCCACAGGCGGAACCTGCGCCATGACCCGGATAAACGACCACTTCATCGGGCAGGGTCTTTATTTTTTTCTGCAGCGAATCGAAGAGCATTGATGCCAGTACTTCTTTGGGCAAATTGCCGCTCAAAAGATCGGGGCGACCTACATCGCCAACGAAAAGCGTATCGCCCGTGAATATGGCTTGCTTCTTCCCTTCTGCATCGTGTAATAGAAAACAGGTAGACTCAATAGTGTGGCCGGGCGTGTGCACTACTTCAATCTTTACATCACCCAGATGTAGTAACTCGCCATCGTTGGCAATGTAACATTTGTAGCCAGGCTTTGCATCGGGACCGAACACAATGTTGGCACCGGTATTGTTGGCCAGATCGATATGACCGGAAACAAAATCGGCATGAAAATGGGTCTCGAAAACGTATTTAATAGTCGAGCCACGCTCTGCTGCCAGCTTTTGGTAGGGTGCAGGATCGCGTAGGGGATCAATAACAGCAGCCTCTCCGGCCGACTCAATGTAGTATGCCGCATGGGCAAGACAATTCGTGTAGATCTGTTGGATGTACATAATCTCGGTTTTAAAAATGGCCAATAAATAGGTATCACATAGGGGCTACTTACCTTGTGTAGCCTTCTTTTGCTTTTTTGCCTGCTTTTTAAAATACCCCCTTGTTAGGAAGTTGTGTTTCAGGGCCTCCATGTTCTCGCTGAACGCGGCAGTACCCTTTTCTATGTTTCCGAGACTAGTAGTGAGTTTTTTTACAATTCCTGTATCCTTCAGCACTGCATGGGCGGCGCCAGGACCGTTGTTGACATTATGATCGAGCTGTTTTACCGCACTGTCGGTGTGGGCAATAAGCAACTTGGCATCTTCCGATATTCTTGAGATGTTGCGAATAGCATTCTTCAGATCAGTGGCAGCGGCCTCGTCTTTCAACAAAGTGCCAGCTACACCTTCGCCCTTCTCTGCCTCCTTCACCATTTCGTTGATGGCTGCAGAAAACTCGTTGATCTGCTCGGTGGCCTGACGAATATTATCCATAGACACACGGATGTTCCCAGGCAACGTGGAATCGTTGACCACCTGCCACAGAGCAGTGCTGTTATTCAGTTTGATAACTGTGTTCTTAAGATTCTCTGCAATTACCTGTACATCATTATTGGTAGAAGACAGTGTTTCGAGCATCTCATCGGTAGAGGCTACCTTCTTAGTTAACAACATCTCACCCTCTGCGAGTAAGGGCAGCTGGGCATTGCCCGGAGTAATGTTTATGACCTTGTTACCCATGAGCCCTTCGCTGCCAATTGACGCAGATGCACCCTGATGTATGTAGGGTCTCATTTTCACATCTACCAACATGGTCACCTCAATAGTGGTATCATCAATAACCGCGATCTTACTTACGGTGCCAGACTGAATGCCAGAGTACCTGATATTATTGCCCACCATAAGACCGCTCACATTTCGAAAGCGAGCACGCAAAGAGTAGCTGGACCCAAAGAAATTCTGATTCTTACCAATAATATAAAGCGACACTACCAGGATGAGCACCCCGACTGTGACAAATATTCCTAAGCGGACATTATTCTGACTGTTTGTACTCATGTCACTCAAAAAACTGGTTTATGTTTGGATCTGATGATCGCTTAAGGTTATCGAAGGTATCAACTGCGTAACAAGTTCCGTTCACCAGCACAGCAATCCTGTCGGCTGCGCGCTTCACACATTTCATGTCGTGCGAAATGATGATGGAAGATGTTTTGTATTTTTCCTGTATCTCCTTCATCAACAAAGTTATCTCCTTCCCGGTTATGGGATCGAGCCCTGTTGTTGGTTCGTCGTACAAAATTATCTCAGGATTCAGAATGAGCGTTCTTGCTAATGCGATCCGCTTCTGCATGCCGCCCGACAGTTCTGAAGGCATCATATTTAACGTATGTGCCAGACCAACATTCTCCAGTGCGTCCATGATTCTGTCCATCGACTCTTTATATTCAATATTCTTCAGGTGCCTGCGCATGGGGAATTCCAAATTCTGCTTTACAGTCATGGAATCGTAGAGCGCATTGCTTTGAAACAAAAACCCGACCCGCGAACGTATATCATCCAACCCTTCATGACCAACCGACAGAACATCCTGCCCCAATACATCTATCGTTCCACTTTCAGGCTTCATAAGCCCTATCACACACTTTATCAGCACCGACTTACCGCTACCCGACCTACCCAACACTACAAGGTTCTCACCTCTCTTCACATCGACCGTAAACTCGTTCAGCACCACCTTATCTCCAAACCTTTTCACAAGTTTGTCGATAGCGATCACCGCTCCGGGGTCGTGGCCTTGTATATTTGTAACAGTCTCTGCCATATCAGTTTAGGCCAAGAATGTCGGTGATCTGCACCGCAATCAGGTCTATAATAAACACCATGAGTGACGAAACCACAACAGCTGAATTGGCCGAACGCCCCACACCTTCTGTTCCTTTTGAGGAATTATACCCTTTATAACAACCTATGATACCGATCGCAAAACCAAAGAAGAACGTCTTGATAAATGCCGGCAATACATCGCCGAACTGCAACGTCTGAAATACCTGAAAGAAAAACAGCCTAAGACTTGTATTTCCTCTGATATTCACCCCGAGATACGAACCGTATAATGATATAGCATCAGATATCATAACCAAAACCGGCAACATGAGCGTGGATGCAGCCACACGCGTAACAACCAGATACTTGAAAGGATTGGTGCCTGACACTTCCATAGCATCGATCTGTTCGGTAACCTTCATAGAACCCAGCTCAGCGCCAATACTGGAACTGATCTTACCGGCAAAAATGAGTGCAGTAATAACCGGACCTATTTCACGTACAATGGCCAGACTGACCATAACAGGCAATTGAGACTCAACGCCATAGGAAATAAGTGACGGTCTCAATTGTATGGTAAGCACTAAGCCCATAATGAACCCGGTGATACCGATGAGTGGAAGAGAATTATAACCGATAAGGTAGCATTGACGCAAAAACTGCCTTATCTCGTAACGAGGACGAACCAACTCATGAAAATACCTGTAAGTGAACCGTGAGGTGGCTCCGGTCTCATCAAAGTACTTATTAAAAGAATCAGGCATTCTCATAAATCGTTCAATAGTGTTTTCTGACCCGAATATTCGGCAAATGTACCAATGGCTGAGCCGAAAGGCAATGACAAAAGTCATGTACAGGCCTGACTCAAATCTACGCCAGAAAACGGAGAAACAAGGCAAAAAAAGACCGGAAGCGCACTTCCGGTCTTATCTAATGGCATTTAAAATATTCAAACGGTTCTTTGCAGTCATTGCATTTGTACAATGCCTTGCAGGCCGTGGCTCCGAACCTGCTCAACATCACCGTATCATCGGAGTGGCAACGGGGGCATTTTATGATATTATGCCCAAACACGTCGTGGTTGCAGGATGAATGTAGCGGAGGTGCAATACCATAGGTCCGCAACTTATCCTTAGCCACACCGCTCATCCAATCGGTGGTCCAAGCCGGATCCATTACCATTTTCACACGTGCGCCCTTTACTCCGTTGTGTGCAAGCGTAGCCAGTATATCGGCCTCGATCATGCCCATTGCCGGACAGCCTGTATAAGTGGGGGTGAGTATCACCTCATAGCCACGGTCGTCCAGTACTACATCGCGAAGCATTCCCATCTCGAAGATATTCACGACCGGTATCTCAGGATCGGGAATGACCGATAACATCCTGAAAATATCGTCCCTAGAGTGTATGTGTGTTACCATTTCGCGTCGGGGTATGTATGGGGCAGAAACTGCATTTCGGTAAGGATATGCCCCAGATTCTCACTATGAATACCATTGCGACCACCAGTGTGCGTGTACATAGTTGTAGGCACATCGAGTGTTGCTTCCTTGAGGATACCTGAAACATGTTTCGTCCACTGGTCCTTGAGCGACGCCGGATCGGGAGCACCGATAGCACTTATCATGGCTGCATCAACATCGTCAGACTCAAATAACTCGCTTGCATAAGGCCACAGATCATCTACAGCAGTCTGCATCTTTGCGTGACTTTCGACAGTACCATCGCCAAGGCGCAAAACCCAATCTGTAGCATGTGACAGGTGGTATTTTATCTCCTTGAGCGTTTTGGCAGCGATGGCGGCAAGTGTAGCATCTTTAGACGCCACAAGACCGCTGTAATAGAAATATTCGAACGCCGACAAATACAGTTCACGTGCCATTGTGTAAGCAAAATCCTGATTAGGTAACTCAGCAAGCAGCACATTAAAGAAACTCCTTTCACCCCGACGATATGCCAGATCATCATCTGTTCTGCCCTTAGATTCTATCTGACCGGCATACCCCAGCAGTGCCTGCGCACGACCTATCATATCCAACGCGAAGTTTGTAAGTGCCAGATCTTCTTCCAGAATAGGCGCGTTGCTACACCACTCTGACAAACGATACGAACGTATCAGCGCGTTATCTCCCAAACGGAGACAGTATTTGAACATTGCTTCCTGTTGATTCATAACAATTCGGTTTTTAGATGGCTTTTGCGCCCTCGGGCATTACGTAAAAGGTTGGCATACGATATGTCTTGTCGTTTGCGGGATCGAAGAACATATCGTTCTCATCGGGGTTGGAAGCCACTATAGCATCGCACGGAACAACCCATATACTGGTACCCTCACCACGGCGGGTGTAGGTATCACGGGCATTCTGCAGCGCCATTTTTTTATCTGAGGCATGAACACAACCGGCATGCACAAAATTGGCTCCCGGCTTTGACTGGATGAACACCTCCCATTTTTCCAATTGAGTATCTGCTGACATAGAATTAGTTTTTCGATTGAAATAATTGTTTTTCCTTTTTTGCACGGTATGCTTCGGCAGCCTCTCTAACCCACGCCCCATCGGCATGTACGCGCTTATGATGATCCATGCGCTGTTTGTTGCAAGGACCGTTGCCGTTTATCACGTTGTAGAACTCGTTCCAGTCGATGGGACCATGATCGTAGTGACCGCGCGCTTCGTTCCACTTCAGGTCTTTGTCGGGAATTGTGAGACCAATCACTTCAGCCTGCTGAACTGTCTTATCAATGAACTTGGCTCTCAATTCATCGTTTGACTGGCGCTTGATCTTCCACTTGAAGGCGTCACCTGAACGAGGCGATTCGCTATCGTGCGGGCCGAACATCATGAGCGCGGGCCACCACCACCGGTTCATGGCATCCTGTGCCATCTCGCGCTGGTCGGCAGTGCCGGCCATCATTTTTGCCATGATCTCGTAGCCCTGACGCTGATGGAAACTTTCTTCTTTACATATCCTAACCATGGCCCGGCTGTACGGACCATATGATGTACGTTGCAGCGATACCTGATTCACGATGGCAGCACCATCAACCAACCAACCAATAGCACCGATATCGGCCCAATTGAGCGCCGGATAATTGAAAATATTGGAGTATTTAGCTTTACCAGAGTGTAACTGCTCTATCATTTCAGTACGCGAGATACCCAGCGTCTCGGCAGCACTGTATAGGTAAAGACCATGCCCACCTTCGTCCTGTATCTTGGCAAGGAGGATCTGCTTTGCCCTTAGTGATGGAGCGCGTGTTATCCAATTGCCCTCGGGTTGCATACCAATCACTTCAGAATGCGCGTGTTGCGATATCTGCCTGATGAGGTGTTTGCGGTAAGCATCGGGCATTTTGTCTTTGGGCTCAATGGCATCGTCGCGACCTATCTTTTCCTCAAAACTCTTCAGAAGATCAACCTGAACGGTTGTTTGTTCCTGCAATTCCATTTTATATATTTTTTAATGCGGTGAATAACAATGATTAAAGCGTTCCCCTGCGTGCCTGTTCTGCCTCTATCGACTCGAACAATGCCTGAAAGTTGCCCTTGCCGAAAGACTTAGCCCCTTTGCGCTGAATGATCTCGAAGAACATTGTAGGCCTGTCTTCTACAGGTTTTGTGAATATCTGGAGCAGATATCCTTCCTCGTCCCTGTCAACCATTATACCGAGGCTCTTTAACAACTCAAGATCTTCGACGATCTGCCCTACCCTGTTCGGAACAGTATCGTAGTAAGTGCCGGGCACATGGAGGAACTCAACACCCCTCCTTCTCATCTCAGAGATCGTGAAAACGATATCATCTGTAGCAACAGCGATGTGCTGGCAACCGGGGCCACCGTAGAAATCGAGGTATTCTTCAACCTGCGATTTTTTAAGTCCTACTGCCGGCTCATTGATAGGGAACTTGATACGACCATTGCCGTTACTCATCACCTTACTCATGAGCGCGGTGTACTGAGTAGAAATATCCTTGTCGTCAAAAGTGACCAGGTTCGCAAAACCCATGGTGCGCGAATAGAAATCGGCCCATTTGTTCATTGACCCCAACTCCACGTTGCCCACCATGTGGTCTATGTATTTAAGACCGGTTGGCGCCGGATTGTACTCAGAGTTCCACGACTCGAAGCCTGGCAGAAAAACACCCTTGTAGTTTTTGCGCTCTACAAAAATGTGAACCGTTTCACCATAAGTGTGAATACCGGCACGAACGACTTCACCATGTTCGTCCTTTTCTACTCGCGGCTCAAAGAATGACTTTGCACCACGGGAGGTAGTCTCGTTGTAGGCCGAGCGTGCATCGTCTACCCACAGGGCTATCACCTTCACACCATCGCCATGATTCCTGATGTGGTCTGCAACTTCACCATCCGGCACCATCGGGGTGGTGAGTACCAGCCTTATCTTATCCTGCACTAACACATAAGAGGTGCGGTCTTTGACACCGGTCTCCAGTCCACAGTATGCCAGAGACTGAAAGCCGAATGCTGTTTTGTAATAGTGCGCCGACTGCTTGGCGTTGCCAACGTACAGCTCTACATAATCAGTACCATTGATGGGCAGAAAATCCTGTGCTTTATCAAAGATCTTTTCAATGCCGTAGTTGAAGTTTTCTACTTCCGTAAGATTTGCAGTACTCATTTTATATGATTTAATTTATTCGGTTAACCATGATTTGTAATAGCCATCTACTTCGATAGCCAGCGCCTCTTTTGTGATGTTCACCGGTT
Organism: uncultured Flavipsychrobacter sp.; assembly: GCA_964652995.1. Taxonomy (GTDB): domain Bacteria; phylum Bacteroidota; class Bacteroidia; order Chitinophagales; family Chitinophagaceae; genus Nemorincola. The sequence continues at coordinate 163,400 of CAZZCR010000002.1, read as the reverse complement.
GGAACGGATCTATCATTACCGCCAGTTCTTTAGTTTCTTTTTGACCAATACTTCGTTCGATTGCGCCCGGATGCGGACCGTGCGGAATGCCGCCCGGGTGCAATGTGATCTGTCCGGCCTTAATGTTGTTGCGGCTCATGAAATCGCCGTCTACATAATACAGCAACTCATCACTATCGATATTGCTGTGGTGGTAGGGAGCAGGAATAGCATCGGGGTGGTAATCATAAAGACGGGGAACGAAAGAACAGATCACGAAATTCCTACTCTCAAAAGTCTGGTGAATTGGCGGCGGCAGGTGAATGCGACCGGTGATCGGCTCGAAATTGAAGATGGAAAACGTGTAGGGATAATGGTAACCATCCCAACCTGCCACGTCGAACGGGTGGTTTATGTATGTATATGGGAACATCATTCCCTTCTTCTTGATAAAAATATCGAACTCGCCCTTTTCGTCGTGAGTCCTCAGATCTTGCGGGCGTTTGATGTCGCGTTCGCAGAATGGAGAATGCTCCAGCAACTGACCAAAGTCGTTGCGGTAGCGGCGCGGCGTGAAGATAGGATCCGGTGACTCGACAAAGAGTATCTTGTTGTCTTCGTCATTGAATCTTATCTGATAAACGGTTCCACGCGGGATAACGATGTAGTCGCCGTATTTGAATGGGAGGCTTCCGTACATAGTATCTACGACGCCGCTGCCTTTATGAATGAACAGCATTTCATCAGCATCGGCGTTCTTATAGAAGTATTCAGTTGACTTCTTCGGAGCCGCCAATCCTATCTGCATAGCAGCGTTTACAAATAGCACCTTGCGGCTTTTTATGTAATCTTCTTCCGGTTTTATGTCAAACCCGTTAAAGCTCATGGCATTCAGACCATTCTCGATAGCTATCTCAGGCTTAACTGAATATGGCTGGCCTTTTTGCTTTACACAAGTAGGCGGATGCAAGTGGTAAACGAGCGAGGAAAGACCTGCAAAACCCTGCGTGCCCACTAACTCTTCCTGATACAATTTTCCGTTTGGCTGACGACTAACTACGTGGCGCTTATCGGGAATTACCCCCAGTGTATGATAAAATGGCATTAACTAAAAATTTTAAAGACAAACGTAGCCAACCCGCGAGGCGACTATTATGACGCAGGACACACGGCAGCATGATATTGGTCAGATTGTCAAAAAAATATGACTGGAGACAGCATGTAAAAAAAAGAAGGATTTCTGTTTTTAATCGGCTATCATTGCACACTACTACAGATGTCAGAAGAAACAACACATCGCTACTTCGTCCTGAACAAGCCATATAACATGGTTTCTCAGTTCGTGAGCCAGGAAAAAGTGAACCTCCTGGGCGACATTGATTTTGATTTTCCCGAAGGGACTCATGCCATAGGCAGGCTGGATAAATTATCGGAAGGACTGCTGATCCTGACAACCAACAAGAAGGTAACCAGATTGCTGTTCAACAGTCCGACGCCACATACCCGCACTTACATGGTGAGAGTGCTGAATATTGTGAGCGATGAGACCGTAGAAAGGATCAAAAAGGGTTTGGACATTGTGGTCGATGAAGGCAAAATATATACTACCCGTGCCTGCGATGTAGAGATAATAAAGAATCCTCCCCTGCCACCGCACCAATTAGAACTGCGGGCGTTCATTCCGCACACGTGGCTGAAGATAACACTCACAGAAGGGAAATTCCACCAGATCAGAAAGATGGTGGCAGCCGTGCATCACCAATGTAGGCGACTGGTACGTACCTCAATAGAAGGGCTGGAACTAGGCGATCTACCACCCGGACACATCAGAGAGTATGAAGAAAGTGAGTTTTTCTCTTTATTGAAAATCACCGACTACAAGTGACGCTTCCTATACCCCCCAGCGCCCTCCGATTAGCACCGAATCGAAATATTTTGTTACTTTATGGTTGGTTTCCCCAAGATGTATAAGATTCTACTATACATATCGTTGTTCGCTTCAGCGTCTTACTGCTCCGCACAGAAGGAGACGGATACATTCAAACTGTATTTCGATCTGAATGTACCTACGCTGAACCAAAAGATGGAGAAAAAAATAGACCTGCTCATATACAACGACAAGATCCTTTCGGGCAGCGGAGTTACAATTGTAGGATATGCCGACTACCTTGGGTCTGAGAAACACAACATGGAGCTTTCTATGAAAAGGGCCCAGAATGTAAAAGACTACCTCGTAAAATATGGTATCAACGAAAAGGACATCACTCTGTGTGTAGGAAAAGGCAAAGTGGACAGGAAGGGCATGAACGACCCGGGTGGCTACCCTATTGATCGCCGAGTGGATATTGTGATGAACAACTATACCGGCAAATCAGTAACAGACAAGAAGAAAAACAAGAAGGATACCATACGCCGCGTAAATGTCACCAACATCGACGAGATAAAAAACATGAGATCGGGAACGGTAGTGAAACTAAAGAACGTATACTTCCCTGCAGACCGACATGTGATGAAGCCTGAGTCGATGGAAGCACTAGAGAAACTTTACTCTGTGCTCAAGAACAACCCCAACCTCAAGATCAGTATTGAGGGGCACGTGTGCTGCGTTCGTGACGCACCAGATGCGCTCGATATAGATACTTACGAACCACATCTGTCAGTGAACCGGGCAAAAGCCATTTACAACTACCTGGTTGAAAAGGGCATAGACCCGAGCCGACTTACCTATGTTGGCTACGGCCGCAGACGCCCGGTTATAGATGTGGAACAAAGCGAAGAAGACGCTGAGAAAAACAGGCGTGTTGAGATCCGAATCACCGATAATAAGTAGTAGGACTACCCTGCCTTTTGGAAGGACACCCTATTCCCCAGCCAGCTTTCTTTTAGCGGCACCAGCCAGTTCTCCATCAGGCTCTTCTTGTCAGTCACAACGTTGTTAAAAACCGGGGTATCCTCATCAATATAACCCTTCTCGATCGCATATTGAACCTGATTGAAAGGCAGCATCTCAGACTTACCTTTCACAAGAAACGTGATCATCATCCTATCGAAGAAATTGACGTCGTATTGCTTCTCAAGACTCTTGATAACGCGCACCGAACTATCGGTACTACAACCACTCACCGGTTCAACACCTTCATCGGCCATAACTACAACAAATTGCCTGAACAACAAACCGGCCCACCCTTTAACCGGAGTGCCATGACTTTGCCAATGCGCATAAAAATGAAGAAGCTGTTCGTTTACCTCCAGAGCTTCTTTTTCAATAAACGCCCTGCTACACTGATATACCCATACACGTGAAGAATCGGGGAAATCGGCGGGTATAAGATCCTTTAAAATCTCTGATTGCATGGCGCAAAATTACAGAAGAACAACAAATACACCTACGCCTGTCTCAGAATGTTGTGACCAATAGTGCATTCAAGGCACCTTTTTGAGGAACAATAGTTGTTATACAATTGTAACAGAGCCTGCGACTGAGCAGCATTCACCACCTCCCAACCATTCTCCTGCCATATCCGGATGATCTTATTTTCTTCGGCCGGCACCTCCTCCAGCAACTGCAATGCCCGTTCGCGCAGCACTTCGGTATCTTGTCTGGACGCATATAAAAACTGGATAGGCGCGATAGTGTTAATGATGATATTCTCAATCGAAGTTCGCCCTATGGCCTTTGGAGAACCATGTTCTGCAACGGAATCGAATCGAAAATGAGTATCCCAATATTCACTCGCCTTCACGTCCAGCAATGGTAGTATCTCCTTTACCGAATGGGTCTCTATGATCTGCGAGAACAAATGTACCGATCGCTGCACCAGTGCGGCAAATTGCGCTATTCTGACAGTGGGGAAATTGGCCGGCCGCATGCGCATGAACTTCCAAAGAGCCTTGTTTACCGGTTTAAGAGTATACTTCTTCCTGAGATAATCATACTCTTTTTGCAGCTGACGCGGATAGTCGTCATTAAAATCTTCATCAAGCATACCTGCTTGCCCGAAAAACAGCGCTTCCAACTGCATCAGATCATCCTTATGCCTTGTAGGGATATTAATGGGTAGCGACTGAGCAAGAAGTAAAAATGGCGTTGCATTCGTCTTGAATCCAAAATTTGCTGCCAATCGCCAGTACAATAAATTGCGCCAGTCATCAGCGGAGTTATTCAGTAGTACATTCCACTCACCAAGTTTTTGCTCCCACCTTTCGGCCAACAATCTGGTCAGCCAACCTTCTTTGGTAATTGCCTTCACTACCTGGTGCCTACCTGCACATGGCAATTGCATATCCGTATTTACAAGATCGGAGTATTGTGCAATTATAGAATCTGTAATGGCGGGAGAGAGGACAAGAACAGGCGTATTTACCGGGGCATGATCTACATCGTTTTCATAAACCACGTGCAACACCAGATTTTTATAGGCCGGATCATCATCGTGCCCATGTTTTACCCAATCTGAACTTCGCACATGGATCTCTACATTTCCGACCAGCGTTGTGGCACCCACCTTCACTCTTGCTTCACCGAAATCGGGGCCTGAATCACGATTAAGCCTGCCGGGATGAATGACAATCAAATCTTCTCCGGACAGAGTGCGCAGGCCTACTGTATTATACAAGCTATGTTGCCATAAAAACTGCAGCAGCTTTTCATTCATGGTATCAATGATATAGAAACATGAAAGTAAGTCAAATCTTCGGCATCAGGAACAAGCGTAGCCGAGCATGCTAGCGAAAAACAAAAAACAGACAAACGAGAAAAGATAGAACGAGAAGTGCGTTAAAGAAAATCGTGATCTTGTTCGTATCACGGTAAAACTTCTTTTCTTTTTTTGACGGAGAATTGGAGATAAGATTTGAGCTGTACAACCGGAATGCCTTGTAATGTACCGGCAACGACTGGTGCTTCTTTTTGTATGAATAAAGGTGCGTACCGATCACAACAAGGTAAAAAACATAAACCAATATGATGAGAGCAAAACTTGCGAAAATATGATTTGAGGCCAGCTGCCGGATGATCAGGGAAAGCACGCTTACATTTTATAAATTAACAGTTCACATATGTCTACTTACTCGACATAAAACAAAGTAACAGAATTTGCATTTACACAACCGCTACATTAACAAAAATTAAGAAATATAATAATCAATTATGGGTCTGGCATTCAAACGATAAGACCTATGAGGAATACCTATTTACATCCAACCAATAGTTTCTAAGAATCATGACCACCTTCACCAACTGTTCAAAACTATTTGGCTTGGTAATGTAGGAGTTTACGCCTAGATCATAGCACCTCACAATTTCATGTTTGTTGTTAGTGGTACTGAATATTACAACGGGTATTCTTTTCGTTGCTTCGTTCTCCTTGATCTCCCTTAGTGCCTCTCTGCCGTCTTTCTTAGGCATGTTCAGGTCCAGCAAAATAAGATCAGGCATAGCGAGTCCTTCGCCATTTAACGCCCCATTTAAATGATCAAGTAGTTCGATACCATTCTCTACAAATATCAACTCGTCCGTGAATCCATTATCTTCAAAAGCGGCCTGCAAGAGGTAGCGGTCGTCCGCATCATCCTCTGCTATCATGATCACCTTTTTGTTATTGTACACCATTGCTTTATAAAGATAAGTACAGAATTGAAATGAATAAGAGGTGCTTTCAACTCAATCTATTTACAAAAATGGCGAACACTCTCTGTGTTCGCCATTTCCTATTCCTATGCAAAATCTATTATTGTTTCACCACGAAGTGGATAGAAGTGCGTTCTGCACCGGCTGTAACGTTCATCAGGTACATGCCGTTCGCAAAACCGTTGCCCAGGTTCAGCTCTGCTGATACCTTGCCGCCCTGTACACGCTCCACGCTCCTGTGCAACACCTGACCCAGTACATTCGTTACCTCCAGTACCACTTCTTCAGCCGCACCGCCCACTACTCCAATCACCACAAAGCGACCGTTGTTCGGATTCGGCATCAACTGTACATTCATAGCGCCTTTCTCTGTCAGTACAACGCCTGTTGTCGGTAACACCGTCAGACGCACCGAGTTGATCGTAACCTCGCCGCAGGCGCCGCTACCCTTCACCTCGCACGTCACTGAGTCGCCGTCTGCAAAGTTGTTGCCTACATATACCGCATTCGTTGCTCCGCTGATCATCGCGCCGTTCTTCAGCCACTGGTACTCAGCTGATGGTCCCGCATTCACTGCAGTAGCCGTAAACGTTACCGATGTGCCCGCAGCTACAGTCGTACCAGGTGTTACCACAACCTGTACTTCAGGTACGTATACCTTGTCCACATTCAGCACCACGTTGTTGCTCGGTACATTGTTCACCGCAAGACAACGGTAGTTGCTGTTCAGCCAGCATACGATCACATCGTTGTCTGATGGTGTATAGCTCAGTGTGCTGCCCATGCCCATTGCCAGCGTACCATTCTTGATCCATGTATACGTAGGTGCACTTCCGCCGTTCATTGAACTTACACTGAACGTTACCGTCGTACCATCACATACACTCGTTGACGGACTTGCCGTAACCGTAGCTGATGGTGTCTCGATGCTCTCTACCCTGATGCTGCGTGTTCCCGTTACCATTGCAGGCATTGCACATGTAGCACTGCTGGTCATCTTCACTGTCACTACGTCGCCGTTCACAGGTACATATGAGTAGGATGAAGTTGTGCCGCTCACGGTTGTACCGTTCACGCTCCACTCATAGCCTGCACTACTGCCGCCATTCACGCCTACCGCGCCGAACGTTACCAGTGTACCTGCACATACGGTATCGCCTTTGTCAGAGGTAATGCTCACTGCAGGTGTTACTACAGGGATGATCGTCACCGTTGCGCTGCCGCTCATGTCGCGGCTACAGCCTGATGCGTTTGTAGCTGTTACCGTATAGATACCACCTGTCAGCATAGTACCGAAGAACAGTGGGGTGCCTGTACCGCTGTAGCTACCTACTGGGATCGAACTTCCCGAACGGTACAACTTGTATGTTGTCAGCGCTTCTGATCCGTCCAGATTCACTACTGCTCCGCTGCCGCCTGCGCAGTAGCTGCCGCCACCTGTCACTGTCTGTGCAGCAGGAAGCGCATTCACTGCGATAAGTTTAGTTGCGTAGCAGCCTGTACCTACTGTGTAGGTCACTGTCGAGTTGCCTGATGTAACTCCGCTCAGTACACCTGCTCCGTCTATCGTTGCTACTGCCGCATCGCTGATGCTCCAGCTGCCGCCAAGCGTGCTGTTGCTCAACACGGTGCTGCCTCCTTCACATACTGATGACAGTCCGGTGATCGATGACGGGTTCGCATTCACTGTTACTACTGTTGTTGTCAGACAGCCTGTTGACAGTACGTAGCTGATCGTGCTCGTGCCTGATGACAGACCTGTCACATTACCGCCGCCAAGACCGATGATCGCTACCCCTGTATTACCGCTAACCCATACGCCTGATGGTGTCGTGTTGTTCAACACATTTGTTGCACCAACACACATTTCAACTACACCGCCGATTGACGCAGGGGTTGGATTAACTGTTACGTTCTTCACGCGCTGGCAGCCTGTAGGAAGTACATAGCTGATAAGTGCTACACCGTTCGACATACCATTTACAACTCCGCTTGTCGCATCTACCGTTGCAAGGGCATCGCTGTTGCTCACCCACATACCACCTGCTGTAGCGTTGTTCACCGTTACTGATGAGCCTACACACACATTGTCTGCGCCTGTGCTCACTGCAGGTAGAGGGTTCACTGTTATAGTACGCATGCGTGAACAGCCTGAAGCCAGTGTATAAGTGATCACTGCTGTGCCTGCCGTGTGGCCTGTAACTTCTCCCAGGAAGCTCACTGATGCTACCGCGCTCGCGCTGCTCCAGATACCGCCTGAAGTAGGGTTGCCCAGCATCATGCTGCTACCAACACACACTGTTGATGAGCCGCTGATAGGCTGTGGTGTGCCCTGTACTGTTATTGTTGTTGTCCTTGAACAGCCCGTAGGTAATGTGTAGATCATGATCGCTGATCCTGCTGCAACACCGCTTACTACTCCCGAACCGCTGATCGTTGCTACGCTCGTGTTGCTGCTGCTCCATGTACCGCCAAGGCCGCCCGCGTTCAGTGCAAGGCCGCTGCCCTGACATACTGTGCTGCCGCCCGTGATCACACCCGGAAGTGGGTTTACTGTTATATCTGCTGTCTTGAAGCAACCTGTTGCCAGTGTGTATGTGATCGTTGCTGTGCCCGCTGTGATACCGTTCACCTGACCCGTGCTCTCCATTATAGCTACGCTCGTATTGCTGCTGCTCCATGTGCCGCCGGCGCTCGCGTTCGTCAGCATTGCGCTGCTGCCTGCACATACACTCATTGATCCGCCTATTGACGCAGGAAGTGCATTCACTACCACTGAGGCCGTGGTGCGGCAGGTCGTAGGCAGGGTGTACGTTATTGTTGTATTACCCGCGCTGATGCCGCTCACTACCCCCGTGCTGCTGATCGTTGCAGATGACGGGTTGCTGCTGCTCCAGATACCGCCCGCGCTCGCGCTCGACAACGATGTCGTAGAGCCCGCGCATACTGCAGGGGTTCCTGCAATAGCTGCAGGAAGCGGACGTACGTTCACTGTGGCTGTGCGCATACAGCCTGTAGGCAGTATGTAGCTTACCAGGGTTGTACCTGCGCTCACACCGGTGGCCATGCCGCCTGTGGTCATTGTCGCTATCGCGCTGTTGTTGCTTTCCCAGGTACCGCCTGACACGCTGTTGTTCAGCGTAGTTGTGCTGTTCTCACATACGTTCAGTGCGCCGGTGATCGTGCCCGGAAGGCTGTTCACGACCATCGTCACACTCCTGCGGCATCCGTTGACCAGTGTATAGCTGATGTTCGCTGTGCCTGATGACAGTCCGCTCACTACGCCGCTTGTGTTCACTGACGCTACACCTGCTGCGCTGCTGCTCCATACACCACCGCCTGTTGCATTGCTCAATGTTGTTGTACCGCTCACACACACCTGTGTGCTGCCGCTGATGAAGTCAGGAAGCGCATTCACTGTTACTACTTTCGTGCGGTAACAGCCGGTACCCAATGTGTAGCTGATAGCTACTGTACCCGCGCTTACGCCGGTTACTGCGCCCGCGCTGCTCACTGTCGCCATCGCGTCTGACTCTGAGCTCCATGCGCCACCTGGGGTTCCGTTGTTCAGGTTCATTACTGATCCCTCACATACTACACCGCTGCCGCTGATCGTAGCAGGTAGCGCGTTCACTGTTATTGTCTTTGTTGTTGTACAGCCGGTAGGAAGGGTGTATGTCAATGTAGTATTACCAGCCATCACGCCGCTCACTACACCCGATGCATCTATTGTAGCTGTGCCGGGGGCGCTGCTGCTCCACGTACCGCCTGTCGTCGTGTTCAGTGCCGTCATCGTCTGACCAACACATACCGCGTTATCACTCATAATTGTTGATGGAAGGCTGTTCACTGTTACTACCTGGGTACGGATACAACCCGTAGGCAGGGTATACGTGATGCTCGCAAGACCTGCGCTCACACCGCTCACATCACCGCTGCCCGCTACCGTAGCTACTGACGCGTTGCCCGTGCTCCACGTGCCGCTACCGCTGAAGTTATACAATGTTGTTGTGCTGCCTTCGCATACGCTTGCTGTGCCCGTGATCACTACAGGAAGCGGGTTCACTGTTACTGATGCCGTACGGCGGCAGCCTGTGCCCAATGTATATGTGATCGTTGCGTTGCCTGCGCTCGCGCCGCTTACGTCGCCGCTCACGCTCACCGTAGCAACTGTTGTGTTGCTGCTGCTCCACGTGCCGCCACCGTCTGTATTGCTCAGTGTGCTTACCTCGCCCTGACATACCGCGTAGCTTCCTCCTATAACTGCAGGAAGTGCGTTCACCGTCACTATCTGTGTGCGGTAGCAGCCTGTGCCTAATGAATATGATACTATAACTGTACCCGGCGTGATGCCCGTTACCATGCCCGATGCATCTACAAACGCTACTGAGGTGTTCGCGCTGCTCCACGTACCGCCGCCGGTTACGTTACTCAATGTTGTTGTTCCGTTATGACACAATGATGCCGTGCCGCCTATAGCAGCAGGACGCGCGTTTACTGTCACCGTTTGCGTGCGACTGCAGCCTGTGCCCAGCGTATAACTGATCACTGATATACCTGCGCTCGCGCCGCTCACTACTCCAGAGAACGTATTTACTGTAGCGTTACCGTTGCTGCTGCTCCACGTACCGCCCGCTGTCGCGTCAGTAAGGGTGATCGTTGATGACTCACACACCGCATTGCTACCGCCTATCGCTGCAGGAAGTGGATTAACCGTAGCTGTCGCTGTAACAATACAACCCGATGGCAGTGTGTATGAGATAGTAGCATTGCCTGCTGTACCGCCCGTAACTACGCCCGATGGGCTCACTGACGCTACGCCCGCGTTGCTGCTCGACCATACGCCGCCGCTCGTGCTGTGGCTCAGGTTCGTCGTAGATCCAGAACATACGCTCAGCGCTCCGCCGATACCGGCAGGGGTAGGCAATACTGTCATCCCGAATGTCTTATAGCAGCCCGTTGGCAGTGTATAACTGATAGTCGTAGCGCCCGATGAAATACCTGTGACCAGACCCGAGGTAACTCCGATAGATACCGCTGATGAGCTCGCGCTCCACGTACCTCCCGTACCACCACTCAGCGTCTGTGACGTTCCAACACACACGTTAGAACTACCACTGATGTCCGAAGGCAACGGATTTACTGATACCGTAACGCCGCCTGTTGTCGTACAGCCAGCTGAACTAGTTGCCGTAACACTATATATGTTACTACCCGTTGCCGATGGCATGATCGTTGGTGACGCGCATGATCCACATGATAGTCCGCTCGCTCCTGATATACCTACCCATGCAAACGTAGCTCCGGGCGCAATAGCTGTGAAACTCGTCGATGAGTTCAAACAAATAGTAGCTGAATTAGATGGTGATATATTAAGTACAGGTAAGGCATTAACGGTAAGAGCGATCACTGCTGCACAACCAGAGGAAAGTGTATATGAAATATTGGTTGTACCCGCAGTAAGTGCCTGAACAAAGCCAGATGAGTTCACGGTAGCAACTGCAGTATTTGAACTGGTCCAGGTACCTCCGGAAACAGTATTACCAAGCAGTGCAGTGCCGCCTTCACAAACCTGCGAAGGACCTGAGTTAGCAGCAGGAGATGCCAATATAGAAACTGAAGTAGTGTAAGTAGCGGTACAACCTGCTCCGGCACCATTATTCACCGTAAGTGAATACGTTCCGGTTCCTGATGTGTTGATACCGGGAACTGAAGCCGTTGCCGATGAAGCACCTGTAATAGCTGCAGGACCTGTCCATGAATAATCTGTAACATTAGAAGGCGAATTTGCTACCAGAGATAATGTGCTATTGGCACACAATGGAGAATTCGTTGAAATACTGCTCACTACAGGAGCTGCATTGACAGTAACAGTCGTTGCTGAGAAACAACCACCTGCAATGTTATAAGAGATGTTTGCAGTACCAACGCCAACTCCGGTAACTGCACCTGTACCTGATACCACTGACGCAATAGAAGGATTGCTACTGCTCCAAGTACCACCTGATACGCTGTTTGCAAGAGTTGATGTTCCTCCCGGACAAAGAACTGCTGTACCTGTATTTGCAGGAGGATTGGTACAAAGGATATTAAACACGACATATCCGTTCGTTGACGGAGCGGTTGAACCCGTTGTATTAAAACCACGTGTATGGGTCACGTTAGAGGTCACTGCAGGATCAGTAAATGAAGATCCGCCGCCACCGCCGGTCCAGTAACCACCGCCACCGCCGTAATAACCGCCGCCACCGCCGCCGCCTGAAGATGATGCGGTTGTACCCGCTCCACCGTTGCCTAAAGTACCGGGAGAACCGTTGGGTGAGCCATAAGTCGACCCGGCTCCACCTGCAGTTTGATTTCCTCCCTGGCCACCCTGACCAACAGAATTTGCACCCCAACCCGCTTCACCAGTCAATCCACCGCCATCACCACCTCGATCGTAGTCAGTAGCACCGTAGTTATAAGCGCCACCGCCACCGCCGCCGGCAACGATGATACGATTGGAGAGTGCAGTACCACCCATACGGATGTCTGTGGCGCCACCGCCACCACCACCACCGTAGTTAGATGGGAACAGGGAGCCATTCGCTCCTCCGTTAAATCCACCGGTGCCTGCTGTACCGATTCCGCCAAATCCGCCTCCTCCACCAACATAGATATTTAACACCTGCCCCGGAGTAACGTTCATTGTACATGTCACCCGTGCACCATACCCGCCACGCGAATACATAGGCTGATAGGCACGGCCACCGCATGCACCTGCAGCATTGACCGATATGAGTGTGACGCCCGCAGGAACCGTGTATGTTTGCACTGCACCAGTGTAGTTAAACGAAACGGACTGCGCTCTCGCCATCACAGTCAACAGGCATAGGATAAATAAAAGGACATTTTTCTTCATACTCAAGCTTTTACTTTGGAATTAGGTAGATATGTATTGACTATTACTATTTTAACCTTTGTGGAGTTTAAAGATATATTTTCTAACGTATTTAACAAAAAATGCCATAGAAATATTCTGAAAAACAAAGTCTGCGAGCACAATATATTAACCGATAATTAAATTGAAAGAATACTGACACCGAAAACGTTACAATTGTAATGCCCGGCATATTTCCCCAATGGCAATCAACTAATAATACGATAAAAAGCGGGTTGCCTGAAATAACAGGCAACCCGCTTTAGAAATAAATAACTCAACTAACTATTGTTTCACCACGAAGTGGATAGAAGTGCGTTCTGCACCGGCTGTAACGTTCATCAGGTACATGCCGTTCGCAAAACCGTTGCCCAGGTTCAGCTCTGCTGATACCTTGCCGCCCTGTACACGCTCCACGCTCCTGTGCAACACCTGACCCAGTACATTCGTTACCTCCAGTACCACTTCTTCAGCCGCACCGCCCACTACTCCAATCACCACAAAGCGACCGTTGTTCGGATTCGGCATCAACTGTACATTCATAGCGCCTTTCTCTGTCAGTACAACGCCTGTTGTCGGTAACACCGTCAGACGCACCGAGTTGATCGTAACCTCGCCGCAGGCGCCGCTACCCTTCACCTCGCACGTCACTGAGTCGCCGTCTGCAAAGTTGTTGCCTACATATACCGCATTCGTTGCTCCGCTGATCATCGCGCCGTTCTTCAGCCACTGGTACTCAGCTGATGGTCCCGCATTCACTGCAGTAGCCGTAAACGTTACCGATGTGCCCGCAGCTACAGTCGTACCAGGTGTTACCACAACCTGTACTTCAGGTACGTATACCTTGTCCACATTCAGCACCACGTTGTTGCTCGGTACATTGTTCACCGCAAGACAACGGTAGTTGCTGTTCAGCCAGCATACGATCACATCGTTGTCTGATGGTGTATAGCTCAGTGTGCTGCCCATGCCCATTGCCAGCGTACCATTCTTGATCCATGTATACGTAGGTGCACTTCCGCCGTTCATTGAACTTACACTGAACGTTACCGTCGTACCATCACATACACTCGTTGACGGACTTGCCGTAACCGTAGCTGATGGTGTCTCGATGCTCTCTACCCTGATGCTGCGTGTTCCCGTTACCATTGCAGGCATTGCACATGTAGCACTGCTGGTCATCTTCACTGTCACTACGTCGCCGTTCACAGGTACATATGAGTAGGATGAAGTTGTGCCGCTCACGGTTGTACCGTTCACGCTCCACTCATAGCCTGCACTACTGCCGCCATTCACGCCTACCGCGCCGAACGTTACCAGTGTACCTGCACATACGGTATCGCCTTTGTCAGAGGTAATGCTCACTGCAGGTGTTACTACAGGGATGATCGTCACCGTTGCGCTGCCGCTCATGTCGCGGCTACAGCCTGATGCGTTTGTAGCTGTTACCGTATAGATACCACCTGTCAGCATAGTACCGAAGAACAGTGGGGTGCCTGTACCGCTGTAGCTACCTACTGGGATCGAACTTCCCGAACGGTACAACTTGTATGTTGTCAGCGCTTCTGATCCGTCCAGATTCACTACTGCTCCGCTGCCGCCTGCGCAGTAGCTGCCGCCACCTGTCACTGTCTGTGCAGCAGGAAGCGCATTCACTGCGATAAGTTTAGTTGCGTAGCAGCCTGTACCTACTGTGTAGGTCACTGTCGAGTTGCCTGATGTAACTCCGCTCAGTACACCTGCTCCGTCTATCGTTGCTACTGCCGCATCGCTGATGCTCCAGCTGCCGCCAAGCGTGCTGTTGCTCAACACGGTGCTGCCTCCTTCACATACTGATGACAGTCCGGTGATCGATGACGGGTTCGCATTCACTGTTACTACTGTTGTTGTCAGACAGCCTGTTGACAGTACGTAGCTGATCGTGCTCGTGCCTGATGACAGACCTGTCACATTACCGCCGCCAAGACCGATGATCGCTACCCCTGTATTACCGCTAACCCATACGCCTGATGGTGTCGTGTTGTTCAACACATTTGTTGCACCAACACACATTTCAACTACACCGCCGATTGACGCAGGGGTTGGATTAACTGTTACGTTCTTCACGCGCTGGCAGCCTGTAGGAAGTACATAGCTGATAAGTGCTACACCGTTCGACATACCATTTACAACTCCGCTTGTCGCATCTACCGTTGCAAGGGCATCGCTGTTGCTCACCCACATACCACCTGCTGTAGCGTTGTTCACCGTTACTGATGAGCCTACACACACATTGTCTGCGCCTGTGCTCACTGCAGGTAGAGGGTTCACTGTTATAGTACGCATGCGTGAACAGCCTGAAGCCAGTGTATAAGTGATCACTGCTGTGCCTGCCGTGTGGCCTGTAACTTCTCCCAGGAAGCTCACTGATGCTACCGCGCTCGCGCTGCTCCAGATACCGCCTGAAGTAGGGTTGCCCAGCATCATGCTGCTACCAACACACACTGTTGATGAGCCGCTGATAGGCTGTGGTGTGCCCTGTACTGTTATTGTTGTTGTCCTTGAACAGCCCGTAGGTAATGTGTAGATCATGATCGCTGATCCTGCTGCAACACCGCTTACTACTCCCGAACCGCTGATCGTTGCTACGCTCGTGTTGCTGCTGCTCCATGTACCGCCAAGGCCGCCCGCGTTCAGTGCAAGGCCGCTGCCCTGACATACTGTGCTGCCGCCCGTGATCACACCCGGAAGTGGGTTTACTGTTATATCTGCTGTCTTGAAGCAACCTGTTGCCAGTGTGTATGTGATCGTTGCTGTGCCCGCTGTGATACCGTTCACCTGACCCGTGCTCTCCATTATAGCTACGCTCGTATTGCTGCTGCTCCATGTGCCGCCGGCGCTCGCGTTCGTCAGCATTGCGCTGCTGCCTGCACATACACTCATTGATCCGCCTATTGACGCAGGAAGTGCATTCACTACCACTGAGGCCGTGGTGCGGCAGGTCGTAGGCAGGGTGTACGTTATTGTTGTATTACCCGCGCTGATGCCGCTCACTACCCCCGTGCTGCTGATCGTTGCAGATGACGGGTTGCTGCTGCTCCAGATACCGCCCGCGCTCGCGCTCGACAACGATGTCGTAGAGCCCGCGCATACTGCAGGGGTTCCTGCAATAGCTGCAGGAAGCGGACGTACGTTCACTGTGGCTGTGCGCATACAGCCTGTAGGCAGTATGTAGCTTACCAGGGTTGTACCTGCGCTCACACCGGTGGCCATGCCGCCTGTGGTCATTGTCGCTATCGCGCTGTTGTTGCTTTCCCAGGTACCGCCTGACACGCTGTTGTTCAGCGTAGTTGTGCTGTTCTCACATACGTTCAGTGCGCCGGTGATCGTGCCCGGAAGGCTGTTCACGACCATCGTCACACTCCTGCGGCATCCGTTGACCAGTGTATAGCTGATGTTCGCTGTGCCTGATGACAGTCCGCTCACTACGCCGCTTGTGTTCACTGACGCTACACCTGCTGCGCTGCTGCTCCATACACCACCGCCTGTTGCATTGCTCAATGTTGTTGTACCGCTCACACACACCTGTGTGCTGCCGCTGATGAAGTCAGGAAGCGCATTCACTGTTACTACTTTCGTGCGGTAACAGCCGGTACCCAATGTGTAGCTGATAGCTACTGTACCCGCGCTTACGCCGGTTACTGCGCCCGCGCTGCTCACTGTCGCCATCGCGTCTGACTCTGAGCTCCATGCGCCACCTGGGGTTCCGTTGTTCAGGTTCATTACTGATCCCTCACATACTACACCGCTGCCGCTGATCGTAGCAGGTAGCGCGTTCACTGTTATTGTCTTTGTTGTTGTACAGCCGGTAGGAAGGGTGTATGTCAATGTAGTATTACCAGCCATCACGCCGCTCACTACACCCGATGCATCTATTGTAGCTGTGCCGGGGGCGCTGCTGCTCCACGTACCGCCTGTCGTCGTGTTCAGTGCCGTCATCGTCTGACCAACACATACCGCGTTATCACTCATAATTGTTGATGGAAGGCTGTTCACTGTTACTACCTGGGTACGGATACAACCCGTAGGCAGGGTATACGTGATGCTCGCAAGACCTGCGCTCACACCGCTCACATCACCGCTGCCCGCTACCGTAGCTACTGACGCGTTGCCCGTGCTCCACGTGCCGCTACCGCTGAAGTTATACAATGTTGTTGTGCTGCCTTCGCATACGCTTGCTGTGCCCGTGATCACTACAGGAAGCGGGTTCACTGTTACTGATGCCGTACGGCGGCAGCCTGTGCCCAATGTATATGTGATCGTTGCGTTGCCTGCGCTCGCGCCGCTTACGTCGCCGCTCACGCTCACCGTAGCAACTGTTGTGTTGCTGCTGCTCCACGTGCCGCCACCGTCTGTATTGCTCAGTGTGCTTACCTCGCCCTGACATACCGCGTAGCTTCCTCCTATAACTGCAGGAAGTGCGTTCACCGTCACTATCTGTGTGCGGTAGCAGCCTGTGCCTAATGAATATGATACTATAACTGTACCCGGCGTGATGCCCGTTACCATGCCCGATGCATCTACAAACGCTACTGAGGTGTTCGCGCTGCTCCACGTACCGCCGCCGGTTACGTTACTCAATGTTGTTGTTCCGTTATGACACAATGATGCCGTGCCGCCTATAGCAGCAGGACGCGCGTTTACTGTCACCGTTTGCGTGCGACTGCAGCCTGTGCCCAGCGTATAACTGATCACTGATATACCTGCGCTCGCGCCGCTCACTACTCCAGAGAACGTATTTACTGTAGCGTTACCGTTGCTGCTGCTCCACGTACCGCCCGCTGTCGCGTCAGTAAGGGTGATCGTTGATGACTCACACACCGCATTGCTACCGCCTATCGCTGCAGGAAGTGGATTAACCGTAGCTGTCGCTGTAACAATACAACCCGATGGCAGTGTGTATGAGATAGTAGCATTGCCTGCTGTACCGCCCGTAACTACGCCCGATGGGCTCACTGACGCTACGCCCGCGTTGCTGCTCGACCATACGCCGCCGCTCGTGCTGTGGCTCAGGTTCGTCGTAGATCCAGAACATACGCTCAGCGCTCCGCCGATACCGGCAGGGGTAGGCAATACTGTCATCCCGAATGTCTTATAGCAGCCCGTTGGCAGTGTATAACTGATAGTCGTAGCGCCCGATGAAATACCTGTGACCAGACCCGAGGTAACTCCGATAGATACCGCTGATGAGCTCGCGCTCCACGTACCTCCCGTACCACCACTCAGCGTCTGTGACGTTCCAACACACACGTTAGAACTACCACTGATGTCCGAAGGCAACGGATTTACTGATACCGTAACGCCGCCTGTTGTCGTACAGCCAGCTGAACTAGTTGCCGTAACACTATATATGTTACTACCCGTTGCCGATGGCATGATCGTTGGTGACGCGCATGATCCACATGATAGTCCGCTCGCTCCTGATATACCTACCCATGCAAACGTAGCTCCGGGCGCAATAGCTGTGAAACTCGTCGATGAGTTCAAACAAATAGTAGCTGAATTAGATGGTGATATATTAAGTACAGGTAAGGCATTAACGGTAAGAGCGATCACTGCTGCACAACCAGAGGAAAGTGTATATGAAATATTGGTTGTACCCGCAGTAAGTGCCTGAACAAAGCCAGATGAGTTTACTGTAGCTACCGCAGTGTTGGTACTCACCCACGTACCTCCTGACGTAGCATTCGTAAATACTGCGTTAGTACCTTCACACATGGAAGCACTACCCGATATTGCTGCCGGAGAGGCAAGCACTGTAGCCGACGTAGTGTAAACTTTGGTACAACCCAGACCTGAACCATTTGCAATAGTAACTGAGTAATTTCCTGACGAAGCCGTTGTTGCTCCCGCCAAACTTGCTGTGGCTGAAGTTGCTCCCGTTATCGCACCCGGACCAGACCACAAATATGTGGCAACGTTTGACGGAGAGTTCGCTGTGAGCGCAAGTGTATTACCTGCACAAACAGGTCCGCTGTTAGTAGCGCTCGATATAGAAGGTGACGCAATAACAGTGACTGTCTGCAACGCGTAACAACCACCCGGAACAACATATGAAATATTAGCTGTTCCTACGCCTGTCCCTGTAACAAGCCCTGAAGAAGACCCGACGGATGCAACAGACGTATTACTGCTTATCCATGAACCTCCCGATGTTGGGTTGGTGAATGTTGCCGTACCACCAATACAAAATGAACTTGCACCGGTTATTGCAGGTGGATTATTACACAATTCAGTAATTATGACACGACCATTGCTTGTAGCACCACTAAAACCCTGCGTATGAACGACACCCGTAACCAGAGTAGGATGTGTGTATGAAGAACCGCCACCGCCTGCACCATTGCTTACTACTCCGCCATTACCACCCCACCAGCCGCCGCCGCCGCCGCCTGCTGAATAACAAACACATGAACCACCTTGGCCCTGAGTTCCCATACCGACACCCGTTGCACATGCCGGACCTGTCTGTCCGCCACCACAAGCACTACCACCACCTCCAACACCACCAGTGAGGCCTCCACCGAGACCACCAACCGGGCCGAAGTCACCACCACCGCCACCAGCGCCGGCAACTACCAGCACACTCGACGCATATGCCCCTGAAGTGGAGGTGCGGATATCTGAAGCACCGCCACCCGCTGCGCAGAAAGAAAGGCCTGACTGACCACCAATACCCCCACCATTCCAGCCGCCGGGGCTTTGAATGCTTGTATTATAATTATCTGCTCCCTGCCCTCCTACGTATATGTACAACGTTTGTCCGGGCGTAACATTCAGCGTACATTGAACGCGACCACCATTTGCGCGCGGACCGCCGGAACCTGCCGACGACCATGAACAACAAGGCCAACCACCTGCGGCACCATACATGTCGATTCCCAGGTTTGTAACGCCTGCCGGAACTGTATACGCCTGAGGAGTACCGTTTATACCGGCATTACCCTGGCCTGTTGTTCCATTAAAATTGAAGGTAGTGACCTGCGCATGCGCAGCGAGACTGAAACACGCAAGAAATGCGAACAAAGAGAAGAACCTTGCTGAAGGGAGGATACGTTTCATCTTTCTTAATTGTTTTTGAAAAAATAAGGAATACTCGCAGTTTGTAGCCTTTGCAATAAGCAACACACTGCAATCTCAAATTTAACAAAAACTATTTTGCATTTCGAAACATTACACCCCGAATTTATTAACTATTTGGAAATTACATAAAATAATATTGCTATCCGAAGAATACACCTCGATTACAGATAATTACATTACAGCTACTTACAAATAAAAAACAAAACAGAATGCCATTTGCAGAGAAAGTAATTTTCTGAAAAAAATCAAAAAAATGTTCAAAAAAAGCGCGTACACGAAACCAAATTATAGGCATAAAAAATAGCCCTGCTTTTCAGCAGGGCTACAAATATGATGATCCAATTTGTTAGATCTTGAAGTGTGAGAAGGCTTTGTTCGCCTCTGCCATACGGTGTGTATCTTCTTTCTTTTTGAAAGCACCACCTTCACCTTTCGCTGCAGCAACGATCTCATTCGCCAATTTATCTGCAATGGTCTTACCATTACGCTCGCGAGAGTAACGGATAAGCCATTTCATGCTCAATGAGATCTTGCGATCAGGGCGAACTTCAGATGGGATCTGGAATGTCGCACCACCTATCCTGCGGCTACGAACCTCAACTGCAGGCGTAACGTTTACGAGTGCTTTTTTCCAGATTTCATAACCATCTTCATTGGTCATTTTAGCCACTTTATCAAGAGCATCGTAAAATGCGCTCAAAACGATGGTCTTATTACCACCCCACATAAGGCAGTTTACGAAACGTGTTACGTTCTTATCGTTGAATTTTGGATCCGGTGCTAACGGAAGTTTTTTTGCTTGTGCCTTTCTCATCTATTGATTGGCTTATATTATAGTGAACTAATTATTTTTTACCCGCTGGTTTTGCTGCAGCGCCTTTTTTGTCTTTCTTAGTACCATACTTAGACCTGCTCTGCTTACGGTCTTTCACGCCAGCAGTATCAAGCGCACCACGCACGATGTGGTAACGTACACCCGGAAGATCCTTAACACGACCTCCGCGGATCAGCACGATAGAGTGCTCCTGCAGGTTGTGACCTTCACCCGGAATGTAGGCGATCACTTCTATCTTATTAGTGAGACGCACTTTCGCTACTTTACGCAGCGCTGAGTTTGGCTTTTTCGGCGTAGTGGTATATACACGGGTACATACTCCACGACGTTGAGGACATGCGTCCAGTGCGCGCGATTTTGATTTTGTCCGTATCTGTTCACGGCCTTTACGTACTAATTGCTGTATTGTAGGCATTGCTTACGTTCGTAATAAATTAAAATGGAGTGCAAAGGTAAGGCAAATAATTTATTATTCAAAAAAGTATCGGAATATTTATTGCCATTTTTTTACACCGGGCAGCAAATGTAGGCAAAATACACCTCCGTCAGGCACAAAATTCAATTTGACGGGCATTATTTCAGTCATTTTTAACGCTTTCAGACACGAATATTTCTGTGTTTTTCTTCTACATTTGTTAGCAACCGGCAAAATCATTCGGTATTTAATGTCATTATGCCTTCAGTAGCACTGCAACAAAACAAACAACCGGCGATAAACAATAAGGCCCTCCTGTGGACTATTGTCGTTCACGCTTTGTTGTTCTTACTGTTCATGTTGTTCAAATACACAATACCCACTACGCAGGTAACAGAAGTAGGCGGCGGACTGGAAGTGAACCTGGGAACAAGCGAAGATGGCAGCGGCACCGATCAGCCTATGTCGAAAAAAGCCCCCTCTGAATTTAAGGCCACAGTAGTATATAAGAGTGTGGCAGTTAAGAGCTCGGTACCACAGAACATAATGCAGGCCACGGACGCAGATGCCCCGTCCATAAACAACACCAGCAAAAAGAATGGCCGCGAAGACGCCAACGAAAAGGGAAAAGCACAACCCAGCCCCCGATACACCTACCCCGGAGACGTAGGAAAAGGTGGAAATAGTGCCGTTCAGGACATGGCCGGCAAGAGTGAAGGAAATACCACCGGCAATGGCGACAGAGGTGTTCCGGGTGGCACACCGGGTGCCGACAACTACACAGGAACACCTGGCAACGGAACCGGCGGAATTGGGCACACACTATCAGGTCGTCACATCTCCCCCGATAAGTTTGAAGCAGAGTTCAGCGAAAGCGGAAAAGTAGTGATCCATGTAACCGTGGACCGCAACGGAAACATCGTAAATAAAAGGGTCAAGAGCTCCTCCGGACCAAACCTCACACGGATAGCACTGGACAAAATCGCATCGGCCCGATTTAGTAAGAGTGATGGTCCTGAGCCCCAGCAATTTGGCGACGTTACCATCATTTTCAAAACACGCCACTGATCTTGATTATGGGAAATACCCCAACCTACCAACAGACTTTAGCATACCTGTACGAACGCCTGCCAATGTTCTCACGCATTGGTAAAGCAGCATTGAAACCAGACCTTACTAATACACTGAAACTGTGTGCTGCGCTCGGCGATCCGCAAAACAAATTCAGTTCGGTCCATATTGCAGGTACCAACGGAAAAGGCAGTGTCAGCCACGGTATAGCAGCTGCACTGCAAACCGTCGGACACAAAACCGGACTCTACACATCGCCCCATCTGGTGGACTTCCGCGAACGAATACGAATCAACGGAATCCCGGTTGACGAGCAATGGGTAGTTTCATTTGTTGAGAGAATGCGTAACACTATCGAAGAAGTACAACCCTCCTTCTTTGAGATCACTGTAGCAATGGCATTCGACTATTTTGCGGAACAGAAAGTTGAGATAGCTATTATTGAAACCGGGTTAGGTGGCCGCCTCGACAGCACCAACATTATCACTCCTCTACTCTCTGTCATCACCAACATCAGCTACGACCACAAAGATCTTCTCGGTAACACGCTTACAGAGATAGCTAATGAAAAAGCGGGCATTATCAAACCTGATATTCCGGTAGTTATAGGAGAACAGCACAACGAAACTGAACGTGTGTTCTTTGAACATTCAGTTCACAAACACAGCACCGTACACTATGCCGACTCACTGTGGGGAATGGTACGCACAGGTCAGGATCATGAATACCAAAACTTCAAAGCGGTAAACAACGCGAAGCGTGAAATGTACGACCTGCGCACAGACCTGAAAGGACACTACCAGCAACACAATCTAAAAACCATTCTCACCGTTGCCGAGCTGCTCACTTATCGTGGCTTCCGCACCACAATCCCAACTACTATCGTGGCGCTGGACCGTGTGCGGAAAACTACCGGACTTCGCGGGCGGTGGGAAGTAGCATCTACTTCGCCTCTCGTCATTTGCGATGTAGCGCACAATCCTGCCGGCTTACAGGAGGTATTGGGTCAATTCAATCAATTACCGGCAATAGACACAAAACACATCATCGTCGGATTCGTATCAGACAAAGATGTTGACACAGCACTCTCCCTTTTTCCCAAAGACGCAACATACTACTTTACCAATGCAAAGATACCGCGCGCAATGCCGGCTGATGTACTTGCGCAACACGCCAACGCTGCGGGAATAACAGGCACTTCCCATGCCGATGTAAACGCCGCTCTGGTAGCAGCCCGTCAAAACATGAACGAAAATGATGCACTGCTCATCACTGGTAGTTTCTTCATTGTGGGTGAAGCACTGGAAGCTTTAGAAATGAGTTAAAGAATTCATACAGGCAGCCGCATTATTATCGGCTATTATTCTCAACCGCGAGCACCGTCCTTAATTGCAGGTCATGCGCGGCACGCATAATGGCCACAATATTGTCGGCAGTAGCTTGTTTATCAGCGTTGATAACAACCGTCGGCTCAGCATCCTGCGACTTGGCAATTGCCGCTGAGATCGAAGGCTTCAGAGAATCAATGGCAACCATCGTTGTGCCGACAAAGAACTCCTGCTTATCATTTACAGAAACCACAACTGTTTGTTTGGCTTTGGTATCGCTCTTTGCTTTAGGGATACTCAACTTTACAACATTGGGGTTGGCCAGTGTAGAAATGATCAGGAAGAACAGCAACAGAATGAACAATATGTCATTAAGTGCCGATGAATGTCCCTGCGGATCGTGTGCCTGCCGTCTTCTGATGTTCATCTTCCGTAGTTAAGATTAAATTACTGGAGTGTATCTAAAAACTCAGCCGATGCCGACTCTATCTTGTTTACAGTCTTATTTATCTGCGCGTTCAGGTAAGCATATCCCACATAGGAAAGCAGACCAATAATAAGCCCAACTGCCGATGTGACCATCTTAGTATAGATACCTCCCGCGATAGTCTCGAGCGAGAACCCCTGATGTTGCACATTGAAGAACAAAATGATCATTCCGGCAATTGTACCCAGGAACCCGAAAATAGGCGCGATACCCGATATTGTAGAGAGAATTGAAACGTTCTTTTCCAATTGATACACCTCCAGACGACCGGTACTTTCCATAGATTTCTCAATATAATCTATCGGCTTACCGATCCGGCTAATACCCTTTTCTATAACGCGGGCCACCGGCGTGTTGCTTCCTTTGCATGCCGCCACAGCCGCTGCAGTGTTTCCCGTGGCAATGGATTGCTGCACCCGTACAACCAACGTAGGATCAACGGAGCCCGCTTTCCTGATGGTCATCAGTCGCTCCATAAACACATATACCATGATGATAGAGCACAGAAGCAATGGTATCATCAATGCACCACCCTCCTGCAACAGGTTAAATAATGATATCTTTTCTGTTGAAGCAACCGAGGCTGCGTCAGCAACGGTTTTCACTGCAGTATCGACCTGAAGAAAGAAAACTGATAGTAAAGTCATGCGCTTTTATTGTTCAAGACAAATGTAACTAAAATTGACAAACACGGGAGCCCGCCCACGCATTTGTGGTTTTTTTAACCATTTCAGATTCAGGCCGACTCCCCCCTGTCAAAAACGGCTGTATTTACCTTCTATACGCTCAGCACCCTTATCATTTCGAGCAGGTCGTCGCTTATGGGGGTATTACCCTTCACTACCCTGGCAAAGGGGGTATGCACCACTTTATCATTCACAACACCCAGCATAACCTGTGTGTTTCCGCTACGCAATGCATTTACTGCCGCATGCCCCAACCTGCTTGCCAAGATCCTATCGGCACACGTAGGCGCCCCACCCCGCTGAATATGCCCCAGCACACAGCTTCTCACATCCAGCTTCGGGAACCGTTGTGCCACACGCTCATGCACCTCCTTTGCACCGCCAAAGTCATCGCCCTCCGCCACTACTATAATATGGACTGCCTTTTTACGCCGCTCATCGGCATCTATCCGGCTCAACACCTCTTCGATATCCGTCTTTGTTTCAGGGATCAGAATATCTTCAGCACCGCAAGCAATGCCGCTATGCAATGCAATATATCCGGCATCACGCCCCATCAACTCCACAATAAACAGTCTGTCATGGGCTTCGGCAGTATCACGTATCTTATCTATAGCTTCAACAGCCGTGTTGACCGCTGTATCGAATCCGATTGTAAAATCAGTACCAGCGAGGTCTTTGTCGATAGTACCCGGCAAACCCACTGCAGGAATGGTGTGTCGTTCAAAGAAATTCACTGCCCCCCTGAAAGTTCCGTCTCCACCTATCAACACCAATCCCTCTATCCCATGCAATTTCAACTGCCTATATGCCTTGTCCATCCCTTCATTGGTCATAAACTCCTTGCTTCTGGCTGTCTTCAAAATGGTTCCACCCCTCTGAATGATATTCGACACATCTGTGGTGTGCATCCGCACAATATCGCCTTCTATCATCCCCTGATATCCCCGCCTGATGCCAAACACCTCCATTCCGTGATAAATCCCTGTCCGCACCACCGCTCGGATAGCGGCATTCATCCCGGGACTATCCCCACCGGATGTCATGATCCCTATTTTACCTATCTCTTTTGCCATGACTACAATTTACACCCATTCCTCTCTCCAGGCAACTCCAAAACTTAAAAAAATGTTATCTCAGATGCAGTTTTTGTCATTTTCGCAAATGCAAGTATCTTTGCACATGGCAATAAAATCTAAGTTCTACGGCGAAGGCCTCACTTTCGATGACGTCCTCCTCATGCCGGCTTACTCCGAAGTACTACCACGCGAAGTAAGTATAGTTACTAATCTCACAAAAGATATCCGCATCAACATTCCAATGGTCTCTGCTGCCATGGACACTGTTACTGAAGCGCCTCTGGCTATTGCGCTTTCTCGTGAAGGCGGCATGGGCATCCTCCACAAGAATATGAGTATTGACCGACAGGCCGACCAGGTCCGCCGCGTTAAACGCTCTGAGAACGGACTCATTCTCGACCCCATAACACTTTCACCTGATGCAACTGTGGCCGATGCACTCAAAATCATGAAGGAAAACCGCATAGGTGGCATTCCGATTGTAGATAAGAATTCACTTCTGGTAGGTATGCTCACCAACCGCGACCTCCGCTTCGAAAAGAACAACAAGAAAAAGGTGAGCGAAGTGATGACCAAAGAACGTCTTGTTACTGCCCCCATAGGCACAGACATGTTGAAAGCAGAGCGCATACTGGAACAATACAAGATCGAAAAACTGCCGATAGTAGACAAAAAAGGGAAGTTGATGGGGCTCATCACCTTCCGTGACACGATACAATTGAAAAGCCACCCAAATGCAGCAAAAGATAGCATGGGTCGCCTCGTAGCAGGCGCAGCCATCGGTATTACTGCAGACATACTCGAAAGGGTTGAGGCACTCAAGCACGCAGGCGTGGACGTTATCACCCTCGATAGCGCTCACGGACACTCAAAAGGAGTGATCGAAGCGATTAAAACCGTAAAAAAGAACTTCAAGACATTACCCATTATCGCAGGCAACGTAGCCACCGCGGCAGGAGCCAAAGCACTCGCTACTGCCGGTGCAGATGCAGTGAAGGTAGGTGTGGGTCCTGGTTCTATATGCACCACGCGCGTGGTGACCGGCGCAGGGGCACCACAGCTTACCGCCATCATGGAAGCTGCTAACGCACTTAAGAAGACTGGCATCCCTGTTATTGCCGACGGAGGTATCCGTTATACAGGCGACATGGTAAAAGCTATCGCCGCTGGCGCTTCCTGCGTTATGGCCGGTTCTATCTTTGCGGGAACTGAGGAAAGCCCGGGTGAGACGATCATTTATGAAGGACGTAAGTTCAAATCATACCGTGGCATGGGCTCTGTAGAAGCTATGCAGGAAGGTTCTAAGGACCGCTACTTCCAGGACATGGAAGCCGATATTAAAAAACTGGTTCCGGAAGGCATCGTTGGTCGCGTCCCTTACAAAGGCCAACTAAATGAGGTGGTACAACAGTTCGTAGGTGGCCTTCGCGCCGGCATGGGTTATTGCGGCGCCAAAGACATCACAACACTTCAGAGCAACTCCCAATTCGTACGTATCACTCCGGCCAGCATGGCGGAAAGCCATCCGCACGACGTGGTGATAACAAAAGAGGCTCCGAATTACAGCCGTTAAGTTTAATGATCATAATTTGTCGAAGCGCACCGCCCCCCGGTGCGCTTTTCTTTTATACACTCGCTATACATCTTGACTTAATGTTTGTTTTTTGTACATTTAATACTACATCTCCCCACATATGAGCTTTTCCCGCAGAAATTTCCTCCGTTCAGCGTCTGTACTCGCAGCACTGACAGTTGCTGAAATGCAGTCACTTGCCGCTTCGGCACAAATAGCCGGCGCCGGCAAAGATGTGCGCAACGACGACGAAGAATTTTGGAGAAACGTGCGACTCATGTTCCCTCTTTCAAAAGACCTGACGTACCTCAACAACGGCACGTTCGGTCCATCACCCTACCCTGTTATAGAAGCGGTGAAAGCCGGCATGATGGAAAGCGACATGAACGGGCAGTATGGAAGCTGGGAAAATACTGTTGCGAAAGTGGCAAAGTTCGTTGGAGCCAATGAGAATGAAATAGCGTTGACACACAATGTCACAGAGGGAATAAATATTGGTTGCTGGGGACTACCGCTGCAGAAGGGGGACGAAGTGATCATTACAACGCACGAGCACATGGGCAATGCCATGCCGTGGATGAACAGACAAAAGGTGCATGGAATTGTCGTAAAAACATACACACCGGCATCAACGGCCGATGAAACGTTAAACCGCATCAACAGCCTCATTACTAAAAAGACACGCGCCATTGCAACACCCCACATTCCTTGCACTCAAGGGCAGGTTCTACCCGCAAAAGAGATATGCACGCTGGCGCGCGACAAGGGAATTTTCTCTGTTATAGACGGGGCACATGGCCCTGGAATGATTCCGCTTGACCTGCACGACATGGGCTGCGACACCTATGCATCTTGCTCTCACAAGTGGATGCTCGGCCCGAAAGGCACGGGCTTCCTGTATGTTCGCAAAGAATTCCAAAACACCCTTCAGGCATACACCATAGGTGCCGGCGGAGACAACGGAAAATGGGATCTGTTATCAAAACCAATGGCCACCACTTCTGACTATGTTGACAGTGCGCACCGCTATTATGGCGGCACCCAGTCAAACGGCCTCTACGCAGGCGTTGTAGCAGCAATAGACTTCATAGAAACGATCGGGGCGAACAATATCTACGAGCGCATCAAATTCCTCGGCAAATACACGCAAGATGGACTGCTGTCTTTCGGAGACAAAGTGGAACTATTGACACCTACCGAAGAAAGGTCTCGCGCGGGCGTGAACGGATTCCGTGTAAAGGGTATCGACTTCCAGAAGTTTTACGGCATGTGCTCCGAGAAAAAGATGCGTATACGTGCGGTGCCCGAAAATGGACTAAATTCTCTACGGGTTTCAACACATATTTACAATAACCCGCACGAAGTAGATATGCTCATGGAAATAGTAAAAAAGGCAGTGAGCTGATCTACTATTCCGTTTTGGAAACGATCTCGTGAATGATCGCATCCATCTCAGCCACTTTCTCATTGAGGCCGATCAACATCTCCTTTTTCATCTCTGAAGGAGCTTCTTCATCGTTAAGGAATTTAAGGATACCCATTATTGTAGTCAGCGGGCCACGCAATTTATGCGACTGAACCCACGCAATATCCCTTAAA
Organism: uncultured Flavipsychrobacter sp.; assembly: GCA_964652995.1. Taxonomy (GTDB): domain Bacteria; phylum Bacteroidota; class Bacteroidia; order Chitinophagales; family Chitinophagaceae; genus Nemorincola. The sequence goes on along the minus strand of CAZZCR010000002.1, from coordinate 134,678 downwards.
CGTTGATTCTTCTCTTCAAGTGATTCTATCATTTTTACGTATTGGGAGATATCGCGCAAAAAGCAACTGACACCTGTCACCACACCTGTCTCGTTCTTAATGGCCTTAAAACGCAACTGTATGTGAGCAGATACCGTCTCATGTACAGGCACCTTCTCAATCACATCAAAACTGCCCGAATCGAGCGCCGTCTTGTACCCTTCTTCAATTTTTCCGGCCAGTAACATCTCGGTTTCAAATTCGGGGAATCGCTGCCCTACCATCGGTGCCTCCCCCTGCTCTTTTCTCACCAGATCACTGAATGCCTTATTGAACGCAAGCAAATCACCCGACCTTTCCACCGACCACAACACATCATCAGTGTTTTCTATTAATGCCATGAAATTCAACTCGTCAGTCCTCATCTTGAGTTGTAACATTGCTTCTTTCGCCGCGCTGGTTCTTGTTATTTCCTCGGCATGTACTTTCAGTTTCGCATTATGCTTGCGGTAATCTTTCAACAAACGCATAATGAACACAATTGCGAGTATTGACAACACTACTGCGAGGAAGAGTATCACATTCTGCTGACCACGGATCTGCATATCTTTCTCAAGTAGCAATATCTGCTTCTCGTGGTGAGCATTATCTAAACCCTGAGAAATGGAATTGTTCAACACGTGTTTAGTACGCGCCCATTTCATTTCCTGCAGAGAATCAAATTGTTTCTCGGACGCAAAAGCTCTATCGGACGCGCCCAAAGACTGAAAATAACGAACACGCACTCCCGCCCTCCGCATCATTAACTCCGTCACATCGCACGACCGATTGACCTGAGCCGTATCTTCCATCATCTTATCTACAAGTTGCAAAAGCGCTAAAGCCTCGTTTCCACGCCCTACCGAAACATACAGATCTGCAAGCTTTAGTCTGTTAAACAACTGATCTTGCAGATTTCTGTTTCCCTGAGCACTCAATGCGATGCTTTCCCTAAGATACCACTCAGCTGAATCCTTTATCCCAAGTTTACTGTACGCATCTCCCAGGTTACCCATTGCCACAGACAAAGCTTCATTCCATTGGCGACCACCTCTACTTCCGGCTTTAATTTTCGCAGATACAAAACCAATCGCCCTATGAAAATAAGAAATACTACTATCCGGCATATCCGCGCCAACGTATGCAAGTCCTATGTTCGATAATATCTCCTGGTTTCTGACATCATTTTCTAACGACACATCCTTGCAGATCATTAACTTCTCGTGCGAGGACTTGAACAGCCTTACTGCCTCTGCATACCTACCCTCTCCATAATTAGACATACCGATACGGTATAGGTAAATAAATTCCCGGCAAGGTGATTTCGACCCGACGGCCAGATCTTCGGCTAATTCGTAATACCTGAAAGCTTCCGCATAGCGCCCAAGTGCGTAGGCACTATTTCCTTTCCACATGTATGTCTTAAAAAGTTGCCCGGTATCAAATTGGTTAGAATTCCTGTCGATCAGAGTCAATATACTGTCGGCAAGCTCATAAGACTTTCTGAATTCCTTTTGCACATCTTGCGCAACTGTGTACTTGCGTGATAGCACTCTGTATTTGTCGATCGCACTTAAATCCCTACCTGCAAGCAAGCTGTCTATTACATACCCCACTCTATTGGCGCCTACCTTTTCAATTGATACGGCCACAGAAGCCAAAACACTATCAACGAACGGATCTTTTCCCGCATGTACACTGCGCCTACCGCAACCGAACATGACCAACACCAGCACGATAGCGCATATCCAATATCCTAAGTACGAGATCGATTTTCCTGGAGATCTATTTTTCAATGCATTTGGTTTTACACACGTCCTGCCTGAACCTTCCAGATACTGATGCAGTTAGTTGGTTTTAAAAAGGAAAACGACCGGATGCACCAAAGTAACGGTTGTTAAAATTCATCCGGTACATCCACCATTTCGATCAAAGCTACAAAAAAACACTATGTTAGGGGAGTCACAATTTCAAAACCCACCAATATTAGTATGTCAATTCTTTGCGAAATTTGAAGTAACGTTACCATCACCACCGTAGTATTCTATTAATGGCAAAGAAGAAGTCAGTTATCGCTATTTGTGGCAGCACCCGTACACAATCTTCCAACCTCTCCCTTTTAAGTGCAATCGCGACCCTAATGACGGACAAGATCGACCTGAACATATTCACAGCCATCGCCGCACTCCCCCACTTCAACCCCGACCTGGAACAACCCACTCCTCCGGACACGATAACGCATTTCAGGGCTTTACTTCGTTCGGCAGATGCGATCCTCATTTGCACTCCCGAGTACGCGATGGGCGTTCCCGGATCATTGAAGAACGCCCTAGACTGGACCGTCTCTTCGTGCGAATTCTCAAAAAAGCCAACTGCACTCATCACTGCGTCTTCTCTGGGGCACAAGGGCCATCAGTCGCTCATGGAAACGCTGCGGATAATAGAAGCTAATGTATCCGACGATACCAACCTGGTCATATCCTACATCAAAACAAAGGTCTCACCAACCGGCGAGATCACCGATCCGGTAACAAAAGAAAGGGTTCTTCATGTTATGAACGCATTGGTAGCGCTAACCGATTAAAACACCCCCTTTCAGGTGATAAACTATCGACAATAATTGTGTTTATTTACACAAACTCAGTGTATGAAACGCATAATTGCCATTTTATCATTCCCGGCTCTTCTCTACTCCTGCAGCGACAAGAAAGCCCCCGGAGGAGATTCAGCGGGCAAACTGGATTCCCTGTTCTCATCCTATTGGGAAGAACGACTACAGCTTTTCCCGTTGGAAGCAACCGGCATTGGCGACAGCCGATATAATGACAAACTGACCATAACAATAGCGCAGTCTTTTCGCGACAGCCTCTCACGCTTCTATAAGCGTTACGAAGATCTTGCATCCGGCATCGACACTACAGGCCTTTCGTCCGACAGGAAGATCAGCTGCAGCCTTTTCCTGCATGAAATGAAAATGAACCTGGAAGGGCTGAAACACCCTACTCACTTAATGCCCATCACTCAGTTCTGGTCCTTCACGCTGGAGCTACCGCAACTTGGATCGGGCAGCGGCAACCAACCCTTCAAAACTGTTGCCGATTATGACAATTGGCTAAAACGCCTGTCTGCAGTACCCGCCTGGGCCGATACCGCCATTGCAAACATGCGCAACGGCATAAAATTTGGCTGGGTGCTCCCCAAAAGCCTCGTTGTGAAGATATTGCCACAGCTGCGCGATGTGGTTGTTGCTTATGACACTGCCAGCATTTTCTACGGCCCCATCCGCAATCTGCCCGACAGCTTCTCTACTGAAGACAAAGCAAGACTCACATTAGCCTACAAAAATGTCATACAGAATGTTGTGAACCCTACCTATGTAAAACTCCATCACTTTTTCGAAAAAGAATACCTGCCACACGGCCGTACTTCAAGCGGCATTATCGGAGTGCCGGGGGGGCTCGATTACTACAATTACTGCATCCGATACTGGACCACAACAGACCTTCACCCTGACACCATCTACAACACAGGCCTACGCGAAGTGGCACGAATGGAAGCCGAGATGAACAAGATCAAAGAAAAGGTAGGCTTCGCCGGAACGCTGCAACAGTTTTTTAAACACATAAGTGAAGACAGGAAATTTTTCCCATTCACACAGCCAAAGCAGGTCATAGATAGTTTCTGGAACATTAAAAAGCAAGAAGACCCGCAACTCAAAAAACTTTTCAACAACACTCCTAAAACTCAATTCACCATTAGGCAAACCGAAGCATTCCGCGCAGCTTCCGCTAGCGCCGAATACAATCAGGGATCTGAAGATGGCACGCGCCCGGGTATCTTCTATGTGCCTATCATAGACCCTGCAAAATACAATTGTGTTGCAATGGCCACACTGTTCCTGCACGAGGCAATTCCCGGACACCATTACCAGATATCGTTGCAGCAGGAGAACAAAGGACTTCCCGCGTTCCGTCGCTTCCTTTGGTATGGCGCCTATGGCGAAGGTTGGGCACACTACAGCGAAACGCTGGGAAAAGACCTTGGCCTTTATGATGACCCCTACCAGTACTTCGGCCACCTAAGCGATGGCATACATCGCGCTATTCGTCTGGTCGTAGACATAGGAATGCACTACAAGAACATGAGCCGCGAGGACGCCATTAAATACATGATGGATCATGAACTGATAAGTGAAAGTGAAGCTACCGCCGAGATAGAACGCTACATGGCTATACCCGGCCAGGCACTCTCATACAAGATCGGACAGATGGCCATCAGCGCCGAGCGGAAACACTACAGCGAAGTGTTGGGAAATAAATTCAGCATAGCATCTTTCCACGATGAGGTACTAAAAGATGGCTGTGTGCCTTTAAGTGTACTGAAAGACAAATTGGAAAACTGGAGCAAAACGCAACAATAGCGATAAGATCATATTTCGAGAGCCAATAGCCATCGTGACTATTGGCTTTTTTTATTGCGGCCGGCCTGCTCGGTATCATTTTTTTTGTACGGGACGTTAAAACTAAACCCGATTCTTGGCGACACCCTTAACGCAAAGTCTGCATATGAATAAGGTCCGTTGGACGGATCTGTAAGTATTCTCCCTAAAGCAAATTGCACGTAAATCGGATCAAGGTTCAACGCCAGTCCATGGCCCAGATTGGCACCGATACCCAATGAACTACCGGTGGCGAATCCGCGGTCACGGAGATGATAGACTCCCTTGGGTCGGTGATCCACTGCATTGCTCCAGAAACCAATAACCTCCGGCTGCATATACCAAAAGAAGGTCTTACCCCTTCCTATCTTTCGATTTAGCCGCATAAAGCAGCCCACAGCATTGTAATGAGACACATACCTTCCATTATCACTATTGGTATAGATCCTGGTATAATTTACCCCGGCTATAGACCGGTCACTATACTGGTATCCAAGCCCGCCGGATACGCCATAACCTTCATTGCGATAATCGAAATTGGCATAACCGAAGAGTGTATTCTTTTGGGCCGTTGAACTGTGAGCACACAACACACAGAAAGCCGCAAAAACAATCGATATGACCGGATATCTCATGGGTATAATTTTATGTCCTACTCAGCGGCAACTCCCATAGCAGCCTTCTTCATCGCATTGGCTGTAGCATCGCCTAAGTACCTGTCTATGGCACGTTCAATAAGATAGATCAAGGGAGTCAAAACGATCGCCATCACAAACTTGTAGGAATAATTCACAAGGCATATTGCTATAACTCGCTGATAGCTCCAGTCTTTTCCTATTTTGAATGCGATAAACAATACTATAAAACTATCAATAAGCTGCGACACCACTGTCGATCCTGTCGCACGCAGCCACACTTTCTTCTCACCAGTAGCTTTTTTTATCTTGTGAAACACCCACACATCCACCAGCTGACTTACCAAAAACGCACTAAGGCTACCTGCAATGATCCACATTCCCTGACCGAATATGCCGCCAAAAGCGGCCTGCATATCAGGGATCCCGGCCAACGCCTGGCTGCCAGTCCAAAAAGATGTATCAGGCGGTATCTCTATTGCGGCATAGAACATTAAAAAGGCATAAGAGATCAACCCGACAGCTATATACGATATTCTCCTCACTGCCTTTGGCCCGAAATACTCGTTCACAACATCGGTCATTATAAACTCAAGTGGCCACAGCAACACACCGCACGTCAACGTGTAGGTCAGCCCTCTCTCTCCAAGTAAGGAGAACGGCTTAGGCACCAATCCAAGTACCTTTTCAAGTGAAAACAGTTTCCCTCCTATGCACTCGGCTATCAGCGCGTTTGCAACAAAAAAGGAAGCAATGACCACAAACAATTTGGTCGGCTTATCGGCAAGTATTTTGTGTACCATTAATGGTGTTTATCTATCTCTGATGTTACCGACCCTACCCCTGACTCTGCATTTTTCGCCCGTTAGTGTATGCCCGCCACTTCTCTATAACTTGTGCCATGTCCTGTGGCAATTCCGAACTGAAATGCACTTTCTCATTCGTTGCGGGATGCGTAAAACCCAATTCCTTCGCATGAAGCGCATGTCTCGGTAATACTTCAAAACAGTTATCAATGAACTGCTTGTACTTGCTGAACACCGTCCCCTTCACTATCCGGTCGCCACCATAGGTTGCATCATTAAACAATGGATGTCCTATGTGTTTCATATGAACCCTGATCTGGTGTGTGCGTCCTGTCTCTAGTCTCAACTCAACAAGGGTCACATAATTAAATCGCTCCAGCACCTTGTAATGAGTGATCGCCTCCTTACCATGCTCCCCATCAGGAAACGCGTCCATCACCTTTCTGAAACGGAGGTTTCGGCCAATGTGCGCCACTATAGTTCCCTCATCTTCCGGCAGGTCGCCCCATACCAACGCTATGTATCTGCGATATACCGTATGCTTCTTGAACTGTGCCGCAAGCTTTGTCATTGCATCATCAGTCTTCGCTATCACTATCAGCCCCGTAGTATCTTTATCTATCCTGTGCACAAGCCCAACGCGGTACAGATGACTCACTTCTATATTTTCCTGTTGCAGATAAAATGAGAGCGCATTGACCAATGTGCCGCTGTAGTTGCCGCATCCCGGATGCACCACCATACCCGCAGGCTTGTTGATGATCATCAGCGTTGCGTCCTCATATGCAATATCAAGAGGAATATTCTCCGGAATTACTTCCTGACTCTCCGGCCGTCTCGTCTCAAATACTACTATTACATCACCTGCCTTTACCTTGTAGTTAGACTTAACCACCTTGTCATTCACCAGCACAAATCCATCATCAATGGCCTGCTGCACCTTGTTACGCGTAGCCCCCTCCAGTCGGTTCAGTACAAATTTATCCAACCGAAGTGGGTCCTGACGTTTATCCGTCACTATACGCAACCGCTCTACCGGCTCATCACCGACTTCACTCAGCTCCGCCTCCGGATCCTCGTCATCCCAAATATCTTCCGTATCGTTTGCTTCAGACATGTGGCAAATATAAGCGATTACCCTCCAACCAACATGACACGCTCAACCACCAAAATTTCTTTTGGTTTTTTATCGGTTTTATGTTCTATTTGTTGAAACTTCGTTAAATTTATTTGATGAAACAATTCAGTTTATATCCACCATCTGCAACCAAAGCCCCCAAACCGGGCCAGATTCTCATAGCGGAACCATTACTGAATGATGCGAATTTCACCCGGTCAGTTATTCTTTTATGTGAGCATAGCGACGAGGGGTCTGTTGGCTTCGTACTCAATCATCCTACAGAGATCAGACTTGGTGATATCATAGATGGGCTACCGTCCGGCGGACCAACTGTATTTAAAGGCGGACCTGTTCAGCCCGACACGCTCCACCTGATGCACCGTGTGCCACATTATCTCGGCCAGGGAAAAAAAATTACCAACGGTGTTTATTGGGGCGGCTCGTTCGACGATCTGTATGACCTCGCCACGAACAAGCCGGTCAAAGAATCCGACATTCGTCTTTTTCTCGGTTACTCAGGTTGGGCTCCCGGCCAACTGGAGGATGAGATCAAAGAAGGTACATGGCTCATTGCCGACGCCAGCGAAGACATGATCTTCAATGCGAGCAACGATGAACTCTGGAAACTCGCCATAGCATCGCTCGGAAGAAAATATGCGCACCTCGCACACATACCCACCGACCCGCAGATGAACTAATATTCTGTAAAAAGGTGGAACTACCTACCTGATGTAGCCAAGTATCTTCAGCATGCTTTGAGGTGTCTGCTCGCGTGCATACAACCAATCCTCCAGCTTGCCGTCCTTGCCATACTCTACCACTATGTGTTTCGGACTCGGTATCATACAATGCTTGATACCACCATAGCCCGCCAACTGATCCTGGTAAGCGCCGGTATGAAAGAAGCCTATATAAAGTGGCTCAGTGCTCTTTTCTTTATCAAGCTTCGGCAAAAACACAGCATTAATATGCTCCTCCGATGTATAGAAATCATGACTGTCACACGTAAGTCCGCCAAGGTGAACTTCCTGATATTCTTTGTCCCACTTATTTATCGGCAGCATAAGGAACTTTTCCCCGATACCCCACGTATCCGGCAACGTAGTAATGAACGAACTGTCTATCATGTACCATATCTCCCGATCGTTCTGCATCTTCTCGTCCAGCACACTGTACACAACTGCACCAGCCTCGCCAACAGTAAATGATCCGAATTCAGTGTAGATATCCGGAACATCTACTTTGTTTTTGCGGCACACCTTCTTGATCGTCGAAACAATCTCATTGATCATGTAGTTATAATCATAATCGAAATTCAGAGAGTGTTTTATAGGCAACCCTCCACCTATGTTCAACCCCTCCAATTCAGGACAAACCTTTTTTAACTGGCAATAGATATTGAGCACCTTATTCAGCTCACTCCAATAATAAACGTCATCCTTAATTCCCTTATTCATAAAGAAGTGCAGCATCTTCAGCCTGAACTTCTCATTACCCTTTATCTTGTCTACGTAAAACTCAAGTACATCCCTGCTCCTGATCCCCAACCTCGAGGTATAAAAATCGAAAGTAGGCTCTTCCTCACTCGCTATCCTGATACCGATATTCACAGGATGTTTAGCCCTGATAGATTTCTTGTAGTCTTCAAACTCGTTCTTATTATCAATGATTGGTATCACATTCTTGAACCCGCCGTTGATCAGTTTAGCTATATTGCGTGTGTACTGGCGCGTTTTGAAACCATTGCATATCACAAATATGTCCTTTGTGATCTTCCTCCTTTTGTACAATTGCCAGATGATGTCAATATCATAAGCAAAGGACGTCTCAAGATTAACACCGTGCTTGAGTGTCTCTTCAACAATAAATGAAAAATGCGAGCTCTTCGTACAATAACAGTACACGTATTTCCCGTCATACTTGTGCTTCCTTATCGCGTCGGCAAACATCTTCTTTGCCTTATTAATCTGCATACCGATTTTTGGCAGATACGTCAGCTTGAACGGCGTTCCGTATTTCTCGATAAGGTATTTCATATCCACCCCGTTGAATGTGAGGTTATTGTTGTCATTCACGTCAAACCCCTCTTGAGGAAAATGGAAGGTTTGGTGTACGAGGTCGGTATATGTATTATTCATCTACGGCAACGAAAAAAACAGTAGTTAGTACAGATTTTTACTCAACAAAATTAATTATTTACAAACAGGAATAGGCGTTTTTTGAAAATAATTAATCATGATATTTCTTGCTCCTTACCTGCTTCTATTTTCCTGCCTTAAGATACATATCCGGCCCCTGCAAGACTTCCATTAAACGTTCAGGATATTTGCAGGCTCTGAACCCATACTTCTCATATAGTCCGTGCGCATGTATCGTAAAAAGCATCACCCTCCGTAAACTTTTCACCCAAGGCATCCCGAGTAGCACATCCAACATGGCGACACTTAGTCCTTTGCCCCTATGTGCTTCCTCCACAAATACATCCGCCAGGTAGGCAAAAGAAGCATAGTCGGTCACAAGACGTGCATAACCCACCTGACGCTCCCCATACAACACTCCAACACAAAAGGAATGGTCAAAAGCCGTCTTCACTAACTCGAAAGGTATTCCCCTGCTCCAGTAGGCTTCTTCTGAGAGCCATCGGTGAATATCATCTATCACCATTTTATCCTTGTCTGTTGTGATGGTATATCCATCTTTCTCAAGGGTCACGTATTCCATAACATAGAATTATTTCACAACTAATTCAATCTCATCCTATCGCGCTGCATCCCTTATCTGCTTATACCCACTGTTCACCAAAAATACACTCACCGCAATAGTCACAAACGCAAGAATAATGTAAATATTCAATTGTTCGTCAAGAAGCATGCTACCTGCCAATACAGCAATCAACGGATTCACATACGCATATATTGTAGCCACACCCACCGGCAGAACATCCAACACATACATGTATGCCGCATAGGCCAATACAGATCCGAATATTATCAGGTATATAAGCGCCGCCATACCATCACTATTCCACAATGTAAAGGACGAAAAATCATCAGCAACCGGACTGATCATCAACATAAAAACCCCGCCAAACATCAATTGCATCCCGCTGTTAAACAACGCATTGCTTGCCTTACCATACTTTTTGTTCAGCGTACTACCAAACGCCCAACTGGCGGTTGCCAGCAATGTCACTGCCATTCCTCCCAAATAGCGTGGATCAGACATCTCAGCAAAATTCTGCCTGAAGATCAACCCTACTCCGGCAAAACCCAGTACCATACCTCCTACAATTGCTGCATTCAGTTTCTCCCTCCCCGCCGACAACAACCCGAACAAAACTGCAAACATCGGCATCAAAGAACACAACAACGCCGCAATACCACTGGGAATATACTTCTCACCCCATGTCACACCACCATTACCAACAGTCAACATCAGAAAACCCATCATCATTTGCCGCACTACAGCCTGTCGGGTCAATCCCGCCTTCTTATCCCTTAACAAACCCACCAATATCAATATAAGCCCTGCCACCACCTGCCGAACACCGGCAAATAAAAATGGTGGATAGTGCAACACACCTACCCTTATAGCCAGGTAGGTAGTGCCCCACACAATGCAGATAAACAATAATGCGAGGTAGGCTTTTGTTTGTTTTGTCATATATATCGCCATCGGACGATGGACGCAAAGGTGAGCTATTTTCTCATAACGGGTCACATCATTAACGCACTAAAGCACCTGGTCATTTCACAATCTTACAAGCACTTTTTAACCTGCCTTCTTTAACAATTTTGCGCAGTGCTTTTTCATCACCCGCCATTGAACAATCCCAAACTTCAGTGATTCCATGCTTTTCTGTGATCAAAAAATACAGATCATCCGCAGTCGGTTGCGCATGGACCATTTTGGCATATTCGGCCCTGGTTATCGCCAGTACGGCTGTAGTAACCGATACATTCTGCGTTGATACCCAATACTGGTTCCCAAGCAATTTAGGCACATTCTTATTTACATCTGCAGGTCGCGGTACCCAACTCACTTTCCTACCATCCGGCGACAACCCAACAAGCACATACCTGGCGCAGTCGTGTTTACTCTTAAATACATAGGCACCACTACCTGGCTTCAACTGGGCTGCAACAACACACGAAAAGAATATCGCAACGACAAACGTCCAAAACCCTTTTGATCTCATATCTCCGGCAAATGTATAACGGTTCCCAAAAAAAGGAGAGGGCTTCTTGCGAAGCCCTCTCCGAACTATTAATTAAAGTCGCTAACTAGTTCTTTACAAAAGTCCTTGAAGCAACTTTCATACCGTTATTGATGAACATCACCGTGTACACTCCGGCAGACAGTTCGCTCACGTTAAGGTTACCCTTACCATTTCTCAAAAGAGATGTTTCGATCTCCCTGCCAAGCATGTCAACCAGTTTCACACTCACAACATCTGAAGTTGTGATACCGCGAACTTCGATGTTCAGTGTAGCAGTAGCAGGGTTAGGGAACAATTTAACGTCAACCGATCCAACTGCAACCGGATCAACACCAGTTGGCTTGTTGTAGTAAACTTTCTGGAAACATCCGTCACGACCAGCGATCACCCAGTAATTCCTGGAACCGAATTGAGGACTTGGCAGGTAGTACGACTGCTGTATTGCACCCGGGATAATGTTAGAATCAAGTGTAACTGCATCGTCATACCCCCACTGGTAGCTTGTAGATGTATTATCCGTACAGATCAACTCTTCAGCGAAGTACTTAACTTCAGGAGTATAAGCAGGTGTGCTGTTTACTGTAACAACAAAGCTATCAGTCACAAAACATCCTGTTGCTGTGATCTGAGTAGTAAGACGAACGATCGCTGTACCAACAGAATCAAAATTCACAACTGCATTCTGCTTGTCAGGACTTGTTGCATATACGCTGGCGTTTGTCGCGCTCCACGCGTAGTTAAGTCCGGCAGGTGGTGCCTGCTCTGCACCGAAGTTCTGATACTGTGCATTAGCACAGATCACTGAACTTGGGTGAACAGTAATGTTTGTATGTGGTGCCATTACATTAACAGTCACAACACGAGTTGCAATATCAGTGCCGCAACTTGTAGTTACCGCATAGCTGATAGTAGTTGTACCGGCCACCAGGCCTGTAACCACGCCCGATGCATTTATACTTGCTATCGCAGGGTTGCTGCTGGTCCATACACCACCTGAAACTGTACTTGAAAGTGTACTGCTATAGTTGATACAAAGACTCGCATTGCCTGAAAGATCACCTGCATCAGGTGCAGGCTTCACAAGCATATTGAATACTGATGTATCCCTGCTGCAGTCATTTACAGAAATGTAAGATAACACAACAGTACCAGCGGCCATACCAAACACTTTACCTTCCGCATTGATCTTAGCTATCGTAGTGTCGCTCGAGCTCCATGCGCCCTCGCTACCCGATGTAGTGATGACAGTGCTGTCATTCAGACACAGTTCAGCAGCACCGGTGATAGTACCGGCATTTGCAAGCGCCTTAACACGAACATCAAGCGTAGAAGCACATCCGGTTCCAATTGTGTAAGACACAGTTACAACGCCCGAAGACACACCGGTAAGTGTACCGTCAGTAGCTATCGTAGCCAATGTCACATCCGTCGTACTCCATGTACCGCCGGAAGTAAGCGTTGTGTAAACCTGTGTCGATCCGACACAAACGCTGTCAACACCTGCAATAGATGTAGGCAAAGGATCCACGATAATTGTTTTTGTAACGTTACAGCTCGCAACAGGTGTCCTGTATGTAATAGTAGCAGAACCGGCAGCAACGCCTGTTACGATACCTGAAGTGCCAACTGTTGCAACACCTGCATTACTGCTGCTCCAGATACCACCAATGTATGTATTAGTGAATGGAGTGGTAGATCCTGCACATACATTGGTACCGCCAACAATTGGATTAAGTGTAGGCTCTACAGTAACCAACTGAGTGATGTAGCATGCAGATGTCAAAGTGTAAGTGATAGTAGTAGTACCGGTTCCTGTGCTTACTACGTTTCCAAACGCATCGATCGTAGCAACCAATGGGTCACCGCTGCTCCATGTACCACCTGTCAACGGATTTGAGAGGAACGTACTGCCACCCACACACATGAACGGTGTTCCGGAAATTGAAGGCGGAATCGGATTAACTGTAACCTGCTTCGTAATGTAGCACCCGGTAGCCAGTAATGTGTAGCTGATAGTCACAATACCCGGGCTAACTGCCGTAACCTCACCGCTGGTAGAGCCCACTGTTGCAATAGATGTATTGTTGCTTGACCATGTACCGAATGGAGTAGGATTAGTGAAGATCGTGCTTGATCCCATACAGATCTCAGCAGTACCTGTGATTGAAGATGGAAGCGGGTTCACCACCACGAAACCGGTAGCGACGCAACCTGTTGGCAATGTGTAACTGATAGTCGCACCACCTGCAGACATACCGTTTACAATACCCGTAGTAGAGCCAACCATAGCTATTGTTGTATTGCTGCTCGTCCAGATACCACCCGGAGAAGTTGGTGTCAATACTGTGAAGCCACCCTCACACACATTCATAGAACCAGTCAAAGGACCCGGAACCGGATTTACAGTAACCGTAGTCGTACGGTAACATCCTGTACCAAGTATAGTGTAAGTTATATTAGATGTACCAACTGTAACACCTGAAACGATACCGCTAGTCAGACCGATAGGAGCAACCGCAGGATTGCTTGATGTCCAGATGCCACTGAATGGAGATCCATTAGTAAGTACAGTTGTGCTTCCCATACAGATACTGTCCGCACCGCCTATCAATGGAGGAGTTGAATGTACAGTTACAGTAAACGATGTCATACAACCGCCCGGAAGAGTATAGTCTATTTGCACCACGTCATTTGCAATACCTGTCACCACACCTGTAGAGATATCTACCGACGCAACAGAAATGTTATTGCTACTCCACGATCCGCCGCCTACTGCATTCGAAAGTGTTATAGACTGACCCATACAAACCTCAGACGGACCGGTGATTGGCGAAGGTGCAGGATTAACAACGATATTAGTTGTCACCTTACATCCGATGCCCAGCGTATAAGTAACTGTTGCAGTACCCGGTGCCACACCTGTCACAAGACCACTTGCCAGATCCACTACCGCAACACTTGGGTTGCTACAACTCCATGTACCACCTATAGAACTATTTGACAACAATGATGTGCTGCTCGCACATATTGTCGTGCTTCCTGTTATAGCAGGCGGTGCAGCTGTTACTGTTACAATAGCTGTTGCCTGACATCCGCCGGCCACAGTATAGCGTATAGTAGTAGTGTTGTATGTCATTGCTGTACCGGTCACTACACCTGTACCGGCGTCAACAGTTGCCACTGTATTATCATCGCTACTCCAGATTCCACCAGGCACACCATTTGCCAGTGTGGTTGTGTTGCCAGAGCAAATTGACATAACACCCGCAATAGCTGTAGGCACTGCGCTCACAGTTGCAACAGTATAAGCCCTGCATCCTGAAGGCAATGAATAAGTGATCATACTTGTACCTGAAGAGAGACCGGTAAGTCTGCCCGTGGTCACATTAATAATAGCGCGAGAAGGAACACTGCTCGTCCAGATTCCACCCGGAGTAGCGCTTGTAAGCAACATTGAATCACCTACACATACTGCAGCGCTCTCAACGATCGGAGATGGAACAGGTTCAACAGTCACGATCTTAGTACTTGCACAACCAGTTGGCATTGTGTAGCTGATAACCACTACACCCTGACCTACACCGCTCACAACACCCGAAGAAGATACATTCGCAAGCGAAAGATCAGTGCTGCTCCAGGTACCACCTGATGTTGCGTTAGAAAGAATAGTAGTACTTCCCACACACACATTTGGAACACCCAGTATCGCAGCAGGGATATTTGTCACAGATATCATCGCAGTTGTACGGCAACCTGTAGCAAGAGAATATGTTACCGTTGCAGTACCAACTGTCAGGCCATTCACTATACCGGTACCAACACCTACGCTGGCAATAACCGGATTGCTGATTGACCAGGTACCACCCGGTGTCAGTGAAGAAAGGCTTGAACTTGAACCAAGACAAATGTTAGTAACACCCGAGATCGCATTTGGAATTGGATTTACTGTCACTACAGCTGTTGAAGTACAACCCCACGGAGCTGTATATGCGATAGTTGCAGTACCCGCGAATACAGCGGTCATGATACCACTGGTCAGACCAATTGTCGCATTTCCCGGATTCAGACTGCTCCATGTGCCACCCGGTGTCAAAGACGAAAGTATTGCAGTTGCCCCCTGACACAATGACAAGGTACCTGCGATCGGAGAGGGTGCACCGTTTACTGTCACCGACTTAGTTACAAAGCAACCGGTCGGCATAGTGTAAGTAATGAACGCAACGCCATTAGATACTCCGGCTATCACACCACCAGTACCCACAGACGCAACAGCTATATCACTGCTGCTCCATGCACCACCTGGTGTAGATGAGGTATAAACTGTGTTGGCACCGATACACACCGAAGATACGCCCGCAAGAGCCGATGGCAATAAGTTCACTGTAACCTGAGCTGTAACAAAACAGCCGGTGCCCATTTTATATGTGATATTGGTTACTCCAGAAGCAACACCGGTTACTATACCTGTGGTGTTACCAACTGTAGCAACAGATGTATTCGAACTGGTCCATGTACCACCCAGGGTTGAACTGGAAAGTATAGTAGTATTCCCAACACATGCAAGCAATGTACCTGTTATAGCCGTCGGAATTGGATTGACAGTTACCACTTTCGTCCTTGCGCATCCTGTCGATGGCATCACGTAAGAAATTTCTGATGTTCCGGGAGCAATACCCACAACGACACCCGAACCTGTACCCACTATTGCCACACCTGTGTTACTGCTTATCCATGTACCACCCGACGTAGAATTAGTTAAAGTTGTTGAATATCCCTGACAAGTTGATGCTACACCACCTACTATCGCTGGCAATTGATTTACAGTGAAGCCGGTCGTTACTTTACATCCTGTGCTAAGTGTATATGTAATGACGATCGAACCGTTAGTGATACCGGTTGCAACACCAGTAATAGGATCGATTGTCGCTACAGCGTTATTGCTGCTCGTCCATGTTCCGGCAGCAGTTGCACTTGACAAAGTTGTTGTTGAACCGATACATGTATTCGGCGTACCTGTGATAGCCGCAGGCAGTGGATCAACGGTCACGTTTGTTGTCCTCATACAGCCTGTACCTAATGAATAGGTTACTGTTGCTACACCCGCGCCCATACCTGTTACAAGACCTGTTGTTGTTACTGCAACAAACGGATCACTCGTACTCCATGTACCACCGGCCGGTGCTGACACCAGATAAGTTGTTTGTCCCTGGCAGATCTCATTTGTACCTGTGATCGGTGTTGGCAATACATTCACCGAGAATAATGCAGATGATTTACATCCGTTACCCAATGTATAAGAGATAGTAGCAGTACCGTTTGTAA
Source organism: uncultured Flavipsychrobacter sp. (assembly GCA_964652995.1). Taxonomy (GTDB): domain Bacteria; phylum Bacteroidota; class Bacteroidia; order Chitinophagales; family Chitinophagaceae; genus Nemorincola. The sequence goes on along the minus strand of CAZZCR010000002.1, from coordinate 118,120 downwards.
TACCTGAAACAATACCTGTCACACCATCAACAGAGGCAATTGCTACATTGCTACTGTTCCAAGTTCCTCCCGGTGTTGCGTTTGTAAGCAAAGATGTACCACCTACACATGTATTGGTGATACCACCTATTGGCAAAGGTGCCGCATTAACGGTAACTGTTGCTGAAACAGCACATGTGTTCGGAAGTGTATAAGTTATATTCGTTGTGCCCATTGCTATTCCGGCAAGACTACCAGAAGGAGTTATTGATGCTACAAGCGGATCGCTGCTCGTCCAGATACCACCTAAGAAAGGATTTGTATAGGTTGTCACTGCACCTGCACAGGCATTAAGTGATCCGCCTATTGCACCGGGAACTGCATTAACTGTAACAATTCTAGATGCAACACATCCGGCTCCGGATGTATAATATATATATGCAGTGCCTATTGCATTACCGGTAACAACACCCGTTGGGGTCACTGACGCAATTGCAGCGTTACTGGTAGACCATCCTCCGCCACCGGTCAATGAAGAAAGCGTTGTATTCGCTCCCAAACATACAGAAGCTGTTCCGGTAATAGCCGAAGGCAATGGATTTACTGTAACGGTCGCCAATGAATAACAACCCGACGCAAGTTTGTAGGTTATTGTCGCCGTACCTGCCGCTACACCTGTAACAACACCGGTAACACCATTGACCATAGCGATCGCAGCCGACGATGATGTCCAAACCCCTCCGATTGTCGCATTGGCAAGTACCGTAGTTGAGTTAACACATAAAGACAATGTACCAGTGATAACCGCAGGATTGACATTTACGGTCAACACCCTCGTTGCAGTACAACCAGCTGCAGAAAGGTAGCTTATCGTAGTAGTACCTGCAGTAAGACTGTTTACCAAACCTGACGATGAACCAATTGCAGCAACAGACGGGGTGCTACTAGTCCATGTACCACCAGGGAAAGAATAGTTATTAAGCAATGTTACACTGCCTTCACATACCGATGTCGCACCACCTATTGAAGGCGTTGAATTGGTTGTTACAGTTATGGTAGCACTACATCCTGTACCAAAAGAATAATTTACTGCAACAATTCCCGCTGAGATACCGGTTACCAAACCTGTCAATGGGTTTACATTTACTACACCCACTGATGGTGAAGACCAAACTCCACCGCCTGCTGCATTGCTCAACAATGTTGTTCCACCGGTGCAGACTGTAGGCACACCTGTAATAGCAGGCGGAACAGGATTAACGGTAACTACCGCTGTGCGGTAACATCCTGTAGAAAGTATATTACTGATAATTGCAGTACCAACCGAAACACCGGTTACTGCACCCGCAGGAGAAACTACTGATGCGACACTTACATCACTACTACTCCATGTGCCTGTAGGCAAACTTGAGAAGGTCACATTTGAACCCACACACACACTGTGAGGAACAGGAATTGCTGTTGGTGTTGCATTGATCAAAACACTTTGCGTCCTCGCGCAACCCGTAGGCAAAGTATAAGATATAGTTGTTGTACCGGCGATAACCCCTGACACAACGCCCGCACCCGATACCGTAGCCACAACAGGATTACCACTTGTCCATAAACCACCTGGTGTAAGCGAACTCAATGTCGACGTAAACCCAACGCAAGTTGTTGAAGGTCCGGTGATCGGAGACGGCAATGGATTAACTGTAACCACAGCTGTAGAAAGACAACCACTTGCTCCTCCCATCAGATAAGTTATGGTTGCTGTACCCTGTGATACACCTGTTACTGATCCTGACAATGTTCCAACCGAAGCGATAGCAGTATTACTGCTACTCCATGTACCTCCACTTGGGGTGCTTGAAAGATTGGTGCTGGCACCCTCACACACTACCAGTGTACCGGTGATTGCCGTCGGAACAACATTCACAGTCAATGGGTAAGTTCTACGGCAACTTGTTGGCAGGGTGTACGTGATAACCGCTGTTCCGTTTGTCATACCCGAAACAACTCCACCCAAAAGTGTTACAGATGCAACTGCCGGCACGCTGCTTGTCCAGTTACCACCCGCTGTCGCGTTAGTCAAAGTGATGCTGCTTCCTACACACACTGCCGAAGGACCCGCAATTGGTGCAGGTAACGGATCAACAGTAAGTACTGCTGTAACGTAGCAATTGCCTTTAATGTAAGATATTGTAGTTGTACCTGCAGAAACGCCGGTCGCTATTCCGGTTGTCGAAGAAATAGTTGCCACAGACGTATTACTGCTGAACCAACCACCACCGGTCGTTGCTATTGTATAGTTTGTTGTCGAGCCAACACATACAGTTGCACCACCGGTTATAGAAGGAAGTGCCCCATTAACGGTCACAGAAACTATCCTTGTATTACTTGTACATCCCTGACCTGGATAAGTTACATTCAGACTATATGAACCTGTAGCCGCCGTGGTGGTCGGCGTCAATGCTGCACTTGGCGTTGATGAAGTTGTCGAATATCCATCCGGTCCTGACCAGTTGTAAGAAACAACACCGCCCGAGCCAGATGAAACGCCCGAATTAAGGGTAAACGGCAGCCCAACACATATATTATTAGGTGTGGCTGTCAAACCTCCCAACGTAGGCTGTGACAAAACTGTATAGATATTTGGCGATGTTGGGAATGTAGTGATCGCGTTCACGCTGGTAGCGGAAAAACCGGCAGACGGAACTGCTGAGATCGCCGAAGCAGTATTCTCAGCAACGATAAAGTACGACACGTTGTTTGATGCGAACAATCCACCAAGAGTCGCTGACGTGACCATGAAATCCCACGTTCCGCTGGTGCCTGTACCACTCGCAAGCGTTCCGGGCGCTGACACCCATGATCCGGAATTTTTCTTGACGTACAATCGCGGAACAGACCCTCCCGATGTAGGAACTCCGGTCGCGTCAGTGATAGTAACACCATTGACCACAACATTACCACTTACACATGATGCCGAAATCGGCGAATACGTGATAGATGGCTGTGCATAAGTCTTACCGGTCATTAACATTCCTGTCGTCAGAAGTAATAGCGCCAGATAGATTTTTCTCATAAAAACAGTCGTTTTTTAAATTTAATTTTCAAAGTTTTGGCTATAGCTATACAAAACAAACATCGGAATCACGAGCATAACACTACTCCGTCATGCTCATTCTCCCTCAATTAATGTAATTGTCTGGTATCAGTATTTCCTGGATTAGTTTTACTACTATTATAAAAATTCAGTTTGGAAGCAAATTTAACAAAATAAAAGTTACTATCAAATTACCGATGCTATAAAATTAAATTTTATATACTTTCCGGTAAAATATATCATTTCCTTTCTATGACAAGATCTTTTCAGGATCTCAAATCTCGGAAAAGTAAAACATAATCACTATACATAAACAATTGAATTTGAAACATATAAACAGTAAACAGAATTTACATTTCAATATACAGTTTATTCACACTTCGCGCCTCATCAAAACTAAAACAAAAAACATTTTTTTGTTAACGATTGCAACCCAGTAGAAATTCACGTCCTGGAATATACTTACTCAGGAATTCAAGGAAACTAATATGGCCGGAAATTCCGGGCAGGTCTGGTTCAAGAATCTAACAACCCTTGCAAGAACCCCTCCAAGGAACCATGGAAACGAATAGACTTTTCATAAATATCAAAAAAAACAAAAAACGAAGGGCTCCTTACGCAGGATCGCAAGACTTACGCCACCGAAGGGAGATCGATCGCTCATATCGCCCAGACTACGATCTTATTCACAAGATCACCCTGATAGGGCACCTGAACTCTGATGTAATTATCAGTGTACCCCTCCATCATTCCACCCTTATCAGCATGTTCAAACAACACTGGCCGAACTTGTCCTCGATGTTGTTCGGTAAAGTATTGCATCTTTTGGTAAGAAAGGTTACGAAGAATCTTATTACGTTCATTCCTTACATTCACTGGTACAACGCCCTTCATCTCGGCAGCAAGTGTGCCTGTCCGCTCTGAATAGGTAAACACATGCAAATAGGAGACATCCAATGAATGTAGGAACTCATATGTATCCTGAAATTCTGCCTCTGTCTCACCTGGGAACCCCACTATCACATCGACACCGATGCAACAATGAGGCATCAGTTTTTTGATCAAAGCTACCCTATCCGCGTACAACTCACGCTTATACCGGCGGCGCATCTGACCTAAGATTTGATTACTGCCGCTTTGCAGCGGAATGTGGAAATGAGGCATGAACCGCCCCGATGTTGCAACAAAATGTATGATCTCGTCGGTGAGCAGATTAGGCTCTATTGAAGAGATCCGGAAACGCTCTACGCCGGCCGCAGCTGAGGAGTCTATAGCCTTAACAAGATCGAAGAACGTAACTTCTTTAGTCTTTCCTCCGTCAGCCCCCTTGCCGAAATCTCCCAGATTGATACCGGTCAGAACCACCTCTTTCACACCCGAGCTTTCCAGTTCGTTGATGTTCGCCAGCACTCCTTCTATACTGTCGCTGCGGCTATGTCCGCGCGCTAATGGTATGGTACAAAAGCTGCAATTGTAGTCGCAGCCATCTTGAACTTTCAAAAAAGTCCTCGTCCGGTCACTCACTGAGTAGGAACTATGAAAACCGGACACTTCATCTATGTCGCAGGAACATATCTTGGCCCCACCTCTGTCAGCAGGCCCCTCAGCTATTTCCTTCAAATGTTTTGCGATATTGAATTTCTCTGCAGCCCCCAAAACCAGGTCCACACCATCTATCGATGCTATCTGTTCAGGTTTCAACTGTGCGTAACAACCTGTCACCACTACCATAGCCTCAGGCGCCCTTCTCTGTATCTTCCGCACAATCTGCCTGCACTCCTTGTCCGCATTATCTGTCACAGAACAGGTATTGATCACATAAACGTCTGCGTTCTCGTCAAAATCCTTTTTCACAAACCCCTCCACCTCCAGCATGCGGCTCAGCGCCGATGTCTCAGAGTAGTTCAGTTTACAACCCAACGTATGGAAAGCTACCGTCTTGTTCATCACTTTAAAAAAAATCAGAAACCTCTCGTCACAAAAAAATGTGCGCAAAGGTACAGATATTTGACCACCACCAACCACCCCACAACGATACGACAGACTTTTTCCTATTTTCCCACCCATAGGTTATCTTTGCCCCTTGTGCTCTTTCTGAAATGGATACATTTTTAATTCGCGTTCAGTCAGAAACAGCTAAGACACTAAATAGGTTTTTAATTAAAATATAATATATGCCATTGATCGCTGCCTCACCAAGGTCATCAAGAATGTCTTTTGAAGAATTCAAAACAGAAGCTTTAAACGACTACCGCCTCGTTGTGGCCAGCCGCGAAGCCAGCCTCATGGGCCGTCGCGAGGTACTGACGGGCAAAGCTAAGTTTGGCATTTTCGGCGATGGAAAAGAACTCGCACAGGTGGCACTGGCCAAATGCTTCAAACCAGGCGACATCCGTAGTGGATATTATCGCGATCAAACACTCATGTTCGCTACCGGCATGAGCGATATCCAACGTTTCTTCGCACAGCTATACGCTGATCCCAATATCGAAAACGAACCTTCTACCGCAGGCCGCATGATGAACGGTCACTACGGCACCCGCTGGCTCGACGATAACGGTGACTGGAAAAACCTGATGAACGCCCCACAGTCCAGCAGCGACATTTCCCCAACTGCCGGCCAGATGGTTCGTGCGTTGGGTCTTGCCTATGCTTCTAAGGTTTACCGCCACGTTGAAGAAACTCACTCAGGTTTCGAGAACTTCACCAACAAAGGCAACGAGGTAATATTCTGCACCATCGGTGACGCGTCTACATCAGAAGGACTTTTCTGGGAAAGCGTGAATGCCGCAGGTGTGCTGCAGGTCCCAATGGCAATATTCATCTGGGACGACGGGTACGGCATCTCAGTACCACGCTCTTACCAGACCACGAAGAACTCCATCTCCGAAGCCCTCGCAGGCATGCAGTGGGACGAGAAGAAAGGTGGCATCAATATCTACACAGCAAAAGGCTGGGACTATGCCGGCCTTGTGCAAACAATAACACAAGGCATAGATCGCGTTCGGCAAACGCACATCCCTGCCATCTTCCACATTCAGGAGGTTACACAACCTCAGGGACACTCCACATCAGGCTCTCACGAGCGCTACAAAAGCAAGGAGCGCCTCGAATGGGAAAAAGAATGGGACTGCGTCAGCAAAATGAAACAATTCATCATCGAGAATAAAATTGCCGCTGAGGATGAATTGAACGCAATTGAAGAAGAAGCGAAAGAAGAAGCACGCGCCGCAAAACAACGCGCATGGGACAACTTCCTCGCTCCTATAAAAGAACAACGTGATCAGGCAGTAAACCTGTGCAACAATACGCTTGCCGATGCAGGCCACAATGCCGACCGCATCAGTGCTATCGTCGCAGAGTTGGGCCGCATCAAAGAACCCATCCGCAAAGATGTGCTACAGTCAGTTAGCAAGGTTCTTTCACTCGCTGCGTCAGGCACACCAGCCACAAACGAACTGCAGAGTTTCTACAACTACATTCTCTCAGACAATCGCGAGAAATTCTCTTCGCACTTGCATTCTCAGTCGCGTCACAACGCCATGAAAGTACCGGTAGTACCCGCTCAATTCGACGGCGAGCCGGTGCACCTCAACGGCTACGAAGTACTCAACAAATTCTTCGACAACACATTCGCTGCAAATCCCGCGGTCGTTGCCTTTGGTGAAGACCTTGGAAAGATCGGCGACGTTAACCAGGGCTTTGCAGGCCTGCAAGAGAAGTATGGCGTTATGCGTATCACCGATACCGGTATCCGCGAGGCCAGCATCATCGGTCAGGGCATCGGTCTCGCAATGCGTGGCCTCCGTCCTATTGCCGAGATCCAATACCTCGACTATCTCCTCTACGGCTTGCAACCACTCAGCGATGATGTTGCGACGTTGCAATACCGCACACGTGGGGGCCAGAAATGCCCGCTCATTGTGCGCACACGCGGCCACAGGCTCGAAGGTATCTGGCACAGTGGCTCGCCCATGGGCATGATCATCAATTCTATCCGTGGCATGTACCTCTGCGTTCCGCGCAACATGGTGCAGGCAGCAGGCATGTACAACACACTCCTGCGTTCCGACGAGCCGGGTATCGTGGTGGAATGTCTTAATGGTTACCGCCTCAAAGAACAGATGCCGTCTAACCTCAACAACTTCACGGTACCATTTGGCGTACCGGAAGTGATCCGTCAGGGAACCGATGTCACCATCGTATCTTACGGCAGCACGCTCCGCATCATAGACGATGCCATCAATACCTACCTGGAACCCAAAGGCATCAGTTGCGAAGTGGTCGATGTTCAGACACTACTTCCGTTCGATGTGAACCACATCATAGTTGAGTCCCTCAAAAAGACCAACAGGATCGTGTTCATCGACGAAGACGTTCCTGGTGGTGCCACTGCATACATGTTCCAGCAGGTCATGGAGCAGCAAGGCGGTTATCGCTGGCTGGATGTGGCACCACGCACCATCACAGCTCAGGCTCACCGTCCGGCTTACGCTACCGATGGGGACTACTTCTCTAAACCAAACGCCGAGAACATCGCACAGGCTATAGAAGACATGATGCGCGAATAATGATCATCAAAGCCGACATCGACGAATTCCTCGCACTCGCTCAGTTGCACCCCGTCCTCGACGTACGCAGCCCCGGCGAGTACGACCATGCACATATTCCCGGTGCGCATTCACTTCCGCTCTTCACCAACGAAGAACGAAAGGTTGTTGGCACAGCTTACAAACAGCAATCACGCGAGCAGGCCATCAAAGTAGGACTCGACTACTTCGGCACTAAGATGCGTGCAATGGTCGAGCAGGCGGAAGCTATCGCTGCCACACACGGCACACCTGACAAGATACTACTCGTGCACTGCTGGCGGGGCGGCATGCGCAGCGCGGGTGTAGCATGGTTGCTCGATCTGTATGGCTTTAAGGTGTATACGCTCAAAGGCGGCTACAAAGCCTATCGCAACTGGGTACTCTCCCGATTCGAATTGCCATACAATTTCGGAATCATCGGCGGCTACACAGGGTCAGGAAAAACACACGTACTCACCGAACTCCGCAAGCGCGACAAAACAGTACTCGACCTCGAAGGTATTGCCAATCACAAAGGATCCGCATTTGGCGGCCTCGGTAAGACCGGACAGACATCACAGGAACAGTTCGAGAACGAATTGGCACTTCAGCTATCTAAATTACCATCTCATAAAACCATCTGGCTCGAAGATGAAAGCCGCCGCATCGGCGACCTCAACATTCCGCTTGCCATGTGGACAACCATGCGTCGGAGTCCTGTATTCTTTCTCAACATACCATTCGAAGATCGACTGCAACACATCCTCTCCGAATACGGAAAATTCAAAAAGGAAGACCTCATCAACACCATCGTGCGCATACGCAAACGCCTCGGTGGGCTGGCCACACGCGACGCCGTCAACTTCATTCTCGAAGACAACGTCTCTGCGGCTTTCAGCATACTACTTGCCTACTACGACAAATACTATATACAGGGTCTATACAACCGCGACAATGCCGATCAGTTAATTACCACTATCGACGCACCCACGGTCAACCCTACTGCCAATTGCAACCTTGTTCTTTCTGCAGCCATCCTGCAAAACAACTAAACACACCACTCTATGGAGGAAGTCATAAAATTAACTCAGTTCTCACGCGGTGCAGGCTGCGGCTGTAAGATAGCTCCTGCAGTTCTTCAGGAGATCCTGCAGACAGACGTAATGCAGCATGCCAACCCCAACCTGCTTATTGGCAACGACGCCAACGACGATGCTGCCGCCTACGACATGGGCAATGGCAGAGCACTTATCGCCACTACCGACTTCTTCATGCCTATAGTCGACGATGCATACGACTTCGGCCGCATCGCCGCGGCCAATGCCATCAGCGATGTGTATGCCATGGGTGGCACACCGGCACTCGCACTGGCCATTCTCGGCTGGCCTGTCGATCGCATACCCGTCGCCATTGCCAAACGCGCACTGGAAGGCGCACGCAGTATATGTGCCGAGGCAGGCATCCCGCTTGCCGGCGGCCACAGCATAGACTCTTCCGAACCCATCCTCGGTCTGTCTGTAAACGGCTTCTGCGATACTACCCGCATCAAACGAAACAACACTGCCCGCGAAGGAGATGTCCTCTTCATCACCAAAGCGATCGGCACCGGCATATTGGCTACTGCTTTGAAACGAGGAGCTATCAGCGAAGCGCACACAGCATTACTCACCGCACAGCTCACCAAACTGAACGCAATAGGAGCGGCACTGGGAAACTGCGACGGTGTTACTGCCATGACCGACATTACCGGCTTCGGACTTGCCGGCCACCTCATAGAAATGGCCGAAGGCAGCGGCCTGTCTGCTGTCATCAACTATGCAGCGCTGCCCGTCATGGATGGTGTAAAAGAATACCTCGCCCAACGCATAGTGCCTGATGCCACTTACCGCAACTGGAACGGCTACCACACACGCATCACCTTCGGCGATGGCGTGGATGTGATGGAGGCGTTCAGCATTCTGCCCGACCCGCAGACCAACGGCGGCATGCTCGTGGCTGTTCGCCCCGATGCTGTGCAGCAGGTCTGCGATATACTCCGTAATGCGGGCTACGCAGATTTCACTACACCAATCGGATACCTCACCACACCGACTGAAAAAGTAGTGAACGTCATTGCAAGTTAACACACCACTTAAACACCACCATATGAGCACCTACGATCCACGTATCGACGCCTACATTGAAAAAAGCGCTCCTTTCGCACAGCCCATCCTCAGGCACCTGCGCGACCTCATCCACACCACCTGCCCCGATGTGGAGGAAACATGGAAATGGAGTTTTCCCAATTTCGACTACAAGGGAAGCACCATGTGCAACATGGCAGCATTCAAGCAGCATTGCTCATTCGGCTTCTGGAAGGCAGCAATGATGCCCGACCCAAACAACATACTGCAACTGGCCGAGAAGGCAGCCATGGGTCAACTGGGCAAGATCAGCAGCCTCAAAGATCTGCCCAAAGACAGCGTTCTGAAAAAATACCTGAAGGCTGCCATGAAGCTGAACGAAGAAGGCGTGAAGGTTGCCACTAAAAAGGCTACTATTGACGATAAGAAAGCCCTCGTCACCCCGCCCGACTTTGCCGCAATGCTCAAGAAGGACAAAGCAGCGCTTGCTGTTTTCAACGAGTTCCCCTATTCCAACAAGAAAGACTATATCTCCTGGTTCGAAGAGGCCAAGACCGACGCCACCCGTACCAAGCGTATGGAACAGGCGCTGGAATGGATAGCCGAAGGCAAGACCCGCCACTGGAAGTACCAGAAATAGACCACCACAACAACCACATCATGCGCATCTGAACCCACAAATCATGGTTCAGATTAATTACTTTTGCACTCACAATGAACGACCGTTACAGCCAGCGCGGGGTATCCGCGCAGAAAGAAGACGTCCACAAAGCCGTAGCAAAGCTCGATAAAGGGCTTTTCCCGAACGCTTTTTGTAAGATCTACCCCGACTTCTGGGGCAACGATCCCGAATTCTGCAACCTCATGCATGCCGATGGTGCAGGCACCAAATCCATACTCGCTTACATGTACTGGAAAGAGACCGGCGACATGAGCGTATGGAAAGGTATCGCCATAGACAGCATCGTTATGAACATCGACGATATGCTGTGCGTAGGCGCCACCGGTCCGTTCACCTATTCTTCTACCATCGGTCGCAACAAACACCTCATACCGGGCGAGGTCATTTCTGCACTCATCAACGGCACTCAGGAATACTTCGATACCATGAAACAACACGGTATCGATATCCACTTCCTCGGCGGCGAAACTGCCGATGTGGGCGACGTGGTGCGCACTGTGATTGTCGACGGCACCATGGCCTGCCGCATGCGCCGGGACAAGCTCGTTACTACCGAGAACATGCAACCCGGTGATGTAGTGGTGTCGCTTGCCAGCTATGGCCAGGCAACTTACGAAGACGAGTACAACAGTGGCATGGGCAGCAACGGCCTCACCAGCGCCCGCCACGAGATGCTGCACAAAGACTACGCAACCAGATACCCCGAGAGCGTTGACCCCCATCTGCCTTCCGATATGGTGTACAACGGCAAGTTCCACCTTACCGATAGCACTACTACTCCGCTCAACGTGGGTAAGATGATCCTCTCCCCCACCCGCACCTATGCACCGGTCATCCTCAAAGTGCTGCAACAGCATTTCGACAAGGTTCACGGCATCATACATTGCAGCGGCGGCGGCCAAAGCAAATGCCTGCACTACCTGCCTGCACCCCTTCGTGTCATCAAAGACAATTTATTGCCCGTTCCTCCGTTATTTACCATGATACAGGAATCTGCCGGCACCGGCTGGCGCGAAATGTATCAAGTGTTCAATATGGGACAACGTTTGGAAATATTCACCGACGCTGAGACTGCAAAAAGCATCATAGATATCGCGGCATCGTTCAATATCGCTGCGCAGATCTCCGGTCGTGTGGAGGCGTCAGATAAAAAAGAAGTGGTAATAAACTCACCGCACGGAACTTTTTCATACACATAAACTATTTATATAACACATAAACTATCGACATTACTGACAAAAATCACCGCTCAAAACTGAATTTTGTCTATAATATGCACTACATTCACATCAGAATTTGCAACAAATACCTAAAAACTAAAAAAATGAAAGGACTTATTCTAACAGCATGCACCCTATTGGTTTTCGGAGCAACTTACGCACAAGACAACGGCTCTGATGACGACGGCATCACTAACGAGCGTATTGCACTCGATGGCAGCCCTAAACCCGGCCGCGATGGAGGTTTGGACTGGAATCGCCTTACAACTATTGCTATTGCTCCGCTCCAGTTCACTGAAAATGGCGTTGGACTTGGATTGAGCTACGAGCGCGCTCTCGACAGAAATGGTATCATCTCTGCCTACATGCCTGCTATTGCAACTTTCAATATGAATCACCATAACGACCGCTATTACAACGGCTACTACAACGATCCTTACTATTATGGCAACCCGACGCCGTCATACATGGTGTATCTGATGCCTGGTGTAAAGTTCTACCCTACCGGCATGGGTAAAGTGAAGTACGCTGTAGGTCCAAATGCTGTAATAGGCATGGGTCAGAAAACTACGCGCTATGATTACCCGGTTTATCCATATACGACCAGCTCTTACTACAACCCCGGATACATAACATATATGCCGTCTGAAGTAATAGAGAACCGCCTGCTGCTGGGTATGATGGTCAACAACTCACTCAACATTATGGCTACAAACCACCTATATATTGGTGCTGAATTGGGTCTTGGATTCACCTACTACGACAAAGTGGGTAAATACAACGAGGGTGTAAACTTCCTTGCTCAGGGGGCATTCAAAATGGGGTATACTTTCTAATCTCCGATCTTCAATTTATACAAAAGCCTCGCACCGAAATGCGGGGCTTTTTCTTTGACCTACGGTGCCGCGCAACCATTTACAGAAGTCACACTTTCAACACATAGACAGATCGCGGTAGTGTGCAACCGCACATTTTTTTCTTTTACCCAATTTTTACGTACTTGATTGATTGTCAATAAAAAGGTGGGAAGCAGGTGCGCAATCTGCTTCCCAAAACTGCGCAAAAACTTCCCACTGCTGCGCAGGTGAGAAGTGGCAACTTTTCATAATACATGCTACTTTACCCCATTTTTTTCAACATCAATACAAGTTACAACCGTGTTTGAAAACAGGCAAAAGAAAGTTTTATGATAGTGCGTTTTCGGGGGTATGGTAGAAAAAAGTGGGCAGAGGACCGGTTATGGAACGGCATCAAGGTGAAGACGTTCTGAAAACGGTGGATCGACGGGGCTCACCATGACATTGTTATTTTGAGTTCCGGATGCACTGCGGAACATCCGGAACAACCTGTGTACGACGGGAAAACTCTGAGACAAAGCGACGTTCAGTAAGCCCAACACAAAGTGCCCTGAGCCTCCATGAAAAAAGTCGGGTGACTAATCTTATTCAACAATGTCCGGCATTTCCGGAAGTGAAGGTGGAAATTGTGGGGCGTTAGAAAATCGCACCTTTCGCAGTGTTAGGTTAGGATTGTTAATATAACCAACCTGGCCTTTTTCCTGATAAATCTCAACACTGGCTCTTGGCCCCCGGGAAGGCTCGACGCACACGCCAACTGTCATTGAGTCAACTGCTCCAAAAAACTCATATACAGGAAACATTTCGCCTCCATCAATTAATTCGTCATCAGCCATTGACGGATCGAGGCCGACATTCTGACAAAAACCAGTGTCAGACAAATTCCATATACAACCATTTCTCAGGTTGATTGAATGAATGCAATAGCAAGCATATCCAAGCTTATAGTAATAGACGTGCAGGTCCTGAATTAACGTATCAGACCTATACGCATAGTGGTCATATAGCGTTGTATCAAAACTCGCAAAGCTCATCTTCTCTATGCAAATTCTTCTCTTAACACTTTTCTGTTCTTGATTGGCACAAGCGAATAAGCTAATAGAAATCAATAGTACAATGTGTAATTTATTCACTATCTGGTATTTTTATAATTTGTACTGTGTGCTTGAATATCTAATATTGGCAAATTGTACTGTGGAGCGCAGTTTGTAGGATATCGGTATGATTTTATTGATTCGGGGCTCGCAACAGTGATATTCACCCTATTGGGTCTTGGTGATTGATTTCCTCCAAGCAGTACAATTTTCCCGTCTTTTCGCTTCCCGATCACAAATGCCACGTGACTGTAATTCAAAACAGCAATTGAGCCAAGTGCGGGTGCTCCAAGTGCTTTTCCAAATCGCATAAATGAAAACGCCAAAGCAGAGTTAGTACCCTTTATCCCAACTTTCCCCAAACAGAAGTTAACAAATGCCGCACACCAGGCTGTTTCATCAGTGTTGCCATCTTGGGTGTCTTTTAGGTCAGTATACTTAAAGTAATCCAATATTCGTGGATTGCTTTGATTCTTGTTCTGGTCTCGTTGCTGCCCAAGTTCTCGACCAGCTACAGCTAGCCATGATTGTGGGTCGCAATTGTCGTCTAAATCGTCAATTTTTTGAACTCTTTCATTTGTATTTTTTTTAAATGTAGACTTGGGTTGATCTTTCTCTTCACTTTTTCTTTCGTAATTCTGATTGTTGTCTTGTAGTCTCCATACCCGCAAATTATCAATGGGTTCTTCCTCCATTGGTGGCTGAAAAAACGGGCTTTTTTTTATTTTTGAGGTGTCGGTGATCTTCTTGTTTTCAATAACCTTTTTAGTGTCTAATACGTTTTTATTATCCAGAACAGGATTTTGGTGTTTGGGTTTTGTAAACTCCGGTATCTTTCGGTAGATGGGCTGCTCGTCATCATCGGGCTTGGCAGGCAGCTTTATCAGGTCTTTATAAGGAAGTTTGGCTATGACGTTATCTTCGTCATCGCTTTCATCGGCACCCTTTTTGCCGCCACCGCCGCCCTTTGCATTTTCTAATGCATCGTCATAGGCTGTCTTCCCGGTGTTGGTTACATGCTCTGTGTTGGTTGTTTCACTCGTTCGGGTTATGTCGTTTTTTTCGTCATCAGGTTTTGAGTCGGCAAATTCTTTCCAATCGCGCATGTTTACGCCGCCGTCTTTGCCGGTGTCCTTATCTCCAGTTTCATCGTCCTTTTCTTCTTTCTCTCCTTTTTTACCACCCGGAGTGCTTTTGCAGAACCCACAATTTTCCTGGACGGATAATTCCCATTCGTAGAGATTTTCCGGTGGCCCGTCTGTTCCCCAGCCGCCGCTCCATAACTCCAGTTTCTGCACTTCTTTCTCATACTTCATACCCCGTTCATTGCGCTTCAGATCTGTAAACCGATATATCATTCCGTCAGGTGTAATCCATGCGTAGTCACCACCTTTGTCCCAGCCTATCCATTTGAGTTTTATGTCGCTCATCCAGGTGACGTCAACATAACTAACGAGACGTGAGCCATTTGTACCGGGCACGGTTGTTTCGTCAAGCGGCTTTGTCATGCAGCAATTGCCGATATCGCCGTAGTGTTTCTTCCAGAAAAATGAAAAATATGGCATGGGATGGTTTGGTTTTTTAGTGACTTTGAGTTGTCGAATTCAATCGAGATAACCGGTTATGGGACTGAAGAAAAATTAAAACGTTCAGAGAACGGGTTTTATTGGAAGTTCCGGATGCCCTGCGGAACATCCGGAACTTCCGGGGCAAAGGGTGTGCTGCGCGATATCTGGAACAACAGGTATAATTATTTTGGTTTTCTTTTTTTTCTAACTGGTGCATCAGGAACGACAGGCTGGAAATCCCATCCAAATACCTTTACCATACTTTTGACGTCCCTCCCTCCTAAATTCTCGATGTATATCCTCGACTGCGGAAGAAATGGAAGTTCATTGGTAAAGCACTTAAAATATGCAATTTTGTTGATCGAATCTTTTACAATTGCCGTATTGGAGATCGACTTTATCAATTTATTAATGTCTGGACAAAACAAAATTGACACCCTGTAATTTTTCATTTTTTTGTACGTTACTATAATGGTGTCGCACTCATTGGGATACAATGCGTAGGTTCGATACCCGTAAGTTTCGCCATGAATATATCCTGAACAACCAAAACACACAACACCTTCATTGTCACCGTGTTCAAACTCGTCTAACATGTATGGTATTCCGATAATGTTTTTTGAAACGTTTCTTATTTGAAGAGTTAGATTTAATGAGTCAAAACAATTTCTTAAGACATATACTTGAAGTATGTTCTTATACCTGAAATTAAGCTCTCGAGATTGTTGGCTGAAATATGATGTGTCGGTATTAGCATCAGCAACTAATGAAAAAGCTGTAAACAAGATCAAAAGATATTTCATTCTATTACTTTTTGACTGTGTTGAGACGAGTTGTCGCAGCACCAGGGAATTTCGAGAAAGCTGGATGTTTTTCTGGTAGCATTTTGGCCAATTCAATTGCTTGCGCATGTGCAGTACGAAATTCAGCGCCATTAGTTCTTATGTAGTTTTCAGCTAGCGCATGGAATGCTAAGCTTGCCTGCGATTTCGTCGGAAAATCTCCTGCACTATTGTCGTCTATGTATTTATAACCGACATCTTTTAGCCCTTCTGTATTTGCTGGTATTGCTACGCTTCCGTCAAAACACTCTATTGGCAGAGCGTCAGATTCGTCCCATTTTTGGGGGTCAACTTCATTTGCTATCGATGCCAATCTATCTGCCTCTCCTCTTGATGTCTTTGAAAAATTCATATCTTGAGAAGAGTTAACGATTTTGAAATGCCCATTCGGAAGGTTTTTTTCGAAAGTGTGCCTTGGGTCGTGGATTAAGTAACGAACCGGACGTCCAGTTTTCCTGTCTCTTCCCTCCAAAAAGCTTGCAACAGTGAATAAGATTTTTAGCCCTTTGGGGTTAAATACGATATCATGAATGAGTTTAAAGCCGGGATCGCGTTTTAAGTCATGTTCAAAATGATATTCAATGAGAATTCTTCCGTCTTTGTCAACATCAAGTTCTGCTCCAAATTTCCCGGCAACCTGCCTCAATACTCTCATTTCGTCTGAGTCTTGACCTTTTCCCTCGGGTATGTACAAGCCACCTTTTTCCGGGCATTTTTTCTTGGGTGGTAATACATCGGGGAAGCCAGTTGATTTCGTAACCTTTTTTGTTTCGGTAACAGGCGTAGTAGGCACAGTCGTAACAGCAATTGGATAAGTGACATTGATGTGGGGAGGTAGAGTTTCGTTTCCAGCAGGCCCATATTCCATAATTGCATCACCGCTTATAAATTTCTCCCATGCAGGCACAATTGGCGGTTTTCTTGTTTCCTGTAGTTTTTCCTGTTGCTCATCGGCAGGTGCGCTGCGCAGCCCCTCAGGGCAGAAGCCACACTTGCGCTGCATATCGCGCTCAAAACGATATAACTCTTCTGCACTCGGGTTGCCACTGTGCACCATTGGCGAGAGTTCGCATTTCACCTCGTTCACTTCTTTTTCAAATTCCTGGCCTACTTCATTTCGTTTGAGGTCTTTTATGCGGTAAAGCATGCCGTTATCATCTGTCCATGCCAGCCAGCCCTGTATATCCCAGCCTATCCACTTCAGTTTTTTGGCATACATCCAATTTACGTCTATGAAGTCTATCACCAGTTGTTTTCCCTCAAATTTGCGAGGAACGCCTTCTTTGTTATCAGGGTTTATCCACGCAAGTTTTTTGAGCGGGTAGGTCATACAGCAGTTACCTATCTCGTCATAGTGTTTCTTCCAGAAAAATGAAAAATTGGGCATGGGGAGGTTTGGTTTTTGGGTGGGGTGAATGTAAATTATTTAATTAGATTGATATGGCAATAAAAAACACTCCTGCTCTGCAGGGGCAGAGCAGGAGTGTATGCGATTTTTATGGTGTTGGAGGAGTCTCCTCGGCACATGTGCAGCCACAACCACCACCGCAACAGCTTTGCGGCACATCGCAGCAGTCGCCGAACACTTTTTTGTAGTGTGTTGCTTTTGCCAGCGGGTCGGTAATGGAAGTAATAACATCCATTTGCTGTGCTGCCATGTCCACTTTCTTGGTAGCCAGCTCCACTTGTTTGTCGCCAAGTTCCAGTTGCTGATCGGCAAAGAGCTGGTTGTTTGCAGTGGTTTGTACACTATCAGTGAGGCGTTGCATAGATTGCATTGCGGCAGTGTATGCGCTGATGTTGGAAGCGTTCTGCGCATTCTGATTGAAGCAATCGAGCGCATCGCCACGGCCCAGCAACGCATCGGCAATGAGCGATGATGTTTGCAGCGTTTGTTTCTGTACCCGCAGTATCACCCCTTTGATCTTGGCCTCTACAACGCCATCGCTATAGACCTCTTCAAGCGTTGGCGGAATGCGGAACAGGTTTTCGTTTAATGGCGGTGTGCACCCCAGGCTGAGACAGTCGGTATTGGTGATGGGAATTTTCTCTACAAATTGCTTGTAAGAATCCTGATAGTTGAGCACGTTGCAATATGGTTGCAGTAGCTTCCGTCCCAGGTGAGTCGCCGAGCTTTTTCTGCGAGGGACTCGCCGACACCTGCCCACCACACTTGGTAGCTCTTGCTTTTGGGTTGTTGTGTATCCAAACCTCATGGTGAAGAAATAGTTTGATAGATAAAATTACACGAATCTAAAATGGCATCAAAACAAATGTGGCGGTGGGTGGCAAGGGGGTAGGGGTAGGCTGCTCACGTGATATGCTAAATCCATACGCAGATTCTTATTACTAGCAACCTCAAACAATTTTCTATCATACCCCCAAAAACACACTATCATAAAACTTTCTTTTGCCTGTTTTCAAACACTGGTGTAACTTGTATAGAAGTTGAACAAAATGTGGCATAGGGGCACATATAATGATTTCATTTCACTTCTCACAATGCACAGAAGTGGGTCCCGAAAGCATTCGGGATGCGCAGTTTTGGGAAGCAGTAGGAAACAAAACTTCCCACATGTGCATTGATAATCAATAAAAACTCCCAAAAGTGCGCAGAACAAAAAAAATGCGGGAAGCAGTAAAGAAACCACCGGGGCAGGTATCAGTTTATCCACACCGGCAATAGACAATATTTACGGCCAGGTTGCACCATCTTCAGAACATTGTAACCATTAATACCTATTTTTGTTGTCAGCTTTAGGGGTGCCGGAAATCAGGCTGAGATCATACCCTCTTACCGGATCAGGATAATGCCTGCGTTCGGGAAAAGTATCAGAGCAGAACAATTGCTCATTTCAGCCTTTCGTTTCGCGCCCACTCCCGCGGCCACAACAATTATGGTAGTACAGATAAATGGTCAGGAACTCACACTTCCGGCTGACGCGTCGGTAAATGATGCGCTTACCGCATGGAATGTGAATGCGCGCAAAGGGGTTGCAGTTGCGGTGAACGGCAAAGTAATTCCTGCCACGCAATGGGCCGATCGTGTATTGGCAAACAACGACAAATTAATGATCATCAAAGCCACGCAGGGCGGCTAAACGCCCGGCAGGCAAAAAACCGAGACAATGAAAAAAGATACGATGCCGCAGGCCGGCAAGATAACAACGGGTGTTTATCCGGCCTCTAAGAAGATATACGTTCCCGGCAAGATCCACAACATAAAGGTGGCCATGCGCGAGATCAGCGTAAGCCCTACCCGCACCAAAACCTTTGGCGTGGAAGAGCTGTTCCCCAACCCGGCGGTAACGGTCTATGACACCAGCGGCCCATACACCGACCCCGATGCGACCATAGACATCACAAAGGGACTGCCCCGCCTGCGCGAGCAGTGGATAAAGGACCGCAATGACGTGGACGAGCTGACGGCATTCACATCGGAGTACAGTAACGAGCGCCTGAAAGACCAGAAACTGGACGAGCTCCGCTTCGAGCACATCAAAATGCCGCTGCGCGCGAAAGCAGGTCACAATGTGTCGCAGTTGCACTATGCCAGGAAGGGAATTATCACCCCCGAGATGGAGTACATCGCCATCCGCGAGAATCAGCGCATAGACGAACTGATGAACGACAGCACCCTGTGGGCGCAACACGCGGGCCACAACTTTGGTGCACGCACCCCGTTGAAATACATCACGCCCGAATTTGTGCGCGATGAGGTAGCTGCAGGTCGCGCCATCATACCGGCGAACATCAATCACCCGGAGGCAGAGCCTATGATCATAGGCCGCAACTTCCTCGTTAAGATCAATACCAACATCGGCAACTCTGCCGTAACATCAAGCATAGAAGAAGAGGTGGAAAAAGCCGTGTGGAGTTGCCGCTGGGGTGGAGATACGCTGATGGATCTTTCTACAGGGAAGAACATCCACGAGACCCGCGAATGGATCATCCGCAACTGTCCGGTTCCGGTAGGCACCGTGCCGATCTATCAGGCGCTGGAGAAAGTGAACGGCAAGGCCGAAGACCTGACATGGGAGATATTCAAAGACACACTAATAGAGCAGGCCGAACAAGGCGTGGACTACTTCACCATACATGCGGGTGTGCTGCTGCGCTATGTGCCGCTCACGGCCAAGCGTGTTACGGGCATTGTGTCTCGCGGTGGCAGCATCATGGCCAAATGGTGCCTGGCACATCATAAAGAGAACTTCCTGTATACGCATTTCGAAGAGATATGCGAGATCATGAAGACATACGATGTGAGCTTCTCGCTGGGCGATGGCTTGCGCCCCGGCTCTATTGCCGACGCCAACGACGCGGCACAGTTCGGCGAACTGGAAACACTGGGCGAGCTCACCAAAATAGCCTGGAAGCACGACATACAGGTGATGATAGAAGGCCCCGGCCACGTGCCCATGCACCTTATAAAAGAGAACATGGACAAGCAGTTGGAATGTTGCGCGGAAGCACCGTTCTACACGCTGGGCCCGCTCACTACCGACATTGCTCCCGGCTACGACCACATCACATCGGCAATAGGCGCGGCCATGATAGGCTGGTACGGCACGGCCATGCTGTGTTATGTGACACCTAAAGAACACCTGGGTCTGCCGGATAAGAAAGATGTGAAAGACGGGGTGATTGCCTACAAGATAGCTGCCCACGCTGCCGATCTGGCGAAGGGGCACCCGGGTGCGCAGTTCCGCGACAACTCGCTGAGCAAGGCCCGTTTCGAATTCCGTTGGGAAGACCAGTTCAACCTCTCCCTCGACCCCGAAACTGCCCGCTCCTTCCACGACGAAACACTCCCTGCCGACGGTGCCAAGGTGGCGCACTTCTGCTCTATGTGCGGTCCGCACTTCTGCTCTATGAAGATCACGCAGGACATACGCGACTATGCGGCCAACGAGGAAGAACTGCAGAAAGGCATGGCGGAAAAATCGAAAGAATTTAAAGAGGCAGGCAGCGAGATATATTCGTAACATTGGACACAACCAGAACATACGCATTAAGCATAGCCGGCTTCGACCCGTCGGGCGGAGCCGGTGTACTTGCTGATGTGAAGACATTTGAGGCGAACGGGGTATACGGATTCGGGGTAATGACGGCACTTACGTTCCAGAATGATATTGAGTTCGACAGAACGGAATGGATAGACGTGGCCGACATAGAACAGCAGGTAGCTTTGCTGCTCCGCCGCTTCAACGTAAGGCACATCAAGATAGGGCTGATAGAGAACATGGAGGTACTGGACCGCGTCATCAACTTCCTGATAGACAACATCAGCGATCCCGTTATCATCTACGACCCCATCATCAAAGCAAGCGCGGGCTTCACCTTCCATCTGGAACCACGCCTTTTTCACGATACGTTCGACCGGCTCTACTGTATCACGCCCAATATTCCCGAGGCTGAATGGCTCTTCGGGAAGGACGACCTTACAGGGACACTGGAAGAAAAGAGCACGGGCTTCAATATTTACCTGAAGGGTGGTCACTCTGACGCAGAAACGGTTACTGACCTGCTCTTCACCGCCGACCACACCTATGTATTTGCCAACGACCGCATACCCGACGGCACCAAACACGGCAGCGGCTGTGTGCTTTCGTCGGCCCTCACTGCGCAACTGGCACTGGGCAAGTCACTGCCCGATGCAGCGGAAGTGGCCAACCAATACACGCTTCAGTTCCTGGCAAGCAGCAACACATTATTGGGTACCCACAAACCATTAATGCAATGAAAACGATAAGCAAACTCCAATTCATAACAACAAACGCGGCCACTGCAGAACTGGCATGCAAGGGTGGTGCCGACTGGATACAACTGCGCATCAAAGACGTTTCCTACGAGAAGCACAGGGAAGAAGCGCTGAAAACACAGGCTGTTTGCAAAAAGTATGGTGCTACAATCATCATCAACGACAATGCACGCCTTGCACTGGATATAGGTGCCGATGGTGTTCATCTGGGCAAGACCGACGTGATATCGCCGGAGGAGGAAGCTGCACTCATCAACAGGAACTTCATTGTAGGCCGCACCACCAACACTGCAGCTGACATTGACGAACTGAAAGGTAAGCACGTTCACTACGTAGGTTTGGGCCCGTATAGGTTCACGGGCACCAAGAAGAACCTCAGCCCCATTCTGGGCCTTGATGGCTACAAAGCTATTCTGGCGCATCTTAAGGCCTCCTACACTGCACATCCGCCCATCATTGCCATTGGCGGTATCATTCAGTACGACATACCCTCTCTTTTAGATGCGGGTGTGTACGGCATTGCCGTATCAGGTGCCATTGCCAATGCTGTGGACATAACCGCAAAAACAGCCGATTTCTTAGAAGTGATCAACAAACCAAAACTGGAACCCAAGGACGAACACTCTATTTCTGATGCCATCGCAAACAGCGACCTCATCGGGAAGATAACCGGCTTTCTTACAGACCTCTGACCCATCATCCACACACACCACTTCAAACAACAGACATGATCGATACGCTCAAAATAGCAGACAAGGTATTCTCTTCAAGGCTCTTCACCGGCACAGGTAAGTTTGGCGACCACTCGCTTATGGAACAGGCATTGCTTGCTTCCGGTTCTGAGTTGGTGACAGTGGCGCTCAAACGCATATCTGCCGATGGTGACGATGATGATATCCTTCGCCACCTGCACCACAGCCACATCAATCTGTTGCCCAATACATCGGGTGTTCGCAATGCCGAGGAAGCAGTTTTTGCGGCACGCCTGGCACGCGAGGCCATGCAGACCAACTGGCTGAAACTGGAGATTCACCCCGACCCCAAATACCTGATGCCAGACCCTATTGAGACACTGAAAGCCGCTGAGAAACTGGTAAAAGAAGGCTTCGTGGTGCTACCCTACATCCATGCCGACCCTGTGCTCTGCAAGCGACTGGAGGAAGTGGGCGTAGCCGCGGTGATGCCGCTTGGCGCACCCATAGGCAGCAACATGGGCCTTAAGACATTGGAATTCCTCCAGATAATAGTAGAGCAAAGCAACGTACCGGTTGTGGT
Source organism: uncultured Flavipsychrobacter sp. (assembly GCA_964652995.1). GTDB lineage: Bacteria > Bacteroidota > Bacteroidia > Chitinophagales > Chitinophagaceae > Nemorincola. Next base: position 95,060 of record CAZZCR010000002.1, on the reverse strand, counting down.
CGATGCGGGCATTGGCTCGCCAAGCCATGCTGCTGCAGCAATGGAGATAGGCGCTGATGCGGTATTGGTGAATACAGCCATCGCTGCTGCCGGCGACCCTGTTCTTGTTGCCACTGCTTTCAAAATGGCGGTTGAAGCCGGCCGCATGGCATACAATGCACGCCTGGCCACCGTAAAAGTGCACGCAGAAGCCAGCAGCCCCCTCACCGACTTCCTGACCTAATAAGCATCACAGATCCTTACTGATGACCAAACGCTGCAACGCGCTCTTTGCTGCCATTTGGCTTTGTGTGCCTCCGTAACCGGTGTGTATGGACTGATCAAAGACGTCAAAACGATAACGTACATCAATCCCCACAGCCCTTGAAAGCAGGGCATCTACCGCATACTTAGCATGAATGAGATCGGGCCTCAGGTAGTCAGCACGATCTACCACGAAGACCACATGAAAGGCCATATCCGCATCGGGGCTGATCTTCACCTGTCTTACAGGTATCTGGTAGTCATTGGCAACCTTGTCTGCTACCATTTCAGCCCACCTGGTCACTATAGGCAACTTTGCAACTAAAGCAGCTAACACCGGGTCTCCTCCTATCTCAGCTGCCGACTCAGGAACGGCTCCCCCTATCTTCCCGACCCATTTGTCCGGAATACTTGCTTTTCTAAGCATCTCATTTATCACTTCATCCATTTTCAGTGAAGTCATAATGCACATAGGCTGAATTGACAGCCTCCTCAACAAAGTACCGTAAAGCGTTCAAACTTATTCACGACCACCGTCATAATGCCTGTTAATGATATGTTTTTTGTCTACCCTACAATACCATCACTTAAGGAATTTAATGGAATTCAGCACCGCCTGATGCCCGATGGTGGCATGGTCTTCATCCTGCAGGTAATCAAACTTGACCTTCACCCTACCGTTCTTTACAGCCTTGATCTCGTCATAAAGCACGTTGGCATCTACCTCCATCACCCGCGGATTTGGTCCGGGTGTGAGGCCTTCTTTGCCTACACCAATGTATATCTCAGTGGGTCTCGTTACCTTCCGGCTCCATTGCTTCCAGTTTGTCTTCAGCAAAGAAGCCTCATTCCACCACAAGCTGGGGCTGATAATTACATAGCGGTTAAACATGGACGGCTTATTGAGCAGGATCTCGGTTGCCAGCAGCCCACCCAACGACTCACCTATAATGGTCCTCGTGCCATTTACCCGATAATTGCGCTTCACCCACGGTATCAGCTCCTGTTCCATATAGCTGATAAACGCCGCCGAATGGCCCGTTGTAGGATACGCTGCGGTGTGCTCAGCCACCTTGGTAGGAAACGTATAGTCTCTCCTTCTGTCCATATTCACAATGCCCACAATTATAGACGGCTTCACCCTATGCACCCACGAGAAACTACTGAACTGATAAGCTCCCACCACATGGATGAAATCTTCATCGGCGCCGCCATCCAGCAAGTACACAACAGGATATCTCAAAGTATCGTTAGCGTCATATCCCTCAGGAAGATACACGTTAACCTTCCTTGCTTCACCCAGCACTTTCGACCTCATCTCATAACATCGACCAACAGTAACGTCACCTATTTGCACCGCCCCACCTGGCTGCGCATAGCCCCGCATACCCGACAACAACATCGCCCAAACAAGAACAACAATATTTCGCATATCTCAAGAATTGTGAAAAATCAACGAGGAAGCAAGATAATAGAAAACCACACCATGTTCAACCGTCAATTGCGCGACAGGATACCACACCCTACCATATCCCTCGAACGTATCTGTACCATCCTTAAGAAATGAAAATGGGTCCGTCTCTTCAAATCTGAAAAGACGGACCCATATATAGAGCAACTAAAATACTACCTCGGACTGTAAACCAGACGGACAGACGCTACAGCACCATCATCCGCTGTAAAGCGACACATGTAGATACCGATTGGCATGTCAGCCGGAAGCTTGATTATTGTTGATGGTGAAGCGATCTGGTACTCAGCAAGTTGTTTACTATCAAGTGTAAAGACCTTGAAGGTTCCTGAAGCCGTAGATTCAATAGTCAATACGCCCTGAGTCGGATTCGGATAGACTGTGATCAAAGTACCTTTTTCAACCCCACCGGAAGCAGTTGGCTTGGCGAAGGTAACCGGATTAACTGTCATTGCCTTTGTAGAACGGCAACCCGTCGATGTTACTACATATGATATCGTAACCGCACCCGGAGCAACACCCGTCACAGCACCGGAGGCCGTGCCGACAGTAGCAACTGAAGGGCTACTGCTACTCCACGCGCCGCCACTTGTAGCACATGCCAGCGTAACGGATGAGCCAACCACAACTGAAGACGCACCGGTAATAGCGGCCGGCAATGCATTAACAACAATGGTTGCGGTTTTGAAACAACCTGAGCTTACCAAGTAGGTAATCATGGATGTTCCGAGAGCAACGCCTGTGACAACGCCTGACGAACTACCAATAGTTGCTTTTGCTGTATTGGAGCTACTCCATGTGCCACCAGGCACTGCGTTGGCCAATGTTATTGTTTCGCCTACGCATACAGCAGAACCTCCGGTAAAAGCAGGCATAGCGGCATTAACTGTAACTACCTTAGTCGCAGTACATCCACCGGCGGTAGTACGATAAGTTATATTAACTGTACCGGCCGACACGCCAGTAATAAGGCCTGTAGATGCGTTAGCGGTAGCAACACCTGCAGCACTACTACTCCACGTTCCCGGAGTGACAGCATTTGCGAGTGTAATCGGCAAACCTGCGCACACATCATCGGGACCGGTGATAGCGGCGGCGGCCGGATTTACGGTCACAACCTTTGTCGCAAAACAACTTCCACCATAACCGTAGCTGATAGTAGCAACGCCCGACGCAACACCTCCTACAACTCCGGTTGACGCGTTAACAGAACCAATGGGAGCATTTGAACTACTCCATGTACCACCCGGCGATGTACTTGCCATTGTAATAGTGTTACCCACACAAACATTCGTGGTGCCTGAGATGGCTGCGGGAGTAGCTGCCACAGTCACAGCCAGGCTCCTGAAACAGCCTGTAGGAAGTGTGTAGCTGATATTTGCAACACCTGCAGCGACACCCGTAACAACACTTGTTCCTGACCCAACTGATGCAATACCTGCGTTGGAGCTAACCCAAGAACCACCACCTGTTGAATTGGATAGTGTAGTTGTGAGACCAACACAAGCGAACTGTGTGCCGGTGCTGGTTGCAGGACGCGGATTGATCGTCACCACTTTGGTAGTGATACACTCGATGAGTGTATACGATATGGTTACAACACCCGGTGAAACCGCATTGACGGCGCCGGTAGAAAGATTAATCGTAGCGACAGCCGGGTTACTGCTGGTCCACGAACCGCCGGAAGATGCACCGGGAACAGTCATTGACGCGGCACTACCTTCACAGATAGCCGATGGGCCAGAAATAACCGCACTGCTATTCTGCACATACAATGGGGTGGTCTTTGTGCAACCAGTGCCGAATGTGTAGGTAATAGTGGTCATACCTACCGCAATTGCAGTAGCTACGCCGGTGCCGGAAACTACAGTTGCTATAGCCGGAGTGCTGCTGGTCCATGTTCCACCAGGCAACGAGTCGACAAGTGTTTTGGTTCCTCCAATGCACATGTTGAAGGTAGAACTTGACGCAAACACTGTATTAACAGTAACAACTTTGGTTGCCGCACAACTACCCACTGTGTAAGAGATAGTAGTAGTACCCGAAGTGATACCGGTCACAACACCCGACGAATTCACGGTACCAACCGCATTATTGCTGCTGGTCCAAGCACCGCCTGAAGTGGCAGAAGTAAGGGTCACACTATTTCCAAGACATATTGTGGTAGCACCGCTAATGGCACCCGGTGTCGCGTTCACAGATACAGTGAGTTCAGACTGACAGCCCGTTGCCAATTTATAAGTAACAACAGTTGTACCGGCAGTAAGACCCGTAAACGCTCCTGTGGTAATATTGACAGTACCAACTGCAACATTACCGCTACTCCATGTACCACCGGACGGTGTTGCAGTGTATGTCGTAGGAGTACCTGAACACAGCAAGGACGAACCTGTTACTGCGCCCGGCAACGGATAAACTGTTACAATTCTTGTAGCTACACAGCCATTAAGCTCGTAACTGATTGTAGATGTACCAGATCCAGCACCTGTAACAACGCCGGATGAATTCACTGTAGCGGCGGCAGTATTACTACTGGTCCAGTTGCCACCAGAAGTGGCACTAGCCAGCGTAGTGGTAGTTCCTGGACACGCTGTTGCAGTACCGGTAATTGTAGCAGGAATTGTATTAATAGTGACAACGGCTGTTGCGAAGCAGCCTGTACCAACTGTGTAGGTAACTACTGCGGTCCCGGAAATAACACCGGACACAACACCGGTTGCGCTACCAATGGTAGCAACAGATGGCGTGGTTGTACTCCAGACGCCACCGCCCGGAGTACAGGTTAGCGTAGTTGTTCCGCCGGATGCACAGGCCTGAAGCGTTCCGGAAATTGTACCCGGCAGCGCATTCACGGTAACTTCGGCTGTAACAAAGCAGCCTGTACCAACGGTATAAGTAACTGTCGTGACACCAGAAGTGACACCTGTAAACACACCCGAACCGGAACTGATAGTACCTACAGCAGGAGTGCTGCTGCTCCATGTACCGCCGGAACTAGGATTCGTAAGCGTAGTATTACCACCTATACAAACTGATAGACTACCGCCTATCGCGGCCGGTGTACTATTGACAGTAAATACTGCTGTTGCGGCACAAGCGCCACCGGTACTGTAACTGATCGTAGTGGTGCCGGCGGTGATCGCAGTAACTATACCGGAAGCATCAATTGTACCAACGGCTGTATTTGACGACGACCAAGTACCACCGGACGTTGTACTGGAAAGTGAGGAAGAACCACCGATACACTCTGTGAGGCCACCGGTTATTGCATCAGGTATCGAATTAACGGTAATAGCGAAAGTAGCATAACATCCCGCCCCCGTAGTGTACGTAATAATAGCAACTCCGACAGACACCCCTGAATAAGATCCGGAGCCATCAATCGAGGCTACCGAAGTGGCACTGCTGCTCCAGGCACCGCCTGCAGTAGCGCATGATAATGAGCCAGATGCGCCAACACAAACAACCGAAGCGCCGGTAATGGAAGCCGGGTTTGCGTTAACCGTGATAATTTTTGCCACGCCACAGCCCGCTGACATCTGATAGCTGATAGTAGTTGTACCCGCGGCAATCGGGGTCACTGTACCTGTGCTACCTATTGTAGCAACAGAAGTATTTGTACTACTCCAGGTTCCACCGGCGACCGCATTAGTATATGTAGTTGTTGTTCCTGTACACATTGAACCCGGTCCCGTAATTGCAGATGGAGTGGCATAAACGGTAACAACCACTGTAGATGTTGTACCAGAAATAGTATAACTAATAGTAGATGTGCCTGCAGTAACTCCGGTCACAACACCAGTTGAGTTGACCGTAGCAACAGCAGTTGTTGAGCTTGCCCATGTACCGCCCGAAGGGCTGCATGACAAAGACGTGGTTGCACCTGTGCACAGTGACGTAACACCTGTGATTCCACCAACAGCACCGGTCACAGTAACAATTCTGGTGACACTACAACCCGCAGCTGACGTGTAACTGATAATGGCAGTGCCTGCGCCGACACCGAAAACAATTCCGGTGCTTCCAACGGTTGCAACACCAGTGGCTCCGCTACTCCATGATCCGCCTGAAAGCGCGTTGGTAAGTGTAGTGGTTCCGCCCGTGGTCAAAGTAGCAGTTCCACCAATAGCCGGTGGATTGTTATTTACAGTCACAACCCTCGTTACGCGGCAACCACCGGCTACTGTGTAACTCATAGTTACCACACCTCCGCTCAGACCTGTCACAATACCTGTAGTGCTGCCCACAGTACCAACAGTGAGACCGCTACTGCTCCAGGTACCACCGGAAGGAGTACTATTTAATGTTGTTGTGGTGCCAACACAGATACTAGCAGTACCGGTGATTGCTGATGGCGCACTATTCACAGTTACTTCGCGTGTCCTGAAACAGCCTGTAGACAATGTGTAAGTAATAGTAGTGATACCGCCGGAAATACCCCTCACAGCTCCCGTAGTACTTATGGTACCAACAGCCAGATCGCTGCTAGCCCATGTACCTCCACCGGGACATGCGAGCGTGGTGGTGTTGCCGACACATACAGAAGCAGTCCCTGTAATGGTAAGTGGCGCTGCGTTAACGGTTACAACTTTTGTCTTGTAACAGCCGCCGGCATTCGTGTAAGTGATGCGGCTTGTACCTAACGCAACGCCGGTAATAACACCGGAAGCATTGATTGTAGCCACACCGGTATTACTGCTACTCCAGCTGCCGCCACCAGGAAAACCGGTAAATGTTGTGGTTAGGCCGACACATACTTTTGCTGTACCACTAACGGAATCCGGAAGGGCATTTATTGTAAGAACCGTAGTTGAACGGCAACCAGTCGCTAACGAGTAGGATATTATTGTGGTACCAATAGCTGCCCCGGCAGCCTGGCCGGTTGAGTTGATGTTCGCAACCGAAGGAGCACTACTACTCCATGCACCACCCGTAGGAGTGCACGTGAAGGAATTAGTGATGCCGATACAGCCATTCAGAGAACCCGAGATAGCCGCAGGTGTTGTATTAACAGTAATAACTTTTACGACACTACACCCTGCTGCAAGTGAATAGCTGACCACAGCAGTACCCGCAGAAACTCCTGTAACTACGCCGGTCGTACTATCAACCATTGCAACTGATGTATTGCCACTGATCCACACGCCTCCGGTTGTCGCATCAGTTAGAGAAACAGTAGCACCAACGCACAAGGTACCCGGACCGGAAATAGCTGCAGGAGTTGAATATACACTTACTACCGCTGTGACATCTACGCCCCCTAGTGAATAAGTGATGTTGGCTGTACCAACAGACACGCCTGTAACAACACCGGAAAGTGACCCTACTATAGCAACCGACGTATTGCCGCTGGTCCATGAACCACCGGAGGTTGCATTTAACAACGTCGTTGTAGCGCCAACGCAGGTAGTTAGCGTACCGGTAATTGGTGTTGACACTGACTCATTCACCGTCAAAAATTTAGTAGCAACTGCGCTACCGCAACCGTTGGTAACTGTGTAGCTGATGGTAACCGAACCTACAGAAACACCTGTCACGACACCGGTACTACCAACTGTTGCAATAGAAACGTCTCCTGACGACCAGGTACCGCCCGATGCAGAGCTTGACAGTGTGATGGTGCTACCTGTGAATACAGATGATGCGCCTGATATTGTTCCTGCAGAAGGCGCAGCATTAACTGTAATCACCATTGTGGCCGTTGCAGACCCACATGAACCAAAAACAGTGTAGCTTATGACCACTGTGCCCGAGGCTACACCGGTAACGAGGCCTGAACCGTCGACAGTAGCGACAGAGCCATTTGAAGAGGTCCATGAACCGCCCGAAACGGTATCAGAAAGTGAAATTGAAGATCCAACGCAAACAGAAGAAGGACCTGTAACTGAACATGCAAAAGGAGCCGGGTCTACAGTGACAGCCTTCGTTGCAATGCCGCTGCCACATGCATTGGACACCGAATACGAAATGAGCACCGTTCCGGCAACAACACCGGTAACCACACCAGTACTACCGACAGTAGCAATTGCCCCGTCAGACGAAGACCACGTTCCTCCTGTTGTGGTATTGCTCAGAGTAATTGTATTGCCGGCGCACACTATTGATGCACCGGTAATAGTTCCGGCGGAAGACAATGGATTGACAGTAACGTTCGCAACCCTGAAACAACCAGAAACGGCATAAGTGATGTTTGCAGTACCTGCCGCAACACCTGACACAATACCTGTACTACCAACAGTTGCTACGCCTGTGTTGCCGCTAACCCACGAACCTCCACCCGGTGTGGAAGATAACGTGGTGGTGGCACCAACGCAAACAGACATTGTACCCGAAATTGCTGCCGGGGCTGCCAGTACGGTGACTGTCGTTGTGCGTGCGCAACCTGACACCGTATAAGAAATAGTAGCAGTCCCTGCTGCCACGCCGGTAACAATACCTGTTGAACCGACCGAAGCCGTTCCTGTGGCGCTGCTGGCCCATGTGCCGCCGCCTGTTGTTGATGACAATGTAGTACCAGCACCCACGCACACTGATGTGGAACCTGCAATAGCAGCAGGAAGCGCAGTGACCGTAACTACGGCAGTGCGAACACACCCCGACACGGTGTAGGAGATAGTAGCGGTACCGGCGGCTATGCCGGTCACTATTCCTGTAGAACCCACAGTAGCAACGCCTGATGCACCGCTAACCCATGTACCGCCACTGGTAGCTGACGACAATGTTGTTGTCGCGCCGATACAAACCGCTAAGGTCCCCGAAATTGTGGCGGGCAACGAATTGACTGTAACGACAGCTGTTCGTCTGCATCCCGACACAGTATAGCTGATAGTTGCGGTACCCGCGGCAACGCCCGACACGATGCCAGTGCTACCAACTGTAGCGATACCGGTAGCACTGCTAGCCCAGGTACCACCGCCGGTGGTTGAAGACAAAGTGGCCGTTGAGCCAACACAAACTGAAGTAGTGCCGGAAATGGCAGCAGGTACCGCATTCACAGTAACTGTAGTTGTACGAACACATCCAGATACTACATAACTTATCACAGACGTGCCCACCGCAACGCCCGTTACAATACCTGTACTTCCTACGGTAGCAACGCCGGTCGATGAACTGGACCATGTGCCACCTGAAGTTGTAGACGAAAGTGATGTAGTGGCACCAACGCAAACGGACGCTGTACCCGTAATTACCGCGGGGGTAGCAACGACAGTATAAACTGCAGTACCTACGCAACCACCGCTAATTGTATAGGAAACGGTGACAGTACCGGACGCAGAAGCTGTAACAATGCCGGTGGAAGAACCGACTGAGGCAATAGTAGCGTTACTACTAGTCCATGTTCCGCCAGAAACTGATCCGGTTAAAGTTGTGCCTGAACCAACACACGCAGTCAGCGTCCCCGAAATGGACGGAGTGGAGCAAGATACCGTAGGCACTACTCTCGCCCACCACGTATCCCACATGTTAATTGTAGAGTGACTAGCTTCCTGTATAGTCCAGAAGTCGGTATTGTTCACCGGATCGACCATAGTGGCCGAGTAGTCTCCCCAACGATTCCTGCTACCACCATAAGTCTTATAATAGGAGTTTTGACCGTTGCGGTACACCACCGGCGTGCGAATAGAATCGGATGCGTCGGAGTTCAGCCTCAATGCATAACCGGCGCTGGGACGCATGGCACTTGAGAATACAGAAAACCCGATAAGTGCATCATTGTTTGTATTAACAGCAATGGTTGGGTAAGCATAGAATTTACCCGCAGCAGAATCATCCACACGCCCAATCTGTATCGGGTTTCCTAAAGTATCGGTTTGCCACCATTGTACTGCCGACCTCGTAGGGTTAGCAGAAGCATTGTATGGAAGGAAGACGGTGTGCGCAAACCAAAGACTGTTATTCCTGTAAATAAGTTGCGTGACACGGTTATCGCCATTGTTTATCTTATCAGAAACACCGAGCTGCGGCGCGTTGTCTCCGAACGATGTACCTGACACAGGGAAAGGCTGATACCACCAAGGGTGATCTGCCAATGGGAAACCAATAGATGTCATGGTCTCTGAACCAACATTACCTGTGATCTTCCACATTCTCATGGCGCGTGATCCGCCATTCCAGGCCTCTACCATGAACATGCTGCCAAGGGTGTTACTGTAGGTAATCGCCGGACAGATATTGCCTGAACCAGTCTGAGTGATCGCGGTGAAAGGCGCGCTTGCACCGGATAACACATTAGACTTATTGAAGATGAACGTCTTGCAGCCTCCGTATCCACTACCTGAGTTCTGAAACAAAACCCCGGACACCGTGATCCACTTATTGTTAATTCCAACATTAGGGAAATCGAGCCAGTAGTCCCCTGCCGAATAAGCGGTGATCTTATACTGCCACCATTCGCCGGTAGGATTCCCTGTTTTCGACACTGCAAGCAAAACAGAAGATGTAGATGACTGCGCTCCGCTAACAGCAACCATTATCCAGCGGTTTGTGTATGGGTCGTAATGAACACGCGGATCAAAAGACCCACCACCCGGCAACACCGACGACCAGAACGCATTGAGCGATACCTGAGAAACACTGGTGCCGGAGCGTGTTTGGATCCGTACGGCTGAATTGACCGCCGTGACACAATAGTTTGAGTCAATAGCACCATGCGTATCGGGCGGTATCGTTGTACCGTTATCGAGGGTAGACTCGAACGTTGTATCGGGTGAAGGCGAAACAGGCATGAACGACGCCGGAGCCGACGGAGGTATCACGGGAATAGACCCCGATAGCCTGCCGCGAAGCAGCGTAGGATCTATAGGATCTAAATGGAGAGGTATCCGACCTTTCCTCGCCGTATCCTTCCATTGTATTATCAATGGCTCGGGATGTAGCCTCAAGTACTCAGCCTTTGCCCTGAAATTGATTTCCCCACGAACCACTTCGTGGCCCGTCTCGGTTGTTTGTGCACCGGCCCGCCCCACTGCGAACACCAAACCGAGGAGTACGAGTAATGCTTTTGACCATTTGGCGGGTGTGGTGGTAGCGCCGCGGAAGAACTGTTGCAGCCCAACAGATAAGTAAGGTAATAGTCGATTTGTCATGCAGGTAATGTTTAGGATATTGGTTAATTTCTTTAAGGAAACGTCAAGCAAGGTACGGCTATTACACACACATTCCAAATATATTTAAACCAAACAGAACCATAATACGATATTAATGAAATGGTAACCGGACCGACGTTGCAAAACATCACAGTTTTTTGCCTCAAAAAAACAGTCATCCCGCCCCCATGACGGCGAATTGCCGTACACAACATGTGCAGACTTTCAGACTAGCAGGCATCTCAATAAGCAGTCAGCCTATCAATGACAACGTTAAAGATCAAAAATGAACCAATTGACAATAGTAGGGTTCTCAACTGCCACACACAAACATTTAATGCATACGCATACCTAAGCTTCCAAGGGGCACACATGCAAACCGCACACATCATTTTCTTCTATACTTTTGTTACAAACACCGTTAACCTATGCGCCACAAACTTTTATTAATCCTCCTGTTAATGACACCGGGAGTGCTGCACGCCGGAAATATTAAGATCAAGGGCAAGATCACGAATCGCCTTGCCGATTCGATCACTTTCTCCATCTATGACGGCTCACTTGAGTACAATAGTATTGACCGATCAGCGAAACTGGACAAGGCCGGAAATTTCTCAACGACATTAACCATACCGGCAGACTATGTGCGAATAGAGGTAGTACACGGCGACCAGGCAACGGAGTTGTTCTTGTGTAACGGCGATGAAGTGAATGTGAGTATCGACGCAGCCGATTTTGACAAGTCATTGCACTACTCAGGAAAGGGTGCCGCCACAGCCAACTTTGTTGCAAAACATGTACTGGAAATGGGCATGAGCAACCAGTTTGGCGCTAACCTGATGCCACTGATGGCCAAGGGCCCTCAGGAATTTATGACTGAAACCAAAAGCCTGCTGCAAAAAGAATTCGATTTTCTTGAAAACAATAAGGAAGGACTATCAGAAAAGTTCGTGAAGGTATGGACAGCTATTATGTCGTTTACAATGTACTACGACTGGCTTATTTATCCACCCTATCACGAGATGGTTGTGAATAAAGGAAAGGCAAAGAATATACCGCCGGAGAACTATGTGGTATCTGCGAGTGTACCCATGAATTTCGACGACAACTTGCTGAGTCTATCCGAATACAGAAATGTTGTTGGTAGTATTTTTTCAGGTAAAGCGGCCATGTCAGATAGCTCACATGCAGCAAAGTACCGTTTGGCTGACAGTAGTACAATCTATGCAAAGCAACTACTGCCACCGAAGAGCAAAGAATTCTACTTTGCGCACAAACTATATAGTGGGTTGAAGTATTCAAGTGTAGGCAAAGCTGATTCCGAGTATTACTCATTCAAAAAAATGTACCCAAAAAGTGAGTACATGCCGGTAATAGACAAAGCCATAACCTTGAAGAGAAAGCTTGGTAAGGGTCAGCCGGCAACCGACTTCAATTTCACCACCCTAGAAGGAAAGAAAATGAAGTTGTCTGACCTGAAGGGAAAAGTAGTATATCTGGACTTCTGGGCAAGCTGGTGTGGCCCGTGCATAAGCGAATTGCCGGCAGCTAAAAAAGTGGAGGATCACTTCGCCGGACGAGATGTGGTGTTTCTGAAAATATCTATTGATGAAGATGAAACTGCATGGAAGAATGCTCTGGAGAAAAGAAAAATAGAAGGCATAAATACCCGTGTTGAAGGCGGTTGGAAAGCAGAGGTAGCCAGGCAGTACGGAGTGCAGGGTGTGCCTTCCTACTTTCTGCTTGACAGAAAAGGCAAGTTTATAACTGAAACCACACCCCGCCCCAGCGACACTGCGGAGTTGATCGGATTATTGGAAGGTGCATTAGGTGAGAAATAGCTTTCCAACTATCCGTACCCTGAAACCGTCAATACAGGGGAAGATCAAAACGATTTACCGCTTAATCCAAATAAAAACAGCAAGCATCAAGCTTGCTGTTTTTATTTTTGTGCCCAGGACTGGATTCGAACCAGCACACCCGTGAAGGCGCTGCGACCTGAACACAGTGCGTCTACCAATTTCGCCACCTGGGCAGTTGAGGTATTGCATTCAGGGAGCGCAAAGGTAAGTAAGAATTATTTAACTGCAAAACCTTTATTATTGAATCTTTTTCTTCAACATATACTCGTAGCCCGCAACGTTCATAAGTAGCAGTAGCATCCCATAAAAAGTATCCTCAAATGGTATGGTGCCCATGCGGATGCCCAGATTGTGCGCGTCGTTGTAAGAAACAACGGGCTCAGGGGTAAACCCACCTGTAAGCACACCATTTGACAGGAAGAAAGGCAGAAGGATAAACAGGAATGTTATAAAGAATGCACCAAGGAATCTGGCGCGGATCACAACCAGGTAAACGAGGAAAACCGCGAGGAGCAGAAATGTTACTGATGTGTACAGCTTGGAGACATTAAGTATTCCTATCAGAAACAAAAAAGCTTCCAGCACAATTGCTATATACCTACCGGCAGTACCTGTATTGACCACAGGCAAATAACGCATCACACAATAGTAGGTAAAAACACAAGCATAGGGAATGCACAAAAAGAACAACAACTCCTCAATGGGCAACTTCCACACATAGACCCCGAGCACGTAGCGCGGATTAAAACTCCAGATGCCGATGTGCGTGAAATATTCATCCCACAGCACAAAGAACAATCCCGTTGCCAGGCATGGCAAAAAGAAATAACGCCAGTGCGATACAAACCGGAATTTAGGATGAAATGAAAATGCCAATGGGAACACCAGGCAAAGCAGATCAACCACGAGGTACAAATAGCGATCAGGCATTGGCATGTTTGCTCTTTCTAGCTTCTACAAAATATCTGTATGGCACCCACAACATACCAAAACACTCACCATGCTCTTTGCCCAGGTGCTTATGGTGCATCTTGTGCGCTCTACGGATAGCACGGAAGTACACGTTGTCGGTCTTGCGCAACCATTTGAACCGCTGGTGAATAAAAATATCGTGCACCAGAAAATAGGCGAATCCGTATACGGTAATACCCAACCCGATAAAGAGCAGAAACGTCAGTGACGAGTACAGCCCCAGCGCAAGGCATAGGATACCGGGTGTGGCGAAAATGAGAAAAAAATAGTCGTTCTTCTCAAAAAAGGATGTAGGATCTTTACGATGATGATCCTCATGCAAAAACCACAGAAAGCCATGCATAAGGTATTTGTGCGCCAACCATGCCACCGCCTCCATGCCGAAGAACGTCGCCAGAAACACCAATAAATATATCTGCCACATAAAACGATTATTTGAGTTCGCCAAAAAGCTCCTTCAGCTTTTTAGTTCTGAAATTAAATATGTCATTAAGTTTCTTCTTCACTACAAGACCGTGCATGATGTCACCAAGAAAACCCAGCGGCAATGAATAGCGCACTATATCCTTCATGAGCACACCGCCCGGAACCGACTCAAAAGTATGCGTATGCTCCCACAGTGTATATGGGCCCTTTTCCTGAAAGTCGATGAACATACGCGGACTATCAACACCAGAAATTACTGTTCGCCACTTCATAGGAATACCCAACAAAGGTCGAACAATGTAATCGATTTTCATTCCGGTGTATATGGGTGCCCCCGTCAGGTCTGTCAGTATTTTAAACTGCATTTCCGGCGGTGTAATCACCGATAAATTCTTCGGTGAAGAAAAAAAATCCCATGCCTTCTCTATGGAAACGGGTATCGTCTGCTCTCTCTCTAAAGTATATACTTTCATAATTTCTGAAAAAATTTTTTATGATCTTCCAAACAAATTCTGAACCACGGAGTATACGCGGACGGATCGTCTGCTACCCTCTCGTAAAGTTCACTTATTGACACATACTCCCAATCGGCCACTTCGGTAATATCAGGCACAGGCACTCCATTGAACCGACCAACAAACACATGGTCATACTCGTATTCAATAAGCCCGTTATCAAAATCGGCACGATAAACAAATGTAAATGCCGGAGACACCTCTGTTGATACGCCCATCTCTTCCCTCAACCTGCGCCTTGCTGCATCCTGAGGCGTTTCACCTGGCCGGGGATGGCTACAACATGTGTTTGTCCAAAGCAACGGCGAATGGTATTTGTCTGCTGCGCGCTGCTGCACCAACATTGCCCCGTCATCATTAAAAAGAAAAACTGAAATGGCACGATGCAGACTACCCGTTTCGTGAGCCTGCAGCTTCTCCATTACTCCCACCTCTTTATCGTTCAAGTCAACTAATACTACCTGCTCCATTCTATAACATTACAACATGCTGAAACTGTGACGGAAATATGATGTCACCAACAGACTTATTTTATGATGATTGGGTATACGCACGCGCTCCATTAGTATGCGTGTTGGCGGGATCTTACGAATCTTATTGAACAGACTTCTGTAATACACGTAAGCTACATACACACCAAAACGAGCCGCTCGAGGCAACTGCCTGATGCCCTCGTGCGCCACACGAAAATCTTCTTCGATATCTTTTTCTATCGCCTCCTTGTCGGAATGCGAGAAAGATTTAAAAGCCACTCCCGGGAAGTATAATCGACCCAGATGTTCATAATCGTCTTTCACATCCCTCAGGAAGTTCACCTTCTGAAAAGCTGCACCTAAACGACGCGCAGGACCCTCCAGTTTGCGGTAAAGCGATTCATCTCCGTCCACAAAAACACGAAGACACATCAGCCCCACAACCTCAGCTGAGCCCACAATGTACTCATCGTATGAATCAGAAGAGTGTGTTGTCTTTTTAAGATCGGTCTCCATGCTTCTGAGGAAACATTTTATCAGATCGGCCTCGATGCCAAACCTGTGCACAACAGCCTGAAAGCTGTTGAGTATTGGATTCATGCTGATACGCTGGTCAATGGCTTTCCAGGTCTGTTCCTGAAACTCATAGAACAATTCTTCTTTGCGATATTCATGAAATGTATCCACGATCTCATCAGCAAAGCGCACGTATCCATAGATGGAGTAAATGGCCTCATGCAACTGCTTGTCAAGACAGTAAATACCCAATGAAAAACTTGTGCTATATGCACGGGTAGTTAGCTTACTGCACTGTGCCGAAACTTTATCAAATGTTTGTTTCATAGAGTGTCTTTGTTAAATATTCTTAATCAATTCCTCTGCTGCCAGTCGGCCCGAAATAAGGGCAGGTGGCACTCCGGGACCGGGCACGGTAAGCTGGCCCGCATAAAACATGTTTTTAATCTTCTTATTTCTCAATGTAGGTTTCAACACAGCAGTCTGGCGAAGTGTATTAGCCAAACCATAGGCATTGCCCTTGAACGCGTTATAGTCATTCACAAAGTCGTTTACACAATAACTCTTTTTGTACACTACGTGATCGGCAATTGTATCATCGCACAGCAGCTCCATTCTCTTCATCACTTTATGATAATATTCTTCCCTCACTTCCGGGGTATCTCTCAGGCCGGTAGCAACCGGGATAAGGATGAACAGATTCTCCATTCCATCCGGCGCCACATGCGGATCGGTCTTCGAGGGTGCACACACATAAAACAGTGGATCCGATGGCCACGACGGATTCTCATATATCTCCTTCGAATGAACATCGAGCGACGTATCAAAAAAGAGGTTGTGGTGGATCAGCTTATTAACCCTTTTATTTACACCAACATAAAAGATAAGGCACGATGGAGCAAACGTCTTATCATCCCAATAGCTGGCGGGATAGTTGCGGTATTGTGCAGGCAATAACTTTTGCTCCATGTGGTTATAGTCTCCACTGGCTATGAGACCATCTGTGGGCTCCTTACTTCCATTCACATGAAGTCCGCTGATCTTGCCGCCATCAACAACCACATGGTCTACCGCTGCATTGGTTCTGAACTTCACACCCAGCGAAGTTGCCAGTTGCTGCATACCTTCTACGATCTTTACCATACCGCCCATAGGATACCACGTACCCAGAGAAATAGCGGCATAATTCATAAGGGAATATAGCGCGGGGATGTTATCAGGCATTGCCCCGAGGAACAGCACAGGAAACTCCATGAGTGCACGCAAACGGGGATCGGAGAAATGATCGGCTACATGGCTCTTTACGGAACGAAAAACATCGAGACGGAACACACCCTTTATCACATCGGGCTTCGCGAACTCTAACCAGGAGTAAGATGGCGTGTTAACGAGGTGCTTCATGCCTACGTCATATTTGTACTTTCCCTCGGCAAGAAACTTTCTGAGCTTCACCGCACTCCCCTTCTCTATCGACTCAAACACCTCCTCAATTCCGGTCATAGAGGCAGGAAGCGGCAATACATCATCCTTTCCAAATATTATCTGAAAGCCCGGCTCAAGTTGAACAAGGTCGTAATAATCAGACGCCTTCTTTCCAAATTCAGAAAAAAACGATTCAAAAATATCCGGCATCCAGTACCAACTAGGCCCCATATCGAACATAAATCCCTGTTCTGAAAACGATCTTGCACGACCACCTATCGCACTATTTTTTTCATAAACAGTCACATCATGCCCTGCCTTTGCCGCAAAACATGCTGCCGACAGTCCCGAAAACCCACTACCTATTACTGATATCTTTGCCAAAATTTCTATTGTTTAACCTTACCAGACCTGCCATTTATCAACTCAGCCATTTATCAAGAGATGCTATGCCGTCAAGGAATGATAAATTCCCCATTTTTAATTTCAGCCGACTGTGATCGCTAACTGCAGCCAGCAACGTACCAGACGCCGCAACGCGCGAGTAGCTGCGCAAAAGGAAGGATATCTCTTCGTCGGGGCGGGGCGCGGTAAAAAATGTTACCAAGTGCGTTGGCTTTCCCGACGCCCACACCTGAGCCACCCCGTCGGTAGGCACGTTCTGCCCGAGATACACAGTAGGAAAACCGTTTGCTCTTATAATATAATTCGTAAACATAAGCCCTACGTCATGCCACTCATTTGGTGGCAAAAACAACAAAAAGCACCTTGAAGTATTTGTGGCAGGCAATAAACCGTCGGTAGCAGCCATCAGCTTCCTTCTTATGATGCAGGAAGCGAAATGCTCCTGCGCCGGCACCGACTTGTCGGTACTCCATAACACACCTGTCTTTATCAAAAACGGATATACCACATTGACCACTGTTTCGTAGAAACCCATTCGAAGTACTGCTGCCGAAAACACCTTTTCAAAAGCCGCCTCGTCAAACACCAACATTGAAGATATCATGTCGTTTACAAACGCAGTATTTGAACTAGAGGCATCGCCATAATTCTCCGCAGCCTCAATATACTCGTGCAATTGACCATCAGAATATGCCGCAATTTTAGATATCTTATGGCCAGAAGCAACAAGAGTTGCTACGTTGAGTAATCGCTTCACCTGATCATCATCATAGTACCTACGGTTGGTATCGGTACGGTTCGGACTGATCAAACCATATCGCTTTTCCCATATCCTTATGGTATGCGCCTTAATACCGGTAAGCCTTTCGAGATCGTTGATCTGATACGCCTTCATACTTTGTTTAAGTTTTACAATGCAAAATTAGACAAAAAGTCTGTTATTCAAAACAAAACACCCCATTATGAGGATATTTAACAAAATAAATTTAGTCAAAAAAATCGAAACATTCAATATTCGTATCTTAGATATGTTGTAAAACAAGCAATAGTGTCAACCAGTAAAATCTTACAAAATGAACAGCAATGTAAATACGCTTAATTGGTTTGAGATCTCTGTTTCGGATATTGACCGCGCACGGAAATTCTACGAAACCATATTCGATATCAAAATGGAAGTGTCCGAAATGATGGGGATGATGATGGCATTTTTCCCGGCTGAACCCTCAAACGGCAAAGTATCGGGGGCTTTGGTTGAAAGTGACATGCACCGACCAAGCACAGATGGCGCAAAAATCTACCTCAACGGCAACCCTGACCTGAATATAGTGTTGGGTCGGATAGAGATGGCCGGAGGTAAAATAACGCTACCCAAAACGCACATATCGGACGAAATAGGCCATATGGCATTTTTCCTGGACACCGAGGGAAATGCCGTGGCGCTACACTCCAATAAATAACAGAAAAACAAACTGATATCTCACGCCAGACGGGACGACACGTATTGGCGTATTTTGGTGTATTTGGCAAAAGCACTATAAGCCGACAACCGACAAATAACGAAACCATAATACCCGTCTAGAAACCCGAGCTTAAAAAAATACTCACTTATAAAATGCCATACCGGAGAGAATATCACCTTCAAGACACTTGCATTCCTGCCTCGCTTATGCGCTTCTAAAGCTGCCAATTCGGTGTATTTCTCGATTTTCCTCATATGCTCACCGATACTTGAGAAACTGTAATGCAAAAGATCTCCGCGGAGAACCGACACATCAAGACCTTCTTTACCAGGCTTCCAGAATTCGTGTACCATTTTCTCTTCCCACGCGCCAAATTTTCGGTTATACAACCTACCCTGCATATCAGGATACCAGCCGCAATGTTTGATCCATTTTCCGCAATAATTAGTAAGGCGCGGAATACGGAACAATACGTTTGTTGTATCTTCCTTTATAGATTCTATACTGTTTCGGAGCTCTGCTGTAAGCTCTTCGTCAGCATCAAGCGACAATATCCAATCGTTTTTAGCAAGACCTGTCGCGAAATTTTTCTGCCGTGCATATCCGTCGAAAGCTCTGGAAACAAACCTTGCATTGAAAGAATTTGCGATCTGTTGTGTGCCATCCGTGGAAAAGCTATCTACTATGATGACCTCATCTGCTATGCCGGCAACTGACGCCAAGCACCGGGAAATGTTCTTTTCCTCATTATACGTTATGACCACCACACTTATAGAAAGCATATAATATATTATTTACCCAACGGATAGAGGGCATAAAAATAGAGAATTGAAGACAGTAAAAGGGCGTATGTGATAATTTCTGCTCATCAGGAGACTTTTTGGTGTACTTTTGGAATACTGAAAAAGGAAATAGTGTTGAAAAATTAAAAAAAGATGTGATTTTGATTTTTTAATTCACATTGTTTACTTACCTTTGCAGTCCGAAAAATTTATAAAAAATGGAAGCAGTAGCCTTTGTACACGAGCAACTTACCGCGAAAAAGGAATTCCCTAAGTTCAAAGCCGGTGATAACATCACTGTCAACTATAAGATCATTGAAGGCAATAAGGAGCGTATCCAGTCGTTCAAAGGCGATGTATTAAAGCGCCAGGGCACAGGCCATACTCAGACTTTTACAGTTCGTAAAATCTCTGACGGCGTTGGTGTTGAGCGTCTGTTCCCGCTTTACTCTCCAAACATTGATTCTATCGTGCTTCATAAAGTAGGCCGCGTTCGTCGCGCAAAACTGTTCTATCTGCGCGAGCGTTCAGGAAAATCTGCACGTATCAAGGAGAAAAAGCAGATCCACGCTTCGGCAAAAGCATAATTTTAATAGATTCAGATATTGGAAACGCCATCCCGTCAAACGGATGGCGTTTTCGTTTTCCATGCCGCGCTCATACAATACTTTCATCAAGAAGTAACCGACCGGCAATTCGGCACATCAGGCGATCCGCACCTCGGAACGTAAAAAAGAGCACGCTACGGAATTCCGTAGCGTGCTCTTTTTTTATTGGGATCTGTATCGTCTATTTCTGCAGATACAATTTCGCAGTTTTACTTGTACCATTATCGAACCTGAAATTGCAGATGTACATGCCTGCAGGCAATTCTGATGGCAAAGTCACCGACGTCGTCTTTTCAATCATTTGGTATTCACTAACAACTTTACCATCATAAGTGAATACAACGAGTGAACCATGAACATCAGACTCGACTGTGAATGACCCGCTGGTTGGATTAGGATACAGGTTGAATCCTGACACCTCATCAATTCCGGAAACAGCCTCACCAGGCTTAGCGGCAACAACAGATACCACCTTTGAACGCGAACATCCGTTAGATCCTGTGTAAGAGATCGTAGTGCTACCGGCACTATAACCTGTAACCACACCAGTTGTAGAAACTGAACCGGTAATAGTCATCAATGTTCCGGGAGCTGCAATTGAAGCATTCGCACTACTCCATACACCACCAGTGGTAGAGCAAGACAGCGTTATAGAGCTACCCGCAGATACCGAAGTAGGACCTGATATTGTAGCTGGTATTGTGTTAACGGTAACCGACCTAACCCTACGACAGCCATTTGACAGTGTGTAACTGATGTTCAGACCGCCAGCAGTAACCGCTGTAACCGCGCCTGTTGTTGAACCGATTGTGGCCACAGTGGTTGGACTCGATGCCCAAAGACCATCAGGAGTTGCAGATGTAAATGTTTGCACGTCGCCTACACAAAGTGTTGATGGACCACAGATCACTGCAGGTGTTGGTATAACAGTTACAGTACGTGTAGTGTAGCAACCAGATGTCGGAACCTTGTAAGTTAAGGTAACAGTACCTTGCGCTACGCCTGTAGCCAAACCGGATGTATTACCGATCGTAGCAATTGAGGTATTACTGCTCGACCATGTCGCGCTGCCACCAACGGTACCGGTATACAGGCTGGAACTACCTTCACATATTGTAGACGAGCCCGAAATAGCTGCAGGGAGGTTATAGACGTACACTGCCATAGTATTAAACACTGACGGACTTACACGATAGGTGATCATTGATGTACCGACCGCAACGGCAGTTACAACTCCGGTTGACGCATCTATAACGGCAGATCCGGTATTACTGCTCGACCATGTTCCGCCCGGCACAATGTGTGATAGCGATGAAGTGGTACCCGCACATAGCCCAGCAGAACCAGTAATTGCAGCCACCGTGAACGCTCTGAGTGCAATACAGCCACCCGGCAACTTGTATGTGATACGAGCCGTACCACCATTCATACCAGTGAGTACACCTGTCACAGAATTAATTGAAGCCACACTTGAAGTGCTGGTACTCCACGTTCCGCTTGGCGTTGCATTTGCGAGCGTGGTTGAGTAACCTTTGCACACAACACTGTCACCGGTAATTGCTGCGAGACCGGAATATATCGAAAGATTAGTTACAGCAGAACATCCTGTTGACAAAGTGTATGAGATCGTTGTAGAACCCAGACCCATACTGGTTGCAACACCTGAAGTAGCATTAATAGTAGCTACAGCCGGATTTGAAGTACTCCATGTACCACCGGAAGTAGCAGACGAAAATGTAGAAGTAATGCCCAGACATATATTACCAGACGTAGAAGTAATAGTCTGAGGCAGTGGATTTACAGTAGTTGCAAGTGTTTTGTAACAACCATTGGGAAGGGCATAAGTAACGATCGAATTACCCGCAATCAAACCGACTGCAACACCTGTTGACGCATCTATAGAAGCAACTGATGGCTGGAAGCTGGACCACGTGCCACCTGATACTGCATTTGCAAACGTAGCTGTAGCATCTTTACAAATTGTTGTAGGACCAGACACTGCCGCAGGAGACTGATTAACCGTAACAACAGATGTAACATAACAACCTGATGCCGGAACATAGTAGCTGATTGTTGATGTACCTGCTGTAAGACCATTGATCATACCAGAACTAACATTAGCTGAAGCAACGGTAGTGTCACTGCTTATCCATTGACCACTTCCGCCTATGGTACTGTAAAGCACTGTGTAAGACTCAGTACAAATGGTACCAATACCGGTAATTGGCTCAGGGTTAGCATATACAAAGAATGTGACAGGCGCATAACAACCACCTGCAACAGTATAGCTAATGGTCACAGAACCAGGAGCTACGCCGGTAACAACACCTGTAGCCGCATCAACTGTAGCGATCGACGTATTGCTGCTTGACCATGCACCACCGGCAGTACCGTTAGAGAGTGTTGATGAAAATCCGACACATGCCTTAGGTGTTCCCGTGATACCCGGAACAGTACTGCTGACAGTTACAGTAAGTGCGCTGGAGAAACAGCCCGTTGCCGATGTATAGGAAATAGTTGACGTACCCACACTTACTGAACTCACAACTCCTGTAGAGGGATTCACTGACGCCTGCGCAGGATTGCTGCTTGACCATGTACCCGATGCATCGGCGATAGAAAGAGATGAACTTCCACCCAGACAAAGCGATGATGAACCGGTAATTGAGGCAGGAGTTACACCTACGGTCACCTCGGCAGTTGCAACAGCTGTACCACATGAATTTGAAACCGTATAAGTAATATGAACGCTTCCTGTGGCAACGCCTGTCACAACGCCTGATGCGTCAACAGTGGCCACAGCATTGTCAGAAGAGGTCCAAGCACCACCGGCCACTGAACTTGTCAGAGCCGTAGTTGATGTAGCACACACAACCATTGCCCCTGTAATAGTACCTGCTGATGGCAACGGGTTAACAGTAACATGTGCAGAAGACACAGCCGTTCCGCAACCTGTTGTTACGGTGTAAGAAATGTGTGCGTCACCACCGGCAACACCGGTAACAACACCGGCAGAACTTACGGTCGCCGCAGCTGTATTGTCGCTAGACCACACACCACCCGATACTGAAGAAGTGAGGGTCGTAGTAGCAGACTGACATACTGTAAACGAACCTGAAATAGTGCCGGAAGAAGGTGCGCTGTTAACTGACACAACCTGTGTGGCACTTGTTGTTCCACAACCATTGGTTACTGAATAACTGATAGTGGTAGTACCAGCTGCAACACCGGTTACGATGCCGGTTGCATCAACAGTAGCAATAGCAGTATTTCCGGATGTCCATGTTCCGCCTGTTGCCCCATCGGTTTCCAGATCCAGGACAGCACCTACGCAAAGTGAGGTTCCCCCTGTAATTGTTCCGTGATCTGCTAAAGGATTAACTGTAACTTCTTTAGTCGAATAGCATCCACCGTTTGAATAGGTGATCTGTACTGTTCCGTCACTTACACCGGTTACTACACCGGTAGTAGCGTTCACAGTCGCGATCGAAGAATTGTCAGAAGACCATGTACCGCCAGTCACAGCATTTGCCAGCGTAGTTGTTGCCGCCTGGCAAACCGTAGCTGTGCCCGTAATTGAACCAGGCTGCGTATAAACCGACACCCCATGTGTTGCGGGAGTTCCGCAGCCGGTATTATAAGATATTGTAGCTGCACCTTGTGCTACTCCGGTAACAATGCCGGCCGCATCAACGGTGGCAATAGAAGTATCACTTGATGACCACGTGCCGAAATTAACGGCATTTGAAAGCGAAGTAGTTGTTCCGGCACAGAGACTCGTCGCACCTGTAATTGATGCAGGAGTATTGCCAACAGTCACCGTAAGCGTAGCAGAGCAAGGAGTACCAATATTATAGGTGATTGTAGTAGTACCATAGGAAGCCGCAGTAACAACACCTGTACCTGCGTCAACGGTAGCTATCGCAGGATCAGCACTTGACCACGCCCCACCCACTGTGGCGCATGACAACGTTGTCGTAGCACCCGGACCACACATGAGCGCGGAACCTGTGATGGACGCCGGAGTGGCGTCAACTGTCAGCATTTTAGTTACGTAAGGGGTACAACCTGTATTGTATGTCACCCTAACAGTGCCTGCAGATACTGCCGTTAACATACCCGATGCACTGCCAATGGTAGCCACAGCCCCATTACTTGTTGTCCAAACACCATAAGGCATAGTGTTGGTAAAAGGAATAGTGTAGCCTACGCAGGTAGTTGCATCTCCTGTAATTGCAGACGGAGCCGCTGTAACAGTTACAACCTTATTTGCCGAAACTGTACCGCAAGCATTCGTTCTCGTATATGTAATTGTAGAGGTACCAGGAGAAATTCCGGTCACCACCCTATTCGTTCCAATGGTGGCTATAGCAACATCTCCACTACTCCACACGCCACCTGAAGGGCTGCAATAAAGTGTGGTTGTGCCGCCGGTACATATATTAGTTGTACCACCGGTTATAGCATTAACAGTAGGAGTAGAGCTCACAGTAACAACTTTCGAAACACTTAAACCGCATGCCAATCTGTAATATATACGAACTGCACCATTCGTCACACCTGCGGCATCGCCGGAAAACGTATCTATCGTGAGCCTTGTATTGCTGCTTCTCCAGGTTCCGCCGGCTACACTATCACTGAATGTTGCCGGAGAACCGATACAAACAACATCCGGACCAACTATTGCTGATGGAACAGCTGTAACCGTAACAACTTTAGTGGCTACATAAGTGCCACACAAATTAGAGCGAGTGTATGAGATTGTAGTAGTGCCGGGTGATAATGCAGTAACAACACGGTTGGTACCGATGGTAGCAACCGTAGGGTTGCTGCTGCTCCATACACCGCCCGATGGCGAACAGCTAAGACGCGTTGTGCGACCGACACAGATTGGCAGAGTGCCCCCAGTTATCGCATTTACAGTTGGAACAACACTTACAGTAACGAGCTTGGTTGCATAAGAACCACAAGCCATGCGGTAAGTAATACGAACTGTACCGGCAGATACGCCATTGGCAACGCCTGAATTAGCATCAATTGTAAGACGTGTATTACTGCGACTCCAGGTACCGCCCGGAACTGAATTAATGTAAGTTTGCGAAGTACCCATACAAATGAGATCTGAACCGGTAATCGTGCCCGCACTCTCAGATACTATGATACGTGTTGCAGAACTGGTGATAGAACCTGACGTATTACAAGTTCCGGTTCCATCCCACGAGATCACACAGTAATAGTAGGTAGTATCAGTAGCGGTTATCGGGGGCGTATACGATGCCGTACCACCGGTTGTGCGCGGACAAGCGACCGTAGATGTGCTTACCAACGTACCGGAGGTGGTATCGTTCACCGAATTGGCGTACCAGGAAATTGTAAGCGTCGTGCTTACAGGAGCACCCGTTCCGGTGTTACAAACGTAGTAACGGAAGTTTATAGCACTGGCCGTGCTACCGATACAATAAGCACGGTTTGCAGAAATATCGCGCACTGAACTTGGCGTGTAGAGCCTTGCTGCAAACACCTTGCTGCCCACTGCACCAAGGAAGAACAACAGAAATAACGAGAGTAATCTTGCGTGTTTCATATTATATAGTTTTGATTTTTATCTTTTTTGATGGATTAAACTGTGTCGCTTAACTGACAAAGAGGAACTTGTTTTCACTTATGATCTTTTCAGTGGCGTAACTCACCATCTCCAGTTGATTATCATCTTTCATTATATAGCCCGAAACTCCGTAGCGGATCGCCTCGATCACAACCTGGATATCCTGTTGGGCGGAGATCATGAGTAAATGAATATGTGGATAAAGGATCTTGACTTCTCTCAGAACATCTAATCCGCTCATGGGCGGAGCATCAAAATCGAGAAGAATGATATCCGGCATTATATGAATGTTTGACAGACACTGCTCCCCGCTTTCAAATAAATAGATCTTCTTGAACCCCAGGTTCATCAGATGTCTTTTGTAGAGGAATCTGCACATAGGACTATCATCCACCACAAACACCTTTAGTTCATTTCTGTTTTTCATAATCTACGTTTTGACCTGTATATGCAACCCACATGCCAAAACGATATAATTATGTTTTTCATCATTTTATACATTATTTATTATTTGTTTTATTCCATTAAATGGACTCAATTCCAGAATAAAAACCGAAAAACGGAAATTAACAAGCTGATAGCACAATGATATTCAGGACGAATGAATACTAAGAAAGACGAAACAAAGAACTGATAGACAAAATGGAAAAAACGGAGACTAAGACTAGCGTCAAACCAACTTGATGCAGGCAAAAAAAGGGCCGCCCGATGATCGGGCGGCCCTATAAAAAGCAACGAAAACGTATTGATTAGTTCTGGTAATACAATTTGACTGTCTTGGTTGAATTATTCTCAAAAATGAATTGACAAATGTACATACCCGTTGCCAGGCCCGACGGAAGCATCACGGAACTGCTATTTGTCGAGAACTGATAGTCGCTCACCTTCTTACCGTCAAACGTATATACCGAGAACGAACCTGCGTATGACGACTCTATTGTGATCGTACCATTAGTTGGGTTTGGATAAAGCTTAAAGTCGGCTACATCAGACACCTCATTTAATGCTGCAGACTTCGCCCCTACGACACTCACACTTTTGGAACGCGAGCAGCCATTTGGAAGTGTGTAGTTAATATCAGTAACACCTGTGGTAACTGCCGACACATTTGCCGACACACCTGACGAAGAGGTAATCGCTGCAACAGCGACATTAGAAACATTCCACGAACCACCGGCAGAACCGCACGAAAAAGCAGAAGAAGATCCCGGACTAAGTACCGACGGACCAGTGATGGTAGCAGGAGCAGCATTAACGGTCATGGCTTTGGTTTTACGACAGCCATTAGAAAGTGTATAGCTGACAGTAACACCGCCTGCACTTGTACCGGTCACAATACCAGACGTAGACCCAACGGTTGCTACGGTAGTAGGACTGGAAGCCCATGTTCCACCAGAGACAGCATTTGAAAGCGTTACAGTTGCACCAACACACGCTGTAGAAGGGCCGGAAATTACTGCAGGAGCAACGTTCACAGTTATCTCACGGGTAGTGAAACATCCGCTCGTTGGTACGATATAAGAAATTATAGCCGTACCCGGGCTGACAGCCGTTGCAAGACCCGATGTAGATCCGATAGTGGCCACTGTAACATCGCTGCTAGACCATGTAGCGCTACCTCCAACTGTACCCGTATACATCGCACAAGCTTCAGCGCATATTGTTGACGACCCCGAAATTGCAGCAGGAAGTGGATTAACCATTATCGTCTGCGTATTTACTAAACCACCGACAAGATTGTAAGAGATCACTACATTTCCCGGAGCAATACCTGCTACTACACCTGTTGCTGCATCGATCGTGGCCAATGATGTATTTGATGAACTCCACGTTCCTGACATCAGATGAGTAAGTGTATTTGTTGCGCCCACGCACACCCTTGGAGTACCTGTAATAGCTGCCACAGTCATTGTTTTGTATGACAGACAGCCACCCGTTAACCTGTAAGAGATCCTCGTTGTGCCACCGTTCATACCCGTAACAACACCTGTAACAGAGTTTACAGAGGCAATACTCGTATTTCCACTCAGCCAGTTACCACCAGATGCAGTATTTGAATAGGTTGCAGAAGCACCTTTTGCAATGATATCCGTTCCGGTAACAGTGGGAACATCGTTATATATTGTAAAAGTGGTGGTAGACACACATCCTGTTGGCAATGTATAAGTAATTGTTGTTGTCCCAAGATCCTGGCTAGTTGCAACACCTGTAGTAGACACGATCGTAGCAACCGAAGTATTGCTGCTTGACCAGGTTCCTCCTGTGGTTACACTAACGAAATTCATTGTTTTACCAAGACAAATATTATTGGCAGCATACGTGATATTTGCCGGAAGAGGGTTGACTGTTAACACCTTTGTGACATAACAACCGGTCGGCATAACATAGCTGATCGTAGTAACTCCTGCGGTGACAGCAGTTGCGTTACCAGACGTAGATGCTATAGTAGCAACAGTAGAAGGATTAGTGCTCCATGTGCCGCCGGAGGTCGTATTTGAATACACTGTAGTCGATCCTACACAGATCGTTGCAGCACCCGTAATAGTTGCTGGCGTCTCATTCACTGTGACTACAGTTGTAACCTGGCAACCCGACGCGGGGATACGATAAGTAACTACAGCAGTACCAACAGACACACCGGCCACCATACCAGATGTTGCATCAGGATTAGCAACAGTCACATCGCTACTTGTCCATGTACCGGAACCTCCGATAGTACTGTACAATACTGTTGCAGATCCGGTACAAATTGTCCCAACTCCTGTTATTGCCTCAGGCATAGGATACACAACGAACGTCCTGGTTGTAAAACAACCGGTCGCTGTAGTATATGTAATTACAGCAGATCCTGCAGAGACCCCGTTAACCACGCCGGTTGATGAATTAACTGTTGCAATTGAAGCGTCACTTGTTGACCAAGCACCACCACCGGTTGCACATGAAAGTGTTGATGTGGAACCTGCACATACTGCAGCGGAACCAGTTATGTCAGCAACAGAATTGTAAATAGCAACAGTATGAGTAGCTACAAAACATCCTGTTGCAGCTGTGTATGAAATTGTTGCGCTTCCGATAGACAATCCGGATACAACACCCGTAGTAGCATCAACAGATGCAGTAGAACCACCACTTGAAGACCATGTACCGGCAGGATCAGACACCGTATAAGTAGTAGTACCTCCATGACACAATGTAGACGCACCTGTAATTGAAGCGCTTGAAGGATTTACTGTCACAACTACCGACTCGTATGATGAACCACAAGAATTTGAAAGTCCGTACGATATAGAAGCAGTTCCTGCAGCAACACCCGACACTACACCGTCGGTACCCACAGTTGCGACTGAGGTATTGGCACTCGACCAGGCTCCACCTGACACTGAATTTGAAAGAGCTGTTGTTGCAGATGCACACATAACCGTAGTTCCCGATATAGATGCTGCAGCAGGAACACTTGTTGCCGTAGTGGCGTGAGTAGCAAATGCAGAACCACAACTGGTTGTGCTTGTATAGCTGATTGTAGCAGCACCCGCACCAACGCCGGTAACTACACCTGATGTATTTACCGTAACAACAGCATTATCGCTGCTTGTCCATGCGCCGCCTGAAACCGAGGCAGAAAGAGTAACAGTTGACGAAACGCACACATCTGAAGCACCACTTATAGAACCTGCATCAGGAAGACCATTTACGGTCACAACTTGATAGGTATTGGCACTACCACAAGAATTAGAATAAGTATATGTAATATCCGCATTACCGGCAGCAACACCTGAAACCACGCCTGATGTATTTACTGTAGCTACAGACGCATCGCTTGACGACCACGCACCACCGGAAACTGAATTGCTCAGAGTCGTTGTTGAAGAAGCACACAATACAGCAGTACCGGAAATCGACCCAACCGACGGAAGAGGATTTACTGTTACAACCGTTGTTGCATGTACTGTACCACAACCATTTGTTACGGAGTAAGAAACAGTGGCCGTGCCAGCTGATACGCCTGTAACATCGCCACCACTAACCGTAGCAACCGACGTAGAAGATGAAGACCAGGCACCACCCGCACCCGAGGTACTTAATGATGTAACCGAAGACTCACACACAGTCGCTGTACCCGAAATTGACCCTGCAACAGGAAGCGGATTAACCGTAACAACGGAGACAGTTGCACACGAACCCGAAGCGTACGTGATCAACGCAGTGCCCTCAGCAACGCCGGTTACCACTCCAGTTGCACTGCCAATTGAGGCAACAGATGTATTACCACTTGTCCATGTTCCACCGCTGGTAGCATTAGCCAGCGTAGTGGTAGCCGACTCACATACTGTAAGTGTGCCTGTGATTGGAGACGCTGTACCTGAAGTAATAGTCGCTGAACCTGCCATAGAAGCGGCACATGAAGCGGCGGCAGTAGATGCTGAAACAGAATAAGTACCAACCGTAGTGAATGTACCGAAGCTGATAGCGCTACCGGTACCTGCCACTGGGCTACCTACAGAAGATGCACCCAGTTTCAATTGATAGTTCACACCGGTCTGAGAACCGCTCAGACCCACTTCAACACCGGCACCCGTAGCGCAATAAGCCCCACCACCGGTTACTGTGTATACAGTTGGTGTAGGATCAACAGTGATTGTAAATGTACCAGGTGTACCTGAACAGCCATTTTTTGTTGGGGTAACGGTAACAGTCGTAACAACAGGAGACGCCCCTGTATTAACCGCAGTAAACGAAGGAATCACTCCATAACTTGCCTGGACGTAAAGCCTCTTACCTGTACCCACACATGGATCACCAAAAACCGCGTTTGTAGCCGGGATAGTACCCGAGTTGTTTCCGAGAAGGTATGTTCCAACCTTAGTAACACTATTGCTGGCATGACAACCACCTACTGCAAATGAACCACACGAACCTGTTGGCGTACCGTAGCTTGCAAAATCTATAGATGTAAATACAGTACCTACAGGTGCTGTAAGTGTAATTGAACCATTTTCATTAGCAGTCCCGCATATGGTACCGGTAGTACCGGCAGAAAGTCCGATAGAGTTATCTACAGTCCATGAATATACAGTACCTGCCAGGCTACCGCTAAGAGCAATCGCCGCCTGTGTACCACCGTTACAAACAACCTTATCAGAAGGAGTTGTTACTGTAGGAACAGGACTAATCGATACCGTTACAGAACCTGTCATTGTATTCGTACAACCGGTTGACACATTTACAGCATCAGCTGTGTATGTACCCGCAACAGTCTGTGAACCAAATGAAATGGCACTTCCTGTTCCTGCCACCGGACTTCCAACTGCTACCCAATCCCTTTTGAGCTGGTAGTTGATGCCAGACGCTGAATTAGACAAACCAACAGCAGATCCACTGCCACCTGAACAATATGCACCACCACCTGTCATTGTATATGCAACGGGAGCATTGATGTTATCGACAGATATTGTGAAACTTGCCGGAGCACCTGCACATCCGTTAGCTGTAGGGGTTACGTTAATTGTACCCACGTTTGGCGTAGCACCCGGATTGGCTGCTGTAAATGAAGGGATAACTGTATATGAATAAGTTGCCTGTACATAAAGGCGCTTCAGCGTGCCTGAACAAGGATCACCAAAAACAGCATTTGTAGCAGGTATAGTAGCAGTAGACTGACCTACTATGTACGATAAAACCCTTGTAGTGCTTAACGAAGAATGACATGAACTTGTGGCAAAGCTGCCGCAAGAGCCCGTAGGCGTACCATAGCTCGCAAAAGTAACTCCTGTAAACACAGCACCGGCCGGCGCTGTAAGTACCAGATTGGTGTTCTCAGTTGCTGTACCACACATTGACCCGGTACTTGTACCTGTAAGACCGATGGTAGTATTACTATTTGTCCATACATATGTTGTTCCGCTCAGGCTGCTGCTGAAAGACAGAGAAGGCTGAGTAGCACCATTACATATTGTCTGATTGGCAGGAACCGTTACTACCGGAGCAGCAGTTACCGTAACCGCCGTTGTTGCCATACAGCCGGCTGTCGTAGTATATGTTACTGAAGAAGTACCACCTGAAACACCCGAAACAACGCCAGTACCTGCATCAACAGTAGCCACAGCTGTGGTACCTGTCGACCATGCCCCCCCTGTAGTAGCATTCGTAAGAGTAGTTGTAGTACCCTGACATAATGTTGTTGTTCCTGATATTGCAGCCGGGAGCGAATTTACTGTTACTACCTGAGTAGCATATGTCGTTCCGCAACCGTTTGTAACACCATAAGAGATTGTAGTTGTTCCAGCTGAAACCGGAGTAACAACGCCTGTACTAATTGTAGCAACAGCTGTATTAGAGCTGGTCCAGACACCACCTGATGTTGCATTGCTGAGCGTTGTTGTAGTCCCCATACATACAGAAGCCGTACCGGATATCGCAGCCACTGACGGCATAGAATTGACGGTCACAGCGTGCACTGTAAAATTGGCACCACAACTATTAGTGACAGTATAGGTAATAGAAACGTTGCCGGAAGCAACACCCGTCACCACACCATCAGTACCAACAGTGGCAACCGAAGAATTGCTACTACTCCATGTACCACCCGAAACGCTGTTAGTGAGCGTGGTTGACGCACCTACACACAATGACCCTGCGCCCGATATTGCTCCCGCTGATGGAAGTCCGTTTATAGTTACAGCAAACGTATCAACGTCTGTTCCGCAACCATTAGTAACCGTATAAAGAATTGATGACGTACCCGATGCTACACCAGACACCAGACCGGCTGTACCCACAGTAGCAACCGAAGTAGTCAACGAAGACCATGTACCTGCGTCAGAAGCACCCGAATTAGACAATGTCACATTTCCCCCTTCACAAAGCGTAGACGTGCCTGAGATAGTACCGGCTGCAGCCGTCGGACTTACAGTAAGCACCGCAGTAGCAGCCACCGTACCACAACTATTCGTCACAACGTAGCTAATGGTGGTTGTGCCGGCAGTGAGAGCTGTTGCCTCGCCTGTTCCGTCAATAGTTGCAATACTTGTATTAGTCGAGCTCCAGGTGCCGCTGGGGTCACCGTCGGTAGTGTAATTCACTATATCTTCATCACATACCGCCAGATCACCGGAAATAGATCCCGCATCAGCGATCGGGTTAATAGTCACTGCCCTTGTAGCAAAACAAACACCGTTAGTATATGTAACAGTAGTGAGACCGTCCGCTACACCGTTTACCACACCTGTGCTACCCACTGTAGCAAGTGATGTGTTAGCCGATGACCACGTACCGCCGGCCACTGAATTCGTCAATGTTGTCGTAGCACCCTCACAAACCGACGCAGTGCCTCCTATTGCAGCAGGTTGCGTGAATACATTCACAGTAAGCAAAGCCGGAGATCCGCAACCTGTAGTGTAAGTGATACGCGTAGTTCCCTGATTCAACCCCGTGGCAATCCCGGTGGCTGCACCGATCGTTGCGACAGAGGTTGCACTGGAACTCCATGTTCCATATGGAGTGGTGTTTGAAAGTGTTGTTGTGCCACCACCTGTACACACAGTTGACGTACCGGTTATAGAAGCAGGCGTTGCCCGAACAGTAACTATTGTCACTGCCGTGCAAGAACCGCCGGTTGAATAAGTTATTGTTGTAGTTCCCGTAGCAACACCCGAAACAACTCCGCTGGTACTTCCCACAGTAGCTATGCCTGTATTGGCGCTTTCCCATGTACCACCTGACGCAGAATTGGTGAGGGTTGTGTTTGAACCAACACACACACTCGGCGTACCCGTACTTGCCGGCACACCCGCATTTACGGTCAGCGCCTTTGTTGCCATCGCACCGCAACCTGTGCTATAAGAGATCAATGTCGTTCCCGCTGAAATCCCTGATACTAATCCGCTAGTAGTATTGATCGTCGCTCTGGCCGTATTACTACTGGTCCAGTTACCGTAAGGAACACTGTTCGAATAAATTGTTGTGTAACCTGCGCAGGTTGCTGAAACACCCGAAATTGCAGCAGGGGTAGCCGTCACTGTCACATCTTTAGTGGCATAGACGGTTCCGCATGAATTGGTCACAGCATATGAAATAGTGGTGATACCCGAAGTTATCCCCCTCACAATTCCTGTAGTGCCAACCGTTCCGACAGCAGTATTGGACGAAGACCAAACTCCGCCTGATGTTGTGTTCGCAAGTGTCGTTGTAGCCCCGGTACATACCTTGGTTGTTCCTCCGGTTGTCGCCGCCACTGTTGGCGTGCTGCTAACCGTAACAACTTTAGTGGCCCTCGTACCACAGGCTACCCTGTAAGTAATGATAACTGTTCCTGCACTCACGCCGGTAAGAACACCGGTGGTTGACCCAATAGTAGCGCGGGCTGTATTACTGGATGACCATGTGCCGCCCGTTGCCGAATTCGTGTAAGTCGCCGTCGCGCCCACACATGCCGTGCTGCTTCCCCCTATCGTACCCGGAGCATCGGAAACGGTGATCGGAGTCGCCGTCGCACTTGTCAGCGTTCCACTGGCATTACACGATCCCGCACCCGTCCAGGTGATGACACAATAATAATAGGAGACACCGGATGCTGTCGTCGACGGACGGTAGGTAACAGTACCGGTCGACCGTGTGCGGCACGTACGAGAACTCGTACTAACCAGCGTACCACCCGTGGTGGAATTGCTAGAATTCTGATACCAGTAAACCGTCATTGTGATGCCGGAGCTGCTACCCGAGCCTGTACTACAGGTGTTATAGCGAAACGAAATGTTGGACGCTGTCGCACCCTGACAGTACGTTCTTGCAGCAGACATGCTGTTTGTAGATGCCGGTGAATACACCTTGGCTGCAAACGAACTGCTCCAGGCCGTAACCAGGAAAACCAGAAAGAGAATTGGGGTAAATGTTGCGTGTTTCATATTTATCATTTGGATTTTGTTGCCTCTTTTGTTGTAGTCAATGTGTCTGCTCCTCCATCCCCTCTCACTCAACCAGATCAGACCATCTCCCGCAACGCCATTATTACAATCAGCGTGCCAACACGATAAACAATTGTTTTTCTACACTTTACACATTTACATGTTTGTACTTTATTCCAAAATATAGACTATAAGTCTACAAAATGGTGTGCATTATCTATCGCAATCATTTGATTTTGAACAAGTAACATCACAAAACGACGTTCAATCCACAAAAACAGGCTTGAAACTTTACCGCCTTGCACCTTAGATCGACCTCACTTTTAGTAGCACAATCGATCAAAAAAAAGGCCGCTCAACAATGAAAACACTTCAGGAAAAATAGCCCTCACAGACACAAAAAAGCCGCCCGGATAACCGGGCGGCTGAAGCAACCATTTATTATTCAAAATTAGTTCTGGTAAAACAATTTCACAGTTTTTGAAGTACCATCTTCAAATCTGAACTGGCATATATAAACACCTGCTGCAAGGCCTGAAGGAAGGCTAACTGTGTTTGTGTTCGCACCTATCTGATATTCGCTCACCTGCTTTCCGTCAAACGTGTACACCGCAAAGCTTCCTGCAACCGATGATTCGACATTGATAACACCAGATGTTGGATTTGGATACACATTAAACAAATTCTCAACAACTTCCTCAGCAACCGGAGCAGATTTTGCACCTACCACGCTAACATCTTTGCTGCGGCCGCAACCATTTGCAAACCTGTACCATACCTGTGCCGATCCATGTCCGTTACCCCTCACATTAGCGCTGGCACCTGAAGTTGACAATATAGTAGCAACCGACTCGTCGGACACGCTCCATGAACCACCCGCAGAACCACAAGAGAATGCCGAAGCAGAACCCGGAGAAAGAACAGCAGGACCAGAAATTGCGGCCGGACTAACATTCACTGTAATTACCCTTGTCTTGCGACAGCCATTAGCCAACGTGTAGCTTATTGTTACACCACCTG
Organism: uncultured Flavipsychrobacter sp.; assembly: GCA_964652995.1. Lineage (GTDB taxonomy): Bacteria > Bacteroidota > Bacteroidia > Chitinophagales > Chitinophagaceae > Nemorincola. Next base: position 59,294 of record CAZZCR010000002.1, on the reverse strand, counting down.
CACTTGCCGCAGTTACAACACCTGTTGTAGAACCAACGGTTGCAACCGTTGTTGGACTTGAAGACCATACACCGCCCTCAACTGAGTTTGAAAGTGTCACTGTAGAACCTACACATGCTGTAGACGAGCCAGTGATCGCTGCCGGTGCCGGATTAACCGAGACAGCACGTGTGGTGAAACAACCACTCGATGGGATCCTGTATGTAAGAACCGAAGTTCCGGCAGTGATACCTGTGGCCATACCCGATGTTGAACCGACAGTAACAACAGACACATCACTGCTCGACCACGTACCACTGCCGCCAACAGTACCTGTATAGAGAGCGCTGGCATCAGCACATATCGTAGATGAACCTGTGATCGGAGCAGGAAGAGCATAAACAACAACCGTAATTGTATTTACAACACCGCCACCCAGATTGTAAGAGATAACTGCGTTACCCGGAGCAACACCGGTAACTACACCTGTAGTAGCATTAATTGTCGCAATAGATGTATTAGCGCTGCTCCATGTACCTGACATAAGATGACTAAGTGTTGTCGTTGACGCCGCACACACACGTGGTGTACCTGTAATACCTGCAACAGTCATCACTTTGTAGGAAAGGCAGCCACCCAGCAACTTGTAAGAGATACGAGCCGAACCGGCTGACATTCCGGTAACGACACCGGTAACAGAGTTAGCTGAAATCACCGCAGTGTTTCCACTTGACCACGTACCACCTGCAGTAGCATTTGCAAGAGTAATTGAAGTGCCTTTTGCAACCATGTCGCTGCCAGTTATTGAAGACACACCGCTGTAAACTGTAAACGTCGTAGATTTCGTGCAACCCGTAGGCAAAGTATATATAATATTAGTTGCACCAAGGTCCTGAGAAGTAGCAACGCCTGTTGAAGTAGCAACGGTCGCTACTGAAGTATTAGAACTTGACCATGTACCACCTGTGGTTGCGCTTGCGAATGTCATTGTTTTACCAAGACAAACATTGTTTGCAGCATAGGTAATAGATGCCGGAAGAGGATTAACTGTAATTACTTTAGTCGTACGACATCCCGTAGGCATCACATAACTAATAGTAGTAACACCTGCAGTTGAAGCCGTAGCCGAACCGATACCGGCATCAATAGTAGCCACAGAAGATGGGTTAGAACTCCAGGCGCCACCTGTAGTAGCCGAACTATACACAGAAGAACTACCTACACAGATTGTGTTTGCTCCCGTAATAGCCGCTGGTGTTTCATTTACTGTAAGAACTGTCGTTACCTGGCAACCTGAAGCAGGAATCCTGTAAGTGATCGTCGATGTACCCGAAGTCAAACCGTTGATCATACCTGATGTAAGATCAGCCGTTGCAATAGCTACATCACTGCTGCTCCATGTACCCGAACCACCAACTGTGCTGTACAAGACCGTAGAAGAACCGGTACAAACAGAACTTGTACCTGTGATAGCAGCAGGCATTGGCCACACAACAAAAGTAGTAGTAGTGTAGCAACCACCTGCAACTGTATAAGTAATTACTGCCGAACCAGCAGACACCGCGGTAACAATACCTGACGCATCAACTGAAGCTATCGAAGCATTGTTTGTTGACCATGAGCCACCTGCCGTAGAGCAAGAAAGAGCAGAAGTAACACCTTCGCAACCAAATACTGTACCGGTGATCTCACCAACAGCATTGTACACATTCAATGTTTGCGTCGCAACATAACAACCCGATGTAGCCGCATATGACACTATAACAGATCCGATTGTAAGGCCATTTACTAAACCGCTAGCAGAACCTATTGAAGCCACCGTTGGCGCACTTGAACTCCAGGTACCGGCAGGATCAGAAACCGCGAATGTTGTAACACCGCCAAGACAAACACTTGTGCTGCCTGTAATGGTTGCTGAAGATGGATTAACAGTTATAACAGTTGAAACGTAATTTGAACCGCAAGCATTTGATGCACCATAAGATATAGTTGCTGTACCTGCTGCAACACCGGTCACTGTGCCGTCTGTACCAACGGTCGCTACTGCATCATCTGAGCTTGACCATGCACCACCGGCAACACTATTGCTGAGAGTAATTGAAGATGACGCACATACAGTATTAGCACCCGTAATAGAAGCAAAAGAAGGAACCGTGTTCACCGTAACATCATGAGTAACGAACGCAGAACCACAAGAAGTTGTGTGTGTATAAGTGATAGTAGCAGTACCAACTGCCACGCCGGTTACTACACCAGTTGTCGAAACTGTAGCAACACTTGTGTTGCTGCTGCTCCACACACCACCTGAAACCGCGTTTGAGAGGTCAGTAGTAGAAGAAAGACACACACTGTTGCTACCTGAAATAGCACCTGCATTAGGAAGAGCGTTTACGGTAACAACCTGACTCGTAACACTCGTTCCGCACGAGTTTGTATAAGAGTAAGATATAGTGGCAACTCCTGCTGCAACACCGCTCACAATTCCGTCAGTACCTATTGTGGCCACAGATCCGTTGCTGCTACTCCATACACCGCCAGCAACTGTGCTCGAGAGTGTGGTAGTTGCTGTCACACACACAGTGGCAGCACCTGTAATAGTACCGGCAGATGGCAGAGAATTCACAGTCACTTCTACTGAGTCAACTGCAGAACCACACCCGTTAGTAACGGTATACAAAATTGATGAAGTACCCGGTGCAACACCCGACACAACACCTGTCGTACCCACTGTTGCTACTGCGTTGTTTGAAGAAGACCATACGCCGGCATCTGAAGAACCGGTCACCGTAAAAGTAGTCGTTGCAGCCTCACAAACAGTTGCAGCACCCGAAAGTGTTCCTACAGCCGGATCAGGACTAACGGTAAGTACTGAAGTAGCACGAACCGTTCCGCATCCGTTTGAAACTGAGTAGGTGATTGTTGCAGTACCTGTAGCATTTGCAGTACCGTCTCCGCTTGCGTCCACTGTCGCTATCGAAGTATTAGATGAAGTCCATGTTCCGCCTGCTTCACCGTCAGATGAGAAAGCCAGATCATCACCGTCACACACCAGGAAGTCTCCCGACAATGTTCCCGCATCTGCCAGCGGATTCACCGTTACAGAACGTGTTGAATAACAAGTACCATTTGTATAAGTTATCGTCAATACTCCTGCGCTCACACCGGTCACAACACCCGAAGCATTTACTGTAGCTTCAGTTTCGTCAGATGAAGTCCATGTTCCGCCGCTTATTGAATTAGAAAGTGCAGTAGTCGCACTGGCACATACCGAAGCAGTTCCGGTGATTGAAGCAGGCTGCGTGTACACAGTAAGCAATGTTGTTGCCGGTGTACCACAACCTGTTGTATAAGTTATGCGGGTAGTTCCCTGTACCATACCGGTAGCAAGGCCGCTATTTGTATTGATCGTAGCAACAGATGGCGTACTGCTGCTCCATGTTCCGTATAAAGTTGCATTAGAAAAAAGCGCAGTACCACCTCCTGTACATACCGACGAAGAACCCGATATTGTTGCTGGCGTAGCCTTCACAGTTACTGTTGTAACAGCGTTGCACGATCCGCCGGTAGAATAAGTGATGGAAGTTGTACCTTCTGACACACCTGTCACAACTCCCGTGGTTGACCCGACTGTTGCAATACCGGCATCAGCAGCTGACCAGGCACCACCCGAAGCTGAGTTACTCAAAGTTGTAGTAGCACCTTCACAAACACTTGCCGTGCCTGTGTTAGCGGCAACACCTGCATTCACGGTCAGCGTTTTTGTTACCATTGCGCCACACCCTGTGCTGTATGATATAAGTGTAGTACCTGCAGAAATAGCAGTTATCATACCGCTAGTAGCATTTATTGTTGCTTTTGATGTATTACTGCTCGTCCAGTTGCCATAAGGTACAGTGTTTGTGTAGAGGGTCGTATACCCTGCACACGTTGAAGAAGCACCCGAAATAGCAGCAGGAGTTGCAGTCACCGTAACGTCTTTTGTAGCATAAACTGTACCACATGCATTAGACACTGCATAAGATATTGTGGTAATACCTGAAGATATTCCTCTTACTACGCCGGAAGTACTTACAGTTCCCACCGCATTGTTCGAAGAAGACCAAACGCCACCAGTTGTCGAGTTGGAAAGTGTTGTTGTAGATCCGACACATACTTTGCTTGTACCACCGCTTATTGATGCCACAGTGGGCGTTGCGGTTACTGTGAGCAACTTGGTAACCCTCGAGCCGCATGTACCACGGTAAGTGATGTATACCGTACCTGCGCTAACGCCGTTAAGAATCCCAGTTGAAGCACCAATTGTTGCACGCGATGTGCTGCTTGAAGACCAAGTACCACCGGTAGCACTGTTCGTGTAGGTTGTTGCTGCTGCCACACATGGAGTGTTGCTGCCACCTATTACACCTGGAGCTGCAGAGATCGTCACCTGTGTAGTTGAGCTGGTCAGGGTACCGCTTGTGTTACAAGTTCCGGTTCCTGTCCAGGTGATAACACAATAGTAATAGAAAACACCCTCAGTTGCAGTCGATGGCCTGTAACTCACAGAACCACTTGAGCTGGTAGTACTTGTCCGGCTACTCGTATTCACCAACGTACCGCCGGTAGTAGAATTTATAGAATTCTGATACCAGTTCACAGTCATCGATATCCCGGTCGAGCTACCAGATCCGCTGTTGCAAGTATAATACCTGAACCGGATGCTGTTAGCTGTAGTACCCTGACAATACGTGGCACCGGAAGACATGCTGCGCTGTGAGCTGGGCACATACGTTTTCGCAGCATGTACACTTGACAATGCAGTGAACAACGTTACGAGTAGAGTGATCAGATGTAATTTTGCGTGTTTCATATTACTACTATTTTATTTTTCTTATTTGTTTTGAGGTGTGGGAATTAATTTGCTGCATTCATAAAGGCCTGTTGTAGTAGCCGGTTAGTTTCGTAACTCATCATTTCCAATTGGTTTTCATCTTTCATCACATAACCCGAAACCCCGAACCTGAGCGCATCAACAACCACTTTTACGTCTTGCTGTGCCGAGATCATTATTATGTGCAACTCAGGATTTAGAAATTTCGCCTGCTTTATCACGTTGAAGCTATTCTCAGGTATCGCGTCAAAATCCAGAAGAATGATATCTGGTCTCATATTGATAGCGGCAAGACACTGAGCAGCGTTTTCGAATGTGTGGATATTTGAAAAGCCCAGATTCAAAAGGTGCTTTTTATACATGTAGCGGCACAATGAGCTACCGTCCACAACAAACACCGTTAAATCTTCTCTGAATTTCATTTTTTGTATTTGTCAAGATATAATCAACCTATGTGCCAAAATCACAAAACATTGATAACCAATATTTTACAGTACAATTACTTAAATAATATTATCCCATTTTGGGAAGATATTTTTCAAAAAGACAAAAATGACAGGACTATAAATGCAATCTATATGTTAATGAAAGCGTCCCGATTGAAATTGTTGCCAATATTTCCGTATGTTTATTAAAATTTTTCCAACTACATAATGCAACAATTCAGGATTTTCGTTGTGGAAGACGATCCATGGTATGGAAAAATACTTGAGTATCAGCTTTCACAGAACCCGGATCACATTGTAACACTGTTCACCACAGGCAAAGAATGTATCAAGAACCTGTCCCAAAAACCCGATCTTGTAAGCATTGACTATTCCTTACCTGATATCGACGGCGTGGGTCTTCTAAAAGCGATAAAAGACTTCAATAGTAACCTGCCCGTGGTCGTAATTAGCGGACAGGAAGATGTCAACACTGCACTTACCTTACTAAAAAAAGGAGCCACTGAGTACCTGACGAAGGACGACAGTACGATAGAGCTCTTGCTTAACGCGGTCAAAAACGCGAAAGAACGTCAGTCTCTGAGACAAGAAGTCGAGACGCTGAAGGAAGAATTAGGTCAGAAATACGACTTCAGAAAAGCAATCATAGGAAATAGTGAACCGATGGTGCGGCTCTTCTCATTATTGGAAAAAGCGGCAAATACAAATATCAACGTATATATCACCGGCGATACCGGTACCGGAAAAGAAGTGGTTGCAAAAGCAATTCACTACAACTCCGACCGCAAGAAAAAGCCATTGGTAGCGGTCAATATGGCCGCAATCCCGCGCGAACTCGTTGAAAGCGAACTGTTTGGATACGAAAAGGGTGCATTCACCGGTGCGCAATCTCGTAAGATCGGAAAATTTGAAGAAGCCAATAAGGGTACGATCTTTCTCGACGAGATAGCCGAATTGGATCTCAGCCTCCAGAGTAAACTGTTGCGCGTTTTGCAGGAACGTGAACTTACCAGGGTTGGAGGGCAAGAAAAAGTGAACCTCGACGTCAGGCTCATAGTAGCCACCCACAAAAACCTCCCAAACGAGGTAAGAGCCGGGCGTTTTCGCGAGGATCTCTTCTACCGTATTATGGGCCTTCCCATTAACCTGCCTCAATTGAGGGAACGAGGCAACGACATTCTTTTGCTTGCTCGTCACTTCCTCGACGAATTCTGCAAGAACAACAAAATGCAGCCTATTACTATTACTGCACAAGCCAAAGAGCTGCTCATGAAATATCCCTATCCGGGAAACGTAAGGGAGCTGAAGTCCATTATAGACCTGGCGGCAGTCATGTGCAGTAACAATACATTGGATGCCGGAGACATTTTCTTCACCAATGTTGCACCCGCTGAAGAGCAATTCTCATCCGTTGAAAAAACCATGAAAGAATACACACGGGACATCATTCAACAATATCTGAAAAAATACAATAACAACGTAGTCACCGTCGCCAAAAAACTAGGAATTGGAAAGTCCACCATTTATAAAATGGTGAACGAAAAAGAAATAACCTTACATTGACAATGGCGAAAAATTCGGCTAACGAAGGAATGGGAAATGATAATACAGAACGTATAGTTTCTGCATCAGTCATTGATACTCCGCGCAAAAGCAAAAAAAATGAAGAAAAATCTTCATTAGACATCAACACGCCCACCCTGCCCGGATTTGATTCATTTGTTGAAAGCCTGGCCCAACTCTACCGCCAATCCCAGGATGGGATCCTGATCGAGAACGAGGAACGCAAAATCCTCTTTGTAAACAGTGCTTTTTGCGCGATCTTCAATATTGACACCCCACCAGCCGACCTGTTAGGAACCGATTCCGTGAATCTGTTACGCAAAAACATGTCCATGTTACGTGATGCCAATAGTTATGTAGCGCTCACAAAGCGTATTATTAAAGAAAAAGAACATGCTGTAGCCAATGAAATTGAACTGGTAAGCGGCAGGGTGTTTTCTTTTGACTATGCACCGCTTATCTATAATAATATATACACCGGGAACTTCTGGAAATATCTCGACATAACAGAAAAAGCAACGGCCAACCGTAAGCTGAAAAATCAAAAGGATTTCTACGAGAAAATATTGAACAATATTCCCGGCGACATCGCTGTCTTCGACCCCGCCCACCGCTACCTCTTCCTCAACCCCGAAGCCGTAAGAAACCCGGAGATGAGGGAGTGGCTTATTGGTAAGAACGATGAAGACTATTGCCGCTACACCAACAAACCATATAATATTGCCGAGACCCGCCATATTATGTTTGCAAGGGCCTTTTCCTCACGTCAGCCGGTGGAATGGGAAGAACGACTGACAGTCAAAGATGGATCGGGCGAATACCATCTGAGAAAAATGTTCCCCGTTCTCGATGCTGATGGTGAGGTAGAAATGGTAGTTGGCTACAGCACCAATGTCACACGGAACAAAGCAATAATAGACCAGGCGCAAAAAAGCCAGAAAAGATATAAAGAAATTTTCAATTTCAGTCTAGCCTGGATATGCACCCATACCTTGGAAGGAGAGATACTAACTATCAATCCGGCCGCCTGCAAACTATTAGGGTATAGCGAAAGCGACCTTTTGGGCAAGAATGTTTCCCAATTCCTGCATCCCAAAATGCAGAAAGATTTCCAGGAAGAATATCTGCAAAAGATCGTTGACACCGGTGTTACCGATGGCATCCTGACAATTTTCTCCCGAAAAGGAGAAAAGATACACATGCTGTATCAAAACTACCTGCTCAGCGAGCCCGATAGTGAGCCATACGTTATTGGCTTTGCTCAGAATATCACCGACCGTCTTTATGCAGAAGAAGCGCTCAAGAGGAGTGAGGAGAAATACCGCAAGATCATTGAAAACATGAATCTGGGCATGCTGGAACTGGACGACGAAGAACGGATCATTTTCGCCAACCAGCAATTCTGCACCATGAGCGGTTACGACACCGATGAACTATATGGCCAGAAAGCAGATGAAATATTCCCCGAGACGGCTACCGACCGTGTCATAAATGAACAGTCATGGAAAAGCAGATACGGCATTTCCAATCGTTATGAGTTCATGGTCCATACCAAATCAGGCGAGGCACGCTGGTGGTTGGTAAGTACGGCCCCGCTGCACAACCCCGACGGCTCTTTAAAAGGATCAATAGGTATCCATTTGGATATTACCCGTCAAAAAAAGATGGAAAAAGACCTCCGCGATGCCATGCAGGCTGCCGAAAGGTCATCACAGGCCAAGGAAGCGTTCCTTGCCAATATGAGCCATGAGATCCGCACGCCTATTAATGCCATAATGGGAATGGGAAAACTCCTGGCTAAGAGCAACCTCAACAAGCAACAACTATTCTATCTATCGTCTATCCGCACCGCATCAGAGAACTTGCTGGTGGTCATCAACGATGTACTGGACATATCAAAAATAGAAGCAGGAAAAGTAAACATAGAGAATATTCCATTCGACATGGATCAACTGGTGCGCCATGCTATCAACATGCTTGCACCAAAGGCCGAGGAAAAAGGACTTTCAGTTGTTTGTGAAGTTGATGAGAACATTTCGCACTCTCTCATCGGCGACCCATACCGCATCAACCAGGTTCTGATGAACATGTTGAGCAACGCTATCAAATTCACAGAACAAGGACGCATACGCGTTGGTGCCGAAATGGCCAAAAAAGCCGATGGCATGCAACAAGTGGTTGTCACTATCGAAGATACCGGCATAGGCATCAGCGAAGAATTCCTCGCTGTTATATTCAACAAATTCACGCAGGAGGACGATTCATTCGTTCGTAAATTCGGTGGTACCGGCCTCGGCATGAGCATCACCAAGCAGCTCATGGAGCTAATGGGCGGCACTATTGCTATAGAAAGCGAAAAGAACCTTGGCACCACTGTCACCCTCACTTTCAACCTGAAAATTGGCACCGCCAAGATCTTCGAAAAAAAGCGCGCGGTAAAGACCGACACCAGCAACATAGGCAACAAGAAAGTACTTCTGGTGGAAGACAATGAGCTCAACAGGCTATTGGCATACACAATCCTTACGCAATATGGCGCCATTGTTACCAGTGCCGACAATGGCCTTACTGCGATAGAAATGATCCAGCGCGACGAATTTGACATTGTTCTCATGGACGTACAGATGCCGGTCATGGACGGTGTGCGGGCCACTCAGATCATCCGCGAGAAACACGACAAGTCAATACCTATCATCGCACTCACGGCCAATGCACTAAAAGGCAAGCGAGAAGAATACATCAGTGCGGGCATGAACGACTACATCGCTAAACCTTATAATGAGGAGAAGATGATAGCCGTGATAGCCAATTGGCTGCACAAGACCGAAAAAGACACGCCACCTCCGGCTGCGTTTAAAGAAGAAAAGGAAGAGGTAATAGTTAATGACGATGATGCACCGCTCTACGATGTAAAAAAGCTGATGGTGAAATGCGGAAACAATGCCGAATTCGTCACCCAGATGCTATCTCTTTTTGTGACAGATGTACCGCAGACCATGGCCAAAATTCGTGACGCTTACGAGATCAGCGATCTGAAAAACGTGAAGTATCTGGCTCACCGCATCCGTCCGGCACTCATGAACATGTCTATAAACAGCATTCGTGAGGAGTCGTTTGCGCTGGAGACACTTGCAGCCAACGAGCAACGCAATTCAGAAATGGAGCGAATCATTGACAAAATGACCAGGGTAATAAACGCAGTCACTGCAAAACTGAAAGCGGAATACAACGTATAAAGACTATTCGTAGCGTAACGCCACTATCGGATCAAGTCTCGACGCCTTGATAGCAGGATATATCCCTGAAATTACGCCTACAATGGCGCATAAAGACACACCCATCAGCATCCACAACCACGGAACCACGAACGCTGTTTTAAAAAACAGACCCACTACATTACCCAGCAACATGCCGGAAACAATTCCTGCAGCACCGCCCAGCAAACTGATCAGCACCGACTCCGTAAGAAATTGCCTTTTTATAGCTGAAGACCGTGCTCCAAGTGCCTTACTAATTCCTATCTCTCGGGTCCTCTCCGCAACAGATACCAGCATAATATTCATTAGACCTATCACAGAACCAAGCAACGTGATGACACCTATCAGAATGGCAGCTATCCTTATGTAAACAATACTATCCATCACCACCTCCACCAGATCATTGTTCTGAGAGATCGTGAAATTATTCTCTGTACCCAACACTTGTTTCCTTATCACCCTGAACATACCCTCTGCTTCTTCTGCCGCCACATCCTTTATGTTCACATCTGGCACCTTCACACTTATCAGATAAGAACTCCCGCCACCAAACAACGCTCGTGCCGATGCCAGCGGTATCACCACCAGATTATCGGCATCCATTATCATACTCCCGCCTTTCGACTCCATTACACCCACAACTCTTGCCTTCACATCCCCAACCGACACTACTTCATTGATGCATTTGTTGACATTGCCCTTGAATAGCTTTTTAGCAACGCCGTTACCAAGCAAACACACTGCACCACCACCCTGCACCTCCGATACCGAAAAATTTCTTCCTGTCTCCAGCTTGGTATCGGTAACAGAAAGATACGATTCATCAACACCGTTCACGCGCACATTAGGGTTGGTCTTCAACGAGCGGTACCTCACAGTGGCCACACTGGTGCCATTTACCGATATGCCCACCAACGACGGAAAATGAAAACGCTCTTTAAACGCCTTTGCTTCTTCATAGGTAATACTCTTACCCTCCACTACCGTCACGTTCATACCTCCGCCACGGTGTTTCTTCTTTTTCAACACATCGCTGGTGATCTGGAACGAATTCACCCCCATGCTGCTGAAGTTCTCATACACACTCGCTTTCATGACCTCAATTGCAGTGAGGATACCCACCAATGCCATGATACCGAGACCAATAATGGCAATGGTGAGCGATGAGCGCAACTTATTGTTGCGTATGGCTCTGAAAGCGAGATTAACGTTAAAAAGTAGCTGCATGTGCCCTTTCAGAATTACTGGCGCACAAACCGCTGCACAGGTACAATTTCACCATTGGCCCCTATCGCCTTCAAAAAATAATTGCCTGCCGGAAGCGGTGCAATGTTGAAGGTGATCAGGTTACGGCCCTTCTTGCATGGGGCATCCATCACCTTATCCACTACCCTACCTGACATATCATATATCACAAAGCTGAAGCCCTGTGCAGTGACAACAGAAAACTCGAAATTCACAAATTCGGTAGCCGGCGCCGGAAACACTTTTGACGGTGTAACCTGCGCAACCTCTTCTACTGCAGACGATACATAATATGGCGAAGTGAGCCTTGCCATGTAGTTGCCATACCTCGCATCTTTACGACCGAATATTCCCTCTACCCAGACCGCGCCCGGTTGATCCCAATCTGGTTGAGAACCGCTATAGTCGCCCCAGCGTTGCTCCTTCCCTGAAAGGATACTGATACTCTTCTCGCCCGACTTGATGATAAGCATGTCCGAATAATCGTTCCCGTCAAAGAACACAGCACCGTACCCCGGGAATGTCTTACGACCGGAAAACTCATAAGAAATGATCGACTGATTACTGCCACTCGACGACCCAGTCCACGAAATATTGGGATAACCAAAGTCAAGCGTATCGTTTGTTATCAATTTTGCATGCACTACCGGCGCGCTATGCACATTACTGATCACACCATGATAAATAGCTGCATTGCCATTCAGTGCGCTTGAGCTCACGCTTACAAACTGGATCTCATCGTCTTTAATGTATGCACCTAACACCCTGCCGTCATTTGTCGCAAGTGTCTTGTTGGTGTCCGGCTGCAATGCATTGGGCGGCACACCATACGGCAAATTCGAAATTATAGGCGTTACTGTCAGTGTCGTATCACCGGGTCCCATGTCTCCGTTTATACGCACCAGGAAAATAGAGTCATTCGACATATCGAAATTCCTGTCAGAAAGGAAATACTGCTCCGGTCCACCTATTCCCGAACCCGGCTTCACCGGATGCAGGCACCTGATGTTGCGACCGTTGTAGGCAACATCTTCCCATATACGGTAGGTAAGCGACGTATCGCCTGCATAACCACCTGCTTTCTTCACCTGATAAATAACGGTCTGCTTGAAACCGGCCTGCCAGCTCGTGCTGTAACGGATCTTGTTTCCGGTAAGGTAGAACTCATCCTTGGTGATTGTAATAGCAGGATAGTCAAACCAGGTAGTATCGTTCAGATAGTCGCCGTAGAACTTATAAAAATTCCAATCCCCGGTGGGGTCGTTCGTTTTAGAAAAACCCAGCACTATCCAGTTCACCGAATTGGTACTGTTCAGCATCACAGATATGAACCTGTCCGTACCCGGATCGTAGATCACCTTCGGATCGAAGCGGTAATGAACCGTAAAGCTTCCGGTATTATTAAGCCCCACTGCTGAACTGTAAGATATAAGTGCCTTTCTTGAAAGATAATCACCTGTATTGGCATCATGTACCGATATGTAGGAATTCATCACAGAAATGGCCTTATCACCATTGCTCACCGCACAATAATTATCGGGCGGAATTCCTGACAATGAATCTGCAATAAACCCCTTCGTCATCGCGGGTCCGGGCACCGACGACGTTTTCTTCGATTGCAGGTTGCTGCTTTTTCTCGGGTATTGGCGCTCCACCTCAAGCTTGATGTCGCGCAGCATTTTCTTGTCGAAATCATGTTCTACATCGGGCGCCTCAATAGAATGTACTGCTGCTGAATATTTATCGTCTGCATCTTTCAATGCTGCCGTTCCCGCAAGGGGTGCCTTGAACTGCCTCACCTTTACCTGCTGTCCGTGAACCGTCAATCCGGCCAGAGCACAAAACGCGGTAACAAGTATCCTCAATTTCATAAAAAAGATTTTCATAAAAATAAGAAAACATCCTCACGGTTGCCGCGAGGATGTTCAGTTTATTTAAAATTCGTCAATTAACCCTGCAGTGCAGCAGCGCCACTCACGATCTCTGTAAGTTCTGTTGTGATCGCCGCCTGACGTGCACGGTTGTAACTGATCTTCAGCGACTTCAGCAATTCGTTCGCATTCTCGCTTGCCTTGTCCATTGCGGTCATACGTGCACCATGCTCCGAAGCGTTTGCATCCAATACAGCCTTGTACACCTGAGTGTTCAGGATCTTTGGCATAAGTTCCAGCAAAAGCACTTCTCTTGAAGGTTCAAATATGAAATCAGAGTTCATAGTACTGCCCGCTTTTTTCTCACTTTTTGGTATCGGCAAGTATTGCTCAGAAATGAAGTTCTGAGTAGCAGCATTCTTGAACTGACTGTAAACGATCTCTACACGATCATACTCTTTATTGAGGAATGCCTGCTGCGCGTGAACTGCTGCACGGCGCACATTATCGAAAGAAAGATCAGAGAAAATCTCCCAGTACGCGTCGATCAGACGGAAACCATTGCGCGAAAAATACTCGTATCCTTTCTTTCCTATTGGCAGAATGGTAACGTTACCTTTTTCATATTGGGCAGCGTACTTTTCTTTTATGATAGAACGCGTCATCTTTATCACGTTTGCATTATACGCGCCACAAAGTCCCCTGTCGCTCGTGATAGCGATAAACAGGATCCTCTCAGCCGGACGTTCCTCTGCTAGCGGCAGGCTCACTTCACTAGAAGAAGAGCTAACGATATTGCTGAGCATTTCCTGCAATTTCTTTGAGTAAGGACGCATTTGCAGGATCGCATCCTGCGCGCGACGCAACTTCGCTGCACTCACCATTTTCATCGCCTTGGTGATCTGCTGTGTTGACGTTACCGATTTTATTCTATTGCGGACTTCTTTAAGTTGGCCTGACATATAATTAAATAACGATATAGATAGTGTAAAACTGCGGCAAAATTACCGAATTTTATATTGTAACTCTAAAGTATTTTAAACAAAATCACCGCAATCCACACCCCTGTGAATAAGAATTTCATCAAATAGCACTACTTCGCAATAACAAAATGAACAATATGACTCGTCCCGTTTTGCGTCAAAGTAAGCAGGTACATTCCATTTACAAGCTCCCTACCGGCATTTATCCGCCTATTCAAACCGGGCTGTTTTGCATACCATTGCTCTGACCATACTTCCTGACCAATCACATTTGTTATGGTTAGCGATGTCTCACCTACACCTGCCAACGTGCCGGAAAGCACAAAACTGCCATCATTCGGGTTCGGATTAAGGCGAATAGAACCATTGCCCATTCCGGGGTCCGAAACCCCCACCTGATTCACTGTAATTACCACCTTGTCACTTGCCGCTATCCCGCCGCACAGGCCGGCACTCACCACCGTACAGCTTACCGTATCTCCGTTAGATAATGTAGAGGAAACATAGGTAGCGTTTGTCGCCCCCGCAACAGCACCTCCATTTACCTTCCATTGATATGACGGAGAGGTCCCTCCATTCGATACTGTCGCACTGAACGTCACTTCCTGTCCACCAATAATCACCAGACCCGGTGTTGCATTTATAGTAACAGTCGGAATGTCGTATGGCAGCACGGTCATCGGTATAGCAATGCCATTCGCCGTGTCCGTAGTTCGGCAGCGCGAATTTGCTGCCATTCTGCAATACACAATATCACCATCGGTTGGGGTGTAGGTATAACCCGGACCTGTACCAACCTCCACTCCATTGCGCTTCCATATAAATACCGGCGATGTTCCGCCATTGACAGGTGTTGCAGAAAAAGTAACCAACCTACCCACACACACCGAATCATTGGGCGTAACAGAGGTAACCACAGCAGGCACCACCACCGGCAATGCCGTCATTCTTAGACCCGCCGTCGCTACATTAGGCACGGCACACCCCGCACTACTAGTCATCCGGCAGGATATGGTATCTCCATTAGCCGGGGTGTAGGTCATCGAAGTCGACCCGCCTACAACCGAACCGTTCACACTCCACTGATACACCGGCGCACTACCACCCAGGTAAGGAATCGGCATAAACGTCACAGATGTTCCATTACACACGGTATCACCAAAAGACGACACTATTGATACGCCTGCCGGTGCATACGCCACGGGTGTAACTACTACAGTAGATAGCATCGATCGCGAACAGCCGGTAGAAGTATTGACTGCAAGAACACCATAAGTGCCCCCTAGCGATTGTAACCCGAAATTCAGCGGCGCTCCCGTACCCGACAAAGTCACAACCGGCGTCACTCCATTGACCAATGTGTAACTAAACCCGGAAACAGAACCATTGAGCCACACCGCCACACCCGAACCGCCGATGCAGAAGGCACCACCACCGGTAACAAGATGGGTTGCAGGCAACTGATTCACGGTAATTGATTTTGTAGCCAGGCAACCCGATGGCAGGTTGTAAGATATAATAGCCACACCGGGCGCCACACCATACACAGCCCCAAACGGATCTACAGTAGCAACACCTATAGTACTGCTCGACCATACACCTCCCGGCACTGCGTTGGCAAATACCACTGTATCGCCGGCACAAACAACATTGCTGCCGGTTGTTGGCAATAAGGGATCTACTGTAACTACTGCTACAGAGTAACAACCGGTGAACAGTGTATAAGATATTGTTACAGCACCTGAACCAACACCGTTAACGGCGCCCGATCCGGTAACCGTTGCAATAGAAGGAGTTGAGGAGGTCCACGTGCCGCCGCTTGTCGACGAACTGAGTACTGTGGTCGCCCCCTGACAGATATGAGTACCACCCGTTATAGCCGCAGGTGGCGCATAAACAGTTATAACTGCCGATGTACCACAACCCGACGGCATGGTATAAGACATTACAACCGAACCCAATGACACTCCGGTAACCACACCTGTACTACTACCTATGGTTGCAACAGATAGGTTACCGCTACTCCATACGCCTCCTGCCATAGTATTGGATAGTACCGTATTATTACTTACGCACGCAATTGACGGGCCGGTTATAGCCGGCGGAACAGCATTAGTGGTGAATATACGTGTCGCAAAACATCCCGTTGGCAAGGTATAACTGATCACCGCCGTTCCGGCCGCACCGGCAACAACACTACCGGAAGAAAAACCAACACTCGCAACCGATGGATTTGACGAAGACCAGAAACCCGACGGGGTAACATCCGACAACAAACTACTGCCACCCTGACATGCCGAAGCCACTCCGGTAATAGGCGCAGGTGGTGCATCAACAAACAAAACTATTGTTGTCTTACAGCCGGTAGGCATCGTGTAGGTAACAACGGCCATTCCCGACGCAAGACCCGACACTACTCCCGTTGCAGCATCCACGGATACTACTGACGTATAGGTACTACTCCACGTTCCTCCAGTCATCGTATTGCTTAATGTCACAGAAGTAGACGGACAAAGATTGGTGCTACCTGTGATTGACGGCGGAACGGGATTAACGGTAACGATCGCCATCGCCCTGCATCCGTTGGCAAGTGTATAAGACACAACACTCGTCCCGGCAGCTACACCCGACAATACGCCGGCGGAAGAAATGCCGGCAACAGTGGTCGTTCCCGAACTCCATGCTCCACCGGGTGTCGCATCGGCAAGAGTAATAGTCTGTCCGGCACATACCTGCGATGGCCCTGTCACCGGCAACGGCGACGGATTGACCGTTACAACAACAGACCGCACACAACCGGTAGACAACGAATAGCTGATTGTTGCTGATCCTGCAGTAACACCTATCACATCTCCCGTGCCGGCACCAACTGTTGCCACGCTGGTATTATCACTTGACCACACACCACCCGAAGTACTGTTTGAAAGCGAAAGTATCTGGCCCGTACACACTACTGCCCCTCCGGTGATCACAGATGGCAACGGATTAACCGTCACAGGGAATGTACGGAAGCACCCTGTTGGTAGCATGTAGGTAACAATTACTGTTCCTGCGCCCACTCCGGTTACTCCCCCGGCAGCAGATACTGTCGCAAAAGCAACTGCGCTGCTGCTCCACACACCACCTGCAGGCGATGATGACAGGGTCACACTCTCTCCCTGACAAACAGTACTCGGACCGGCAATAACACCTGGCAACGGATCGACCGTAACAGATTTCGAAACAAAACACCCGTTTGCCGAGGTGTACGTAATATTCGCAACACCTGAAGAAACTCCGGTAATCACGCCTGTAGCATCCACGGAAACCACACCTGCATTGCTGGTACTCCAGGTACCTCCTGCAGTAACACTTGACAAAATAACTGACGAGCCCGCGCAAACATTGGCACTACCCGATATTGGCGATGGAAGCGGAAGAACATTTACAGTGGCAACACGGGCGCAACCGGTCGGCATGGTATAAGTAAGTGTAGCCACACCCGCGCTCACACCGGTGACCGCGCCTGTTGTCACACCCACCGACAGCAGACTACTGCCACTCCACGATCCGCCACCAGCGGTGTTCGAATATACTTCCGTGGCACCAACACATATATTTGCAGCACCGGTCACCACAGGTGGAATCGGATCAACGGTCAACACACCCGTAACCGAACAACTCGTAGGGAGTGTGTATGTAACATTGGTTGTTCCGAGAGACATACCAAGCACAGCCCCCGATACAGCATCGACAACAGCAACTGAAGGAGTGGAAACACTCCACGTACCTCCCGACAGAGAATTGGTCAGCAGCCCGTAACTTCCTTCACAAACATGCATTGAACCGGTTATAGCTGACGGCAACGGATTAACAGTGACGGTCGCCAATCTATAGCATCCTGTAGCAAGCGTGTAACTCATTACCGCAGTGCCCACACTCATCGCATTTACTAAACCGGACGAAGACCCGATACTTGCAACGAGTATATTACTACTGCTCCATGTACCTCCCGATGTTGTGCAACTCAAAATGGAAGTGCCGGACAAGCAAACATTAGTAACACCTGTGATCACAGCGGGCTGCGGGTTAACTGTCACAGTCTTCACCGAATAACACCCTGATGAAAGAACATAACTGATGGTCACATTACCTGCGCTGATCCCGGTAACACTTCCCGTAGAAATTGCGGATGCTGCAACCGCCGAATTACTGCTGCTCCACACACCACCCGACACTATATTTCCAAATGACGATACTATACCCACACATATATCTGTCGGTCCTGTTATCGGTGCCAAAGGCTGCACAGTTACGACCTTTGTTGCAACGCAACCGGTCGCCAACTGATAGCTTATTGTGGCGGTGCCTGCCGACAGCCCCGAAACGATTCCTGATGCGTCTACGGTAGCTACTCCTGTCGCATCACTGCTCCATGTACCACCCGGAGTAGCATCCGCCAGCGATATTGTTTGTCCTGCGCATACACTTGATGGCCCTGTCACAGGAGACAGTGGATAAACTGTCACAAGCTTCGTTGCCACGCAGCCTCCACCATACCTGTAAGATATCATCGCTGCACCTGCTGCCAATCCGGTTACCACTCCGCTTAGCGATCCAACACCGGCTACCAACACATTGCCACTTGCCCAGGTTCCGCCGACCTGTGCGTTGGTAAGATTGATAGATTGCCCTACGCATACGCTGTTACTTCCTATTACAGGCTCAACAGCCGACACTGTTACAAGCGTCATAGACATGCAACCAGTCGGCAAAGTATAGGTGATCACAACGGTACCGGGTGCCGCTCCCGACACTACCCCTGAACCGGGGAATACTGTGGCTACAGCGAAATTGCTTGAAGTCCAGGTCCCGCCGGGAACGGAATTATTAAGTGTCGTGCTAAAACCGACACATGTATTATCAATACCCGTGTTGGGTGCCGTGGGTTGTACCGTCAAGGTTGCCGAAACCGCACATCCGATTCCTATTGTGTAAGTTACGGACGTGGTGCCCGCACCCACAGAAGTGACGCCACCAGATGCACTACCTATGGTTGCTACCGCTATGTCGCCACCCGACCACACACCACCGGTTGGAGAGGAAGACAATGCTGCTGTATTACCTGCGCATATCGACAACGGCCCTGATATAGAAGTAGGCAGCGCGTGTACACTCACAATTGTCGTAGCGGCACATCCAGCACCCAGAATATACGACACCTCAGTAGTACCCGCATTTAATCCGGTAACAATACCGGAAGAAGAACCAACTGTTGCAACGGACGTATTCGACGAAACCCATTCGCCACCCGGAATAATGTTCCCCAATGTAATTGTAGAACCGGCACACACATCTGTAGCGCCGGTAATCGCACCCGGAGTCGGATTGACCGTAACACTACGGCTGCGTAAACAACCTGTAGGCAGTGTATAAGACACCGAAACAACGCCCGGCGTCACTCCGTAAAGCACACCGCTTCCTGCATCAATACTTCCCACTGCAGGTAAGGATGAAGACCATACCCCACCCAATGGCGTTGCACCAAGCGCAGTCGTCATCCCGATACACGCACGGGGAATACCGGTGATGATCGACGGCAACGGATATACCGTTACAACCTTCGTGGTCAGGCATCCGGCACCAATTGTATAAGTGATACCCACCGATCCGGCAGCCACGCCTGTCACCACGCCTGTAGTGGCATCAACCGTGGCTACACCGGGCGCACTGCTGCTCCAGGTACCACCACTCATAAAAGGATCAGAAAACATGATTTGACTACCCTCACAAACCGTCGACGGACCAAGTACTACTGAAGCGCTCGGACTCACCGTGACAACGATCTGCGAATTGCATCCGGAAGAGAAGGAATACGAAATAACTGCAGTACCCGCACCTGCACCTGTCACTATGCCGCTGCTACTTCCCACAGCAGCAACTGTCGGAGAAGAAGACACCCAGGTACCACCGGCAGGCGTGCAAGACAGATTTGTTGTAAATCCTACACAGGCGCTGGCCACTCCGGTCACCGCACCTGGCATCACATTTACAGTAACAATTGCGGTCGCCGCACAACCGATACCTGAAGTATATGATATAACTGTCGTTCCGGGAGATACGCTGGATACCACGCCCGTTCCGTCTATCGTGGCTACCGAGGCATTGGTACTGCTCCAGGAACCACCGGAAACTGCATTACTCAACGCAGTAGAACTTCCATTACAGACCGACAAACCGCCCGTGATACCCGCAGGCATACCGTTCACCGTCATACCCGCGGTGGCCGCGCAGCCCGTGGGTGGCGTGTACGTTATAACTGCAGTACCGGTCGCAATACCGGTCACTACACCTGAACTCGCTGAGACACCGGCAACCCCTGGCACCGAACTGGTCCAGACACCGCCGGCAACCGCAGACGAGAGAGAAACAGAAGAACCAACACATAAAGTAGAGCTGCCTGAGATAGCTGCCGGCAAAGTCTGCACGGTAACTATCCTGGTCACTGCACATCCCGACGAAGTACCATAACTGATGGTGGCAATGCCCGGGGCAATACCCGTCACCACACCGGTTGTGGCATTTACTGTTGCTGTCGAGGTATTGCCGCTTGTCCACACGCCACCGGGAGTGATATTTGAGAGCGTTGTATTAAATGTAGGACATACTGACGCCGTACCGGTAATTGCCGCCGGGGCAGGACTCACTGTCACTATTCTCGTTGCTACACAACCACCCGGCATCACATAAGTAATCATTGAGGTACCGGAGTTGTAACCGACCGCCATACCAGACGAAGCGCCTATACCGGCAACTGCCGTATTGCTGCTACTCCACGTTCCACCCGACACACTATTACTCAAAACTGACACCGCCCCGATACACAATGCCGCGTTTCCGGTTATCGGAGCCACCGTCACAACAGTCATTGGCAATGTACTGAAGCACCCTGTTGGCAGTGTATAAGTTATAACCGCCGTACCCGCTGATAAAGGAGTAACCAATCCGGTTGTGGCATTCACCACCGCAACGCCTGGAGATGTTGTGCTGCTCCAGCTTCCGCCGGTTGTAGCATTACTCAACGTAACCGGCACACCCACACATGTGGATGAAGTACCCGTAATTGCGGGCGGCAGGGGCACAACCGTCAGTGTCCTCGTGATACTGCAACCAATACCTATGGTATAGGTAATGGTGGTCGTTCCAAGCGTCAACCCCGACACCAACCCTCCGCCATCTACTGCACCTACCGATGGGTTGCTGCTACTCCAAGTACCGCCACCGGTAGTAGTAGATAATACAGAAGTGCTGCCAAGGCAAACATTTCCCGAGCCGGTGAGTGCCCCGGGAAGCGCATGCACGGTAAGAACTGTAGTAGTAAGACACCCTGTTGGCAGAGTGTAGGTGATATTTGTTGTACCCGCAGCAATACCATTGACAAGACCTGAAGATGGATTAATAGCTCCTACGAAGCTATTGCTGCTGCTCCAGTTTCCACCTGACGGCGAACTTACCATCGTTCCGCTCAGGCCCTGACAGATAGCAGGCGGACCCGAGATTCCAACAGGCAGCGGATTGACTACAATGTTCTTTGTCACGAAACAACCTGTCGAAAGCAGATAAGTAATGGTTGCAGAACCCGCCGATATACCCGACACAACACCGCCACTATTCACCGTTGCCACCGCAGTATTGCTACTCAGCCAAACTCCGCCACCCACAATATTTGAGTAGCCGGTAGTCCGTCCCACACAAACCGAACCATTGCCTACGATCGCTGATGGAGTAAGTACAATATTCACAACAGTAGTGTCAAAGCAACCTGTGGATAGTGAGTAACTAACTATCGCTGTTCCATACACAAAACCCGACGCAACACCGGTTGCCGCCCCTATCGATAACATTGTCGTGTTACTACTGCTCCATGTACCACCCGTAGTGGTGGTTGAGTAAGTCACAGGAGCCGCAAGACAAACAGTTGTCGGTCCGGTAATGGGAGCCGGAACAGGATTCACGGTAACAACTTTGCTTGCAAAACAGCCAAGCGGCAAGACGTAAGAAATGGTGGCAGTTCCCGCACCTACTCCTGTCACCACACCCAAAGAACTAACGGTAGCCACAGAAGGACTACCCGAAACCCAGCTACCACCGGTCGTAATATCAGTAAGCAGAATTGTGTAACCGGCGCACACACTAGAAGGTCCCGCAATAGCCGAAGGAAGACTCGTCACATTCAGCGCCATTGTTGTGTAGCAACCCGTTGGAAGCGTATAGGTAATGACTGCCCCACCACCTGCAACACCATAAACCGACCCACTCGAAGAACCTATTGTGGCCACCGCAACAGTGCTGCTCGTCCAGGTACCGCCACTCCATCCCGGTGACGACAATGTTGCCGTTGACGCCTGACAGATATTGTTAGGACCGGCGATCGCACCCGGTATAGGATTCACCGTTATCACCTTCGTGGCCGGACATCCTGTAGGCAGGATATAACTGATCGTTGTAGTTCCTGCACTGATGCCCGATACGATTCCTGTTGCACTCCCCACTATCGCAATTCCCATATCCGCCGCCGACCATGTGCCACCTGTAGTTGCATTGGCTAACGCCATTATACCACCCTCACAAACATTCGAAGGACCCGTCACCGCGGTAGGCAGCGGATTCACAACCGCTATCGCCGTAGCGTAACAACCGGTAGGAAGTACATAACTTACCGTAGACATGCCAAGCCCTATCCCACTCAAAATACCACTCGTTGAACCTATCGTTGCAACAGAAGTGGAACTGCTGCTCCACGTTCCGCCTGGTGTTGCATTAGCAAGTGCAGACGTAGATCCGAGACAAACATTCAGATTGCCGGAAATAGAAGCCGGCAACGGTTGCACAGTAACTGTCATTGCAGCATAACAACCGCTGGACATAATATAAGATATCGAAACTGTACCAGTCAAAAGTCCGTTGACCACACCGCCGCTCACTGTTGCTACAGACGGATTGCTGCTGCTCCACGCACCACCTGCCGTAGCATTTGAAAGAGTGGTGGAAGCCCCTAAACACACGCCCGAAGAGCCGGTAATAGCCGCCGGAGTCTGGTTTACAGTAAGCAACTTTATGGCATAGCAACCCGTTGGCAGCATATAGCTGATCACCGGATTACCCGGCGCAACACCTGTAACATCTCCCGAACCCGACACAGTAGCCAGCGCGGTATTACTACTGCTCCACGTGCCTCCCATTGAAGACGTAGCTACCACAATTGTCGATCCGGTACATACACTCGTACTACCTGTTATGGATGCCGGTATGGTATTGATCGTCGCCACAGCTGTAGTGAAACAACCCGTCGGCAACGTATAGGTAATGACCGCTGTTCCTGCTGCACCACCAGTAACGACACCCGACGATGACCCTATCGCAGCGATCGATGTATTACTACTTGACCACGTGCCACCCGCCGGCGCACTGCTCAATGTCCCGGTGGCTCCCTGGCAACCCGCCAATGCTCCGGTTATCGCATCAGGCAGCGGGTTCACCGTAACTACGCGAGATGAGAAACAGGTCGTTGGCAACGTATAAAAGATAGTCGCTGTTCCGGCAGTGCCACCTGTCACAGTACCGCCCGCCACACCTGCCACAGATGTAGCCGAACTCGACCATGTACCACCGGCTGTTGCATTACTGAGCAATGTAGTAGAACCCGAGCAAACTAATGCAGATCCCGTGATAGCTGCAGGAGGCGGATTTACTGTCACCGTCGCGGTCTTGAAGCAACCGGTTGCAGCAGTATAGGTGATCACACAAGTACCGGCACCCACGCCCGTCACAACACCCGAACTTGCCCCCACTCCGGCTAACGAAGCATTACTGCTGGACCAGAAGCCACCCGCCGTTGGGCAGCTAAGTGTAATATTGCCACCCACACATACAGCCGATGGCCCGGAAATATCAGCAGGCAATGTGTTCACGGTAATGATCTTCGTTGTCGTACAACCTGTGCCCAATGTGTAAGTAACAGTTGTTGTACCTACTGTAACAGGTGTTAACTCGCCTGTGGTTGTATTTACTGTGGCAACAGTTGGTGTGCTGCTTGTCCACGTTCCGCCCGTTGCACTATTGCCCAATGCCAACGTATAGCCGAGGCAAGCATTCGATGACCCTGTTATCGGCCCCAACGGATTCACCGTTACGTTCTTTATCGAAAAACAACCTGTAGTTGTCCGTATAAATGAGATCGGAGCAACACCCCCACTCACCCCGGTAACTATACCACTCGATGAACCCACGGTCGCGATCGAAGTGCTTCCTGAAGCCCAGGTGCCGCCACCTGTACTATTTGTCAATGTTATCGTTTGGGTTGCACACACAACACCCGGCCCTGTCGATGCAGCCGGCAGTGGTTGCACAGTCACTACCGCCGTTGTGGTGCAGCTTCCGCCCAGCGAATAGGTTATCGTTGCCGTGCCCAATATTGAACCGCTTACTACTCCGGTCGTATAAGCAACCGGAGCTGTCGCCGTATTACTACTGGTCCATGTGCCGCCTGTGGTAGCGCTGGCCAAGGTGGTCGTGTATCCGAGACACGCATTCAGATTTCCTGTAATCGCCGCCGGCGTTGTATTGACGGTAACTACCACCACAGTGGCACAACTACTACCCGCCACATAGCTGATACTGGCCGTGCCCACCGCAACTCCCGTTACCACACCCGTTGCAGAACCAACTGTCACGATCGATGGATTCGCACTTACCCAACTCCCTCCTGCCGATGCATTGGTAAGTGTGGTGCTTGTACCCACACACACATTCAGTCCGCCCGATGTGGCACCCGGTTCAGGGTTCACTGTTACGGTACTAGTGGCACTCGCCGAGCACGCACCAAACGTGGCTGTCGCCGTATACACAAATGTCGTTGGCGTGGACACCGTTGTGGGATATACATAAACCGTATTGGTCTGCGTACCCGCTGTATACGGCGTGGTCAGTGTAGAGTTAGTGAATAGATTTGTCACCGGCGACCACGTGGGCGTCACCACCGCAGGAACTCCGGTAATAACTACGTTATCAATCGCCCAGTAATACCCGAACGTCGACTTATAGTAAAACCGCAGTTTCACATTCGATGACCCCAGGAAGGAGTTCAGCGAGAACGTCTGCGTAACAAACGACATCTTCGAACCTATCGTGGCACCCACAAAGTTGTTCAATGCAGTCCACGTGGTGCCACCGTTAGTCGAGATATCTACGTTCACATTCACATCTCCGGTCGGCCAGTAGTCATATGCATGCTGAAACGACAGTGTCGCCGCTGAATAAGCTGCCAGAGAGAATACAGGCGATATCAATCGGGTCGACAGCGTTGACGAAGACCCCGATGTATCCGCATTGGCCATTACGAACGTACTGCTATCAGGACTCCGGTACCATCCCTGCTCATTCAGGTAACTGTCGGCACAAGCCTTCCATTCCGACCCCGGCAGTATATTGATACTACCTATCGTATCCACTGTCCACGTACCCAGTCCGGAATTAAAGTTCTGATTCAGGATAGTAGAAGATGCCGGAGTACCTGTTGCTGTCAGTGCCACACTGGTATTGTTGCAGATCGTACTCACCGTTGGTGTGAGCACCGGCGCAAACGGTGGGTTGTTCACATAGATCGTCCTAATCGCGGCACACCCTCCCGCTGTATAGGAGATATTGGCGGTCCCTGCGGCCACGCCCGTCACCACACCACTTGTACTTACAGTACCAACGGCCGTATTAGAACTGCTCCATGCTCCTCCTGTCGATGTCGTCGACAAGGTGGTTGTGGTGGTGGGGCACACCGAGTTCGTACCCGTTATCGCCGCCGGTGCTGTTAACACCGATGCCGTGATCGTATTAGAGTACACCGGATTAGCCACCAGACACCCCACACTACTCAGCATCCTGCAAGACACAGTATTGCCCGATGCCAGGCTGTTGTTTGAATAACTTGCGCCTATATATACATCCGTCCCGTTCAGCACCCACGTAAAGGTGGGCGTGCCGCCATTAGTAGCAGTGGGCGTGAACGTAACATTGGTACCCGGACAGAAAGAACCCGACGGACTCGCCGCCAACGACACACTTGCCGTAACGGGCGACGTAATAGACAGCGACCCGAAGTTGGTGCCACTGGCCCCGGTGGTGATACCTGCCACGCCCGTTGCCACCGATGCCCTTATGGCTCCTGCCGATGCCGATGTGGTGGTCGGTTGTACCTGCAAACCGGTTATCGTCACCTGGTCGGCACCGTTATTATTCACAACCGTCACATTTATTGTCAGCGATGTTCCCGTGATAGACCCTGAAACGCCTGTTATGTTGGAACCCGTTATATACGTTATCGTCGGCAGTGTAGTATTGAACTGCCAGCCCGTCGGTGCGTTCAGCACGATCACCGATGTGCCGATACTGAAATCAGCCACCGCCCCCTCGGTTATCTGTATGGCCCCAAGCGTGGTGAATGCCGGTGCGCTGCCCGTAACGGCTTTGTTGCTGCAGATGTTTGTCCCTCCGGTAGCGGCTGTTACAGACACAGCGGCGCGTGCCGCAACGGCTATAAGGCAAAGAAGTAACAACACAGAGACCAGCCTCTTGTACATTTCCGGATCTATGAGTGCAATGCGCGCTTTCCTCGGCACACTGCGTTAACAATCGCGGCAAACTACTCCCACGCCCGGTCAGGGGACCCGGAAATCAATTTACCGCTCTTACAAATATAATAAATTACCCGAAACATAATACCAACGCCTGCTACATGCACTTTTAAAACAATTAAACACCTTGCTCAGTCACCAGCTATACTACCCCCTATTCATATTAAACTTTTCTCACCTCAAATACACTCTTTCTGATTACCACTTCTCCCGCAGCATCATATTAAATTAACACAACAACTGTTTCGAAATCCGAAACTTTTTCCTGACATTTGTGTCACTAACGATGGGTTAGTAAGCACAGTCCTTTCCCGATATGCCCGGCATATCGGGATTTTTTTTGCCCGCTTGTCCCTCATGCCGCACCTTACTTTGTCACGCTGTTGCCACTTTATCTGTTGCACATTTTTCCATTGCACCATCGCGCAAACTACTGAACACTAACTTTCGTATTTTGCAGCTTCATAAAATAATCTACCTATGAAGAGGATAGTCCTTTCAATAGTGCTGCTGGCGTCTTTGGCCGGCAATGGTATAGCGCAATCACCACTCAAACTTCCGGCACTCAGCCCCAACACGAAGCTGGTGCAAGACTTCTCTATCTCCAACATCGAGATCTCTTACAGCCGTCCGTCTATGCGCGGCCGCAAGATAATGGGCGACATCATTCCTTACGGACATGTATGGCGCACAGGTGCCAATGCTCCTACCAAGATCAAGTTTGGTGAAGATGTGGAAGTGGCCGGCCAGCGTGTAAAAGCAGGCGAATACGCACTCTACACCATTCCCAACAAAGACAAGTGGGAGATCATCATCAGCACCGGCACCGGTACATGGACTGCCGACGGCTACCCACGCGAGTATGATGTGGCTCGCTTCAAAGTAACACCACGCACACTGGCCGAAGAGACCCAGACATTCACTATCAATGTTACCGACATCACATTCAAGTCGTGCAAGATTGAGATGGAATGGGAGCGCACCAGGATCGTGATACCGGTGGTTGCCGACAACAGCACTACGGTTGAACAGAACATCGACAAGGCTATCAACAATCCGCAGATACCTTACTTCCAGGCGGCAAGCTACTACTACGAGACCAACCAGAAAACCGATCTGGCCAGCAAGTATGTGAACAAGGCGCTGGAGGCCAACCCCAAGGCGTTCTACATGTGGTACCTGAAGGCACGCATCGAGAAGCGTCTGGGCAATGTGGATGAGGCGCTGGCAGCAGCCCGCAAATCTATAGAGCTGGCAGCAGGCACTCCAAACGAACTCGAATACAAGAACAACAACGGCAAGATCATCAACGAACTGACCCGTCAAAAACGCAGCAGTCAGCCGCAAGATTAATTCAGGCCATTAAGACAATAAAGAGAGAAGGATACGTGAACCGTATCCTTCTTTCGTTTTATGACGTTTGTGTTATGACCCCTCTGCCGGTGCACCACCACCCTCTTTAGGTGGCTGTGGCTTCCTGTCCTCGCGCGGGCCTTGTGGCCTTGGCGGGCGCGGACCATTGTTGCGGTTGCCCCCCTGCTGGTTACCACCTTCGCCACGCGGCGGGCGTGGCTGATTGCCACCTTCCGGCCTTGGCTGTCCACCTTCGGGGCGGGGTTGTTGTTGTTTTGGCTGCTGGCCACCTTCACGTGGTTGCTGCTGCTGTTTAGGGCGCTGCTGTTGCTGCTGCCCGCCACCCTCGCGCGGTTGCTGCTTCTGCGCATTACCTTCTTTGGGCTGCTGTTGCGGGCGCTGACCACCACCCTGTTGTTGTGGTTTCTGCTCGCCACCTTCGCGCGGTTGCTGCGGCCTTTGTGGCTTCGGCTGGTTGCGGTTGTTCTGCTGCTTGCTGCCGCCGCCCTGGCCTTGCGGCTGATTGCCTCCCTGCCTTGCACCTTGTTGCGGCTTGTTCTGGCCACCGGCATTTTCGGCACCTTGAGGACCTTTGCCGCCACTTCCGCTTTTCTTCTTCTTTTTCTTATTGTTCTTTTCCAGCGCGCGCAGCGATATCTGACCCACATCGTTCACAAAGCCCATATCGGCCTTTATGCTGCCGCGGGCATCGCGCACTTCCAGTTCCACCGGTTGCAGTTCTTCTACCTTGGTGCCTTGCTTGTTCAGCGCCTGTATCTCCTTCACCCTTGCAATGGTGAGGGGGTACTGTTTGTTATTACCGTGGAAGCTGTACCACATCAGATTTCTGAAAATATCGCGCTTCTGCAGGTGTGCAATGCCGGTCACTGTTTCCAGATTCTCGGCATGATCCGGGAATACCGAAAGGGCATCCATATAAGTATCCAGCTCGTAGTTAAGGCAGCATTTCAGCCTGCCGCACTGACCGGATAATTTGGTCTGATTGATTGAAAGATTCTGGTAACGCGCAGCGGTCGTGTTCACCGATTTGAAATCGGTAAGCCAGGTACTGCAGCACAGTTCCCTGCCGCACGAACCTATACCGCCCACTTTGCCGCTTTCCTGGCGCGCCCCTATCTGGCGCATCTCCACCTTCACTTTAAAGTCGGTGGCGAACACACGGATCAGTTCACGGAAATCCACACGCTGGTCGGCAGTGTAGAAAAAGGTTGCCTTCTTGCCATCGGCCTGCACCTCCACCTCACACAACTTCATGTCCAGGTTCAGACTCTTGGAAATGGCCCTCGATCGGGTCAGCATTTCAGGCTCGCGGTCTTTGTTCTTGCGCAGCACCTCCAGCTCGTCGTCGGTAGACGGATGCAACACCCGCTTGGTCACATCGTTCTCCTTTACGCCATATTTCTTCAGCTGCAACTTCACCAACTCGCCTGTGATACTCACCTGGCCCATGTCCACACCACCGGTGCCTTCCACGGTTATCCAGTCGTTCTTTTCCAGTATGTAGTTGGTATTGTTCCTGAAGAACTCTTTACGGCTGCCCTTGTTGAAAGACACCTCTATTATAGAGTACGGTTTTGCACCATCGTGCAGCGGAATGGCATTGAGCCAGTCATACACATTAAGACGGTTGCAGCCACCTGTGCTGCAGCCACCATTCCCTTTGCAGCCGCCCGGTTTGCCACTGGCGCCGGACCCGCAATTGCCACATCCCATTTAAAATAGTTTATATAGAGCAGCCGCGTTTTTTCTTTTCCCGATGGCGATGCGACACAAAATGTATCACCCGCCTGCTTATTATATACCGATCACCAACGTACGTTGAACCAAACCCACAGAAAAAAGCACCTGCTTATTGTTAAAAAATAAAGTACTATCTACAAACCTACGAAAAAAACGGAAATGATGGCCATGGGGTTTCGGAACCCGATGTTTGTAGGGAACAGGGGCGATATGATCCGGGACCTGGAGACCGGGAAGTACTGGCTATATAAACAAATTAGCGGTTGCTAATTATGATGTGCGCGACAGATCAGCCGGGGAATCGGAAGGTGGAGGGGTGACTTTGAGTGCCCGCCAGTTTTTTAGGGGTGTCTTTTTAGCTGGAACGGGAGATTGCGCAGGAAATTTTATTTGTGCGCTTTTGGGTGGAATCTGTTGATCGTCAATGGGTGTGTGGGAAGTTGGCTGCATTTTGCTTCCCAAAAACTGCGCACTACTTCTCACCTGTGTATCGGAGTGGGAAGGTAACGGTATGGTATTGCCTAAAATATCAGGCAACTCATCTTCGGTTTTTTCTTCTTTTACAATTGGCGGGACCGGTTGGTCGGGCGAGGGTTGTTCGTCGTATGGATGCGGGATACCCCATTGTTTGTATGCTTCGATAACGTCGGGGTCACTAAGGTACTCTTCCCGACGGTCGAGCTGTGCTTCGGTGTTATCGACTTCGGGCACGGGAATTCTGCCCAGAGAATTAAATGTATCGGGCTGAATGTGGTGCGTGTAAACTGAGGCGCGTGCAGATATAAATTCATCTATATATGGATGGATGTTGCGTGCAAGTTCAGGATCGCGCTGCGAGACCATTTCCATGAAGTAACCAAAGAGTTCCATATTTTCATTTATGGTGCAACGGTTTTGCAGCTTTTTTGCTGTGAGGGTTAGGCGGTGCAGGCCTTCTATTTCTTTAAATGTGATGGGATTGGTCATGCGGCTCTCGGACAGGTAACTTTCTGTAAGATGCCCGATAATGTGGTAGCAGTTCTCGGCGAGCATGGACGGCAAGTATTTTGCTGATTGCTTGAGCCGGGCCCAGTCGCCCTCTTTGACCCATGTGGATATGCTGCGACGACTGACGTTGAGCAGGGAGGCTATCTGTGTATTGTTGAGGCCTGATTGGAAGAAGAGGGTCTTTGCCTGGTGTTTCTTTTCGTTTATCATGATGGTGGTTTTATAGGTTTGGGTACAAAGGTCGGTTGCTGCTGTGAATTTACAGGGGACGAATTTTTATGATAGTGCGTTTTCTGTATTGTCATAAAAACCTTTCCCCGGCCCTCTCCGAGGGAGAGGGTGAGGTCGAATGAGGGCTTTTGTGTGAACCTGCCTATCGGCAGGTTTGTCAGAACCTACCTACGGCAGGCAGGCCTACCTACGGTAGGCAAGCTAGGATCGATAAGATTTAAAGATGATACGATGCGCGAGTGCTTGAAGATGCTGTTTCACAAGCGCACGCTTGCAGGAATTAAGGACGAAGTGAGATACTTCGACTAGATGCCCAGAAGACGGGAGTCTAAGCCAAGGTGTGACAAAAATTCATAAATTTACCTTTCAAGCAACTGTACATGGCTCTATCTCACATCTCAGAAGTTCTAATTGTCACTTGCTTACCTGTTATACTTTACTTCCTAAATTCAATATTTAAGGCGTATACAACAGAAAAAGGTAAGAATCAAGCCATAATGGAGGACATCAAAAAAATCACATCCCTCGTTGAAAGTGTAAAAAACGAATTTGTACGAGAAAACGAAATACTGAAAAGCAGATTAGCCCTCTACTCTCAGAATTTTAACAACATCGCAATATTGGAAAGAGATGCAATAATTGAAACGAATAAAAAATACTCGGAATGGCTTAGTTGTTTGACAACATTTTCACTTGCCTATTACTCGTTAGAAAATTGGGAAACTTTAAAAAATCAAGAAACGAATTTCATTGAGAAACAACTTGCATTTGAAGTTGCAGAAAATCAGTTGTCTTTATTTATGCATGACGAAGAGATCAGGCAATATATATCGCCTTTACGCACCTCGACCTTCCATCTTCAAATTGAATTGATTAAACAAACAATTAAATATACCAGTTTATGTCGGCAATACAAAGAAACATCAACTAACATCCAGGACTTTGACAATATGACTCAGTTACATGTTGATTACTTGAAAAAGCAGCAGGAAATTATTGATAGTTGCGCGTCAATTTCTGAGCACTTGCATTATGAAATCTCGTCGTTTCACATACCGTTTATAAAAGTCCTGAACCATCGAATCTATCAGTTAGTTCATCCGACTGAAAATACTTAACATGGTTGTTTGCCAGACTTACATTACCGTTTGTACTGTTCCAAAACGACACAATTCTGAATTTCTGTATTGAATAAATTAATTAAAGTCAAACACGCGAAATATAGCTCATCATATAGTTCATACTCTATCTTTCTATATTCACCATGTGCAATCTTATTCCTTAACGCCAGCAACTTCGAATCTATCAAATTCTCGAATCCTCTGAACTTTTCGTAATCTAACTCAAACAACTCAACAATTTCTCGCAAAACTTCCGAGTTTAGATTTGACTTTGTTTTTACAGGATTTGGTATTGCTTTTAATTCACTTCTACTTTCATAATTTGCTTCAAAAAACTCAACTATTGCTATTCCATTTTCAAAATCAGATTTTTGCTTTTCTATTAATACCTCCATTAAGTACGCGCTTAATAATCCTCGTTTAAGATTACTAAATGGCAACTTTCTCAATGCAATAAAGTTGAAAAAAAGCAAAGAAGATTCTTTTACAAACCCTTCCCAATGCGCATATAAAATTGGTATTGCTGACCTTAATAGTGTTTGATGAATTAGTGGAGTCGCTTTGTAGCTAAGAATGACTTGCCGCTGTCTAAGTAAGTCAGTTTTTCGCCAAGCTAACTCGTCATTTAATCTATCAACTAAATCACTACTCGTTCTAATTTTCATTTTGAAAAAAGGTCTCTGCCGTACTGCAAGGTTTTAACTAATCTATTTGTTGTGTTACGACCACTCCATTTAATTACTCCCGCGGCTTGTTCTGTCCAAAACTCAATTGCTTTACTATTAATTTCATCTGCTTTTATATCTCTACTAATGTTAAATGCAATTCCGAGAGCAATTACTTCAAATGCAGAGACAATAAAACCACCTTCAAATCTTTGCTTTTTGACATTATATTTTCGGAACGCGCTTTCACCGACGCCTTTTTTAATCAATTCAAACGTTCTAACAAAAATAGAAACCTGATTCTCCCAATTATATTCTTTGTCTTTAGCTCTCAAAATCAATTCATCGGTCAGATAGTCTGTTGCTGTTGTCTTAGCCAGTACTTTCAAGTCTAAATCTTTTAAGATGACGAAACGAGTTACGAGCTCCAAGTCAAACCGCTCGTCAAGTAGTGAGTCCGATAAATTAGTAGTTGAAATAAAGTCCTCATTATTTGACAAATCATCAAGCACTCTAAATACTTCATTGTTCTCCCTAATAAGAATCGCGTTCCTAACTTCTTGAGAAGATGCGGAGGAGCCTCCGGTATTTAATCTTTCAAACAAATCATATTTTGCTGTATCGTCACTTTGTTTCAGAATAATATTAAAATCAATTTTTTTTCGTTTGAAGTCGCGTTTCACTGAATCACTGATCAACTCATTTTCCAAATCGCTATTCCAGTCGCGCCCCTCTAATGAAGGAAGATATTTGGTGGCGCTCATCTTTAACGCTGGCTTTGATTTTCCGTCTTCATCGCGCAGAACGCCCATAAATTCGAAAATTGTCGATAATCGTTGAAGCCCATCAACCACATCCCACACCCCATCTAATCTTTGATAGACAAAAAAACTCGGCAATGGAATCCCTAAGAGTATTGATTCTATTAACTTAAACTTTTGCTCATCAGTCCAACGAAAGAACCTTTGAAATTCGGGATGCAAGTCCAATTCATTTTCTTCATAGAGATTTTTTATCTCTCCGATTGACATTGAATAGCTCTCAGTATGAACGTTCTTCGCTCTATTTTCAATTTCTTGGTCTAACTCATTAACTGGTCCTATTGCCATAAACTTCTATTTTGACTAACAATGTAATGCAACATGGTGATATTTCATAAGGGGATTAACATTATGGTTTTTTGAAGGTTTTACGAAAATCGAAATAAAACACCTTTCAAGTAAACTGATAGGCAACGGTCCATCACAGATCCTCACCCTGCTCTGCCAGATGGAAACCCTGCTTTGTTACTTCTTTGCGGGTTTTGGGGTTGCGGAGGAGGGGGTTGGTGTGGTTGAAGTGGATGAAGTGAATGCGGGAACCGAGGCCGGGGCGTGCGGTGTGGGAGGAGAAGAGGCGCATGGTCTCGCTGACAAAGGGGTGCGGCACCTCGCTGATGCTGCGGCCGGGTAATTCACCATCGGCAAAGAAGGTGGCATCGAGCAGTGCCACATCTACAGCGGCCACCATATCTATGATGCTGTTGTCCCACTTCTCCCATTTATCGATATCGGGGATAAACAGGTATTGGCGGCTACGCAGACTGATGTGGAAACCGGCGGTCTCGGAAAACTCGTCGCGGTGCGGCACCTGAAAGGCGGAGACCAAAATACCGTCGGCCAGGGTCTGCCCCATGAAGCCGGACTTCATATCCTTGCCGGCAACTTGCAGCGCTGTGAGCCTGATGTTGTTGAGGCTTACCAACTGGCTCCATGGGCCGTTGTTCTCGAGGTAGGTTTTCATGCGGGGCAGCACATAAACGGGCATGTCCTTGGTGTTCATGACCTCGCGGCCCAGCTGCATGAGCCCGGCATAGTGGCCTATGTGGGCATGGGTGATAAAGATGCCGTCGGGCAGGTAGCGGTGCCGGCCACCGGTGAGTTGGCGGAAGTAGTGCAGCTGTTGGGTGATGTCGGGCGTGGCCTCGAAGAGCCACCACTTGTTGCTTGCCGGATCGACCAGCGCCAACGACGTGACGAACCTGCGCTTGCCGGCATCTTTCCATGCCTGTTCGCAACATGCTTTTGCACAGCCGGCATGCGGATAGCCGCCGTCCTGCGCCACGCCCAGCACTTTGATATAGGGAAGGCTATCTTTCTGTGCCATGGCCGCGCCCGAAACAAACAACAGTAAACCGAACAGGTACTTCATACCCTAAACCTACGAAAATGAGCAATAATAAGTATGCCGGCGCAAGGCCGGCACACGAGGCAAAAAACTTACTGAAGGCGAAACTTGACCACCACATTGAAGAACACCTTTACAGGCAGGCCGTTCTGTCGGCCGGGCTTCCAGCGGGGCATGCCGGCTACTACACGCAGGGCCTCCTGATCGCAACCACCACCGATGCCACGTACCACACGTGCCTGGGTGACATTGCCTTCCTCGTCGACCACAAACTCTATCTGCACGGGTCCTTCTATGCCGGCATCACGGGCAGCATCGGGGTAGTGCACATTGGCAGCGAGATAGGCGTTGACATCGCCATTGTATTGCGGCATCTGCTCTACAAATCGGCGCGGGCCTTCGGGCTTTGTTTCTATGGGGATGACCGTACCTGTTTTGCCGGTGGTGTTGTCGGGCATAATGTCGGTACCGTCCTCGCCATCGGAGCCGGTGCCTACCCTGCTGTTGTGCAGTTTATCGACAGTGGTCATCTGTTTGTCGTCGGGTATCTCTTCGGTGGTGATGTCCGGCTCGGTGAAAAGGTCGGTCTTCATCTTAATGGGCGCTTCGGGCTGCGGTGGTTTCACCACCGGTGGCACTATGGGCTGCACGGGTGGTTCTATCCACGTAGGGTCTACCGTATGACCGTCGAAGATGACCTCGCGCACCTCGTGTGCCTTGCGGGTGAAGGAGAAGAGGATCAATACCAGCAGCACACTGAAGAGAATGGTGAGTGACCTGCCTACCCTGCTGCCATAGTTGCGGCGGAGCTCGTAGCCGCCATAGGCCTTGTTGCGGTTGTAGAAAATGATGTCGAGATAGTCGGCATTGCGGAGTGTGATATCCATGATAGTTTGTTTATTGGTTCACTATTCAGAGCCGCCGACCGACCGGATTCCATAAAAAAGGGCAAAAAAAATCCGGGACCATCTGTTGAGATGGTCCCGGAGGTTATGTTCATCAGCCCCGTGCGGGAATTGATTAACGGTGTTTCAGTGTCATGATAACCCTGCGGTTCTTCGCCCTTCCTTCAGTTGTGGCATTGTCGGCGATAGGCTCGCGGCTACCGTGACCCACTGCGATCATGCGCTTAGGATTGGCACCCATGTCGATGAGGTATTTCCTAACCGCATTAGCACGACGGTAAGAAAGCGCATCGTTGATAACGTTGCCACCGGTGATATCGGTGTGACCGTCGATCATGATATATGCGTTCTCGTGTGTGTTCATTTCCATGATAGCCTCTGCGAGGATAGGCAATGAAACGTCGCTGATCTTAGCCTTACCTACTTCGAACAGGATAGGCTCGTTCATGTTGTGCTCGCGCACAGGAGCCGGTGCAGGAAGTGGTGGTGGCGGTGGAGGAGGAATTGGACATCCGTCGTTAGACGCAGGTCCAGCCTCGTTAGGACACTTATCTTCGCTGTCAGGGATACCGTCGTTATCAGTATCAGGGCAACCCATGAACTTAGCAGGACCAGCCTGGTAAGGACAAGCGTCGTCGAAGTTAGGGATACCGTCGCCATCAGAGTCAGGGCAACCGTGGAAGTGCTTCAGACCAGGCACATCAGCGCAAGAGTCTTCAGAATCAGGGATACCATCACCATCAGAGTCAGGGCAGCCGTTGAATTCTTTAACACCCGGAGTCCAAGGACATTTGTCGAACCTGTTAGGAACGCCGTCTTTGTCGCGGTCGCTGAATTTAGAGAAGTAGAAACGAACGCCGAGGTTACCACCGTAAGAAGTGGCGTTGGTAGTTGTAGCGTTGTTCATGAATGAGTTGTACTCACCCACTTTGTCGGTAAGACGTGCACCTGTAGGCGCGTGTGTGAACAACTGGTACATGAAGTAACCACCGATGTTGAGCGCTACTTTGTCTGACAGGTACAGGCTATAAGCAGGCTGGAACAAGAAGCCTACAGAGCTCTGTACATAAGATACAGAACCTGTGTTCTTGTCGGAAGCCGTGCCCCAACCTACGTTGTAGCCAATGTTGCGCTGCGTAGTGAAGTAGTTGTTCACGTCGCCGCCCGGATGGGTAGCGAGGAACTGCTTCTCCGTAATTACGAGGTCGGTATTCTCAGGCACCGCGCCATTGTCGTATACGGTAACGATACCATTTGGCGTGTTCACGTGCTTGTAGATAGCCTCGTAGTTGAACTTCGCATCGGTAGTGAAGTTATTCTTCATGGTCACGTTGTACAACAGACCCGCGTCGGCAGTGATGCCTGAACGACGCGTGAACCTGTGCTTGTACTTCAACACCAACGGAATGCTGATGTTCGTGGCCTTGATCTCTTCTTTGATAACACCGGGAGCGGTGATGATCTGACGGAAAATATTGCCGTTGGCATCAGTAGACTGATACTCAACCTTGTATTTATCCATGGTGATGTCACCGTTCTGCATGTGGTAGCTGATACCGGTACCGATACCGAAATGGCTCTTATTGTCGAAGAAGAAGCCGATCTGGGCATTGCCACCGTATGACATACCGTTATTGTACTTCAGCCCGCTGATACCAGAAGAGCTGAGTGCTTTAGTATAATTGAGAACAGGATTGGTAGTAGTGATGTCCTGTGTGAGCATACCGCCCTGCAGGTTTACATCTATCACCCAACGGGGCAACATATCATCTTTTTTGTATGCCTTTGAGTCCTGTGCGATGGCTGACAACGCCCCATTGGCCGCTATCAACAAGAAAAAGAGTTTTTTCATCTACGGAATATTTAATGTTGAATGATTAATTTTTGATGAACCTTGCTGCGGCCACTTTCACACCATCGTTGTAGCAATCTACTACATACACACCTGCAGGAAGATCAGCAACGGCTACCTGAGCTTTGTTGTCGCGTGCTTCTACTGTAGTGATCTGCTGACCAACTATATTGAACACCGCGAAGGTTACATTACCCGTAACGAAAGAGCTCACCTCCATGTTCAGCACCTGGATGGCAGGGTTTGGATACAACCTCATGTCAGCAGCGTTCAGGTTCAGATCAGCAACACCTGTAGGCTTGTTGAAGTATGTTTTCTGCATACAGCCATCAGCGGTAGTAGTGATAACCCAGTAGTAACGCTTGTTCCACTCTGGGAATGCAACGGCAAAGTTCTGGTTTGTTTCACCCACTGCAACTGTAGAGTCGAGCGTTGCAGCATCGTCGTAACCCCACTGGTAGCTCTTCACATCAGTTTGCTTGCAGATGAACTGACCGTCGAAGAAGATAACCTCAGGAGAAACAGCAACGTTGGTACCTACTGTAACTGTGTAAGTAGAAGTGCTGGTACATGTTGTAGCAGTATTCTTAGTAGTTAGCGTTACTGTAGCAGTACCTGGTGTGTTGAAGTTAATCAACGCAAACTGAGTAGAAGTACCGGTTGAAGTAACGGTAGCACCTTCAGCGCTCCACATGTAAGTGAAACCGTCGGCAGCCGGAGCGGCAGCACCAAAGTTGATCGCTGTAGCATTGTTACACAATGAAGCAGACGGGTGTGTGCCGATAGTGATCGGTGTAGGAGCAGGATCGAGCGTGAGGATCACGTTCTGCTTGTTCACACAACCGAATACTGTGAGGTCCATGTTGTAAGTGATTGTCACCTGGCCTGAAGTAGACTGAGTGAGTGTATCTACGATATTACCTGCACCGCTCCTTGAAGTAGGAATGATACCTGTGTTGCCTGTACGAGACCATGCGAATGAAGTACCTGTTGTGTAGCTAACCGGCACATAGTTGAACGGCGCACCGCTACAAACTTTAGCCGTGTTGCTTGTGAGGATAGCAGAAGGACGAACCTTAACTTCTACGCTCTGTGTGTTAGAACAGCCGTTTGCTGTAATTGTGTACACATAAGTAACAGGAACTGTGATATAAGTAGTGTTGTTGAGACGCTCGCCCGGAGCACCACCTGTACCTGAAGCAGGAAGGTTAGAGATACCGGCTTCGTAATCGCGGCTCCATGCGTAAGTAGCACCAGGAGTTTTGCTTGTAGGCACCCAGCTGAGCAGTGTGCTGTCACAAACGGCAACATTACCGCTGTCGTTAGCAATGCGTGGAAGCGGGTTCACCTTCACATTCACGATCTGAGCGTTTGAACAACCGCCTGCTGTAGAAGTGAATTTGTAAGGAACATTCAGGATGGTATCTGAAGTGCTGATGAGGATCTCGTTGATCGTACCGTTCAGGACGTGAACTGTAGGGTTAGTGATACCCACAACGGTGTCGCGCGCCCACTGGAAAGTAGTACCTGCAGTGGCACTTGCAGCAACATAGTTGAACAGAGAGTTGGTACAAACAGCACCAGGAGTAAGCGAAGTAGTCAGCTTAGGACTAGGCTTCACTGTTACTGCCAGTGTGTGGTCTTTACTACAACCGAAAGCTGACAATGTGTATGTGTAGTTCACGTTTACAGGACTAACTGTAGTGTCGTAAAGACGCTCAGAGATGTTACCCGTTCCGCTACCGGCAGCGTTAGAGAGGCCTGTTACTGCAGGACGTGTCCAAGTGATGGTAGCACCTGAGATGTTTGAAACAGGGAGATACTCGAGAAGCGCGCTGTCGCAAACGCTGCGTGAAGTAGGACTTGTGAGGAGCAGCAACGGATTGATCACCACTGCTACGTCTTCTGTTTCGATACAGCCACCTACGTTCATTTCTATAGCGTAGTGAACTGTTTTAGGAGTTGTTGTAGTGTTGTTGAGTGTTTCGTTGATAACACCTGTACCTGTTGCAGCAGCATTGCTGATGCCTGCAGCTACAGGACGAGTCCAAGTGATAACTGCGGTAGATGAAGATGAAAGCGGAGTGTAAACGAACGCATCACCATTACATACAGCTGTTGGTGTAAGTGTAGAAGTGAGCTGCGGAGTAGGGTTAACTACCACGGTCACCGTCTGGATGTTGCTGCAAGAGTTTGCAGTGAGTGTGTACACATAAGCAACAGTAACAGGCTCAGTAGAAGTGTTGATCAAAGTTTCGTTGATCAGACCAGTGCCGCTGTTAGCTGCGTTTGCGATACCCGGAGTAAGGCTACGGCTCCACTCGAACGAAGTGCCCGGAGTGAGGCTTGTAGGCAGGTAGCTGAACAATGTATTGTTGCAGATAGAAGCCGGAGTGGTAGTGCTGTTGAGCGCAGGTACCGGATTGTCGATAATGTTGAACACTGCCGCTGCACCGATACAACCGTCAGCCACAGGAGTAACTGTGATCTGTGCTGAGACAGGGAGTGGTGTAGCGTTGATTGGCAGGAAAGTAGTTGTGTGACCAGAACCGGCTGCATCGAGACCGATAGCAGGGTTATCGTTCACCCAGTTGTAGTTAGAACCAGAAAGAGGTCCGCTGAAAGTGATATCAGGAACTGCTTCGCCATGACAAACGATCTTATCGCCCGGATTGTCAACCGTAGGAAGCGGTTTCACTGTCACTTCGATAGGGTAAGACTGCTCGCAAGATTCAGTAGTAGAACCGTGGTAGTTCCTTACAACAAGCGTTGCGTGGTATGTACCGGGAGCAACACCTGCAGGAACTGCAACGTTGAACTCGGTTGTAGGAAGTGCTGTGTTGGCTACGTTCTCGAAACCTGCAGAGAATGCAGTAGCATCCCAGATGATATCGTAAGTACCCGGATTAACGTAGTATATCTTAGCTACGCCGTTTCCTTCATTCGCGCCCTGTGTGTGTGTATTAGTGAAAGTGATGCCAGCATCGGTGTAAGAAGAACCACCCGCGCCGCCGGTCCAAACGCCGCCGCCGCCGCCGTAGTAACCACCACCGCCGCCGCCAGAGAAGCCTTGCGTGCTACCGTTGCCACCCATGCCGAGGGAACCATTAGAACCTGCTGTCCAGAATGCGTATGTAGCACCCGCACCACCCGCGAGCTGTGTACCGCCGCGAGCTGAAGAGAAACCGTCGTTAGCTTCGCCGTTGCCGCCTGTAAGGCCGCCACCTGCACCGCCGAAACGTGGAGAGCCATCTATGCTGCTGCCACCGCCGCCGCCGGCAACAACCTTGCGAGCTGACAGTGTACTATCGCCAATGCGGATATCGGTAGCACCGCCACCTGCACCTGCGCAGCCTGAGAAATAGAAGAACGCGTTGCCGCCACCGTTGTAACCACCGGCTGCACCCATTGGTGAACCATCGGCACCGGCACCGCCAACATAGATATGAAGTTCGTTGCCCGGCAGAACAGAGAGGTTACCCTGAACGCGACCACCCTTACCTGCATTTGAAACGCCTGAAAGATAGTCGTTACCACCAGATGCACCCATGAGGTCGAACTTAACGCCGGTAACGTTTGCAGGCACTGTCCATGACTGGCGCGCACCGGTATAGTTGAATATTACGGTATCAGGACCAACGTTTGTAAGGTTGGTGAACGGGATAACCGCGTTCGTAACTCCTTTACACACAGACGGGAAAGCGCCCAATGTGAGAGCAGGAGCCGCATTAAAAGAGTATATAAAAGTCATAACGACTGGAGCGTTCACCCCATCGGAAACGATGATAGAAAATGCACCGCTTGTAGCTCCAGGATCCGGAGTATACGTCAAACCAGACGGAACCAATGCACTTACCGGAGTTGTAATAGACTCGGTATGGGTAGTGAAACTGAGGGTTCCGTTAGCTCCTGAGGCGTCCAACACCTCCCAAGTGTAATCTCCCGGCGCAGGGAAAACTAACTTCAATGACTCGCCGAGATCGATTGTAGCGTTATTACACTTGGTTGCAGTCTGAGGACTTGAATAGGCAAATACCGGTCCCTGCGCACTGCCGGTCTCAGGCAATGACGTTATCAGAATTCCGGCCATAAGGAATGTTTTTAACAAACCTTTTCCGCTAATGCGCTTCCCCGCCCTTACAGATCCTGGGTTAAAAAGAAATGATCTCATATCAAGATAGTTTATGAAACAATGCCGAAAAATACTCAAAAATTCAAACTAATACTTCTTATTTTCCTATTTTTTTTTAAATATACGTACAAGAAAACGCTATCAATTAGCTAAAATATTGCTAATAATAACACTTAC
Organism: uncultured Flavipsychrobacter sp.; assembly: GCA_964652995.1. Lineage (GTDB taxonomy): Bacteria > Bacteroidota > Bacteroidia > Chitinophagales > Chitinophagaceae > Nemorincola. The sequence continues at coordinate 17,065 of CAZZCR010000002.1, read as the reverse complement.
AGGCCTGACTAACAGGCTATTTTTAGCACAGCTGCCCAAAAGAACAGCAACACAGGCGAAATACCCATAATTTGACGAAATACGGGATAAAATAACCCAAAGTGCCCCTTAGCGCGCCATCAGATCGACCAAAGCACCTTCGGGGTAGCCAATGTGCTCGAGATAGAGCCCATGGCCGGGAACGTTGAAAAAAGCCTTGGTACAGTTCTGCGCTGCAACTATCTGTTGAAAATCGGCGGGTGTTTTATTGCCACGGGCAATATGCAACTGTGTTCCTACTAATCCGCGCACCATACCGCGCAAAAAACGATTTCCGACCACAACATAGTGTAATTCATTACCAACATGCTCCCAACGAGACTCAAGAATGGTGCAGTTCATGGTCTTCACCTGAGAGTTGCGCTTGGCGAAAGACTCGAATTGTGTGGTGGCTTTTACTATCGCTGCTGTCTCATTCAAGACGTCGTCGCGCAAGGGAAACGGGAAATAAAAAGCCCTGTTAACGAGAAACGGGTCTTTGTGCCTGTATATACGGTAGCGGTAACTGCGCTCGCGGGCATCGAAGCGGGCATTGAACTCGGGAGAGGCAGGCTTGCAGATGCGCTTCACTGCCATGGACTGAGGCAGGATGGCATTGCACTTATAGAGAAAGTCGGGGCGCAGTTCGGCATCGTGATCGAAATGGTAGTAGTTGCAGAGGGCATGGACACCTTCGTCGGTGCGGCTGGCACCGAAGGAAACGACCTCTTTTCGCAATAGCGTGCTTAAGACCTTGTTGACGGCCAGCTGAACGGTAGGCAGATCGCCCTGCACCTGTGAACCATGAAAACATGTACCATCGTACATGACCTCCATTACATATCGAAACATATACCGAAAACACTGCAAAACAATGCAGCGGGCACAAAGGTAATGATAGCATCATGAGCCGGGCGACTTTTTTGCACCCGCACGGTTCTTGCGTTCCAGCCAGCGCCCCAGCAGGCCGAACGTGACCGCGAGTATGAGGAAGAAGACACCCTTGTTCATGGCGTCCCAGAAATACTCGAAATAACGTGTGTATAGGTTGATGAGCAGGAAGAGCACACCGAAGTCGCGGGCGGCAGCGTCGCTATATCGGATACCGAAGAAAAACGACAAACCGGCGGCAATGGCAAGGAAGACGGAGTAAATGACGATCTGTAACTGCCGGGCATGCTGCCAACGCTCCAGGGAATTGAAGTTGCCAAAGATGGATACCGCCCACAATGCAAGGAAGAACAACGCAAGGCCGGACACATAGGTGAGCCTGTGCGCGAAAGCCAGTTTACCGATGCGACGGATGGCGAACGACGCCGCCAACACTACTGCACCGAACAACACATACCTGACGGGATAATTCATGCCAAGAAAAAGATATCCGTTTTCGTAGACTGATGTGAACGCGCCAAACCAGAACGTTGCCGCTACAAGACCACCCAACCAAAGCACCTGAGATGAGGTGGTCGTGGCTATGACCAACAACGACAGAAAGGCAAGTGAAAGAAACGTCGTGTAGTAAGTAGTATCGGCATGCAGCCACTTGCAGAGGTAAACCAATGAGGTAAGCACCGACAGACCGCCAAGCGCAATGTATACTTCGTAGGCTGAACTACGTGTATGTTGCCGCCTGCGCCCAATATACCAAAACCACAACAGGGACAATACGGCTGTGAGACCGGAAATAATCAGATCGTTCCACGAGAAATAGGCTTTGATGCGCTCGAGCAACTTCTCGCTGAGAAAGATGGCCCCAAAAGCCAGCAGTATGCAGAACAGCGCAATGAAGAAGAAATACTGTGCCACCTGCTGCCGGTCGGAGGTGCGCACGTGAACAGACTGCTCCATCTGCCGCGCTTGCTCGTCTGTCACAATGCCATCAGACCGCCAACGGGAGATTGCAGCATGCAACAACTCTTTCCCTTCTTTGTCTACTTCCATAGAACATTGTTATCGATACAAACTTAATGAATAAACCGGCACAGACCGAAAACAAAATGGCCTCCCGGAAACGGGAAGCCACTGATCTATATTACGAAGCAAAACTATCTTAATCGTTGATGTATATACTGAGGTCACCCTTACTACCTTTTATCTGCACCTCATTGGCGGATAAGTACTTGCTGTACTGCTGCAGCACTGAAACAGGTTGTTTCACACCATTTATGAACAAATCACCATCGGCTTTCTCGATGCGGAACTTGCCTTTCTTGTCTATGAGACCGGCCTTGTCCATTTTATCCAACATCTCATGCATATCGGGACCATGTACAACTTCTATATCTTCATCGGAAGGAGCAGCTCCACGCTTTTCTACTATCACAGACTTTTGTCTGATCTTGTCGTTTGCTTCCGCATTTGCCTTGCCCTTTATGTGTCTATCAACCTCTACCGAAGCTTCTTTGAGTGCTTTTTTGCTGTTCTCCAACTCGCGCCTGATCTCAACATTGATCTCTTTAGCCAGCGCATCCAGGTTCAGTTCCCTATCCAGCTCTTTGAAGGCATCAACTATCTCGGCCTTTATCTGATCCCAGTCCACTTTTTCCAGTTCGCGTTTGGCCTTTGCCAGTTCGGCTTCAAGGTGCGCTACACCGGGACCATTGGCATCAGCCGGATCGCCCTGGATGTCTATGGTCTTGATAGTTTTCTTTTTATTAGCACCGCTGCCCGATTCGTCGCCCGACACCACACGCACGCGGGTGACGCTGCGCTTGTTTTTATCTCCACCGGAAACGGATATGTTAATGTCCACATCTTCCGCATCTGCATCAGATGAGGCCACGGTAGTGGTTTTAGTTTTGGTGACCACGTTCTTCTTACCTGTACTATCCACAGTGAGTGTTTTGGTGCTCACTTTCTTCTTCACAGTCTTGGTGCTTTCCGCTTTTTGCGCAAAGGACGGGGTGAAGGACACCATAGCCGCGATAAGCGCAGCGGCAAATACGCCGAAAACGATGGCCGATGTGCGACCCTGTACTACATCTTGTTGTTTCATTGTCATGATACGTTTTATTCTGTTCAGTAATTCAAATTTGTCATTAGTGGCTGCAAGCGACAGGCTGCCTGCAACTGCCCTACCCTCTTCGAGCGCTGCAAGTGCCCGCGCGTAACAAAGACCGTCGCCGGTGGCAGCCAACACCATATCGTCGCAGCACAGTTCGCGCTCGCGCCTGATGCGGGCTGAGATGAGCCAAAGGAAAGGATTGAAAAACAGCAGGGTCTCCGTAGCTACCTGTATAAGATTGTGCAGATAGTCGTTGCGGCGAATGTGGGCAAGTTCGTGCAGCAATATTGTCTGTAACTCGGCAGTTGTGAGGTTATTGACCGCAGCTACCGGAAGCAATATCACAGGCTTCAGTATACCACTCACCACCGGGACCACCACCCGATCAGAAACATACATGCGTACAGAGCGCGAAATATCTGAAAGCCGCAGCTGATCATTGAGGAACCGGATGAGGTCCTCAGGTGCAGTTGTGATGCCGCGGGACGTGAGTTGGTGCAACGTGCGCAGGTTAACTGCAAACCTAACCACCATAACCAAAAGACCCACCATGTAAAGCGACAGTATGAGTGGCATGTAGGACACAACAGCACCATATAGACCGCTGAACGGATAGACACCGCCGGTTGCGGCTACCAGGCGCGATGTGTTTACATGTTCTTGTAATGGTGATGACGTGGATAAATCGGACACATAAACTACTGACGACGAGAGTGACAAATAGCGGGCAAGCAACGTATCGGCAAACCAAAGCACCAGCGCCAATAAACCGGCGAATGACAACAGGTACCTTGTATGCGGCGAAATGCGCTTAAACACCCTGAATGAAAGAAACAAAGCAACGGCGATAGACGCTCCTTGCCACAGAGATGAAAGGAGTGCGAATGAAAACGCCTGCGCGAAGATGGCGGCCGAAGATGATAGTGTGTTCATGTTATCAGTTTTTCGGGAGAATGTGATTAACGATCTTTCATTTTCTTTTCCATTTCGGCCAGCAAATTCCTGATCTCATCCAACTCCTTTTTATTAGCCTTGTGGTTGCCAAGAGCCTGCATCACTAATTGCGAGGCCGAGCCATTGAATACATTGTCAATAAACTTCTTTACAAGCTGTCCCTGTGTCTTTTGCTGTGAGATATTGGCTGTATAGACATGACTACGGGCAGTCTCATCGCGGACAAGCAGCTTTTTGTCGTGCATGATCTGCATCAGCTTCAGTGTGGTGGTATATCCGGCCTCCTTGCTGCGCTCCAAAACTTCATGCACATCGCGCACCGTACTGGGCCCTTTCTCCCAAAGTATATTCAGTATCTCCAGTTCGCTATCGGTAGGTTTGATCTCCATTTTTCGCAAAGAATCCGTTTTATACGAACGATTTCGTAGGCAAACATACGAATGATTTCGTAAAACAAAACTTAAAGGTTCGTTTTGCGAAAATCTTAACAATTGCTACTCGCCGAAAAACCTGCGGGCAAAAAAATCGAGCAGGGTGACATCAACCTGTTCTATGGGGTGTGCAGTGCCGGGCAGCACTGCCATCTGCGCATTGGGCAAAGACTTATATACGTTCACCGTTTCTTCGAGAGAAACCATTTTATCCCTATCGCCCAACAATAGCAAACACGGAGTGGATATGCGGGCATATACCTCCTCTGTAAGGACCGGCATCTCGCCCAGATCGCGCATCATGGCAGCGGTGGCATGCAGCACATCTTTCCAGTTGACAGGGGCGTGGCGCTGCGCAAGAGTGGCAGCAAAGGCAGGCAGTTTCTCTTCAATCTTCGCTGGCACCAGCATCTTTACCTCGCGGGCGGCTATCTCTTCTGTCCACATGTACTTGGTGGCAAGGGTCATCACGCGCTCTACCTTATCGGGGCAATGAGCCGCAAGATACATAGCCACATAACCACCCATGCTGTAGCCGAGAATACTCACTTGCTCCAATCCGTTCAGCTGCATATAATCGAGCACATCGTTGGCAAACACACGAATGGAATATCCCTCGGCATGCGGCGCCATACCACCATGACCGGAGAAACTGAGGGTATGCACATTGTAATGCGCGGTCAAGACCTGTGCCAGCGGTTGCAACTGATCGGCGGCACCAATAGCGCCATGTAAGAGGAGGAGCGTTTTCATAGAGGATGAAGTTAGGGATTTTTGGGGTTTCGGAGTGGTGCATTTAGAATATAGAAATCGCAAGAAGGGCAAATAATCAACCATATTATCAGCTAAACCTCAAAATCGGCATGGCGCAATTCCGGGTAACGTCCAAAGACTGCCTGATATGTATTCCAGTTCATTCGATCTCGTCCACGCCACCAACAAACAGGGTACTGCCAATCGATTTTACTGACAGAGGGGAGCTCTCTGAAACGAGGAGAAGTATACACTGTTTCAAACCCCTTATGGGTATTTGAATCCAGAATTCCAACAACTCCCAACTGATTAATAAGCATCTCTCTCTCACCTTTGTTTGACCTGAATACCTTAGCAAGCACCTTCTCTAAATCTCTGGGCCTGCATTCGTCCTCAGAAGATACAATGACGTCCACAATATTGTTGAAAATATCTAAGTCAGCCTTGCGCGGATAAACTGTGTCCATTTTTGAGAACGCGTCAAGGTAGTAAGTAGCAGTAAATACATCCTGAAACCGGACGCCACCCCACTTCATTAACTCTGATTCGAGCTGGACTGTATCTTGCGGACATGTGTGACAGTATCCACAATAACTACAGGCAATATTTCCGGAGGGATAAACCTCGGCAACAATCTTGTGCCGGGGAATACTTCTCGCATAAATGTAACAAGCTAAATGTGCACGAAATTTAAGATCTCTGGTGCTCAAACTATACAAAAAGGCATTTGTGACAGTTTCAAGATCAATCCTTGCCAGCACTTCATCCAACCATTTATAAAGATCTTCGTGCGAGATACTATCACTCATGCCGTGTTGTAGTTTTGATAAAATTAGGAACTATCAAATAGGGTGCAGAAAAAAAATATTCGAAAAAAAACAAAAACCTAATAGCGGTATGCTAAGCGATTGCGGTTATCGTGACACATACTTGTCCAACACGCAAAATATCTTAAGAACGCACAGACTCTTATAAATCAATTCCAAACCCCATTCATTTCAGTCAAAACTATCGGCTTACCATCAGTTACAACGATAGTATGCTCATGTTGCGCCATAAACCCGCCCCTGTTGCCGACCATCGTCCAGCCATCAAGCAAAGTATCGGCGTAGGTTGACGCGGTTGAGATAAACGTCTCAATAGCAACAACGGAGTTTTTCTTAAACCTTGAGCGATTGAAAGGATCTCTATAATTGGCTATGTCACCGGGCTCTTCGTGGAGACTCCTGCCAATACCGTGACCCGTAAGATTCTTAATTACTTTATATCCACGTTTCTTAGCTTCAGTTTCGATCAAGCCTCCGATATCTGCAATACGCACACCTCCCCTGATGCTGTAAATTGCTTTGTAAAGAATGTCCTTTGACGCTTCCACCAGCTTCTGATGGTTATTAACGTCCCGACCGACCACAAAAGAGCTACCATTGTCGGACCAATATCCATTAAGCTCTGCTGAAACATCGATATTTATGAGATCACCATCCTGAATGATTCTCTTTTCTGAAGGGATACCGTGACAAAATTCATTGTTGACACTAATGCAGGTGCAACCGGGAAAACCGTAGGTAAGCAACGGAGCTGATCTGGCACCAAATGTAGCGAGCAAATGAGCCCCGTAGTCGTCAAGCTCTTTTGTGGTCATGCCCGGCTGAGCAAACTGCTGCATTGCCTTCAAAGTGTGCGCAACAGCTTCGCTTGCTTTCTGCATGCCGAGAAGCTCCTCTTCATTTGTTATTGACATAGTGTATTAGGATATTGAGTATGGTGAAGTGCAAAAATATGAATTTTCAGCAGCAACCCGCGGAGTATGACAGGTATTGCAGGCAAGAACCCGTGCTGCCTTAAAAATGCTGAAAAGAATGTGTTTCTGCACCCAAGGAAAAGGAATCTAAAAATCCTCCACCACCTCAAAGCTCAACACCTGCCTTGACACAGGATGCGTAAATGAGAGTGCCGCGGCATGAAGATAGAGGCGTTCTGCGGCGGTGCCGTAGATATCGTCGCCGAGGATGGGGGCATTGAGCCCAAGGGTATGTGCTGCATGCATGCGCAACTGATGGGTGCGCCCGGTGAGTGGCCAGAAATGGATGCGGGTGATACCGTTCTCTCGGCTCACCACCTTCCAACGGGTGAGGCTGGGTTTGCCGGTCTCGTAGCACACCATCTGCGCCGGACGGTTGTAGGGATCGGCAGCAAGCGGAAGATCTATCTCTCCCTCGTCTCCCGGAATATCTTTTGAAAGTAATGCGGTGTACCGTTTGCTTAGCGAGCGTCGCAGGAACTGCTGCTGTATGTGCTTGTGGATCTTCGCTGACTTGGCCACTACCAACAGTCCGGAAGTGCCCATATCCAGCCGGTGGATCATGAGCGGCTCGAAATCGGTGCGGGTATCGCGCAGTCGGCTAAAGACAGAATCTTCAATGGCAACTCCCGGCACAGACCTGAGTCCGGCGGGTTTATTCACCACCAACAGATGTTCGTCTTCAAACATAATTCTCAGTCTTGCTTCTTCGCTTGTCGGCTCCAGCATAGGATTCTCATCAACGGGAATACCATGGAGCATGTGTGCCAGAATAGGTTTGCACTTACCGGCACAGGCAGGATAGAAATGCCCGTGTTGGCGCACCTCTGACCGTGGTGCAGCGCCCCACCAGAACTCGGCCATGGCCAGCGGACGAAGCCCGTGCAAAAACGCATACTGCAACAACTTAGGTGTGGCACACTCACCTGCCCCGGCCGGTGGGCGACCGAAAGCGGTATCGGCGAATATGCTACCTACACTGCGGCTTTCGCCTGCAATGTTGAGGAACGAATACTCGTTGAACAGCCGCTGCTGCAACGCCCCCGACCGTTCGCGACGCTCGGTGCGCAGCGCTTCTATACGCTCCTCCAATGGCTGCAGCTGCGCCTGCAACTCTGCTATGCGGGCATCCCAGGCCTCGGCCAGTTGCTTCTGCACATACTGGTCGTAATGGCTCTGACGCACCATTTCGGCATCGAATGCTGCATAGTCGGCGGCAGAAAGAATGAGTTTCTGTTCCTCACGGCGCAGCCGGCGCTGGTCCCGGTTCGCCTTCATCTGTTGCCTGTAGACAATCTTTTCTTCGGCGGCCTGCGCCTTCAGAGAAGCTACCTCCTTCTGCAAACGCGGTATCTCTTCATTGGCCAATGCACGCTCCAGCTCTTCGTTTACAGCACTGATATTCTCTTGTTCAACCAGAAAAAAACTATCCCGCGTGAGCATATCGAACACAGGGGGAACAAAGCGCGGGTGATCGTTGGAGTTGGCCAACTTGCCCGAAACACCCCAAAGACTACCTACCCTACCATCGGCCGACTGCACTACCAGCACCCCAAACATCTTGCCTATGGCCAGCTGGCCGTTATCGCCATTGAAGCCGAACTCGTGGTCGAAATCGGACTGAGTGTCGAGATATTGCTGCAAACCTCGGGCAGCGAGGCGGGCAAGCGGGTGCGGTTCGTAATAAAACGGGAAGGTGAATTTCCCGGGCAGAGATATTCCTCGCGACTCTTCTTCTGTAAACCAATTGATACGGCTATGTTCTGTAGTATTCACCTATGGGCCCTGTTTATGACTGCCCGGCAAAATTAATGTTTCCTCGGCGGTATTGACGCAGGCACGACATTAACGGCTACCCCACTCCCACAATCCGTACAGCACCTTGGCATCTATTTTGTAGCCTGCGTGTTTCAGGCTTTGGGTGATCTGGCCACGGTGGTGACTTTCGTGCGAGATCATATACCCCAGAAAGGCAGCAGGATGAGACTTAAACCCTTTCAACTTTCCGGCAGCAAGTGCTGCCTCCAACATTGCGGCAATAGCATCGCCACTCTCTTTCAATCGCTGAGTTAAAAATTCCCCGGACAGGTTTTCGCCCTTCTCAATCTTCGTTTGCGTGGCAAATAATTCAGGCGCAGAGACCTTCAACCACATCAGGCGCACATTGTGCATGTGGGCGAATTGTTCGGCGGCATTTCGTCCGCGCCCTATACCGAGCAAGAGCGCTTCATCGGTGATAGCGGCAAGGAGATAGTTGTTGATCCGATTATGTATCTGCCAGGTGTCTATAAGGTCGTTCATAAGATAAAATTAGCAAATCTGTCTTTTACATGTCACGTTGTGTACCAAATCTTGCAAATCAAGCCAACAATTGTGTAATACTTAGCTGCATAACCCGATGGACCTTTGCGTCAGAAACGATTGAACAAAAAAAACATGGAACAATCATACAGTTTAACCACAATACCGCCAACAGAAACGGTTGACGAAACGCAGATACAACATATGCTACTGCAACTGCCAGATATCAGTTCTGTATATATCTCCAACGGTGGCAGAACCGTGGCGATCACCACATCAGACCCGGCTCCTGCAATACAGGCTGCGGTCGCCCTTTTAAGAAAAGCCCGTTTTGCCGTTGAAACTACCAAGGCCAACATGCCGGTGCTCAACATGTCTTGTGCATCATGCGCTGTAAGCACGGAAAGCATGCTGAAAAACGTGCCCGGAGTAATAGACGTTGCTGTAAACTACGCCAATGCCAGCGCTGCCGTTGAATACCTGCCGGAAATTTCCCGACTTGAAGAAATGCGGAGTACGTTGCAGTCAATTGGCTACGACCTGATAATTGCCCCCGATGAAAAAAACGCTCAAAATATTGACGACATCAGGACAAAACACTTCCATAAACTGCGTCGTAACACCTACAGTGCCCTCGCTTTATCACTGCCGTTGGCCGTCATCGGGATGTTCTTTATGGATATGCCGTATGCCAACTATATCATGTGGGCACTCTCCACGCCGGTTCTATTATTTTTCGGACGCCACTTCTTTACAGGAGCATGGAACCAGCTTCGTCATCGCACAGCCAACATGGACACGCTGGTGGCCCTCAGCACAGGGGTGGCGTACATCTACAGTGTCTTCAATACGGTTTTCCCGGACTTCTGGCACCGTCGCGGGTTGCATGCGCATGTCTATTTTGAAGCAGCCGCAATAGTGATAACATTTGTAATGCTCGGCAAGCTGCTTGAAGAAAAAGCGAAAGGAAATACGTCTTCAGCAATAAAAAAGCTGATGGGATTACAGCCGCGCACCGTTACCCGTATACTGCCTGACGGCACGATGGCAGAAACGCCGATAGCGGAAGTAGTAATAGACGACCTACTGCTTGTACGCCCCGGTGAAAAAATTGCGGTAGATGGCAGCGTAACATCCGGCCATTCCTTTGTAGATGAAAGCATGATAACCGGCGAATCGTTGCCGGTAGAGAAGCAGGAAAACAGCCCTGTGTTCGCCGGCACCATCAACCAAAAAGGAATTCTGCAATTTGTAGCACAGAAAGTAGGCGGCGCCACAATGCTGGCCCAGATCATAAAAATGGTACAAGACGCACAGGGCAGTAAGGCTCCTGTGCAAAAAATAGCCGACCGTATAGCAGGAATATTTGTGCCCACGGTTCTTGCATTGGCACTACTTACACTTGTATCATGGACCCTATTGGGCGGCGAAGAGGGATTCACCCGCGGCATTATGGCCATGGTTACGGTACTGGTCATAGCATGCCCGTGTGCTCTGGGGCTGGCCACACCCACGGCTATCATGGTAGGTGTGGGGAAAGCTGCAGAACAAGGAATACTGATAAGAGACGCAGAAAGCCTCGAAATTGCGCGCAAAGTAACAGACGTGGTACTTGACAAAACCGGCACCATCACCGAAGGAAAACCATCTGTAACGGACATCTACCAGACAAACGAACATAGCCACCTCACAGACGTCCTGGTGTCATTAGAAAAAATGTCCGAGCACCCTCTTGCTGATGCTATCGCAGCACACTTCACAAATGCAGCACCTATTCAGGTATCCGACTTCACCAGCATTACAGGTGCAGGCGTTAAGGGCACCATTGCAGGCAACAATTACTATGTGGGCAACAACCGCCTCCTCACAGAAAACAACATATCAGTCTCTACAGAGGTACGCAAAAAAGCAGACAAGTGGATAACGGAAGCGAAAACAGTGGTCTACTTTGCATCGTCTTCCGAAGTACTATCTATCATAGCCATAGCCGACGCTGTGAAACCGACCTCCGCAGAGGCTATCGCTTCTCTGCAGGACGCGGGCATCATTGTGCACATGCTCACTGGCGACAATCCGGCCACCGCCGCCGCCATTGCAGCGCAGGTGGGTATAACAAAATATAGTGCCGAAATGCTGCCCGCTGAAAAAGCCGCCTATATAAAAGAGCTGCACGCCGGCGGACGAATTGTAGCAATGGCAGGAGACGGCATCAATGACAGCAACGCGCTGGCGCTGGCTGATGTAAGTATTGCCATGGGCAAGGGATCGGACATAGCTATGGATGTAGCACGCATGACGATCATCTCTTCCGACCTTAGTCGGATAAACGACGCGATAAAGATCTCAAGAGATACAGTTTCGGCCATCAGACAGAATCTCTTCTGGGCGTTCATTTATAATATCATCGGAATTCCCGTTGCGGCCGGCGTGCTGTACCCGATAAACGGATTCTTACTTGACCCGATGATAGCAGGTGGCGCAATGGCGCTCAGTTCAGTAAGCGTTGTGGGCAATAGTCTGCGATTGAAACTAAAAAGACATGGCCGAACAACGAAAACAGAACAGGTAGCGAAAAGAATATAAATCATTGGCCGAATTGTGTAATAATACCCGCAACAACACTCACGAACTTTGCATTATCAAATCAATTCAATAAAACGTTTAAAACAAGAAAAATGAGCACGTTAAAATTCAAAACAACGATCAAATGCAACGGCTGCCAAACCAAGGCAACGCCCTTCCTGAATGAAATAGTAGGCGAAAACAACTGGCATGTAGACCTGCAACATCCCGACCGCATACTCACAGTAACAGTGACCGAAGCCACCGAGGCACAGGTTATAGAGGCAGTGAAACAAGCGGGCTACAACGCCACTCCGATCAGCTGACCGAAAAGATAATTAGCAACTTCAAAATAGCAATATGAAACAGATCATCACAATTCTAATCTGCCTCGGAACGCTGCAACTATCCGCCCAGCAGATATCGAATGTACTACCTGCCTACTACAATGTAAAGGAGGCACTCATTAGCGGGAATGAAGCTACAGTGACCCAACGAGCAGCAGACCTCATGCACGAGATCGAGAAGGCCGCCCCATCTATACCGGAGCCACGCAGAAGCGCGCTTGTTTCGGGCAGCCGCTCCCTTGCAACAGCAACCTCTCTTGATAAACAACGAAGCCTCTTCGCCACAGTGTCTGAGGAGATGGCAGCTGCAGTAAAAGCGGCACATCCTGCAGGTGCCACAGTTTACAAAATGTTCTGCCCCATGAAAAAAGCCTACTGGCTGAGTAATGAGGCCACCATCAGAAACCCTTACTACGGAAAATCAATGCTGTCTTGCGGCAAGGTAGCCGAAGAGATCAGGTAAACAAACAACAGTCTCGCCTCCTCCAATCAATCTTTAGATATGAAAGCGATCATAGCTGCGGCACTACTGTCCGCACTGGCACCCTTTTGCGCAAAGTCACAGGCAGTTCCATCCGCTCCACGCAGGGTTGTGTACCACCTGTACATAAGCGACACAATGGCCAAATTTACCGGAAGCCCCCGGCCTGCAATTGCCATAAACGGATCGATACCCGGGCCTGAACTGCACTTTACCGAAGGGGATACCGCCGAGATACATGTACACAACACGCTGGGAACGGAAACCTCTGTACACTGGCACGGACTCATTCTCCCCAACCGGTATGACGGCGTCTCTTACCTCACCACAGCCCCTATAAAAGCCCACTCAACGCACACCTTTGAGTTCCCGTTAGTGCAGAACGGGACCTACTGGTACCATTCGCACACAGCCATGCAAGAACAAAGCGGCATGTACGGCGCGTTCATCATTCATCCTCGGAAACCTTCGCCAATGGATGAAAAAACTGTGCTACTGAGCGACTGGACAGACGAAAACCCACACCAGGTGCACCGCAGTCTTTATGCCGCCACCGACTGGTATGGCATAAAAAAGGGCAGCACACAAAACTATGCGCAGGCCATAAAGGAAGGATACTTCGGTACCAAGGTAACCAATGAGTGGAAACGTATGCTGGCTATGGACGTGAGCGACGTAGCCTACGACAGGGTACTTATCAATGGAAGAGACACATCCTCACTTTCCACTCTACAGGCAGGCGAAAAACTCCGGCTTCGGGTCATAAACGGAAGCTCCTCTTCCTACTTCTGGCTCACCTACCCGGGCGGCTTCGATGTAGCGGCGTCTGATGGGAAAGACGTTCAACCGGTTCATGTAGACCGGCTCATTGTGGGCGTCTCAGAAACCTACGACCTGATTGTAAAGATTCCCGACAGCGGCCGGGGTGAATTCCGGGCTACCACCGAAGACCGGACCCGCAGCACCACTATGTGGCTGGGAACAGGAGCTGACGTTGCAGCACCCCATCTACCGCGCCTGAAATACTTCGAGGGCATGAAAATGATGAACGGAATGATAAAAATGAACGGCGACATGAACGATATGGGCATGAAGATGCACGACCAGATAATGGACATGAATACTGTGATGTACCCTGAAGTGAACGACCCGGCAGCGCCCGCCATCACCACGCTCAACTACACGATGCTTCGCTCGCCCGACAGCACTACCCTGCCACCTGCACCCACCCGAACGCTCTACTTCAGGCTCACCGGCAATATGAACCGATATGTATGGAGCATCAATAACCGAACGGTTTCAGAGACCGACATGATACTCATACGCAAGGGCGAAAGCATCCGCATAGTACTATATAACGGCACTATGATGCGCCACCCCATGCACCTGCACGGCCATTTCTTCAGGGTGGTGAACGGACAAGGCGCATACGCACCCCTCAAAACAGTGCTCGATATAATGCCCATGGAAACCGACACCATTGAATTCGCTGCTACCGAAAGTGGCGACTGGTTCTTCCACTGCCATATACTCTACCACATGATGAGTGGCATGGGACGCATATTCTCCTATCAGGATTCGCCACCCAATCCCGAGATACCCAACCCCGACCGATCTGTGAGAAAGATCTATGCCGACGACCGGCAGATCCACCTGATGGGGCGCATGGCACTGGAGTCGAGCGGCAGTGACGGCGAACTGATGCTGGCCAATACCCGCTACAAGCTGCAGACCGAATGGCGACTGGGCACCAACTCCATGATGGGATATGAGAGCGAAAGCCACCTGGGCCGCTACCTTGGCCGCATGCAATTCTGGTTCCATACGTTGGGTGGGACTTCAGGTACCGATCTATGGACCTGCACAGCGAACGCACCATTTTCGGGCAACGAAACACCAAGAACGACAGAGGAGTTGCCTGTGTGGGCGTCCAATATACACTACCCATGCTGGTGACCGCTGACGCTCGGATTGACATGAACGGCATCTTCCGCCTGTCGCTGATGCGCGAGGATATGCCGGTAACAGCCCGCCTGCGCATGAACCTCATGGCCAACTCAGACCTTGAATACATGGTGGGTCTGCGTTACATTGTCACAAAGTATTTCGGCATATCTACCCACTACGATAGTGACATGGGCCTTGGCGCAGGCATCACACTCAACTATTAACAGCCCGCCCAAAATTGAACAATCCCGTTTCGTCGGCAGATTTTCCGCCTTCATCAGGATTCTTACAAGTAGTCCCTCTTTCCCTTACGAATGTTGCACAAAAATCAACCAGAAATCATGAAAAGATCAACGATCACCATTACGCTCGCCGCAGCACTATGCATTGCAGGCACCTCATCAAAAGCCCAGACCACCCTCACCCACAGCTGGATGACCCGTATAGACGGCACGTCCAAACGTACCGACATGGTGCGAGACATGTACACTGACCGCTGGGGAAACTCAATCCTTACCGGCAACTCACAAGACTCCACTGCAGGCAGCTCCCTCACTCCATTGGTACTCACCACCAGAATTGCAACTGACGGAACCGTGAAGTGGAAAGACAAACGTTTTGCGCAGGACGGGTTTCAATTGTTCGCCGGGAAGACTGTAAAAGCCAAAGACGGCAACGTACTCACCGCATTCAACGAACGCAAGGAAGATGCGATGCAAAACCGCATCCTATTGCGCAAGCTGAAACATTCTGACGGTTCTCTGATATGGGAGCGAACATTGACCGACACTACCAACAATATAGTAGAAGAAATATCCGATCTCATTACCGATACCGCAGGCAACATCTACATCTGCGCCGGCACCACCAACTTCAGCGCACCTTCGTTCAATACAGATTATGTAGTGATAAAGGTGAAGGAAAACGGCGACACAGCCTGGCGCCGCACCTATAACAATGCCGCCTACAATTCAGATGACTACGCGGCAGATCTGGCTATAGACCGCGACCTCAACGTATTGGTCACAGGGCGAAGCCGCGGTATCATTGGCGGTGTACCCACCAGCTTCGACATTACTACCGTCAAGTATTCGGCAACCGGCACCGAACTATGGGTGCATCGCCATAACGGCACAGGCTATGGCAACGACATAGGCATGATGATCATTACAGACAATGACAACAACGCATACATATCCGGCCAGACCGATGCCCTGTCGCTGAGCACAGATAGCGTCACAGTCATCAAACTCGCACCAACGGGAACGGTGGTATGGCAATACAACTATCTGGGCTCCAACACCGGCACACTTTTCAAGCAACCCATCAGCCTCACCCCGTCGGGCAATGTAGCGCTGGCATGCGGCACATCTGAGGGCATCACTACTATACTGCTCAACAATACGGGTGTAAGACTTTGGAAGAAGTCATTCATGAGAGACAACCAGATAGCCATGCCATTTCACATGACCACCGATACCGCCGGAAACATTATAGTTACAGGCCGTACCCGCCTTTCGGCACCAACGCTCGATGACGTGACCACCCTGGGCTACGATGAATCGGGCGCACTTATATGGAACGCCTTCTTCAACGGCACATCATCGGGCAGCATGGACTTTGGCAGGCACATTGGCATAGACGGCGGCAACAACATCTATATAGGCGCGTGGTCCACATTTGACGATAACAACAATGACTTTACACTGCTTAAGTATGGCACCAACCCCGTACCTGTTGACACGACGCCTACACTATTCGTGCCTGTTACTGACCGGCATCCCTCAGTGCACCTATACCCAAACCCTACTGACAACATACTGCATGTTTCGGCTGAAGGTTCGGCGCTCGCCTCCTTCCGCATAACTGACATAGCAGGACGAGTACATGTAACTGAGACGCTTACGCCGGGAAGCCAGCAATTCGAAGTAGCGGTCGGCAACCTTGCACCGGGCATCTACATCCTCGAGACTACTGAAGAAACAGGCGTCCGTGCATCAACCAGATTTATCAGAAAACAATAAGTCCAACCCCTATTTATAGTCACTCTATCAATTTTCACAAAGAGGCTACAGCAACGCTGTGGCCTCTTTTAATTGCTACAAGCTACATAGAGGGACAAAGAAATAACTGCTTTTCCCTATGATTATTCAATTAGATTTATTTCTTTTACGTCACACTTTCTCTTTTAACCATAAAAACAAAAGCATGAAACACACCAACGCATCCCTGCGCGGGATAGTGCGTAGCATACGCACCAGTTCACTCATCACGCTCACAGCATTGACCTTACTGACCGGTTCGTCCTGCAACAATTCGGAGCAGAAAAAGAAAGACAAGACTCAGATCACACAGCCAACAGCGGCATACACACCTATGCAACAGATATTCTGTCATAGCATTTTATCTAACATCAGTGCTCAGTATAACGGAATAGATACCCCACAGATTCAGGTGCTCACACAG
>CAZZCR010000001.1:212835-401896 GCA_964652995.1 uncultured Flavipsychrobacter sp. | reverse complement strand
CATTTTGTGAGACGGTGTGGGGGATTGAGTGCAAATTAGGGGGTTTGGGTGAGTGGACTCAATGTCAAACAAATCGAGCGCCACATCTATGTCGGTAATCAACATAGTGTACTTATAATCTGTCCATTCGCTCGCGCTGCAGTTATTTTCGTTGGCATCAAGAGCGTGTACTCGGTACACAGCGGTCACTTCTGTATGCGGCGCATTTTTAATGCTGTGTACGAATGTAGTGGTGTCTCCCTTTCCTGTTATGAGTATAACCGTACTATGTTGGGAATTGACAGTTGTTCGAACACGTTCCAAAGCCCCTTCATAGACGCACGGCGTCGGTAATCTAAAATGCCGACATATTCCATTAACGTTAACTTCCGTTATATAGTTTCCAGATGCTTTAAATAGTTGAAGAGATAGACCGGGATTGAACGTCAGGAGGCGAACGTACATGTTAGTATGATTCTCGTATATCATGCCGATACACTGATACGCTGGACAAATGAATAGCCCGCACTTAATATGATACGACGTCCATACATGTATTTTTCTCAACCCCCACGATGTTTTAAGTAGTTCAAGATAAGGCGCTGATCGCGGCCATGTATCCCCTTTTTGATAGTGGAGGCCGATCAATGCGCAAACACATTCGAATAAGATTAATAGAACGGCGTCTATGACATCGATCAGTGGCCCGAGTATCGTGGTATCCATTGTCGCATGGTATTATCGGCGGGAGTTTCCATATGAAATATGTTGCGAGTGTAGTTAGTGCCTGTCGTGTTCGCTACCAATGAACGGATTTGCTGACCTAGTTAAGATCATCACAAACAAACATACCCGCGAGTTTATCGCAGTAAAGGATTTTGACTCAACGTCATATTCGGAGCGGCGGCGAGCCTATCATGGGCTTATTGCGGAGTGCCGGGCGTGGAAGGGTGATGACGAATGGACTCTAGAGGGCGACGTGGACTACATTAAGATTATCAGGGTACCGGCCGCGCGGTATGCGTACATTGCAAAGATGGCCCATTGGTGGGGCATGCTTTGCGCTGACAAGACGCGCGGGCTAGCGGCTGGCTGTAGTGCCGTCGACCATCTGGCCGCGACATTCGCGGACGCAATTTCAGTTTACTATCGCTATATTGTGACCGTATCATGTGGTGGGCTGATTGAGGTAAACGACTTGATGCTGATGTTGGTTGGCGGTAAGCGCGGCACGGAGGACGATGCAAAGATCGCGGAGTTTGAGGAGAAAATACGGCGGGTTCATGGGTTGTGGCTGGCCGAAAATGGGTGATGGGTGTTTTTTGGGATACGCGACATTTGAAATGGGTCAGCCATTACATTGATTTGTATCAAAGTTTGACAATGTCATCGTTTGTGATCGTGCTTTGTGGCGTCGACGGTTCGGGCAAGACAACGCTTTACAATGCGATGTCCGAGCGCGGTATTTCGGTTACCTGTCGCGATACTGATGGTCCTGCGTCCATCGTTGACTCCATGACGTTGCTGTTTCCGTTTAGCAAGGAACGTGCGGCTTTGCGCGAGACTCTGCCAACCGACGGCGTGCGTTATGTTGTACTGACTGCCGGCCTGCGTACGCTTTCTGAGCGTGTGAGTGCCCGCGGGTCGCGCGATCTATGGGAAACCAATCGCGCGCTGACTTACTATGATGCCGCCTTCCGCGAGATCGCTTATGAGTGCGGCTGGCCCGTAATTGCTACCGACATTGATGATGTCGACAGTACGATCGGCCGTATTATGGCTGCGGTCGGGGCTGATTATGCGCAGTACCAGAGCCTGGCCTTGCTTACCATGGATGTTGAGCAGCTTGCCCGTATCGACGATGTGACTGCGCCGGTAAGTGATATGTCTGACCTGACACGCGATCTGGTCAGTCGTGTCGGCGAATGCCCGCGCGTCCTCGCGGCCGTTCGCGATGGGCATACGCGTGCCTGGCTTGCCGAGCGCGTCGCGGCCGGCGAGGACTGCGGATTCAGCCATTACCCGCGCTTGGTTCTGGCCTGCGAGGGCGAAAGCAAGCGCATCTACCGCATTGTGACTGATCCGCGCGGTGGTGCCGGCGCGGCATTCGCGGGTATGTGTGTTATTGTGCTTAAGAACACGATTTACTCGCACAGTCGCCAATCCACTGGCGAAATTGACGGGCTCGGCCGTGTGCGAGCTGTCGGCTCGCGCATCAACGTTGAGATTATGCGCCGCGAGGGCCTATTGCACTGTTACTCTGCAATCGGCTCTGCGGGTGTTATCGTTTCGCGCTGGTTACCGCCGGATGAGATCCTGCCCATTGAATACGTTTACAAACTGGCGTGTTTGGGTACCGACAAGCACGCCTACTACGGCATGACAGCCGACCGGCGCGTTTGCGCGGCCGACGGCTCATATGTTGGTGGCGGATACGTCCGGTTTGACATGCGTAACCCGAACCATACGTGCGGCGGTGTCGCAGTTACCGACAGTCCCGCCTATTATGCTATCGAAGCTGCATGTGGCAAGGAGGAGTTCTTTAAGGCTGTCCTGTCTGGATTGCCCCCTTGGGGTGATCGCACCCTGCCGGAGCCGCTTGCGGCCAAGCTGACGGACATCGCGGCCGACCGTATTGAGGTGTCGCGCTTGTTTGAGACACTGCAATGGTACTATGGCAAGATCGGCGTCCGCATGCTTGATACGTGCTTTATGAAGACGCGCGGCCATATGTTCTGGTCCGAGATTAACCCGGACTGCATGCGTATTGTGCGCGTGGATACTGCCGACGATCTGTCCAAGGATATCTGGCGCGCGGGCGGCTCGGGTGCCAAGGACCGTATCGTCGAGAAATGGAACCTATTCAATGAGCTGATGGGTGGATGGCTGGCCGCCAATCCATTCCATACCGGTCCGATGCAGGATTGGCCGGTATTTGCGGCGCCCATGCGCAACCCGCCACCGGCGTTGGTCGGTGATGGGGAGCCACGCGCTCGCCGTGTGATGGTTACGATGGACCTGTATGATGGCCAGCCGGTGCTTGTCAAGAATGGCCTTGTGAAGGAGACCCACTCGAACGGCAGTGTTGACGAGGCCATGCGCAAGATCGGCATCTTCCCGGATATCCTTGTTGTTGATCTGAACGGCGCGCTCGGGGAGGACGAGACTATTTCGCGCACGGTTGCGGCCGGGCTTGCGAAGCGCTACTACGTCCACTTTGGCGGGGGTTTGCGCAATATGGACGACGTTCGTGCTATGCTGGCTTCGAGCGTGCGCCGCGTTACTGTGGCGTCGCGCATGGAGCTGGTGAGCGAAATCCCCCGCGACCGGCTTGTGGTGGAACTGTCAGTCAATGAACGTGGCCTTGTTATGGTTGACGGTCGCAAAACAACGACGGACGTGTCATTCGCAGAGCGTGTGAAGGATCTGGCCGATATGGGCGTAGAGGCTATCTCGATCACATTCCACGCGACTGAGGGGTGCCTGCGTGGTATTCCCCGTCGTCAACTTGCTGCGATGATCCTGTCTGTGCCGCCGAGCGTGAAGAAGATCATGGTGGCCGGCGGCATTACCAGCGTGGACGACCTCCATTACTGCTGGTCCATTGACCGCGTTATTCCGCAGCTGGGATCGGCGTTGTGGAAGGAGTTGCTGACCCCCGGCGACATTTACGCTGAAATGATGCGGGACGACGACGGCTGTGTTAAGACAGTCGTGCAGGACACGGCCGGACGGGTTCTCGGCGTAATTAACCTGAATGCAGAGGCCGTGCGTCTTACCGCCAACAGTCGTACCCTTTGGCGTTGGTCCAAGCGTCACGGCGCGCTGATGCAAAAGGGTGCCAGTAGTGGCCGCATCATGTCTGTGGAGAAGATGGCGCTAGACTGCGACGGCGACGCACTGCTTGTTACAGTTGGCGGCGGCGCTGACCGTCCGACTTTCTGCCACACGGGCAATGATAGCTGCTTCTCGCAGCAAACCGTTGCGAAGGCGAGCCTGTCGGCGATCGCCATGCACCTTGAGGAGCGCCGCGCGGCAGATTTGCCAGGGTCATACTCCAGCAAGATGATGAAGCAGCCGGCATTTGCCCTGGCAAAGATGTTTGAGGAACTACAGGAGATTGTGAGTGCCTCAAGCGATACGCTGATGTCTGAGTGCTCGGATATGCTTATCCATATGCTGATGTTTATGAGCGGCCGCGGCGTTACCCTTGAGGATATCCTCAATGAGCTTAACGCGCGCAGGTACGCCATTCGTGCGCCGCCGGCCGCAAAGGTTAGTAGTACAACAGTCACGCTGCTTGTTACCGCCAACAAGTATGCTGGGCTGACTGACAGCTTCCTTGAGCGGCACGCGGGCATTCGCGTCCTCCGCGAGGGTGGCCGTTCGTTGAAGATTGGTGCCGAAGTGATTGACCCGGTGCTTTGCGAGCGCATATTTGGCACGACTACCGTGCGTATAATGGGCTGCCGGCCTAAGGATATGGCCGCGACTATTGCTCGCGGCCTGGCGAACGGTGCCATCACATACAATACAGTTGCGGACAACCAGCCGCCCGTGATGCACGCGGTCGTTAGCGAGCCGGTTGACGCGTTGCGTCTGTGCCTGATTAAGCGCAAGGACGCGGTGGTTACGTTTGGCGGCGGCCGTAAGATTATGATCGCGGCCGAACATCCCGTTCAAGTAAGTGACTATCTGCGCGATCGCGGCATTGACGACGGGCAGTTTAAGATTCAGCCGGTGCTTGGTTCAAGCGAGAGCTTCCTTGTCAATAACGTCGACTATGATCTGTGCGATGCTGTTGTTGAGACCGGCAAGACGCTCGACGAGAACGATCTCGAGGTATATGAAACTGTGATCGATCACGGCCGCGTGACTATCGGTATCTACCTGCCGAAGTAAGCAGCTGAAAGTAGTGGTTATGTTTTTTATACCAGCTTGTTTTCGGTGGTTGTGTACGCATATAATTGAATTGCGTAATTGTGTGATATGTTGTCAAACGACATGAAGAAGACACCCCATACTACCATCGCAGATCTGTTGCACCAGCTGGACGGCACCTACTTCCGCGTTATCCCGCGTGATATTGTACGGATTGTCGCATCCATGCTCACAGTGTTTTCGGCTACGCAGATCAAGAGTGTAAGCAGTAATCGACTGTGCGGTGCTGAAGATTTCATGGACTTTTTGGCAATAGACCACAAATATCGCAGGTACATTATGTATGGGCGAAAGTGCCGGGAACGTGAGAGAATATCGGAATATCGAGTAGCACCTGCAAAGTACGACCATAATTTCTACACGGTTTCTGGCGAAGACGTACAGCGCTTA
The DNA here is from genome assembly GCA_964652995.1 of uncultured Flavipsychrobacter sp. GTDB lineage: Bacteria > Bacteroidota > Bacteroidia > Chitinophagales > Chitinophagaceae > Nemorincola. The sequence goes on along the minus strand of CAZZCR010000001.1, from coordinate 396,586 downwards.
GCCATGGAATCCCTGATTGATTATCCAAAGTATACTGTCAATGGAATCAGAACGGGCGATCTATGTGGCCATCCTCAAATTATACAATTTACACGTGAAGGTAATGTTAAGACATCTGAACCGATAAATATCGACTTTACATTCGGAGATGGTAGGTATTCAACAAGGGAGAGACGTCATGGTATGGATATGCGATATTCCATTGGTTGTAGTGATCAACATGTAAGTGTTAAGATTGACAACTCCTGGGAAGAAGACTGGATTGTTGATCCCATCCACCACGCAAATTACATCAACCACGATGGTCACTCGCGGCGCACTTTGGTGGTCATGAACATGCTTACCGGTGAGCGTGTGTTTCAGGCATACGGTGAGACCGCGACAATGATCGCTAGGTTGCAAAATTATTGGGTTACACTCAACGTCAGGGGCGCAATCGCGACAGTTTACTCAGAGGATTCACGACAACTTCTGGCGTTATCATGTGAGATGAAAGGTTGTACTCAGGTGGGGACTCGGTTAGCTGTCGGCACAGACCCTGATACATTTGTTGTCGTGCAGGAGATCTACATCAAGGGTGGATGGTTTCGCAAAGAGCGCCACGAAAAGTGGGTCAGTGTGTATCAGGTTTACGAGCACATTGTGTTTGGGTAGCTTTTTGTAGTGTATAAGTTGCGTCGGCTGGGCACCTTACACACTATATGGCGTGATAGTTTATATGAAAAAATGAATCGCTATGTCATGCAATCAATCACAATGGACGTTGTGACTGTGTTGTCCGGTCTCGATGACACCTACTTTCAGATTATACCGCGCGACGTATTGGTGTACTGTTTGGCACCGTATCTTGAGTTTACTCCCGGCGTGGAATCGCGTACCGTCGGGCAGGTTATCGCTAACAACGTAAAAGGCACGCACGAAAGCGTTGAGGCTATCACACATGACGACAATATTGTTGTGATTTCCTCAAGGGTTTGTGCAGACGACAGTTACTATCGTCAAATTAATATGCGCACCGGTAAGCGACTTACACTCCCTGGATCCACATCAGACCGCCACCATTCCATTCACACGATAACATGTGGCGCCGGATGGTATAGTCTCTCATTGGATCGCCAAATGTTTATGTACACATACGCGTCTGCCAAACCGACGTTATTGAATCCAGTTCAAATTTATCACTGCGAGGAGGATGATAAGCCTAATCTGACACGAATCCATGTTTGGGGTTCAAAATGGATAGAACTACCTGGAAAGTTTATAGCGTCCAGCGTTATTGATCGTGTCAGAAGCCGAATATTTACCCGTCGCGATGAGAGCTATATGGTACATGTCGTTAATGCCACCACTGGACAGGTGGATTTCTCTGTGGAGTTGCCGGATTTTTCACGATGTAGCGAAACATCAGTGGCGAAATGTGGTGGATATTGGATAGTCATGGGAGTTAACACGTCGTCGGAGACGCAGAACATTGATATATATGACGCACATGCTCGCAAGGTGTGTGAGGTTAGCGTGCCCGCTTCGCGCGGTGCGCGTAAACTGATGGCTCATCCCACGGGACAAAAATTCGCCATAGCGGTACCAACTGACAACGGTTATCAGCTGTTGATTACAATGTATGAGATTGTCGCCAACGTTGCAGCCGGAATGTTTGGACCGATCATGCCCCAGCTGACACCATGAAAGTGTCCATCATCGGCTGGCGGAAGATTGCGAAGCCGACCGCGATGATAGTGCTACTGGCGCATACTGCGAATGACGCGAGGAACACGATGGCGACCACTGCGGCTAGATCTTCGGACATATGGACCTTCGTCAAGACCGACCAGCTCGAGAACACGAAGATTGCCGAGATGAGTACAACCCAAAGTACGACGCGGACCTTGCGGGAGTTGGCGCGTTGCGCCTCGGCATAGCGGGTCAGCACGGCCATCGCGCGGGATTCACCGTCAGTCATTTTTGTGTGGTGATGGTGGTGATAGCGAGAGGGGATTTCAATTGTTGTAGTGATGTAAAAAAGCGCTGATCAGCGCTTTTTGGATATCGAAGCGCAATGAGCGCATTAGAGCTTGTCACCCGCCAGGCAGGCGTTGTGAAGCTCGGTGTTCCAGTCAAGAATCCTCCACACCAACACGGTCAAGTGCGTGAACACTTCCTTGTTGGGGACGGCGTGCTCGTGACGAACAACGTAGTACCACTCGCCGAGGCGGACCACACGCAGACTGGCGTCCTTGATGTGGTCCGCACCGCCGGTCACAACGTTCACACGCCAGTTGGACGGCAAGCCAGCCTCCCAACCGCTGATGGTGGGATCGTAGCCGGTGTTGCGATGACCACGGACCACGTTCTTGACGTCAGCCTCGGTCAGCACACGGCCGATCGGGAGGGGCATTTCGCGAACGTGGTCGGGAGTAGAGTCGGCAGCAGAGACGGCAGCAGGAGCAGCGAGAACGTAGCCAAGATCCTCATCTTTGGGCACTAGCGTCCAACCATCAAATATGGAAGGTTCCGGAATGATGGGAATACCAGCGATTCTAGCAGCGGTAGTGGGGCGAGAGGGGCCGGCGACCAGAGACAGGGCGTAGGCAAACATAGTGGGGTCGGAGTGTGGTCGAAGGGGAGTCGGGGGGTTTAGTATACGGGTGAGGTATAGCATTAACGGGTGGGGTAGATCAATTGTAGAAACGGCGTTGTAGGGTGGGTAGGGGGTGTCAAAAAAGGGCAGATCAGTACTTGATGGCTTGGGTAAGGTAAACCGTGTCTGGGTCGCCCGTGATCTCAGTGACCGGGGTTAGTGGAGGCGAGTTGGGTAACTGTCGGATAATCATGTCCCATACACTGGCGTTTGTTGCGTGTGGGACGGCTGGCAATAGGGTGCCATCACTACCGATTGTGCAGGCGTACGTGTGGTGCTCGCGGTATTGGCTGAGGATACGCCTGTCAATGTTGCCCGCATAGTAAGCAGGGAGCGGGAGATAGTGAAACTCAATGCGGACATTAGTCACAAGTCCCGTAAACTGGATCTCAAATGTGGCCAGACCGGGCGGGATTTCTGGGAGCCAATGTTGACCATCCTGTGGAATTTGTTCGCAGCGTTCGGTGCGGTTAGGGAGCCCGCCACGCTGCACAAGGGATCGCAACATCTGGAAATGGTGTGGGGTAATTTGGATTGCCGGTGTGGTGACGCTTTCGATCCGGGCGGTGATGTCAATGTCAGGGTCAATATCATAGAGTACTACGGCCTGCCGCGGGTCATCATACTTTATCGCGTGTGGTTGGGTCACGGACCATCGCGTATCCATATTCGGGGTTGACACGGCACGATGGTGCGAGGTAGTATATTGTGTGTACAAATGTACAAAAGAAAGCTAATTACAGGTTAGCGGGTTGGGCGGCTTTGTTGTTGTTGCGGTGGTTACGGTGGTGGTTGTTGTGGTAGTGGTTGTGTTGACGGGAGTGGGTCGGCCGGGTTTCAACGGGTGTAAATGTCTTGACCATGTACAGCATGACGTTGATGCAAGCCTCAACTGTGTCATTGTTTGGGGTCGTTGTGTTTGTCTTTCGTAGGCTGGCAACCAACTCATGGAGTTCTGGCGTGACCTCGCGCCGGCAATGTAGACGATTACCAAGCTTTCTCACGATCACGTAGTATTCAGTTTTACCTTGCAACACATACTCCAATCCTGGAGGGTACATTTCATATGCGAAGCCGTTGTGAACGGCCGAGCAATAAGCAGCAAACTGTTGCGGCTCATGACAGACTTGGAACGACGAGTTGACCAATCCCAATCGCTTGTCTGTGATCGTAATTAGGCAACTATGTTCCGACACTGCGAAGTCGACCCTGCGAACCGGCTGACCGGCGGAGTCATGAACCACATCAGATCGCTGTCCAAATGTATCACCGTAAGTTTTGACAACTGCGTTGGCAAGGGACGGTGTCTTTGTACCTGCCGGATAGATCGTTTCCACGCGCACATAGGGGTGGCCCTTACTGAGGGTTTTGTATGATGACGTCAGGTAACCGTCAGTATAGTGATGTGTGACATCACCAACTCTGACGAGATGCAGTCGGCCATTCGTGTAGAGGTTCTCCGTACCGGGCTCCAGAAGATTGTGGTCAATGTCCATGTAGCGTGTCTCAGCCAACACACCGTTCACCCAAATCTTGCAAGTGATTGGCGCATAGCTCCACTTACCATCAGCGTTTGTGATCTCATGTCCGTGCTTGGTAACGCCATCAGCGAGATAATGCGTAATGGTGTTATTTTTGTGGTCGGTTTTGCGAAATGAGCCGTCAGGAAAGTAGTGGTTTTCAGATAACATCGTTTCGCGCAAGCCGTTGTTGTAGAATACCTTGCGAGTCAACTGTCCATGGGTCCATGTCCAGATCACGCTGCCATCGCTGACATCACCATGTCGCAGACCGTCCTCATCCACGGGCGCGTAGGGTTCGCCCTCGTCCTTGATGAATTTGAGCACGCCGTCAACAAACTTGCGGGTTGTGACACCTGTTGACACCATCAACACATGGTGGAATCCATTGTCACGGTTCGGGGCGATCATGACGCAGGTGATCGCGGGTGTGGTGTTGTCACCATCGTAGGTGTATTGGATGGTTGTGTGCGATGTGTGATGCACCTCGCGGCGGATACGGCCGGCGGCATCCGTTTCGCTGGTCATCACCTCGGAGTCCGCGGTAACGGACCGGCGGAGTACGCCGTGAACAAACTCGCTGTACTCACGGAGTTGTCCGTTATATTTCAGCATGTCGGCAAACGAGCGAGTCTTGAGCCACTCATCCGGACGTTGACAGTTGAGGCGCAGGGTGTGCACACCATGGGGTTTGTGATCGTCATCATACTGGCTAACGCGGATCGTTTGACCACGGTCGCCAACGCGGATGTAATCGCCAAGGTTCTTGCCGGTTTTGGCGGCGTACATCTCCCAGTATGCCAACGAGCTGTCCTTGGCAAAGGCAATGACGAGAGTGTGGGCGCCAGTGCGCAGCGTAACGCGGGTTACACGCTGCGAGTTGCGGCGATAGATAATGTACGCGCTGCAGCCAGCAGATGCACCGGGAACATACATCTTGTGGTCATTGTATGTCAGTTCGGCGGACTTCTCCGATGCCGGCGTAGTCGAGATCATGACGGTGGCAACCCGACGTGAAATGACCCGTTGCGGGCGGAACTTAAGGGGGTAGTCATCAGGGAAGTGTGCAGTGCGGTGGACCTCGATCGCCCAGGGGAGCATCGGGTGATTCTTAAAGTACTCCTTAAGGGCGTCCATTGGTGGGGGGGGGTACGTAAAGTGGGATAGTAAGGGGTAACTAGGGTAATAGTTAAGATTAACGGGTCACCTAGATCAAATTTAAGACCCTTGCTACCCAACATAAGTCACAAAATATACCATCACCAAAAGCCAAGATCGTCCACTGCGCGGACGAATCTCACGAGCTCAAGCGACACCAGTACGGATAGTGGTTCCGCGATGACATCGTAAAGACCTTCGGCCTCGGGGACGCGAATGTTTAGATGCTGTTCACGTATCACATTGTTATGTACCGAGCGCACATTAACTGTGGTTGTCTTACGATCGGTCAACACGCAGCATTGGATCAACTGTCGGCCGTTGTCATAGACAATATCAATGTCTCTATTATAGTGTACTATGACACTCACCCACCGCGACAATGATTCAACGTACCCTTTGTAATAATTGGGCTTTGCTGTCACAATATTGCGTACATGGTTAAGCACCTTGCCGGCGGGCGTTAGCGTGGTGTATTCAACCGCGCGATTACCGTACTGTCGTTCGCGCGTTACGGCCCGTTCTGTGTACACGTGATATGTCTTAGTATTGCCATCCACAACTGACTTTGAGCGGATGACGCCATCCTCATAGGTTAGCACTGTGATAGTGCCGTTATTACGAATGTCACTGCGATACAATTTACCGGCATTGTAGGTGTGGATCGTACCAATGGGATTACCACCCGGGGGTGCGATGGCAGTAACATTGTCATCGATATCCAACCAGCGCGTATACAGGTGTCGGCCGTGGTCCCATACGTCCTCCTTTTTTGGTTGGAGGGACTTGAATTGGGGGTTTGTGATATGCGAGCCATGCTTTGTACGGCGGTCACCAAGGTAGTGTCCGATATGGGTTAACTCATTGTTGTAGTAGGTTAGGACCCGTACAGTGTCATAGTCAAGCCAGTCGGTGCGAGTATTGAGTACGCCGCCGACAATGACTGACTCAGTGACAACCTCACCGTGTGACCATTCGCGGACAGTCTTAATGTTGCCATAACTAGTGGGTGTGGACCGCCCATGTCGTCGGCATTCTGCGTCAACAGGTACAGTTTCATCACGGACGTAATCCTCGATACGGATCGGTTTGCCGTCGGCATAAATGAGTGCATATACCGAATGTTCGCCCTCGCTATAGGTCACTGACACTTTGGCGGTCCACCCATTGTGCATCGTTGGCGCCTCGTACGTGCGATGTTGCGTAAGACTACCATCACTGTGCTTAACCACTTTGATTGTCATGTTACGTTGGTCAGTGTTTCGGATCATCCGGCCCTTTTCGTCATATTCTGTAGAAACGTATGTAACGCCGCCGTTCCGACACATGATAATGTTGCCATTGACAAACTTTTTGATCGACACGATGCGTCCGTTTTCAGCATACATTGTCGTTAAGTCTGGGGCAATTGCCCGGCTGGTGAATTTGGACTGGATCCACAAATCAGGTCGTCGGGAATCGGTCGTACGGCAGTGTACTCCGTGCTTAACTCCACTGGCGTCATACTGCATATAGTCAATGGTGCTGCCGTTGACGACTATGTGCTCGCCGCACGGTTTTCCTGCGCTGTAGCATCGCACGCTAACCAGCGGGCCGGCCCGCGCAAATGTTAGCGTAAGTGCGTAATACCTACAATTAACCGTTAAGGAGATTATGCGCCGGCTGCGTGTACGGTATTTAATCGATGTGTTATCACCTTGCGTCAGGTGCAATACCACTAGCGATGTTTTCTTTGGCTTAGGGTTATACTTTGTCAATCCAACGTAATCTACGGGGCAATGGTCCGGCCGGCGAAAGGTCGACAGCGCCTCCCTGACATAGGCATAGAGCCGGTGGTTGCGAAAGCTGTCCAGTAGGGTAAACCACATCCTGCGGTTGATTCGGATAGCGTGTAACAGTGGGTTTGGGGATTTCAAATATGAATTATCGCCGGACTTGATATCCCCCTGACCCCCCAACAATGTCCACCTCCGCCGTTGTGTCTGCTGACCGTGCCGCCGCTGATGAACCAGCCGCCGCTATGCCCGCCGACCCTACTGCCGTCGTTGGACTGACCCCCGAGCAACGCAATGAGGCTATCCAGAAGTGGCTCACTGCCATGGCCCGCGAATATTGCGGGGCTGCGTCCACCGATGGCGTCTACGTTCAACTACAGAAGATGTCAGGCATTATGGGCAAAATTACCCGCAACGCTGGCGATTACAATTACAGTATCTCCGGTGTTGAACGTAGTGTCAAAGAACTACTTTACAAGACCAGCATCGGCCGTGCGTGGGATCCTCTGGATTGTGATGTGTTTACCATCAAGAACATCGTTAAGAGTGACACAGAGCGTCTTATTAATCTTGGCCTGCTGTTCGAGCAAGTCCAGGCTGAGATCGGCGCGTGCCTGACCGCGATCAATGGCGCTGCTGCCCGTGCGACTGCCCTGTCCAATGAGTATGACGCCATCATGGGTGACCCCCAATGATGTCTGCTGACAACCTGTTTTTTACACTTTAGTGACTATACATTTGAATGGTCTTAACAATGTTATACATACTGTATGTAGCTATGGCCTATCAGTCCTATAAATTTGCCGCGCTAACCTATAAGGCCAATGGGTACCGGACTAATGACTATGTTGACCGGGCCATACGTACCTATCGCGGTATCGTGAGTTGCGACGAGGTCGGCGATACGATCGCACATATGGCTGTTCGCGCTGGTGATATGGGCCTGCTTGACAAGATTATGGCAAAGTTTCATTATGCGGTACGTATACCGAACGCAGCGGAAGTGCGCCCGATTGACATTAGCGACGAGGGAATATACCATATTGTTGAATATATGTGCACAGGTAATCACTTTGACACACTAGCGTCGATACTCCGGGAACTTGCGAACGCCCGGGCTGCCTATCGGGCTATTTCCGACTACTCCCGAACGCACGCTAAACGGCCCGATCGTAAACTCCCGCACGGGGAGTCCGTTTGCATGAGGTTCTTGGATATATGGCATGCGGCCGAGACGGGTGAAGGTATAGACCGCTTAAAGCAACTTAACTGTAAACTATGCGAACGTATCATCTTACGTATACCAGATGAGATACTATGCAAGAATCCGACGGTCCATGCGTTATTTGCGCCGATAAAGCTTAATGCGCAAGATGACTGTGCGGGAGAGAGCAGATCGCAAAATGCAATGCGTAAAATCGCGAATAATGTCGTTGATTCGCTGTTTAATGATGACGACGATGATGTTGATGTGCCCTACATGTCAGACCCTGAGTGCATATGGAGATATATTCGCATGGGCAAATGGCGTGAAGTTTTGGCAATCATATCCAGCGACTATGAAATTACACGGGTCGTTGATCATGAGTCTGTTATAAAGACCATATGTGGAAGCTATCCGCGCGGCCGCCGTGGTCGTACTCGGGCATTAATACACATATTGCGGCGTTGGCCAGTGTTAACTGAAACTGAACTGGTTTGTTGGTTCCAGTCCTTAAAACACTATGAATGTGAGCTTATCTATCAGTTGGCGCCGATCCAGCCGAATCTTCTACCCCGCGCAGCCGAGCGGATTGAGCGAAATGTATGCAAAAGCGTCACTAAACGCAAGTGGGAGGACGCTGTCGCATTCCGTAAGCGTTTGGATGCGTTGATGCGGCTCATCACGGCACAAATGTAGTCTGTTTTTTTACGCTATACCACACAAATAATTGAATTGCGGCGGGTGTTAATTAGACGGTTCTGTGCAATTATGTCCGCTGAGCCTGCTGCTGTTGAGCACTCCGTTGCTGAACCCACCACCGCTGACCACCTTTCGCCGGCTGAGTATAACGCCGCAATGCAAGCGTGGGTCACGAAGCTTGCCCGCGAGTACCATGAGTTTGACTCTGGCGGCGCCGGGTCCCTGTTGAACTACATTATGGGTGCGTTGCCGCAAGTCCAGCGCGCGTCCGCTGACTCCCGCCCGCACACTGCGACGCGCATGCTCCAGGAGATGGTGTACAGCTTTTGCCTCGGCGGCGTTTGGAATCCGAACGGGCACAACGAGCGTGCGATCGTGCGTCGCCTGGATGACACTGTTGCGTGTCTCGCCGACATCCGCCTGTCGCTCGTTGACCTCAAGGCCCGTATCGACCCGTGTGTAGAGGCGTTGGATGCCACGATTGAGTGCATGAAGGGGCTGAGTGACGAACAAAAGGAACTGCTGAGTGCGGTGCAACAGTGACTGTTTTTGTGTTGGTATTAACGCCAAACGGTCGGCTCAGGGATCTACTATAAAATTGAATCAGTACCTATGGTAACCATGCTCTCCACCATGGCTTCTCCTGCTGACTCTGCTGTTGACTACGCCGACCACGCTGCTTACAGCGCCAACCCCAAGTCAATTTATGCGCCTGCTACTGGCGCATGCCATGTGCTCAGTCGTGTCAAGACTGCTGAGAGTGTTGTCATCGAGGACGATAATGATCTCGGCAGTCTTGCCCTGCCTGATGACACACCGGCCACTCAACCTGTCGAGCCGTTCAGCAAGGCTGAGTTTTACACTGCTGGCGCGGAGGCTGCGGCCACGTTTAACCGTGAGCTGTATGCCCTGATCAACAAGCGCGGATGGGCCGTGACCATGGGTCGGCTGAATACCACAGCAAATGATGCTGTGAGTGCGATTCGCGAGGTTACCGGCGCTAACTCAGACATGTTTGATGGCTCCAAGGACGCAGTCATGGCTATGCATCAAGGCCGTCAGTGGCATATCTTTGACCGCAAAAGGACCCTCAATGCGCTGAAGCGCGGACCTGCGAATGTTGACGAGGCGATTGCGCAGATTGGCAAACTCCGTGCGGCCGCCGACGCCTGTGAGGCGCTGCTGAAGGACTCCAAGGTGTGCACTGATAAGATGGTTGACACCTACAAGGAGCTTGAGGCGCGCTACAAGGCCGCGAACGGCAAGTAGGTACATTGTTTTTTGTGTGTTGTCCAAGTAGCCAATAGTTGGCTAGTTTGTCCAAGTAGCCAACAAATAATTGAACTATCATGGTGGGTATCACCCTCCACACCGCACAATGAATACCGAACACTGTGATGATCACAACAGTGCAGTCGAAACTGCGAAACCCGCCGAGACTCCTGACCGCGAGTCAGCTTATGTCACATTTAACCAGGCGGAAGCTAAATGGGCTGCGCAAGTTGGACACAGACTACACCCATTTTACTATAGGCGCAAAATGCGCGAGTCATTTATGCTATTGCGCGACTCGACGACGATAATCGCGTGTCTAGAGTTGGCCAATAGCGTCCAACGCGCCATTATAATGTCTGATGACGCAGTGGTTACGTTACATCATGATGGGGAACTGCGACAACTTAAAGAATACAACATTAAGGCTGAATTTAAGCGCGTACGAGACAACGTTAATTCTGCTCGTGACCATCTTGCCAAGATACGCGCTATTCTCGAAGAGTGTGAATCGGTCGTTCATGAACTCAACGCGCATGTTGATGTGCTGTCTGACTCATACACTGAGCTCGAAAAGCGTTTTGCAGAGGACAAGAAATAGCCAGTCATTTTGTCGGTAAAAAATACGCACTAGGAATGTCTACGCTACCATGTCCGCGCGGATGCGGTCGTCATGCTGATAGTCCATGATCTCAATATCTGCGGCCGAGTAGTCCTCGATATTGTCATAACCGCGCACGATGCGCAGGCGCGGCGGGGCGTGTCCAGGGGCGCGCAGTAGCTGTGTGTAAACCGCTTCAGTATGTGATTGGTAGATGTGCACGTCACCGAATGTAATCGTGAGTGTACCTGGGGTAAGCTGTGTCCCGCGTGTGTGGTTGACATGGCTGCAAAGTATGTGGACAAGCAGCGCATATGATGCGATATTAAAGGGGACACCAAGGAATGCGTCGGCCGAGCGCTGCGTCATCAAGCACGATAGTTTTCCGTCGGCTGAGACATAGAACTGAGTGCTAATACCGTGACAAGGATAGAGTACGCCCTGGTCGGCGACCGCGGGGTTATAGGTTGTCATCATAATCGACCGGTCCGTTGGATTCTCCGCGATAAGGCGGATAACACGCTGTAGTTGATCGCAACCTGTGGTGGTTGTTGATGCATTTGCCGCAGATGCTGCAGCTAACGGAGTATACGGTGCGCCGAAATGGCGCCAGTTATAACCGTACATTGGGCCCATCTCGCCTGGCGGATAGTCCAGGCCCTTGGAGCGTAGGAATTCCGCCGACGTATTGCCTTCCCAGATATGGATACCGGCGCGCGATAGGACGTTTGTGTCGGTTTGCCCGCGGATAAACATCATTAGCTCATCAATAACCCCCTTAAAGAACACCGTTTTTGTTGTAAGGAGCGGAAAGTGTTTGAGATCAAATGTCAGCGTCCGCGCAAACAGTGAGTGAGTAGTTGCATTACGTGTCCGGCGGACCTCACCATGGATGATTACTTCGCGCAGGAGGTGCAAATAACCCGGTTCTCCCGGTGGCGGGTGGGGAGCCGGTGGTGTCAACTGTACAATCATACGGTAAACATTAACGGGGTTGTCCTTGACTGTGTACCTAAACTTTGTACTTGACAGGAGGTTGGTCGCGTAGTGTGCATAGAGCGTACGCATCGGAAAGTGAGTGTCGCAGCCGTAATCATAGTCAATCAGCGTAATGTAAAGTGTCGCGGCGCGGCCGGTTTGGAGTGCGGCGGCGTAAGTTGCGGCCCCGCCAATAATCCAGTCGCCATCGCGGGCTTGATCGATGCTTGTAATGGTGGTGACTGAATCATTAACGGGTATCTTTTCGCGTGTCAGTACGACGTTTTCGCGCTGTGGGAGTGGCCGGCGCGGGAGTACATCCCAGGTTGCCCGACCCATTACAACGCGATTACCGAGCGTTTTGTAGCGAAAGTATTCAAGGTCATCCTTGGCCATTTGGGTGCCGAACCACGGTATGGTGGTGTCCCGGGCGATGCCAAACTTGGCGTCAACTGCGACTATAATGTTCATTGGTAGACTGTGGGTCTCTGCGTATACAATGCATTACACACTCTTCATATTTAGAATACAAAAAGTGGCCAGTTAGCGCAGGCCGTACATGTCGCGGATCATAGCCTGGTGCAGGTCAGTAACGGCTACCGTTACGTCCACGCCACAACATACATCCTCCTCAATATTGTCGACTCGCGGAGCATACTTGGCGCGCACGGCGAGCAGCCCGGGGATGTGCTGGATGTCAAACTTGGTGTCGGCGAACCGGCCATACTCGGCTAGCGCTTTGGGTGTATCGGTGCTCGGCAGTTGGTGAAATCGGTCAATAAACTCGTGTATCTCGCGGTTTGTAAGCATGGTTGTTGCGTGGGATACATATTAGGTTAACAGTTCAATTATTATGCGACAAAAATGGACGCGTCAGGTCTTGGCGATCTCGGCCATCTCGGCGGCGATCGTGTGGTAAAGGATCGTGCCGTTCATCATTGCGTTCGTCGTAACACCATTTTTGTAGATTACCTCAAGTTGGTTGACAGTCTCTTCGTAACGTTTGTGCAGCTCAAACAGGCCCTCGAGGTGCCGGTTCTCAAATTGTGTGGCGTGCGTAATGTATGACTCGGCAAAGCTGTAGTATGCCTTGCGTACATTGGAACGCAGTTCTTCGTTGCGGACGTGGACTGCGCGCTCTACCATGGCGGGATTAACGTTAGTCAGCTGGACACGCGATCGTGAGTCAGGAACGCTCGTCGGAAGTGCGCGAAACTTCGCGATGAATTTTTCCACTTCTCCGGGGGTAAGCAGCGTGGTGAAGGTCGGGACGATGGCGGTCATGTGTGGATGTAGGGAGGGTGCAGGGGGGTATCAACAAGGCCGGGGTTTCAAATGTGAAATTCCCTCAGCATAGACTATACTCTGTGCACAACTCTCACCATGCTCGTTTCTGCTACAAAGTTGCTCCGTGGAGCTGCCCCGACCCTGCAGGACTGTGATCAGGCAGGTCTGGTTGAATTCGGCCGGCGCATTTCGGCGCCGCTGATCGGTGCTCGCCCGTGCATGCAGTTGCTGTCATCGCGCGTAGCCACGCCTGATCGCATCCTTTACGCGGTCGCAACTGATCTAAGCCGCCGTTACAGTCGGGATGGACTGCGGTCGCTGATGCGCAAGGTCGCTGATTCACGTGACGTGTGTGATCTTATGGCGTGGAATCAGGCCGTGTGCAGCGTTATTGCGCATGTCGACGATGTGCCGGCCCATCCGCTCGTCAGTAAGGGTATCCCGGGGATCATTCCGGATGACGCGTATGTTGTCCACGTTGATGATCTGATGACTGCGGACGCGGCCGTGTCGCTGGCGGATTCCATGTGGGTTGCGTCACACATCGCCGACGATCGTATCCCGGTGGCTTACCCGGATGGCGACATCGAACGATATGAGCTGGTCAAGCACTTCAAAGAATACGTTGATCGCGTTGTCCGCATCACGCGCGAGCATGCAACGTATATTGCTTGCAGCGGCGGCGTGTAATGCATTTTTTGCCACGTTCGCAGCGGTTTTACAATTGAAATGCATCAGGGGTAACCATCTCTTGCGCTCCTACCATGATTGTTTCGGCCGCGCAGATTCTCCGCAGCGCTGTTGGGTTCCGTGATTCGGCATGGTGTAAGCACGGTGAGCTTATCGATGCGAGCCAATGGTTGGCTACGGAGTCCCAGAAGTGGGATATTGATCGTGAGAATATGCTCCACGTCCGCACTGATGCTGGCTTCCGCCTATCCAACGCATTCCTGTCTGCGGTCGTGACTGATATCCAGAGTGACCCACTCCGGGCTGCCGTCGACGCCGTGGTTATGCAGCGTCTTAAGTGGAGCCTGGCAGTGTGCAATACCCTCGCGCACACTGACCGCCTGTGCCCTGGTGTGGTTGTCCGTCATGACTTCAGCGGTACTGTTCCGGACGAAGTTTGCATCGCTGCTGTTGACCGTTGCGGTCCGGCGATGGAAATGTACAAGGCTGTACACTGTGCGTCGCGTGTGGCGAACGTGCGCCTCTCTGGCCGTGACAAGATTGACTATGCATACGGTGAACGTGATGCCATTGTCAAGATCTTCACTGAATACGTGCATGAGATGGTTGCGATCAATCGCAAGTTCCTGCATGGCATTAAGTATTAATGCGGTCGTATCGTTTTTTACAAATGAAAGTGGCCGGTGGATGATATATCCTCCACACACCATGATTGTTTCGGCCGCGCAGATTCTCCGTAATGGCACCGTCCGCGACTCGCCGTTGTGTAGTCGCGATGTGCTTGTTGATGCTGGTCGTTGGGTCGCATCGGCTTTTCGACTGAACAACGCGCGGAGTGAACAGGCGCCTATCAACGGATTGCTGCGACAGGGAAAGTTTACTAACGGCGCATTTGGTTACGTGTTGTCCAACGCTGTGTTATCCGCAGTTGTTACTGACGTGCAGCGCAGCGGACGACAGGACACCATTGACGCGCTGAATGACCCTGAACGGCGCGAGGCTGCGGTACAATTGTTGGCCTGGAACCAGGCAATGTGTTGCGCCATTGCCCATACTGATAGCCTAAGCAACAAAGCCATCGTGCGGCGCGGTGTATGGGACATTATCCCGGACGACGTTTACGTTGCGGTGCCAACGCAGTCCGCCGGCATTGCGACCGAGTTGTTTAAGGCGGTGTACCGCGCGTCGCGTATCGCCGATGTCCGTATCACCGAGCGTGACGGTGCCGATAGCATCGTTGAGCGCAATGAGATTGTCAAGATCTTTGCAGATTATGTGCATGAAATTGCCTGCATTAACTACAAACATGCGATCACGCTTGCGGCACATGGACAAAAATATAACAACGATGCTTAATCAACGGAAGTAACGTCTTTTTTGTGGAGTGTTAGTCCAGATGACATATCGTTCCCAACCAATGGGCAGTCCGACATCGTACGTCATGTCGTTGCCATAGGGGTCAACGAGCGGCGCGTCGTAGTCGTACTCGATCGTATAGTCGACCTTAGCGAGGACGGGGAGTTGTGGCATGCGGGGTGTAGGGGGTAGGGTTTGCAGAGGATATAAAGGGTACGGTAATTCAATTTGTGTAAGCTACAGACCAAGGGGCAAAAAATGCTCACTGCGCTTATTTTACCAGCTGGTCGCGGCCAAACACCTTGTAGAATTTTTCTACCGCCCATTTGATTGGCTTAATCTCGCACCACGCCGTATGGTAATATGGGCTGACTCCGGCAACGTGCTTAACTGAGCAATTAGTGACGATACCAGTAGCGGTGTAATTGATTATGTACTCATGATCAAGATACGTTATCGAATACATACCTTTGCCACGGTGCTCTGACGTCGGGCGCGCATTCCTGCCGCACGTGTTAAAGGTATAGATGCGCTTAATACCGTCCCAGACAATCAAATTACCAGTTTTCTCGCGCTTCTTACCGACATACCAATGAAAGACAATGACGGCTCCATCGGTTGTCGCACTATCTATTGGTGGGTATTTGGCTACGATATACGGGATGGCATCATCAGAGTATGGTTCGGGCGGGATTGGCGGTGCAGCTACTATGTTAGGTTTGTCAACGATCGCTGTCTTAGCCATATTGCACATGTCACGCAGGGTGACAAACCGGGTAATAACATTCGTGCACATCGCCATAAGATCTTCGGCCTGTTCAACAACGTCAGCTGCGGCCGCGTCGATTGTAACGCCGTACGGGGTACTGTTTTCGCCAGTATGGATGCCGTGCTCTTTGCCATATCGAATCATTGCCTCTACGTTGGCGATCGTCAGGCGATCCACCGCGTTGGTGAAACTTGAGTTAGTGTGGTACTTAACAAGCGTGTTAATGAGAGTTTTGCAGTCGGTATGACAATCGGCGGCCTCGCGGGCAAGTTTGAGGGCGCGCGGCACGGGATCCATGTGGATATGCACACGAAGGTTGATAGTATAGTTGTATTCCCGCGTAATTCAATTTTGTAAACTAGCATTATTGGTTTTTAGGGTAAAAAATGTGAGTACTACACCCTACACGGTGCGCTGCTCGCGGCCAAAGACCTTGCGGAAGTTCACTGGTGTCCATTTGATTGGCTTCACTTTGCACCATGCGGTTAGTTTGGTTTTGTCAGTCACGCGGTTGACCGCGCATCCCGTAATAATCCCGGCAGTCGCGTGCGTAACCGTGCACTCATAATCGCCGTATGTAACCGTGTACTTGCCTGGGGAGCGATGTTCGGACGTCGGTCCGTCTGCGCGCCCGATCGGGTTGTAGACATATATGCCTTTCACGGCGTCCCATGCGATGAGGTATTTGAGATGATCATTGGGCTTTCCGTGTTCGGGCGTCCACATGAACGTAACACATCCGCCATCTGACGCCCTGTCATTGGCCGGTGAAGGTGCGGGTATAATGTATGGGATGGTGTTGTCACAGTGTGCCTCGACAGCTGGCTTCTCTACGACACCGTTAATCTCATCCTTGAGAGAGCCGCACATGTCGCGAAGGACTGTGAACCGGATAATAACGTCGTTACAGAGCGACATGAGCCGTTCGGCCTGAGAAACGACTTCAACGGAGGCGGCTTCAACCGTGACAATGCGCGCTGGATTAATACCTTCAGTTTCGATATTGTTTTCCTTGGCGTATTGGATAAGCACACCCATTTGCGCACGGACCAGATCTTCGCTCGCGGCCTGAATATTTGGCGTAGCGTAGTACTGGAGTAGGGTGGTAACGAGTCCGGCACACCCGTCAGCGCACTTGGCGGTTTCACGGGAGAGCTTAACGGCACGGGGAATGGAGTCCATTGGTGGTGGGGGGAGTAAATATCAGCCGGGGGATTCAATTGTTTATGACAAAACCGTCAACCCGATAGCCATTTTTGTCACACAAAAATGCAGTCAATGGACATGCCCTAAGCGGCGATCTGATCGCGATTGAACGCCTTGTGGAAGACATCCGGACGCCACACGATCGGCTCGACGGTGGTCTTGCAGGCTATCTTAATTTGGTCACTATCGCGATGATGGACAACGCACTCAACGATCGTGCCGTTGGGTGCCCAGCGGATGATATAATTGTTCTGATGCAGAACAACCGACATGGAGTCATGGGATGGCGGCTGTTCAGTGTATGCGTTTTTGTCACGTCCGGAGCGGTTAAACACATAGGCCTTTTTGACGGCATCCCAAAGGAACAGGTTCGGGATAACCTGGCCGGAGACAGGTGGGTTGTAGTTGCCAGTAGTCCAAGTCACGCTGACACCGGCGCCGTCGGTCGTGACTGCTGGTGCGTCGTCAATGGGTTTCGCAGTATCCGTCACGCCGATAATGGCCTTCTTTGTCTCAATGCACATATCGCGCAAGATCGAGAGCTGCATGATCGCGGAGTTGCACAGTGTCGCAAGCTTCTCGGACTCGGAGATCATCTCCGCGTTGGCTGACTCAACAGATTTGGGGTGGGTAGGGACCGGCGCGTAAATGCCATGGCTCGATGCGTATTCGATCGCGGAGTTGATATGCGCGATCACCATTGCATCCGCCCCATTATGTAGCGACGGTTTTGTCATATAATGGCCAAGTTGATCGACGATGGGTTCGCATGCGTCAAGGCACTCGGAGGTTTCACGGGCAAGCTTGATGGCACGGGGAATGGATGCCATTGCGCGTGGGTGAGGGTACCTATTGACCGGGGAATTCAATTGTTGATCAGACAAAAGACTAGCTGGTCGCGGCCGAAATCACTATGAAAGTTGATCGGATGCCAAGTGATGTCCATTACGCATAGTCGCGCGTCCGTGTAATATTCAAGGGTTTCAATGTTTTGTACAGTACATTCTGTTACGTGTCCGACCGTGGAGTACCAAATCTTGTAAATTACGCCATCACACATCACTGCAGAGTGCCCGGGAGTGTAGTGTTCAAACCCTAGTGCAACATCAGGATTAGACCGCCGGTTGAACGTGTATGTCTTTTTGATGCCATCCCAAACATACACGTTGCAGCATGCGCGCTCGTCCTCCTTGGAAGACGCGGTTATGCGTAGTAGGGCACCATCGGCCGGGGGTTTGTCAGTTGTGTTGGTCGTGGACATTTCGCGCGGGACACTAAATTGCGTAACGTCGGACGGCACATCGTCAGCGGACACGATCGATGTGATATCAGTTGCAGACCCAAAATCCGCATGATACTGTGAGAGTGCATGCGCAAGACTGTCGCGCTCCTTCAGGCGTGCCGATCGCATTTGGTGTGATGTCTAAGGGTTAGGTGGTTCAATTGTTGATTTTGCCGGACAAAATGATGACATAAAGACTTAAACGGTGTTTTCGATGCGCCAGTTCACGCACGTGTATGTCTTTTTGTTTTTGGCACCATACACGACGCACCCACTGACGACTCCACTTTGGTTGAACCAAACATCGTAAATCACGCCGTCATAACACACTGTAGAATTCATTGGGCTATAATTACCCCACTGGAACTTGAACGTGGACAGATCGCGCCAGTTAGGCGTGTACCACTTTTTAGTACTATTCCAAACAAACACACCGCGAGTCAATGGAATGCCGGTGTCGCTGACACAGCTGATGTGTAGCACACTGTCGTCAGTGGGAATGACTGCCGCGTGTCGCTCGACGCCGATAACGGCCTTGACCGCATTGCACTTATCACGCAAGGTCGTAAACTCAGCGATGGCCTCGTTACAAAGGATGGCAAGGCGCTCAGACTCGGCAAGCATGACGGCCGATTCGTCGGCGGACTGCCCAGTGGCTGCACTTCCGTAATGATGGGCTTCAATGAATGCTTCAGACGCGTCACTAATGCTTGCAGTGTCGTGATAAGCGATGATACGATAGCAGGTTGACTGACTGATGTCAAAGCGATCTGACACCTCGCGGGCAAGCTTGCACGGAGAAGATGACATCTGATGACGCAATGTTTATCGGCTGGGCTATTCAATTTGTGTTTTAGCCGGACAAAAAACACATGCATCTACTCTCACGCTTGTTTAGCATTAAATGCATGTGTTTTCATGTCCTAGTCGCGGACATTTGCCAGTGTGTCTTCATACATTTCGGTGAACCGGCGAGCGGCGGAGGTCATTGTCGCGCGGAAGTCGTAATCGTCCTGGTCGGTGTAGTCCCCGTCGCACGGGCACTTGATGTCGCCGATCTGCCCCAGGATGTCCTTGGCCCAATCAGCGGCGATTGGAACGTATTTTGTGCGATACCAGCGCTCATACGATGGGTTTTTGTTTGTGTCCGTGCATACCTTAACGTAAAACGTGGTAATCCGCGTCAACTCGCGGGTTTTGTTTACGTCAACCATATTTTTGAGCTCGGTTGTCATAAACTCCCTCATTCGCGCGATTTCATCATCTCGCGCGAATGGCGGTGTACGTAGTTTGTCCACAGATGCGTCGGCGACGCGTTCGACTCGCGACATCATGCCGCTCGCCATATCCTCCAAGAAAGCGTGAAACACAGTTGCCTGATTTTTGGTCAACATATAGTCTCTCGTATTACTATTGATGTGCAAAAAAACATAAAAAGGATAACTTTGAATATTCCGCACCAGTTAATGCATGGACTCATAGCGGCTGTAAGGATCAGCAGCGTACGATGATGACACAGCGTACGATGATGACGCAGTGTACGGTGATGACGCAGCGTACGGTGGTGACGCAGCATAAGACGGAGCAGTGTGGTGCGGCGTAGTACTTGCTGGCATAGTACTTGCGGTATGGTGCGGCGTGGTGTGGGGTGGGGTCACAGCATAACGCGATGATTGCCACGGCAGGGGTGCTTGTTGTTGCGCTTGTTGTTGCGCTTGTTGTTGCGCTTGTTGTTGCGCCTGCTGCCGCTCCTGTTGCTGTCGTTCTTGCTGGCGCGCGAATTGCGTAATCTGTTTGGCGTGCTGTTGTACCTGCTTACGCGCCTGTTGCAAAGCCTGTTGTAGTTCATCAATCTTGGCTGACAAACGGGCATTGTTACTGCGCTCGTCATCATACATACGTCTGACGTCCCTTAAACGCCGTTCATGTCCCTCCTTCATGAGGACAAGGTGCTCCCTTTTGGAGGTACTCACTGTACACACGCTAACATAGGCAATCGCGTGCTGACGGAGATTCATTCCATCGTGCAAGAATGGACATGCTACGGAGAGGGCACCTGTCCAGAGGCAACGTTCACCATATGGACATGGCTGATTGTAAAGCTTAAGTGCGCCGAGATCATGCAGGTAATGGCACGATTCCATCTTGCAATTTTCCTCGGCCTTAATTACATGACTGCATGGTACGTTAAGCAGTCCGGTCGAAGTTTGACCATAGAGCTCAAACAGACGGCTAATGTAGGTTGTGCTAGTGATCTGCTCGGGTACAACCATCGTAGTAGCTTTGTTTACGAGCCTTTCAACGTAAACATTGATGCCTTTGCGCTCGTGGAGTGTAGATGTGATTGATTTATGCAAGGGCTTGCTAATAAGCGTAGGTTCGATCACTGGCGCACCGACGGCCGCTGGCGCACCGACGGCCGCTGGCGCGTTGGTGCCCACTGGCGCAGGTTTCGTCACAAGTGTACTGGTTGGAGTGCTCGCAGCATTAGTGTCGCGGTCACGTTCGCGGCCGCGGTCACGGTCACGTTCAAAATCGCGATCACGACGCACTCTAAACATGCTAAGGCTGGCAAGATATTCGCTCGCATAGTCCTTTGGTGCAGTTGGTTGCGCGGATGGTTGCACTGGTTGCGTGGGTGGCTGCTCCGGCTGCGTAGGCGTTTGCGCGAGTTGACTAACTTCGCGGATCTCGCCTGGCTCAATATCCTGTAAACCCAAATACCCAGCGATTACAGGGCTGATTTTGGCGGGTAACTGCCCAACCCGACTGTCGGTGGGATGCTCATTGTCCCGAAATGCCAAGTACTCGGCACCTTCGTTATTAAACCAGGACATGGTAGGTGTATTATAGCAGGGTATATTTCAATTTTATACACAAAATTAGCAGAGTGTAGTGGCAGCAGCTGTAGCAGAGTATATCATTGCTTGATGTCGTTAGGTTCGCTACCGGGCACCGCAGGCACCGCAGGCACTACAATAGATGACCAGTTATGCACGGGTCCCATTTGGCGGACAGTCCCGGGCTCGCTGTCGTCCTGGAAAGCAAGATACTTGGCAACGTCGTTGTTGTAACTGGTGTTCATGCCGCGGACGAGGTGGGGGGGGTTATTAGTTGGGCCATCAATTCAATTTTATCGCGCGAAAACCGTTGGCACAGGGGTTTTATAAACAAAATTAGCAGAGTGTGGCGGTAACAGATCAACTCATCAGATCCATCCAGCGTGACGCTGTACCATCTTGGTACTAGCAATCAACGCAAGCCGCTCCATGCGCCACACGTTGTATGCACCCTCATTTTCAAAGTGGTCCTTGATCTGGTCTACGATGCGCTTACATCGCTCCATGTTTGCATAGACAAACAATTCAGGATCATTGGACAGTGCTACGCGGTACATGCTATCAACATCGTAACTATCACGCCCCGCGATGTCGGCCAGGGCGTGACCGCTTGCTTTGAGACTTGGTCGGAGTTTGGTTGCCAACTCGTTGCACATTGCGCGGATAGATGCCTTGACGGTGTCTGACCCCGGGCAGCGGACAAGATTGCGGTGAATCAGTCCCCAAGTACATGGCAACATGTAAATATTGTCAGAGGAGTAAAACTCCGCGGAGGAAATGTCTGGCCTAACCAACTGGATCAACAGTGAAATGACCGCAGCGAGTTCAACTGGATTCTCCAACGAAGCCTGCAGCGCGACACGTGTGATCTGGCGGGCAAACTCCGTGGGCTGATCCTTTGCTAGGCCGAGCCAGTAGTCGGTATTACCTGAAACAACTTCTATCCTTGCTGACATGACTCAGGGTATGATAACGGCAGTGGAAATTCAATTGTAAAAAACGCCCCCTTCCTACCGCCGCCCAACCAACCAATCAGGGTAAATCGTGTCAGCAATTTGTGGATACCGAGTATATACTCTAGTGTCCGTATAGAACTGGCGCACATCCGCGTAGGTAAATCCGTGTACCGACCGACCTGGGACCGCCGTCGGCGCGCGGTATGTGTCGTCAGCGATAATATGGTCGCGCACTGCCGTTTGTATCGTAAAGAACGCATCTTGGACCTCGCGATTTGACGGGCCGACATGCCATTCAGAGAGCACGTCGGGCCGATAGAACGCCGCGTTGGCAATCGCGGGCGCAAGTATGGCAGTGTGCGGTTTCCCCAGCATGTTGTTTGTAGTGGCCAACGTCGCCGGATCCCAACAGTGTATCGGAAAGTGCGCAATGATCGCACCCAACACAAGGTATGTGCGGCACCCAAGCGCGACCTGGGCCAGTCGTGATGACCGGATATCGGCCCAGTCGCAGATAATCAGTGCAAGTACAGTGTTCTCGCTGTCAATCAATCGGATAAGATCGCCCTCGGGTATGAGTTCGCCCGTGGGGTCGTTGCGCATACTGATCATGTCATCCAGTGTCCGGAGGGCTCCCGGTAGGCCATCTACGGCCTGTCGGACAGCCTGCAACATGGTGACTGTGTATAAAATTGAATGGTCCATTCATTTATATTGGTGATAATTGGCTAATTACACAAATGGTTGACGGCTACCCAGTCAGTTACCCGGAGCACGGCTGCGTTGCGACATACCTGCGCGCGTATCGGGCTGTGTTTTGGTCAGGGTTGGCCACGATCGCTGCGGTGGCGGCGATTGGTCTGCCGCGCCGGTACGCATGGGGGGTGTCGGGTGCCTGTGGTGTCGCCGCATTGTACCTTAACTACACGGCTATTGGGTGGATTGATGCACTCTATCGCATGCAGTAGGGTGTTTTTGTGGTAGCAGAGTACAATTGAATTCCGGCCGGGGTTATAACTGGTACATTATGCCCGAGGACTTCATCAAAGCCATCAATTGCACCCAAAACGGCACGTTGTGGTCAATTTTCGCATCCGGTGCATCGTTTGTTGTTGCAACTAGCGGCGTTATGACTTACAAGTGGCTGCCGCTAACCTCTTTGGGGGTGGCCGCTGGCGCACACCGAGGTTGCGTGCAAGTGATGACGATTGCGTCAGTGTGTTCGGCCGCCGCGGCGCTCATGTCAGTACGTGCGATGACATGTAGCTATGAAGTGACGAATGCTCACTACAAGCTCTAGTCAGCACTGGCGACTGAATCCCGGCACGTCAATATGCCACGATAATAGTCTCGCATGATCTCTGACTGCGCCATGGAGTAGGTTTCGGCCTCCCTTTTTTGTTGATATCTCCATCGGCTAAGAAAGTAATCATAGCCATTCTCTGGGTCAGCCATTGCAGCCCATCGCGGGTTGGAAAACGACTCTCCGGTGTTATAAAGCACCAACAGGATAATGATAATAATTAGTGCTATGGCAAACATTTGCGCGTAATCCACCGTATAGTTTATGATAAAAATGAATGCAAGCTGCGTATATTACACTGTTCATGTCCATTGTTGAGATCGGCCAATGGGATTTTCCCATGGTAAAACAAATATGTGTAACCCGTGGGGTATACCTTGGGCAATCATTTTCATCATCCATACACAGCCTTCGGGAAGGATACGTTATTATTGACGTTGATCTTGGTGACGAGTATTGCTCAGATTATGAAACATGGAGATGCGTTTGTATCAATTGGGTTAACGACAACTGTATTATGACCGACGGCAAAGATGCATATAATGTGCGTCTTGGGCCCGATTGGACTCTAAGCTTGGTAACTTGGAATATTATTGGGAGTATTCCTCCCGATTATATCAGGCAGTTGTCTGACAATACATACTTCAATAAAGTATGCATTAATCAAAAGTTAATACGCTGCGAGGTTGCATTCCCAGCGTAGCCTGGTGTAAACCTACTACAAACCTACCACCAACATGCTGCCAACATATGAACGGTGGGGGTTGTTTTTGTTATAACAGCAGATGTCGATTACGGTGTTGTCCAAGTGGGAGATACCCGTACAAGATGTATTTGGCCTAACACCCGGCATACACGTTGGGCGAGTCTCCCTGTATGGCCCGTACTTAATACTCGACACTGAACTTGAGACAGAATACTACACAGAACGTGATGTTTTCCTGACCGCAGCCACGGCTTGGAAAGTTCGAAATTGCGATATACAATACAATGGCAGACTATACTATCTGCTACCAGTGGTTGGTGGATTTGAACTGGTACGTGATCAAGGATACTCATCAATTAAGCCTGATTGGGTTGTCAGGATGGACGATCATCGATACTGGTTTGAGTCATCGCAGCCCGGATTGTTAATGCGCGGAGTAATACATTTTGGTCACAATTGAAGCACATCGCGGCTATTATCGCCATGTCGGTCACGGTGCTCAACCAATGGCAGATACCCGGCATGAAGATTTCGTTTGGGTTGATACCTGGGGTTTACCTTTGCTGTGCTGACGACTATACGAAACGTACCCAATACAGCGATTACTTTATAGTTGATGTTGAATATGGCGCAACATACTACTCGGACAGTGAAGCATTTGGCGACGCATACCAGTTATGGGGTATAAGGAATATTACGGAGATAAATGGTTATAATACTGAGCCAACGTTCGATGATCGTTGTTTGAAAGTAGCTCGTGGTTTTGGCCATGGGATACGTCCCGATTGGGTAGTCCGTCGCGATGCTGTCACATACTGGTTTGAAATAGCTTACTCTCGGACACCGGATTACCCGATGACTGTAACGCGGGGGTTAATCCATTTACCGGCGCGCGGTAATTACGTTTGAAATAATCAGTGATTATAATTATGATGGACTGCCAACGGTGCGCGGTACGCGAGCGGGATTCCGCAAACTTTCGCCAGATGCTCTGTTACACCGGGGCGTTTGCCATTGGTTACTATGTACTTGTCGCGGTTGGTGGCCATAGTGAAGCCTATGGCCACCGTATACTACCGGGCATCGGGTACACCGGCGCGGTCCTGTGCTGGGGCGGCATGTGGGCGAGTACTGTTGGATCCGTGTACTATGGAGTGGCCAAATTGATTGACTGAGGCTCACTTTTGTGGTATGCCGCAATATACAATCAGAAATGTCCTCCATTGACGAGCGCCGTGTCACCCTTGAAACACTGCAAACCTACAACGATGCAATCGACCTTACGCTGGTTGATCTGCAATCCTATGTGGACTACACTGTGGCATACGGGTTGATCGCGTACATTAGCGGCGCGGTTATCGCCAGGCGAGTCGCCCCCCTTCCTTGGGGAATCATCAGCGGAATGATGCTTGGTGGTGCGTCCGCCAAGGCCGTAGTTGCATACTACAAGGTTTGTCGCGATACTAACGGCCGCCGCGCGTGGATCGCACACCGCCTCGCAACTGCCGCGCCAAAATAAATATGAAATGGTCTTTTTGTTACTATATCCCAACATGTCCACTGCTGAGCTTGGCCGCGTCTGTGACCATCACGTCACGATGCAAATGACGTTGAACACCGCAAAATGGTGGTCCGATCTATCCCTTGGGCTGATTGGATTGATTGCTGCAACGGAGATCACGTCGGCAGCGTGCCGTATGCGCGGTGCGGGCCCTTCGGTTGTACTTGGTATTGGCGTGCTGCGCGCATGTGGTATGGTTAGCCTTGGATGGTCACTGGGTGCCACTAATAGTACGTTGAGTGACGCGGAACGTGCGCGCTGGCGTTCTGCAGAATACGCTGAGTTTCTGGCCAACGTCGCGCGCTCATCGCGTTAAACTGTACCAACCGACCACCCCCGTCAGCCCAGCGAGTGTGTCACTTCGGTCGGTACAGAGTGCAGTGGACTGAGCGGAATGAGTTGGACCGAACAACGTGAGGGACAATGAGTGTAGCGAGGGAACGCGCTTAGACCGATAATTGAATTAGGTCTTTTTGTTTACATACCCTACCATGTCCACCGCTGAGCTTGGCCGAGTATTGGATCACCATACGACAATGGCAATGGTTGTGAACCAAACCAAGTGGTGGTCTGACTTTGCCGTCGGATGCGTCTGCGTTACCGCCGCTGCCGAAGGCGTGTCGTTTGCGGGTGGTCTCCACGGAGTTTACACTCCCGTAGGGCGCGTTGTTGGTGCCATTCGCATGACCGCCCTGACTGGCGTGAGCATGGGGTTGATC
This sequence comes from uncultured Flavipsychrobacter sp., assembly GCA_964652995.1. Classification (GTDB taxonomy): domain Bacteria; phylum Bacteroidota; class Bacteroidia; order Chitinophagales; family Chitinophagaceae; genus Nemorincola. The sequence continues at coordinate 370,066 of CAZZCR010000001.1, read as the reverse complement.
GGGGTTTGCAGTTCGCTGACTGACATGTACACTACGCATGCAAACTCGGCGAACCATGCTAGTGCGGTGTACAGCGACGCGCGTTTGCGCCACCAGTAGTGTAAAAAACATCTTCAGGCCACAACGCCGATTGAAAACTCCATCGGTGGGACCGTTTTGTCATCCAGCTCCTCAACGTAGTAGGTGTGGTCCATGCATGGCTGTGGCAGCACACCGGGCTTCACGATAACCATTACCGAGTACTCGGTCCACGGCTCCATGTCAATGTCGTCGTCCGGCTGGTGATGCTTGGTGTAAACAATCACATCCCCCTGTTGGGTAACAGATTCAATAGTTGTGACGCCGTCATTGTAGATGCTCACGTTCGGCGCGTCGGAGATCAGTGAATAACGGCGGTCGGCCTGGTTGATCGACAGCACGAACGTTACGGAGTGCGCGGGCCAGCGGACGGTCACCCTGTACTTTGGCGCAACCTTGTCCGAGAGTTCCACCAGGCGGTTAGCCGCGGTGTTGCAATCGGCTACGCGGGCCTGTAGCTGGTGGATGCGCATGTCAAGGTCACTGGCATACTGGCGCAGGACGTTGCCGATACTGATGTATGCGGAGTGATCGCCCGCGGCAAACAGTTGATCACAATACGTGGCAGCCCCGGGCATGTCGCTGAGTAGCGACTGTACTTCACGGCGCAGGTCAGTGTCCATTGGTGGTGCAGAATAAGTCAAAGTGTAGTAATCCAGGCCGGGATTTCATTTTTTGCATACTCTGAGCCAACGGTTTTATAGCAAAAAATATGGCTTTTGCCTAGCCAGTAACACGGCCCTCATAGAACATCTGTCCGACCGCCGTGATCTCCACCTGGATCGCATATGCGTCATCAAAGTGGATCTCATACGGCACAATATCGCCCATACTAACTGCCGCCCAATCGTCAACATGAATGTGGATTGTGTAGGTATGTAGTATCTCGCTTGGGATCATCACACCCAGCCGATGCGCCAGCCGGAGTACATCTGGGCTGGTCATTACGCCATAAACATACCCAGGGTGTTGACAATAGTCAGACCGCTCAGTAACCAATCCATGAACCGCATCAAAGTCGCGCGCTGGGACGTCCAGCAGATACACGGTGGACTGTAGACCATTACCGTATACACCTGGTATGGACATTGCGGTGACGCGATCCAGCCGACGCTCGCCATCGTAAAGGACGACGTGGATGGGTTGGTCGGTCGTGGCAACATCAGTAGCCGCAGTCGGTGTCGGCTCGCGGCTAAAGGGGTCCGCAGTAAGCTCGGCCGCCTTCATGGTTGTATTAGTAGTATTGGTACATGGGACAGTTCAAATGTAAAAAACCGTTGTACTCTGCTAACAGAGCGTAGGGGTTTTGGAGTAAAAATCAATCATTCTTGACGCATGACCAGCAAGCTGCGCCAGCGAGATATTCACGGACCAAATTGACAATGTCTCGCGGGATGAGTTCAAAGTATGTTTCGCGGCAGTCAGCGTCGCGCAGACGCGATTGGCGGATGTTTTTGCAATAATAGTCAAGTCGCCCGCTATGGAGTGGTTTAACCATAAAGAACGCAACGCCAAACTTTAGGGAGCCATGGACCATTTGTACGGGCGTAGATGTCGGTACGATCTTGCCGTGATCTCGCATCAATATGCTTATCGCGCCGGTAATTTGCGGATCTTCGTCAATTATAATGTTATTGGTATTGTCGTTGTACTGCAGTCCAAATATGTGTGCGACTGTGCTTGATTCGCCGTCATAGTAGCAGCGCACGCTCATGCTATCTGACCAGTAAACCATGCCCGGATCGAGTACTGCATCAAACTTTACAGCCGGGTTGTACTCAGCAATGCGCGTACAAAGCGTGTCCTCCACAAGGTAAACCCGCGGATTCCGGTCGCTGCTCGACAGTGCAACATGGTATTTGTGGCCGCACCACTCAATTGTGTCAATACTGTAGTACCAGTCCTTGTCATACTCGCTCGGTGCGTAGACGTAGTGTTCAGTACTTAAGTGCACTCCCCACACTTCATTACGCGCACCATAAGTGTTCACACGATTGAGCCTAACTGTAACATAACCGGGATCAACACCATACCTTATAGTGTAACCTTCGCAAAACCCGTCGTAGCGCCGCACATTCATGCAAATTACACTGCGGTTGATCGCTCGGAACGCGTCCAGTGCGCCGTGGATGTGTTGCGGGGTAAACTCCGCCGGGTCAGTCGGCCACATATGTGCCGTCGTCGGGTCCCCATTAGTGTCGATACCGACGCCGACGTTATACCGGCGGCCGCGGACGATCGTGTACATTTCCGGCGACATGCGGAGTAAATCACTCACTGACGCACCCTGGACAATCTTAGGGCGCCAGTAACGGATATACTTTGGGTTTGACGCGCTGCACACCAGCACAAGCATCTTTACATCAGTCGGTGTATCATAGAGCACAAGGAGATATTCGTTGGTGAGGTACTTATGGTAGCGATAGTCAATGCAATTTCTGATGTTGTGAACGCCGTTGCGGATCGTGTGGTTAACATAGCAACCATTAAGGCCATCCGCCGGCCGGGAGCGCGTGCCGACTTCAATCTCATACGATTCCGGTAACGGAAACGAGTCCTGCGCATGGTGGCATAGTGTCCGTGTGTGGAGGGTCATATTGTCACCCCGCTCCGGCGCCCGAATCGCGGGTCCGACTATGCGTGAGGACATGTTTTGTGATGTTAACCATGGATGCCGTTCAATTGTACTCTGCTAACACAAAATCAGCTGATAGAGCTCCAGTCTATGTTCAATTCGATGATCATGGTGTCAGATGTACAAACTATCCTGTAGACATTGTCTTCGCGGTCTATACGTGCACATTTTAATATCCATGAACAACTATTACTGCACGGTTCGGCAACAGACGCGACTGCTGAGCAACGACGAACGTCCATTAACCAAATACGTCCAAGGTGCCATTGCAATGCGTATTTTATGCCATTATGTACAAATACAGTATAACACGCATCGTCATCATCATATTCGGCATAGTATACTGCGGTTGTACCTATGTCAAAGACAGCAGTACACCCATTCAGATAGCAAGTATACAATCCGTCAATCCCGAAGGGTTGACAGTAGCACGTGTTGGCGGGCATTCGTTGTGCACTTACTACTTGCATGGTAGGTGTCACTACATACAAAACAAAGTATTAATTCACTTTTATCCAGTCTATGTTCACCTCAAAGATCACCATTCCACGCATGCAAACAATCCTGGTCATATCGTCATCATTGTCCACACACATGCAACATAATACGCCGCTACCATTAAAGCTGTATGGTGATTTAACGCGCATACGCGGGATATAACCGCCTTCGTATAGCGACAGCTGAATCTGGTCATGACACCATTGCAAGTAATAATATGCACGACCGTGACCGAATGTAATTTTGTTTCTAATACGGCCATGATCCGACCCGGTCAGATAGTACAATGCATTAGAGTGATAATCGAGGACTGCCGGTCCGCTGACTGTGCGACAGGTAAAGATACCCCTTACCGATGTCGGCACAAAGTCGTATCCGTCTACTATGTGCACCGCCCGTACTAACTGCATGGTGGGTGGTGAGTAGTGGGTAGTGAGTAGTGAGTGGTGGTGAGTGGATTGATCAATGGGTAAAAAACAGCAACGCATTTCACTTTTGCCAATTCAGTCTAACTGCAACAGCATAACCCGACCCAACGGCAATTGCAATCGAATGTTCATTCGAGTAATACACTGTTGTCAATGGAAAGTATACGCCGTCACGTGTATGCCATGACTGTGGTAATTCCGCGCTTGCATAGATGATACTAGCGTGATATGGCTCCAGTAGTAATTGCGACCCGCTGCAGTAAAGTTGAAATTTTGTGCGATTACGTGCAATAGGTACCTCCCATCGGCGGTGATCTTCTGGGTGATCGTGATAATAGAAGGCGCCAGTTTGTGGGTCGTAAATTCCGCTGAGGTCATTAGCCGGGTCATAACACTGGATAAGTCCGGCTATTGGTGGTTTTGCATACGTTAAGTATGGTCTCGGCACCTTTGCCGCCCACAGGATCTGCATTGGTATGGTAGAGCACTGATCATTTCACTTTTGTCCAGTCAATCGCAAGCTTTACAACCCAAGTCCCGCCTGACGCAATTATCGTTGACCGGTCCTCGGCGACATATAAATAGGTTAGCCTGCCGTACATTTTTTCATACCCGGGCGGCATCTGCGTTTGTGCGCGGATATTGGTTGTTACGTAAGCAACCAATTTTAGATCAATGCCGTCAATTATTAGCGTGTAGTTCATCATATTGCGCTCATACAATACATTATCAGACCCGTGTCTGAGCTCGGTGTAATACATCGCGTCAGTTTGTGGGTCAAAGACAATGTCATTGTAACCGCGCATACCCCAAATATAGCACTCAATAATGTCAGTGGACGGTTGAGCCGTCAGCGCAAGGTATGTCGCTGGTAGTTTTGCCGCCCATAGGACCTGCATGGTGGGTGTAGTGTGACGGTACTAGCGGTGTAACTTCCTGGACCAATTCACTTGTGTCCAGTCTATTGCAATGGCGACTACCCATCGTCCACTCGACGCGATCACTACCGACTGGTCATCAGACACATGTAATAATCTAAGATAACCATATAGTTTGATATAACCCGGTAACATCTTCACCTGTGAGTGGACGTTGGGTATATGGTAAGGGATTAGTTTTATATCGACACCATCTATCGTCAACTTGTAGCGTATGTTAGCGTATTCAAAATCATACACATCGGCGTGTGGTATATCACTACATACGGCATAATACTCGGCGCCTGTTTGTGGGTCAAAGATAATCTCCGACAGGGTGTCAGTAATGTACGGATAACATGGTATGAGACCATTAATCGCCGAGATCGCATAATAACTTTCCGGTAATGCCGCGGCCCACAGGACCTGCATGGTAGGTGGCGGGTCAGGTAGCGGGTCAGGGGTAGTGTAAAAAACAACACATTAATTCACTTTTGTCCAATCGATCGCTATTGCAACTAACCATGGGCCACTTGACGCAAATACCACCGACCGGTCGTTTGCTACATGGATGATTCTAAGGTTACCAAACAATGGTCCATGGGTGGTATTAGCACCTGTGCGCGCGGGTTAGTCACCGCATAAACACGTAATTGCAACTCATAACCATCTATCATTAGTTTATAGTACCTTTTAGCACGTTCAAATTCACATGTTGACGAATCATACTGTCGGCAATTAACTGTAGCGTAATATTCAGCACCAGTTTGTGGGTCAATGACAATGTCTGGTAGTGTGCGGGCAACGCGTGCAACACATGGAATAATACTCGCGACCGGTGAGAAGGCACAATAACCTGCAGGTATTGTTGCTATCCACAGGACCTGCATGGCGTTATATGCTGATGGTTAATTCAATTATCATGTTGTACGTGAAGATTGCAACTGTAAATCCCATACTGTCGGTGCTAAGTAGGGTAAAGAACAATTCCATAAAGTAACTGTCCATCTTCCATGGGAGATGGACTGACATGTCGCCGGACAATATCTGCGAATCAACGATATCAAACGAGTACTCGACGCCGGAATGTTTGTAGGACCGTATTGATCCAGGCGGTATGTACCATTTATCCTCAACAAAGTACACTGCCCCTGTGTCAGCATCCAGTAACGCTGCTTCACCATCAACTGAGCAATAGTAAAACCCGCTAATTGACTCGTGTGGATGGTCAGCATACCATCCTGGAGTTAATGCAAGTGCTCGCCTGATTGCTAACTGCGGCATGATTATATGCTGAAGATTAATTCAATTATCCATGGACCGACTACTGTTGAAATCGTGAACCCCGAGTCGTCACTATCGATTTTTTGCAGTAGGAGAAATGGGTATGCATGATCAATCAAGTGCGGTAAGTCAACTGTGACCATTGTGCGTGCTGCGTTAGACCTACATTGCATCATTAGGATCCTTGAGTCGCGCAGTGAAAACGTGTAGATAGAATCACCAAATGATAACTGACTGACTGATTTTACGTGCGTATGTACATAGTCGGTATAGTAAAGGGCACCGGTATCCATATCAAACACTCCGGTATCGCAATTGTATAATCCGCCAACATCATGGTTGTAACAACACATGTAACTCTCGTACGAACGATTTCGCATGCGCTTTACTATCAGTGGCATGTTGCATGGCGTTATATGATGATGGTTAATTCAATTATCTCAACTTATATCCCAACACACAAAATGGGTGATAATACGCATTTTCAGCTATCGACTGCCGTCCAGTTTATTGAGATTTCCAGGATGTATTCGAGACATATCCCAGTGATGTGTGTAATGTCACCGTTGTGCGTGCAATCTGCAATGCAAACGTATTGCTCCCATGTCGAGTGCATTGGTACTGTGGTGTTTGCTACTGCTCGACCATTGCTGATCAACCGCATAACTGAACCCAACACACGTATGCTAAAGCGTTTATCATCGATTACATATTCGTATAATCGTGGTCGTGTCACAACGCATTCAGGCTGATAGTATATAGCACCAACGCTGATATCGTATATTGCCTCGCCTTTGTTGCCATTGCAACGGAACAATCCGCTGACCGCAGTCGATTCGACCACGTCGTATGGGAGCTTGATCACGCGCATAGCTTGCATAGCTTGCATAGCAAGCACAGCGTGTACATGGGCCTACAAGTGGATGATCAGTTCAAATGTTGGTTTTGTGTACCAAAAAACGCAACTGTAATCGTAGCAATTAACGCATAGTTTATCATGTCAACAGTTACGCTAGTATGATCACTACGGACTACATTAACGTAAAATGATGCCTTAGTTTCCGCTGGCCAAGGGGATTGGCACTTACCAACTACTGTCTCCACGTATGATTCTACTCTACACAGCATGATTGTTGAATCACGGATGTTGAATACATATTCAATGCCATCATGAATAAAGCCGTATGAGTTAATAACATTCATTATCGGTTCGACTACAAAGTAACAAACACCTTCCTCTGTAATCACTGCGTTGCCGTTGTATGTGATCACTGGCCATATGCCGCGCACGCCAGTACATGGGCGTATATTGGAAATATCTGTTGGTGTTTGCACCGCGCGGACCAAATATAGGCTCGGCATAGGGGTATAGTGCGATTAGCAGTTCATATTTGGAGTGGGTAAGGTACAAAAATGCACCACAACAGTCGCCATTATCTGGTAGTTTGCTAAATCAACAGTAATTGTGTTATCATCGTGACTAATTACATTGATATGAAACAGTGAGTGTTTTCGTATAGACCATGGAAAGTCTATTCGACAAAGATGAATACTACTATTGCGCTCGATAAATATGATCGTTGCGTCATCCATCTCAAAATTATAGGCAACCCCATTATGCACGATTTCGTAAACACGTTCTGTCACCGGAATAGTGTGTTTGTTAACGTGGTAAATAACACCTTCATCAGTGACAATATGAAAATCGTGGTTATCGTACAGTCTGCACTGGTGTATGCCGCGTACACCAGAATATGGGTACAATTCCGATAAGCCAGCCGGTGTTTGCACCGCGCGGATCAAGTGTAGGCTCGGCATAGGTTGTATAATGCGATTAGCAGTTCATTTTGGGACGATCTCTAACTCATACAGTGTTGTGATGGTACTTACATAAACCCGCAATGGGTTTTCAGTGGAACTGTGAAAGACTAGACGATACCCGCATGGTGCATAGTAATCGATGGGCACTGTCGCAGTCGTAATGCCATTGAGCGTCAGGAGGATATTATTGGGTAACATATACAGCGTATATGTACAACGCTTGTGTTTTAAGTATAACATCGCATCGTTGCGCGGGGTTGTCGGTAGATCGGCAATATTATAGACTGCGTTGAGTTGCACATCTATTATCACATTGCCATTGGAGTAGATCTGACCCGGTACGACAACAACCTCGCATATAGCGGGTAATTTTGTGACCTGTATCAGCCTTAAGCTCATGTTATGGGGGGACGGGTCACAAAAGTGGACTACGTTCAATTGTCACCGCCATTGTATGAGAATCTTTGCAATAAACTTGTTGCATGATGCACACAGTGTAGTGGTCAGTCCATCATCGTACACTTGACTAATCAACAATTGAGTACTAAAGTAGGTTATGTGCGGCACTTTTACGCTTGATACGTCCCCGTTTTCGTCGCGCAATATTATCCGGTCGCTAATAAACAACAATGCGTATCGAACATTGTTGTGATTGATTGATATCCATTGCGCTGTATGAGGTGGCTCCTCGTCCACATAGTAAATCGCGTGCGGAAAGTCGATTACTGCATGGTTCTCATCAGTTATCAATCGTACGGTGTAAATATCCGCGACAGCAGTGTGTCTGCACACGTATATGTCACACGGGATCGACATGCATTCTAATATATGCAGCATGTTGGACCCTACACATCGTGTATAACGAATGATCATTCAATTAGTGATTATTTCAAGCTCAACCACGTTTGTCCTAAACAGGATATGGATACGTAGTGGATTTTCACTCAGAATGTGGAAGAATAGCGAATTAGCGTAATAATGTTCGAAACCGGGAATGCGGATTAACGCGATCGCTCTGCCCGAATGTTCAAGGCGAAACTCCCCATCGTGCACGGATACAATGTAGCTCTTGCCCTTGTAAGTTATCTTTTGTGTGGCTTTTGCGTACCCTTCTGGTATAGGGTCTGAATAGTAAACTGCCTCAGTTTGTATGTCTACTACAGCAGCAAATTGCCAGCTACAGTCATATACGCTGAGTGGGATTATTGTGTGCCAACAGTCAACCGGTAGGTCAATAATCCTAACCAGATCCAAGTGCATGGTGGGCTGATTACTCTACAAAAGACCCGCAATGTTCAATTTTGTACCAATTCAAGCTCAACCATCCATGTTCCGACATGTATGTAAAATCGCCATCGGTTTTTCCGAGATATGTAAAAGTATAGCATATCATGTGTATACCCGCGGCATTCGGGGACAACAACTGACGCAACGATAAAGTTGCCATGTAGCAGACTAAACTGACCAGTCGTGGACACAGAAACCGTGTATTTACGGTAACCGCATGATATGACGCTTCCCACACTCACATTTACATCATAGTCAAAATCTTCCCTCGCATAGTAAACTGCACCAGTATCTATGTCAATCAGTCCATCAGGTGGACTGGTGACTGCGTAGATATGTCCGGGTATCACAGTGCGATAACATGTAGGTGAATAGTAGGTCACTCTGTTAAACTCCAACTGCATGAAGTTGCGATATACGGTGTACTAGAGTTCAATTTGGGACGATTTCTAGTTCAATAATCCAGATCCCTAAGTTTACGTAGATCCGCAATGGATTCTCCCGGGATATGCAAAAGCATAATGCATCATGTGTACGCGCATGACAACGGGGAACGTCCACCACGGCATTGATATGCCATGTAAACCGACTGATCAAACGAAGCTGTCCCTTATACATGGCGACACTATATGTATGGTTACCATATTCGATGGTATTTGTTACAGAACTATTACCTGGATGCAGTTCACTTGTGTAGTAGATCGCGTTGGTATGTATGTCCATTATGACGGTGTGGTCGCGAGATACACTGTAGATATGTCCAGGTACGATAGTCATACCGCATTCGGTCGGTAGGTCGGTGATCTTGATTAGCTCCAGCCGCATGCAGGGGTTTGCGTATGTCGAGGATGCGTATGTAGGGGTGTGCATGACAAAAGACACACCACATTCAATTTGGGACGAGTTCTAGCTCGACAATACGTGCTCCAAAACGCACATAAATCCGTAATGGATTGTCCTTGGATATGCAAAAGACTAATGTATTGTGCGTAAATTCGCGACATTCAGGAATATCGAGTGATGCAATTTGCCTACCTCGACAGACTAAACTAAAACACCCATTGAGTACATTTATGGTGTACGCACATTGGTCATACGATATGACGCCTATTTCGCGTTCGAATCCATTGTAGCGCACTTCACTTGCATAGTACGCTGCTCCTACATTGACATCTATTATTGTGTTTGGTTGATACATAGAACAGTAGATATGCCCTGATATTACCGCACGGGTGCATGTTATTGGCAAGTCAATAATCCTGATCAGAGTCAGGTACATGGAGTGCGGCACTGCATGACAAAAGACACACCACATTCAATTGTGTACGGCCAACTCAATAATGCATTCTCCAAAGACAATGTGCACATGGCCATTGCGGTCAACATTAAACCACAAGTTGCCATTACCGGCGACTGGTACCTTTATGGCAGCGACATTCATGCCATAACTGCACAATATTACACGGTCGGCAGCCAACACAAGCATATAAACACGCTCGTTGATAATTAATCGGTGGACGCGGCCCATGACTGAATCGTCATCTCGCTCGTGTAGATAATAGCTGACACCAGTTTCAATGTCGTAAACTGACCATTGATGGACATCGTCAATGTAAAGGCTACCGGGGATGATTACCCAATTTAGATTATAATCCTTTGGCTTGTTGATAACCCGGACAAGCTCCAGCCGCATAGCGTAGCCAGTGTGCTTAGGACACCCAGTATACAAAAAGTGCCAGTCGTTCATTTGTGTACGGCTAGTTCAACGATGCAAGTTGGAAACACGATATGTATGTGTCGGTTACGGTCGGTATTAAAGTGTAATACAGTATCACCTGCATTGCGTACTGGTAAATCAACATCGGCAACCTGACCCTCGCCGTGTAGATACACGGTATCATCAACCACTATAATACCATAGGCAGAATCATCAATGAGGACCTTGCTTTCGCTTTGAAGCACCGATCCATGCACATTAGGATCAATCTGGTAGTATGCCGCATCAGTATCGACATCATAAATTGCCCAACAGCCGTTAATAACGACCATATATAGGCTACCAGGTACGATCGTCCAGTTTATGACATACTCCTCTGACTTTTCAGTAATCCGGACAATCTCCAACCGCATAGTGTAGCCAGCGCCCGACATCTACACAATACATCCAATAACTATTCACTTTGTGGACCCCCCCGGCGGACATGCGGGCATTTGCGGGATGCCTAATTCTACATAGTTTATAGTGTTTTTTACCAGATTTTAGATAGTTATAGTATAATTTATCATGACTGAGCCAGTATATGTTAACTTCCGTGCCCTACGGCGCATGATACGAGATAGGAGATTCATTCCTGATGAAACATTAGATAATGCCGTTACGCTGGAGATAGATAAAATGGGAATACACGAGTTAGATGAAAGTATATACGATTTGTTGCAATTGGAATTGCTTAACGTACGGTGTAATCGAATTTCTATGATTAGCGATAAAATATGTAAATTAGTCTTTTTAGTTAGATTACATTTGGGTGATAATTGCTTGTCAGAAATCCCAGATAGTTTATTTCATTTGGCACATCTACAAAATCTGAACTTACGAAATAATCAACTAACGCATATATCTGATAACATTGGTAAGCTCGGCAATTTGGAATGTTTGTATTTATGCGGCAATCAGTTGACTGTGTTACCGGATGGAATATGCGATCTGCACTTTCTGCGCATACTTATGTGTGGTCACAATAAAATTAATAGAATACCAAATAACATGCATCATTTAGTAAGATTAGACATACTAAATATGGATAATAATCCTCTCAAGCATATTCCGTTCCATTTGCGATCATGGTTGAAAAGTGGTCATATCCGTTATTCGGGATTGCACATATTGCTAAATAGGTGGACATTAGACACGACATGGGCACGATTGTTACGTCAACATGGTGTGTGTCATGATGTTGTATGTATAATATACCAATATACTACCGGATGTACTGGATTTATTGATTATGATACTCTCTATATTAATTGTACAGATGACACCGAACAACGTAATATGGTATATTCGTATCATAATCGCAAAAAAGTACGAACTACGGAAGCTGAATCAGACATATAAGCTTACGGCCGCGCGGCGACTACCCGGACGCATTTGTCCAGGCAACCCATCGCCAATGCAAGTTGGCGCATGTATTCGGTGTTGGCAGCCGCTTTTGCGTATGACACATCGCGCAACGCGTCGCTGCGCTTAAGGCTGACCGCCAATGCCTCATCATTTGCTGCCTTAAGGGCATCAACCACTGCCTTGGGTGTTTCCCCCGAGCTGGCCTTCTTGAGCAGATCTGCCGTTCCAAACGCTCGTTGATTGGCCTCCCGCGCGCATTCCGTTGCCTCAACAAGCAACTTTGATGCTACGGCGAGCTTGTTTTCGGCCGCGCAAAGCACACCGCGCGTAATCTGTAGCGTCGCCCATGCCCGGGCAAACTCGTCGCTAAGGGTACCGGCCGACTTGTCATGTTCATAGGTAAGGCGCAGGGCCTCAAAGACTGTGTGAAACTGCTGTCTGGGTTCAAGTACCTTGGCCTTCTCAAACAGGGCTGTAGCACGGTTGAGCATTGTGGTTGCGGGAGTGCGGAGTGCCAAAGTATAACAAACATATAGGGTAATTCAAATGTTGTGATTATAATTGAAAGTCAGTATCGCTATCCATACTCACAATGCCACTCAAACGTAAGGGAGTGGCGGCCGTTGATGCAGAAATGCAAACCAGAATCCGCGACTTTATTGAAACGGTTATAGCCACATGGTCTGGGGTTATGGAGGCACCGCAGCCACTGCGCGACGCCGTATTGCGGCACATTTGCGACTCCATAAGGTTTCATGACACCGGCAGCATGTCCGCGGCTGATAACGCACTCGGTGCGGCGGTGATCCTCCTGTTTGGTATCGGAGTGCAACCGGATGTGCGCAGCGAGTTTGGCGCCGCAATAGGTCAGATGTTTTACCGACGTTGAGTGTAGTCCATGTGATTAAGTTTACAATTGAAGCAGTCAGATGGTAAAAAGCAACGGCCCGATGAGTGCCGATGATGCCCCGTACGCCACGATACCCAATCCATACGCCCGCGGCAATACAGGCCAGTTCCCCTACGTAGTACCGGCGCCGGGGTACAGTCGTATTAACCAAGACCATCTCGTTGAGGTTATTTCAACGTTAATTCGCGATACTGTACGGCTGTCCGGGGAAAACACACGGCTGTCAGGGGAAAACGCACGGCTGCGGCGCGATAACGACCATCTGCGGCGTCAAATACGGACACTTAACGAACCGGCATTAATCCGGCGGTCCCCCGCGGTCGAATCATTTATGGAAGTTGACGGTAGTATAAAGGGCAATACTGTTACGGACTAAGTCCATAAAAAAGTTGTTAAACGTTTTTTTGTTGTGAGTCGATGATTGACGCGCAACGGTCGCGGATCGCAACAAACTCGGCGCGCATGTTGGATTCGCGCGTGCGGGCCATGTGGATAAGTTCCTGGCGTGTACTCCGCTCCTCCTCAAGCTTAATCTTTGCCGCAGCGGCCTCCTTTGCGAGGGTCTCGGCGGCAATTCGCGCCCTGTTTAGTTCGATTTGCATCGCGCGGAGGTCGGCATGCTTGGTATCCAGCTCCTTGCGGAGTGCGTCAACACGGTCAATTCTTGCCTTCAGGTTCGTGCGCATCTCAATGATCTCCTCATCTTGCTTCATCAAAGTCCGACGATTTTGCGAGTTGCGTACTCCGTAACGGTTAAACACAACAATCATGTAAGCTCGCCGGCGAAATGACATGTCGTGATTGTATGGACAGCAGAGGAATGCCAATCCGTAATAGGGACAACTGTTGCCCTTGGGGCATGGGCGGTCAGTCATGCTAAATCTGTCAAACCGGTGAACGTAGGGGCAGTTGCGTGCTTGGCAGGTGCCGGTAACGATGTTGTGCGGGCAAAACACGTTAAGTTCGTCGGTGACGCAGCTTGTTTTGCCGTACGTTGCTATTTCCTCGGCAATCATCGGTATCACATCCTCACCGCCTGCCCTGTCATACACGTGCATGTTTTTAAGTGTTGCAACATGCGCGTTAAACTGTAGGTCGCTCCCAGTGACTGGATGTGTTGGCTCCGGTGATGACTCATAGGGGACAAGCGACGCTGCGGTCAGTGCCCCTTCCCTAGCATCATCCAGTGGGATAAATTCCGACATTGAGAGCGTATAGATACTGGCACAGCGATTCAAATGTGAAAAGCACAGTCGCTTATATAGACCCTGTGTAAAGCTCCGTACTCCGTGTACCAATGGACATGATCGAGCTCGTAGCACTCGTTGGTCAGCCAGCGGACATTGAACTGGTCCTGAGTAGTCCGTACATGACGATCGAACGATTCGCGCACCTGTTTGCACTTGTGTGCACCTCCGGGCGCGCGACCGTCTCCGCGATGGACGCCTTTCTCGTACACAGTGAATTTATCACATTTGACGCAATCTACCAGGGATTAGCGATGGCCCTTTACTGCAACCACCCCAACATTATCCGGCACGTACTTAGCCGGATGGACGATGGTGACACAAAGGACAGGCTTGTAAACGCGCTCCTGCTTTACTCTGTCCTCAACGAGCGGGATGACCACGTTATTATGCTTATCCCCTATATTACGAGGAAAACACTGAACACTACCCGTGCGATCACGGATCCGGCCTATCTTAAGTGCAGCGCGTGGCAGGTGTTTATGGCACATTCGCGCCCTCCCCGCAAGCCCCGTCTTTAGGCCCGCCCTTAGTTCAGCTTTTGTGGGTAAACAGGCGATTATAGGGGTTGTATCTCCCGTCGGTCGGAACAGAGTGCAGTGGACTGAGCGGAATGGGCTAAGTGAGGCCTTTAGGGCCGAACACAGCGAAGGTGAATGCAGCGAGGGAACAAGCTTAGACCGACAATTGAATTAGGTCTATGGTTATTCATACCTATCTACACTTCCACATGTCGGTTTCCATCATTGGCTCCAACGGCCGCACGCTCGCCACCTGGTCGATCCCTGGGCCGGCTCCCAAGGCTGCGGACGAGTGGGATCCAAAGTACATGAGCCTTACCAACGAGGAGATGATTGAGTGCTACAAGAAGGACCTCTCAGCCCAGAAGAGCGCCTCGGCCGTGACCAGCGTCGGCAAGGGCGACACTCTTGAGAGCTACCTTGACGACATCAAGGGTGGCATCCGGATTCTCCTGAGCAATGAAAAGGTACTTACGGCCATCGGTTGCATGCTGACCCAGACCTGGGAGGGCCACGGCGACCTTGTCAAGGCCACGATCTACGACGGTCTGAAGAAGATTGACCGCCTCGACCTGCTCAATCGCTTCGCACTGTATAACCTTGTCGGCAAGCCCGCGTGGGTTTGCGCCGGCATGTCTGCGCCGCCCGCTATGCCTGCCCAACCTGAGGCGCCTGCGTACAGTTACGTTGCCCCTGTGCATACCCACGAAGCTGCCCAGCCGGCTACCCAACCCGCATTCACCAACACGCGCTCGGCGGACATCGGGATCGGCCCGATGTACATCTTTCCCGACAATGGTGCCACCGTGAAGAAGTTTCACGAGCGCTCCCGCGGAAACATTGCCAATGTGTTCTACGACCCCAAGGTTGATACCGTCGCTGGCCTCCACCATGACATCCGTCACGTCGTCGCGGAGATGGCAACCAGCTTCAAGCGCGGCATTCGCCTGACCCTCCTCATTGAGTGCCCGGGCGACAGCGAGGCCGCATTCACTGATACGATCCTTGATGCAACCAGGGCCTACCCCCACATGCGCCCATACATCAGCCTTTACAAGGTTGTCCCTGGTGCAGTCTTTCCGGATCGCAAGGGTCTTCTCCGTGTGTGGCCGATTCACTTCGCCAGTCACAGTGTGGCAGTGAGCTACGCCAACGAGGCAGTGATGCGCCTGACTGATCTGACCGGCGAGGCTGATGATGCGAACGTGCTCGCGGTCGCCAAGCGCGACATCGCTACGATGGTCCGTCACTGGAATGACGGCAAGCGTGCCGGCAACCTCTTCCGCGTGAAGAATGACCGCCAGATTGAGCTTGTCTGCCACATTGTGAATGAGCTCACGGCCGAGTGCGCTGACATGCGCAGCCATGTTGAGTTCTGCACGTACTGAGAGGCACCCATGCACAAACCGTTTTAAACCCATTTTTTGTGTTAACGTAACGTAACGTATGGTATAACAGCTGTTGACTCGTCGGCGAATCCTAACATAAATTGCCCACTACTGTATGCGATGCGCGTGGGTCCCGGCCGGGGTTTACAGTGCTTTGGTATGACTGTTTCCGCCCCATAAAGTATCCAATTAACCCAACTCAGGGCCCGCAGGACAGTGTGTAACTGCCCACAGGGCGGGATCGGCGTGGGTACCGCCGTCCCGTCAGAGATCAGTATTCCCGAGGCCTCCGGGGTAACAAATGCAAGGCGTCCGTCGGGTAGTTCGCACATTGCGGCGTCCGCGTGGCCATCTGGAATCGAGTCGTTTGCAAGTGAGATTGTCACTGTGTGGGTTTCATCGCTAATGAGGCTCCACATATGGCAGCTAAACACACGGTCATAGAGTGTTAGGCTGTATGCGCGCAGGCCGTCGATTACACCATGTACGGGCTGTCCAAATGGGGTCGGCAGGGGTGAACTGAGTATGTAAGGTGGTAGTGGTGACCCACTCTGTGTCCCACTCTGCATAACTAGTGTCATATAAACCGGCGCGCGGTAGAGCGGATCCCAATATGACACAACGGCCGTGGGGCCGCAGCCGTGTAGGGCAACGTCACGACACCCCACCGGGCATCTCCAAAGCACTGTAACTGTGTACGGGGTAGCTGACTGGCCGTTTCCGCTGCGTATGTGTACATCTTCGGGCTGTCCGCCCGGGCCGATGCGTATCCGCAATTCCCGCGGCACGCCTTCCAGTGGCGGTAGTTTAATCATGGTGACACAGTGTACTGTAGCATAATTATAGGAATTACAATTGAAATGGATTGCTTATTAACACAGCTCTCCACCCTACACACATGGCGTCCACACGCAGGTTGTGTATGGTTACTCCTGACAGCAAAACCAACTTCTATGATCACCTTTGCGGCATGGTAGTGATGCTCCACAGCTGCCGAATGCCCCACGATCCCTTGACCGCTGAAGAACGCCGGGAGATCTACGACAAAATGTGCGCTGAGTGTCGCAGTCACTGCGGCAACCCCAACTGGGACATTGAGACCGAGGCCGGCCTTATTGAGCGCATGTCCAAGAAGAGCCGCGCGGTGTACATCTATAGCCTCGCGGTATGGTTTCGGCTCGTTATGACCGCGCCATTCTTCTCGCGCAAGGCCGCCGAGGGTGAGTCTGAGGAAGTTGCTGAGGCCGCGAAGATTCACCTTATCCGCAAGCAGGTGATGGCCAAGCTGTTTGCCGAGGCGTTTACACACTATTACCTTAACACGCTGGCCGTTTATGGCAAGGTTGATGTTGTCGTGATGGCCAAGTTTAAGGGATTTCTTGCAAAGGAGAAGTCTCGGCTGGTTACGCTGACGATGCCTGATGGTACTGAAACGCACATGCCGATTGTCGCGCGCGGCGGTGCTGCTTCAATTGAGATCGCCGGCACGCCCACCGTTGATTTGCCTGTTGTAATGGAGTCAGCTGCCGACACAGCGGAGTCAGCTGCCGACACAGCGGAGTCAGCTGCCGACGCGGCTGACGTAGCAGTCACCAATTGAACGGCGTTTTTGTGTACTCTAAAACGGTAGGGTTTTGTGTACAATACTGCCACTGATGTGTTCACACGGTCGCATTATTCGTGTGATCGATATATCGGCACTCAATGGGGGTACAGTCAAATGCCGCGTCATGCAGGACATATACGCGACGGCAGATGCAGTGATTGATGCAGAAACTCAGTCAGTGTATTGGTTGGTTGATGAGACCGCACAAACACGCCAGTCAGCATGTGCAATGCTGATTAGTGATAGTAGCGCCATAATCGGTAACGGGTGTTCACTGCTTTATCTCGATGGATGTGTACATAGTTTGTCATCATCATCATTGAGTCCGATATATGCGTGGTTATCTGATACAACACTAGAGATAACCGGAGTTGACGTAAGTATCATTGTCGAGGACACATATGGGTGTTTGGCCAACGTATTCCCCCGCTACGGACAAAATTGAATCACACCGGATGATAATTACAACATTCATCAACATTATGGAGTTTACTGGCGCGTGGCGCGCGCCGCAGCCAGTTTCTCGGCGGCTGGGCTCGGGGATTTACCTTGCCGGCGACGTGATTTACGACGCGGCCGAGGACTCATGCTGGTACACATCAATGCCAGTGGGCTCTATCATCCGCGGCCGACCGCTGTCGACACACTCATTCATTGTTGATGGTGACAAGCTGGCATGGATTTACTACGGTCTGGACGGTGCTACCGTGCGGGCAAAAAACGTTACACTGACGATTCCCGCAGACGGAGTCAACATTAGGCGGGAGGCCGTTACCCACATTGAAATCATATCCGACACTGAGTGTGAGTTGATTGTTTCCGTGTGGATCTTTCGCCTTCGGGTGACTGACCCTGATATTAGGCATGGTATCAGCATACACGACGGACAACAAAATATGAAGTGGGGTGGGTCTAATTACACAGTGTAATGTTGTTTCTGATCTCAACACACGTGCCTAGTGGGGTAACAGAATTAGTACGTTTTTATCCCTCTGGCCAAACTACAAGGACAACGGTGGCAGAAGACACTAAACTCATAGCAACACGCGACAGTGCATACCTCCTTAAAACTGTCGCGTGCGGCTATAGCCTAACTAAACTATATGGTGACTATGCTCCAGGTCTGAGTCTATCCCCTGTTGAGTGGTCACCTGTGCGTGACACACCCAAAATAGTAACGGATGGTCATTCAATGTACATTATTATGGCCGATCATATTAACAGCGACGTTGCGATCTTGCGCGTTGATATCCAGACTGCAAAATACACAAAGATTGCATCTGTGGTTCAACCGATACCCAAACGCCGCGGCAAAAACCATACCGTACAAAATCCAATAATAGTGCGGGTTGCACTAGACGGCAACACAGTTTGGATAGTACATCGTCCCGAGTCAACGGTTACATGCCTTGACCCTAATACTCGCAGCATCAGTGCGAATTTGCTTGACGAATCACTCGTTACAGTACATCGTGGTACGCTGCGAGTGTATAATTATGGTATGTATTACGAGTACACACTAGCGGGTGAATTATGCTATACATGTAATGCACCATATGAAGGATGCGTGCTGCATGTGACAGATGGCATTTATGTTATCGGTAGTGGAGGGCAAATCACCATCATTGACTATGATCTAGAGTGTAAAAAATGTGCGGTAAATAGCACGACTTACGCAGAATACTACACTGAAATTGACACTTCGGAGCTCGATATGGTAACTTCGATTTGCTTCAGTTGATTTTGTCCTATTCGTGAGAGGACAAGCTTAGATCGTCAATCAACCAAACTGCAAATTCCACCCTTGCATGGTCAGCGTAGTTGTACCCGTGGCTGATTTTAGAGCCTCTATACGCAGGATTGCTGCAGCCGCGGGAACATTCGATATCGCTGTCGTTGTGTAAATCGTCGCACCTGTAACGTTCACAGTGACCGATGCGATAGTCAATGCATTTGTAATATCCCGCACGCGGATAGTATACGATGCGGCATTGTTGTTCATTGATGCGACAACGCGGAATGCAGTAATGCCGACTGTCGCCGACCCGGGGTAGGCAATCGATGAATTTGCGTTGTTTCCTGTAACATTTGTAGCCGCTGTAGTTGTCGCAGTAATAAGGAATGTGCTGTTCATAAAGCTTAAGCCCGCCGGCGCGGCCGACCATTGCGCGGCCGTCGCGCTTGTTGCCGTTAAGATCTGCCCGGCCGTTGGCGGCGTCGTGTTCACATTAACTGCAAGGATCCGGTTTGCCGCAACGTCATTACCCGCGACAGTGCCGTCGAGGGTTTTGTTTGTTAGTGTCTGAGTGTCGGTTGTACCAACAAACGCGCCGGTCGGCGCCACTTTTGTTGTTGTAACCGCAGATGTACCCGCGCCGACAAGCACATTGCCAGAAGTGAGCGTTGTTGCGCCCGTACCACCATTGGCCACAGCGAGCGTACCTGTGACCGTAGCGACGGATGGAGTAGTCCATGCGGCGTCAGTGCCCGATGTTGCTGTGAGGGTTTGGCCAGCTGTCGGTATTGTGTTTGTAATGTTCACGGAAAACAGGCGATTTGCTGCAATATCATTACCTAACACTGAACCAACGATAATTTTACCTGTCAGTACTTGTGCATCTGTCGTACCAACAAATGCGCCGGTCGGTGCAGCTTTAAGCGCCGTAAACGCGCTCGTACCATTACCAAGCAGTACATTTCCGACCGTAAATGACGTCGCGCCAGTACCGCCATTAGTCACAGCAAGCGTACCTGTGACAGCTGCGACGGACGGAGTCGACCACGCGCCTGCGGTGCCCGACACGGCAGTCAGGACCTGGCCCGCGGTGGGAGCCGGCGCGGTGCCAATATTAACTGTACCCGTCGCGGTCGTGAGCAGTTTAGCCGCAACCGTGTTGCTTGAGTCAGTGATTGTTTTGCCCGTGAGGGTGTCCGTTGATGTCCTCGCGACGATTGTGTCGGGGCCAGTCGGCAGAGTAAGCGTGCCGACATTTGTAATCGATGAGATCACAGGCGTGACCAGCGTTTTATTTAGGAGCGTCTCAAATGTGTTGCGCCCGACAAGCGTGGCACTAACGGACGGCAGGTCAATGCTGATGTTTGTGCTTTGCGTTGCATTAATAAGTACAGTTGTGCCAGTCGCACCGAGCGCCGCAAACGTAATTGTTGACGTCGGATCGCCCGAGTTGTAAATGTTAAATGCCGCATCGGAAAACGTTGTTGTTGCGACGGGGTTTTGCCACGTAGCAGCTACACCGCTGACAGCAGTCAGTACCTGGCCGGCGGTTGGTGCAGTCGCGGCCGACACGTCGAGAGTTCCGCTAACTGTCCACAGTTGCTTTGCAGCGACGGTGTTTGTTGGGCTTGTCAGCGTTTTGTTTGTAAGGACATCAGTTGAGTTGCGCGCCACAAGCGTAACGTTGCCCGCCGGGACAGTCGCGGTTGTCGCGCCAGTAAACACAAGTTGGTCAAACCCGGACGGCGTAAATGTAAGCGAATCTACGCCTGGAGTGACACCGTCAAACGTAGTAGTCGCCGCGTCGAGGTTTTTGGATGACAGGGTCTGCGCCGCGGTCCGGCCGACAAGACCGCCAAGCGGGATGGCTGTTGTCGACTGGATTGCGCCCGTACCGTTGCCCGTAAGTAAATTGCCACTTGTGAGCGACGCGGCGCCCGTGCCGCCGTGGGCGACCGTCAATGTACCGACAACGGAGTTTGCCCCGCCGAGATTGAGCGCACCCCACGCCGCACCGCCAACACCGTCTGCGTAAAGGCCATTTCCGGCGACTGGAGTGCCAGTTACAGTGACTCCTGTAATCTTGTTTACATCGATGTTTGATGTGGTGTAACTGAGCGTTTTGTTTGCGAGGACATCGGTTGTATCGCGGGCAACGAGCGTGTCGGTGGTGGAGGGGAGTGTCAACGTCCCGCCATTGGAAATTGATGAGATCACGGGCAGCGTAAGGGTTTTGTTTGACATTGTTTGTGTGTCCGTTGTACCGACAAATGCGCCGGATGGGGCTGCCTTTGTAAGGTCAACCGATGCGCCACCACCAACGAGCACCTGGCCAGATGTCAGGGACGACAGGCCAGTGCCACCATTTGCAACGGGGAGGATACCTGTGACAGTTGTAACGGATGGAGTAGCCCACGCAGCGGTTGTTGTGGTTGTTGCGACAAGGGTTTGTCCAACGGTCGGGGCGACTGCGCTGATTGTAACCGCCCGGACAAGGTTTGCCGCGACGGTGTTTCCGCCGGTCCCGCCCGTTATGGACTTGTTTGTCAGTGTGTCGGTTGATGTTTTTGTCACCAGTGTGTCTGTGATATTGGGTAGTGTCAACGTGCGGGATGCGGTCGCCGCGCTGGTGATTGTGACTGTCGTCGACCCAGTGCCACCCGAAGTAAAGTTGTAACTGCGCGAGGACGTATCGGTGATTGCTGTGGAACTCATGGATAGAGTTTTGTTCTGTAGTGTGTCCGTTGTGTTGCGTCCAACAAGTGTGTCCGTGGTGATGGGCAGAGTAAGCGTCGCTGGCACAGCTGATCCTGCAACGATCGTTGTACTGCTTGTCCCGCCGGCCGTGAACGCGATTGTCCCCGTGCCGGAGACAACGGTGGATGAGTCAACAAGCGTTTTGTTCTGTAGTGTGTCGACAGTCGAGCGCCCGACAAGAGTGTCAGTGGCGGATGGTAGTGTCAGTGTCCCGCCATTGGAGATTGATGAGATCACGGGCAAGGTCAGTGTTTTGTTACTGAGTGTGTCGACCGTTGCGCGCCCAACAAGCGTGTCAGATGCGCCTGGTAGAATAAGGGACGCGTTGGCTGTTTGTTGACTGACAAGCGTAGTTGCTGTCCCCGTTGTGCCGGCCGCGTCGAATCGGATCTGGATTGTACTGTCCACGTTGTCATAGATGTAAAATGTGTTGTCCGGGACAGAGCTCAGAGGGGTCGGATCTGCCCACTGCGCGGTTGTTGCACTTGTCGCAGTTAGGACCTGCCCGGATGATGGCACTGGGGCAGCCGCCATACTGACGGTCCCGCTCGCGTAACGCAGCTGAATCGCGGCCACGGTGTTGCTTACGTCAGTAATCGTTTTGCCGGTCAGGGTATCCGTTGTGTCGCGCGCAACGAGAGTCCGCGTGCCGGACGGGAGGGTAACTGTCGCCGGGCCGGCCGTAACGAGGCTGGTAGCGCCAGTCGGCGAGAATGTGAGGGTGTTACCGGCACCGGCCGCCGCGATTGTCGTTGTGGCCGCGGCGAGTGTTTTGTTTGACAGCGACTGCGCGTCCGTAGTGCCGACAAAGTCACCAACTGGCGCAAGTTTGGTACTGTCAACATTGCCTATCCCATTGCCGACAAGTACACCATTTGACGTGAGTGTTGATCGTCCCGTACCACCATTTGGTACATTGAGTACACCAGAGATTGAATTAATGTTGCCCCAGACTGCGTTCGGCACACCCGCGATAACAAGGACTGCGCCCGTGAAACTTGGAGCTGAAGTCGGCAGGATCACAGGATTGCTTGGGTTAGCGAGAAAGTTTGCATAAACATTGTTACCATTTAGCCCGCCACGGAGTGTTTTGTTTGTCAATGTATCGGTTGTGTCGCGCGCAACGAGCGTGTTTGTACCGGCGGGAACCGTGACTGCGGCCGGGCCGGTCGTAATAATGTTTGTGGCACCCGTTGGTGAGAATGTAACTGAGTCACTACCGGTCGCGCCGCGGATTGTTGTTGACGCGGCTGTCAGCGTTTTGTTGTCCAGCGTTTGTGTGTCCGTTGTACCAACGAATGTGCCCGTCGGCGCGGCCTTTGTGAGGTCGACATTGCTTGTACCTGCCCCAATGAGGACACGGCCGGATGTCAGGGTGCCGAGTCCCGTGCCGCCGCGGGAAACCGTCAGCGTGCCTGTCAGTGAGTTGATGCTAAACCCGGTGAGGTCGATCGCGTGACTGTGGTCGCTACGCGCGTAACTGTTTGCGGTGCCCTCAGCGTTTGTGCTGATTGACGACAGGGATGACAGGGGCGCGGCTGTGACAAGCGGATCCGCACCATTCGGGAGATGCCGCGACCCGTGCAGGGACACGTCGACACCGTCCACTAGGCCGACATTTGTCACATCAAACCCGCCCATACTGAGTGATCCCTGCATCGCACGCGTGCCATTGCAAAGCAGGTACTGCAAATGGTCATCGTGCGACAGGCCCGCGAGGGATCCGTGGTCAATAACAGTTGCGACAACAGACCCGACTCCCTCGGAGTTTTTGGTTTTGCGCACATCGCGCACTGTAAGGACACCCGCGCTGCTCACGGTAATCGTTGCCATCACGGCGACACCATCAGTAAACTGCGTCGGCGCTACGGTTGTCGGGTCGGCCGACGCCTGGAGTTCAGTGGAAAACGTGGCCTGACCATAGAGCAGCAGATAAGTTGACGCGTCGCCGACAACAAACAGCACGTATCGCGCCCATTGGCCGGACGGAACCGGCCCGAGGCTGCCGCCGCCGACATCATAGGTTGCAGTGAGTGTTGTAACATCGGCAATGTTCCATCCGCCGCTGCCATTCTGCCAATACCCGCGCATTGTGATCCCGGTTCCGCCGGGTGGGGCAAATCGGTTATGGAGGTAATAGTAAACGCCCGCAGTAAGGTCCACGGTGCTCCCGGCGCCAATTGACGCGATGCAGCCGGCCGCAAATGTAGGTGCGTCGGTGTCGCGATCCATAATAAAGTCCTTTGTTGCCGGGTGGTAGTTGGACTGGAGTTGATTGTCAATAAACTCAATCGCGCCGCCGCTGGCCACAACACGGGCTAGAATCACATTAGTTATAAGGTCCGGGACCCCACCGGCGACGTGGACGCCGGTTTCATCAGCGTAAACATACGTTGTTGCGTTGTCTGTCGCAAGCACAACAGACGCACCCCACTCAATCTTGCGTACGTATTCGGCGATACTCGCGGTGGCCTCGATATAACCTAGGCCGGGGTCGACATTAACATTAAGGCCGACGCCCGCCGATACTGTGCCGCCGTTGTAACACCCGATTGGCGCGCCATAAACAAGCAGTGAGCCAGTCTCAGTAAGCACAGTGTCGTTGGACGGCGCATAGTAAAACTCACCAGTGATAATGTTGGCCGGCGACGAGATATCCGTATAGGACATTACGATTGTTGCTGTTGGGTCGATAGTAATCTTGTTTTTGTCCGCAACGCCGCCAAAGAGGCCGGTCGCGCCGGGGTGACTGACGGTGACATCCTGTGTGTTGTTTAGGAGTAATGCGTTGGAGAAATATGCGGTTGGACCGCCGCCGACATTGGCAATCTGGACTCCTGTCTGACAGAGCCCGACATTTCCTGTCGTAAACACAACATATGCAGAGTCATCAATGTAAACGCCAGTACCGGCCGTGCAGTTTGTTGCGCGAGTTGTGTTGCATCCAACGCGCGCATACGGGCCGACAAAGCGGAACGCCTGCTGGACAGTCGCATCACCGCGCATGCGACCCATTGAAATTGCGACATTCGAGAGGTATGATGACGTTGCGGCCGTGCCATCGACAACCACACCATACTGACACGGGCCGTAGAACAGAAACTCGTGGAGGAGCACATCTGTCGGGGCCGCCGAGCTGGAAAACAGTGCAATAGTGTTAAAGTTCATTGCCGTAAGGTTTGTAAAGATTGCTGTACTACAGCTGTCTACAAGCAGACCCGTACCCGTACCATCGCCGTACAGCATGCACTCCTCGATCGAACTGTTGTTGCACGCAGTAAACAGGGTAATACCTGAGGACGCCGGGCGGATAACCGTCGCGAGCTTGTTGGCGCCGCGAATGTAAACGAACGGTTTCAATGTCATTGCGGGCTCAAGGAAAACACCGGCGCCGACATAGATTACATAGCGTTTGGTTGTGGATGCGTCGGTAATACTCGCGATGGCGGCCGCGACGCTTGTAAATTGGCCATATCCCGGGGTCCCGGAGCGTACTTCGGCAACCTGCGGATTTGTAAACCGTTCGTCAGTGAATGACGCAACGCCGCCTACTGCGCCGACAATGATGCTGATAATATCGCCTGTAAAAGAGACAGGCGAAGCTCCAGAGATTGTCTGGGGTGTCCAGTCAACTCCATTATACTTAAGGTATTGTCCGGCTGTTGGCGCTCCGCTAAGGGTTTCACCATTGATTGATGTTGCGTCAACGATATTGCCGCCAGATGACAGGATTGTTTTGTTTGTCAGGATCTGAGTTGACGTCTCACTGACAAGTTGGTCGCTTGTGTCGGGGAATGTGTAGGTTCGCGGCAGGGAAAGACCGGACAACGACAGGGAAACGCTGTTTACCTGGTCGTCAATAAGGGTAAAATCACCGGCCGCATCACTAAAGATGCGCACGCCGCCGGACGGGGCGGGAGTCATTGTGCTTTGTAATGGCAGCTGGACAAATCCGGCGCCGGCCGTGCCATTGACGGTGTATGAATCCGCATCAGAAGTGCCACCGGTGCTTGTTGAGTTGATGCTCATTGTAGGCTGTGCGGTGACACGCCACTATATATGTGGCCGTATCTGTTGAAAAAAGGAATTTATATCGGCTACTGCCAAACGGTCCGGGGTTTGACAACTGCCAAAGGGTACAGGGTTTGACAACATCACAACGACTGTTCGGCGACAACAATCCGGCCGCACCACTTGATGCTGCGGGCCGCGACCGCCTGCACTTCAACAAGGAGTGTAGTCACGCCGACATTTCCGCGTGCTGACGCCGCCGCGATCGGGGCCTCGCGACTGAGCGTAACGTTTTGATCGGCCGCCTTGCTTACGGTGCCAGCGATATTCTTTGCGCGATACTGGAACGATGCGGCAATAGTCGCCGTGCCGCCGGTGTCAATACCTGTTAATTGCGCGTAAACCAGGTAGGATGTATTGGTAGTAGTAACAAGCGACCAAAACGGTACAAACGCCGCGCCTGACATCAGCAGGTTAACGGTGTACTGCGTAACCTTGCCGCCGGCGATGCCCGACGGGACTGCCATTACAACGCTGCTAGCCGTGCTAATTGTGCCACCGGTGGGGTTTAGTGTAAGATTTCCAACAGGTGTGACCGACAGATCGCCCGTGGCAGTGACTGTGGACGCGGTCAGTTGGTTAACTGCCGTATTACCGCTGGCATCGCGTGTCACATAGGTTGTTGCGGCCGCGGTCGGCGTCGCCGACACAATACTAAACACTCCGGCCGAAACTTGCGCGGCGAACGGACCGACGCCGGACGCCGAAAAGTCCTGGCCCGTACCACCGCGGGACACGGCGAGTTGGGCCTCGGATGTCAGCGCGCCGGACCCATTGTTTACAACAACGTGATTGGGCGAACTTGTCGCGATCTTGGACCGCGCGATTGCCGCCGTCGGGTTAATATCGTTGTTTACAATCGTAGAAACCGACCAAACGCCGGTGTTAACCTTGGCCACGCCGACTGAAAGCGCAGTGTCGATACCCGTGCCACCGCGCGCCGGCGCGAGTTGCGCCTCGGATGTAAGGACTCCCGCGGGGTCGTTTATCACAACCTGACTGGCGGTTCCTGTCGCAAGTTTTGACCGGCCGATTGCCGCGGACGACGAAACATCCGCATTAACGATTTGTGAAGCACTCCACGTGCCCGATGAGACCTTTGCCACGCCCGTGGACGCGGATGAGTCGTAGCCAGTGCCGCCATTTGCCGCGCTGACTGTCGCCGTGCTTGAGAACAGGCCTGCGCCGTCGTTTACTACGATCTGATTTGGCGTCCCCGCGGAGATATTCGCGCGGGTTAACGCGGTCAGAGCTGCGCCATTACCCGTGTAAGTGGTAGCGGTATGTCCACCAGGGTTGTATGTGCTTAGCATGCTGGTGGCGGAGTATAAATAGGAGAAAAAATGTCTGCCTAATCATAGTTCACAAACTTCTTTGCGTAGGTGCGATCATCCACATCCTTGTAAATAACGGTGATATAGTCAACGTCCTTGGTTTTTTCCACGATCGTAAATCCATTCGGCGCGGGTGCTTCAGGGTCGCGAATGCATTTGATTGCAGTAATGCGGTCGGCCAGCACAGGATCCGCGGGTAAAGGTAGATTCTTGGACGGTGGTAAACTGCGCGGTTTGTTCGCTGGCTTAGGGTCAGCGGGTTTGTCGGCTGGGTTGTCGGCTGGGTTGTCAGCGGGGTTGTCAGCGGGGTTGTCAGCGGGGTTGTCAGCGGGGCTGTCAGCGGGCTTGGGGATGGCTGGTGAGTCAGCCGGCGTAGTGTCCGGAATTTTTACCTCTGTGTCAAGGATCGTAGCCATAATCTCCTTTTCATCCGGCACGTAGGTCTTGGCCGATCGACGTTGCTCGCGACTGTGTACAACGTCAATATAGTCGTCATCACTGTCACTGCTAACGTGTCCGCGTTTTTGACGCTGTATCGGACTCTCAGCAATACGCGGAGTCATCGCAATGTGTTTGGGCGGAATTTTGATAATGGTGCGAGGGAGCATCTTGGGCACAGGCGGTAACGGCTCAATGCGCGGCGAATCAGTTGGTTTGTTGCTGGTTGGTTCATTGCGAGGTGGCTCATTGCTGGGTGGCACGTTGTTGGGCGGCCCATTGCGAACAGGATCAGCGCGCAACATAGCCGGAGTCACATACTGGAAATGCGGATTGGAAATAGGTGTAATTGTGTATTGTGGCGGCGTATTAATCATCTGAGCTGCGCGTGTGCCAGTTTCTATGGCGGCCCGCATAGCCGCTGCCAGGTCCGTCCGTGGACCTTGTGGGTTAACTTGCGCGTCATGGGGGGTAAACGGATTTTGTACGGGCTGTGATACACCGGGCATACTTTGGATTGGCTGCGGCTGCGGAGTCAACCGCGGGGCAGGTTGCGGAGGTGTTGCAGCCGTTGCACCATACATATCGCCACGAAACTTGTTTGCAAGCTGCGTCAACCACCGGGTAACGCCAATTGGCGGAGGTGTGCCGCTTGGGTACATTCCGTTGACGCCTGTAATGATAATCTCAGCGGCCGCGCGGCGCATGGTCGGCTGTAGGTTGCTTAACAACGACATAAGCTGCGAAAGCACACACTCATGGCAAATGCGCTCGGGCATAAACGCGCAATAGTTGCATGCGGTGACACCACAAGAGCGTTCGGGGGTTCCGCCACAGAGGCACTTGCAGGTGATATCAGCGCAGCGACTGCAGGGCATGGCTACCAGGTATAGTAGGGTCTGTGGAATTTCATTTTTTGAGCATACAGATTACATATTTGTGAACGCTACTATATATGTTGGCCTGATGGCTGCGGCCGATTTACCCCCACGGCTGGGGTATGCGTGCATTAGCATGACTGAACGGGCCAAGGGTGTATTCTGTAGCCGTACGGTCCGTCTACAGACCGTTGTCGCGGCCGACGGTACTGTAGATATTGCGCGGTTGCAGGACCTGGCCCGTGAAAATATCGCTGATTTGCTTAGTATTCTCAATCACAATGACTCATGGGGGTGTAGATTCTTTCGGATAACGTCAAACCTGTTTCCCCACTGGGGTAACCCCCGGCTGGGTGCGTCGGCGCGATATGACATTGGGTTTGCCGAGCCACTCCTCCGTGCGTGCGGCGATTACGCGCGCAAGCGCAAGATGCGCATTACCGCCCACCCCGGCCAATTTGCACAGCTTGGCGCGCAAGATCCGGCTATTGTTGCGCAAACTTACACTGATCTCGGCCTACATGCGCGGGTTTTTGCCATGATGGGGTTAACGCCGGAGGATGGATCATGCATGGTTATTCACGGCGGTGGGGTTTACGGCGACAAGGATGCGGCCCTGCGGCGGTTTGCACAAACATTTGCGGCAATGCCGGCCGAGACACGACAGTATGTTGTCCTTGAGAATGACGAGTTTAACTATTCGCTGTGGGACTTACTGCCATTCTGCGAGCGCGAGGGTATACCGCTTGTCGTGGACTACTTTCACCACTCGGTTTGGTCCCGGCGTAATGGCGGTGATTATGCGGCGGTTTATGGCGTAATGGACCGCGTTGTCGGGACGTGGCGGCGGCGCGGACTGCGGCCAAAGTGTCATTACAGCGAACAACGGCCGGATTCACGCGATGGAGCGCATAGTGACTGCATCGAGGCAATCCCGGACGAAATCCTGCGCCTGGCTGGTGAACATGGCATCGACATTATGCTGGAGGTAAAGGACAAAGACACGTGCGCGCGTATGGTTCTGGATCGGCAGTTTGAGAAGTACACGGATGCTGATGGAATGCTGTGCTGGCTCCCTAAGGTGTAACGTGGTGTTATGTAGCATTTTTTGCAGCGATATTTCACACTAAAATTGAACAGTATTACACAATATATCATGATGCTGACAATTAAGAGCATTATACCCATTCGTGGTGACGTTTGTCATATTAGTAGGTATATGTATGCCGTTTGTAAGTCAGCTCTGGGTCAGTATTACATTGTCGATCTGGATAGCGGCGATCACTACTATTGCCGTTGTAGTGAAGTTTCGTATGTTTCGCCAGCGTGTCTATACAACTCATTCTACGTCAACGGCAAGCGGTACAGTTTGGAGCGCATTCAGGCGTCTGCCGATGTATACCTGCTTGGGTTGTATGTACAAAGGGGCACATTTGACTGGGGACTATTAGCAAGTGTCGACATATCCGAGTGTTCTCGGTACCTGTATTCCAAATTTATGATGGTCACGCACCGTGATGGTATTGTTTATGGTGTGATCGGGGAATGCTTGCTCACTCTACGATTGGACCACACTAGTTTGTACAAGTAGTGTGTAGATTACACTAGTTTGTACAAGTAGTGTGTTGTACACTAGTTTGTACAAGTAGTATGTAGATTACAACATTTGAACCGCACTGATGTTACTTATGATGCTCGCATTAGAACGTGTCTTTCACATCGGGGGTTCTGTGGGATGGGTACATCCCGAATGCGGAGTGGCCGGTATTAGTGATTGCTATCTGGGCATGGTAAATAGATTGATTGATCTCCAAACTGGAGCAGAGTGGTATGTCGACGATTCATTGCCAGATCGACCGTTGGATGGATTTTTCGTTGGCCGGCACTATCGCATACTAATTGTTGACGATACTGGTGACAATTTACGCATTAGCCTGTGGATATTGGATATTGAATGGAAGTCCATTGGATGCGCTGTAGAGTTACCGGGCGTACGCCACCGTTATGGCTGCAGAACAACTATTTGGCATTATGCAAATGGGTTGGTCTACGCTACATACAATCAACATTTGATTATACTACGCACGGACATAGGTTGAATCGCGTTATTGTGTATCATTTTTGTAAGTTGTGTTATGATAAAAAGTGAACTGTGTGTCGGGTAATTACCGAGTGCAATGATCACAGTCAAGAACGCGATACAATTACCCGGGGCAATATGGTATGTAACGCCATCGCATATACTGTGCGCGGTTGGATGGGCCTGGGGTATATTGTGTGAAAAACAGCTTGTAGTTGTTGACCCGGACACCGGGGATTATTACTACTCCGAGCGCCCGGATGCACGACCGCCCAAGGTATACTCTACATTTAACCTGGGCGGTCGAGTGCATAGTTTAGATCACTATTGGGATGCCGCCGAGGGATTGCGCATCGTACTGCATAAACGTCGCGATGATCACACATGGCACCAAATAGCCAGCATTGTTGTATATGGGTGTGAGATAGACCGTTCTGAAAGGGTTTATGTGATATCGTGGCGTGGTGACACAGTTTATGCGAGTCTTGCGAAATATTTGTTTACGTTACGCATTAACATATGAATGGTGAGGTTTGGTAGCATACTGGCCGTAACATGTTGCTCTTGAAGCGGGCGGTTTACTGCCCCGGGAGTGTGTTATATGTGACTTCAACGCACACAGTGTACATAAGTAATCGCAGTTTTAATATTGCCGTGATTGATATGGAGACGGGAGCCAATTATTATTGTGATATCCTAGTGAAGAGCACCATCCTTACCTATAGGTTTATTGATGCGCATGGAGTACTCCACCGTATATACGCGTTAGCAGGTGAGCGACGATTGGAATTGCAAGCAAGAATAGCAGATGTTTGGGAAACTGTCGCAACGCTGGACATACCAGAGTTTGGACCGATGGTAGATACACCACTGGCCATATTGTTCCACACTGATGATACAGTTTATGTCATGGTGGGGTACCACATACTTGTACTGATTGTACAATCCGCATTTTGTACAGATTATAAATGAATAGTGACTAGCCATATCACAATGCTGCGTCTGGTGCGCGCCATTCCCTATAGCGGAGCGATTGTCATCTTGACGCCATCGTATTTCGTTACGCGATGTGCCAACAACTGTACAGTCGTCGACATGCAAACCGGTGACCAATACTACGTAGATTGTGTCATCAGATATCCAGTACCGATGGATGATGTGTTTTACATTGGTAGTCACGTACACTACTTGCGGTATAATGAAAATACACAAATGGTTGGGTTAGATGGTTCCGCCGCGCACACTGAGTCGGTTGACGTGTCTGCGTATGGTGAAGGGGGTTCTAGCGGAAGGTTATGTGTTATTGGTCAGCGTCGTGATGATATTTACGCTTTATTCTGTAGTTATTTGCTATGCTTCAGCGTGTCAATTAATTGAACTACCGTCTGTTTTGTCAGTCGGACCAATGCATATTGTGTTGCTAGGCATAGTCCCCTATGAGGGTAATATATTGCACGCCACTGACAACTACATAATTGTTGACAATGCGATAATGCTCTTGCCAGATGGTGACCCTTATTATGTGGAACACACCTACTGGGGGATTGTATGTGCAGCCTGTGTGTATATTCATGGCACACGCGTGTCATTCCGTGTGTTTGATGACTCATCACAAAGATACATTCAGCTATTGCGAGAGGTTGATCCATACGAACAAGTTGTAGTTAGTTCCACAATCGTGCCTGACTGGTTGGGGGCACCAATACGTTCATACCTGTCGTTGGCTATTTTACACAAGAATGACAACAAAGTGTATGTGGCTACCGGTCGCGAGTTGGTTATGTTGCAAATTGAACTGTAACACTGCATGTATCTTGGGATGCTCACGGTGGAACGTATCATCCCTATCAGTGGGTTTGTAATGTGGATACGTCCAGAATGCGGAGTCGCAGGTACTTGCGACCAGTATTACAGCGCGGTAACCAAGTTAGTTGACATCCACTCAGGCGCAGAGTGGTATTTGGACGAACCCACAACAGCGACTCACGTACTGGATGAATTCCGCGTCGGTGATGTGCGCTGCACATTGACAACCGACATGGATAGAGACAACTTATGCATTGGTTTGTGGCGGATGGCGGTTAGATGGGAAGTAATGGCCATTATCGAGATACCTGACGTACCAAATCATCACGGTCATCAAATATTTGTAAGGTGTTACCAGGATGGTGTAATTTATGCAACTTATGGCAAGCATTTACTTGTGTTGCGGATTGGATGACTGGCAAAATATGAATTTCGTCCGCTGGTGACACACCTATGTTGACTTTGGATCATTACTTGAGAATAACCGAAAGTGTGATACAAGTCCAACCCGCATACTTGGTTACTTCTCACGACGGGGTGTACTTTGTTGTCGACACGGAAAATGATGCGCGTTACTTTGTCAACGGTATACCTGATTACGCAAACGCGTCATTATCCAGTGGGTTTACGTCGGGTCCGAATGACTATACGGTGTCTGTGGACCGGTGTAGCGATCCCCTGCGAATCAGTTTATGGCGTTTGGAACCAGATTGTCATAAAGTGGGTGTAGTCGACGTGCCCGGCATATCGACGTCGCGCGTATGGCAAATATACATATTAGGATGCGCCGGCGGACGAGTTTACGCTAGATACGGGGAATATGTGATTGTCCTGCGCTTTGGACAATAATTGAATTACCATACCTGTAAGTATCTAGCGTAAACTCGTCCACCAGATTTCATTATCAACATGACCCTCACGTGTACAGTTGTCCGTGTGGTCGCATCGACTATCACCCTTTCCATCATCATCGCAGCTATTGTTATCCCCGTGCATGGCGACGAGAACTCGTTGGCTGCCGTAGTGGCCTTTGCCACGGGCATTACGGTGGGTTCATTGGCCTTTGAGCTCACCCTGTGGTACCTTACCAAGGACACGACAGCCGAACTACCGCCGATTGCGGACCGGATGCGCACTGTCTTTCTCCGCGCACTGTTTACTGGCGCCATTACCATGCTTATCCTAACCTTTTCGTCCTACAGGCGTAAAGTCCTCAGTGATCCCGAGTATTGCGCTGTCATCGCGGCGTACGCTCTGGGCTACGCCATTCCCAGTGTGATTGTTGAGTATATCGCCGCCCGCCTTGGGTATTAGTAACCTGCTTTTGTGGACAAAAAGTGAATTACTATTCAGTGTATATCATCAATGATCGTCATTGAGCGCGTCGCGCGCATCCATGGGATTCTGTGGCAGGCACATCCGCTGTATATCGTTTACAAGATACCAGAGCACGACGACTACATCATAGCCGACACTGAAACTGACAATACTTACTACGCTGACGGTGCGTTGACCCAAAGCAGTTTTACTCACGGTGGGTTTATGGTCGGCGATAAAAACTACGATTTTGAACACAGTGTCGATTCTAAAGGTCGTCACATGCTCCATCTCTCCAAGTGGGGGGATTCCGCGTGGAAACAGTCGGCCGCCGTGGACATAACTGAATATGGAATATACTCCCGCGAAATACTCGTCTTTGCAATGCGTTGCGGTAATGTCGTATACCTAACGATTGGGGCTCACATGTTTAAACTTACAGTTGACCTGTTTTGCTTTATAATCAACGCCAATTGACTACAGCTTATCCATTGAATGTGCGGTACAGAAATCGATTCCGACACAAATTGAATTTTGTCCTGGGTTAGAATGTCGGCTATAGGGTAACTCTGGTTAGTTGTAACTTATAGTCGGTTAGTTTGCCCAAGTAGCAAATAGCCAGCAATAATGTCCTGCCTTATTTATCACTCTGGTACGATCGCAGTAGTCTCGATCATATCAACAATTGTTATCGAGATATTCGCCCGGATAACTGGCACGCCAAAGTGTGTTAAGGGCATATTGTTGTGCGCCATGAACGTGATGGTAAGTTCCTATATTATGGGTATTTCTGGTGCATATTGCGATGGATTCTCGCGGTTCGTTGCAATTGTAATTGACACACTCCTTGTCATAATAGGCGTAAACGGTATTCTGGATGGAATCCGCGAGATGACCGACCGTCACCGTGATATGACCGAAGCACTGGATACGCTAAAGGCACAAGTGCAGTCCTTGCAAGAGATTAAGCGGCCGGCGTTTATGCGCAAAACCGAGTGTAGTATATGTCTGGACAAGGGCCTGTGTACTTACATTATCCACAAAGATGGCACCGTACCGCACGCGGATACCGACCATGCGGTTTGTTTGGAGTGTCTTGACCGGATGAAAGCGTGTCCGTATTGTCGCGCCCCGCTATTGTGAGCGAGTGCAAATTGAACTACCGTAACACATATACTCAGTGTCAAAGGTGATGCCGGATTACACGTTTGCTGCGGTAATCTTTGTCGCATTCTTGGTTGTTTATGGCATATTTGCCTACTCAACCATTATGCGGCTGGCAAACTGCGTATTTACAATTGCAGTTTTCGCGGTATTTATGATTGCTTGTTTATGGCCTATTTACTACAACACGAATGGCGATCTTGTTGCGAATTAAACTAACGGTGCGCTTGCTATGCATGCGGGTGTAACCGTTTACCAAATGAATTACACGGGTTATTATACAGCTGACCAATATGTGGTGGTTTTACGTGCTGCTTTTCCTTACAGTGTACGTTACCGCACTTGCACTCAGTGCAATCGCAACGCTACAGTGGGTCCTCATGTGTTACATGGTTGAAGACCTACGCAGGTGCTGCACGGACCGTCAGTATGAGATGGTACCGGATGTGTAGTTTTTTACATTATTAAAATTGAAGTTGCGGATGGCTATCATCCTCCTGCAATGTCAGACAAAAACATTGCAGACAAGTTTCTCGCGTTTCAGGCTTCGTCCGACCCGGCCGCCGCGGCAGACATTTGGTTTGCATGTTTGAAAGAAATGCGACGCACGGCCGCGCCTGAACTCGCGCCGTCCGCGCAACAACTACATCCAGTTATCATCAATGTCCGCGAGCAAGTTGCCGACATTCACGCCAAATGGTCAAGTGTCGGTTTCATCCGACGCTGGCCAAGCGAATCCCGCGAGCGTGTCGGACGCTATACACGCAGCGGCCGCCGAGGCGGCGGGGGCGAATACGATGCCCGCGAAGCAATGTATGACAGCATCAATAATGCGGCGAGCGATGCTTGCCGGGATCTGATCAATGCGTTTCGCCCGTAAATTCATCAACTTTTGTACCAAAAAACGCGGTGATCACACGTATACGAGTTCTCCGAACCGAAATGTGTGGATAACGTATTGATGCATATAATTTTGATTGCTATTCGGATACACGACAAGAAGTTCATCAGTGTCCGGGGTTACGAACATTTGTAGGAAACCATTGTAGTGTTTCGGGAACGTTTCGTTCATCAGAGTCATTCCCCGCATGTCAACAACGGAAATTGTGAAAGTGTATTTCATTATATCGTCAAACCCGACAATGAAATATTTGCCGACTTTGACGATATAATCCGGCAAGGTCATGAGCCGAAACACGATTTGCTCAGTTTTGTAGTTGTATACAATCCGATTTTTGACACGGTCTGTGTTACACCAAGCGAACATGTCATCGATTACGTCCATATAGCCACTTTTCACAGACAACTGAGAACAAACGCGGTCAGCAGTAGAACGAGATTCGTCCCTATTGTAACTGAAGAGTTTATTACCGCTAACGTCGATACGGGTTGTTGTATCTGACCAGAAATTATCACTACGTAGCTGACCGTCTAAATTCGAATCAAAATGCTTGAGACGATCCAGCCCATTGTACGGCTCAACTGTGTCACGGACAACCGCGAGCTTTTTTCCGGGTCGTCTGATTATTAATCCGCCATTGGGCGCAGCTGTGACAAGATGGCCGGAACGCGTCACATCTTTATCACTAGTGCCGGGAATTTCACAGGTTAGGTGTGTTTTGTGACTGTATTCAAGGCGCCGCTCAACACGTTGTGCAATCTCGCCAACGATATCGGCTGGGCATTGGGACAGCAATGTGTCAGGAATGCGTAGTCCTTTGTAGTCGATTGACATGTGGTGGAGTGTAGTTAACGGCCACCCCGATTCAAATGGTAAAATGTACTGGGGGCTCCAGGCATGATGGGTCGACCCTATCATCCGGTGCTATTTACCCCGATATTTCATTGTCTTACAAATGAAATGCGGGTGTTAATACTCAACTGTTGACCCGATGGAGCGCACGTGCGACGGACCCGCGCGACCGACGCCGCTGTACACCCGAGACATGTACTCTGTACTGATTGACTCAATCGAATTAGTCACAACGATTAACGATCATTCAATGTGGCCGCGCACGAAGTCGGCGGATCGGCGCCGCGCTTATCATCGCCTAATAGCGCTTTGTCGCGCATGGAAGGACGACGAGTCATGGACGTTGGAACGCGACATTGAATACATCACAGGGATACGCAGCAGTGTCGCCCGTAATGCATATATTGCAAAGATGGCATTTTGGTGGCGCGAAACTGCATTTGACGGGCTTACATCGCGCGAATTTGCAGTGAGCAAGGAGGATTACTTGCGAAATACCTTGGCGAGCGCTATATGTGGGTTTTATCGGTTTACACTGACAAAAATACACGGATGCGTGCATGAAGTCGACGTGTTATACGAACGTTTACTTGCAATGAGTGACGTACATTCAGGTAGTGACGCCGCGGCGCGTGTGGACGCTTTGGTTGCCGCAGCTCGTAGCAAATAGTTTGCTAGTTTGTCCAAGTAGTGAATAGTTTGCTAGTTTGTCCAAGTAGTGAATAGTTTGCTAGTTTGTCCAAGTAGCGAATAGTTTACTAGTTTGTCCAAGTAGCGAATAGTTTGCTAGTTTGTCCAAGTAGCGAATAGTTTGCTAGTTTGTCCAAGTAGCAAATAGTTTGCTAGTTTGTCCAAGTAGTAAATAGTTTTTTTCAACGTTTGATTGCCGCGGATCGTTAGGTACCCTATAATGAACGCCAAGGCGTTGGTGACGTTTCTTGTTGTGCTCATTGGTATGACCGGTGTAACACTCTTTGGTACGTTTCTTGGAAGTTGCTGGTTAGTCGGCGATGTTTCACAGTGTAGCGCGCGGCTGCGACTCCTTGCTATCGTCCACGGAATAATCGCAGTTAGCGCCGTGATTGCAGTGATCTGGTACTATTGCATCGGAGAGACCGACCAGTCTGACTGCATAGTTGAGATTAACTGCATAGGAGTTTAGTGCTCTTTTGTATATACTCTGCTCCTCCATCAACAATGGCTTACGCGGAAGGGGACATTGAGATTGCAAGTGAGGAGGGAGTCAAACAATGGGTGGTCGGCGGTGTGTTCTCGCCGGATGACGGTGTTATGACACGAGTCACGGTGCTTAACCTGTTTGACGCTGGGGTTACTGATTTTACGCCGCGCGCGTCATTCTCGGCGTTGCGGTCACTCACGCTGAGCAAGAATCCTCTGGGTACACTGCCGACTGGCCTGTGTGATCTGACTGGTCTTACATCGCTGGACATTAACATGTGCGGGTTGAACGCGCTGCCCGCAGACATTAGCCGATTGTGTAATCTTGTTAATCTTAGGGCAAGTTGGAACAGTTTAACAGCCATTCCCGACATATTCGATAGGCTGACGACACTGCAAATGCTAAACTTGTCAAATAACTCAATCACTATGATTCCGGATTCGGTCTGTCGGACAACATCGTTGCACAATCTTTACCTGTCATATAACTCAATCGGTGCTCTGCCAGATGGATTATCACAACTGACCAATCTGGAGCAAATATATGCAACGTCCAATAATATTGCCGCCGTACCGGAGCGGTTTTCGGAGTTGACTTCGTTAAGTGTGCTCCATCTCGGTAATTGTCTCGTACGCGGGTTGCCAGTGGGCGTGGCTAGTATGCCGCAGCTCCGAGTGCTAGTTATTGCAACTGACCGTTAACGGAGCACATTTTTTGTGAGTGGTGTAATGCACAAAAAATATATCTGTATGGTGGTAGCTACGCACCGATTATGTCGGGTCCACCGCATTAAGATCGTTGTACCAGAACGTAACTGATCCAGCCCACTTATACGACACATCATACACACCAGGCGAACTAATACGGAATCGGACTGTCGTAGCTGTGGGCGCTTGCATATTCAAACTCGTACCCTGTACGTTCACGTTGGTAGAATTTGTTTCTGTGGTCGGGTATCCTGTGCTAATGGCAAAGTAGGCATTGCCTATACCAGCCGGATCTGAGCTGCCATATCCTTCAAGCACCATTGAATGTGCGAATGGATTACCAGCAGGTAGCACAGCTCCGGGCGTGTTTGGAACACCATTCATAATTAGCTTAAACCTGAACGAGCAAACAGAGGGGAGAGTAATTGTACTGTTTGTGATAATGGTGTTAGCAGCGCTTCCGGACAATGCGCCCGTGAAAAGATTGGAATACGTGTATACCACGTTATTTAGTCTGAACGGTGATGAACTGATCATGCGATAACCGCCGGTAAATCGAGTAACCATCCTGTCAGCAGTGGCATTTGTAACAGTTCCACCAGTACTATCTGTAAACGTTAAGCATCCGGTAGCTGTTGATTGC
Organism: uncultured Flavipsychrobacter sp.; assembly: GCA_964652995.1. Classification (GTDB taxonomy): domain Bacteria; phylum Bacteroidota; class Bacteroidia; order Chitinophagales; family Chitinophagaceae; genus Nemorincola. Next base: position 330,459 of record CAZZCR010000001.1, on the reverse strand, counting down.
GCATTAACACCACCGGCCAGCGTGTACTGTGCAGATGCAATATTGCCGGTTCCATAGATCGTTGATGCAGATAACGCGCTCGCAGTGTTGTTCGATCCAGCTGCATTAAACGCATATTGGCCGGAAACAGTATTGCCGGTGCCTGCGCCATTCAAGCTGCTCAATCCTGTTACGCCATTATTTGAACCTGCTATGATTGCACATGATGTGTTTGTTGATATGGTGTTACCACTTCCGCCTCCGATGAACGAATTAGTTCCACCTGCATTAATAACATTAAGATTACCGCCAGCTACGATTGAATACAGCGTGGTCGCCTGATTATTTTGACCACACAATACCGCGGACATCTGACCAGATGCGGTGTTGTTTTGGCCAGCTAGGATACCCGCCGAACCATTGCTCGTAAGATTGCCCAACCCACCGCAGATGACACTGGTAAATGACGACCCATTACACTGATTGGTGCTACCACTGAGTACGGCTGAATCGGATCCGGCAACCGTATTACTTTGGCCGCCACCAATGAAACCGCGGGCTGCGGTTATGGAATGGCCTGTGCCGCTAACAATACCACCATCGTTACTGTTAATGTTGTTCAAGTTACCAGAACCGATGAAGTTGCGACCAGTCGCGTTCGTGCTGATGCTGTTTGATGAACCAGCAATGATCGCGGAAAGTGTACATGATGTAATCGTATTGCTGTTTCCACCGAGAATAGCTGCACTGATACCAGAAACAACATTAGTGTTACCAGTGAACACACCACTTGTCGTCGAGTTGGCTTGATTGTTCTCACCGGCGCCGGTAATAGACGATTGACCAGCTGCGGTGTTATCCAGGCCACCAACGCAGACTGCACGTACGGTGCTTGCAGTATTGCCATCACCAGCAAGCACGCCTGTATTATTGGCGCTTACAGTGTTACGCGCGCCGCCGAGAACGCAACCTTGCGCAGCGCTGGCCGAAACAGTGTTTGTTGCACCGCAGAAGATACCAGCGCCCGCAGCACTACCGTTGATGATGTTTCCAGTGCCAGCTCCAATAATTGCATTGGATGATGCCGCAACTCTATTGCTGTCACCACCAAGAAGTGCTGAATTAATACCGCTGGCAACCTGATTTGCAGAAGTGCGCGATGTTTGGAAATCAACTGCACCGGTGCCGCGTGCGTTACCGCCGGATACAGCATTGTTTGGTATTTGTGCTGTGATCGCTCCAGTGCCACGCGCGACCAGCGATAGTGTTGCGTTGGTAACAGCCGTACTTGCTGCGACCACACTAACATTCACGCCACCGGACACAATTGTCCTGATGTTAACATCGTTGACCGTGGTTCCTGCATTGGCAACCGTTTCTGTTATCGTCGGCGTAAGGATGCCAGCCGAGAACGTGTTAACACCATTTGCCGTTTGTGCACCTTCAGTGAGCATCACGCTGGCGGCAACGGCGCCCGACGGAATCGTAATGATGCGATTGGCGGTCTGCGAACATGCAAGGGTTGTACTAGTGCCTGTCGTACCAGCAATATCAAACCCTAGCGTCTTTGTGTTATCGACCGAATCAATGATGAATGTCGTGTTATCTACGAGATTTTTGTTCGTCAACGATTGCGACGTAGATGCGAGCACGAATGAGTCATCCGCGCTTGCATTCGGAATCGTGTAGATCAGGCTAGTCGTTTGTGCTGTGCGAATGGTCGCAGTCGTACCAGTCGTGCCAGCTGCGTCGATCTTGAACTGGATTGTGTTGTCGACACTGTCGTAGACCGCGAAGGTCGCATCACTGAAGGTCGTAGGCGCGGCAGCCGGCGTTTGCCATGTTGCGGTAGTTGCGCTAGTTGCCGTGAGCACTTGACCGGCAGTTGGAGCGGCGGAGGCCGAAACGTCAACAACACCAGTTGCATCAACAAGCTGCTTGGCCGCGACTGTGTTGGTCGGGTCGGTAATGGTTTTGTTTGTCAGAGTCTGCGCTGGTGTAAGCAGCACGAAACTGTCATTTGCGCTCGCGTCCGGAATCGTGTAAACGAGGCTTGTTGTCTGCGCCGTGCGGATAGTCGCAGTTGTCCCGGTTGTCCCGGCCGCGTCAATCTTGAGCTGGATAGTGTTGTCAACGGAGTCATACACGGCGAAGGTAGCATCACTGAACGTTGTGGGCGCGGCAACCGGCGTTTGCCATGTTGCGGTAGTTGCATTTGTTGCAGTGAGCACCTGACCGGCCGAAGGTGCAGCCGCGGAGCCAACTGAAACTGCTGCGGTGGCCGTACGTAGTGAATTCGCTGTAACTGTGTTAGATACATCCGTGATTGTTTTGTTTGTGAAGGTTTGCGTAGCGGCGACCATTGCAAATGTATCACTTGGTGTACCGGGAATGGTGAACGTACGACTCACATTGCCTGATCCAGCGCGAATTGTGTAAGTGATACCCGCATTCAAACCAGACGGGTCAAATGCGATACGCTTCGTGGGACTGGCTTCTGTATAGAAGTAGGTTGTGCCCGCGGCGAACCCTTTATTTGTAAGGTTCTGTGTGGCATCAGCAAGCACAATTTGGTCAGTTGTCGTTGTGTTCGGGAATGTAAACACACTATTAGCGGTTTGGCTCGTTGTGATCGTTGTTGATGTACCTGTCGTACCTGCAGCATCGACCTTGAACTGGATTGTGTTGTCGACACTGTCATAAACCTCGAAAGTTGCATCACTAAATGTAGTTGGCGCAGCAACCGGCGTTTGCCATGTGGCCGCTGTTGCACTTGTTGCAGTAAGTACCTGTCCGACAGTCGGGGCCGTCGCACCACCAATTCCAACAACACCAGTTGTAGTCCTTAGCTTATTTGCTGCGATATCGTTGCTCGTAGCAGTGAGGGTCTTATTCGTCAAATTCTGTGGTTGTGCGGCCATAATGAACGTATCGCTCGCTACATTGATGTTCGGAAGTAAGTACGCACGATTGGCTGTTTGTTGCGCACGAATAGTCGCTGTCGTACCAGCTGTGCCGGCAGATTCGAACGTGATCGCCGCAGTGCCACCGGATGCTACAATCGTCGTAGTAGCGTCATCGAAGGCCTTGTTGCTGATCGTTTGGGCGCCTTCGGTGAAAACGAAACTCGTATTCGCGCCCATATCCGGCATCGTGTAAATGCGACTCGTCGTATTTGTCGTGCGGAGCGTCAATGTAGAACCAGTCGCGCCGGCCGCATCAAAACCAACACGAATCGTCGGATCGACAATATCCACGATGAATGTGCCGCTATCTTGAAAGTTCTTGTTCGACAGAGTCTGACTCGCGGCTGCGAGCACGAAATCCGTATTTGTGCTGCTATCCGGGATCGTATATGTGCGAGATCCAGTTTGCACGGCTGTGGCAATAGTTGTAACAGTGCCGGCCGGTGATGCGCCCGGCATAAACCGCATGTAAATCGATGGGTCGCTGATGTTTGCCATACGCGCGGACTGGATAAACGTCTTTGTGCCCGTAACATTCTGCGTTGCGGCCCCGAGCAGAACCTCTGTACTCGCGCCGGCGTCCGGGATTATGTACGTGCGTGATCCAGTCTGGGCGGCCGTCGCAATAGTCGTAACGGTCCCGGCCGGGGACGCAGCGGTTGTCCAAGTGGTGTACACGGTGTTGTCGCCGCTACTCACACTACGGAGTGTTGACGGTGCAAACTGTTTCGCGCCAGTTACAGACTGCGTGCTGGCCGCAAGGATCACATCAGTCGACGCCACGCCGGGGTCGGGCAGGTTGTAAATGCGATTACCGGTATTTGATGCGCGGATTGTCGCGGTTGTCCCGCCGGCACCGGCCGCGTCAAACATAAGCTTGATATTTGGATTAACCGCATCGATAATGTACGTGGATGAGTCAATAAGTGACTTGTTGGAGAGGGTTTCAACGCCCGTCAGCGTAACGAAACCAGTGCCCGGCGGCGGCGGATATGACTGACCATTGATTGTGTTTACAGTAAGATTGACGGTTTGCACCTCGTCAAACGGTCCGGCAAAATACGGGTCGGACGCAAGACTACCATATGCGGGCTTGGTAAGGATTGTCCGCTCTTGGTTAATTGTCGACATCGGTGGGCGACTATATATAGTCGAGGACGATGCTAATGCAGAAAGTTTTTATCATCATAAAAACTTTGACAAAAATTGAAAAGCAGATACACTGAATATAGGCTATCTCGTCTACCCATGGAGGACGTTATTGATGTTGACGACCGGTGCATCAAAGGGCCAACCGATGACTCGCTACCAACTTACGCTGACTGTAGGGGTATCCGCGCAGCAGCTAACACAGACTTAAGCGCAGCCAACACCCGTACTGGCCGGCCGCGCGCGGACAGTAATGTACTCGATGCCACGCCGGAAGTTGTAGACCACATTGTAATTGGCGAGCAGTTACGCAAGGTTGTCCCGACCGAACGATACTACAGTACTAGCAGATTCCGTGGGTTGGCCATTGCCGACGCCGATTCGTACCGTTCATTACGCAAGTTGGATCTCTCCTACTCCGCATCACTTTGTCGTTTGCTCCACATAATTTACGGTTGCGGCGGCGTGGTCTATGGCGGGGCGGTGCGCGACTTGTTGCGCGGTATTGCCCCGGGTGATATTGACATACATATGCGACCCGGGGGGCTGGTACGCCTGTTTCGCGGCCTGCGCGAGTCGTTTGTTTACAGTATTTCGCGGCGCAAACCATCGGGCGCGTACGTCGGCGAGCGCTACACGGTCATAGTTGAGCCGTCACACATCTATACAGACGCCGCGATGTTTGTCCTGGACATAACCTCGGGTGTTGGCGAATTGTTTGATCTACCGGTTGACTACAACGTAAACATGCTTTACATCGATGCAATTATCGGCGATTACGCTGTCGGACCTTACTATGTCGATGGCAACACGATACGGTCCGAATGGTGCACGGCAAAGACCCGCGGCGAGTGCCAACTGGAGGGAATAGTTGCCAGTTTGCATAGCGGAATCGCGCGGATTGACCATGACTGCGGGACTACCGCGAGTGCGAGTGAAGTTGTTAGCGTTGTCCCCAATAATAAACGCCATATCTACTGCACAATGGTTAACCGGTTTCGGCGCGAGAAGTCCCTAGGCGATTCTGGATTCACCGACGGTACCACCTATAAGTGCACAAATATCGCATGTCGTCTTGCGTCCGTTAAACGCGTGGTTAGTCACGCATTGCAGTCAGCAAAATACGACTGCGAAACAAACACCGGCCTTTATCTACAGGCAATGGGTAATGACACGCACTTGCGCAAGGCAATCGGCGCGCAGATTCGGTCTATTATCGAAAAAATTAGTGAGCCGTCAGATCGCACATTGCGCGAACGCGTGCTCGCGGTAGCCGACTTTGGTAAGACTGCAGATTCCCTTATGCCAAAAACCCCGGCAGTTGTACGCATCCGCGCGACAACTATCGAGGACTGCGTAGACCTGCGCCGCGCGGTTGACGATGGTGCTATTGATGATTACAACACAATCGTTACTGCGGCCCGCGGGTATATCACAATGGTGCAGCGCATAATCAGTGAATCACTGGACGCGAACACCGGCAAGGCTTGATGCTTTAGCTTAATGTTTTGGCATTTTTTCTACGGTTTCCATGCGTTTTTCCTCATCATATGCGTCAATAAACACGTCGACAAGGTGCCCCATCGCGTAATAACCGGGCTTGACACGGAATTTGTTGCCGAGTCGGCCGTAACGTTCGGAAAAGACATCAGCGCTGGCCTCGCAGTCCTGGCTACACATACACATGTGTTCGGGTTTGCATGTTTCGCAACGGATATGCTTAAGGAATTTGCGCTTAATAAGGTCAAAGATATGCTCACAACGCTCCTGATATTCAGCTTCGGACACGCCGGCTGGACGTGTCGAGCCCGGGCGTGATGATCCGGGTCGCGATGCCGCTGGTGATCCGCCGGGGGAGATATAGTTCTTTGCAATATGGTTGCCAATAAAGTGCTGACTACGCGACTTAACCAGTTCGATCGTGTCCTCATCTCCGGCCGCGATGGCGCCGGCGCGCGACGAAATTGCGCGTGTTGACGCCGGGCGATTGGTTTCAGTTGGTGCAATAAGCACCTGCCGAGACGATGCGCGCCGGCTGATAACGGCCTTTGTCGACGCCGCACGGATAATCTGCTGGCCTTTAGAGATTGATGCATCTGTTTTGCTGCGTGAAATGTAGTGTGAATCTCCGCGGCGGATAGCAGAACCCGACGCGGCCGGGGTAACAAACACTATCGGAATTGACGGCGAACTGCAAATATCGGCGTTCATAATGGTAGACATAGCAGCCATGGCCGCCATTGTGTGGTCGCTGGGCGGTGCATTAGGTGTGTCATCACTCATTGCGGATGAAAACAGAAGCTCGGCCTGTCGCATAACTTCTGCGTTTACCGCCTTTGCTATTGGCGAACCGTCCTCATCATGAAATGGGTTCCGCACGATGCGTTGTTCGCATTCTTCGTCAAACGGATTCATGTTATGTGTTATGATATGTTATTTATATCCTTTGGGGAAAAAACTACAGATATGTATGTTGCTAAATAATGTCTGGCATCGAAGGCAGGATCGGTAGTTTGGATCGCAAATCCTACAAAGAAATCACCGGTCGTGGGTCAAGTATTGACTGTGCACCTGTATTTGAGGTAGCGTCGCGCCTGCAGCGCAACCCGTCATTTGGATCCAAACATTATTCTACGGATGATGTACCGAGTGCTACAGCTGCTGTAGCTGCTGGCGCATCCAACGCAGGGAGTGCTGTTAACGCTGCATCAGCTAACGCTACGCAGCCTGCGACACAACGCCCGCTGTTGGCGCAACCATCCCATAACATGTTTACTGCGCCGCAACCAGGTGCTAAGCCTATTTCGATTATCGCGCGGAACCCCACGATGCGCTCCAGTACGGCCGGTGCAGTTACGCCAAACATTCCGTCAAGCTCATTCTTGGCCAAACTCACCCGGCCCGAAACGCCAACTCGCCGCGTTGATCCTCAGCCTGAACCCCGCGCGGTAAAGTTTACCGATGCTGTCCAGTGCAATCATGTAGGTGGGCGATGTGACAAGTGCGACCCCGAGAACAAGAAGGCTGTTACACCAGGTATTGTCGCTGGATCATGCAATCATACGAGTAATCGATGCGACAATTGTGACCCCGAGAAGAAAAAGCCGGACAGTCCACCAACATTCGCCGGATCATGCAATCATGTAGGTGGGCGATGTGACAAGTGCGACCCAAAGAAGGCTGTTACACCAGGTATTGTCGCTGGGTCCATAGGCGACGGGGCATCCAATATGCCGCCCACATGTACGCACGATACAACCACTGTGTGCTCCGTATGTGCGCCAGCTAAGGCCCGGCCGTTGTTGCAGCGCCAACTGACAGTCAATGACATTGAGAAGTGTCAAATTGGCGACACTGCAAGACTCGTTAAGCTCTATGACGGCAAACGGATTATTTCCGAAGCGGTTGCAAAGATTATGGGTCTGAAAAAGAGTGCACTTCCTGATATTACATGTGCGGAATTTGACGCACTACATGCCCAAGTTATGGCCAGCCTGTAGGGTGAAATGGTATATTTTTTATATTAACGGAGTACATGGTTTAGGGTAAAAAACAATTGAACGACCATGCGGGTTATACACTTACCCAGAGCACGACTCAACCTACTACCAATGGACTTCTTTAAGGGAATCTTTCGCCCGCCGGTTGAAGACAAGATTGATGGGGTCACCCTACTGAAGAAGATTCAGACTGCGTTGGGTAACGAACCAGTACCACTGGCAACACTGGTGCAACTTGAGGCCGAAGCGCAACGTGTGAGGCCAACAGACCGTTGTCACAGCCTTATCATGACTACGCTGAGTGAGATGCGCTTCAAGCTCACAGATGGCCCGAGCGACGCGATCACGACACCCGCGGTCGTTTCCCCTGCGGTCATTGACATTCACCATGAAAGCCTGAACACTACACCCCGCGCGGAGGATCAACCACCGCAGATACTGCCGGTTGTCGATGCCGACTTGCCCACTTTCCAGCCGCGCACGCCCGTTCCGGCCGTCTCGCACGACCAATGGGCGGGGTGTGGATCGGCAGCTGCGGCCGCTGCGCATGATGCGTATGCATTCGGGGTCAACTGCGCGAATGATCCGGCATTGAAGCCAAGTACAAGCGTTCGCATTACGACGACCCCAGCGGTGACTCCTGCTGTTACGCCCGCGGTGTCCCCGGGTCACGTTGAGTTTGACTACAGTGATGCGGTCAATATGCAGCCTGCTGCCAAACCTGTCGCTGAGCCTGAACCATACGTCCCCACTGATGAGGAGATGAACCAACTGACTGGCGTGGCCCAGCATCTTGAGGACTTTAAGGAGGTTTTCACTGCGCTGGTTAACATGGTTGACCAAAAGTTTTCAACCGCGCTGAATGACCCATACGTCAAATTGTTTGAGGCGATTGACACGGCCATCGCGGCGACGCACAACGCGGTAACTGCCGCGTTTGACAAGCCTGAACCACCCAAGCAGGACGCCATTCCTGACTACTACTCCAAGATGTACGGTGCATTTGCTCCAAACTCAGCGTTTGCTCCAAACTCATCATTTGCACCGAGATCGCCGTTTGCAGCAAACGGAGCATTCGACAAAAATGGACGCTTCAACAGTCGATACAGTGACGACGATGAGTATCTTGAACCCGCAGTGTGGAACAAGCCGGCCTGGCCAGGTATTACGCCTGGTGATGGTAGTGCGGTAGCTGCTGCCAGCACTCCCAACCGTCCAACGTTTAACCCGCCGCCACCTACGCATTTGCCCGCTGGTGCGCGTCGTGTCCCCGCGCGTTACAACAAGGGTGCGTAATCTGTTTTTTGCTAGTGTTTTTCTCCTAACATATATACTGCACGATGCCATCCGTATTACTGGGGCAAATTATTGCCCTTATTACCGTGCTCATGGTGGCGATTATAGGATTGGTGCAAGGTGTTAATTCTGTGCCTGCTGGAGTAACTGGTGGCGCGCAGTTAAGCTCAGAACAACGCCGCGTCGCACGTGATCACCGGCGATTTATGGACAAGGGTCGACCTACATTCCGCGAGTTTTGCTTTCCGGACAAATACCGAGTGCAAAAACAACAGGCATTTCTCGGCGAATACATGGATCCGCACGACGGCGTAAAGACAATGCTTGCATATCACGAGATTGGCGCGGGGAAAACCTGCGCGGCAATCCAAGTCGCCGAACGCTATCGCCGGCCGATTATTGTCCTACCCGCGAGCCTAATCGGTGGTTTCCGCGCAGAGTTACGCACACCATGCGTGTCCGGCGATCGTGGTTATGCCATTGATCCGGCGCTAAAGCCCGGAACACGCGAGTGGAAGGCCGCGGTGGCTGAGTCCAACGAAAAGATTGACCGCAGATACACAATCCTTTCATACAACAAGTTTGTGGAGGACTCCCCACATGGAGATCTACTTGTTATTGATGAAGTACATAATGTGTCCAACGCGGATGGGTCATACTACGCTGCAATGCGCGATTGGGTTGTCCGCCACCCGCGGAGTAGCGTGCTTATTATGACTGCAACACCTGTGTTTGATTCGCCGGCCGAATTAAACGGTCTGGCAGGTCTGCTCCGCATCGAGGGCGAAGTTACCACGCCGGCGGATGTCGCGCGACTGTTTGCGGGTCACGTTTCCTACTATGCCGGCGCCCCAGCATACACGTTTCCTGAGAAGATTGTCCGCGTGGTAAAGCTACCAATGTCCCCACACCAGGCCCGGTGGTATAAGTCAGAGGTTGTTTCTGAGATGAATAACCGCGGCGACATTGTGCGCGTGGATGCATCAAACAACTTTTACTCCAACACGCGGCAGCGGGCCAATGTTGCATTCCCGCGCGGGCTGACTGGCGATGATGGCCTGCGTGCGCTGACCGTGGCCGATATTCGCGACCGTTTGGGTGTGTACAGTTGCAAAATGGCATACTTGCGTGGCCGGCTGCGCAAGCGGCAGCTTACATTTATTTACTCCGCATACACCGGCGCCGCGGGTATTGACCTTATTACAAAGTGCCTACGCGCGTGGGGATATCGTGATTACTTTACGTTTGGCCCCGGACGGAATCGCTATGCGGTGTTTAGTGGCGAAACAAGTGACGGTCGCAAGGATGAGATCCGCACAGTGTTTAACGATAGCGATAACGATGATGGGTCCAGATTAAGCATTATCGTGGGGTCTCCGGCAATGAACGCCGGTGTTTCCCTCCTGCGGGTCCGCGCCGCGCACCTTATTGACCTTTACTGGAATCACCCGCGCCTGGACCAGATCTGTGGCCGGACCGCGAGGTTTTGCAGTCACAAGATCCTGCCGCGCGAGGAACGCAACGTAAAGATTTACCTTTATGCGGCCTATTGCGGCGAATATCGCGACGACGCCGAGCACAGCATTGACGCATATATGTTGGCCCGTGCCGATGACAAAAAATTGGAGAATGAGCCGTTTCTCCAAAGTCTTCGGGATGTAAGTGTTGACCGAGGCTTACACTGAGGTTAGCTTGGCTGCCTCCTTGCTAAAGTTGGGCATTGGTTCAGCCGTACGCTTCACAGGCTTGGGGGCGGCCGACTTCGGGGTGGCAGCAGCTGTGACTTTGTCATTAGCGGCATCTGCTGCAGTTACACCAGCAACGTCAGCCGTAGTGGCTGCTGCAGTAGCAGCCACTACGGGCAGTGACCAACCATCAGCATCAACCTCGCGGCGACGGTGGTGGATCTTCTTTTTGCGGGGTTCCTCATCCTTGATGAGACCCAGTGAGCGATAGAGCGCATCAACAGACGCACGGCTGGTTTTGCTGACCAACCAAGCCTCGTACTGCCTCGCGTACTTGTGATTTTGCTGGAACGCGCACAGGCGGAACACGGCAAACAGCAGCGGATCAGACAGGTGAGTACGACCACAGGTGACAATCGCATGGCCATTGACGTCCAGCGGGCGACTGGCCGCGGCACACTGGGTGGGGCCACCGGCAACGGACGCGCCGCCGCAACCGTAAGTGCAAGTCGGAACCTGCAGGCCGGGCTGCGTATTGCGAGCGCATGCAATTAGCGCGCCGCGACTGGATGACTCGCCCGTCGGGTGGAGGTGGTAGCATCGATTGGCGGTGTTAACTCCCGCATCCCGCAGAAACTGGTCGACTGCGGGCTTCTCCAACCAGCGATTGTCCTGGCCCATGGGAATGTCCTTGCACGCGTTACCCTGCGGGCAAACAGTGCGGCTTTGTTGCGCCTCACCAAGCACAGCCTCGGCAAATGTTTTGGGCAACGCGGCATCGGCGGCCGCAACATTCACCGGGCCGCCGGGACTGGCGGTCACAGTGACGTTCGTTGCGGCAGCCATCTGCTCATAGAACTCCTTGTCGTCGTCATCGCCCGCGCCACCCCACTCTCCGCTCTCGGGGAGGGCAGGCAGCGGCGGGAGCGAACCCCAAGTCGCAGGGGCCGCAGGCTTAGCCATGATGGTGACAGCGGGCTTGGCGACGGGCTTGGCGATAGGCTTGGCAGGTGCAGGCTTTGCGGTGGCTGGTGTGGCAACTGGAGTCGCAGGAGCAACAGTCAACGTCAAGGGCGACCCAGCAACAACGGTAGTTGCAAGCTGGGCAAGGAGGGTGATCTCGGCATGGGTAAACTCAACCGTGACGCCCTGCAGTCGGACGGAGTCTCCGGTGGCAAGCATCGCAACCTTGGAAGCGGCGCTGGCAAGGGTATGCGCGGTAATGGTAAGGGTAAACTGGCTCATGGTAACGTAAGTAAGGCAACCTAAGGGTGTAACTAAGGGGGGTGGTATTTCAAATGTAAATTTGCATTTTAAGTATATGGGCAGATTATAGGTAGATCACAGCCAGCCTATGGCTATATATGCCGAGGTGACCCCTAACCTTGTGGTGGGTAATTTTGAGTGCATAGCTGACGTGGCGGTGTCAGTCGCGACAGGGTTGGACTATGGCCTACTTTCGGACGTTACAACGATCGTGAACCTGTCCCGGCGGGTCTATGAAGGGCAGATCCGGGACGTCCCCATAGCCCATATGCCTCAGACTGAAACCGAGCCCGTGGAGGGAGAATTCCCGCGTTTGGCCGAGCTTGCCGACAAGGTTGTTTCCTATGTTGCCGGATTGATTAGAATAGGCCACACTGTGCTAATTACATGCGATACTGGGCGCAAACAGGCGGCGTTTGCCGCACTAATGTACCGGCGGCAACACGCGCCAGCCGATGGACTGTATGACCGTGTTGTTTATGCATACCTTGGCGCGGCCGAGCGCGAACGGTATCTGCGGTTGCTTGCCGAGGTTGAGATTCACCGGTATGATGCAAAAAATGCAGCTGATGATAAGGGGTTTCGATTGCCGCCGGCCGACAAGGAGTTTTATGAGACAGTAAGTCGTGATCGGTTGTGCCTGTCGCCGCAGTTTCGCAAGCTTTGGGACTATTGCGCTCACTCCAATCGCGCCTAACTCAGCCAAAGCCTCGCTCGGCGCTCTCATCGTTCGCCATAAGCTACACTCGCTAAGCTTGTTCCCTGCACTCGCTGTCCCTACACTCTGTACCGCTCATCATAATGCACCAGCATGTGAATGGCTGATACCAGCATGTGAATGGTTTGCGATTGTAAGTGCTCCGCGTAATGTTATTTTTTGCGATAAAAAGAGGGTGTCTACGCCTTACAGGCCGAGGTCAACATACTGGGCGGCGGTGGCCGCGTCGGTGTTCACAGCAGCCTTCTCGACCGCAATCTTCGGGGCAACGTCATTGACGACAACGTCCGGGCGGATATAATTGTCAACCTTGATGCGGAGCTGCTGGCAAACGAGGGTAAAGTACTTCTTGCCGCCGCGCTCGGAGTGGAGGTAGGGAATCGCCTCACCACTGCAAATCTTGCCCTTCACATCGCCGCCAATGATATCGGCCATAGCAATGGGCTGCATGTGCATCGTGTGGACCGCGGTCATGCCGGTAGTGGACAACTGGTCGATGCGGGTCTTCTCAATCTTCATCTTCACAGTGCCATCGGCCGCGAGAATGCTCTGCGACAGGGGGTCGGGACCCATCTTGGCGGCGACATCATCCAGGCGCGCCGCAAGGGTCTTAAAGTTGTCATCAACCTTCATTGTGATGATTACATCACCCTCGGGGTTGCTTGCAACGCTCACAAGCTCCGCATTGCGGATGCGGACGCCGCAGTTGCCGCCGCGGAGGCGCTTCAGCGGGCCGTTGTGGTCATTCTTGGGAATAGTCACCGTTTCCGCCGTGATGCTTGTGACGGCCACAGTGAAACCGCCGTAGCCTCCGTGCTTGCGGAAGTTGCCGGGGGTGATCTGGAGCTCAGCCAGGGCGCTGGGAATGTCGTTGTAAAGCACCTTCACAACGTACGGTTGCTTCTTCAGCGCACTGGTGATGCGTCCAATGTCGGCCTCGGTGGGGGTGCCGGCGCACTGGGGATGGAAAACTCCGTAGAGCATCTCATCGAGAGTCGCCTTGTACTTGACACCATCAGCAATGATCTCCTGGAGCTCCTTGCTGTTCTTGGTGATCTCATGCTCGCGGACATTGAATCCGTGACTGAGGGCCTTGATCACGCGGGTGGGCTTGAAGTTGTAGACCGCAGCCATGTCCGTCACACCAGTGACGATTGCCTTCAGGCAAAGGGGTGACATGAACAGGGTCATCTCGCCGGCCTCATTGCGGCCAAGGAACTGCTGCACGTGGCCGACGTCAAACATGCTGACAATCTCCACAGGGGTGCTGCCGCTCGTGGCAATGATCTGCCAGTTGCGCTTGGCGTTGAGGGGGCTGATCGTGATAACGCCGCCGCCGTTGAGGACGCTGATCCAAACGTGGCCGTAGACCTCAGTCAGCCACTGGATAAGCTCGTGGACGCTCGCGATCGCAACATCGGCCGGGCCGACAAGGTAGCAGTCAACGTCAGTGTTGTCCACAACAGGACTGTCCTTTGGTGAAACAGCGTCGGCGGATGCCAGCGGTGACGCCGGCTGGGCAAGATCCACGGCACGGCGCGCTGTCTTGCCGATTCCGCCGGCAATGAGCAGACCCTTGGGCCAACGCGGGTTCATGGGGTTCACACCGTCAGTGAGGCGGTTAATGTGGGCAAGAACCTCGTCGCGGGTGCGCAGGGTGTGGTCGCCGACCGCAGGGATTGTCACACCCGGGGCCAGGCGGCCCTCGCAGGAGTGCATCTTGCCGGACACAATGGGGCGGTAAGTGTCGTTGATGATGGGGTCGCTGATGTCAAGCATCAGTCGGTCCATCACAAACTTGCGGGCCTCCTGCAGATTGCGAATGCGCAGGCGCATCTCGTCATTCTGGGTTGTGTACAGCGTCGAAAAGTCATACGTCCAGTAGTACTCAAGGAGACGCAACAGGTGATCAAAGGTGATCAGACCTGAGGCAATCTTCTCGCGAAACAGGGCGATGGTGAGGAGAATGTGACGGTCAAGGCCAAGCTCCGTCAGACGGAGTTGCTTGGTGTCGGGGTCAGTGCGCTTCTCCACAGTGGACTGGGCGGCGACACCGGCAAAGTAACCGAGGACAGCCTTGTCGGTGTCAATGGTCGGGGCACCGGTTGCCGTCACGCCGCAGGTTGCGCGCAGCAGCATAAGGTACTGCGGCTGGCGCCAGGCGGCACGGGCAAAGTGGTTGATGTTCTCGCCGAGCATCTTGTCAATCTGCTCCGGAGTCAACCCGGCGGCGAGGAAGTGGCTGGCGGCTCCGTAGAGCAGCTTCCACTCCTTCACAACCTCGCCGGTGATCTTTGCTGCGGCAGCAGTCTGCTTGGCAAACTCAAAGGTTTCGGTAAATTCAGGCTCATCGGGCATCTCGTAGATCTTCTCGGGCTGACCGTTGTAGGTGAGCTTGAAGGTTTTGGTGGCAGCCATGGTTGAGTCTAGAATCAGGGTAGATAGGGGGGTTGTTTTTCATTTTTAATATTTTTTGACCCTAAGGCTAGGCCTGGGGTGAGCCTAGGGTGGGCCTAAAGCCACCCAAAGCCTACCCTATAGCCCCTACAAAAGGGGGGCTGGCCAGCAAAGATTGCTAGACCGTCCCGCCGGGACTGGTCAAGGTCCGCAATCCTATGCGCGTATACACCATCGACAGGTCCACTAAAGACTGTCCCAAAGTCATAGTCACGGTAAAAGGCCGCCATTAGTACAATGTGATCCCACTTGATCGCATCCACTACCAGCTTTTCAACGAAAAGGTTAACCGTGGAGTAAATAACCTGCTTGACCGCCCTGTTACGATTGGTGTTGTCGTCCGTAACGGGGCGATCGCGCTTCTCCGGTTCGCAAAAGCTGTACCAACTGCGAAAACAAGCACGTATGGTATTGGTAAGGTCATGGAGACCCGTAATGTGGATAAGCATCATGTATTCTGGGTACTTCCACGAAACAATTGTCCAGTGTGTAATGCTCTCATTAACTACGGCAGGTAACTCAGAGATACCGGATGCCTGGAAATGCGTCAGCAGGCCGTAGATTACCCGCCAATCCTTGATAATCTCATTGGGCTCACC
Organism: uncultured Flavipsychrobacter sp.; assembly: GCA_964652995.1. Lineage (GTDB taxonomy): Bacteria > Bacteroidota > Bacteroidia > Chitinophagales > Chitinophagaceae > Nemorincola. The sequence goes on along the minus strand of CAZZCR010000001.1, from coordinate 314,844 downwards.
CTTGATTATTGACTGAGCCAGTGGGTGGGTAAGGGCGAATTCAGGCTCGTCGTGCAGCCAGTACTCGACTGCCTCCCCGGAGGACAGGGTGATTGTGTATTGGGGCATCGTTGGTATTAACAACGGCGTATTTTCAACTGTAGTCATGCTAGTGTGCTCCTTGATACACAGTACAAAAGGGAGACTGGCCTGCAAAGAGGGCCAGTCCATCCCGGCGGGAGGCGTCAAGGTCGGCCACCGAGTCAATAAAGTAGCTGTCGACAGTATACACTTCGTAGATTTGTCGAAAGTCATAGTCACGGTAAAAGGCTACCATCGCGACCATATGTGGCCAGCGGATTGACTCAGTGACGAGTTTATCAACGAAAAGGTTGACGGTGGAGTAAATAACCTGCTTAAGACTCCTGTAGTAATGGCTTTCGTCCGTTATGGGCACCCCGCGCTGTGCCGGTCTACAACACAGCGACCATTCGCGAAATGACCGTTTGAATGCTTTACCCATATTATACATACCAGTAACGTGGATAAGCGCCATATATTCGCTGTAGCTATAGTAGGGTGCGCTATGGTAGTGGATGCTCCCGTCCATTATGTCGGTTAGCTCACGACCGCAAACTCCGGCCGCCCGTAAGTGTGCCAACACTCCATAGATTGTCCTCCAGTCTGTTATATCAAACCTGCGGTCGCAGATGATCTTCTGTGCCGCATAGTGGGCCGACCTAAACTCAGGATCGTTGGCGAGCCAATACTCGACATAACGCCCGCCAGGGAATTGCAGTGCGTATTCCATGTAATCACAGGGTATGTTTTTTCACATTTATATCACAATGGCCACAGTTGATGATTTCTTTAATCCGCCGCAGCAACGCCGGCAACGACAACGCCAAACCTATGCAGTCGGCGTGCGCATTGGTGAGGGAGCCCATTCCGAAGTACTACGCGAAGAGGGGTCACCATACTGCACAAAAGTAGCCCGCGGTGGGACGGTTGCTGCTGCCCTAAACGAGGTTACGCTACTTACTGCACTTTCACACCCGGCCATAATGCGGATTGTGAGTGTTGAATATGGTGATGACTATCTTGCGATCCGCATGCCGTGGTATGCTGTGTCCCTACGCCAATACTGCCCGTTGACCGGCCCAACAACTGTTGTACCTGAAGTTGCAGTGCGGCTTTGGGCAGGAATCCGCGACGGATTGGCCTACTTGCACTCCCGCGGGGTCGTACACTGTGATGTAAAACCCGAGAACATCCTTGTTGGCGAGGTCGGGCCAGTGCTCGCCGACTTTGGATCTGCGGTTGTTGTCGGGTCGCCGCGTACGATCTGCGAGGTGCAAACGTTACTTTATCGCGCGCCGGAGATGACCGTTGGCGCCCGTGTCCTCCCGCCAGTTGATGTTTGGAGCCTTGGCGTAGTGGGATTGGAGCTCGTATGCGGGTATCGGCACACAATCCGCGCAGGTCGCACACATGCGGACTATGTCGGGGATATAGCGGTGTTAACCGGCATACCGGACTGGTTGGGGGAATGTCTGCGCCTGCGGCCGACTGAACGCCTGCGATTGGGTGACGCCACCGCACCACTCGTACCGAATGTTCCGGCCGGATACTCACTTGACCGGCGTATTGAGATGCTTGTAATGGCATGCCGCCGTGACCAGACGGCGGTAATCGCCGGCGCGGAGGTTGCCAAGTTGATCACCGGGAGAATTCCGCTGATGACAGCGGAGGAGGTTGATGCCGTCCTCAGCCTAAGTTGCCGGAGCAGTGGTGTGCTGCTCCGCTAATACGGCGGAGTCGGTGTAGGTTATTTGCCGTACAATCCCTGTGCGGTACGAAACGCGCATGCGATAGAGTATCATCAGGAGGGTAATCGCGGCGAGTGCCTTATGGTCGTCAGGGTGCTTGCCCCACGAGAGCACGCGCGTTATGCGGTTGTAAATCCAGTCTGGGCCGAGTGACATGTCAATGCGCCGGCATGCTGTGAGTATAGAATCGGCATATTTTTCCCGCAATTCTGCCTTTTGCATCTCAATGCGCTCCTCAACATACTCCAAACACAGACGGTAAATATCTGTGTCCTTGTGAGCGGTTGGTTGGCGGCGCGCCGCCTGAAACACCAAATCAATGATTCTGTCAATGTTAACAGACATGGTTATACATCTACCCTTATATCTTACTGTTCGATATAAAAATTGAAATGACAACATATACCCTTATGTATGGTAGTATCGTCAGGTTGACTTACCATGGAATCTGACAACGAGTGGATCGGTGACGCAGCGGACGCAGCGGACGCAGCGGACGCAGCGGACGCAGCGGACGCAGCGGACGCAGCCAACACGCAAGACCCAACAATTGATAACATCGGTTTTGACGACGACGACTATGACGATGTTGCAGCCGATATGGATCGCAATGCCGACAACAACTCGGAGCGCAGCCTTGACGATCTACTCTTGGATCTACCGACAGAGCCCCCTGCGGATCCGCTCCCCGTTTATGGCCGTGGTAAGACCCCCAACCCCCTTGTGGACCATACTGATCCCGAGCTTACGGAGAGTGCAATGATTGCCCTAATCTACGCTGAACTGGACCGCAAGGGCAAGGATGGCCATCAGATCGGGTCAATGAACTACCTCTATGAGCGTGGTATCAGCCAAATTATTACGTCCGTGTTTAACATCAGCAAAACTGTTAAGTATGAGCGCGAAACGGACAAAACCGGCATTGTTGAGATCAGCTATGCCGTTACACTGTCCAACGTGGAGCTCGCCAAGCCGACAACGCACGACAAGTATGGCCGGCCGACCCCGCTGACCCCGAATATGGCCCACCTGCAGGGTATCCCCTACAACCTCAACATCTTTGTTGACATCCATATCGAGATGACGGCAACGTATGGCAAGGGTAATACCCAAACAAACAAGGCTGATATTCGCCACCACAAGATTGCCAGTATCCCCTGTTGTGTCGGCAGTAAGATCTGCGTGAGCAGCAACCTTACGCACGATGGCCTAAAGAAGATTAACGAGGATCCCCATGCGCCAAAGGGTTACTTTATCCTAAAGAACGGCAATACCTGGAACGTTGAGGCATGTGAAAACCTTGTAAACAACACCTTTCACGTTTACCGTAACCAAGGTCACAAGGATGAGGTTGCCCGCGGGACATTCCTCAGCAAGCCCGGTGATGCCTTTGAGAACTCCTACCAGGTGATCATTAAACTGCTCGAGAGCGGGGCAATTGTGCTTGAGATGACAACAAACAAGGATGAACATATCGAGATCCCCTTCTATATCATGTTTAGGGCGCTTGGAATGACCGTTGACCGCGACATTGTGGACCATATCGTCCATGGATGGGCCAACACCGACCCGACTTCACTGTCGCTAAAGAAACTCCTCGCCCGGGCGTTTGCCGTGCGTGACCCGAGTTTTGAGGAGGTGAACGAGTGCACGGAGAGCACAACCGTCCTACAGTTTATCGCAAACAAGTTTAAGGCCACAGCCGACCGCAATGCGGCAAAGAAGAACATTGACGTGCAAAAGTATATGGTGCACTCATTCACGGCCCTTATTGACCGAATGTTCTTTCCGCATATCGGCGTCGGCGCGACCGACCGCGTCCGCAAGCTACGCTTCCTTGCACACCTCATTCGCGAGTTGTTGAGTGTCCATACGGGCATCTCCGCGCCGACGGACCGTGATTCCTACCAAAACAAGCGCATCTACGCCGCGGGAATCAGCTTTGCAAAGGCCTTTAAGACAAAGTTTAACCTTTCCGTTGTCCTGTCGATTCACCGCGACATGGCCCGGGCAATCAAAACTACGCCATTTGCCGACATTAAACTTGCAGATGTTGTCCGCGCGGCCATAAACAAGGCTGATCTTGACAAGGCAATGGTAAAGGCCATGGCCCCAAGCAAAAAGACTGCAACGCAGCAAAAGTTGGCGTCGCGCATTATGACAAACCAGATCTACCACAAGAATGAGATGAACGTTATCGCGGCGATCAACACAATTTCAACGCCCAATCCGCCCGTCGGCAAGAGTAATGACCGCGCGCGTGAACTGCGCCAAAATCAGCCGTCGCACGCATGCTATATCTGCCTCCAGGCCTCCGCCGATACCGGCGAGCAGGTCGGCATGAACAAGCAACTTGCATGTACGGCGTCCATTGCCGGGTCCATTAGCAGCGCCGAGATTAAGCGGATTCTTGCCGATGACCCCGATGTTGAGAACCTTACTGATGTTCCGCCGGCCGATATCCAGCGCCGCCAACTCGCGCTTGTCCTTGTTAACGGCGACCCTATCGGTTACTGTGCGACGGCTCATGCATTCGCTCGCAAATACCGCGAGATGCGCCGCGCCGGCGACCGCGTTGACCGCCGGATCACCATCGTGTGGGAACTACGCACCCGCAAGGTGATGTTCTGGACGGACTATGGCCGCATGCACCGGCCGCTAACGATTGTGCGCAACAACATCGTAGAGTATGAGGCCGCTGCCCGCGCGGGTAAGCCCATTGGGTTTCGCCAGTGGATCAGCCTTACAACAAACCATATTCGCGGCCTAACCGATGGCACACTGACGATGGCCGACCTTGAGGAGGAGGGTATTATTGAGTATATTAGCCCAGAGGAGCAACTAAACACCTACTGTGCCCGCTCGCTGGACTACTTTCGCGAGCATGCGGACAATGTACTCCAACCCTTTACCCACTGCGATATTCCGCAGGCATTGCTCGGCCTGACCGCGCTTTGCAGCCCGGCAAGCAGCCACTCGAACGCCGTGCGTGGTACAATGCAGCATAACCACCGCAAACAGGCGTGTGGGTGGTTTGCGCTAAACTTTCCATTCATTATCGAGAAAAACACAACATTCCAACACTATGTTGAGCTACCCCTGATCTCAACGTTCTCAGATCGGATTACTACGCCGACCGGACATAACGCTATTGTTGCCCTGGAGTGTCGCGCCGGAAACAACGTGGAGGACTCGATCCAGGTTAATGCATCAACGGCCGACCGCGGTTGTTGGGCTGTGTCGCAGTTTAACTTTGAGCGCAGCGAGCTTGAACGCGGCGAGATCTTTGGTATGCAGGACTCAACATCCACAAAGGGTATCAAGCGTGAGTCATCATACGCCAATGTTGTGGACAACGCCGCTCGTGTCGGGAGCGTTGTAAAGGCCGATGATGTCCTTATTGTAAAGGTTGCAAAGATCCCCAAGCAGGACTCCGCATACAAGTACGCGGACAAGAGCACCGTGCACAAAAAGCATGAGCCGATGCGTGTTGTAAACGTTATTGAGGCCAACAATGGGTCCGCGTCCTTTATCCGTGTGCAATTGCAGGCATACCGCCCGATCGGCGACGGCGACAAACTGAGTAGCCGCACCGGTAACAAGGGTATTGTCAGTATCACGAGCCCAGCCTGCGATATGCCCTACACGGAGGATGGCCTGACTGTTGACCTGCTTGTGAACGCCCACAGTATCCCGACGCGTATGGCACTGAACCAAATTATTGAGTGCGCGCTGGGAATCTATGCCGCGCGCGTTGGTTGTCACGTGGATGCAACGGCATTCCGCCACATTGACGCCCGCCGGATTGTCCAGACGCTGAGTGGCCTCGGCGTGCAGTATGCCGGTCATCGACGCGTTTACTCCGGCATTACTGGCGAACCAATCGATACCCTGCTTTACATGGGGCCGACGAACTATCAGCGACTGGAAAAGTTTGTTATCGATGAACAGTATGCGATTCGCACGGGGCCGACGTCAGCCCTGACGCGCCAACCCCTGCAGGGCAAGGTCAACAATGGTAGTTTGCGTCTCGGTGAGATGGAAAAGGATGCAATGTGCGCGCAGGGCGTTACGCAAGTGCTCTATGACAAGATGTGGAGCGACTCGGATGGTACCTACAACATTATGTGTCGCACCTGTGGCAATCCCGCGGTGTTTAACGAGCAGTTTAACGTTTACATGTGCAAGCTGTGTATGAATGACGCAAAGTTTGTCCGGGTTGCAACGACGTGGTCCGCGCAGTTGCTCCACCATCGTCTAACGGCGATGGGTGTCAGCCCTGAGTACGAGTTTGATTGACGGGCTAAGCTTGTTCCCTCGCTGCACTCATCTCACCTCACGTTGTTCGGTTCGATTCATTCCGCTCAGTCCACTGCGCGACGCCCGTCGGTAATGCTCCTGGCACGCACTGTGTTAGCCCAATATTTTTTGGCAATTATTGCATAGGCTTTAATCTGCCAATACATATAAGTAACCCCATGATTCCCACAAAGGTTACGCCGGCCATTTCCAAATCCGCGTATGCAACCCTTCGTGACCTGGTGCGCAAGGATGTTAATTACGCCGCAACTAGTGTAGAACAGCTTGGCCCGCAGTATGCCGAGCTTGGGATCCCGATGGGGGCCGTGTGGTCAATCCGTAACACGCTGATTAAGCAAAAGATTGTCGCCGGCCACTTTCGTATTCAGGGTTCACGCGGCCGCGTACTAGCGGACTACAACAATGAGACTGACATCTGCAACATGTCACGCAAATGGGACTATCCGCCGCGGTGTTTACTGCGCGCGATATTTGTTTGGAGCGGGAAATACACCAATCGTGAAATTAACCTGCTGTTTAATAGCCGGACACCGCCCGTGGAGATCCTGTCACCGTACGATTTAAAACAGTATGAAACTTCACGGACATGCGATGCAGAACCGAGTGAGATTGATGTTGCTAGCGAAGCGCAAGCCAACGAGGACGCATTTGTTGCGAGATTCACACAATACCCGCATAAGTTACAACGCGACTTATTAGCCGAGCAAATTGCAGCATATGGCAAGGCCATTATTACACCGGATATACTCTTTACTCGGCCGGTGACAATTAACGGGGAGTTTGTTGTTTGGATGGACTATAAGTCATTTGTGGGTGTCCCCGGCACGTTTATAACAAAGAAAATCCGCCAACAAGCGGCAAAATACACTCACGAATACGGACCGGGTATAATCGTGTTTCGCGGCGGCTATGTTGAGGGTATGAAGGAGGCGATCGGCGCAGTTTGTATGTCTGAGGCCGATTTTGACGTTTAGAGTGGCGGGTTTTTTGCCCAGTGTATACTTTGTATTGCGTAATACTAATACTATTAGTACACTACGTGACAAATGCCATCGTCACGCAGGTCGCGCCGGCAGTCGCGCACGCGTCACAACACACAACGTCGGCCGACTACACGTAGTCGCACACGACAGTCGCGTACGCATCACACCAATGACACTCCCCCGCCGGAACCCGCTCGGCTGAGCCAGATGCGCCTTACTGAATTACAGGGAATAGCAGACTCGCATGGTATTGCCTTTGCCGGTATGGACAAGGCCCGCCTTGTGGCTGAGCTGCGGCGGGTACTGTAGACCAGTTTAAACATATGAAGTGTTGTCCTAACGTATATATAGTACACTAGTTGGACAATCTGGTGTGTAGTACGATGCTCCAGCGTAGTGGTGACCAGGTGCCGACACATGGTCGCGGCAGTATCGGCCTCCTTATTGGCCCGATGTTTGCCGGCAAAACCTCCGAAATGATGCGGCTCGTTGAACGGCACAACATGGCCGGGCGCAAGTGCCTTATTGTAAAGTACAGCGGTGACAAACGGTACTCTGAGGATGAGGTTGTCACGCACCGTGGAGTCCGCGCGATGGTTACGACAGCCAGTACGGACCGGATCGCGGATGTGGACTGCTCCGCATATGGTGTGATTGGCATTGATGAGGGTCAGTTTTACCCTGACATTGTTGACGCCGCGAATCGACTCGCTGACTCCGGCAAGATTGTCATTATCTCATATCTTGACGCCACATATGAGCGCAAACCGTTCGGGCCGCTCGCGCAGCTTGTTGCGTCGGCTGAATATGTGCAGAAGTTGGCCGCCGTTTGCACTTGCGGCGACGATGCGCATTACAGTAAGCGCATGACGGCAGACACGGAGTTGGAGGTTATCGGCGGCGCGGACAAATACCGTGCTGTGTGCCGGAAGTGCTACGTTAAGCCGTAATTTGGCAAATTGAATGATCCTATTTTTTATATACTGACGTAGGTAAATGGCTGACTTACCTGCGGACATGCAAATGGCAGACCTGCAAACAGGTCTCACGGACATGCAGATTGGCCAGACTGCCAAACCCACGGACCCATCAACACAAACTGCGTCGGTAGCCGCGCCCGGACGCATCATTATTAACGTTGGCGGCACGCGGTTTGAAACCACGATCGCTAATCTCCGCATGATCCCTTACTTTGCCACGATTCTTGAGCGCTGGAACGAGGGTGAGATCTGGGTTGATCGCGACCCGCGCGGGTTTGCCGCGGTGCTAAACTCCGTGCGCGACCCAAGCGTCGGAATATACCCGGACTGGGCTAGTGATGCTGCTTATTACGGAGTACAGACCGTGGTGGAGAGCGATTTGGACACATCCACGTGGCAGTTTATTGCAAACAGGGGCGAACCTACTGGCCGCCGCGCAAGTAATCACGTGTGTTTCAAGAGTTTCCCAGCCACATATCCAAAGCCCCCACAACACTATGTGGTGTATTATGGTGATGCTGAGATAAGCCACGTGGTGTTTAAGACTGCCCGTCGCGGCGTGATAGGTGAGTACTTTAGTGAGCACATTGAGATGATACGTGCGTTGCAACACTCAACGGCGCGCGAAATGTTGCAAACGATTCGGGCAAAATATGCGGGATTAAACGTTGTGCCTGTACCGGCCTTGACATCCATCATAGCTTATGAGGATGTTGTTGTTGAGATTGACTTTACCGGTGAAGTATGGGGTGTCGATATTGGTACTGTTCCGGTACATGGTGCGACATTCTGTGTCGTCGACGGCCGTAACGCGACAGTATACCTTAACCGTAATATCACCACGGGTCAGGATGTTGTTGCACAATCACACCTTGCGGAAATTTGGGCCAACATGCAAAGCTTTCCACAGTGTGAGTTGCCACTGACGCAACGCCCAATCGCGCTGCCAGAAGTACGTTCGTATGGGTTGTATGTAATGCGAGATGATTAAAACCGATGGCGGTAGGGGTTTTAGAATTAAAACCGATGGCGGTAGGGGTTTTAGAATTAAAACCGATGGCGGTAGGGGTTTTAGAATTAAAACCAGTGTACTCTGTTAGCAGAGTGTAGGGTCCTAGAGTACAAAAAACAATGACTGCTTATTTTTTGGGCTGGGTGGGCTTTCCCACGCCATTGCGCAGGCCTTCGTCAAGGAGAATGTGCAACGAATGGCACTCCGTTGTGTCAACAACGTTTGCGAGAAAGCCCATGTCCGTGCGGATTGTTTCATACACTTGCCAGCCAAGGGAGATCACGTGTGACACCACCGTATCCATGTCCAGATGACGGCGCGTGTCGGCCTTAAGAAACCCATCCTTTAGGATACGATCGCGCAATTGGTTAAAGTACAGCAGATACTGTGCAATGAAGATCTTGCGCAGATTATCCATACCTGGTTTGGCAAGTAAGAGGTTAATCTTTTGGTCAACCTCATCACGTTCGAGCCTGTCATCCTTGGGTTCAATCCCAGCGATAATCTTCCAGAACTCGCGGCCTTCCGGGCTGTCATAGATAAGGGCTTGGCGGGCGGGACGGGCAGGTTCCGCGGGGGCATCCTGACGTCGCGGAGCTGCGCGCTGAAACTGCGCCGCATTGCGGTTGTCACGGTGTGGATTGTCGTCATCCTCACTGTCATAGTCCACATGCACGGGTGCGCCATCGGCCTGCGGAATGGGAAACACATTCGCATATTGCGGCGGCAAGCGCCCGCCCTTAACGGTAACAAATGACCCGCTGGTAAGCATTCCCTTGCCGGTCGGCGGGTTCAGCGACACAATCGGGCGGTTCGCGATTGATGGCGGCAACGAGAACGACTTTGTGGCGATTTCGGTTACGTCAGGGTCGCGCTTAACGGTGCAGGTGCACATCGCGCCCGGCCACATGGGGCGTGCGGCGGCCATTCTGTGATAATAGTGCCGGGACCATTTCAAATATGAAAAATAACATAGTCTGATATTACCACACATAGTAGCGAGATAGCTAGTGATCTAGTTTGTCCGGGTATACCATAAACCATGCAGTCCGCGACGCCGGACCAGATTAGCCGGGCGATAACGATCGGACTGCCATTGGTGCTTGAGATTGACCGCCTGCGCGGCGAGATTGGTGGTAATCCGACGGCCCCAGTTGAGACTGCAGGGTCGCAACAGCTTGGCAAGATTGGTGAGGCCGACGTACTGGCTACGATCCGCGAGATCTGGCCCAACTGCGTTGACGTTTCAACCAAGCCACACTCCGGTGACATTATGCTCCGCTGTAGTGATGGTAAGGTTATAGTCGAAGTAAAGAACTACACCAATCCGGTCCCTGCGGCACAGGTGGAGAAGTTTCACCGGGACCTTGACACAACCGGCGCGTCGGCCGGCGTTTTCATCTCGCTGCGGTCGGCCATTACCGGGATAACCGGCCCGATACTCATACAGTATGAACGGCTTGGCAAAACTGTGCCGATTGTTTACCTTACGCGGCCGAGCGCGGGCGATATTACGACAGCGTGCACAGTTTGCGTGCAGCTTATCGGCGCGATCGGTTACGCAAACACCCTCATACGGGAACGCGAACAGTTCTATGAATCGCTCCTACAGTGCGCAGATTCTGTGGAGGGATTGAGCCAGGTCCGTACAAAATTTAGCGGTACTATCGGCAACATCACAGGGCAGTTGGCGGATATCGCGTGTGGTATTAGTGAGTGTGAACGCCAGATCAAGCGTACGCTCGGGGCCGCCCAGGCGTCGCTGACGGGGCTGGAACGCGTGCAAATCGGCGCACAGATCGCAATCGACGGCCGCGGATACAGCCAATCTGTCCGTGACGCACTGTCGCGTGTTGTCGGTGCAATTGACGCCCGTACACCATCTACCGGCGGCGGGTGGGTATCAAAGGGAAACGGATACTTGCACTCGTTTACTGGTGTCACACTGCGGCTCCTTGCGCGGTCGGCACAGGTTACACTATCACGCGACGGTATGGCTGACGCCACGCTGATGGGCCTCTTGCGCGACTACCCTAAACATGTGACAATCGGCGACGCAGTTACAGTTGTTGTTACGGAGGAAACCGCAGAGCGTATCTGTGCGTTGGTTGGATGAGTAGTCAACTAGTTTGTCCAAGTAGTTGATAAAAAATATATGTGTGTTTTTTATTTCGGGTCACTTGGACAAACTAACCCATTTTTGGGGTCACTCCACTTACGAAAATCCGTACGAGTCAACGTCGCGAAACGCGTTGTCATGCATGCTGCGTGCAATAATGTCATCCCAGTCACTGTGTGGTTGTTGGGGCTCCAACGTTGCAATAAACGCGTCAATCTTGCGGAGCTTTTCCGTAAGGTCATCACGGTACTGGCGGACCTCATCACGGAGTTCGCGAATGGCCTCAATACGTGCAGTGATGTCGCTTGGTGAATGTGATGTTTGCTGCATTTGTTGCGTCGCGACATTCGGCACATCAGTGATTCGCGCGGGTTCAGTGAACTCCGTGTAGGCTAGTTGCTGAGTGTAGGCTGCCTGAGTGTAGATTGGCTGCATCGGTGGCTCCGTCAGCAACAATGCCGATGTCAACGCCGGGACACGCGGACCAGACACGTACGGTGTAGGGGCCTTACGCTCTGCCTCCGGAATAACCTTCTTGACATTAACGCGCGCATCAACGCCGGCAACCTCTGACTGGACATCGGCCTCAATGTCGGCCGGGTCACGCCCGCCAATCTTCTTGTTTTTGTCACACACCGGGCACCAAATGTTGTACTTGAGAGTTTGCAGATCCCTGACATACTTATGGACCGCGGGTTGAGTGTCGCGCAGGCCGTTAATCCAGTCCTGAACCTCCTTAGGGGTGGATGCCGCGATCGCGGTGCTGATTTGGCACGCAACTTCCGAGGACTTTACCTGTGCATCCGCAATAATGCGTTGACGCTCGCGACGGTCGGCGTACGACACAATATCGCTGTGCATACTGGCATTGATTTGGTCGGCCTGACTGGCAATATCTGGCGGGAGCTCCATACTCCGCTACTATGGTATAGCCGGCCGAAAACTGATAAATGAAATTGTAGGCTGCTAGTATACCTTAGCCGAGCATGGAGGACCCGGCCAAGCGCAAGTCAGCGGATGACAGCGACTCTGAGGAGGAGCAAACCTATGACGCCAAGTATGCCGAGGAGGAAAGCCGCCGCAAGACAGCGGCAATGAGCGCCGACCCCAAGGGCAAGGCCAAGGGCAAGAAGTTTCCACAGTGGCACAGGAGTGAGAAGCGTGACCTGTGGCCTGACAAAGGAATTACCCTCATTCTTGCAAACAGCTACAAGGCCCAGCGCGACAACGAGTTTAACAGCATCACCAACCACCTTATCCGGATGCTGGCCACGCTCACCCCCGAGGCGGTACAATCGCATATTACCGGGTGCGGAGTGGCCGATGAGGGCCTTGTGACTGCGATCAGTAAAGCCGCAAAGGCCGCGTCCGGTAATGACAAGGACACGGTCCTGTCATTTGCGGTTGGACTGCATCGTGAGGGACTTGACGGCGACACGATCGTCAGGGTGATGTTGCCCGTGATCGACAAGTATCGCCCGTTGGACATCCCCTATGTTCGCGCGGCAATGGACCCGGAGAATATCCGCCGCTGGTTTGTTGTCGTGACAGGCAGTACGGGCGATTTCGAGGGTGGTGAGATTGCGATGACGCTCATTGCACCGGATGGATACCCCAACAAACCGCCACACTTCTATGTGCACACAGAGACAGGCATTTATCAGCCCCACGAAAAGACATGTGTGACAGGAGGTGAGTTTCACAGTGATGAGTACATTATCTCGCTGGGAATGGAGGGTTTCGGCAAGGCCGTGGTTCTCGCCGTCGGTACATGGAAATCACTTATCGGTGGCATCGGTGTGATCGCTAGGGAGGATTCTGGGAAGGCGATCCGCGCGTGTGCTGCGCATAGTGCCGAGTATAACGCAACGCACCTAACTGACATGGTGGAGTATGTGAATAGCATGTCATTTGCGATGCAGCTCCGGCGTGTGGTTAACCAGGCAGCCGTGCAGTGGGAAAAGGACAAGGAAACCGAGCTGATGGAACGCAACAAGGCAGCCGCCGCCGCGATGGCGTCATCCGGCGTGAAGCGCGTCCCCGCCCGCCTGCGCAATCAGTGATATTTGTTTTTGTTCATTGTGTATATACGGTAGTATTATACAATACGGTATATATACTACACCATGCAGGGATTAGCAGCTGCACGGGAAGCCGCACGCGCGGGGTTATTGGCAAGCGATCGCGAAGCATACCGTTGGGTTTTCTCCGCGATAGAGGCATCAACAGTGCGCGACAGTCTGTGGATTATCGGCAATGGAGCAGTTACACTCCTTACAACTACGCCGACTGGGCCGGATCCTGACTCGCCGCCATTATATGAGGTGCTTGTGCACGGGGTACGCGATGTACACGGAGTGCATTCAGCGGTGTGCGACGCGGCGCCGGAAGGTCAAATTATTGCACTAAACACCGCAGTTGATGATGTCGAATGGACGATTGATGTTAACGGCCGTATGTGTGCGCGGTTGTACGCGGGTGTTGTCCGGGCGGAAAAGTCGGTGCTTGACATTGTCAATGGGGTATCGCGCGTGGGTTACTACGGTGGGGCTGTCAATGTTTGTCCCGAGGAGGTTGCCCTGATCGGTGTACTGCGACGACTTTATAACCCGGCGGCCGCGAGTGAATGGCCGGGACTGCGTGAATCTGCGCAGAGTTTGTGGTCGGGCCTGCGTGGAACGCTCACTGCGCGTGTGTTTGGCGGGGCATCACGCCGGCCAAAGGCGCCAACAGCCGCACTGACCATGCCAGACCAGTGTTGGGCAATTGGTGGTGGCAACCTGCGCCACATGCAGTGTGTGTCGGCTCGATCAGTGCGCGATATTGCGGCCGCAATATCCCAGTCAACGGGTCGGCGGACTCACTATGTAAAGCACTATGTCGGTATTCCCGGCGACTTTCAGCTTACAAAATACACCGTTTACTCCGTACTGGGCGATGGCCGGCAGAAACCAGTACTAGATGTGTATAATTCGCCGACGTATGAGCTTGTACCGATTGACGGCGGACGCGCGGATCTTTACGTTGTCGCACGACTGTTGCTTGTTGACCTGTGGATTATGCGACTCTTGCGCGCGGCGTCCGACCCCAGCGAGCGTATCGATGCAATCCTGCGCGATATTATCGCCGGTGTAGACAGTGCATTTAACCGGCTAGACCATGGGTTACCGGTGGATGACGACCGGTGGATCGGCGTTAGCCAACCGGATGACCGCCCTGCAAAAAAGAAGATGTTTCCAATGAGTCGTCAACCACCGCAGTTATGTTAGGTGGTTGCAGTGTAAAAATTACTTTCCAGCAGCGGGCTTGGCCGCGCGGACACCTGCGGGTTTGCGCACAGCGGCACCAGCGGGCTTGGCCGCAGGCTTATCAGCTGCTGCAGCGCCCGCAGGCGGTGCAGCCGCATTGGCAGCCTTTCCGCCCTTTGCTGCTGGTTTGGCCGGCTTAACTGGTGCGGCGGCTTCAGCAGCGGGCTCATCAGCAGGGAGGTCCACGGGCGCAGTCGCAACATCGTCGGCCGTCGGCGCGGCCGCGGCATCAGCAACAGTCTTGGCGCGCTCAATGTAGGTTTCGCGCATCGCATTCAGTGCGGTGACGCTAAACTCAATGGGATTGCCGTCAAGGTCAATACCAGCGAGGTTACCCTTGTTGGCAAACATATGGTCCCAAAGCTTTGATGCAACCTTTGCAACCTGGTTCGGGGTGAGTGTGTCGAAAACCTCAACCTTATAGTCCTTCTTGAGGAGGTTCACAACATAGTCGTTCGTAAGGAGGGCCTTGCGGACGGCGGGGTTGTCAAGGTGGAGTCGCCAGAACGACACGGTATTCTCGGGTAGGTTGGCCACGGGCTGGGTGCCGGCGGTGGTCTTTGCGCGGGAGGCCTTGCTGCTACTGCTGCTTTGGCGAATCTGCTCCACGGCGCTGCCGACCATTGTCGCGCTCTCAATCAGGCCAGAGGCCACGGACTGCTTAACCTCCTTCATCTGGGCCTCAATATAGGCCTTCATGTCATCGTTGTGCTTCTTGATCAGGAGGTCAATGGCCTTGACGGTTTCCTCGTTGGACAGGGTGGGCTTGGCCATTCTCAGTCTGTGATAGGGTACTTGGGAAGCCCCAAAATTCAATTTTATTTTTTGACCGTATGTACTGTGGGTGCTGGGTAGGCGCTGGGTGAGTGCTGGGTGAGTGCTGAGTGAGTGCTGAGTAGGTAGTCCATTGCGTAGCACAGGGTACTGAGTAGGCCCCTCGATTTACACATTTGAAAGACGGCCGGTCCCCTATACAGCACTGAGAATGTACGTTTTCAAGCGCAATGGTGAGCGCGAGCCCGTCAGTTTCGACAAGATTAAGGCCCGGATTGAGGGCGTCAGCACCGGCCTGCGGGTTGACCCGGCCGCGATTTCCCAGGAGACAATCACCAGTATGTACTCGGGGATTTCAACGCACGAGCTTGACGAGATTGCCGCCCGGCACTCCTATGCGCGCGTACTGGATAACCCTGATTACGAAACGCTCGCGATCCGGCTCGTTGTAAGCAATATGCACAAGAGCACCCCCGCAACGTTCTCCCAGTGTACCGCAGAGATTGCCGCGCGAGCCCCCAAGCGCCTGTCACCAAAGTATGCCGAGTTTATCGCAGCCAACGCCGCGGCTCTGGACGCAATGGTTGTCAGCGACCGCGACCGGCTCTATCCCTACTCCGGGTTGATGGCCCTTATCGGCCAAAACCTCATTACAGTTGACGACCGCATTTGCGACCGGCCGCAGTACCTACACATGCGTGTTGCTGTGCAGTTGTGTGCCTTTGACGCCTACTGTACGGACGGTGAGGCCACTCTGCGTGAGATTGGGCGTTACTATGACCTGTTGTCGCGCCACCTTTACACACATGCGTCACCAACGATGTTTAACGCCTGCACAAGCACTGGCCAGATCAACTCATGCTTTCTGTTTGGCACCGAGGACCGCATTGAAACAATCATGGACCGCGTGAAGATTGCCTCTCTAATCAGCAAAACCGGTGGTGGAATCGGCATGCACATGAGTAATATCCGCGCGGCCGGCACGCTGATAAAGACAACCGGCGGCAAGGCCAGCGGAATCCCGCGCCAGCTGCGCATCTTTAACGAGTGTAGCAAAACATGGAACCAGGGCGGCAAGCGCCCGGGGTCAATGGCGATTTACCTTGCGATTTGGCACGCGGACATTATGCAGTTTATCCGGCTGAAGCAAAACAGCGGCGATGAGTCGGAGCGGTCGCGTGACCTGTTTTACGGCGTTTGGTGCTGTGATCTCTTTATGCGCCGCCTGGAGGCTAATCAGCAATGGTCGTTGTTCTCGGAAGATTCAGCCCCAGGCCTAAGCAGTGTTTATGACGGAATGCACGTTTGTGCGGACTGTGGCCGCTGTCCCAACCCGAATTACGCGGCCGTTGCAACCCGTCTCGGCCTGCCGATTGCGCCGATCCAGTGCGACGTGTGCCGGTATGAGCCCCGCCAGGTGTTTACGATGCTCTATGAGCACTATGAACGTGCCGGAGTCGCCCGGTCAACAATCGCGCCAAAGACAATTGTCCATGAGTTGACAGTTACCGCGAGCAATGCAGGGCTCCCCTACATTTGCCACGCTGACAGTGTTAATGTGCAGTCCAATCAAAACAACATTGACACGATCCGTGGCAGTAACCTTTGTACGGAGATTATGGAGGTTACTCCGGCCGGGAGTGTCGCGTGCTGTGCGCTGGCGAGTATTATCCTGCAAAAGTATGTCAACGGAGGCAAGATTGACTATCCACTGCTGGAGGAAACCGTCGGTCATATCGTACGCGCGCTGGACCGCACGATTGACTGCAACCGATATCCGGTTGTCGAATGCGTTGATAATGCATCGGGATACCGCCCAATCGGCATCGGTGTCCAGGGGCTTGCCAATATGTTTGCGACCCTCCGTGTACCTTTCCTTTCCGACGCGGCCGAACACTATGACATGATGGTTTTCGAAACAATCTACTATGCGGCGCTGCGCACAAGCGTGGAACTTGCCCGCGAGCGCGGACCCTATCGCGGCTGGGAGGAATCCCCCGCGGCCCGCGGACTGCTCCACCAGGATCTGTGGGCTGAAAACGCGCGGCGTGTGACCGGTTTCCTCGCTGCCGAAGACAAGGATCGCGACGGAATTCTTCGCGCGCTGTCGCCGTTTGACTCCGGGCGCTATCGCTGGGACGACCTGCGCGCGGATATCCGCAAGCATGGATTGCGCCACTCGCTCCATATTGCCCTGATGCCTACAGCATCAACTGCACAGATCTTTAACAGTACGGAGGCATTTGAGCCATTCCAGTCGCATGTTTACGCCCGCGAGATTATCGGTGGCATGCGTACGATTGTCAATGTGGATATGGTGCGCGAACTTATTGCCGGCGGTTGGTGGACCCCCGCGGTGCGCGAGATTGCTGTCAATACAGGGTCAATTACAACCATTTCTGCAATCCCCGCGGACGTGCGTGAGTTGTACCGTACTGTGTGGGAGATGCCACAAAAGGCACTGATGGCCCGCGCGGCGCGCCGACAGATGTTTGTTGACCAGGCGCAGAGCCTTAACATCTTTATCACTGGCGCAGCAACAAACCTTAACGCGATTGGTAGCGTTTACAAGTATGGTTGGAAGCTTGGATTGCCGACCGGGTCTTACTACATTCGCACAAAAGCGGCCACGAAGGCACTTGCTACGGGGTCCAAGGGTGTTATTGCCGCGGCAGCGACACCTGCTCAACAGTCAACTGACGGTGATGTGTGTCGTCCCGGATGCGATTCATGCTCTGGTTAAAGGCGGTGTTCTATTTTTTGCGATTAATCACCACTCGTAGTATTTCGCCGTCGTAATTGTAAAGGTGCAAGTAGGGATCAATAGCCGCCGAAGCGGCAAACCAAATCTCCTTTTGATGGTGGTCGAACGGCATTGCGGGTAATGCGTTGAATGTTAATGGGTATCCATCATTCCGTTGAGTCATTGTGATCTCACCGGTGCGATAACTATCAAATCGCACCGTCTTGTCACCTAAATGTGCGCATCTAAAATGCGCATATAAACTGCCGCGCGGTCTTACGTCGGGAGCATAATAGTGTACATCTTCGTCCGCATCGTAAATGTACCTATCGTGCTGGGATCCCTGAGAGGCGACATAGTAAACGTTGCCGCACAGCCTCCGCACAAAGCTGTCGGGTTCAATCTCCCGCGGGAGCCGACACCGATGTACAATCTCCATGTAGTTAGGCTGATCGGAGTTCACTTTGAGAACATGTTAACCTGCGTATGATACAAGAATCTTAAAGATACACCCATAGTGCTGCACATAAACGTAACCATACCCTTCATACACGATATGCATCCATCGCATAAAGTCAACCCCCCATTGCTTGCCGAGTGATTTCGCCATGGGTGATGGTGCGGTTTCAGACGCAACACCGCGCCCGGCGCAATAAAGGTTTAATCTATGCACCAACTCCCCGTTTACTCGGCCACAGCCGGCATCGATTGACCATCGGTTTCTGTGCCCAAACTTGATTGATCCGACGCAGACGCACAACGACCGTAGTTCGGCTATATCAGCATAATAGTGAGCTCCGTTGTCAATATCGGCCACAGCAGCGTCCCCCTGGTCACCGCGGCCGGCAACAAACCCATCTTCAATCCAAACGATGTCGCACGCCACTGGTGCATAGCTGGCATAACTAATTTGCGGCATAGTAGTGTGTATCGGTGCTACAATTCAATTAGCTACCACACAATCGCAACCTTTATAATGTAATCAATACACCAAAGTAGGATGTCAGTTTGGTCGTCATTTATCTGGAGTATCGATAGCGTCATCCAATAGTGACCTGATGTTGGTGAATCAAATTCACCGAGCAACGTTGTACCCCTGTAGAAATATACTTTATCCTCGGATTGACCGAATGTATAGCCGTAAGATCCGCGTTCAAAAGTGTATTGTGCGTATTTTCGTACCTGATAAACGCTTATGTCGCAATAATACTCGCCATCTCCTACTACATAATTGCAGCATTGTTGCACGGCAAGATAGACACCGTCCGTCACGCGACATACATTCGCATACGAGCGTGGTAGACGCTCGGCCCACAACACTTTACAAGACATGGCGTTGTGTATCGGTGCTACAATTCAATTATACGTATGCGTAGTATTTTGTACCCACATAGGACGACGCGGTCCATGTTATCAATCCAAAGTATGGTTGGGTTATGCCAACGCTCAAAAGCGGGGTCGGTGATTTCGATCACATTTGATGACCCATCCTTGCCACTTGATTCCAGTATAATACCATCGTTAGCATAGACGCTAAACCAATAGGTACCCCCTCGTACTGTAAATGTAATATAATTACGACATGGTACCGAATCATATGTTACTGGGTGTACATAATACACAACGCCATCATTGTCCATTAACAGGGATTCAGTTTGCGTGTCGACAATATAAACGCCGTCAGTAACGTAGCGTACCAAATCATAATCCATGTGTAACGTAGTTTCCCGAATGAGTTCGATGCGCATTGTGGGTGTTAGGTGGGTGGTAGGATAGGTCACTAAGTACAAAAAGAATCCGGCGTTCATTTTTCGACTGTCATAACCATTGGATATGAATCCCTAACATATACATTCCATACCAAAGCGTTAACTCAGTACACGTTGCGTTCACCCAAAGTATGTCCAGATGTGACCATGGGTGTTTACTAGGCGGGGACTGAAACCTTGCCACCACGCGCTCTTTGGTGCAAAGTTGTATCTCGCCGTCCTCATGGGTGAATGAATATCTGAGTCCATTCCGGCGAAACTCTAATGGCGGTGCTACAATGGGATCAGGCCAAGGGTCGTCGGTGCTGTGGCCGTAGTATTCACCACCGTCAACCAGCAAATAACGCCAGTAATTGTCCGATCCGATGTATACCCCTCGGCACACATAGTATACCCCGGAGTATGTGCGTGGTAGGAGTTCGGCCCACGCTACGCTACACAACATTTGTGCTGGCTACTGCATATAAAAAGGGGTTTGTAGTTCAATTATCAATCCCACTGTATGTGAATCCCTAAAATGTACATTCCGCACCAAATTATAAACTCGGTATGCGAATCATCCATCTGGAGTATGTCCAGATATGCCCATGGGTGTTTACCGGGTGGCAACTGTGCCCTTGCGATTGCGTAGTAACCGCAGAACAGTACTATATCACCGTCACGTTGTGCAAATCCATAGATTTGTTCGTCCCGATGAAATTCCAACTTTGGCGGCGTGATTGTTGACGGCCACCTCTCGTCAACGTGTGTGTAGTATTCTGTCCCATCTACTATTAAGTGGATCAGATCCTTATTTGAACCGACATAAACACCGGCCGTAACATAGTAAACGGACATATATTTGTCAGGCAGGACGTCGGCCCACACTACGCTGCACAACATTTGTATCGGCTACTGTCATTCATTTTGTGGTGTGTTGCAGTTCATTTAGCGTAATCTATGTGTATACGCAGTAGCTTGTGCGTGAGCCTGACAATAACCTCCGAGTAGTCCGCATTGGCCCAAAGTATAACCTGGCTACTCTCATCAGTTTGGCCAAGCCCAACAAAGTTGGATACCCTACGATGGGTCATTAGTGCTATTCCACCATCGCGCGAAGTAAACCGAAATCCGCGGCCGCGACGCGTAAAGGCACCGGTGTAATCCCGCACGCTATGCCAGTTGACGCTTTCCACATAGTACTCCTCGCCAAAGCCTAATATCATGTATTTGTCGATGATATGGTCATCAACGAGATACACATCGCGTGCTATGTACTGCACGCATGGATACATACGTGGCAGTGGGATTTCTTCGAGGATTGCTATGTGCATTGTGTGTGCTGTAGTGCGTAGAGTATACAAAACACATATTCAATTGTCGTCAATGTTAATCCTCACTATACTGTCATCACACCTCACTATGACGCCACTGTCACAGTAGTGTAACACTGCCATTCTTGACACGCGCACTGGCGACACGAATATCTCACTTAAATGAATACCAGTATACGAGGCACATAGCACAACGTGACCTCCGGAGATACAGTCAAACTCAACAGTCAATCCGCGGTGTTGAAATGCATATGACCATGTATATGGTGGTGTTAGTATACGTTCATACGTATACATTTGGCAGTTGATGTCCGCATAATACATTCCATTTTGCAAGTCAAACACATGACCTTTGTCCATTATGAATGACACATAGGTGTCATCTGTAAGGTAAAACAATGTGTGTGTTTTCGGCGTAAGGTCTGGCATCTTGGTGCACCAAACCACGCGGCACTTGTACGGCGTACCTTTGGGCATCGTATACAAAAAGCATCGCAACGTTCAATTTTGTACTCTACGGCAGCCAATACTGCTCACCTGATGTTTAATCTAGCGATAGTCCAACCAAACCTTGCAATTACACCATAGAGGTCCCGGTGGAGTATAGCGATTCCCACAGACCCAATGCGTCCATTACGTGGTATATAGAACTCATTGCTTTTCCCTAATGGACTGCCGAACTTGTACAACTCCGGACCAACGGTAACTGTTACCCATATAGCGCCGCTATGTGCAACATACGTTGACCATGGATTAGCAACCAACGGCATTTCACAGGCATAGTATTGTCCGGTATGTAGATCAATGATGGTGTCACTGTGCCCGGACTCATCAGCGTTCACATAGTAAATATCGTCCGTCACATAGTGGACTTTACCCCATAGACCGGGAACCCCCGCCGTCCACATGACAGTAACATCCATTGCTGTTAGACCGACAATATGTACGGGCCGTCCTGTTCAATTGTCACTCCGATCCATACCATCATGTTGCTGCAGCGTATGACGATACAGTCATCAGTGTGGTAGAGTATGTCTATGCCAAAATTGTCCACTACACATGGCATGGTAAACTCCCGGCCCGATATATCTGAATGCAACCCGCATAGCATAAACGTTGTACCACTAATAAGCTTAAATGTGACCGATTGGCCCCCGATGTTAACCGAACTACCACACCAATCCATAAACTTATTTGGCGAGTCTACATAATAAACCCCACCGAGCGCGTCCATCGCGACGTAATGGTTGCGATGGCCTATGAAAATGTCATCCGTGAAGTGAAATATGTCGTAGTTGCTGATCTCTGCAGGGATCTCCACGCAATGAGTGACACTACACACATACTTTAGCATGATCGCAGCGTACAAAACACACCACGATTCAAATGTTACTCTGCTACCCCCATTCAATGCGCACTTTGGCTAGTGACAGCCCGTGGTAGACTATAATGTATTCGCAACAAGTCCACAGGATGGTCGCTCTATAATGGTCATGATCGTTGTCGCTACCAATACTAAATGGCTCGCTGCTAACGACTGTAGGTTCATTAGCACACTTGGCAACATATAACCGTTTATCTCTGCTGCAGATCTCGTATGCTGCCCCACGAAAGCGAAAGACGGTGTCGTAAGTGAAACACCGGCCGTACTCGGACGGCAGCCGGTAGTACTCCTCGACTGTGTCGGTCATCATCAGGACACATGGCGTGTTTTCGTGATCATAGTAGGCAACGTAAACGTCATCCGCGATATAGTATATGTAGTTGTATTTGCGCGGGAGCCGCACGGTCCACACCGGCGTACACCTCATACTGCATACTAGATCGACGCGTCATTCAAATCTATTCGTAGCAAGGTGTTTAGGCAGCGTACAATTGCCTGGCAGTCGTTATAGTAAAGCACCGCAACGTCACCACCCCCTGTCTGACAATGCAACGGAAATGGTTCGCTATGAAAGCCATGTTTATCATACAACGCACACATTCCCTCCCAGACCACTCTAAACCAATATTTCACGCCCTTTCGTACAATATACGTTCCCCACTTCAGCGGCGGAGGGGTTTCGTCGGGTAATGTGTAGTAAACCCCCTCCAGGTCCGTGAGGACTATCTCGCCAGCGTGTACGTTATGCCCGATGAAAACACCTTCCGACACATAGATAATGGACAAGTTTTGCAGTGTGGCCGGCAACTTGTATTGCCACGACACACTACAGTGCATTGTAGGGTGTATAGTGTGAAAAAACAATGTCGTCATTCAAACGGCGTTCCAGTCAACATGTATCCTGGCTAATGTGGGACCATGTTTAATGATAAAGTCAGTATCTGAATGCCACAGGATATGTACCCCATGGTAGTAAACTGTTGAGTCATTGATTGCGAACGGCCCGGCAATGGGTTCCATTTTGTATATGCCAAATCTGCATAGGCGCAACGCATCACCAACTGCTGAGAAACCGTAACGTGCCCCGTGGATTATAACCCAGTTCTCATATTCGCGCACTATTTCCGACCCAGAGATGTTATAGTAGTACTCAATACCATCAGCATCAACCAAACATGCTTGGTTGATGATGTTATAAGCGAGGTAAACTCCATCTATGACACGGTACATTCTGTCATAGGCGCGCGGCAGCCGTATCGACCACACTACAGTGCACATTGTGTGTAATCCGGGCGTGCTCTTCAAACGTTATCCGGACATAGACAATTTGTAGGTCGTATATATTCCAAATCACGTATGCACCGTCATGGTGCCAAATCACAAACCATTTGCGATCCATTATCGGTTCTTCAGACTCAAATTCGCACGGTACGATGTGTCCACCGATAATCGCGCACAGGCAACCATATTTCTCCTCAATATACATAAAGATGATCCCCTTTACGTCCTCTGGATCGGGTCTCCAAATACGCTCCCCTGACTGACACCAAACCATGTCGTCGACTGCGTCATAGAGTATTGGCCCGCCGCTATTTACAATAAATACACCGCAGTCTACGTAGTAGATGCCACCGGGATAACGATGTGGTGGTGGGTGACGCAACACTGCGGCGGCACGAATCGGCCGGCGATGGATCATCATGATGCAATCCTACGCAAACTTGTAAAAAACAGTGTAACCATTCAATTGTTGCGGCACGAAGCCAGGAGAATATCGGCACCGGGAAACTCAAGCGGCCGTATGGCGCTAAACCCGTCAACGTCAGCGCCGGCCCGGCGCTCGCGTAGCCCGGTTACAATCGGAGTGAGAATGGAGATGAGGATATTCTTGACATCCCCAGTACCGATGCGGCCGGCGGAATAGTCCTGGCGAATGCGCTCCAGACGCTCATCATCCTGGTCAAACACGCACAGATATTGAAAGGCAACATCCTCCTCCAGATTTGCACCCTTCTCCCTGAGCTCGTCGAGAGTCTTCGGCGCTCCGCTCACTGCGGCCCTGATCTTCTTGGCAATGATCCTGTCAGAGTCACTGATGAAAATTGCATCATTCGGATCTGACGACGCCATCTTGCCACGGGCACTTTGGAGGCCAGGTAGGAATTTGGAGTGTATCACAGCTGGCTTCGGCGCGCGCAGCTTTGGGGCAATATGTCGTGTCAGCCGGAAGAATGGATCCTGATCGATGGCACACGGAATCAGACAGTGCAGATGCGTGTGTGTTCCAAAGATGTGCGGAAATGAGGTTGAGAACGACGGCGCTGCCTGAATAGCTGGGTAGGCGTACTTTCCGATGTTATCCTCGCCGACGAAGCCAAAGGCCGAGCGTATCTGATTCAGCGTAAGTAGCTTCTGGATACGGGCGACATTAGGATACATTGTCCCGATATAGTCAAAGTCGCAGAAGATAAAGGTGTTGTGTGGCGAAAAGCCGACGCTGATAATGTCCTTGATGTTCTCGCGCGCCATGGCCCGAGCATCCTCCAAAGTGATGCCCTTACTAAAGAATTTTTCGTCATCGGCCAGTTGCACTACTAGCGGAACGTCAAATGCGTCCTGCAGCCACTTGGTAAACATCAATGGAATCAGATGACCAAGGTGCAGTGAGCCAGTGGATGCGCCGCGGCCGGTGTAAAGGTAGAAGCCCTTTCCTGTCTCCACAGCATCACAGATCTCGTTTAGGCTCCTGTGAGAGTAGAAGAGCCCGCGCCGCAACCAATGGTGAAGGGGTAGCTTGCTCAGTTTTTCCAGTCGGACAATGAGATCGGGTGTGATTGGCTCAGTTCCAAACTGCACAACCAAGCGTTGGTAGTCAACTGATCCGGTAACGGTGTAAGGCGTGACATTACAGTCAGGTGCGGGGTCACCAGCGGCCGCCGTGGGATCCATGTGGCGATGGCGTTACAGTAGAATAGGGTCGTTCAATTGTGGCAGAGTTAATAGTGCTACGCTCATTATAAAAGTGAATTACCCCCACTGTTAATAGACCTCCTCAACGATGTCTTGCCCTCCTGCCTCCAAGCGTCCCGATACCCGCAAGTCTGACCGCCCCGCTGATTCCGATGCCCCTGTGTTTAACCCACTCAAGAATGCCCCACCCGCTGCAACTCCTGCCAGCGCAGTCCCCGCTCCCCCCTGTCCCGATGCCCCTGCCCGCGGTAAGCGTCGCGCCCCCATTAACGTTTCACCGGAGATGAGCGAACTCGGCCGCAAGGTATACGACAAGCTCTGCGCGACAGCTGACCACCCAGTTGACACCGTTGTGCCAGCTAACTCCGTCATGCCAACTGACTCCGTTGTACCGCCTGTTGCCCCTGCGGCAACAATGGACGTTGACAGCGACAGCGATGATTCTGACTTTACTGTGCACTTTGCCAATCGTGGAACACGATCCCATGTGCTCAGCGTTGATGGAGGCAAGCTGCCGTGCTCTCTCGAGCTTCGCCGAGTTCCCACTGGGGCTTCTCGCAATCCCCGTAACTGGAATCCAGAGTACACAAATGGCCGTCCACCTGTGTACCCTCCGTCTGGTGACATCTTGACTGAGAGTCAGCGCGCTGAGCTCCGCCGCTCCAACGAGGCAATGGCCCTCCGCATGGCCTTGCTTGCGATGGAACAGCGACTTGCGATGCAAGGCGTGTCGGTTGTCTGTGGACCGGGCCAAACCGTTGACCTTACGTGCCGATTCAGCTGCGGTTCGCCGCTGCACTCGTCCGCGCCAGCGTCGCCGCCGGCCGCGCCCGCGCGCCCCCAGCATGACTTTGAGCCGCTGACATGCCCACCCGCCAGCCTGCCGCTGTAGGTGCATTTTTGTTGGACTATTGTAGACATCGGCCCAGTGTACCACTCACATATTACTCCGACTTACTTTTGTCCATTAATATACTCAATTAAATCGCAAATTGGAGTATTATGACGAGCGTCGCGCAGTGGACTGACCGAAACGAGATGGACCGAACAACGTGAGGGACACCGAGTGTAGGGAGGGAACAAGCTTAGCGAGTGCAGTGGCACTCATTCAGTGAGTGCAATGGTACAAAAGATTTAGTCCACAAACGTTATGTAAACAACTGCTCTTGCAAACATGACGATTATGTCATTTGCGGTTTGTGCCATTGAGTGCCCCCAACTATAATTGGGTAGATTAACATCGATGGCGTAACCGACTCCTGAATACTGGTCATGCATATAGGTTGTATCCCCTTCGGTCGTGAACCGGTAGGTTTTCCCTTTACGGCGTAGGTATGCCTCCGGTATGATTTTGTTGTGAATACCATGTACATTATCAAGGTAGTAAACCTCCGGGATGTCACCATCGTATGACAACAGGCAAGGGTACCCATATACACAGTCTGCGACGTATAGCCCGGGTGTTACCACAACCAAGTTGATGTAACTATTGTACAGATAGTCCACGCGTGTTACGGTTATCATTGTGTGTAGTATGTTCGGGTAGTTCAATTATACTAGTCAGTAACAGTAACGTAAATTACCCCGCTGGTAAACTCAATCATATATTCATTACCCCTTTTTCGTATGACTCTGCCAAAACTGTGATACTTCTGGCTGTAGCCATCTATTTTAACGCGATTTCGTATATCGGCGGTGCACATGTGCGCACCGTTACTACAGGCTTCATTTTGTTGAACATTATTTACAATTTAGAGACTATATAATATAATTATGAAATGCTTCCTATCCGCAAAGCCATTCAAGAACTCGGAGTTCATCCCAACACTTTACGCCGTTGGGAGAATGAGGGCAAGATTACGCCGCACCGTACTCAAGCCGGACAAAGGCGTTACAACATTGCCGATATCCGAGCCTTGCTCCAGGCTAATGCCGCAGCCGACGCAGCTAACGCTGATAACGCCGCCGACAACGGAGCTGCAGCCGCCGCAGCAGTCGTCGATCCAGAGCCTAAGCCAGTCGAAAACAAAGTCGTCTACTGTCGAGTGTCAAGCGCCAAGCAACGAGCCGATCTGCAACGACAACAAACCTTTATGCAACGCAAATACCCAACTTACGAAGTCGTTTCAGACGTCTCATCCGGTACACACTACAATCGACCCGGAATGCAAAGGCTTTTGGAACGCATCATGCGCCGAGAGATCACAGCAATTGCCGCTTATTCAAAGGACAGAATTGGAAGGTTTGGTTACGACCTTTTCGCACGGATTTGCGAATTCCACGGAGTGGAACTCATCATTATCAAATCCGAAGATAATTCTCCACAAGAAGAACTCGCAGACGATATCATCACAATCGTTACATCATTTGCCGCTAAAGCCCACGGGATGCGAAAATACCGAGCTGATCCGGGCGAGGACTATCCCGATGATTAACCTTTCATGGTTCGTAGCCCGAGTCTTTAAGAAGTGGATTGACCTTAGTCGTCACGTTTATAATGCGGCCTTGGCAGAGTTTAAGAAGCCTAATCCGCCAGGAAAGTACACCGTTCGTGACGAGTTAAAGTCCGTATTCGCAGATCGTATTGCAGAGTGCGACATGCCGAATACTTCGTTTGAGTACTCCGTGTTTGAGGCTAAAAACGCAGTTAAGGCGTTTCTTAAGGCCAAGGCGACACGTCAATACTGGAACGTTCGCAATGGCGAAGATCCAAACAAAGGCGAGGAAAATTACGCACTTAAATTCCGAGATTGTAAGGACCTTACTACTACGATCTCAATCGACGGACGTAATATGGCCGATGGCATTATCCACGCTAGGAGTCTACGAAAGCAGATCGGACCGTTCTATACCGGAGAAGGCAGTACACTCTCCGCAAAGAAGGCCGATAAGAAACGCTTTCTTGACGAGGTCTTAGAAACGTCCCGCGTAGCGTATCGTTCAACACAGATTTGCAAACTTACTTGGGATCGACAAAAGGGCAGATTCACCATTTATATGCCGCAAACTGTGGAGAAGGTGAACAAACCTCCAAAGACCGATAACATCGTTGCGATTGACCCTGGAGTGCGAACATTGGCTACGTTTTATTCTGAGTCCTGCGCAGGAGCTGCTGGAGATGCGTGGTTGCCACGTACCTTTCCGCTGGTTAAGCAGTCAGATCAACTCCTTGCAAAGGCCAAAAAATGCGATCGTTATTATCTACGTTGCAAGCTTAAGAAGCGGGCTGCGGCATTACGCCTAAAAGCCCGTAACATTGTGAAGGATATGCACCATAAAACGGCATTGTTCTTCATGGAGAACTTCCAAACTATACTTTTGCCGGAAATGAAGACTTCGAGAATGGTTGGAACGGAGAAATTACCAAAATCCGTGTCCAGTGCCATGATGCTAAGCTCGCAGTACAAATTCCGACAGATAATGATTCATAAGGCGGAAAAGTATTCACGTAACTTGATTCTCTGTAAAGAATATTACACCAGTAAGACCTGTACTCGGTGTGGTACGATAAAGGAGGATCTTGGACCAAACAAAGTCTATAATTGTGATAAGTGTGGACTTTGCGTGGATCGTGATTATAATGGCGCTCGAAACATTATGCTTAAACACCTTTGCGGGGAGTGGCAGCTCCCTCCGCCTGCTCGTTGAGGCGGTGCTTAACAATGATTTGTTAAGTGAGTGACGATTTATTAATTCCTGTCAACTTGGTGGTTGATGAGCCCATGATTAATAATGGTTAACAAACATCTGTCAGGCTTCAAACCAATCATACTCTAATCCCCCGTAACTAATCGATATCTTGTCGACTTCTATTGGTTTGTATTCGCAATAGTAGTATTCTGAATCACCGCCGTCGCATCTGATGACTACCCCCTTGGCCGCGTAAAGACCATCACCCAGTACAGTTATCTTGTTGCCATATGCATAGGCAAACTTGTCCACCCGAGTAACAGTTATGCTCGGCATGGTTGTATTTACACCAGTCCACATTCAATTCTACCTGCTGTCAGTCGTATAATTCGCATGCGGAGGTCCACAGTTCGCATGCGGAGGTCCACAGTTCGTATGCGGAAGCACCATGACGAGCGCAGTGCAGCATTTTATAATTGAACTTTTGTCCGGGTCTGTATTGCAGCACTCTGTCACAAACCATGTCATTCCCATTTACCCCTGCCGATTCGCGCGAACCGATGTTTCCCATCGCCCGCAAGGACATGTGGACAATGTACCAAATCGCAAAAAAGTGCTTTTGGCACGAGGGTGAATTGACAATGGGGAGTGATCTGGCCCACTTCAAGAACAATCTTAATGACCGTGAGCGGCGATTCGTCAAGTATATCCTGTCGTTCTTTGCAATCGCGGACAGCCTGGTTAACAGCAACCTACTTGAGCGATTCATGGGCGAGGTTCCCTACAAGGAAGCCAAGGCATTCTTTGCGTTCCAAATGATGATGGAGGATATCCACAACACCGCATACTCTATGATGCTTGACCACCTTGTCGACGAGGAGGCAGAACGCAAACGATTGTTTGACGCCGCGCGGACAATCCCAGCGATCGGCGCGATGACCGACTACATTCGTCGGTGCACTGAGTCGTCCGAACCATTACAAATCCGCATGTTGCGCATGGCCTGCGCGGAGGGAATCCTGTTTTCCGGTGCATTCTGCGCGATTTACTGGTTCCGCTCGCGCGGGCTGATGCCCGGCCTGGGCCACGCAAACAGCATGATAGCCAGAGATGAGGGCCTCCACACGCAGTTTTCGTTGCTCCTTTACTGCAAACTTGAGCCGGTCACTACGGCTGAGGTCCATGCGGTGTTTAGCGAGGCCGTGGATATTGCGATTGCCTTTACGTGCGATGCAATGCCCGAGGGTATGCTGGATATGAACGCTGGGTTAATGACCGCATATATCAAGTATGTTGCGGACGGGCTCTTGGAGATGATAGCTGTGCCCAAGCTCTATGACGAGCGCAATCCGTTCGGGTTTATGGAACAGCTTAAGATGGAGCGGTTGGTAAACTTCTTCGAGTGTCGCGTTGGCGATTACCAACATGCGGACGCAGGCGAATCTGCCGACTACAATGCGGACTTTTAGCTGCACCCGTTGCACTATTTTTTGTCATAAAAAGGGCACCTAGCCAGTATATTCCGTACTAACCAGCTCCGGATAGGTTGGCGTAATCATGGGTGCGGTGGGTTCGCCCGGGGCAAACTTTGCCGGCGGGCGCAGCCGATACATGCTGTCGCCCGCGCGCTCGATGCCGATACCATACATCTTGTCCAGAACACGCTGCGTCAGTGTAAAGAGCACACCAATGACCGCGTCGCGTGTGTGTTGGCGGCCGGGTATAGCCCATTCAAACTCGCGACAGGTTTCGGCCGCGAGCCGGTGTGCGGCTTCCTGGTCCACCGACAGGGTGTTACTGTGCACATAGTTTGTGTCATGGATGTTTGCAAATCCACACATTGTCAGTAGGTCATATGCAATCCGATGGCGCACGTAAACATATTGGCGTTTAATGTCCACATAGTGATACTTCTCATCAAGCTGCATATTGGCGGTGTATGACGCGGCCTCACTCAGCCGGATACGTGCAATAGTTGCGGTATCCCCCGCGCCAATCTGACACAGGCGCGTGTATTGGTCACGAACCTTGCGGGCGCCGTATGTGCGCACCCACTCGGGGGTCATTTGCCCGTTATAACGGTAGTGTTCGCGCAGTGCATGCTTGCGCAGGCTGTTTATCTCGCCCGCAGTGCACTCCAAACCGGCGTCAAGTTTGTCGCGAATCGCGCCGGGGTCCTCCACATCGTCGGCCTCTGCAATCGCGGCGTTACGGGCCGCGGTATCTTGCTGTTCGCTCTCCACAAGCTCCTCGCGGATTGACCGGACGGCCTCCGCAAGCGGGGAGTCAGGTTGTACAGGCGCCATATAGCCGATCTTGGCGCCGGTCTGTGCAACGATCGCAAGTAGGCGATTCGCAAAGTCATTACGGCTAAGATTGCGGGCCCGCATATTCTCGACCCAAATATGGAAGTATGGGGTTTTTACGAGGACAAGCTCCCCGGCCGCGTTGTACTCCGCGGTTAGGCCGTTATTTTCGCTAAACAGGCACTGGCGGCGCGAGTAGTAAAGCGCAACGATCTCGTCAGGGTCCGTCGGATGGTCGCTGTCAATCGCCTTGATGCAAAGTATAATCTCGCGTTTTGCAACGTCGCGGATACGGCCAAGCATCTGTATGCATGAAAGGTCGCCGCACGATGCTGAGGTAAAGTACCCAAACACACGGTCAAAGTGCCGGGTCTCAAACGAAACGCCGGCTGTAACTGTCGGCGTGTAAATGACAACGTCATACTTGGACCACCACTGGTTTACATCGGCAAAGTGCGCGGTCTTTACACTTTGGTCCGTTTCGCTGGAGTAAAGCATAATGGCCTTGTCCGTGTGGCGGCGGCGTAGTGTGTCATAGAGCGCATTGGCAAACTTGAGGGACGCGACCGGGACTGCGACGCGCTCGCCGTCGCCAATCGCCTTGTCAAGCATCGCCGCCCACAGGCAGTGCGACGCGGTGACTCGGTAGTTGTAGTCCGTCGCATTTGCGTAGCTGTTACGGTGATAGTGAATCGGCCGGGCACGGATGCGACGGAGGATATTCTCCGTACGGACTGTAATATTGGCATCCATGCAAACAACGTGTTTGGAGTGACGCAGGAGGTAGATGAAAGTTGCGCAAGTCTGTGAGAATCGGCGGATAAGCCCCGACTCAAACTGCTCAAAGATTGACTCACACTCATCGAGGACGAGTAGATCGGGCGGGGTCTCAGTAATCTCCAACCGGTGTAGCGACTCCACTTGTACGATAAGGCGCGGTTGATTGAGCACGGCCCCCTTAATGTCACTGTAAAGTGTAAAATCAGGGAAGTTTGCGCCAATATTACCTGAGAAAGTGCGCCGGAATGAAACAAATCTGACAACGCGCGGGACCGGCGTATCGGCCGGAAAGTAACGCGTAAGGTAATTGCGCAGTGTTTTGGTTTTGCCCATCTTCATTGCCGCGTGTACAACGAGGGTCTCGCACAGCTCAAACGGACGTAGACTCGGCTCAGAGTAGGCAGTAATCGGGCAGTCCGCAAAGAGCGGGCCGCCGCTGCGCGGGGTGGCCGCGGCAGTTACCGCGCGCTCCAACCGGCTGTGTGCGGCATAGGTTTCAACCTCTTCGCCCTCACACACCCCGACATACTCGCCGATCTTGCGGGTTTTTGCACTGCCGTTTTCGGCCGTGTATCGGCGGCAGCTTACGCGGACATCAACGACACCCTCGGCCGACGGATGGGTTGTAACGAGTAGGGTATTGTCGCTGCTGTGTACGCGCTTGCAAAATTCGCAGTATGACGGTGCAATACGATTGTAAATGTAGCTGTTACCGCGCCGGCAGCGGAATCGGTGGTGCGTGGCCAGGCCGGCCTCAGCAAATATACGCTCAATTTCGCCATTATCAGGCAACGTCATGCGTACGGTCGGCGTCGCAGTGTGGGTAATGTCAGCCAGCGGGAGCAGCGTCCCCACGTTTGTGAGGATCGTGTCATCGGGCTCGTGATCGGTAAGGATGCGCTTTATGCGGTCTTCACCGGGCTTGGTACTGCCGACAAGGCGGAATGTTTGTAGTGTTTTGTTTACACTTTGGTCAACAAACCGCCGCACGGCCTCAGGCAGTACCTGTACAACGAGTCGAGTAAACTCGCGGGCATTGGCCGCGTCCGACACGTAGAATCCGTCAACAATAATGTGACGACTGTACTTTTTGACCGGCCGGCGCTTATCTGTTGACTCGCAGATAATGAGCTTGGGCTCAAAACCGTAAACCGTGCAGAACATATCGCAGATTGACTCAATCACAATCGCGCACAGCAGGGTAAACCGCGGGCTTGATGACGGGATATTGGCGTATTCCGGCACGTTTGGATGGGTATCGGCAATCTGTGCGCGCTGTAGGGCAGCCGCGTCTGCGTCAATATCAAACTTTAGCCGCTGCGGGCCATCCGGCACTACTTCGCAGTAGGTTTGCACCGGCTGTGTCTTGGCCCACGCCCAATAAGCATCACTGTCAGGAAACACAAGGTAACGCGGCGGGCTCATTGCAAAGACTGTGAATACGCTGCGCGGGGAAAGGCCATTCTTTACAAGGTATCCTTCCACGGACATCCGGCCCTCGGCGCCGACATAGTGCGTGTAGGACGCGGGTTGTGCGGTGCTCATCGTCCAGTCCAGACGGCTATAGTCCGCTCTGGGTGATTCAAATGTACATCGTAGATCGGTGCGAGTAGGGGGCTTTACGGCGGTCGGAACAGAGTGCCATTATTTACAATATTTTTGACAATTTGTAGTCACTTTGTATACCACCTACGATGGGCGACTTTAAGATTGCGGACGCCATCTGGCTCGTTGTCATCATCATCCTCATTTGGGTCTTTGGCATCAAGGTTGCACTGATCGGTGCTGCTGCATGGGCTGTTACAAAGTACGCGATGGGTAGCGGAAAGACTGGGTCCTTTGAGGACAAATTCGTTGAATCAATGTAAGTTGTGCGTTTGGGTAAGCCAGTTAACACAGCATATTTTTTCTTGAAACTCCGGGAAAAAATAATCCACTACGGTGTGTTGCCTGCGTTGATAGTGTCTATTTTTTGCCCTTCTTACCTGATTTACTCTTTGCAGCAAAGGCCCCGCCAGTTGACCACGCCGCGATCATCACGATACGCTCTGGCCGCGATAGGTCGAAACCCATTGTCCTGTTGTTTGCGGGATCCATCTTAATCTCTGACACCGAGTCGCCGAGTGCGGCCTGAATACGTGCGTAGAGTGTGGAATTGTCCATCTGGAACGTACGCCATACGGCCGCCGCGCATTTGCGTAGAAACTCATAGTGCCTGACAACAGTAACGCCAAACTCATCCGTGGGGACGCGGAGGCGGTGCGCATAGTCCTTGTCGCCGAGGGCAAACCAGATATTCAACTGCGCTTTGGGACCCAACTCTGTGATTGCCTCGGCCGGGACATTTGTGATTGTAATCGCCTTTGTCACGCCGTCGTCAATCGCATCCAATTCCGCCATGATGGAGTCATGGTTGGCATGACCCGTGAGGAGTCGGTCGATAAGGTTAAAGATTGGCCGGCGGACAAAGTGCGTGCTCATTGTTATGTAACCGCTAATCTCATCGGCGGTAAAACGCCCGCCCAATTGGGCGACAATATCGTTAATGTCCATTTCTATATATGAAGCACAGAGTATATGTGTCATACTATAGCTTCAATGCAACACAGTGACAGGCGAGGACGTGGCGGCGGTCACCGCCACAACCATCATCGCCCGCAGCATGATATCCAGTTTACCTACCAAACGGATCTTATCCGAGTCCAGGTTGCGGTTGACCCGGGTGATCTAAAGTTGGCTAGCAACGCAAGCAACGCAGGCACCGCAGCAGCGACACCAACTTACACAATCGAATTTACCCCAGATGAGGCCGAACTAAACGCCGCAAAGGATGCGCTCGGCAACATTGGTGCCGAGGCTGACCGGCTGGGAAAATCGCGCGGATACATGGAGTTTCGTCGCGCAATGGACATGTATGCGGGACTGCGCGGCGAGATCTTACGCATCGGCGGCGAGAAAAACGCAACGAATGCCTTTCTAAAGTACTATGAGATGGCCTATGAATTTTATCCCTTTGGTGACGCCCCGCGTCGGGTGACCGCGTTCTTTAACGCAGAGCTACCGGGGTCGTCAATGGTTGCGTTTAACCACTATATGCGCACAGTACACCCGCGAATTGACTATCAGTGGTATGCATCGTCACTGATGGCGCCCGACCTGCGCGAAGGTTCGCACGGATTGAGTGATCAGTATGGATATTATGCGAAAAACCGCTCGCGGTGGATGATGGGTGGTGATAGTAACGACGGCGACATGACCTCTGTGGACAATATTCTGGATGTTGCCGCGCGGCTGGGACCGGCAAGTGACGTAGGTGGTGTCGATATTTACTCGCATGATGCAGGTATTGATGTTAGTGGTGCCGAGAGCGGTGAAGTGCGCTATGATATACAGGAGGATGCCAATATGTGGCTGCACCTCGGCTGTGCGATCGCGGGCCTGCTGACAATGCGCACGGGTGCCCTGTTTATCGCCAAGCAGTACACACTTTACCGGACGTTTACATGGAATCTTATCCTGTTTTACAGTACACTATTTGAGCGGTTTTACCTTACTAAGCCACTGTCATCGCGTCCGACAAACAGCGAGATTTACCTTGTCGGCGTGGGATTTCGCGGGGTTGACCGGGCCGCGGTTGATGTGCTTGTAGACCGCCTGCGCCGCCGCGACAGTACACCACTTTGGCCGCAGCCCGCTGTGCGCCTATTGCCGGCCGTTGCATCACTACAAAAGTTTGTCCGGATCGTACATGGTCAACAGCGTAATATGATGCTTGAAATGGTCCGGTTAAATAGCCAATACACGCCGGCGCAGATTGCTGACGCCGCGCGTGGAATCAAACGAGAGCTTAACCAACGGTGGCTGCGCAAATATCCAGTACACCACATCTCGGCCGAGGATCGTGTACCGTCTGCGTAGGGTGTGTGTAACTATTTTTTAACTACAGGAGTAGACACCAACCTATATCTGCAGTCATGTCAGTCATTGAAGTGTCCTATAAGTACACTGTCCTTTATAACGGGGAGAACCTGTCGGCGTTAATTATCGCAAAGTCACTTGAGTCAGCGCAGTGTGTTGACATTGCCGGCTGCGAGTCGCTATCGGATGTCTCACAGCGCCTACACGACCGCGAATTATCGCCGGTATTGCTGTTTGTTACCCCTGTCCCGGGGATTACAACGGAAAACGCCGGGGATTTGGGTGACTACGAGATCATTTACCTGCCGATTGATGGTGCTGATGTTGCCGAAGGCACCGATGACACCAATGGGCTAAAGTATATCCCGCCGACGCAATATGGTCGTGTTTGGACGTGGACGCCACCGTCGATTCCTGCGATTGTGAACGTTAACGGTGGTGCGGTTATGTTGCGGCTTGGCTCGGCCGGACTTTGGCCCAAGTTTGCCGAACGGCTTAGTGTGCCCGCTGCTGATGTTGAGGCGTTTATCTATGAACTGCGCACAAAGGGCGATCGTATTGTGTCGGTGCTCGACAGCATCCGCACATCTTTTAATGGGTGCGATACTATCGGATTGATGATCATCATTGGACATGCTCGGATTGACGAGTCCAAGCGAAAAAATGTGTAGTTTGTCCAAGTAGGTTGAAAGTGTCTCACCACACACGTGAGCGCCAGTATACCCTGTCTATGCGCAATAATTTTTTAGCCAACTTTGCCGAGTCAACATTTGCTACTATTGCAAGTATTTGATCATCAGTACGTTGTGTAGGTTGCTTGGGTTGCCGCTGACGGGGTTGCCGGGGTTGTCGTTGGGGTTGCGCCGGTCTTATCACATGTAGTGGTGTCGGTTCATCATCCCGTACAATAAAGTCGTTACCGCCGCCATAAAGCGGGTCATCCGGTAGGGCCCGCTGGAGAAACTCACCATCAACGGTTGACGGCCGGAAGTGCTGGTCATCAACACGTACAATCGCCAGTTGGCACTTATATGACCGCATCGCCCCTAGGGTCGCAACATAGTTGTCATGCACTACGTCAATCTCCGCGCGGGTATACCGGACCCGCACGACGCGCCCATTAAGCTGTAATTGCCATGACGGTTCACCCTCGGGGCGTGCATAAACGTGTATATCAGGGAGCCCGCCCGGGACAACCCCGCCTATGACAACCTGCCGTTGTACCCGTGTGACTATACTCCGGGCCGTTTCGCGGTCAAGACACTTTGCAACGCACACATGGTCACGTACTGACCCTGAGTCTGGCCGGGTATACCAAACTTCATACTCCTCCATACGGGGTAGTCTACCTTTCTCTGCATAGAGTGGAAATAAAATTGAAATCGCCTATACGTATGTTATCACGGATAGCGATATCACCCATGGCTACCCGCACCCGTACAACCAAGACGTCAGCCCCGCGCACCCCTAAGGGCGCGGCGTCGAAATTGACGTCCACGCTGAGCGACACAATGAAGCGGTTCAGTTATGCCGCCCTGGCCGATCGCGTCCCTGAGGGCCAGCGTACGTACCTTGATGGTGACACAATCTACCAAACCTACGCAAACCTTAATGCCATTGGCGACAACAAGTTTCAGTCGCCGACCGAGCGATTTTCAATTGGTACGGGGCTGAAGAGTGTCCTGTCCCAGCTCTGCGAACAGTATGTTGCCGAGGGCCATAAGATGCTCTGCGGAGACAGCCTGCCTAAGCCCACTGAAGTCGGCGAAAACATTCCTGAGGAGTGCCAGATCGTACAGTTTGTTGTTAACGCATCGGGGATGATTGCCCTTCCTGAGGGTAGCAACCTTGAAGCGGCATGTCTGAGCGACAACTACATTACCTCGTACATTGAGGGTCAACTGATGGCCGAACCGGCCGGCCAGCGCGTCAAGCCTCACGCAAACTACCTTGCGGACAAGTTTGTGGCCTTTATGAAGGTTCTGTGCTATGACGCAATCTCATCAAAACTGTTTGCGGAAAAGATCAGCATTTCCAAGGAGGACTTGTGCAGCCAGCTTGTTAACTTGGGGTGTGACTATGAAACTGCGTATGGTTTCCTGTTGCGCGTCCCGCCGTCAACACGTACGGCAAAGGCGGCCGCCGCTGCCGAACCGCCAGCAGACGCAGCAGACGCAGCTGACGCAGCTGACGCAGCTGACGCAGCTGACGCAGCTGACGCAGCAATTGAGCCACTGGGCACAACTTACGAGGAGCCCACCGAGGAAGGCACCACTGAGGAGACTCTCGAAGGTGCTACTGAAGTTGCCGAGGAGGCTGCCGAAGAGGCCGGCGAGGAAGAGGCCGCTGAGGAGGCTGCTGAGGGTGAGGAAGCGGGCGAAGAGGCCGCCGAGGAGTCAGCCTGATCCAATTTTTGTGATTCTGCACGATAAAATCGCGGCGCGTAAATAGTTACACAACAATATTCATTCAGGCGGACGCGACATCATAATATGATGTTTATCGTAGCGTTGGTAGTGGTGTTGGTGTTGATACTTATTTACTATATCAACGCCCGCGGTAATGCAAAGTCCGTGGATGGCTTCATTACAGGGTGTTGGATAGCCCCGGATGACTTCTGTAAGTCAGTGGAGGTTGAATCCCTTATGATGGTCTTTGGCGAGCCTGAATACGGCGCATTTAGCGTGACGCGCGAATGCTACATTGTCATCATGGATAACATGATTAAATCGTCACTGAGGCTCGAGTACAGTATTGGAACCGCGTCCCCGTATCACTACACATTTTGGGCCCGCCCGACGTTTGATGACGGGCCCGATTGGGGTGATCTTGTAAAGATTCACGTGGATGTATTGCGCGGTTCAATGGAAATCTCCGGCGACCGTGACGGAGTCGACACAGTTTACGCGCGTATGTACCGCCAGAACGATATTAGCTCGATGTTTGACGGGATTTTCGATTAGAGAGGCCGCCGGATGAGTATATCCCGTCGCAGGGTTTCTGTAACCTAATGGCGACATGCCGGCCGTTGTATGGGACGCGTTTCGCCGCTGTTAGTGGTGTCCGCGTTGTGTAATTTGCGCGCGGGATCGCACAAAAGCGGCCGTGTTGTGGACTTGGCAAACCACAAGCGGTATGCGCTGGGGCTGGTAACATTGCATTGGCCTTCGCACCCAGACGCTCGTTAAACCGATTTTTTATACAGTGCCACTACAGGTAAAAGTCCGCCGGGGCATCGGGTGTCACTATATGGTAATCTGCACATGCGCGTAGGTCAATCGCCGATACGTTTGTTGTGTATCCGTCATGTACTATGGCCATTGAATCATCGACAAAGTTTGCCGTTGCGCCCATCAGGTGGGCTGATAATCCCAACAGGACATCAATTTGGCATTGTCTAGTGTCGAAACATGACACCGTATCACTATCGTCAATAAAGTACATTAGCCGGTCTCGTGTACCGATCAACCGGCCGGGATGATCATTCCGTGTAATTGTTGTCCTCAGCGCATGTAGATCATACACGCATATGTTATCCAGGTCGGATCCAGCGCAGTAAAGGGCGGATTCATCCCGTGACACATAAACCTTTGCATAGCGATGGTCGATCAGCATTGTTGACTTGCGATCAAACATAGCCCACACTTTATCAGTTTCACCATCGGCAACATACCATCGTCGGCTGTCATAGAGATGGCTGGCTGACATAAATGCTGGCGGCCTAAACTTCCACGGGCCTTGCCGTGGCCGACCTTGCGCAATACTGCCTATGTATTCATGGGTTGCGACGGTTACTGACCCATCTTCTTGATAGCCAATTTGCATGATTTTTGGATGCAGGTTTGGCCGAGTGCGGTTTATGTTAAACAACGTACCATGCACATAGTAGCCCACAATAGGGGACATGTATACCTGGTGGTATATCCGACCGCAAGATCAAATGGCACTGCATGTAATCCAAATCTACTGTACGCGAATCACGTACTGATGCTGACAAAAAGGGTACACCTCCCCCACATGCGGGAGTATCTCACCAGGCCGCGTTAATGATCTCCTCCGGATTGTGTAGATGCTTTCTAATGTCAGCAATTGTCTTAGCACGCACAATTGTGCAGTGTTTCTTTGACCTGCCAGATGGTTTTCCGAACGCTGCACACCCATGACGGGAGACAATACCGTACACAATCTCTCGCGTTGCATCGGCGTCATATTTTGTGTGATAGCGACAGAGCAGACTAACGACAGAGCGTGACGTCCATTCCATGGGTTCATCGCGGGTGTAATCCGAGTAAACGGCACATACGTCAGCTCCGGCAGCGATCAATGCGCAGACGAGATCCGGACTACTACTGATCCAAATCCCTTCCATGTCCTCGTGCTGGATGAGCCACTGACAGCATGCTGCAGCCAACAATTCAACATCGCGCGGGGATTGCTTGATATTATACAGGGTTTCTCCCTTTATAATCCCGCCAAACGAGAGGAGTACAGTTGCGGGCTTAGGGGCGACAGTCCGGCGATGAAGCAACCACTCGCGATATACGGTCCTGTTAACAGAACCCCATCGTTTGGAGATAAGGGCGCGCAGATAGTCGGCCCTACCATCAGCGGCCGCGGCGTAAAGTGCAGCAACATCGTCCCACGAGTAGTTTTCACTGAAGGGTCCAATATCGTGCTCGCGGCGGTTGATGACAATCAGTGTGTAAATCGCCTCCTGAATATCATAAAGACTCTCATCTGCAATGCGACACCTTTGCCAATCCGCGCGATGATACCACTCAGAGAGTAGTTTCGGGCGTGCGCGGGCCGCACCAACCAAGCACCGTGCAAGCCGACCGACCGTGTCGGCGGGGACTATGACCGGAGTGCGCTCCGTAATGTCGGCAAACGCGGCGATCAGCGTAACCTGCTTAACCTCACCCGCAGTTGCCAACCAGTTAGTCATCATCTCGTCGCCGCAAACCCACGCGATTTCAGACATGTACTCTGATACACCGATCAATCCGCGAATCAACAATCCATGGAGCAAACGAGCGATACTCTCGCGAATAGCCTCGTCGGCTCCAAAGCATAACTTTCCGTAAGTATAACAACTGACAGTCTCCGTTGTCGCCGCTACTACCGCAATAAGCTGTTCAGCTCGAGCGCGGTCAAGGGCCCCCGCGCGGGTGCACTGAATAAGATCATCAACGTGATCGTAGATTGACATATTACTGGAGAGGTTACTAATGCCGACGGTAATTCACTTTTACTATGGCTGGAAAATGAAACTGGTGGCTGATTTATATCCAGCAACCAGCATGCGCGCGTGGTATGTTGACGTTCGTGCGAAGATACATATTAGCACAGACCGCGAACGGGCGTGCGTTCCGCATATGACGGCAATACGTTATCAGGAGGATGGATCAGTGATCATCAATGACCATACACGGTACGGTGGTTTTAGTCCAAACCACCATACTGAGCAGTACTACATTAGTGGATCATACTTTGCGGTTTCCTTTAATGCGCTCGGTCAGCGACATTACATATCTGATAAGCATAGGCAAATGACGTATGTTGTCACTAGACACAAAACGGGCAGGACCAAAATCGCCGATATATACCATGAGGCCATCCATGTGTCACATGACGAGTCTGCACTTTACTGTGGCAATACCGGGTTACATATTATTCCACCAATGACCGACTTAGCCCATGTTTATGATTTACACACCGGCCAACAACAGCGTTACCAGCGCTTCGTCGCATCAAGGGATTATTTGGTTGGAGCTCATGATCGTAACCTGTACTTTATTGACCAACTCAACAGACACACGCTACTTGACCTCCGGGCTAATTCCGCGGTGGATTTGGTTACATTGAATACATGGATGTCACGTGGGTACACTGTTGCAAAGGTTATTGGTGATGGCGTGATAATATTGCATGATCGCGATGCCGCCGTTGCAGTGGACCATCGCGCGTGTGCAGAGTATCCGTTAGAAGGCCCGTTCGGGCATTTCTACATGTGAAGTATGTCTTTTTGTAGACTACTCTACACAATCATGACCATGCACCATGCGATCATCAACTTGGAGGGAAACATTAATGTTGTCCCAGGTAAATATGTTGGGCGGAACTTGTATGGTAATCTGACTAGGCGTCGGTATTCTGAGAATGGGAGCGTAATACTGTTATCCCGGCGGCAGAATCGGGTTTGGAAGATTGAAAGTGACTACTCATCAAAGTGCATACGGCCGTGTTTTGATCTGCCATCTGCCAAGATTGCGAGCACTTGTGTAACTGGTCGCGATACTTTCGCAGTTACACTGCGCCGAACCGATGGGTCTTACTATGGTTACTATGGAGGCGGCAAGGCGACTGTGGTTGAAAAATTGCGGTCACGATCTCTCGCGGTTGTAAATCGGGACGGTACACGCGTATACTACTCAGACAACGACCGTA
Source organism: uncultured Flavipsychrobacter sp. (assembly GCA_964652995.1). GTDB lineage: Bacteria > Bacteroidota > Bacteroidia > Chitinophagales > Chitinophagaceae > Nemorincola. The sequence continues at coordinate 272,280 of CAZZCR010000001.1, read as the reverse complement.
CACTGTCATATGCTGACAATGGCCGCAATGTTGACACTGGAGTCAACATACGACACCCCATTACGACATCCGGGAACACTGTTTATGGTGGGTGTGACGATTATCACTTATGGTCATGGGATATACGTTGTGATTTTACGGAACGGCATGAAGTCCTGACGTATGACATGGACTCTGTTCTACCTAAATTCGACAATATTCTGATCATACATGAGTATGTTGACGGTGATGAGGACTATGAGCGGATTACTGCGTATGACCTTCGTAATCGTGGATTGTATGAAATTGAATCCGTGATTGGGATCATGCAGGGCCACACATCACACTTTTACATATGAAGTGTTGTTTTTGTACTATTATAAGCTATTTGGACACAACACCCCAACATGCACCACGCAAATACGCATCCAGACGGGACGCTAGACGTTATAGCCGGTAAATGCACTACGCGGCCCGGCTCGCATATACTATGTGGTGTAAGCTATTGTGAAGGCGGTGGTGCGATCTTATCGTCGCAATGGGACAAATACATGTGGACTATTGACAGTCCCAGGGCCGGTATCGTTCCCGTCCCAGTAAACAACATATATTCAGCCTGTGCCAGCGACACTAGTCCGAATGGGCGGATATATGCGATAAGCCTGCGCACTGCCGATCGTGAGTACACAACATACGGATGTGAAGGTTCAGTCATTAGCGCAGAGATCCCTAGTATATTTACCAACGTAAATGGTGATGGTACGCGCATATACTATGCTGGTGATCAGATTTCCTACGTTGATGTTGCGTCGCAACGCGACGTCCGACTACAGCCCGAGTCAGGATACGGTCACATACGTCCGGAGGCCACGCGCGGTCCACTAGTTTACTATGATAGTGATATCGCAACCATCATAGAATGCGACACGCGCAGTGGTGTGATGACAGACACAGACATGTCGATAGTTAATCTCGGGAGTGTACGTTGTATGGGCGACTGTCTCATCGCACATCGTAAAATCTTGTGGTATAATGGGTATGGTACACAAATAATGGGTGAACGCATCGTGGCGTATGATCTGCGTAATCGCGCCGAATACGATATTGACGAATACACACCGTACGAATACACGCACTTTTACATATGAAGTGTAGTTTTGTGTAACAGAACACACTACACACTATGCACTATGCCGTACAATACACTGACACATCGATTGACATATTAGCTGGTCGGCGCACGGCGATGTCTACTATTTACTCACAATTTGGCGTTAGTTATTGCGAAGGTGGTGATGTTATCCTAGTATCCCGACACTGTAGATACATGTGGGCGGTCGACGATCGCAGGACTGGTACCAAGGCCATAGTTGTCACCGGCCTACGGTCGGCCTGTGCCAGCGACAATCTCCCGGGTGGAAGGATATATGCAATAAACACGAGCACTGAACGCGGCGAGCACGCAACATATGGTCGTGAAGGTGCATTGGATGAGGTAGAGCTCCCCAGTGGATTTAATGCGGTAACTGGTGATGGCACGCGTGTTTATTACGCGGATGATCGGATTTCCTACATTGATGTGGCATCGCAACATGATATCCGTATTCAACCCGAAACCGCACACCGCCGGATATATCCCGAAGCAACGTGTGGACCACTAGTTTACTATTATGGCGGCGCTCCAAATATCATGGAGTGCGATACGCGCAGCGGTGTGATGGCCGATACAGATATACCGGTGACCAACATCGGGAGCATGCGTTGCATGGGTGACTGTCTCCTTATACACCGTAAGATCCTTACGTCGACCGGTGCCTTTGCCAGGATAGCTGGCGAACGTATCGTGGCATATGACTTGCGTAATCGAGCTGAATACTACATTAACGAATACACGCCATACGAATGCACGCACTTTTACATATGAAGGGTGGGTATTTTTGTACTGGTTAACTGTGGAGTAACGTCACACGCAAACTGCCCGCACAGCACACGAACAACCCCTCACCATGCACCATGCGTTTGTTGCTATGGAGGATTCGCGTAGGCTTGTTGTGCGGCCCGGTAAACGCCAAATGTTACCACCAACCATTTGCAGTCTCATACGTAGTTATTGCGAAGATGGCAGCGTAGCACTATACTCGTGCCAGTCACGTAATACTTGGATTGTGCGAGGAGCGGATGAGTGTCTTATGGCCGCATTCAGGGCAGTTGGATTGTTAAGCGTTAGTGTTGGAGGCTGTATAGCCGCCGGTTTGACAATGATTACAAACAAGGCAGAATATGTCAGATACGGTAACTATAACGACCCATTCACCCCATGTATGCAGTTTACTGCATTTTCACACCCCGTTGTAAACATCGACGGGACACGAGCATATCACCTTTGGACTCACAACACTTCTTACACTGATACAACAGCTTATCAAACTGTAGTGATACCTTCTGCCGCTTGTACGCCGGGGGCAGTAAGCGGGCCGATAGTGTATGGTTTGCAGGATCGACAACTATTTGAGTGCGATACACGCGATGATCATACGGTCGGTCTTAACCATTCAACGGACCCACGATGTATAATGCGAGTGATCGGTGACTATATTTATATGCATGAATGGCAATTTGAACGGGCATCAATTGATGTGACTGTCTATGACCTACGCGCCCATGCAGCATACCACACGGATCCCATGCCATTGGTTGAATGCACACCGCACTTTTACATATGAAGGGCGGGTGTTTTGTGTATACAACCCCTTGGACAAAACGGTTTGTATCACGCACACCATGCACCACGCGGTTGCGAACCCTGACCTGACACTTAGTGTAGTTGCCGGGACGATCGTACCTCAGCACAATACCCAAGCGATGTTTGATGTCGGATATTGCGAAGGTGGGGACGTGATTCTTACATCTCCATCGAGTTTGATCTGGACAATTACCGACAAACGGTCCGTAGTTGCTAACGGATTACTCGGCGCGAATGCTGTCTCCACTGACGCCAGTGACGATTTACCTACCGGTCGCATATATGCTGTACACCGAAGGGAGGGTAATCGATGGTACACAACTTATGGTCGCAGGAATGTGATGAACGGGGAGATTGACGACTTTTTCGCAATAATAAATAGTGATGGCACTCGCATGTACATATGTGATACGGATATGGCATATATTGATACCATAACGCAACAGAGAGTATCGTCATTATTGCATCGCGAATCACCGACACATTGCCCGCAAATACATCCGTGGGTAATGCATACACCATCATCGTTAGTTTACTATATAACTGGCGACAAATATGTGCAACAATGTGACGTTCGTTGTCCTAAATTGATACCATTGGATGGCTTCATATCGGGGGAACTCAGTTGCGGACGTAGTGTGGGTGACTGTATACTCGCACATAGGCGGATAGTTGTGACCAATCAGCTTGGGCACGTGCAAGTTATGGGCGAGCGTATTATGGTCTATGATGCGCGCAACTGTGCCGAATATCACGTCGGCGAATACACGCCATATCACCATACACACTTTTACATATGAATGGTGGTCGTTTTTGTGTATATAAACCCTTGGGCAAAAGTGTATACAATGTCCGGATTGCACTATGCTGTTCCAATCACTAAGGAACATGTCACAACAGTCCATCTTTATCCCGGTCTTTGCAATGGCGGTAATCACGTTAGGATGCAACATACCTACAGTGAAAATGGCGATATTGTTATGGTAAATAACCAATCGCGGAATGTTTGGATTATATCCGGTAAGTCAGTCCCACCGGCGTTTTTCCTTGACTGGACACTTATGTACGCAAGCATCGGCGGGAACATTTTCACGGCGGTCGACTCGTCGTTGATGAGTGCTAAGATGATCTATGGTCGATGGGGCGATAGTGTAACGGTGACTGGGTGGCGCAGCCATAACAGTCACTCGGTTGTTAATGGCGATGGTAGTAAGATATACTTTGGTAATGGTAACAAATCCGGTATTGTCAGTGTAATAGATACCGCGGCTGATAAAACTACACAAGTTAAGTTTGACGGTGTGTACTGGCTAAATACGTTGGCGACTGATGGTCCGGTGATTTATGTTGATGTCGACGGTTGTATCAGCACATACGATACCCGTTGTCGTGCATTAGATACGCACGACATCGACTCGGGTTTGATTATCGCTACTCGAGTATGCCATAGCAGCCTTGTGATACAACGATATGTTCAGCATGAAGGTACCACCGTTATCGGCGAGTCCGCGGTGATCTATGATCTACGCAATCGCGCCGAATACTGTTTGGACTATATAACACCATTCGGTTCGGCACAAGTTTACATATGAAGTGTGGACTGTTTAACCCACAGTTCATGCCACGATACTCCTATCATTGCCGCGAGGGCGTATTCATTCTCAACGAGGACGCTGCGTTACACACATTCTGCTATGAATGCAAGTTTGTGCAATACACTGAGTCTGGAGATGCGTTGATTTGGGGACCCGATAATGGCGTGTTTTGGAGGACCAATGGCAAAACGATAGACCGAACTGCACGCTGGAATGGTTACATCGTGGCGTTTTCTGCCGGCCGGGAACGGCATGTAGTCGTCACTTCCACGCGCGAGAGTAGTAAAGGGCATGTTTACATCAGCATGATCGGCGGTAGTCAATACTGCCTGTTATCTGGTGTGTTCGGCAATATTGATGAACTCTGTATGAACGATGACAGTAGGTTAATTTACTCAAGTCACGCGTCTGCCGTTGCATCGTTAACGTATATGACAGTGTATGATGTCCACACTGGACAAAAACAAAACCATACATATAGTGACCACATAGCAACGATCAAGGCAGTTTACGGTACAACTGCATGGCTTACTGGGCATTTTGACGATGAAAACCTCCACGCATTTGACGCGCGCAGTGGGACGCTCACTGATATGGGCGCATTAGGTCAATCATATTGTGCAGTTACAGCAATTAATCCGGCCATGGGTGACACACTTGTTGTGCAAACTGACTCAGGTGACGTACGCCGGGATACTTTCATTTACGACGTGCGTGCTTGCGCTGGATACACAGTCGACACAATCTACAGTAAGTGGCGGATGTTACCATGGCTCTATATTGTGTAGCAGCGGCGTCAAAATATGAACGAAGGTGGTGTTTTTTACGCTACATCATGACTCTGCACTATCTCCACAGCGACGGACCATATCTCTCTACACTACTTACAGGTACAGTACCAGAAAGCAATGAGTGTGTACTCGCCCAGTATACCGAATCTGGCGACGCCTTGATTGCTGGAATAAATCCTAGTGGATTTTGGCGATTACCGCGCGGGACAACGGTTGGTCAAATGATCGAGTGTGAAAGTCGTTGGGGTCGACAACTGACAGCTGTAGCAGCGGGCAGGGATAGCTATGTTGTTGCTAAATATGTTGATAACATTGAAAGGCACACTGACATGTGGTTATGTAGTGGCGCAACAGCTGACAAATACTGTCTAATGCGGTGTGTGCGTCGCATGGCAGTTAGTCACTTGGGTATTGCAATGACTGATGATTCAACCACAGCCTACCTGTCGTCACGATGGTTTCCGCGGTACCCTCATATTGAAGTATGTGATCTTGCCACTGATCGGTTAACACAACTCACGTATACGGATTTCTACCCGGGCCGATTGACTGTGCGACACGGTGTGCTTTACATGATTGACGTTGGCGCAAACAACGTTTGCGCGGTGGACTGTCGCGCGCCGGCCGAGCCGATTATGTTCGCGCGCACCGGATATAAGGTTTCGGCAATTAATCCGGGACTATTTGATGGTACTTTGCTTCTGCACGGCCGTGATGCTGCAGCATGGTACGACCTGCGGGCCTGCGCGGAATATGAGCACGAAAGTGCAACTTACAAAACGTTGTCCCGCGCGTATGTATAGTGTGTGGTGTAAGTGTGAGTAGATGGCACAAAATATGAACTAGTTGCGCTATTTTGTATGGTGGGAACCCATCACCCGACTACAGATGACACTCTACCACCTGTCACAGGACGCAAGACTCGGATATTTACGTGCCGAACGTGCATATAAGCATGGGATCAGTTGGTTAACAGACTATGCCGAGTCGGGCGATGCCTTGTTGTGTAACACGACAATGTTTGCCTTTTGGCGATTGCCGCGCGGGACGACGGCCGATCAAATGGTGACACCCTATGAGTTCGGTTGGGGCCGAACAGTGAAAACGTTTAGCGCAAGTCGCGAGCATTGCGCGATTCTTGAGATGGCCGGTAATGTTATCACTATGGTACACTTCACTAGTGGTACAGTGTTCGCACTAAGGTGCGCGGATAATTCAAGATTCCGCAACCCGACAGTTGTTATGACAGATGACAAGCTTTACATTGCATCGGGTACCGTACTCCGTCGACAACGGATCAGCGTATGTGATGTACGATCAGACCAGTTAGTAAAGTATAAATACGACGATTTCTCGCCGGTCCGGCTGCAAGTCCGCGAGGGTATGCTTTACACTGTAGACGCCTACACAAACGCTGTCTGTACAGTGGACTGTCGCATTCCGACCGTACCGATTACACATTCGGAAGTACCCTATCGAGTCATGGCGATAAACGCTGGCCTATGCAGCGATATCCTGTTGTTACACCATTATCACGGTGCGGCATGGTATGACCTGCGGGCCTGCGCGGAGTATGAGTATGACGACACTATGGGGTCACGCGCATATGTTTAGCGGACCTGTCAGTGACAAAATATGAATTACGGTATGATGTTTTTATGGTCATGTCACGATACACAATCACTGGTTTCCTGTGGTCCGCAAAGGGCGATATCATCCCCGTGATGAATACCGGAAACCCCCACACAATAAATATCAAAATGTACTATAATTATAACTCGCGAGGTGATGTTGCGATATACGACAAAGAGCAGTTTTGGCAACTGCGTCGTGGATCCCGTGACGAACAGCGGCTCGGACAGCGTACGCCGTTACCGAATACGGCCAGTTACCCAATATTCGCCGTGAATGATACACAATACGTTATGCTTGGGGAACGTGACGACTATTTGTATATGCATTGGACAACGGGTATGCGCCGTCCAGCGCCTATTCAGTCCACATATAATGTATGTGGTAATTCATCATGGTTATCCCTAACGGATACGCGTGTTTACATATCTACCGAGTACATTCCGTACTGCAAAACTACATTCACGATGTGTGACACGGTCGCTGACCGGCATATGGTCAAGGCAAAGTTTCAGCATGAAATGATTATGACGACTACTGATGGTGACATAGTTTACTTTATTTCGAGAGAGGACGGTTGTAATACGATGCAACTTTATGACACGCGTATGGATGCGAGTCTAGTCAACATGGGGTTTCTGTGCGGCGGTTATGCTGATAACATCCGCGCAAACGCCCAGTTATGTGGTGATTGCCACTTGGTGCAGATTGCCCTGCCGGGCCGTCAACATGTGTTGATGCATGACATGCGCGCGTGTGCGTCTTACAATTGCGAGGATTTTTACCAGCCAGTATTTGTGGTGTATATATAGTGCGCTCACTCCAATCGCTCACGAACTCGGCGAAAGCCTCGTTCGCTCGCTCTCGTCATTCGCCATAAGGCCGAGCTAAGCTTGTTTCCTCTGTATAAGTTGTGATACTCTCCGCATACGTTGTCCAATGGGTACGTGTACCAGCGCGGAGGAGCGGCGACTGCGTGCGACATCGTTGGCGACCCCGAAACTTGAGTTTGACGGCCATATTTGCAAGGCAAAGTGCGTAAAAGTCTATGACGGAGACACAATTCACGTTGTAATTGAGTACCCGCGGCGGGAATATCATCGTTTTGTGGCGCGCATGGCCGGATATAACTCGGCGGAATTGCGCGGTGGAACGCCCGAAGAAACCGACGCCGGGCTCCGCGCAAAGAGTGTTCTTGAGGGTTTAATCCTGGACAAAATAATCACTATTCACTGTGGCAAGTACGACAAGTACGGCCGACTGCTTATTACGGTTTACTACAGTGGAACCAATGTTAATGAATGGATGGTTAGCCATAATTACGGACAGCCATACACCGGCAGCGGCGAAAAAAGATGGTGATTATTAACCCGCCGCATAGGACGTGATACTTTTTGTTGTCTCTGAAAACCTGGTATGTTGGAATGTACTTCGTGCGGATAAATGCGCAACACAGCCCTCCACACGCGTCAATGTCTATGACATGCTCGAAGACATTGACTGTTATCCGACTTGTACTACTACGAATTTTTCTAATTCGTGTATAGTGTGATTCGAATGGTGGTAACTTGACATCCAGATAACTTACTGACATCGTTGCGGAGTCATAAATACACCACGTGTGGACCGTCCCGAAATGGGGGCCACGTTAGGTGTCTAACGGTATTGTTTTTTATAAGATTACTACGACGCCGCCAAGATTTGTATACGTTAGTACACCACCGATGGCTCGATTATGAACATATATGCCGGTACATCCATAATCCATCGGGCAGTACTGTACCCAGTCGCAACACGCACCATCACATAGTGTGTAAGTGATACTGTGTGACGCAGTTTCAACTGTTATGATTCTTTCAGTTATGCGAAAATTGCACGTACCGCAATGCTTAATGTCGCATTTGTCACCTTCCGTATAGTAAAGTTCAGTGTCGCCGTCTAGCATGCTGACTATATACAAGCTATCGGTGTTATAGTCAATCCACGTGCCGATACCACTGGTAAACCACCCACAAATGTAATCGACACCCGTGTGATACACGGTCATCGGGAGTGTTGTGACTGATCTGCTTCAAATGTTGACGGACAACCGGTCGAAATTACCACTACGACTCCGCCGATAATAGTGTAGAACATGGTGTAACCATTAGTGTCCTTATGATTACGCCAATATTTATAAACGCCGGCGCAATATTCGCGTACTTCATGCATTCCCTGACAACATACTCCGTCGCATAGACTAAAGGAGACATTTTGCGATCCAATATCGAATGTAATGACTCCATTTGTGTTTTTAAACATTATAGTTTCATAATACTTGATATAAGAATCCTCGTCTTCTATGTAGTAAAACTCAGGATCGCCATTCATCATACTGACCAAACGTGAACCGCCAGTCCTAAAGTCAATGAATGTGCCGATATCGCGGGCAAACCACCCACTAATATTCTTTGTACCAGTGTGATGCACGGCCATCAGGATTGTTCATGACTGGTCTACTTCAATTGGCGGAAGGGGTTTTAAAAGACAAAACCGGTTGGCGGAAGGGGTTTTAAAAGACAAAACCGGTTGGTGGAAGGGGTTTTAAAAGACAAAACCGGTTGGTGGAAGGGGTTTTGAAAGACAAAACAATACGATCAACCCGCCGATCATAGCGTAAATGCGCCCATCGGATAACTCGTACGCTGGGACGCGAAACGCAATGCTCATCCCAATCGACTGGTACTGGGTAAGTAAACTGGGTGTCTGGCAACACTTTTCCTCACACGGTGTATAGTAAACTTCCGCGGTGCCATATTTCACACTGACTCTGCCGTCCCAATGTGACTGTACTGTAGACTGTCCAATTAGGCGTGTCATGTATAGATTGTTGTCGGTGTTGCAACAATTATTGCCATAGTAGATCTCAGGACTGCCGCTGATCATGCTAACGATCAACATTTGTCCACGCGCATTGGTTATATAACCTACGTTGCTGAGAATCCACCCGCTGACATCCGGCAGTCCTGTGTGGTGTACTGACATTATGGTATAACGCCGCCACGCCGTTCAATTGTGGTATGTGTGTATCGTGCACCGGAGAAAAAATACGCTTATTCACTCCACACTATAACAAACCCACCGATCTTTTGTGAGCACCACATCCCATTGCACAGGTATGCCTTAAAGTGCATATCAAATGGGAACCTTTCGCTTGTTGTTCCGCAACAATCGGAGCCGCATAGAACCACCGTAATAAGGTGACTTTCTCCGTCCCTGATAACCATCCGGCCATCACTGAAAATGCGTGCGGTGATCCACACTTCATCTTTCGACCACAATTCATCATATGGGTGATCATCCGCGACGTAGTAGGTTTCGACAGCATCAACATTCATGCTAACCAACGTATATCCGTTAGCGCTGTATGCGACACCCATATCCGGATCAAACCATGAATGTATCTTAAGATTGCCTACGTGGTGTGCGCGCATTGTGTCATTACCACTGTGCGCCGCCGTTCAAATGTGTATCCTACACTGAAAAAATACTACTCACCCCACACGACAACAAACCCACCGATTGTTAAATACCACAACCCATTGCACCAATCCACACTACACGTTATGTTAAGCGGATACGTGTAACTAGTCACTTCACAGCATAATCTATTGCACCGAACCACAGTAATGGAGTGACCTTCTCCGGCCGTGACGACCATTCGACCATCTTCGAAAACGCGCACGTTATTGCGAATATTATCGCATTGTACAACTTGTGGCGTAATCCTGTGGGTCGGAAAGTAGGTTTCAACGGCATCACCATTGACGCTAACCATCACATATCCGTCGCCAGTGTACGCAGTGCCCATATCTCTGGCAAACCATGAGTGTATTGCAATCGCGCCCACATGGTGAGCCCACATAGTCATATTGTAGGTTAATATCACATCACACACTTCATTTTGTATCACCACCAACCGGACTACCATCCTGCTTCCACAAGTCACCAACGTACTCAAACTGTGGCCGGCGGCCGTTCGCGGGCTTGTATGACGGCGGGACACCCTCAAGTTTGCGCCCTTCAGCCCGGGCAATGGAGATCTCCTGCGCAGTATTGATGTTTCGGCGGCCGTAAACGCTCGCGGACAGATGCATATAAGGGGCGGTACTCTCGGCTGCGAGGTTCCATAATCGCACATATGCCGCGGCCGCGTGTCCGCAGCAAGTTGAGATCCACTTTGCCATAAGGTACATAAGGACCCCGTTAACACACACGGACTGTACAGTTTCCCCGCCGATGGTCAATTCAACGACACTAAGCAGTCGATCGGCCGACGAGTAAACGATCACATCGTCAGTAACGGCCATTTGCGGGAGTGCTCCGGCGTAGGCATTATGTGTGACTACGCACTCATCAGACCAATATTCTGCCTGCGCGACAGGTGCATCATAGACAAATGCGTTGCCCGCAATGACAAATTCGCTGTCGTCACCGCCGGCCGCCGCGCAAAGTGCCCTATATGCCGTCCAACCGGCGAGCGGGAGATTCTCGCGTTGCCGAGATTGGCGCCTTCCCGTTGTGTCGACCGCTCCATCCGGCGCAGTAAACGGATAGACCTCGGCGATTTTTCCCAACCTCTTCACATCCTTTTCCCATCGCGCGGTAATAACCTCGGACGGTGCGTTATCATAGGGAAACGTTAGGCTGGAGTGCATATCAATGCGCTGGTAGTCAGGGTGGACGCACTTCATCCCCATATATGTCACTGTCGGGAGCCGATCCATTACCCCCTTTGGAATGTAACTAATGTCGGCGATCCAGTGGTTGTCGCCAACGTCCACGCGCATTGTTGTGCTGTGGATTGCGGCAAAACTGCGCGCGTCCTCATTGCCCTGGCCGTGTAGTATTTCCGCGAGATCATAAGCGGTCCCAACGGAGTCTGTAGCATAAAAGTCCAGGTCCGGAATGGTCAATTTACTGTCGCTGTAAATTGAATGACCCTTTAAGCGTAATGCATAGTCAATAGCAGTCCCGCCGTAAACCACAAGGCCTCGCTCGGCAATAAACCCCTTTACAGTCTCGGTCGCGCGGAGCATAGCGGGGTAAAACGGATCCCGACTCTGTGCAAGCATTTCAAAGGCATCAACTAGTTCAGACATTGCGTAGTTAACTAGTTTGTACAAGTGACCAGCAGCTAATACTAATTGAAAACATTTACCCCTCATAATATCCAGCCAGCCCCACATGGACTTCTTCTCACAGTTGTTGTCAAACCGCATGTTTGAGGACTCCCTGTGCGCCCCCGCCGCGCCAGCGGAGTACTCCGATTGCGAATATTGTCTTATCCCAATGGATCTAAAGGGTAACGAGTATATTTGCCCAACATGCGGATTTGTGCGGGCCGGCGCGGATCAGCTTGACGGACAAGGCGAAGTCGGCGCAAGCTCGGTAACGCTTGTGTCAGCGAGCGGAAAACTGCAAACATTCAATAACAGTGGGTCAGTTGAACGCGTGCGGGCTGATGCGATCGAGGTTTACCTCTTGCAGAAGCAGCGCGATTACGCCGCGCGGAATGGCGATAGCCTGGCATTTCCCTCGGCAATCATTACTGCGGTTGCCACGCGATATGCGGAGATCCAGCAACAGCACAACACCGGCGGACATGGGGTGTTTATCCACCGCGGGGGTGTACGCAACAAGATTCTCGCTGCCCTCCTGCGCGACGAGTGCAATATTGCGCGTTACCCGCGCAAGCCCGAGGTTATCGCCGACTTTATGCAACTTAACAGCAATGGATTCTCCGAGGGCGAGAGCATCCTGCAGTCGCTGGTGACAAAGGGTATAACTACACTGGCCGAACCGTGCGGCGCCGAGCAACACGCCCAGCGTTATTGTGGCCTACTCGGCATCGCCAGTCCCGATAATATCCAGTTTGTTACGGATATTGTCGTGCAATCCGAGGAGATTAATCTTGGTATGAACAGCCATCACAGCAGCAAAATCGCTGGGGCGCTGCGCCTTCTGGTGGTGTCCATCGGGCGGACCGATATTACAACGGACGCCATTGAAGCTGTCACTGATAACACAAAAACAAACACATACATGAAGTTTTACAACTTGGTTGTGGACAATCTAAGCAAGTTTGTCTATGTTTATCGCCGATCGGGAATTCCGTATCCCGCGGATCTGCAAATCACAAAGCGTAACGCCGGTCGTAAACCGCGCGGAAAACGCATTGGGAAATAGCTAACATTATGTTATCTTTTTACCATGTCCACTGTTGAGGATGTTACCGATAACATTGGCGATGTTAACCCCAGCGCGCAACACGCAGCTAATGCGCAACCCGCAACTAATGTACAGCAAGCCGCGGCCAAAGCGGATGAACCCCCCGTGCCGACAGAGTCAGCGCCGGCAAAGCCATCTGAACAGGCAAAGGCCCCAGTTTGGACATGGAACGGAGCGATCCTTGCCGTTCGAGCACAGTACAAGGACGCACTGGCTGCTGTTAGCCTGCAGTATGATCCTATCATCCGTGACGGTTCTGTGATTGAGTATTACCTGCCCGGCAGCAGCAACCTACTTGCACAGGGACGCATTCGCATTGGTAACCAGATTGTGACGGACCAAAGCGGAAACGCGTATCTCCCGGTCGCGATCTCGGATATCAACTATCCACGTCAGCAGTCGATCGTGCGGTTTCAGTAACCACGCGATTGCAATGGCGTAATAAATGCAAAACAATATGAACCATTTTTTCCCCATAGACTACAGGAGGGATACCAGTAATGAGCGACATTATGCTGAAGATCACCGAGTCGCACCTTGCCGCAGAGGGGCTCAAGTTTGGCGGACATACTGCTGGCCAGCCTATCGGTCAGGGTCGTTTTGCCACTATTTGGACAATGGTTGACCAGCAATCGCAAAAAACAGGCGGTGCGGCGGCTGCTGCATCCCAATGCGAATGGCCTCTTGCGCAGCAATCACCAGTTGTGTGCAAGATCTTTCGCGCCGTCGGCCACGGCGTGCGTAGCTTCCAGTATGAGGCAAAGATCTTGCGCCACCTTTCCGCCATGAAGGGGTCAGATCGCTACATTACCCGCCTTGTTGAAGCCGGTGTGCACCTACAGTGGGATCCGCTGCCCGCCGTACACTGTTGGTTTACGATGCCAATGGAGGCAAACAGCCTTGAGGGTGTGCTCTGCCGCAATCTTGACCAAGACGGGTGCGCGCTCCCCGTGGATATTGTCCGCAAGATTACCCGTTCGTTGATGGGCGCGCTGGCGTTTATCCATGATGCCGGTGTCGTGCACTGTGACATTAAGCCGGGCAACATCCTTATGCAGTATGGCACGGACAAGGACCTTAAGGGCGATCTGGCGGTAAAGATTGCTGACTTTGGGTCGGCCGAGTTTATGACTGACCGTCCCGAAGGTGCGCGTGGCACACTTTACTATGCCCCGCCCGAACTACTTGTGTCAGACGCGGTGTATGATACCGCATCCGACATTTGGTCAGCCGGCGCAACCGTTTATGAGCTGCTCACGGGCGAGATGCTTATCGACGTTGATGATACAGAAACAAACTATAATCTGGCGGACGACGACAGCTATTCTGACGACGACAGCGATGGCGACAAACCCACGGCAACGTATGATATTGACATTGTCGGGCACTCGTCGCAGGATTCTGGTGACGCGGATGATGGCGATGAGGTTGGCAGCCTGATTAACGCATTGACCATCTGCGAACGCCTGTTTGGCCGGCCGCCGCAGTCAACGCGCGACCTGTTCAAATCCTATGAGATCTATGATGATGCAGGTAATATCAACGGAGTGGAGTATCCGATCCAGCGCGTGGAGATCGCGGATTTGCTCTCGCGTCGGCATCACTTGACAAAGCAGACGTCCGATGCGAATGTACGCCAAATCGCGGAGTTTATCGTCGCCTGCATGCGTTATCGCAACGCCGACCGCATCACGGCAATTGCGGCGTGCGAGCACCCGTGGTTGGCACAGTGATGAAAAAATTGGTAGTCACGAGGACAAACTGACTACTTAGGTCACTTGGACAAACTGACTACTTAGACCAGTTGGACAGAGACACATTTTTTACGGCGGGCCGGTGTAGGCCTGCGGCGACAGGATCCACTGGCGGAGTTTTCCGTAGTCAGGTGCACCAGGGTATTTGACACGCTTGCCCTTTTCTGTCAGCATAATGATCGTTGGATACGCAGTAATGTATGGGGTCTTGGCAATCTCCTCGTTGACTGCCGTAAACTCGATGCCGGTTGTAGCGAGATTCTCGCGGACCATCTCCCACACCGGCTTCATAGTGCGGCAATACGGGCACCAGTTTGTGTAGTGAAAATACACGCGCCGGCGATCATTAATGTCACTGCCTTCGCCACCGCCGAGACCAGTGAGTCCCTCTGCTGATTTCGAAAGGTAAACAATTAGGATAATAATACACACAACCAGGAGGGCGGTACGCATTGTGGACGGCTTCGATATTATGGCGCCGACACTTTTGATACGCGGAAAACTTGTTGGCGAAGGGCTCGGGGATCTCGTCCCGATCGATTACATCTTGGATTGGTTTCGACAGCGCATTCGCGGCCGCGGCATGCAAAACCGCGTGTTGATTCTTAAGAGCGAGACCGCAAGTGGCAAGAGTACAGTTATACCGCCGCGTTTATGGGGCGCCAAGATCGGGGATCCCATGCGCGGGATGATTGTAACCCAGCCGCGCGTTGTCACCGCGATCGAGAATGTAAGCCAAATCCGTGAACATAACCCGGAATTGACAGACCGCGACATCGGTTACAGTACAAAATACGATAAGATGCGGCCCGCCCGGCACGGTATACTCAGTGCGACGATCGGGACGCTGACGGCCGAGCTTGCGTCGGCCACGGATGCCGAAATTATCCGCAAATACCAATATATTATCATTGACGAGGCACATGAGCGCAATATTCAGCTTGATATGACACTGATGGCACTGCGTAATCTACTTGTGCGCTGCGCCGACCGTGACGACTGCCCGTTTGTTGTCCTCGGGAGCGCAACGTTTGACGAAACTGTGTTTCTGGAGTTCTTTGGTGTACCGCGCGCGGGCAATTTTATTTGGTGCGCCGGTCAGAACGAACCCATTGCCGAACGGTGGGACAGGCTCGGCACCCACACCACGCCGGACTATATCAAGACCGCGGCGGGGATTATCGCGGATATCTCGGCCGAGGACGCTGACCCGCGCAGTGACATTATTGTGTTTCTGCCCGGCGGCGGCGAAATCCGGGCCCTGCGCGAAGCACTTGAACCGATCCTTGTTGGTGTTGTACGCAAAAACCCTGACAGTGGATTTGATGTTGTTGCGCTTGAGTCCGGTATTGTAAAGTCCTACTCACAGGAGTATCAGCGCCTGTTTGACCGGCCAGTTTCCGACCTGCGCATTACGGTTGACGGCCGAGAATATGTGCCGCGTCGCCGAGTTATCCTTGCAACTGTTGTTGCCGAAACTGGGCTTACGCTGGACAGCCTCAAGTACACAATCGACAGCGGATTCCTGCGCGAGGTTGAGTATAATCCGCAGGTTAATGCGAGTGGATTGCTTACGCGACCGGCTCCGCGATCACGCATCCGACAGCGCCGCGGGCGAGTCGGGCGCAAGTTTCCCGGCGTGTTTTACCCACTTTACCCGCAGTATATCTATGAAAAACTCCCTGTGAATCAGTATCCAGAGATCATAACGCGGTCGCCATTTGACCAGGTGCTGATGACAGTCGCGGTTGAACAGTATCGTGGGCGGGATCCCGTGACGGCGACTGATCCCTTCCAGCCAACTGACACAGTACTTGTTGACCAACCCCCGGCTGAGTCGCTGCGCGTTGCACTCCATACCTGCGAGCGTATTGGACTGATCCGCGACGGCCGAATTACGCGCCTCGGCGAGGTTGCAATGCGCCTGCTGGACATCCCGCCGGACTGTGTGCGTAGTATCCTTGCGGGTTATTATTGGGGGATTTCGCCGTCCGATCTGATTATTGCAAACGCGTATGTGCGGAGTTTTAGCTCATCAAAGTTTGAGTGGTCTGAGATCTACAAGTATGCAGGGATTGCCGAGGACCCCACAGAGTGTCAGCGATTGCGACTTCTGCTCGCCGACAGTTGGATTGATGGCGTTGTGCTTTATCGAGCCCTAAACAACGGTGCGTTACGGCTGTTTGGTGAGGCCACTCTCCGCGCATCAATCGCGGCATTTGCCGAAACTGTCGACACTGACATTGGCGCGTGCACGCAGGCTGGCCTGCGCGTATACACTAGTATCAGCATTCTTGACAGACTCACGGCCGACGTCGTCGCGCGGTTTAAGCACTGTATTTACGACGGATTTGCACCAAATCTGTGCCGATTGGCCGACGGCACGCGTACGTATGTGCAGAACGGGTGGGGTCGCGAGCGTGTTACGATCCCGCCGATCCTTGCCGACAAGGAACCCAATCGCATGGGCGTTTCGATTGCATTCTTGCCAAAGTACATCTGTGCTTATAGATTTGAAATAAAGTATAATGAACACAAGTATGTACACGTGCTAAAGGCCCCGCACATCTGCGTATTGGACGGCTATCTGTCTCCAGATGGGTGTTAAGGGACTACGTAAACTAATCAAGGATAACGCCCCTGGGGCTATTACTGAGGGGGTCAAACTGGCATCACTCGCCGGCGGGGTGTTCGTAGTAGATGCCTCACTACGCATATTTAAGTGGACACTTGTTGACGGCGGTGCCGATCACGGGCACATCAAGGGGTTGGCCGCGCTTACGGATTGCCTGCGCCGGGCCTGTATCAAGAGCTTTTACGTTTTCGACGGGGCCCCGCCCGAAGAAAAGGCCGCGACTGTACAGGCACGCAATGCATTGCGCGAAACCGGCCGCGCAAAGTCTCCGAAGAGCAATATTTGGGGTGAAACGCGCGAGTTGCTCGGTCTGCTCGGTATTGACTGGGTTGAGGCCGCCGGGGAGGCCGACCCGCTCGTTGCGGCCTACACGCGGAATGATGTTGTTGCTGTTTATGCACTTACAGATGACCTCGATGCACTGGCGTTTGGCGCGCGGAATGTCATACTTGACGTAAACTGTGCGGCCAAAACCGCGACGGTAATCAATCTTGCGGCCGTACTCGCGGGGTTGTCACTGTCTCAGGCCGAGTTTATTGACCTTTGCATTCTTATGGGGTGTGATTACACGGCGTCAACACTCGCCGGCGTCGGGCCGGTCGGTGCCCTGCGCGGGATTCGCAAATATGGCAGCATTGATGCGTTGATTGAGGCCGAGGGCAAGACTTATGGCGACGGATTTACCTACCGAGCAGCCCGCGGTGTATTCAACGCACACTGTCCACTGCCGCGCGCGGTGACTGCTATTGATCGCGGGATCCCGGATACGACGGCGCTCCGGCAGTGGCTAACTGCGCATGGATATGAGAACAAACGCGTTCGCGAGATGATGCAACGTGCGGACGAGGTGCGACCCACGGCCGCCGACGCCGCACGAGTGTAGGGTGGTCTTCGTACGCCATAGTGTACGAATGTATATTTTTTACACACTAGTATCAACGCTGTCTGACGTATGGCCGATATTGACCCGCGGATTCGGGCGTACTTTCGCATAAATAGCGCGGCCATTCCCCTGCGCAGTGTTGCGATCGTTGACGCCCGCGCGCATTTGGATGTATGGAACGCCGATGATGGCAAAAAATGGCTCGTCCCATCAACAGTCGGCGTGGTAACGACCGAAACTGTTATTGGCGGTGCAGACCGTCGGGACAAGCGCATTATTGTTATCTGATTCATAAGTAGGTATCTACTATTCGCACACTGCAATCTATACTACGCATGCGGAGATTATCATTCGCATATAGAAGCATTATGACGAGCGTCGCGCAGTGGACTGACCGAAGCGAACTGAGCGAATCACCGAACGAGGCTTTGCCGAGTGAGTGTGGTGAGTGAAGCGAGCTGAGGGAGGGAACAAGCTTAGCGAGTGCAGCGCATTATTGTTATTTAGTTATTCATACCTCAATACCCATCGCCTGTAGTTTTTGCTGCATATGACCCTGACGCTCCGCAATCTTGCGGGCGCGGTCGGCAGCCTTATTTTGTAACACCATCGGTGGCAAGTCATCCTCGCACGGCGCATCATTTGCGCGGATTGCCTCGATCATTTCTGCCGATAGCTCTGTGGGTGCAGCAGGTGCAACTGGCTGTTTGTTGGGTGCAGCAGTAGGTGCAGCGGGTGCAGCGGGTGCGTAGCCAACATTTGTCACTTCATCATCGTCGCCGCCGGGGGTGGCCGGCGCCTGTTGCTTAAACAGGAAACTCTCACCCTCCATCAATGGTGACTCCTGATTATCCCGTAGCCTGTGTCCAGTAAGCGCCCAGGTTGTGTCATCTCGCTTGACAATAAAGTTCTGCAGCTTAGATGTTTCAAGCTTAGCCACAGTCGCCTGCATATCCATCTTACACTGCCGGACGTTTGTATTGTACCACGCGTGGTATGCGCTGCCAATTGTGTCCAGAGCGACAGGGTCCGAGTGGGGTGAGACCACAACAAACATGTTAATAAATCGGTTAATCGTGTCCTGACGATTGCGGTATTCCTCGGTTTGGCGCATAATAGTAGGACATGGGACACGCTTGATGTCGCCGCTGTACTCGGCCTGTAAGCGGGTGTGATAGTGTACAAGGATCGACAGGAATGCCTCCTGATAGTTTTGATCATAGGGGTATTCATCCATAATCCGACTGTTTACCTTCTTCTCGTAGGGATTAAGCGGGTCCGGATTCGCGCAGAAACGCACGCGGCACACATAGTACATGATACGGCGCCAGAATCCGTGGTCCGTGTCGTTTGTGTTAAGATCGTGGTTTGTGCAGATCATAATGTTCGCCGTCATGCGGAACGGTTGCAAATCCTTTACGTACAGGTCGCGCCCGGTAATTCGCCCGGGATTGGCAAGGGACTTAACCGACATTGTGTTCCACATATCCGTGGGGTTAAACTCGTCGCACACCGCGCCGGATTTACCCTTCAGGATCATCTTTGCCGAGTTTGCCTCATTTGGCTTGGCATCGGGGCCCGTAAGGAGGGGCGACTTAAACTGCGCGCAGTATTGCTCGCCGAGCGTCTCGATAAGCATGTTAATAAGGAATGTTTTGCCATTCTGCCCGGCCCCCTTAAGTTTAAGCAGCTTACACGCGACAGTTTTCATGTCAATGAACGTGGAGATATAGAACATGATAAAGTTGAATGCATCCTCCTCCACAATAATGTCACGGATAATTTGCAACAGTTCGCGAATGTAGGTGTTATTGGGGTTGTATGGCCGGTATTTTGTCGGCGTGAATTTGCTTATCTTATACTCATGAAAGCGCTGGATAAGCTCCGGGCGTATGCCGAGCCGCAACACACCGTTTCCGACGCCGATAACGTCAGGATACGAGTCAAGTTCATCCGTGAATCCACGCGCGCGGAACCGGAGCGCACACTGCGCAAGGACACCACGCTGATAGGTGTTATTGCCCAGTTCCGTCTGGGATTTCTTGAGCTTAATCTCAAGTGCCGCCCAATATTTACTGTCCCTTTCGGTTTCGGCGGCATCTTTGCGCTCCTTGATGCGCTCAAGTTGCACCTGATAAACCTTAGGGAGCTGATCTGACATAAAGCATCGCAACGGATCGGGATCATCCTCGTGTCGCCATTTGTAGACCTCGCCGACGCGGTGCGACTGTTCGGGCAGGACAAACTCATACCATTCGCGCTTCGGGCTGGACTTGTCCGTAGACGGGACGTCACAAACAAACTTGTCGCCAACCATACTGTGGATAATCTTGGCGCATTCGGCGTGATTGATTACGCCCTCATAGTAGTAAACCGCGCGGGCCATAAGGTTAAGGTAATTTTCCTGCTCAATCTCCTTGAAACGCTCCGGTGATGACTCCTTGGCCCAGTAAACGATACTGCGCTTTGTCAATGGGGCCCCGCGGGCATTCCGGGCGTTTAACCCCTCATTCCAGATGCGCTCAAACTCGGCCGGGTTAAATGCGCCTGGATTGCGGCGCGAAAACCACTCGGCGAGCGCCTTATACCGCGTGTTTGCGTTGGCAATCGCAAAGATAACCTTGTACCACTTGTCATACTGTGTTGCATAGGAGATATCGAGCAGAAGCAGCAAATTCTTTATGTAGGCAGCCTCGGCATTGCCCGTAGTGAGAATGTCAACCTCGTCGTCGTTTGTGTCGGCCTCCTCATCAACCCCGTGACGGCGTTTCTCCACGATAAGCTGCACATTGGCCTCAATATCCTTGCTGTACTCATATTCGGTTTTCCGCAACCATGTTGGATTGCCGTCAAGGTACTCAAAGTAAAACCCGAGTGACAACTCATAGGCAAGGTTAATCTGTGCACCGTCGGGTGAAATACCGTGCGCGAGTCCGTCAACAGAGATCGGCGTAAGTTGTGTACTGTTGTCTGAGAGGTCAACACTGATTGCAAATGCGTGTGTTAGTGGATAGGCGGTGCCGCCCGCCTTTGCCGACCCGACAAAGTTTACTGGGAAACTTGCCGAGCCGTGGTCCAGCAGTTTCTCCGGCTTGGCAATCTGCCCCATAATGTCCTTGAAGGTGTACTCGACCAGGCGGTTTGATGCAAGGTGATTAATCAGAAACTTCTTGTACGCAGGCGTTACCTGTACCTCAGGAATGATAAGGTGAAACCCATCCTTGTACATATTGTCATCGCACGGGGTGACGGCTGTGCGGGTGATAATAAATGCGTAAAACTCAAACGCCTGCTCGGCCGGGGCAAAGTCAAGAGTATCGGCCAGGGCGCGCGAGACACGCGACACAAATGTGCGTAGGTGACCAGTTGTGACAATACGCGTACTGGGCCTTTGAAAGATGTCGATATCAATGACAATGCCGGTCCGCGCGACATTACCGGTGGCCTGACGCTCGGCAAAGTGCATTGTGCGTCCCTCCATGCGACATGCCTCCAAACGCTGAAAGAATGTAGGGAGGTGGGTTGGCGGTATCGTGTAGATCCGTTTTTCCGTGTTGTCAATGATATTACGGTTCGGATCTGTCTTTTCTGTGCGGAAGTTACCCTTGCTCATAAACTCGCGCAATGCGCGTACTGGCTGGCTTAGTTTGGCCTGTAGGATGGATTCAATACTTTCTTGCAGGAGCGGGCCGTCATTTTCCTCAATGTTCTCAGGTTCTACGTAATCTTCACCCTCCATTGTGAATGCTAGTGTGACCTAGCCGTAACTACCGCAGACAAAAAACCCCAATTAAAAATTTAAGCCCATTTTAGGCCGTGCAAAGTACCGTCCCGGGAGTGCCTGTATGGCTAATTTCCGAGACATCTACGTGTAATGTAGTCTCGCGCCCGGTGTCGAGGTTAATTACACTCCGGCGGATGGCCCGGGTCCGGTCTATGATCAATAGTGTAAGTACTTTTGCGCGAATCCCGCGGCGTTGATGTAGGTATCGCCAAACCTCATCAAGAGTGGGTTTGTGGTGTAGATAAAGGGCCGCACGAATATCATCGGTGCAGTCCACAATGTGCATGTCTGTTGATGCCGATGCCGACAGTATGTGTCCGTTTGTCCGACCAAACAGCCGAAACATGCTAAACACAATGGCGGCGTACAGCCGGCGGAACCATAGCTGGAACCACGTCCACCAACGGGTGGCGAGTATAGCGGCGGAGCGCAGCATATTACATATGAAAGTAGTATTTCTCCTATATGTTAGTGGTCGGCTGATACGCTACTCGAACGAACACCATGCCAAAGGTTGTTGATGTTGATGACGATGACGCGGAGGTTAGCACTGTCGGTACGCCCACGCAGGACGATATTTCCGAGCCTGACATTGTCGTGGACGAGGATGATATTGCCGCGGAGGCCGAGCCGCGCGCAGTTACTCGCGACGTTTCCAAGCCTATCGTAAAGATTCGCGTGCGCGATGAACTCCGCCGTACTACAAACCAAATGACGATATCGACGGCCGCGGCACTGATTGCGATTCGGACCCGCCAGATTGGTCAGTTTGGTAACTCCATTATTGACTCCACACCATACGCCACAAATGAGGATGTCGCCCGGGCTGAACTCCTTGAGGGCAAGTGTCCACTTATTGTTAAGAAATGCGTTGGTAAGCGTGAAAAGGCGGATCATTGGGAGTATTATTATGAATACTTTAACCCGGCCGAGATGATCCTGCCACGGGCATTCACCCGCGGGGTCAAGGTTTGACCGTGCGCTAAAAAATGTGCAGAAAGCATATGGGTCATTTTTTGCGGAAATATGGGTGTTTTAGGATAAAAACCGGTGGTGGTAGGGAGTTTATGGGGAAAAAATAGTCGTTGTGGCAGTCATTTTTAGTCTGGGTCGCGCGGCCGTTACGACTCGTGTTGGTTGCCACACTTGCACTTGTGGACGATACGCGCGCCTTCGTCAAGTACAACAAGTGCCATATGCGTTAGTCCGCACTTCTCACACTGACGATTAACCCAGTGCGCGGCGGCATCAAATGGTGCATTCTCAATAAGGACCGCGTTTTGTACGTTAGAATCGCCGTGAGTAAGCTCCTCGTCGACAAGGAGTGTATCTTCTGGCTTGCCAAGCATCTCATAACCGCAATTGTCGCAGCTAAAGATAAGTTGGACAATCGCGCCCGAAATGGTCATAATGTGTCCGCAGGTAGGGCAGAAATTCATTAGAGACCGAGTCGATACTATATCATGTGGAAACTAAATTCATATGGAACAACCACCGTCAGCACGGGCGCAACGAGCGACTGCACAGCGCCTACTACGGGCCGCGGCAGCGCCGGCACCGGCCGCACCTACGCCAGTTCTGCGGCGCGGAGGTGGCCCATCACGCCCGCGAATGGTGCGCGCAGGACATGCCGCGGCCAGCCTACGTGATGAGATTGTTGCGCGATACGAAACCGAAGGTTGGCGAACGTTAGTCACGCCGGCAAATGCACAGATGGACTTTATTGCGGTGCGCGGCGACCGTATGCACTTTGTTAAGGCGATCGGCGAAACCCCGCCGAGTGACGGTATTCGTAATCAGTATATACAAAATGCGATGTCTAACGCTGCCGAGCCGGTGTTTGCGGCGGCCGACGGCACGCTAACGAATGTTAACGAAGGCCGGCGTGTGGTTATTGCTAGAAGAACCTAAGTTCTTCCAACGAGCCTAGGCTTGTACAACGAGCATAGGCTTGTACAACTGGCGCAGCTTACGTGCAATCAACGCGTTGGAGTCTAATCTGGAAAACCCATGATGTGTTAAACAGGAAAATGCTTTCATTGCTTGCCGATATTCTAAAACACACTGCGTGTGAGCCACTGCCGTCATCAAAATACTCAAGGGGAGGCAAATCAGGATCACGCATGTAATATGCCACTATATCGGCTATAGGCCCGCTCTTGTATGTGCCGTCACCTATAATCTCCAACGTATACTGTTGCGGAGAGTATTCCCACTGATCGACGTCGCCGTAGACACGACTGTACACAACCGCGCATTGTCCGTTTGTTAACCAAACTCCGGACGCAAATTTGTATCTGTCATCAGCCTCCACATAACGCATATTATAGCCCCATTTAATGGCCATACCCAAACGTTCTACAAGGACAATACGTACGTTACTTACACGCAGTACCCCTTTTTTATAGGGGTTGTGGTACAGTGCGCCATCAATGCAAGTCATTATGTCACCTTTGATGGATTCAACAAGGTAAGTATCATGTGCTAGCTCATAAATCGCATCAATCTCTATGGGTACGGGTATCTCAAGCAGGGTCTCTTCTCGGTCTTTGCGGAGTGTGACATCTAGGGTTGGTACATGATCCATTGATGGTGTGTCGCCAAGCGTTAGCTATGTAACACAAAATGTAATTCAATTGGTGTATTACACCAACCGTACCTGGTACACTGGTGAGTCCGGTGTCGAAATGTAGATATTGTTCTCGTCAGCAGACATCAGAAAGCGTGGATCCCCATCCATTGAAATATAAATGTCACCGTCAACGGATCCACATAAACGCGGTGTTCCAGCAACAATAATATCGGCTATTGGACCAACTGGATGTTTGCCGTAGTCGACAATCTCCAACGTATACTGTTGATAGTTGGTGGTGTAAATCATAGCTGTTTGTCCACTTATGATCATAACGGCAGCGACATGTTTGTGTACCACGTTAGCAAATAATGTCGTTGTCCCATCACTGTGCACAACCTGCGCTGGTCCATCATGACGGCGGATTCCCCAAGATGCATATCGTCTTGGTTTACGTAAAGTGGTTCGTTGTTCGCTGGGAAAGTAGTAGACACCATCTGCGTAAAGTACAGTATCTATGTCTGAATCGATAAATAATATGTCGTGATCGTCAGATAGCGATATTTCGACGAGATAAACCCCAGGCGCCACTTCTGTGTAATGCGAGTTTACGCTATCAGTGGACGGTGCAAACTGTACAAGGGTTTCGCCGCGACCCTCGCGAAACGTAAGGCCCAACATCGTGTACAAAAAGGAATACGATTCAATTTGTGATGGGATGCACTAAAACCGTATCTGGTACACTGTGTTGTCCAGCGTGATATAAGCGCTTTCGTCGTCCGCCCATATGTCAAAATGCACGTGGATCGGATAGTTTGGTATTGACTGGTAGCGAATATCACTATAATATGGAGGGTGACACGCTGTAATCGTGGCCACTTTACCGGGTGCAAGTGGGCCGTCGCCAATAATCTCCAGTGTATAATCTTGTGGTGAGTATTGCCACTGTTCAATAGCGTGTACAGTACGTATTTCATCGGGCACGGTGCCATAAACAACCATAAGTTGTCCGCTTGGTAGGGCAACAGCGCTTGCATACTTATGACTCTCATGTAATATGCACTTTATCTCGTTATCCGCATTATAGAAGCAAGGGTCCCGGTCCACAGACGTGGAGATGCGTACTCTTACGTAGTAAAACAGGTACGCATCTTCGCAATAGTAACACACCCCATCGGTACAAAGCATATCAACGTAATAGCGATCGTCGCCAACGATGCCAGCACAATACACTCCAGGTGCAACTTCGGCGAACCAGTTCCGCCAGCACCGGGGTGGCGACGTAAACTCAGTTAATGTCGCGTTGCGCCCGGGGTGGATTCGTACGGGATGCATGGTGGAAGGGTACAGTATACAAAAACTATCGCTAATTCAATTGGTGTTACTCTAACCTTATCTGATAAATTAACGTGTCAACAAAGGAAATGTAAATATTGTGATTGTCCGCCCACATACCGAAGAATACACTGCGTGGGTAAACATAAATCGACCTATAGCATATACCTTCGTCAGGTATCTTTCGACACGCTGTGACTGTTGCGACTGGTCCGGTAGGTATCGGCCCGTCGCCGATAATCTCCAGCATATGCTCTCTCGGCGAGTATTCCCATCCGACTACATTCTCACCATCAGGTACTGCACAATGAATGACCACAAACTGTCCACTTGGCATGATTACTGCAGATGCATACTTGTGACTGTCGTGAACCGCACACTTTGGTATATCATCTTCAGTCACCACCTTGGGCACATCGGTATCCGGCACTGCAATAACGTGCGCATATTTGGTTTTGACTGGTGTCTCGCCATTATCGCAATAGTAAAGCTCCCCGTAAGCATAAAGTCCATCCGGCACGGCATAACGTTCATTGTACACATTAACAACGATATCTGTAAGATATATACCAGGCACGACTTCTGCGAAATGGTTTTCACAACTTTGTGGCGGCGGAGTAAACTCAGACACCGTCGCACGACGCCCGGGGCAGATCCGCACAGGATACATGGTGATTATCTCAGAGATTATTTTGGGAATGTGTTTCAAATGTTGATAGATGACAAAAAATCATCAACGCAGTGGAACCTTCCACAATGTGCAGTCACACAGACTAATATACACATATTCGGTATCACAATGCATGCGTTCAATAGATCCCGGTGTGTGGACATTACGCAATACGGTCCTTCCTGAATAGTTATAGTGGGTTATCGTTACCCATGCATTACCGCCAAATTCGTAAACGTATATACGTTGGCTACCAATATTAAACACTTCCAGTTCCTGCGCGTGGTGTGGTAGTAAAATGCGGTGATTGTGAGCCCTTGACTCCGCCTGCGGAATACGTGCCATTTCATAATAGTTTCGCTTTGCATATGTGTGGTCACAGGCATTCTGATTCCGTGTTGACCATTGCGTTGAATCAATGTAAGCGACTATGCCACTATCCGGGTCCCATATGGCGTATGTGCAGCAAATGTCATAGAATTGACCAAACCTGGACATAATCAACATTCCGCCGACAATAACGTCGATTACGCTCCCGGCGGGCAGATCATAGAACGACATTGCCATACAAAGTCAGGCGGTGGTTCATTTTGTTTACAAACCCTTGGGCAAAGCGGTTTGTGTAAACAAAAAACATAGTCAAATCTCTGACAAATCGTACGCGTGGAGGTCCAAACCCATGTCACTGCGGCGGCGTGCGTAAATGTACACGGTGTTGCCAATCGCATAGCAGCCCCAGAATGTTAACATGCCAGCGACAGTAACGCTAAATTTACGCACTGCCACGCCATTGTCATCAGCGGTGTAAACCGCGACTGTCATGTCGCCCCTGAGATCGATGTCCGTGCCAATGATGTATTTGCCAACATCAACGTATGCACCACACCTTGGAAGATCGCGTGCAAGCCACTGTGGCGCGGCCAAGAGCAGCATGTTTGTGACGGTGTATTCCGGAGGCTTAACGGCGGGAAACTCGGAAACGGCCCCCGAGTCAAGGTGGTAAATAACCCTACGGCCATTTTGCGTGGCAAGGATAGTAGTGTCATTCAAGTGGGCGGCGATGACAACGCCGGCGGGTAGGTGCGCAACACGTTTAAGCATGGTGTGTAGTGTGGTAACGGACATTACAATTCAATTGTTAAAAAATACCCTCTACACATCATAGAGATAGAGATCCATGCGGCCGATGGTCTTACGCATGCACTCAATGTGGAGCACACCTTCACCGCGGATGATCGCGCTACACGGTCGGATGTCGCGAATCAATATGTTTAATCGAATGGATGTCATATCGGCTCCACTCGCGTACACGGCGATAAAGAGTTGGCTGGTATCGTACGCTTTGCTGAAAACAATCGGACCATCGCGTATCCGCACATAAGTCTGCGAGCCGTCCAGTAGGGTCCAACTCTCGACGATGGGGAGATCGGTATGATTGTCGGCATCACAAACTGGTGCATAGTCCATGTTATTGTAATAGTAGCTGTCCTTGTGATCACCATACGGGCATTTGATTGTAGATATGCGGCCGCTAACGCACACATGGCACGGTTGGCTATCCTGTAGGACAAACTCCAGCTTAGACAGGCCATCCTTCCATAACTGTACGCGACGGGCGGCGTATGATGGGCGCCACGGTGTGCCAGTCATGACCATGGTGATGTTGTCGGCGAATCCAATATGTTCGCTGTCGGTCAGACCACAACAAACCCAACCCCCGTGCGGAGTTGGTGCGATTTGGAGGGTGTTATTGATCAATGGTGTATAGGGCTGATTTTGCCCCGCCGGAAACGAGATCGTCAGCAGCCATGTCAACAGTATGGCAAGCAGTAGATGCACAATGTGTCCGTCAAACATTGTCCTATTTACCCCACGACTAGATCAAATATAAACTGGGATTGTTTTGGCCAAAGGGTTGGTCGAGACCGTCGCCCATCTTTGAGTCTTCAGGGAGTTCCTCGTGCGCGGCGTCAATGTCATCGTCGGCATAGTAAATACTCCGGCCGCCGCGGTATTCCTGCGCAATTTGGTCAATCTCGCGCAGGTCGGCGGCCCGACGGGCCTGCACATAATCATAATTTGCCGAGATATAGTTGCTGCAGTCTCGGCCAGGAATCTTGCGGCAGGCATCAAGTGCGATCTTTGGGTGTACAATACGGTTCCAATTCTCGGGCTTGTCAATATCATACTTTAGCGGATTGTTGCTGTTTACAACGTGACTAACGCGGACCGGCGGTGGCCAATCAATGCGGTATTTTTCGCGATACATTCGGCGTATGAGTTCCAACATCGGCCAGTTCTCCGGTGGCGGCGCGGAGTTACGGATCGCCTCGAGTTCAGCCATAAAGATCTCCTCGGTTGCAGCCGCGATGTCCGCGGCAAACTGCCCGAGTATCTCGCCACAGTGTGCGTAGCGTTCATCCGACTGAAACATTGCCCACAGGCCCTTGGAGAACGAGTAGGCGTCAATGATTGAACACAGTCGGAACAGCCGGACGGGATTGTCCTCGCCGAGGATCGTCAGCCGGACGCGCTCAGCCTTCCAAATGTCTGGAAAATGTCGCTCAATAAGGTCGGTCATTTGGCCGAGTTGCTGCGTGCGAAGCTGACCGATCGTAATCGGGTCAAATTCTCCGACCAGGCGATCAGTATCACCGAGAATTCCGCGCGAAAAGTCAATAACGCACCCGATAAATCCGTCGTATCGCAGACTGTAAATCTCATCGCCAATAACATAGGCAGTGTTACCGTATTCCACGTTACCATACGTTTGCAACCGCATAACTGTAGCATTGTTGATATGCAGGTCAGTGTGCATCGCGCCGATGCGTGTATTCAGGCAGTAAAGCGAATAAAGTACATCAAACACGAGCCGGCTAAAGATTGGGAGTTCAAGCATTGGTAATGACTTGTGTACTTTTGCTGCGATGTCGATATTACTAAATGTGATGTTTGTGTGCACTGATACCATGCAAATTGCGTAGTCTGACAGGCGCAAGTGTGAATTAACAAACCCAATGTCACGCAAGATATCGTTGCGTAGGTGGCCAAATGTATCATCGATCGGCGTTTGAATATCGTGTCTGGGATCATCCGATGGATACTCCATACCACTGCGCTCGGTGTGCTTTGCAGCATCCTTTAGGTCGCCGATAATTTCGCCGGCGACGGCCGAGTTGGCATACTTTGCACGCATTGCTGGATTATCGTACATTGTGGGTCCCGCGCCGCGAATATAGTACCAACCCGCAGTGAATGCAAATCCCAGCGCAATATTGTTCATCATAAGGGTTGAAACTGCCTCATTAATGTAAATCTCGCGCCAAACCTGCTGTACAATGTCGAATGGAAAGCCAATCTCAGTGCGTAGGAGTGGGATAAGCTTTTGCCCACAGTTTGTTGAGGCCGGACGACTGTCAGGATACTTTGTGCACGAGATAAACTGCGCCATACCCAACCCTTTTAGGTTCTTTATTTGCGAGTAAATTGCAGACGCGCCCGGGAATTGTAGCGTCATCTCCGCGCGTTGTCCATAAAGGTGCTTGTCAACTACGCCAATGTCGGTCGCAAAATAGTCATTCAACCAAGCAACGGCAAGTACATATGTAGGTATAAGCCCGAGATTAACCGTGGAATCCTTGGGAAAGTGCTCATACTCTACGGTGATCAATCCATCCTTTATCAATCCGCTGATATGCGGAATAAGTACACCAAAAACCTGTGGAAACGCCTCAAGTGATACATTCATCTGGCGCATTGGTACAAGGTCCTTGCGGTACTCTCCGTCCTGTGATATAAGTGATCCTGCCATATTGTAAAACTTTGGCTCAAGAGGATCGCCGTATGAGTGGATGTAACCATAGATAAGGTCGACCTTGGCAAACTTGATGCGTAGAGTTGTAAGTACAACACCCGTACGCGGGGCGGCATAGTGTAGCAACGCGCTGCGGATGACGTCGTCAAAGAGGTGTAGTGGAGTATGATCCAGGATATTTTTGTCCGCAAAGTAGGTTTCCTGCTCAGGCTTAAGGCCAAATAGAGTCAAATATTCAACCTTATAGAGGGGGTCGACAATCTGACGCCATTCTGACTTTTTCTCCATCGTAATCGCTAGAATATATGGCGCCTAAGCGTATATAACCCCCCTAATATAGCCCCCTATGGGTAAAATAAAATTGAATTTGCCCCTATCCAGTCACTGCCTAAGCGGGGGATTCTCACCGGATCCCTCACTCAGTCCCTACATAGCAGACCCTGAATACGATGATGTAGGTAGCATTGATGCGGGTGACTGCTGTTACTAAGCCCTTGTGGGATAGTAATGGCGACAACTAGCATCAGCTAATTCCGGTAACCCATTAGCGGGGATTTGCGACGGAAAGCAATCCCCAACAATGGACCGACGATGACTGAAACCGAGCTGAGTCTGCACAGCGACAGCCTCTATTGTGGTAACGTGCTTGCATTCACGCAATGCCACAAATACGCACCTGCGGCCACTCATTCTCACCTTCACATCGGGGTGGACTTCGCCCATGGCGTCGAGGCGGCTTTGGCTACCTCCGCAATAATTTAGCGCAATTTGCACACGGTACGTGTTTCACGTGCTGCACACATCTTGCCAACAAATCTCAACGGCATAGGGGCGAGACAACCCGACGAGTTGCGTAGGCACTCCGTCATGGGCTCATCGCTGCCGTAGACCAACCGAACAAATCTTGTCGTAATTCAGCCATTTGGATCACCGTGGACCACCCATTCGCGGATGTATCGAACGGCCAGAATCCGACTTTGCCACCATCTGTATACAGTTTGATGTCGAGAATAATTAGCGTACGTGGATCACCGACATTGCATGTATCTACGGTTTAGAAACTCCGAGTTCGCGCGCAAGAGCCTAGCAATAGGCCACTACTGACGAAATCCGAGGCATACCTCTAAACTATACAGGTACATCATAAGGTGTTACTTTCACGCTTAACCGAACACATACGACGCAACAGATCCCGCATAACTGGACTCGCGAATTCTGACCATCGTTGTCAAATCTTTCATGACTGGGACTTATTAGAGGGCCGGCGTGCCGCAATGCACTATGAAGTGTCTTTAAGCCATGTAAAATCTGAACAAGGATTAGTTCCCCTAAGTTCGGGCCAACGCGTCCACCAGCGATGAGCCCCCCGCATCGTTATGATTATGGATCACGTAATCATAACACCATCCGACAACTCTCGGAAAGGGTATCTTGATGAGTGTCAACCCAAGATGCGTACTAGAAGCCTATTTAAGAATCCACCCTATTGAAACCGTTTTTTGTGTCATATCAAGGTTTGCAGGTGTAGTGTATTGGCTGTAGTCCCCTTATGGCAAGTGGTAAGTCTCCGCCGCAGGTTTCCTTTGGGTCTATACTTAACCTGACCCCGCGGGCGGTGATACGACAACCGGATTCCCCGCGCGAATGGGGTTCGCGAAGTGGCGCAGTCGCCCGCGAAGCAAACAAAGCGCAGATTGTGCAACCAGTGACACCACTGGTGCAGCGCGAATCGCAGCGTGAGCAGCGTGAATCGCAGCGTGAGCAGCGCGAATCGCAGCGTGAAGTGCCTAAACAGCAGCCGCAACGTGAGTCACCGCGCGAGCAACGTGAGTCACCGCGCGAGCAACGTGAGCCACCGCGTGAAGTGCAACGTGAACAACATAATACACCCACCGTACGCGAAGTACAGGCACCCGCACGTGTTGTTGGACCCAAACAAGATGACTATCTGCGTGAACTTGACAACCTAAACAGCGTATTAGCCCAACTTAATGTCCCCACGCCTGTACAAAAACCAAAGATTGTTATGCCATCAGTTGCCGCGACGCCAGTTACCATAACACCAGTTGCAAAGCCCACGTCAACTCCTGCGGTAACACCTGCCGTAAAGCCTACAAAACCCGTAACTACCATACCAACACCTGTAGTGACATCAGCGGCAACACCCGTGCCAACTACTGTGTCAGCACCCATAATAACACCAGTAACGACCGTGACGACTCCAGTTGTGACTCCAGTTGCGACTCACCATGAGCCCGTTGGGAAGCGCTCACGTACGCCCAAGTTTACTCAGGAGGAAATTGCCGCGATGTTGGAGGGTTACTTTCGCGTGGACCCGTCAAAGTGGTCAAACATCCTGCCTGGCGCACATATCAGGTTCTTTAAACGCGGGGAAACTCCCAAGGCCGAGCGGTTTTATCGCGGCGGATATGTCCGACAGGTAAAGGATGGCGTCATCACGTATGGTGTGTTTATATCCGGGTCGCATATTATACAGATATCACTATCTGACGTTGCCGAGATATGGAAGCAATACGGACAGTCAGTCGCGGTTGAGCTTGGAATGTTGTATGCGTTGATTACGGAACAAAAGGAAACCATCGCGGCGTTACAGGAGCGCGTGGCAAAACTGGAGGGTTAATCTGTACTGTTGACCACAACCACAACGTGGTCAGTTAGTGCATGTGACCACAACGTACCGTGGGCGTGGTCGACAGTATCCAATTACCATAGTTGCGATTATTATCACAATCGCACAAACTAGGGTCCATGTGGTCATGTAAACCTGAATACATGCACTTACAATGACAATCGCCATATAAAGCACGGCATTAGCCCTTTCCGTGCCGCGTATGCTGACCGTCATACCCAGTCCTGCGGCACGTACCCGTAACGATGTCACATGGTTTGATACAGAACAAAGCTGACTATTAGTTGTGCGTAGTTTGTCAATCTTCTTACCCGACGCCACAATACGCCATTGCGCGTTGCGTTCAACTATCCCATATTTGCTCTCCATCGCACACTTTGACCGGGCTCCGCGCCGGGACACATAGAGTTTACCCTTGCGTATCTCATACTTGTCGCCGCTGTATCCTGGATAGGCTAAATAGGATGCGACGTCACGGTCGCCGACCGTGCACTTACTGCGCATATTAAGCAGGGCGACCGCGTTGGGCGACATTATAATCATCACTGGGAATATGTAGGGCGGTTGTAGTCGGCGATTGATTGCATAGGTTAACCGGTCATACAGCTCGGGGTCGATCGCAAGCGCGTATCGGCGGGCTACGGCCGCGTGTACAACTCGTACATAAACAGCGGGGTCTTCGCTGCGCCGAAACTGTTCACTTACGATCCAGTCAACTATATGCAAGTTGTGGAACACAACGCGCCAGTGGTGAGATGTGCGCGACAGCGCGAGTACGTCGCCGAGGTGGCAGTACCGCGCGGTCAGCTCGCAGATCAGTCGGTTCATTGTGTGTAAAACGACAGGACAGTTCATTTTTGGACAAAATTAAATCTTGTAATTTGATGGCGCCCTGAGTACTACCTTAATAATAAAGTACATTGTCAACACGCGTAGAATCGTAACTGCCGCGTGTGTTGTTGTCCATGTGTACTCCTCGATCAACAACTTTATGAACGAAACTACTAGTGTAGTGTACGTTACAAGGATCGCCAAACCAGTATAATAGTGTGTGCGTAGGTGGACCAGATCCCGATCACCGTCACGGACAGCAACTGATCCAAATACTATGTACACTTCTGAGAATTCCAACATTTTGGTGTTTGGACTGACTATTGCATTCCCATTTGTGTAAGCCAACCGCTTCTTACCGCGGACCGTGTCCATGTACAGAGCCCCTTCTGATGTATGGTAAACTCGCCCGAGGTTTAACCTATTCATGCATACGATTGCATATGGTGACATAGCGAGCATCATATCGTAGATTCCATCCGAAGGCACTCGGCGGTAGATCGCATAGGTTAATCGATTATACAGGACCGGATCGATCGCAAACACGTATCTTCGTGCGACCGCGATAATAGCGCACTGTCTAATGCGTTGAGCTGCCTTACGTCGCGCGCGTTTGGACCGCGGCCGGGTATTATAGTCAAGGATAACTTCGATGTTGTCCTGTATCAATACTCGCCATTGTCGGCAAACACGCGACACCAGAAAGATGTCTTGAAGAGAATGATGTCGAGAGACAAGCTCCCAGACCAGCCGTAGCATGGTTGTGTTATGGAAGGACCGAGTTCATTTTTTGGCATATACGACGCTCCAAACACAGTCGGGAGTTTACAGTACGTGATGTTATAAACCACTCCGAATGCAAGTACCGATGTTGTGCTGAGAATAACTACCGCAACATAGACTATCGTGCTGGCAGAAATCCACGTACTGAAAATTATCAACCCTAACCATAAGGCTATCGCTGTCATAAAGCAAATGACAAACATGTGATGGAGTTCCCACGTCCTACGTCCCAATACTATGTTCTCAATCGAATCGGTTACGCAAACCCGTCCATTTGGCGCTAAAAACACTGCTGTTGTCCTGCGGTCCCCAAACGGTAGCAAACACGCCATGCACCCAAACTCATCAATGATCATTGTGACCCGTGCGATTTCAAAATGTTCGCCGTCGTGTGATAATATGAGCGATTTCTGCCAGTACAATAGATTATATTGTTCCCGTAGCATACCCACTGCATGTGGTGACATCATCAACATTGCCGGAAAGATCTGCGACATAGACATGTGGCTGTTTATTACATAGGTTAACTCGTCATAGAAAGCCAGATCAATAGCGCCCACATACCTGCGCGCAATTGCAACGTTGGCGATATGTGACACAATCCGGTAATGCGGCTCACTTTCCCGTGCCAATGTCAACACTCCGGACAGTAGTGATTGCAAAGTGCGCCTACTACGCAACAACACACGCCACCTTCGGGCCGCTCGGGACAGCGTAATAATGTCCAGCGGGTCGCAATAGGGGAGCACCAATTCGCAGACTAGTTGTGTCATGGTACAGTGTACAATATGGGAACATGTTCAATTTTGGCGTGGCTCCACAGTAGGGATTTGTAACACAAATCGGTGGCGGTAGGGATTTGTAACACAAAAAATCATGACGAAAACACGTATGTCTGTGGCCGCGGCGGTTTGAGTCCGGAGTCGGCGTTGATTGCTGTAAAGAAAGTTAACACGCTCACTAACATTAGAGTCATCACCTCGACTGACAGATACGGACAGTTTATGACATCCAGGCACACCAGTATCGCAAGCGCAATGAGAAAGCTGACTATTGTTATCATTGTTGATAATGAGATCAACCATTCGTGCTTAATACGGCGGCGCAACTTAATCTGTGTGCGGTCGGTATCTACATGCACTGTGGTGTTGTCATAGAGGTAAATTCGTGCGTTATCACTAGATTTGCGGTTATCACTGACCCGTTTAGCATCGATATACCAAGGATTGTTTAGTTCGCATAATCCACACCCGTCGTAGAATTCACACGCAATAAGCGTGTGTGCGCCGTCAATCCGTAGTGTGAGGTAGTCGCGCCGGCACTCCAACCGATAGTCTTCAGCAATCAACATACATTGCGCAACTGGTGACATCAGGATCATCACAGGAAAGATTTTTTGTGGCGGTAGACCGCGATTAATTGTGTAGGTTAGCACATCATAGAAATCTGGGTCGATAGCACCGACGTACCGGCGGGCGGCCGCGGTATGCGCAATGTAGGACACAATCTGATATAGTTTTGTCTGTTTATAGCCATCGGCCGCGACCACTCGTATAAGTTCGCCAAGCAACGCCCCCAGGAGGTAAACATTACGAACCGTCGCGCGCCAGTGGTGTGATGTACGTGACAGGACGATTGTGTCCTGTGGATCACAATAGGGGAGCACCAGCTCACAAACCAACTTGGCCATTGATGGTGATATAATGGGTTGATGTGTTCAATTTTATGACACAAAAGCGTGCTCACTGAGCGTCACCGACCGTAAAGAACCGAATATTTTGGGTCAAGTAACGTGCATCAATGCGGGTAAGTACCATGGCAATGAAGCGCTTAAGGAAATCCAGCGATGTGTATTTGACCTCGATCCACAGCATGGCAAGACTGTAATGTCCATACCGCGTACGGAACTCACGAATGATTGAGTCGACACCACTTGCAGGGCTCCCGTACGTTGGCGTAAATGTAATGTCGCCAGCAAAGAGTCTCGCTTTGTGCGCTTCGTGGGACTGTTCACGTACAATCTCGACGTTCCAGTCCTTGAGCCATTTGATTCCGTATTGCGAGCAATACACGCAATCGCGAAGGTCCAGTTTGCGAGCAAGAGTCAGGCGTCCGGTAATCAATACAGTGTAATCGAAAAGATCCTCATCTTCAGTGATTTCCACGGACAGTCTGGTTATCCTACTGGCGATGAGCATGTCGACTGCCACACAAATGGCAGTCTTGTAATCCTCAGGAGTGCGATCGTCGCGTGTCAGAATGTGGTGACCAATCTGTCCCTTGATGATTTCTCTGTGTGCGTGGATGTCGGGTCGATTATCGACACGGAGCGGTACAGCCATAGGAATGGGAGGCATTGGAATAGGGCCGTCCATCGTTAGGGAGTGTAGTAAGGTGGGGTCTTAATAACGGGCGGACCATTTCACTTTTATATGTTGCATGCACTAGTGGGGACAAAACAAGGGCCTATCCAATGGTATAGTAGCGAATGCGACCCTCCAAGCCGGTGTAATCATCCGCGTTGATCTCTGATCGGATCAACGTAATGACAGTTGAGATATCGGGGCACCAATTAGGTACACCAATCCATGCGATATGTTTGCAGCTGGGTTTGTCCAAAACGCGCTGTTGTAGGGTCTGCAGCGCACATTGGATGTTGTTCTGAAACGAGCCGTGAATATCCCGAATATTGATAATGTCGCTACACAGTGACTTCCATTGAGAGCCGCTGGTCCTCCTGGCGTGTCTAGCAAAGTCCGCGTAACTAGCAAACTTAACTGGTTGACTGGAGCAATCAGTTTCGCATATCTGGTAAAACTTAACAGAGCATGTCAGACGACGGACATTGTGCTTCACCAATGCCCTAGCAACTACATGTTTGAGATCATCCAACAAGGAGATATGGTCGACCTCGATCCATATTGCGGCCGATTGCCCACGATCGCGCATCGCGATAAATTCTGGCATCATCTCGTCGAGTTGCTGTTCCATAGTACGGTAGGTACTTGACCGGACCGTAAATTGATTGCCGTATGTAGTAGCGTGGGCTTCGTGAGACGGTACGCAAATAATGTCAGCTTCCCAGTTCTTGTACCAGTTTAACCCGTACCTGGAGAATCGCACCAAATCAACAAGGTCGTATCGACCAGCCTGACCAAGTACGTCGAGGACAACATTGGCGAAATCAACAACATTGTCATCTTCCCAGATTTCAAAGAACACTTTGGAACGCATCGGTATGCCGCTAATGAGTCCGTGCATGTATCCTGTAATGATCCCTTTGAACTGGGCGGCGGTTGTATGAATGCCACCACGGACAACGACACGGTGATTGAGTGCTGATTCCATAATGGCCATACGGTGATGACCAACCGTGAGCCAATCAGAAAATTCCAAAAGTCGAGACCTGTGGTCCATGTCAGTGTCCTATAGTAACGGGCTGGTCATTTCACTTTTGTAGTTCTTACGTACTTACGTACTTACGTACTTACGTACTTACGTACTTACGTACAAAAAATACACCCATAACGCTGGTTAGTCAAGAAAGCCATCGCACATCGACTGGAAGCCCAGGCGCTTAGCAGAGAGGCAGCTGCGCGGCAACTGAGAAGTGCCGACATAGTTGTATCGGGAAACATCAACCTGGTCGCTCATGGCGACGCGGCCGTAGTCGGAGGAGCATCCGGGGTGGTCAAAGACAATGTTCACCTGGAGGGGAGTGGCGGCCCGAACGGGGTTAGCACCGGCACCTGCCGCAAGGGTCTTGGGCTGCGCGGCGCGAGAACGGAAATGGCGCACGGCGGCGTCGCTGCGGGATTC
The DNA here is from genome assembly GCA_964652995.1 of uncultured Flavipsychrobacter sp. Classification (GTDB taxonomy): domain Bacteria; phylum Bacteroidota; class Bacteroidia; order Chitinophagales; family Chitinophagaceae; genus Nemorincola. Next base: position 233,740 of record CAZZCR010000001.1, on the reverse strand, counting down.
GTCGGCCATGGTAATGACAATGCTGTATGGGTAAAAAATACCCAGCGTTTATTAATGTTGTATTGGGGGTATTTGTATTTGGTTAAGTGACTCATGGCTCAGTGTGCAGCTGCCGCGGCCGCCGCAGCTGCGCCAGTGTTGCGCCAGTATGCGTGGTAAACGTTGATATGGTCCTGGCTTTGGATATAGTCGTCAATGATCGATGCGGTCTGTGCGCTGTTGATGTTCAACATATGCTGTTGGATACCATCGTAAAGGTACGCTGCCAAGTGTCCCTGCGGTGTGTCAGCTGCGGGGCGACCCGCCGAGACATCACCACCGTTGCACCCGATTGCCACGATAAGCATGTCGCGCAGAGTCGCAAACAGATCGGTGTATCGGCTAAAGTTGTCCGTGTACTGCGGGAAGATGCGCATAAACAGTTTCTTTACATCCTGATTGGCGCCGAGGGCCGCGCGCAGGCAAAAGTACTCGATGCGATCGCGCGGGGTTTCCAGGCGGATACTGTCCGGGCCGCGCGGTAAGTCATAGATTGTTTTGCGGATAAACAGCAGGAGACGGCTCTCCACAAGGTAATCACACTCCTGCGGATCGGACCCGGAGTCATTCCATGCGGCAGATGGGCGCGGGCCGGTTTTGCCCTTTTGTCCGCGCTGCTGAGCGGGCTTCTTGGCCGGCGCGGCCGTGGCAGTCTTGCGGCGGAAAACGTACCCAAAGCACCGGTTAGCGTTGTCGGCAACGTAATCCGACAGTGCGGCATCACACTTTGCAATCGCGGCATCAACAGTAATATCGACCGGCTGTGCGACAGGGAGTCCAATGTCCTCCGTTAGGATGACGGAGGGATTCGCGGCGTCAACAATTTGCACAAGCTCAATTCCGGGCGGCTCGGCCGAGAGCGGGTGAAACGCAGGATGGTGGAATGACACTGAATAACAGTGACCCTTCACAAGACGCGCCATGTTAAAGTCCGGATACGCCGCGCACAGCTCTGTGATCGCCTCCATGTAAGTTGTGTCACCCAACCAGGTGTACCCAGATGCATCAATACCGCGGGCCGTGGATACGCGCCACTGGTCGCAGTCATAGTAAAGGGTTGCAACCGTTGCGTCGCGGGCGGGGTAAACGGTGTACTCAGAAGCATGGCGCTTAATCCACTCTGTGTTAGGCTTCATGTCCATTGCCTGTGGCATAATCGAAATCAGTCGCCAATCGGGCCAGCTAATGATCGCGCCGTGCAGCACGCGGTGGATGCGTGTCTTGCGGCCAGCATAATCCGGCTTTTGTGTAATAACAAGCCGAGCCGACGGACAGCCAGTCAATAGTGCATAGTGATTACGGATCTTTGATGGCCGCGGGGACTGCTTAAGGATGTTGAAATTCACAAGGAAGGCTCCGCCGGTGACTCGGTCAAAGTAACCAAGCACGTCCGACGCCTCTTGGGCGGAAGACGCGTGCGTTTTGCTGCGCATATCGGCAAGGAGAGCCTCGAGAAGATCCATGGTGACCTTCTTATAGTGATTATATCGTCCACATTTTCTCAATTCAATTATAGGTACATACCATAGAGAAAAGGAAATCGCGCCGTTAGGGCTCGAATATGACTGAAATTACTGTTCTGGAATATACGTCCAGTGGCCACGACCAATTCAGGGTTACAAACGATGAATTGGAGCGTGTTTATGCCGAGGCTGTCGAATCCCAGGTAAAGGATCGTGTGCCACCAATGTCCCGGGCCAATGTTGTCGGATTTATCTCGGCAGTATGGGCCGAGCGTGATCGACCAAAGGGGATTACCCGTGAGGTGCTTGCCGGGGTTACATCGGCGTCGGCAGACATCGCACTCCGCGAGCTTGTCGGTAACGCTGACGACCGCGAATTGACAATCATCGCGGGTGAACCTAGTGGTTTGCCTAAGACAGGCGCGCATGTAATCGGTGGCGCCACAGGTGGCGCACCTCATGACTGCGCCGAATCAGCGCATGTAATCGGTGGTGGTAACAATACTACAGGCAACGTGGGTGTTGTTGCCGCTACGGGCAACGTGGGTGTTGTTGCCGCTACAGGTGGTGCAGCAATCAAGATGTTTAAGCCATTTGCCGCAAAGGCAACCAATGTTGTTATTACGCCGGCCAAACAACAGGCAATAAGCGGCCAAACTATTGCATTGAATCGAACCGCGCGGTATCTTTACAACGGCGAGTGGTATGTTGCCGCTCGTCATGCACATATTGCGGCGATTGGACTGCGCATTCAACCTAGCCCGTGGCCGGCCATTATCGCAACCCGAGTTGGTAATGCCGCAACCGGCGGTGATCCCATTGACTTGCCTATCAGTGATGGATACGCTGATATTGCGGCGGTACTCTGTGCTAATACAGAATACGTGCGGACGGCCGCAATGTTGGAGCCATATCGCAATGGGATTGCGGCCGCACATTACACTGACTTGACAAAACCACTCTCACGCGAATCCGCCGCCATCGCGGCCGGCCTTATTGTGGATTTTCCTGATGACTCGCCGCCGGCCCCGATGGAAACTATTGCGATGACACCATTTATGGAGCTTACGGCCGCCGGATTTGGCAAAATTACACCGATTTACCCTAATTACCTCGCTGAATTCACCAGTTACGGACTGTTTCCGGCCTACATTTCGGCGTTGTTTACCGGCGCCGACAGTTCGCGGACGCGGGCCTTGTTTGACTCGGCCGTGGAGATTGCACAAAAGGATGCGGCCCGGGCCGTTGCCGAGCGCGAGAAGTTTGCCCTGCGCGAGAAGTTTGCCCTCCGTATGGAACTCCTGCGCAAGATCCTGTCACCGAGTCGATACGCGGTTGTCCTGCGCGCTGAGAATGAAACAATGCTCGCTGGTATGCTGTCCAAGGCCGAGATGGTCAGCCTGGACACGGAATACGCGGCCGAAGTAAAGTATTTGCGCGCGGCAATCGAAAACAAGTGTGGGCATCTTGAAAAGTATCGCGAGTTTCGTAAGGCCCCGTCACTTGCCGCAAAGAAGGCCGCGTGGATGGCCCTTAGCGCAAAGTATGTTGACCCGGCCGCGCTAAAGGGTGGCAAGCGGATGATTGAGTGCACCGTGTGCGGGTTTCCACTGGCGTGTCCGCACTATGTGGACTATGTGCGCATGAGCAGTATTGGTTCGTCCGCGCGCGAGATTCGTGACAGGTTGACTGACTATGTCGACCCGGCGAGTGACCCGGGCGCGCAAAAGTGCAAGATCTGTCACGAGGTGATGTTTACACAGTTTGACCTTGGCGAGGATATCCGCAGTCGTGACGAGCTTAATGATGACTTGCGCCGCGCCGTTTACGTGGAGGCCGCGCAGCTTATTGGCGCGGTCCGGTTTAACCAGCCGGTGGATGTCGGTGATCTGCTCCTGCAAATTCGCGACGTTGTTTATCCATACGCAGTGCGCATTGATGCCGAGTTGCGACACACGCGCAGTCTTACACAGGGTGATATTGCCCAGCGGTGTAATGCATACATTTCAATGATTATCGGCGCCAAACTCGTACAACTTGTTGCGCGAAACCGCGATATGTACTTTGAAAAGGCGCCAAAACTCCGCAAAGTTCCCGAACTAATTGACTATGTCGCGGGGCTGGTTATGACAACAAAGACCATTGTCCTGCGCGACATTCCGGGCATTACCAAGACAGTCATTCGCGACAGAATCGCGCTGGGTATTGCGGCATTTGGTGAAGTCGGTATTTCGCCCGAGGCCGAGGCCGTGGAAACCCCCGAGGAGTTTGCCTCGCGAATTCGGAGTGACCCGATTTACTGGTGGATTGGTGAGGCTACGGGCAAGGACACGTTCATCGGGATTATGGGCGAAGGCCCCGCGGCAGTAATGAAGGGGGCGCAAAAGTCCGGCAAAACAGTCTATGAAGGGGCACGTTCGGTGTCTACGGTGTACAGGACAAAGTATATGCAGATGCTGTATAAGTGGTTTATGGAGGGGGTTAAGGCTGGCGGACACCGATTTCGCGCAGATGAGGACGGGATTATCCAGTGGGAAACTGACCTCCCATTTGCTGCCGAGTCAGCCGAGTGGAATTTGCCGCGCCGCCGGGCGAATCTGCGCACATGCACGCTGGGTGGTGGCGACTCGCCGATCGAACATAATTGGCGGTTTTCCGGCCGCGTGTCGCACATCGGCCGCGTGTATGATGAGGATGGACACCCGCACGTGTGGGACATGTGGAAGATTGGCGATTCTGCCTATACAGTCGGTGATATCTTGCGCTGGACACCGGCCGAACGCGCCGAACGGGCACCCGCGGGTATTCGCGCGGCGGTTACCGATCGCGTGTGTAGCAAGTGCGGGGCGGAGTTATCCGTTGCGGACAAACTGTCGGCAGAGCGCATCGAACGGGCAATCGCCGCGAATATTGATGTTGCCGCGTTTTACCGTTTCTATGAGCAACGGTGCCTAAAGGGTGGAATTCATGAGGGGTCACCGTGCACAAAATGTGGACTGAACGTCGCCGCGAGCCAAACTGACCGGTTAAACTACTACAGAAAGTGGAAGGATCACTATCTGCAGGAGCGTGCGCAATATGTTTACCGACGGGCCGAAACCAGCGCACAGCCGGAGCCACAACAGCCAGCCGAAGGCCCTGAATGGACAGAGCGGTTCTCAGATATCACTGCGATTGCAAAGATCGGTAATATCCACCCGCGAATGATCCAAACATTCGGATCCTACGAGGGCGTAAACGTGGAAAACATCAACAACGGCACATATACTCCTGTCGCGGTTTCACACCGTGATGACACGCGCGTCGCTGTAGTTAACGCCATTGTTGTGAGTATGATTGCCGCGTGGGGTCGCATTCGCAATTACAACCACATCCGATCGCACACGCCATACACAACGGAGATTGTCGGAAAGACCGCTCGTACGGCCCTTGCCAGCCTGCCAGATGTTGGCGCCGGGTATTTAGGGCTTTACACCCACTTTTACTGGCATGAAACACCGGACCGCATTGTCAGTATGTGCATTCAGGAGTGGTGTAGTCGACTGTTGGCGATATACAACCACCCGGATCCTGAAACTCAGAGTCTGTGTCATGAGTTTGTACAGTCGCAGATACGCGAAACTGTACAGCAACAGGAGCTTTACACTGAGAGGAAGCCATTTAACTGGTCGATTATCTATGGAAATCGTGATATGCCAGACACTGTGGAAAACTTTGATCCCGAGCAGGAGGACTCGGTCGCGCGGGACAAGGCATTCTCCACGGATGCATTTGACATGGATGGTGAGGTTAACCTGCACGTCGGCGACAACCTTGGTCTGGGTTAATCAAAAAATAGTGTCTATGAACGCAGCGAACGCAGCGTTATCTACTTACCACGGGCAATCAACTTACGAAGTTTGCCAATCTTTTTTGGCTTAGCGTCCTGGATAATAATTGCAGCAGAGTCACTGACAATTGGACGGGCGGTCGCTGGGCGAAACTCACCACCGGATATTTCATCGGCCGAACCATCGCACTGTGAGTCACTACAGTCCCGCGGGAGTGCTGCCGCTGCGGCTGCTAGTGCAGCAACTGTTTCGGGTGCCTTCTCGGCGGGCGAATCTGTAGACACTGACTCAACAGTGGCATCAACTGACACAGGCGCAGGAATGCTATCAGCTGACATATCAGCTTGCACAGGTGCATCAGCAGGTGCATCAGCAGGCGCGTCAGCAGGTGCATCAGCAGGTGCATCAGCAGGCGCGTCAGCAGGTGAACTCGGCGGCGAGGGTGCGCTGTCCGTAAACGCGGGTGATGGTGATTCCGCCGGCACACTGGATGCACTGTCTGCGCTGGATGCCGTAGATGCGCTGTCTGCGCTGGATGCGCTGCTGTCGCTGCGACTGTGCGAGCTGGCAGATGAGGCCGTAAGTTGGCGAGCGCTGGGGGATGGTGCAAATGTCGCGGCCGACGGGTAAGATAGCACGAGTGACGCAAGTGGAATCGTATTATGTACAACAGTGCCCATACGCTCGAGGGCTGAGCGCTTATACCCGGCCATGGGTTTAATCCAGATCGGTTTGTCGCAAATTGACACCCGAATGCCGTTCGGGTCGGTGTCAAACCCGATAAAGTCCACCGGGAGTACATGCTCGGCCTTTAGGGTCTGACCATCAGTCTTGCCATCGGTTGCGTCAGTGATCACACCGATGTCGATATACACCCGCGCAACAAACTCACTGCAAAACAACCACTTGTTCATGTTAAAGAACTTTGCCGTAACCGGTGTTGTGGCGTTATGGATACCGCGCAGTTGCGGAAACAGTGCGCTAAGTAATGACAGTGCGTTTGCATCGTATGTGGTGCCGTTATAGTCTGCGTATGCCTTCGTAAGGCGCGCGACCAGCCGTTGGCGGCGCAGGAGAAAGTCCTCCAGGGGCTCGCGCGGCAGTTGTACCGCGGGGTTCTCATGCAGGCGACACACGCCGACATTGGCATCAGGCGACTGGAGATAATTTTTGACAAGGTCATACAGGATACGGATCTGTACGCCAAACTTAGACTTGCCTGTCTCGGCATTAGGGACACCATCGTTAAGCGGACCGGACGCAGTTGAACCCCAACTAAGGAGCGTACGGTCACCGTCGAGAGTACCCTTGGATTTTGCCTTTAGCGGCCCAATAGATGGGCACAGTTCGCGCGTGATACACATCTCAACATGTGAGATTTCACCGGATCCCGTTACCGCGGTCTCCAGCACGCGGATTGTCTTAGAAAAGATCTCGCTGCCGCGAAACACAAGTAAGTCTAGAGGTCGGACATGAGTCATAAACTCGCGGATTTCCTCGTCCGTAGCACCGTGTTTTACGGTCTTGCCACGGGTAATCTTATTGCCCATGGTGTGCGGAGCAAGTGTAGTGAATATTGATGTGCGAAAAAAGGTGGTTTGTTTTATATTGCTAATGTAGTTACACCGTTTGTCATGGTGCACTCATTCATCACCAACCTTTTTTCTGCGTGGCGGTCCACGCGGCTTGGGCTTGACTGCGGGGCCACCCACGGGACGCGCTGTTTTGCGCCTTGCCGGCTGTCGTTGCAACGGCGCGTCAACATTTTGCGTATCCGCGGAGGATGCCGGCGCGTCAACAATAATGTCAATGGGCTCGGCCGTAACCTCAACGGGCGGATCCGCGCGGATTGTGATCGCGTCATCGTCCGTTGTAGTAGCCTGCGTGCCTGGTACGCTGGCTACGTTAACTACACCAACCAACACGTGTCCGGGCTCACTGACGATGTCGCCGGGAGTGCCGGCGCGGAATCCAAACAGTGACAACACTCGAGCCGCGCGGGATTCGCCGAGTTTTGTACCGAGTTTTCCCGTTGTGTAACACTGTACAATCTCCACCGGAGACTGCAGAATGGCGGCGAGAGTTCGGCCGCGGAGCAGATCTCCGGCGGACTTGGCGGAGATCCCCGGGACGCATGCAAGTAGTTTGGCCTCGTCACCTGGGCTGACCGAGCAAAGTGCGTTGAAAACCAGTGATGAGACTGGTCGGCGGTTGGATGTGCGCATTGCACGGATTTCTTCGCGCGGGATCCGGCCGCAAACAATGTCGCCGACGGACCACTTTGCAATAAAGTCATCGGCGTTCTCGGTTGTAATGCCGCGGAATTTGGCCCACATCTCGCGTACAACATCAATGTCGGCCTTCTCGACGCGCGTGGTCAATTCGGCAAGGTCGATCGGAGCCGGCGGGGTTTCCTCGTCCGCCTGCTGCAGAAAGCTACTGTCACCAACCTTTTGTAGAAGTCGCTCAGTGGACTGTACAAACTTCACAAGCTCGCGTGCCGTGCCGAGCGTACCGATCGTCCAAACAACCATGATATTGTCGCGCATCATCAGGTGATAGATTGCCGACCGGATATGGCCAAACGGGATGTTTGCATACTTTTTCGTGTCGTCATTAGGGATTGACTTGCCGCATTCAACAAAGTAAAACACGCGACATCCGGTTTTGGCGCGCAGGCCAATCATCTTATCCTTGTTGTTATGACGAGAATCCTTTATTGACGCACCAAAGTCCTCAAGGGATTTGCGCTCAATAACTGCAAGGATGTTGTCATCGCTGCGGACAATATAATCGCCGATGGTTAATTGTTTTTTCTGCCATGATATAGAGGACAACTCATCCGCGTGTGCTAACACGAGGCCCTCGCGATTGTCGATATCTAGAGTAACAGTCGGCATTGTACTGTAATTCCGGCCAATCCCGAAATGGGCAATTTAGCGCTATGTGTGATACTTGTGGTAATCCTTATTATTGTTTACCTTTACGCGGTTGGCGCGCGAGTCGGCGTGGTGCTGACGGTATTAGCCTTTGCAATCGCGGCGATTGTTGGTGTTTATGTTGACTATGCTCGCAGTGCTCGCAGTGCTAACACTGCTAACAATGCTCTTACTGCCGTAACAGGCTCCGCAGATGTGCCCAAGTTAAAGATCTACATGCGCGATATTATGCGCAACGCAAAGAATGGGCTTAAGTCCGCGCTTGCGGGCGTTGGCATTGCAGCGTCGGGCGGGATGGCCGGTGACACGATCGTTGAGATCTTTCTCGTGGTACTGGATGCCGCACTTTACATGGGTCAAATTGCCGCCACCTTTCTCTCTGACAGCGCCGACTACTCAAAGACAATGCGCCGGATCTATGACTTGGACTTTGCCAACGGTGTTGACGGCATCCGCGACGGTATGGACGCGATTGTGCGCGATCTCGGCGGGCCGTCATCCGCGGCATTTGAGCAAATCCGCGGCCTTTATGCCCAAACGATTGAGTGGCTGCTTTCAATGCTCGGTACCGCGATTTCAATGGCCGTGCCCGATGATGCCGGTACCGTCGGTTGGGGTCTGTCAGAAATGGCTATTCTCGCGATCCGTACGGGTTCAACGAGTGTGTTTTGGATTGTCAGGGCACTTTACAATGCCCTACCAAAGACAGCCCGAGAGTTTATCCAGTCACCAGCACAGTTGGGTGAGGCCGCGACATACGCAATCAAGCTTATTGAAACATATGTGTTGCATAATGGCAAGGACGGATGGCTTGCGTCGGCCGGCAAACTCGTCGGCCGCAGTGCGGTACTCACGGGGGTTGCGGCAACGCTGCTACTCCTGCAGCCGGTACTTATGCTCCCGGTTGCTGGCGCGGTGTTTGTTGGTTCACAGTTTCTTAGTATGGTTAGTAGTACGGGGTTTGGTAGCAAAATCGTCAGCAAGGCAATGCAGTCGTTGTATAACACGCCAGTGCATATTCCCGGGATCGGTGACATGACGCCCGTGGAGGCAATGGTACTGTTTGTAAGCAAGATTACTGTGCTTACATTCGCCGGGCTTTACATTCTGTCAGGGGCTACAAACGTCGAGCCCGAGGGATTTGTTGCGCCAACACTAAAGCCTGCATCCGCGCCGATTGAGGTGCCCGCACCGGCCAGGGCCGCCGGAGTACCTGACCCTGTCGATGCGGAGATGAACACGATTAAGGCGTAAAGAAGTGGGATATTTTTTGTGTATCGTAGTGTCAAAAAATGTGCAGATTTGCTTTGCCATTAAGCTATAGTGGTGCAGTCAACAATCTCAGAAGGCGACGAGATAAACCACCAATGGGAATCGAACCCATGTACAATCCGCTGGCGTTGCCACCTAGCAACACCTTAAAGTGTAGTGTAATTCAAATGGAATTTGTAACACACAAACCGATGGCGGCAGGGGTTTATGTTACAAAAGTGAGTCCTCATCAAACGTAAATCACGTTGACGTACGATGCACGATACACAGTGTAGCGAGGTGCAGGGACAGCGTATTCCTCGTTGGACACCGGGAGGCCGCAGCACTCATCCTGCAGGCGATGATTGCGCAGTGCAAACCTCATCTGGTCACATTCCGGCGGGGGTACATACTCTGATGCGGTATTGTCCCAGATAACGTTGACCGGACGGCTGCCCCGATAGCGATCAGTGCCGACCGGCACGTAGATCTTGCGGCCGATACTGTACGTTCACTGGGTTGGCCATCAGCGTACCAGTGCTCTGATATGCCATGGCGCGCACCATTAACCCATATCGTTCGCCCACTGAGCCGACCATTGGAGTGCCAGGATTCCTCCAGGCCGTGTTGTACATCGTGTTACCACACTGATCTCATGCACACTCGCCCGTGAAAGTATACCGTAGTCACGCCATGGCGGACACCCTCCGGATGTTCTTGTCTAAACTCATTTACAGCACCCCAACAACGCAAATGATGAGATATAGAAGTGCTCGGGTCAAATGATAGACGCCTATCTCGGATTCCGATCGGCTTTTTCTACCTATTCTTAAGCAAAAGCCTAAGACATCAGCCATTCTAATCATGGAGCAGGCTTTCCTTTTTTAAGGGAAAGCCTCGATCGCACCAGCTTTTTACGGCCAGTGGAGGGTCCGTCGCCCCTCAACGTTAAATGTTTCAACATAATGTTCCGAGCACCGTTATAGTCACGATCTACGCAAAGCCCACACTTAGCGCATTGATACGTTTTACTCGAGCCTAAGTCAATCTTGTCGGACCCGCACCTAGTACATGTACGACTAGTGTGATATTCCTTACACAGAATGACATTGGCTGAGTATTTTTCGGCCTTTTGGATCATTATCTGCCTGAATCTATATTGAGAGCTGAGACGAATGACTCTAGAGACTGACGGAGGGAGTTTGTCGGCTCTAATCATGTTGTCTACTTCCATATCAGGCAATAGGATAACTTGAAAGTTCTTTGCAAGAAACGCTGCAGTTTGGTGCTGCATATTCGTTATGCGGTTCGTAACTTTCTGATTAATAAGTGCTGCACGCTTACGCAGCCTGTGTTTGGTGTAAAATTTGTCGCATTGTCCAGCCTGTTTAGCGATATGATCTGCCTTTTCTTTCAAGTGCACTGTGCGACGATACCAATCTTCACCGAGATAACCATGATAATGTTCTGAGTAAAACGTCGCAATGGTACGGACTCCCGGATCAACCGCAACAACTTCATCCAGTTTTGATTGGTGAGGCGGAAAGCGATTCTCTTCGGCCGGGATTTGCACAGTAAACTTTCCACATCTGCGATTAAACGTAACTTTGCAAAGCCTACGATCCGTACCGTGGTTAACCTTTGATGCTTTGATCATGTTGTCAATGACTTTCTTCTGAGCCTTAAGCGCAGCTGTACGACTGATATTCGCATCGAGAGGAATAACCTTCTGCAGTTCGCGAGACATATTAATCGGATAAATCACTCCGTCACGAATGCCATCAGCGTACATTGTAGAAGTTAAGTCGTCGCATTTGCGTTGCTTGATATCTCCGCCTCCCATGACTGTGCGCTTAGCCTCACAGACAGCCTGAGTAAATGCTTCGATCGGGAAAGTACACTCCTCAATCATCTTCGCAAATTGACCATACTTTAGATTGTCACGAACCGTGAATGTGCCTGCTTTCCGATCAAGGCGAAAGACATCAATCGCAGCATTATAAACGTGTCGCGTAACATTCATCCACCGCTTATAAATGGATCGCATTTGCGGAGATAATTTCATTCGAAACGAAGCAGTACGGATCATAGTATCAGAATCCACAGACTTATTGCTGATGGGAAGATCGGCCAGTGATTGAGCGGTAATCTTCACATCACTCGGACTATTATGATAAACTCGCGGGTTCAACAGTGAATCATTCCATTCTGCTGTTGTCCTGTAAGTCGTCGCCGCCTGTTTTCCAGGAATGATCTGCAACGGTAAGTTAGTGGAGTATTCGGCGCATTTGTCATTCCAGAACGGCTTATTGAGCGGATCAACGGTGTACTGACAAGCGTGTAGCTTACTGATCGCTATGTCAGGCGGCCTGTCCTCCATGATCGATAGCACAGCTACTTAATTCGCTTCGATAATAGATCTGACACAACACTTCAATGCGAAAATCAATCGAGACTTACGCGCGCCAACTACAAAAAGAGTCGATCTGTAGTTTTTAATGTGGTTAAGAATGGTTAATAAAAGTCCGACCGTCTGCAATAGCTCGCGTGTTCATTATATAGGGTAAGTGGTGTTTGTAACGCATGATAGAGTTCAATTTTGTATATTTACGTGCAAAAAACACTCACGGTGTGAGGCCGGCCAGGCGCAGCAGTATCCGCATCCGTGCGTATTGTATCTGGCGGATATCCCAATGTTCGCGACATATCGATTCGCATAAGTTGCGCTCAATAGACGTAAAATCCTCCCTACTTATCTGACCGTAATCCAAGAGTAACGCGCACTCGTCTTCGTTGCGCGAAGTCATCCATGCGGTCAATTCTTCGCTGTTTAGATTTGGCCAACGATGCAATAGCGCCCGTAGGATGCGGCCGGATTCCGGCGCGCGGCACATTTTGCAAATAATTGAGATTAACCAGGACTTTTTATGATAGCGCGGAATGTGTCCAGTGCGTTCAAGCACATCGGCAAGTTTTCTCCATCGGTATTCATGCGCGTAATTCCATGCAGTCATACACTCCTGTAGACCAAATACATTGACTCGCGGCGCACATGCAACGTCATCAAACACAAACTCCGCGGCGGACTTAGCCATGCTGTATAACGACTGCTGGTCGCGTTTTTGTCCACGCAGTTTGGCCCTGCCCTGTAGCACGTGGATCGTATCCAGGCTTTGTCCTGCTAGAATTTCTGGCGTTAATGCATCCAACACAACCCTGTCGCGGGTGTTGCGCATAAGTTCGGCCACCATTTGTGTATTGCCTGCGCCAAATGCCGCGTATATCGCCATCGTCGAGCAAAGGACGCGCTCCGTAGTTGTAATGTCATGATGGGTTGGTGGCGCATATGTTTTGGCATAATCTGCTATAATTTGGGTTACGACACCACTAGCCGCAGTCACAGTACTGGTATGATTCGTGGAGCACTGGATGCACGTTGTAAGCAACCATGTTCGGTAGTTTGAACACCCGGCGATAATACTAATGATCATTCGACGGAGTATGTCGATCGCAAAGTAGATGGCAGCGTTTACAGAAAGGCTGGTACGCAGACCGGACAGATACACAATAAGGTCGGTCACGATGGACATAGCCCGGACGCCGTCCCGGTCCATTATAACAGATGCATCGGGGATGGTGTCCAGTATGGTCTGTATAGTCGCAATATCACCGTTACGCACCGCCATATGCATAATGGTTTCTCCTGTCTCTGCATCATAACTAACACATCCGCGCGGGGTGCGTATCGCCTGGTCAACATACTCCGTCCGGCCCGAGATCCGGTACACTGTTGCCGCAAACCTATAGGAACTCATTGTGTATGTTGGCGGGTATATTTCATATGGTTTTTACTCTAAAAACTCGGTTTTGGGATAAAATTTGAGCCATCAACTCGCACAAAAAGAGTATTGTGCAACTCACCAGCCATTATGCAACCCACTGGCCATTATTCCAAACTGTTGTAATTTTGTGCTGGCCATTCATGTCCCATTCGGATGTTTTGCCGTGTAATTCACCGCCAGCCCATTCTGACTGATGCATCGGATTGCCGTTGTAGTGCCAGCCTTCAAATAGGCCATGACGCTTGCCATTAACCCATACTGCCCGCTCACAGAGACGACCATTGGTATACCATGACTCTTCAAGGCCATGTCGCACACCATGTTTCCACACTGATCTTCTACACGCCTGTCCTTGAAAGTACATCATGGACACACCATGGCGGACACCTACTGGTAGCTCTTGTCGGATTTCCGTGACAAGTCCACCATACGATGAATACCGGACTGACTGCATGTTTGGGCAATTAACGTATATCAACACACTGGTTAATTCATTTTTTGACATCCGAGCATGTAAAAGTGAAACCCGCCGCTAGTTAACTAGATTGGTCCAGGTAGTTAAGGGTTAACTAGATTGGTCCAGGTAGTTAAGGGTTAACTAGATTGGTCCAGGTAGTTAAGGGTTAATCCATAGCTAACCACAATGAATCCGCCTGAGAAACTCGGCGCGGCCGACGTTGAATCCGTCGCTGGGGATATTGAGGCTGACCTGACCTCACTGGCCAGTATTGCATCAGTGCTTGACAATGAATTAGCCAAAACGCGTAGCCGAGCATTCTTTGAGAAAGAATACGGCGAAGTCAATGACCGCAATCTGACGAGTAGCCTATTCCATGTCGAATCGCAGTTGGCGATCATTGAAGACCTGGCATATCGCATTCGCCTTTCGATGTGGAGCGCAATGAGACGCCATAATTACGAAATCACTGTGGAATATATGGATTACATTAGCGTATTCACTATTTACTCCGAAGGGAGCGCTTGGCAGGCATTATTGGACGGTTGGTTGTACGATCTCCAGTATGAAGACGGCATCGTTAGTGGCAATGTCGGTTACCTTGATGTTGTGTACCGACACAACATGTCTGGACCAACAGTTTACACGTTGACTCCAGTGAGGGTTACAACATCAGGTTTCTGTGGTCATTGTGACGTGGTACACCATTCCATTAAGCGCATCCGGTGATACTATAACACATTTTGTGTACAAAATATGCACGATGTTCACACTATGCGCACTGTACATAGCGTATACATGATGTTCACACTATGCAGACGCGCAATTTATGTACAGCTGCTGCAGTGCTTCCAGCCTCATATAGTGCGGGCGGGATGTTTCCCAATGTTCGCGACATATTGCCGCGCATATTTCATACTCGGCCCACTCAAATATATCGCGGATACACGGTTGGCGCGGCGCGATTTCCAACAGCAGGTCAATCTCAACCTCGTCGCGTCTTGTGATCCACGATGACAATTCCCGTGCATTCAGTTGCGGCCAACGATGTAATGCTGCCCGCAGGATTCGCACTGACTCTGGCGGGCGGCAGTTTTGACAAACCGTTACAATTATCCACGACTCGTCGTAACTCCGGGGGATTTCAGCATCGCTCTCCATTATATCCGCAAGTTCGCCCCAACGGAGCTCATGTGTGTAATTCCACGCACGCATGATCGGGTCCGATCCATATACGTTAAGAAGCCGTCCGTTGGGTACAATCTCGTCATCGTCGAGTACTGCCGCTGCGGCTGCCTTTGCCCTGATACACGCCGGCGATTCATTCTTGTTCTTTGCATTGAACGGCAGGCGAACTAGTTTGCTGTGATCGCAAATATCCGGGGTAAGCATTGCCCGTACTTTGCGATTCTTGACGTCGTAGGCCCATTCAGGTTTGGTGTAAACGTGGAGTGCTATGCCGAGATCGCGCTCATCCGCCGTCGCCTGTGATGATAACTTATACTCTGGTGCATAGTCTATTAGTGCCTGTGTAATAATTGCAGTAGATGCAGTGCGCGTCCAAACTTCGTTTACATAGACTATCGCGCTGCAAATACAAATTTCAAGAGCGTAACACCGCCGCGGCATGTCGGCGGAGACAATACTGCGCACCATGCGATAGAGTATGTCGTTAGCGACGCGCATGGCCGCGCGGGATGCAACCTGTCCGCCATCAGTGTAATTGTTTATCAGATCAGTTACATAGGATATCGCGCGCGTGCCATCTTTGTTATAACTGAGCGCGGCAAAAGGTAGTTTGTTTAGGATGAGTTGGATCGTGGCTACGTCGCCGCTGCGCACGGCCATGTGCATTATGGTTTCGCCCGTTTCTGCGTCATAGCTGACACATCCACGGTATGTGCGGATGGCCTGGTCAACATAATCCACCCGGCCAGAGACTCGGTATACCGCCGCGGCAAACTTATAGGAGTTCATTGTGTATGTTGGCGGGGTATATTCATATAGATTTTTATGGTTAAAACTGGTGGTTTAATCCTAAAAAAAGCGATCTAGACTCCGTGATTATACACCCGGCTCGCGCCATCCTCGATGCACAGGCCATGTCGGCGGCCCTCCTGGTCATAGCGGACGGTACGCAGTGGGTTGATTGAGCCCTCCTGGCGCAGGACACCGTGATAGTACTGCGACAGTATAAAGTCACTCTTTTTGCCGTCATATCGCGTAACGGTAACCTTGCCATAGGTTATCTCCGTTTGGGTACCGCATTCGGCGCTGACGATTGTTATAATGTCATCGCGTGTACTGCTTTCCTTGAGAGTAAACTGATCGCCGTCCATCTTGCCCATTGTCAATCTGTCCCATTTGTCAACAACCAACTCAGTCCCGGGCGTGTGCTTGTAATATGTGGTTGTTTGGATCTCTCCGTCAGGCGTCTTCTCCGCAAAGTAATGAAATTCCGGCCAGATAAGTATGTTATGATGCAGCTTATCATATAGGCGTAGTTTGGATGGAATTCCGTTGCCATAAACGCGCGCTGGAATCAAGCGCACCAACTCAGGGCTGATATTACGGACAATGCTTCGGCCAACCAACCATTCGTATGGGATCGGCCCGGTGGGTTCCTCTGGTCCCCAGATTATTGCGGAGTTGTCGGGGCCCTTGTGCAAATTCACCTCCAGTTCGACACGTTCCATTTTGCTTGTAACAAACTGCATACGAATATGAGAGTCGGATATGGTTAGTTGACCCCAATCTTTTATATTGTAATCCATAAGGTTACCGTCGGAGTAGAAGACGAAGCCGGCTATGTGTTGGTTGTCATCATCGCGTACGGCGATGCCGACAATGATTGACCTCTTGACAGTGATAATCACATTCAGGGCAGGGTTCTCCTCGGAGGAATCCCCGGCGTCCAACCGATGCCAATTGCCATCAGCGTCAACGCGGACGGACGTACGTTTCACACCGCAGTCCGCATGCCAGTCATTGAGGATGGTCTCCGGCGAGCGAAAGGTACTTAGGATCTTGGCTGAAAGGAGTGATAACCAGTCTGACATAGCTGACGAGTATTAACAGCTGGGATAGTTCAATTGTGTGTATCTACATACAAAAAACGCGGATTAACCATAGCGGATACCCAACGCGACCATCTCGCCTTCAGGGTCAAAGTTAAACATTACAGCATCAGGTGAGCCCCAACTCGCACGGACTGTAACACGAGTCCGAACTGGTTCGTAAGCAAACGTTACGCGTGACGATTCGCCCTCATAGGAGTCATCATCGTAAAAGCGCCAATCACCATTTGGTTCCACGATCACGCGGTCAACGTCATCCCTTCGCGTGTATCCACGGAGGATAATCTCCGGCTTGTGGTTTGTACGTATAACCTCATTGACAAACCGCGAGATCCAGTCATTTACTGGTTCGGTGTACACATGCCCTGGGTCACTGCGGGCAGTGTGAGCGTCCTCGATCAGTTGCAATAGTGACATAGCTGGGTAATAACCGCTGGGTCATTTCAATTGTAACGTAGGACCCTTGCGCTAATCAATTTGCCACTGCCGTTATACGTTCTTTCCTCCTTGCGTATGTTATACACATAGACTGTTTCGCGCCACACAGTCCCATTCTCAAGGTACTCGCGTTTTATCCCGTGTTTGTATCCGCGGTCGTAGGTTATTGACTCCATCGGAGACCCGTTTTCATAGTAAACTGTGTGCCGGCCATGCAGTTGACTATCGGAGTACTCCGATACGGTGTAGACCGCACCGCTAGGGTACCAAATGATGCTGTTTCCGTGTTTTTTGCCATTAATGTATCTTGTTGATTCGTATGGTACACCATATGCAGACCGCGTGAGCTGACCATGTAGTGTGCCGTTCGGTAATTGTCGAAAGACCACACGATTGTTTATTGCGTCCATTGTTTGTATAATGCGCACAAACGCGGCCTTTGCCCGATCCTGTATTACTGGATCTCGCAGCATATCGCGCAGGTCCACGCTGAGCCGGCTGATCAGCATAAACGCTGATGGGGTCTGCATCGCGATATGGAGAAAGATCTCGAGCGGAAATACTGGATCCATGTTATTAGGAGACAACATGATAATGTTGTCGACACCATTCATATATTTTTGTCACTTGTAGATCTCAGTCAGTTATATATAGGTTGCCATGTCAAGTAACGAAACTCGGCTAAACCGTAGCATTCCGCGGGTTACCCCGTCGCGGATCCGCTATGAGGACTCCGACGGCATGGAGTATGGCAATGGTCCGGATGATCTCCTTACCCGGGCCAAATACGAGGAGACAAATGCCGGGCCGGACGAGGACCTTTACGATAATTATGCCCGTGGAACGCTGACTGACTGGGGACCGGACACCGCGCAGCTTGCCCACGAGGAGTCCCGCGGCGCCGTGAATCGGTCAAAGGGCCTGCTCCAGCACCACTATTATGGACACCGCGGTTGCGAGGATGTTGACCGCCCGGAGTTGTTCTTGGGTTTCGCCGGGCCGGAGAATGCGGACCCGCGCGGCATCAATGTTGACCCCGATATGCGCGTGTTTCGGGCACAAAGTGAGGCTCGCAATCGGTTTATCCGGCTGACACCCGACGATTCTGCGTTTGTTACCGGCGGCGGGCGCAGTCAGGGACAGTTGCAGGCCGACCAACAAACCCTACAGCGATTTGTGCGCGACCGACTCCGCGTGTTTGACCGGCAAATGGACGGCCGCCGCGAGGGTATGCGCCGCACACAGGCCCAAACGCAGTCCGTTGCAAAGTATGTTGAGCAGGTCCAAGGTTACGGCGACCTTATCCGCGACTATGCACTTAATCCGCAGCGCCGGGCCAACCTTATCTGTCGGCAGGCGATTCGTGACTCCAAGGCCTGGCGCGAGGGCACGGCAGATCAGGACTTTCAGTTTGCCCGTTACACGCAGATCTGCAAGAGTGGCCGTACAAAGGACACATTCCAGCGCGTCCTTGAAACCCGCAATGCCGATGACACCGCGTGGGAGGATGGTGACCTTAGTGTGCCATACAAGGCAATGGGAATGCTTATGGCGGCGATTATTGCATCAAACCGCAAGCGCGCGGGTGCGGTAGCTGACAGTGATCGCGACTATGGTGACCACACGGCGACAGTCGCGCGCAAAACCGTGTCTCAGTCGCGCGATCTTGAGGCCCTAATGTACGCAATTGTCGCGGGCGGCGAGTTTGCCGCAACGGACGACACGCGGGTGGGTAAAACCGCGACGCCGCAGGAGCGCCAGCACCTTGCCCGGACGCAGCAAACCAACCACCTTACCCCCGCGCATCACTATCTTAATGCCGAGATTGTTTACAAGTCCATGCGGCAGGGTGACGACTTGTCAAAGATCCAACAAAAGGTTATTGGTGACGGCAAGACACTCCAAACGGAGGACACCACCTCTGTGGGCAAGTCCGCGCGGATGCAGCGCGTGACGGGCGCCAAACTCCACACGGATGAGGACACTGACCGGGCTGAGGATAACCGGGCGGTTTACTCCTACAAGGGCCTTAAGCCGTCAAAGGGTGTATCCAAGGTGGCCGGCGTTGATGGCGACGCGTCCGCGGCCGAGAGTGACGCCACGCAGGCGCGCCAAACATCCAAAACCGAGTACCGCGTAACAAACAAGGGCGATGTTGAGCATATGACCATGATGCTAAACAACACAAGCAAGGAAAGGCGCAGCGGGCCGCTGGGGTCGAAATACACGATGCGGCAGATTG
Organism: uncultured Flavipsychrobacter sp.; assembly: GCA_964652995.1. Taxonomy (GTDB): domain Bacteria; phylum Bacteroidota; class Bacteroidia; order Chitinophagales; family Chitinophagaceae; genus Nemorincola. Next base: position 214,162 of record CAZZCR010000001.1, on the reverse strand, counting down.
ACCGCGACGGGGCCCTTTCGGAATTGTCGTGAAAGCACATTGGGGATTAGTGGGCTATTTTTTATTAGGACTGACTGTCATGTCATCTCGCGCCGAGGCCGATACGCGCGTGATTTACAGCGTGTGCGCCGCGCACTATGTGGACTGTGTTTACAACAGCCTGTTTGCAAAGGCGCTCGAGCGCGTTGACCGCGGTGATGCACAGTATGTCCGCGATGCATTTCGCACAGTCCTTACGCACTATATGGAGGGGATGCGCTCGGCCAAGTACTGCGACGTGACAATCACGCGCATCTATGAGGTTTACCTCTCTGTACACCCGTTTATTAAGCAGGACCGATTCGAGGCGATGATGCTCTCCCAGTTTGTACCCGAGCGGACAATTGAGTCACTTAATGGCACCACGCGGACGGAGAAATTGCGGTCTATTGTCGCAAAGATTGCCTCGCTGACTGTTAACCACGTGACGACACCGGACGTGGTGCAGATGATTATCGACGACCACAACAACCCGGCGAATGTTGAGGCGTTGAAGCGCGAGGTGTATAATTACTGTGTGATTACCCGCGAGGCGATCCACACCGAGTACACGCGCGAGCGCGCGGGTGTAAACAACAATGTTACGATCGATGCATCGGCGCTGACCAACGCGACGCGCCGAATCCAGCAACTTGAGGACGAAAATGAGCGACTCGGTGCTGATCTCGAGCGCTATCGCGCGGCACTGAGCGGAGTTTGGGAGCAACTAAAGGAGCACCAAGTACAGTTGCAGATGCAGATGGAAAAGTCGGAAAAACTGATGGAGATTATTGTGCGCCAACGCAATCAGCGTGCCCCGCCGCGTATGCAAGCTTCGCACACTACGCACGCTACGCACGCTACGCACGCTACGCAGTCTACGCAGGCTGCACAACCTACGCTGGCTCCGCAGACTTCGCCGGCGTTCTCTGTTCACGCTGCACATGCTACTCATTCTGCCCGTGTTACACCAAAGGTTGAAGTTGACATACCCTATGTGCCATTTACGCCGACTCAACGCACTGTACCGAAAAACCCAACACACTCAGCAACACAATCGGCAACAAACATACCAATTGCGATCCGCACGCCTACTATGACGCCTAATGTGCAAAGCAACGGCTCACCAAGCGCCGCGGCTGCCGCAGCCGCAGCCTACGTTGCTGCAGCTACTGTGACACCGCCTGTCGCGAATCCAGTCGCCACTTTCAATGAGTATGTTGATGACTATGATGAGGCGATTGACAGTGTACTTGATGGTGTTGAGCAGGATGCACAGAGCGAGCCGCAGACTACACCTATCACAGAG
>CAZZCR010000001.1:175503-212735 GCA_964652995.1 uncultured Flavipsychrobacter sp. | reverse complement strand
CAGCGTGAGCAGCGTGAGCAGCGTGAGCAGCGTGAGCAGCGTGAGCAGCGTGAGCAGCGTGAGCCATCCAATGTAACAAACGATTGGTTTTCAACCGACGAGTAATTTGTCAATATATATGTGAGCCATGTCGGTAAAGACAAGTCAGGCAGTTAATCAACTCTTTGATACATTCTTGGGAATCCCATTTGTGTCAACAGTTGTGACAGGGCCGGTCTACAGTGCGGTAGTCATTGTACTGATTATTGTGCTTATTGCCCTGTTTGTGTTTCGCGAGTCTGATGGATTGTTTTCGGGCGGTCTGAGGGTGTTTATTTGGGGTGTCCTGGCCACTAGTGTTGTGTTTATGCTGCGCGAACGGAGCATCAGTAACGCAATCGAGAAGTCCGCCGAGCGCGAGGGTGTCGCGGATGTATTTGGTAGCAGTGCGGTCAGCGCGGTTAATTCCGGTGATGTCATCCTTACCCGCGCGGGGACAACCGTAAATGACGCAAACAAGCCGACCGTAACAAACGAGCAATTGGCGGCCGTCGCGGCTAGTCGCGGGCTTACGTTGGTTGAGGCAATCCCACCGGTCCGGTACGCGCAGATCCCCGGTGCGCCACAATAATGCGGCGCTTGCCACAGTAACGTGAACTCCGTTACCGGGTTTATTTTTTCAACAATGGGCTATGCGCATAACAGTATACGCACTGTCATGGAGTCATCGTCGTCAACTGCACCGCGCGAGTGGAAGCCGACCTTGCAGTCGCTTGAAGGCCGACACATGATTCACCTCTACGGCGAGAGTGAAACCGGCAAGAGTTTTATCATTCGTGAACTGATGTCGATCTTGCAACACACTATTCCACAGATCATTGTTTTCTCCCCGACAAACAACCAGAATCACACCTATGACAAAAACGGTGAAGTCCCGTCAGTATTTATCCATTCTGAGGTTAAGACCAAAGTCCTTGAGGAGATGTGGGCCCGCCAGGAAGCGATGCGGGAGGCATACAACAAGGCAAATGATCCGGCGATCATAACGAAACTTGCACGAATGACTGGTGATCCCGGGTATATTGAAACAGCCGCCAAAGTCAACGCCGAGCGCGATCGCGCGACTCCAGAAATGCGAGTCGTGCTTGACACACTCTTGCATCGCGTTTCCAAGTCGGTTATTGCTGCAAATTCCGATATGCTTAAGCGCGCCAACCTATCAGATATTGAACGATACACAGTGGACTATGTCGCATTTAACCCACGGATCTTGCTTATCTTTGATGACTGTACTGATCAGTTGGCAAATGATAAGTCGGGTATTATGCAAAAGCTGTTTTACCAAGGTAGACATAATCTGATTACAACGATTATGGCGTGTCACACTGACACAACATTCGCGCCGGCACTAAAGAAACAGATCTTTCTTGCAATCTTTACCGGGCCCGAGGTTGCATCGGCCTACTTTGACAGACAATCAACTGGATTGGATAAGATTGGTAAGGCGCAGGCACATTCAGCCAAAAATGCGGTGTTCCGGCCGGATTTACCCTATCAAAAGCTTGTTTGGGACCGCCCGACAAAGCGTTACCATAAGTACACGGCATCGCCGTCGACTATTGTGTTCTGTTCGCCTGAAATTCGCGAATATGCGGAAAAAATAAAGAAGCCAGCGGACGAAGCATTGCGCAATAACGCGTACGCGGCTAAGTTTGCTTGAGCCACTTGGACAAACTGGCTGCATGAGCCACTTGGACAAACTGGCTGCGTGATTTACACAACGCACTTTAAACTTTAGCAACTGTAGCACACGCCATCGTGTTGTCAAAGTTAACGGTCGCCAGATTCGGGATGTCGTTCTTAAATACGGCAGTTTTGCCCGTGCAATCGCCGCGGCCCCATGCAGTAACCTGGTAACCCTGCGGAATGCGAATGGACGACGCGGTGTTGTTGATCGGCAGGCCCTTAAGCGAGTTGTTGCCAACCTTGCCAAGCTGATACGACGCGCCGCCGTAGTTTGCATCGGCGTAGATTGTCGGCCACTGGATCGCTGGCTGGGCAGCCGGGGTCGACGTTACCGGGGCGGCCGCGAGCGAATTTGACGACTCCGGCGCGGTGGCTGAGCTACCAGCGCTCTCGGTGCGTGCAACCGGGCCGGCCGCGCGCGATGCGATAACGCACGAAATCTTATTCTTTTGTGCAGCAGCCATAGCAGCAACATCCGAGTCAAATGTAGCCAGCGGCGTGCCGGAGCACTTCTTGTTGTCATAACCCTTCACATTCCACCCAGCCGGAACGCGGATTGACGCGGAGTTGTTGTCCATCTTGCCTGTGATAACATACTTGCCCTCGCCAGGAATAGTATATGCAGTACCCTTCCAGTTGGCCTGACCATAGAGTACCGGCAATGTACCCGCGGGCGGCGCTGCGGGCGGTGTTGTCGGGGCGAGCCCAACACTGGCAGGTATCTCGGACGGAGTTTTTGACTTTTTGCTCATTTGCGGAGGCTTCAACTCCTCAACAAGGATACAGCCGATCTTTGGCGTTGGGATGCGGTTGTCGTTCTTTGTCTTTGACCATGCAAGCTGTGAGCAATCGCCACCGACATACGCCGTAACCTTCCATCCGGACGGGACCTTCACCGAGCGGATAACGCCGTTAAAGGACGCGGGGATAACGTGCTTGCCGGCAGCCTGCGGGGACCAGGTTGCGCCCTTAAACTCCTGCAGGGCATAGAGCACGGGCAGATTCCCACCAGTGACCGCGCCGACAATACCCGTGCTGCTCGCCGTGGACTCAGTATCATCAATAATCACACACAACACGCTGGTCGAACCGGCAATCTTGTTGTCATTTTTGGTTTTGATCCACATATTCTTGCTGCAGCCCGCATCACTATAGGCGGCAACGCGGAGTCCGGCGGGAATCTTCACAGACTTCACAACCGTGCCAAACGACGCCGGGAGTGTGTAACGGCCGGCACCGGATGGGGTCCATGACGCACCCTTAAAGTTGACATCCTTGTAGAAAGTGGGCATCTGCTGGCCGACCACAGTGTTCACAATGCTGTCAAACAGGCCCGGCTGCTCAACCGGCGGAATCGGTGTCGACGGCGGAGCTACAATAGGCGTTGCAACAGGCGTAACAACGACCGGGGTCACGGATGTCGCGGGTGTGACTGTTGCGGTAGCCGCAGTGGTAGTCGTGGTAGTCGCTGTAGTAGTTGCAGCAGGCACAATCGCAGTAGTTGTAGCCGTAGCTGGCGACATTGCCGGAGTGGTTGATGTCGCGGGAAGCGGCACCGGTCCGGTGTTTGTCGCTACTGTCGGAGTAGGGACAGCCTCCTGCACCTTTGTCTTAGGCTTGTTCTTTGGAGTCGGCGGGGTAATCTTTGCCGCAACAACGCGGTCAACCTTGGCCTTGCCCACGTTAATTGAGTTGTCACCCTTTGTCTTTGTCCACTGGAGCGATTTGCCAAGGTAACCGGAAACCTTCCAGCCGACAGGGACCTTGATACTACGGTAAACAACGGGGTCCATCTTAAACGTACCGACGTTAGTGGCCTTCCATGAAGAACCCTTAAAGTCCACTTCAGCAAACAGCGTAGGGACAGTCGGCGCGCCGGTAATAGCGTCCGAGATTGTACTGACAACGCTGGCAACGGTAGCGGGCGCTGTCGGTTGTACGACCGGGGCCACGGCGGGGACGCTCTCGTCGGGAGTATTCACAGGCTGTACAACAGTTGCTGTCGCGGCGGTAGTTGCCGGGGCAGTCACAGCTGAGGTAATGGCGGTGGCAACTGACTGGATAACGGTCGGTGCGGGCTGGTCAGCCGGTGCGGCCGGAGTGGGAGCGGCGCCAGTTGATGTAGCAGTCTGGACCTGGTCAAGTGGCACTGGCACAATGGTTGGCGACGGGGTAGCCACACCGGGCGACATCGTACTTGACGGCTCTGGTGTAGCCACCACAGGCGTAGCCGCTGGAGTAGCATCAACTGCAGTTGCCGCTACATCGGAAGTGTCGCTGCCCACATCGCTGCTGGTACTCGTGAAGTAGACGTACCACACCACGATGATAACCAGCACAATAATAATCGCGATAGGTGACATGCTATGGCAGAATATTGGTGTGTAAAAAATATTCGCCACGATGTAAACTATTCGTCATTGCGCATATGGAACGGTCGGCTGGGGTCGTACACATACATACGCAAGGGTATGTGGCGTGGTCCCCAGATCATGCGACGCCGACCCCAAGGTGGCATATAGTAAAATGAGTCGCTCATTGGTACATACCGCATCATAAACGATTCGCCGGTGTTGGCATCGGTATTATTGTGCCAAAACCAATACACCAGAATGATAACGACAATAAGCCACAACCACCACATTGAGTGTACCTTCTATTGTTATGCAAAAAATACTCCGCGATGTAACACTACTGCTTTGTGACCATCACGCACTGTACCTTGTTGTTATAGCCCGTGCCATCAAGGTTCTTTACGCTCTGGGTGTAGGACTTGGGCTTGCCCGAGCATGCAGCATCATTGTACAGCGCAACGGAGTAACCCGCGGGGATCTGCACGGAAGATGCCTTTGCGTAAATAGGCTTGCCCGTAAGGACATTCTTGCCAACAACAAGCGGGTATGACGCGCCTGCGTAACCCTTTGTGTCAAAGAGCACCGGGCCCGGCACAACGACTGTGCCTGTTGACGCAGTCGCAGCCGGCTTAGGCACGGCTGTCTTAGGAGCAGCAGCCTTCTTTGCGGCCTTTTTCTTTGGCTTCGCAGCGGCAACAACACCACCAGCGGCAACTGGTGCGACAACGGTGCTTGAGTCGGACCAGTACATGTACAACATCACGATAACGATGAGCACTGCAACAATAGCCAACGCCATTTTTACTGACATCTTAGGCAGGTATACCTAGGGAAAATACATGGACAAAAAATATAAGGTTTGATCGCGGATGGTGAGCGTGCTCAGGGATCGGTTTTGACCACGTGGACAACTGCCTGTCGACCCTGTGAGTCAGTGACGGTTTGCTCCGTGAGCAGGGTGCCAGCAGGGCGCTTGGGCTGGTATGCGTTTTGGTATGGTGACATAGACTCAAGGTGCAGAGGGGGTTCGGCCGCGGTAAAGATGTCGCGCGCCACGAGGGAAGTGCGCCCGTTGTCATCGGTTACCGGAACATACATCTTCATGTGGATTGCGTCGTCAGGGAGGCCGAGTGGATCAGTGCTGTTCACAGTGTAGTTACCGGACATGCGTTGGGCGTCAAACTCATCCGTTGGCGGACGCTCATAGAATGCTGATTCCACGTTAAAGATGTTTGTCTTTCTGGCGAGCTCGGTCATCTGCGGACGCTGTTCAAGCGGCGTTGCGGCCGACGCAGCGTCCGCGGCAGCCTTGGCTTCGGCCTTTGACATTGGCGGCGCGGAGGCAGCTGATGACACGCCTGTAGCAGCTGACGCTGTAGCAGGCAACGCTGAAGCGGCGGACAGGCCGGGAGTCGCGGCAGCAGGCTGCTCATCCTTGACCTTGGCCTCGATCTCGCGCATCTTGTCCTTGTCAATAATCTTCTTTGCGCCGAGTTCACCGACGTGCTCGCCAGCAATCCCGGACGGCGTGGCAACGCCCATAATCGAAGATGTACGGTACTGAGTGAGACCATCGCGGTCGGGGCCGTCCTCGCGAATGTTTTCCATCTTCTTGCGCTGGATTGACTTGTCCAGCATATCCTTGCCCATCTTTGCGTCGGCCTCGTTTTGCTTTGTGAGCTCACGCAGTACCTCGGTGTTCTGATCATAGTACTCCACGCGCTCCAGATTCTCCTTAAAGGACCCAAGGAGAGTGGCGCCGCCGGCCGAAAGTGTGACAACCTGCGTGCGGAAGTCGCGATAGTGCTGCTTGCAGAACTCCTTGGCCTCCTTCTCGTCACGGTGCACAGAGTAAAGGATCGCCATATACTCCAAGTCGGGTTTCTCGTTGTAGCATGCCATCTGGACGTCAGTCAGTGCGGAGTGATGGCTTGTAATGTAACGGTCAAAATTATGGAAAACCTCGGCCGGGAGTTCAATGCGCACGGCGGCCTCGGCGTCGGCGAGCGCGAGCGGCTTGGCAACTTGTCCAAATTTCTCCTGGAGCACGGCGAGGTTTTTGCCGCGCTTGATAAGGATCGCGATCTTGTCGGCGGCGTCATTTTCCGGGTTATTTAGCGCGCGAATGCACCCATTGACAGCCTTGCCCGCCTCAAGAACCTCGTTGTAGGCAAACAGGGTGATTTCCTTCATCCTGTCGAAACTGCCCGGCTTGGACAGCGCGGCCTTGGCCTCCTCCACGCGCTTGGCCTCCATATCCTCGCGGATGCGCTGTTGGACAGCAACGCGCTCGGGGTCGCTGAATCCACTCGTCTTGGACTTGCGCACATGCAGATCCGGGTTAAACTCAAAGTTGCGGGCAAGAAACTTGTCCACAATCGCACGGTGATGCTTGTGGTGCTCGGCGATCTCCGCGTCGCGCTTGGCAATAACCTCCTTACGCGCCTCCCCGCGGGCAGTCTCAACGTGCGGGCGCCACTTGGCCATAATCTCGGCGGTATCGGGCTCCCACTCCATTGCCATGCGGTGCAGGTATGAGATCATCGCCAGCATAATAAACTTGCGGCGGGCCTCCTCAGAATAGTTGATAATGGAAAGGTTTGCGAACGCTCCGGTGTTGTGCACGATACCGCCGGCCGGGTTAATCGCGCGGCGGACCTTGGCCAACTCCTCCTCTGTCATGGAGTTAAGCACATTGGCGTCCTCTGTGGCTGCGAGGGCCAACTTGCGGAGTTCGTCGGCGTCCATTGTGAGTAGGCTAGAATTTGTGCTGGACAAATTATATTAGGTCAGTGCCTATTCTGAATATACAATGCGTTCCGTGTCATCGACGCACGACAGTTTTACCCGGAAGCACCGCGAGGCTGTGCAGCTCGCGGGCCAGCTGCCGACGTATGGGTGTGACAGTCGGGTAGTCTTGCGCAATTTGGAGGACCTAGCCTCAGAGTACACTCTTGCAACTTCACACTATGTTTGCCTCGCCATGAACGGTGAGTGCGATAGTGAGGACGTTAGCCGATATTGGTTTACAATCAACATGCATAATTTCCCACAAAGGTTGGATATTTGCATCGCCGACATGATTACACTATGCGGAACTCACCCATCTGTGCGACGCGAACCAAAGGCCGTTAACAGGCGGGACCGCACGGGTGTGTCAATCCAGGTTGGGGATCAGGCGCTGATGCGCATTTACAATCAACTGCAGCAACTTGCAGCGGGACGGATTAGTGACGCGGCTACAAAGGGTGGCAATGACCAGTGTGATTGTGGGTGTGCGATGACTGTTAATCAGGAGGAGTCGGTTTATCTTTGTACACAGTGCGGGGCCAGTCGAAAGATTGACGGCACGGCATTTCGCGACAAAGCGGCCGGTAGTCAGGACGGGCTTAAATCGCGCAACAGTGAGTACCATGCGATGCGGCACTTTGAGGATTGGATGCCGCGAATTCTCGGTACGGAGAAAAAGGATATCCCCGAGGACGTTATGGCAAAGATCCGGGCGGTTATCGCGCGGGATGAGGTATTGATTAGCGAACTAACCTGCGAGCGCGTGCGGAGTATCCTGCGCGACCGGAGTGTTTGTGCGACAAACCTCAATGACCATGTGACGCTTATCATAAAGAAGCTCGGCGGAGTCGGGCCGCCCGAGCCTACATACGTGCAGATGAACCTTATACGCAGCAAATACCGCATAATCATGGACATCTATCCAACGATCGCAAACGGCGGTACCAACATTAAATATTACCCCTACTTTATCTACAAGGTTATCGAGATCTTCTTTAAGGATGTGCCCAGCGTTTTATCTATCAACAAGTATATACACTTGCAGGCCGAGCATACGTTGAAACAGAACGACGATATCTTTGCCAGCATTGTTGCGAAAACAGATCCTGAAGACGGTTTCGAAATCATCGCAACCGACCGAGATAAAGTCTTTCCCTAATGTCAAGTCGTCCCGGACAGTGTCGCCGACCCCCGCCGGCCGTTGAGCCGTGCCAAGTTTATGCCCTCCTTGCAACAAGCGACGCCGGGCTAAAGCAGAATGTTAATGGTATTTACGCGCCACATCTGGCCAGTAGCGGTGATATATGGTGTGGTGGCGACCTGACTGTTACGGGCAAGATCTATGGCAACGGACAGTCGGCGTCGGGGACTTTCGGGCTTAACGACGGGTCGCTACTCACACCGTCACTGTACTTTCTCAACGAAACTGAACTCGGCCTATACAGGCCGGCCGATGGTGTGCTTGCCTTTACCGACGGTGTGGTCCCCATTGCCACGGCGTCGGCCGCTACGTTTTCAGTTAACCAGGAGATTAGTACAGAGGGCGGTAACGACCTTTCCATTCGGCCGGGTGGTCCGAACGTGGATTTTAATGGCAAAAACCTTATTAACATCGGTGCCATTATCACAAATCCCAACTATTTTCAGATTGTTTCGGCCGCGCCCGTGACTACTCCCGACGCAACGCCGACATCAATTGCGTCATTTACCACTGACACAGACTGCGTTTACACAATCCGGGCCGACATTAGCGGCATTTCCCTTGTTGACAGCACAAGCGCGGCGTCAATTTCGCTGTTTGCATCGGGAAAAAACATCGGCGGAACGGTTACTGTCGCTGCGTCAGCACTGACGACAACGATTGTTGACCCCGCGCTGACCGGTGTTGGCGCCGGATTAACCGTTTCAGGCACAGACATACAATTGTCTGTCGTTGGACTGGCCGGTATTACGATCCGGTGGTCTGGCGGCGGTCAAGTCGCCCGTGTACCGCTGGTTTAGCGTTGTGTTACAACACAATGGTCAAAAAATATGGGATTTGTTTTTTATTACATATCGCCGTAGCCGCTTGCATTGGTGCCCAGATAGGGGTCGGCGCCCGACATGGGCTCCTGCGCGTTGGTGCCCATGTAAGGATCCGCGCTAGTGAGCGATTCCGTGCGCGGTGGGATCACATAGAATGGCTCGGCCAGCGTGCGCGGGGCCTGGACATCGAATGGCTCGGCACCGCGCGGCGGAATAACAGTAAAGAGTTGCATGCCGGTCTTAGGGACAGCAACATCAAACGGTTCGGCCGGGCGCGGTGGGATAACGGTAAACAGTTGCATACCAGTCTTAGGGACAGCGACATCAAACGGCTCAACCAGCGTACGTGGGGCCTGAACATCAAACGGTTCAACCAGCGTACGTGGGGCCTGAACATCAAAGGGCTCGGCAAGAGTATGCGGGGCCTGCACGTCAAACGGCTCAACCAGTGTGCGCGGGGCCTGCACATCAAAGAGCTCAAGTCCCGTTTGGGGAACATTCAGTGATTCGGTTTTGCCCGCCGAACTACTGCCCAGCAAATGCCCGAGTTTGGCCGCATAACCCTGGTTACGCAAGCCACTCGAATAACCACCGCCGATAAGCTTATTGCCCTTGGCCGGGTTCTTTACGCCGGTACATGACTGGTCCTTGTTGATAAAGGTGTAGCCATTGCACCAGGGAGCTCCGGCGCAGAGCGACTGGCACTTCCCCGCGTCGGTAGCCTTGCCGAGCGAAATGTAGTTGCCACTGGCATTCTTTGCGGAATCACCGACGTAGCTTGTGTTGTCGTAAGTGGTAAATTGCGGCTCGGCAAATACATACATGTAGATGATCACCAGCACCACAATGATACCAACCCAGGCCAACGCGGTCATTTCTCAGAGTACTCACTCGTATGTGTAAGGGGTAATAATCACTCGACACAAATATTTCTGCCGTTATTTATACTGCATTCAGCGTTCACCATGAAACTCGTTGCGATCCTTGCGTTGCTCCTTGCAGTCGCTGCTGCGGGTAAGACTGTGTCGGGTGTACAGTGTGGCGTAATCTCGGACGCCGAGTTTTGCCAAAGCACGGCGTGTTACACTGCGACTGTGAACAATACCTGCGACGGTAGCATAATCGAGGTGCCCGCGCCGGCCTGCGATGTTGTTTATTATGCGTCGTTTGTTGTTACGTTCGGTGACAGTACATTTATCCTCTATGAGTCACCCGAGCGCGAGGTTAATGGTTACCCCACGATGAAGGAGGCACTTGCATTCACGGATTCAGTGAAGCCACTAACGGACTGCCGCGTCGCAAACGAAACTGCGTATCTGCCGGCAAAGGCAAGTGGTAATGGCAGCAACAACAATGACACTCTGCTAAAGGTTGTTATTGGATTGATTGTTGGACTGGCCGGCCTTGGCGCGATTATTGCGACATGCATCGGCGTTTTGCTCGTGGTGTGGCTTGCAGTGCGCCGCTTCCACAAAACAGAGGTTGTTGTTTAGTGTGGTCAACACAGCGTACGCTAGTTTGTCCAAGTAGCGTATAAGTACACGTATTTTTTGCAATTTATCCCGTGCGCTGATTGATGGAGCGTTTGCGACGTTCGGCGCATAGTTCATCGTTTGCCGCAGTCAGGAGTTTAACCTCACTAAGGAGCTGATCATTCTGGCGTTCAAGAAAGTTGATATGATGGTGTAATTTGTTGTTTTCGTCGGCGTATTGTAACATCTGAGTTCGTACGGCTGCATTATCCATTCGTAAGTTGTTTACAAGCTTGTTTGATGATGCGGAGCTACTCGCGGCCGCGCGGTACGCCGAAATGCAAAGCTCCGTAGCCTGGGCTTTGTCGGCGCGAATGTTGTCTAACTCAGCCTGTGTGGAGTTGCGTTTCTCCTGCAAGACCTCCAATTCACGTTGCGCGGCGGAGATGCGGTTGGATGCCTCGTCTACGCGCGCCATCAACTCCATATATTGCGCGTGGACGGTGTCGCGCTCAGAGAGCGCTTTGGCACGCTCAGAGAGCGCAGTGTCGCGCTCAGAGATCGCAGTGTCACGTTCGGTGATCGAGCTGTCACGCTCGATAGTCGCAGCCTCCATTGTTGCAACAGCTGACTCATAAACTGCCAATGCATCGTCGCGTTTGTCGCGTAAGGTGACTATTTCAGCGTGCAATTCCGTATATTTGCTGCGACAGTCAGAGTACTCGGTGATAACCCTGTTGTATGATTCAACGAGTTCATTGTACTGGGCAAGTAAGCCAGTGCCCTCAAGTTCGGTAATGTTTTCAATTAACGCATTAAGTTTGCGAATCGCACTATCCCGTTTGCGGATCGCACGGTCGCGTTCGTTGATGATGGTATCGCGTTCGTTGATGATGGTATCGCGTTCGTTGATGATGGTGTCGCGTTCGTTGACGAGACTATCGCGTTCGTTGACGATGGTATCGCGTTCGGTGATCGCGTGATCGCGCTCAGAGATCGCGTTGTCGCGTTCAGTGATCACCGCATCCATCTCACTACGAATGGCTGCGATATCACGCATATGGCTGTCATTCGCCATTGCAACCATGCGTTCTGCCTGCATCTGCTCAAAGTATGCCTTGGCGCAGTCTGCCGCGATCTGATCGCGCTCATCAGTTATCGTACGCACGATACCCTCGAGTGCCGCGCGTTTGGTCGCGCTTTCCTTGGCATTTGCTGTCAGCCGCCGTACGGAATTTAGTAGGTTTGCGGCGGCTTCGTTTACCGCATCAAAATCATACCCGTGGTGTTCGGGTGTAATCTCGGCGATAACTGCTGACATTACGAATACTGGTTAACCTATCAGTTAATTCATATTTGAAATAGCCCTGTGTAGATTACAGACCGTCAAAGTATGACTCGGCATATTGTAAACGTAAACTTTGACGGCACTCAGCTCTATGCCGATCGCGATGATATTGTAGCCGTGCGCCGGCACTATGTCGGGTGGCACAAGTATGATGCCGGGACCATTACAATTGTGTCACAAACCAATGTTGTCGAACCATGCGCGGAGGGTGCTGTATTGCCAACAGGGTTTGTTTATGGCGGCCGAGTGGTAACCTGCGTTGGCCGAGATGGTCGTATTACTACCCCCGAGACTGTTGCTGGGGTCAGTCCAGAGATGGTTTACGTTGGCCGCGTAACAGATATGCCAAACTGCGCGTGGTACTCGGATGGTCGGACAGCCGCGATCGCGATGCCGGCCGATGACGCGGTCATTCACGGCGGCCGCGGCCAATGGTGTTGTTATACACAGGGTGGTACGATATGGTGGCATAATATGGTTAGCGGTGAGTGCGTGCGGGTCGACGATAGTGACTCTGCTCCGCGCGTGTTTGTTGACACAATGCGCGACAGGCCGTCATCCACGGCGATTGCCTACGGCTGGACGGTGTGGACACAGGATGCCGGGGTTCTAACGGACGCAGTCACGGCCGAGGATGTTTGGTTTAACCATGCAGTTTACATTGTGGACTGCGCAGATGGCGTATGGAGGTGCGGTAGTGAAGGCCTGTCGGACGCATCGGCGGAGTTTAGTGACGCCGAGGGTGTGCCCTTTGAGCGTGTATGGCGACTCCCGTGTGGTGCGGGGCTGTCACTCGGCGTCAGCGGCCGCGTCAGCCTCATCGCCGACTGAACACTTGTTTTTTGCGTAGAACTAGACAATGTAAAACCGAGACTAATTGGGGCTCTATGACGAGCGGTACAGAGTGCAGTGGACTGAGCGAAGTGAATGGCCGAACGATGGGAGCGAATGAACGGGGCTTTGGCCGAGTTCATGAGGGACCGGAGTGAGGCTGTGAGCTGAGCGAGGGAACGCGCAGAGCGAGTGCAATTGAATTGCGGACATGATAAGTATATAGGGTACGATGGAGTCAGACCTTGTGCTCGAGACGGTGCGGCTTCCCGTCGCCGAGACCGGTGACAGCAAATGGCGTGATGGATACATGTTTATCAACGTAGATGGACAGGAGTATATCTACATTGTTATTGGCAACCCGCCGCGTATGGCAATCCTCGGGTGTAATACGATGGGATCACTTGGTTCACGCGTCTATGGTGATCAAATATGGACAGTACGTAGGGAGAATGACAAAACAATCATTACGCAGTCACGGATACGCGATACGCTAGTACGGGCAATACGCAATTACGATGTGGACATCGCAGACTCAATCGACCAAATCGTATCAGGGAATGTACCACCAACGTTTGTTTCTGCCTGGACAGGTGATGACGGCATTGTTTATGTGCTTGCATACACTGGCGAACGAGTGTATGCGGTCACAATCATTGGGGAACTTATCGGTTATGACCGTTGCATTGTTGTTTACACGGAACGGGAGACACCGCTGGTATTACGTGTCTTTGACAGCCGTGGCGGGCAGCACGGATGTGACGCCAATGACCGATTTGCAAAGTCATCCGATTGCCCGGAGACCGGCGAGTGGGTTATACACTATAACGAAAGTGTAATTGCGTCTGTGTCACACACCGCATATCTTGGCACGATCGCATTTATCATTGACGGCGAGAAGTTTGCAATGGTGTATAACGCCGCCAATGGATACCGCGTAACAGGGGTGATGATCACCGCGGATCCCTGCGCATTACCCATTGTTGATGACCGTCGGCTGATGACGCGCTACTATCAGGACATTACTGATCGTATCCGTACACACTGTGGGCACCCACTGACGCGTATTTACTCGTGTACTAACCCCTATATCTTTCTCTGCGTTTGCGGCGAGGGCCACCGGTCGTTTGTTACGGCGTATCACCGGCCAAATGCGCAGGGTCAACTATCCTGCGCGCCCAGCGTAGTCGACGTGTCAAAACTGACGTCCATGTAACATTTTTTCACGCACCAGTCGCATACACGTCGCATTTTGGAGCATTACGACGAGCGGTACAGAGTGCAGTGGACTGAGCGAGGGAACGTGCAAAGCGAGTGCAAAGAACGTGACACTCTGTACTGGTCGCGCGTAGCAATTTCGTCGGGCGGTACAGAGTGCAGTGGACTGACCGAAGCGAATGGCCGAACGATGGGAGCGAATGAACGAGGCTTTGGCCGAGTTCATGAGGGACCGGAGTGAGGCTGTGAGCTGAGCGAGGGAACGCGCAAAGCCCGACAGTTGAATTGGCGCAGTGGTTAATACCTCTGCACCATGCGGATTAGCGTGCGGTCACTCGGCGAAATGCCGCATGACCAGTGGCGTCAGTATGGTCGCACCATTGTGTCACAGGCTGCTGCCGGGTCCAACATACACACCGTGACCAATACAGGATTGGCCTATGTTGGCACAGTGATGATACCGCCAATGAGCATTATTATCCCGGAGAAGTACCTTATATGCACCTACGGTGGACGGCTTGTTGTAACTGAGCTCATTGCGGGTCTGCCACGCATCGTTAACCGCAAGATTGGCCTCATTGGCGACACGCTTGAGGCTGGACAAAAATACATTGCAAAGTACGAGGAATCCTCGGCCGGAATGAACGTTATTGTGTGGAACTCCACAACTGACACCCTCACGCGGGTCCACATTTACGGCGCCGGCGGTGAGTTTATCTCGTCGGATGAGTGCAATGTCCTGTGGCGCCCAAAGGATCTGGACTATGTTGTACTGTGGAAGCCCGGGAGCGAGATGATCATCGACGTTTGTTCATTGCTGCTGCGATCATCTGACACCGCTGACACGCCGGGGCGGACACGCTTTTACGCGGTAAAGCAGGAGGGCGAGCTTTGCTATATCCTGGCGGAGGGCTACAAGGGTGCCGTGCGCATTAACCCGCTGACTGGCGTGTGCCAATCATGCTATGAGTGGTGCACCTTTACCCCGCACGTGTTGCACTTTGACACAATCCGCGGGCCGGTCCTGTTTAACCACAATGTATACACTGTTGCCGAAACAGGACAAAATGTGAGCGATACGCTCGTTGAGGCATTTAGTGGCGAAAGTGTTACGGCCACGGACATTCCCGGCGTGATATTTGTCGGGTCCAACGCCTACTATATTGCCTTTAGTGGTCCGACACATGGGGTTAAATCCCAGTCGAACCGAACCCTGACGCGCCGCGAACGGTTTCGCCAGGTAGAGTGTCAATCTCAATAACGTCCGGTGTGATGATTTTTTCCAGGATCAGTTGCGCAATACGGTCGCCGCGTGACACCGTGTAGTCCACACGGCCAGTGTTTAGTAGCATAACGCTCACTTCGCCCTGGTAATCAAAGTCAACAACGCCCGCGAGTACGTCAATCCCGTGGGAAAACGCCATGCCCGAGCGCGGGGCGATCCGGCCGTAAGTGCCGGGAGGCAGGACAACAATCAGTCCAGTATTCACGCGGACACGCTGCCCGCCGAGGATAACAACATGATCGGTACTGTGCAGATCATATCCAGCCGAGCCGGGCGTCGCGCGAGTCGGGAGAATGGCAGTATCGCGGACTCGCTTAACCTGGAGCATGGTTGGTGTGGAGTGTGTGTAAGGTGTGTAGGGTGTGTAAGGTGTGGAGTGTGTGTAGGGTGTGTAGTGTGTAAGATACACTGGGTATTTCAAATCTACATTTGAACTAATTGACGGTCTAACATACGGTGTTACAATGGCCGAGTCACGATCTGCACGTTACTGGATCGCATTTGAGACATATCGCTCGATGTTTGGCATTCCGACTGCACGCGGGGCCAAGCCCGAGGTTGTACAAGCCGCGTATTTGGCCGCAAGGACTGAAGCGGCAAAGCTTGTTGGTGACCTGCCGGCAAAAAAGGGCGAGACCGACGCAATTATCACGGCCGCGCGGTCAATCCAGGAGATTCTGCGGATCGAAACTCGGCGCATGGAAACTGGTTACGAGGCTGCCTTCATTGATCTTGTCCAGCGCATGTGTGGTCAGTTGTGATTCAACCGTCCAGCCCGGGCTCACGGACACACCAGTACGTTCGCGGATTTGCGCAGGGTGCATGCCAACCACAGCATACTCTGCGGCGGTAAGGAGTTGACCCACGCAATAGTAACGCATTGTTTTTTGGTCATACTTGAAACGCCAGGCTGCGGGCGGGGCATAGTAAGCGTCGGCCGTTGCCGCGTAGGCTGCGAGCGGATTTGCCCGTACAATGGACCTATAGACCAGGTTCACTTGACTCGCTGACGGGTTGTGGCGGTTATTGGCAATGACGCGCCATGAGTCATGACTGATTGCATACTGTTGAAACGCCGTGCTGTAAAGGATCTTTACAGTGCCGCCAAATGGTACGTGATCGGCGGCGACCATCTTTGTTGTGTAGTGCAGCATATCAACCTGCGGGTTTTGTGCAATGCGATACCGGACAACGTAGCCGGACGGCGCGGGCAGGACCGCCCGCACGGCCACACCCTCGTGCCTTAACTTGAGGGTCACGCCACTCTTGATAACTCGGTTTGCAATGTCGGAGACAACGCACCATTGGGCGGACGAGAAGTTGCCGGGTAAGTACTCACTATTGGGAAACAGGTACCGGCCGTCACAGTCAACAACCTCACCACCAGGATGGACGTGGTAGGTTGGCAACGTAGTCAGCGTAGTCAGCGTAGGTGATGTTGTCAGTGTAAGTGACGCAGTCAGTGGTAATGACGGAGCAGCCTCATTAAGCTTGTCAAACAGCGCTCCTGGGGCGATCTTTTCGTTGTCGAGCCATTCAAGAACCTCCTTGGCATTTTCGGCCGCGAGGAGCGCATATTTCGCATAGTGGGTGCTGACGGGGTCGTCATCATCGTCAAGTATGTGCTTGCTCATGGTATTGAGTACAGCGTACAGCGTACAGCGTAGGTATTATCAGGGCCCGAGTTTCATATATGAAAGGGTCCATGGTGTTTATACCCGTGTAAACACCATGACCTGCAACTCAGTCCATTACGGCGGGCGGTTGTACCCCATACAGGGGGCAAGGTACGACACTCACGACAAGCGCGAGATTGACCCGGACAGCCTTGAATCCATTACTGTTTCCAACGACCGAACGGACTATTTGCGCGGAACGCAGCTTCAGCAGGTCCATATCTGTCACGCTCTAAACACATTCCCGCAGATGCACAGTGGATTAACCGAACTTACCCTTAATGCTGTCAACATGCGCGACGTACCGCTGGCGCCATTTACTAGGCTGGCCAGTCTGACTATATTTGCGTGTGTTGGCGGTCATTTTGCCGACATACCACAGTTAACTGGACTTACGTGCCTGTATGTAAATGTTCCAAAGAACTGCCGGGCAGAGATGCCGATTATATCCTCCCTGACTGCGTTACATACGCTAAGATTGGATGGTAATGTTGTCTGTAATGGCGCGCTACCAGTGGGGTTAACCAAGTTGGTTGACCTGTCTGGATTCTATTGTAATCTGCAGAGTTGCACAGGATTGCGGTCACTTGAACTGAACGCTGCGCTGATCATGCTGGACAGTAACATATTGGCGCGCATACCGCGAGTAAAGATTACTAGTAGTTCTAATAATGTCAGTCGTTATGTAACTAACGCATTCGTTAACACTGATGTGGACATTACGGCATACTGTCGCATCACTAGCCTAAAAACAGATAGGCCACGAATCTTGCGATGGGTTAGTACTACTTTACGAAAATTGCACCTGACTAGTGACGATGGATTCGACCCAATTTGCACTGTTACGGGGCTGATACGGTACGAGGAGGCAAGTCATGGACTCCGCCAGGCGACTCCGGCTATACTCGCCGCGAATGCTGATACTCTACAGTCGCTAACCGTCTCGGACGTGAATGTCGGGTTCTTGAATACGTGCAGTGTACTAACCAGGCTTGTAGTTCTGGAGAGGGATAACAAGTATTGGAAGCGCGAGGATGTCCAACTCACGGCTGACTTACCAAATCTCGCTGAATTAGTCCTGCGCTTTGGCGTTGAGATGCCGAATCCCTATACGAGCCTTACAAAGTTGCATATTTACTACTCCCCAGATATGGTCTTCTCGAAGATGACAAACCTGCGCGAGTTACGTATCGTCAACGTTGCCGGCCCACTGTCGGAGAGTATCAGTGTGCTGCAGAATCTTGAAATGCTTTGTATTTACGGTACATGGAGATGTAGTCTGCCACGTACTCTATGCCGTTTGGATAAGTTGGACTATCTGACCGTTGATTGCCCCGTTATAATAGCGCATCGCGACCTGTTTCCACTGCTTAATGTGCATGGTATCATTGCCGATTGCAAGGATGCTGGTTGGTGCAGCGCAGAGCAGGCGATACGGGCTGCAACGGAGGGTGTCTGTAACGTTTGCTGCGACTGCACTGATTGCTTTGTACGTCGCTGCAAGGCCGACGGCGACAGCCTACTATCACTACTCCCGGTTGATATTGTCCGGTATATGCATGCCTATATCGGGCCGGCACCAGAGTATGAAATCTCCAAGGGTGTTGTCAAGCTGATTGTACCGAAGGCACCGAACGTACTGGATGATCCGTCACCAGCGGACTTACCAGCCGACACAACGTCGCTAAGGACATTACGTTATGACACGCAAACATATGATGCATCTGACGACTCAGACCGACATTCCGATTACGATAGTTGGCCCAGGTATGACCCGGCGAATGATACTTATGTCACGGCTACTGCATCTGATGACAGTTACGACGATACAGGTTACGACTCGGACCGTCATTCGGCCGGGGACTCAGACTATGATGATTGTCGCAAGTACAGTGCTGGCGATTCTATCACTGCAGCAGCGTTAGCTGCAGCGGCCGCGTCATCTGCAGCGGCCGCATCATCAGCAGACAGTAAATCCGAGGATGATCCCTTTGACGGCCTACCCACGTATGAGGTTGAAACTGAGGACGGATCCGCGTCGGTTTACATTGACACGTCCGATTGCGGCATTACGGTTAGCACTTACATTCAGGACGGCATTACCGTGGTTACGATCCGGATGACGGCCGGTGACCGCGTAACGGAGACTGTTGTGCGTACGCAGGATGGCAAGCTCACAACCAACACCCGCTCGGTGTGATGCGCGCTTTTTTGCCCCCACCCACCGAATACATATGAAATTGTCCATCTGTTTATACCTGTCATAATGGAGTCTCCCTCTTGCGCGACAGCTGACCGCAGCGACTCCGTTGTTGCCGAACGATTGCCAGTTGATGAGATCCGCTTTCTTGTTGATGACACGCCTTACCCGCCGTTTCTGAAATGGCGTCGTAAACCGCAAAACATAATGCTAATGTGTACAATGTGTGATGACAAGAACAAAAAGTGGTTACCACAAACAATCGTGTCTCCCATTGAGGCGCATCATACTGACGGATTGATTGAACATCCTGGAGTTGTCAAGAAGTACCCGACATTCCGAGTTTCGTTTGCCCATCTATTGGTAAACGAGTTTACCAATCCGAATCATCGCCTACGGTGGATTGACATGTCGGCTGGCTGGGGTGATCGGCTGTTGGCTGCGCTGTCCAACTCTAGGTTGGGTTATTATCATGCATTCGAACCAAACGTTGAACTGGCTGCCGGTCACCAAACAATCATCGCAAAGTATGGCGGGGACAATGCCGACCGCGTCCGTATTCAGTACGTGCCATTTGAGACCGCTGATTTAGGTAGTACGACCTACAACGTTGCATTAATTAGCCCGCCGCTTTACGACAGTGAGCGTCATGCCGACGTTAACCGGTGGCGCGACACCCTGCTGTTGTCTCTAACCAAGATTTGGGGCGTGCTTGACCCGGGTGGCATTATGCTCGTGGACATTGATGATGTCAGTGGGAATCGCATTTGCGAACGGATGATTGACCATATGCATAAGCAGCCCGAGATGGATTATCGTGGCGTTATGTCATTGTTTGATGAGTCGGGACGCCGTCCGATATGGATCTTCATGAAACGGATGACGCGTGACGACATATGCGCCCCCGATCGGGAGTGGTAAAATAGGCACGTATTTTTGTTTGCAATTGAATTATGCCAACCATTAACTAGTTAAGTGACTACCCAAGATGCAGCCATCTACATTCCGCCCGTTTCCATGGAAGTGTGATACTACTAGCGTGCTCCTTGGGGAGAAACCCGGCGTTGTTGGTGCTGATCTACCCGATCGACTGCCTGTTCCTGAGTTGCCCATTACCGTTTCAACGGCGCCCTTTCCGCCGATCGCTGTGTTCCGGAAGGGTGGACCACAAAATCGGTACCTGCGCGATGTTGAAGCCAAAAAGTGGGTCCACACAACCATTATCACGCCTGAGGAGGCCTATGATCTTGTGGACAAGTGGACTGACGCATTTACCGAGCCCCAGCGCATGGCAGCGGTCCGGCGCGACGCGCAGATGAGTCCGATTGAGTGGTGGACTCGCAATCAGGACCGGCTCGTTGCAAAGTATGGAACCGACCGACACCGGCTGCGCGAGGCCGTTTACCGCGAGTTTGGCAAGGAGTGCACGCAGTTTAAGATCTCACTTGCCTATGCTGTGATCTCAATGTTTACGCCGACCGGACACCGCCTGCGGTGGATTGACATGTCGGCGGGATGGGGCGACCGGCTGTTGGCAGCACTGTCCTATGCGGATCTGGACTATTATCATGCGTTTGACCCGAACACGGACCTTATCCCCGGCCACCAGGCGATCATTGCAAAGTACGGTGGTGCCAACGCCGACCGTGTCCGCATCCGGTACATCCCGTTTGAGACGGCTGACCTCAGTGGTGGTGCTGCTAGTAGTGCGGCTGCTACTGCGGCCGCGGCCCAACCACCACCAACCTACAATCTCGGATTCTTTAGCCCGCCGTTCTTTGACTTGGAGCGTTACTCCAACGCAGAAACCCAGTCAGTTGTGCAATATCCCGGGTTTGCACAGTGGCGCGACAAGTTTCTGTTTCCGTCGTTGGCCAAGGTTTGGAGTGTGCTTGAGCCCGGCGGTCACATCGTTGTGCATATTGCAGATGTCAGTCAGCACCGCATTTGCGAGGAGATGGTTAACTATGTGCGCGGATTCCCGGGTGTGATTTACCGTGGCGTGATTGCGTCACTCGCCGGCGCCGGCAAACACCGACCGATGTGGGTCTTTATGAAGCGAACATAAAAAACACGTTAGCTCACGCGCTATTTTTTCAGTCGGTATGGCATCATCAGGTATAGTGTAATTTGGTAAATCACATCATGCGCGAGTGGAGTTTTGTGTAGATCGCGCGCGGCCGCCGCGGCCTGTCGTATTGCGTGCCAATATCTGTCCTCTGGGTCGGATGTCGCCGCGATTGACCATGTACGAATATGGCTATGCTCCCAATCATGAAAGATGTTTGCGTATGCGATAACCTCTGCCATCCGCGGGCAGGGTAGGCGCTTCATAAGCGTGCGCAGGACATCATTTACCGGATGTGCGTCAGACATTCTGTAGGTAAACAATGGTAGGATCTTGCGTAGCAGTGGGGGCCGCATCTCGCTAAACGCAGAGTATGCCGAGATGGGCAAAACCGCTCCGAGCCGGATAAACTCCTCACAGATTGGCCGGAGAACGTGGCCGCGCAGGTCAGACTTTACCACGGCTGCAAACAGTGCATCGATCGGTGCATTGGGTAGTTCCGTGACGATTTGCTCAAGCCGGTCGGGGTTTTCATAGATGTGCCGGGCAAATGCCTTAGCGCGCATGTTTACGGAGAGCGCACCGCGTGTCAATCTGTTTACAACATCGTACCGGCCGCACCGCAGTGATTCAAGCACAGTAATGTCGTTTGACATCGCGATGCCATACTTGCTTAGTACTATGGGGTAAAAGTGGTTAGGCTTATCGCCAATGTCAATGATGTCACGCACTGCCGGTTCCACAACCTCGAGACATGCGAGTACTTGTGCTTCTGACAGGTGTGGCGCGGCCTTTATCAGGCTGTGTAGATAGTGTGGTGCATCATCTTCTCTGCGAGTGTAGTGCAGGACATTATAGAGTAGAAACCTGTATATTGTGGCACTGCGGTGATCAGTTACGACGCGGGGAAAATCATCTGGGTGCAGACTGCCATCAAAGGCGACCTCCGTAAACGACATTATTGTGACAAGGGGTGCGACGTGTCCCCAACTAACTAGATCGTCCATGTGTAGAGTGGGAATACCCAGGCCGGTATTGGCGTGCAGATCGCGCGCAACATGCGGGGTGTTGCCGTGTATTGTCCAGATCAATGCATACGACGGAATTTCAACCCCCTGACGCCGGCACTCGGCGACACAGGCGCGCACTGTGCCGTTGTGGGCGACGCGCCGGCCCTCGCAAACCGCGCGCAGGACCCGTAGTGGCTGTGTTGAGATACTCGCGCGCATGTTGCGCGGAGCTACCTTACCGTGTATAACTGATGTAGGCCAAATTCATATTTGAATGACCACCTCGATTAGTAAGTGCCGGACAATGGGCGACGTTAACGCTGACATTGCTGTTCTGACCGATGCCTACTCAGAGCACTACCATAACAAACAGGGGTTTCTCGAACAGATGGCCGTTGATGCACTGAGCCGCGCGGCCGCGGACGGCACGGCGGCTGAGTATCGCCCGATCGTTGTCCGCGCCGACGGGGTCCTACAGGTTGTCCCCGTACAGTACTCAGTTGAGGCCAACAACGCCGCGGGTGTGTTTGCGGCGCGGGCGGAAAACTACACCGACTTGGCTAACGCGGCGACGCGGATTGCAACGGCTAACGCAGCTCTGTCGGCGCAGTTTGCGTCGGCCGCGGCGCCCATGCGGTCCCTACGTGAGGTACAGGTTGTCACAGTGGACAATATTACGGGGATTGATGACGGGGTCCGATCATACTCATTCGCCTTCTCGGATTACCCTCACGCTGTGATTGTACAGTGTCAGAGCGGCCAGTGGGGCAGTGAACATGGTGTGGTGAGTGCAAAAAATGGTAACGGATCACTGCGGATTCGCTGCGGGACGGTCGAGGTTGTACTCTACGGTCGAGATCTCGCGGCCGGGTTTATTGACGTTGACGGTGTCATGCACGACCTCGTACGGTGCGAGATTTACACGTCGTAGCCGTGTGTAACGGTGTCATCCTTGACTGCCCAAAGGTTGTTTTTTAGTATATCAGGTGGGGTTGTCCACGTACGGTCGCCAACACGTACTTCCACTTGGCCGATATACTCACATACTACGTCAATAATGTCGCGCGGTAGGATACTGAGTAGCGAATTGCGGTCGCGGATAATTTGGATGATTGATGTGGGGGTTGCGCCGACCGTCATCTCTGGGCCTTTCACGCCGTGAACTATCTTCACACCATCTAGAACTTTGGTTGCCCATTTAATCTTACCATCACTAATTTGCGCTGAATTATAATCAATAAACACGTGAGTTAGGGCAGCGTACTTTACGACCAAGTCAGGATGCGGTGTGTATGTTTGATCCTTTAGGGCAACGGTAATATCCCATTTTGTCATAAATAGCGAGTCAAAGATGCAGTGAGTAGCAGTGACGCCGTCAGCGTTGCCGATCACTAATGCCAGTTCTTTTATGTCAATACGGTGTCCGAGCGGCGGACACCAGTGGTATACCCGATGTTCGTTTGTGCTGCGATATGATTTGCAATAGATTGTGTCAAGTGTGTCGGCAAGGTACACTTGTACATCATCCGCGGGTGGGAATGCATAACACCGTGCGTAGTCCGTTACATCCGCGGTACGGCGCAGTTCATATAGTCGCATGATCCGTTCAACGCTCATGTCCGGTGTAATTCGGTACACGCGATAGATTGCTTTGCGACAGCAAAGTACGTAAACTGCGATGCCGATCCGTATACTGGACAGATAACCGACTACAGTGTGACGACGCGGGCTGCCATACAGTCGACCAAATGTTGCATATGTGTATTTGCCACCTAGGGACACCGAGAGCGTATATCCGCCGCCAATAGTGTATTGTGCTGTCAGCGTTGGTATGGTGGTTTTCGTAACGACCACTTGCTGTGCGGTGCCGGTGTAAGGCACGAATGTACCGCCGGATCGCAGACCGGCGTTGTGTCTCCACTGGGACATGGATGGTGTGTTGTGGGGGTTGTATTTCAAATGTTATACATTAATACAGCGTATGTTGGCCGTCAGCGAACAGGGGATATTCATTGTAGTTGATGCATTCGCCGTCGGCGTGGGACACCGTAATATGTACAGACTGCGGCATAGCGTAACTGACTACCATGTCACGAATGTCGCGTGGTACAATGCCAAAGAGGGTGTCGGAGTCGTCCATGATATGGTAAATCCACGGCAGATAGTTGCGCCGGACCGTTATCCGGCACTGCTGGCACTGTAATTGTTTCATCCCTTTGCCAACGGCGTCAATGAATGTGCGATAAAGGTCCACGTCTATGTTATGCATCAGTGTTTGGCTATCCGCGCAATAAACCCTTTGTGGGGCCATTGCACTGAGGATAACGTTGTCGTAACTGGCTAATCGGCATAGGTGTGCAAAGGTTCGGTCGAGCCGAAGATCCCAACTTTTAGTTGAGGGTGACATTTGGCGCGACAGGATGTTGTAGCGCAGGATCGTTGCTGCGTCATATGGCGATATAACCGTCACTGTGTCATGGGCGTGGATTTCATAATGTTCGGCCTTTGCGATTAGAAGGGAGTTCTTCGGGGGTCGCCAATGGTAGATCTTGCGGTTTGTACAGTGGTTATCATACAACCGGACTAACACCCAGCCATCCGATTTGCACACAAGCAGTATGCCATTAGGGAATTGGTAGTATTCCTCATCCTTAAGTTGATCAAGTTGTGCATATTTTGCAACCGATTCGCGTACGATCATATCTGTGTTGTGGCCATCTTCTGGTATTAACCGCACAACATCGTACGCAAATCGATATGTGCACAATGCGTAAATACGCCCGTCAACTGCAATGGACGCTATATAGTCAGCTAAGATCAATGTTTCCGTCCACGATGTGTGCCTAATGTAAGCCCGTCGGTTGACGATGTCCTGCTCAGACGCCGAAATTGTAAAACCACAGCCAGCATATGTGGGGACATTATAGTCATACAGCGAGGGTGCGATGCGCTTGGCCGGCGGTAGAGCCATGCTTTAGATGCTTACTAAACAAAAGGAGTCATTCAAACGTTACCACATCGGGATGCGGCCGTGGATCCTGTACTTGCCGTGTACTGAGGTTGTCGCGACATAGGCTGACTGTGGTAGCAAGAGTCGGGTTATGATATTGAGAATATCGCGCGGGAGCCAGCTAAAGTAGGTGTGTGGGTCCTCCATGATATGGTAAAGCCACGGTAGATGGGCATAGTCAATCGTAATACTGCCCAGAAACCGCTTGGGTTCGCTTACAAGTGTATCATCGTAACCGTGGTAGTAGTTATAGTAAAGGTGAATGTCGACGCAGTGCCGGAGTCCATCGCGCGAATTATGCGCCATTGGTTCGGGCGTACCCAATAGGTAGTGTGCTTTGGGGATGTCATCAATCAACGTCCGGGCAACTTCCGCCAGCCAGTGACCCGTGAATGTGTGTTCATATCTACCATCTGAAAGTGTTATTGGCGTCTGACGTTGCGCAGTGTCATTATGACGGATGAGAATGTTGTGTTGCATCACTCGAAGCTGGTCATAAACCGGAAAGATTGTCGGTTCGCACTCATCAAAGTAGTGAATCTCTACTGCGGTGTTAACTATAAGGTACGCACGTGGAATCGCGCGCCAGTGATAAACGTTATCGACTCTGGTGCGACACTGGAGTATCTCATGTATGTCGTTGACATGTAGCAATTCGTATCCTTCGGGGGTCCGCGCGAGTATGATGTTTTTGTATGGAAACACCCAAAAGGTAAGGTCCATGGGTAATTGGGCATAGACTACGTCGGGTATGTGGGCATAGTCAGTCAACGTGTCTACATTGCCTGTTTCCGAATCCATTGTGATAACCGCATATGCATATTCGTGTTGTTTAACGAGTATATACAACTTGCGATCTATGGTCATGCTCGCGAGATAGTAATCCTTGATGCGTTTTGGCGGCAGCGTGTGATGGCGTATGATTGCGGTTGTGGGCGGTGTGCTACCATGATCCAGCTCAATTGTAAACCCGCAGCCGGCGTAGATTGGCGTTGAGTACTCATACAGCGACGGCGCGCGGCGTTTGGCGCGGCTCTCCATGGGAGTTGTGACAAAAACGGCCTACAATTCAAACGTAGGTATGTGTCCATAAATCCTGTACTTGCCGTTGGGGTCTATAGTGGTGACATGGACTGTCGGCGGCAGCAGGTACCGGGCAATGATGTCGCGAATGTCGCGCGGGATCCGGCCGAAGAGAGTGTCTGGGTCCTCCATGATGTGTGAAAGCCATGGCAGATGGGTAAATTCAATAATGATATAACCAACCGGTCGTACAAATCTGCGCCGGAGATACCCGACGCTGCGACTGTGAACTCCTGGCTCTCGTTCATCGCAGTAAACGCCTACGCGGAGATGCTGAATGAGGACATCGCGCGCATGGTATGGCATAGGGTTTGGAGTACCGCGCATGTAATCACGGTCCGTTAGGGTTGTTAAATCAGCCGCGATCTCCGATAGCGCGTGCGGCTGCCATGTGTCGTATCGGTGGTCATCTGAAAGGTTAAACTCGTTTGGCGGATGTCGTGTCTCAGAATAACGGAGTAAGATATTATGCTGCATAACGAGAAACTGATCATGTATGGGAAATCTCACTATTGTGTTGCCGTTAGTGTGCTTTATTTCAACTCGATTACTTACCGAGATGACGGTGTTGGGGACTGCGCGCCAGTGATATATGCGTTTGTCCCAGTCACCAACAATCGAGTACATATATTCGATATTAAACCGAGACAGACTGTACTGTTCACCGTGTCTAAACATTATGATACGAGATGGAAACATCCAGAATTCGTCATGCGGGATATTCCCGCCATCCCAATCTTGCGACACGTATGATGCTGGTATCAGTGTGCTCGAGTTATCGGCATTCATTGTGACAACCCAATGTTCATTGGCGTCAAACTTAAGGATATGGAGCGTATCACCAATGATTATGCTTGATGCATAATTTTCGACGACACGTGATGCCCGGAGATAGTGACGGATGCGTACTGAGGTCGTGGATTCCATCTCAATTGTGAACCCACTGCCAGCGTAGATTGCGTTTGCGTACTCGTACGGCGACGGCGCGTGGCGCTTGGCGCGGCTCTCCATGGAGAGCTTAGAGTGTGGCGTGATGTAAAAAAGGTTACGATTCAAATGTTAACAACAGGCTAATAGATATCGTCGAGATTGACTACGTCGTGCACAGAATTGCCCGTTATGACCGCGGTCCGTTCCTGGATAAATTCACCGATCATCCGCAAGATGTCATCGGGAGTGTCGGCAAAGTAGGTTTCCCTGTCAGTAAACAGTTGCCACAACCATGGCGTGTATTGGGTTGTGAGGGTGAGTATTTCTGAGAGTTGGATCTCAATAGGGGCGGTCACGTCGGGCGGTACGATCGTTTCTCCCCTTGTGCGGATTGACCCTACATAGTAGTTGCCCAAGTATGTTTTCCATAGCTCAGACTCCCATAACGTGTGTTTAATGTAACCACGTTGGCGCTTTAGGAGTATGTTGTGACGTTCCAATCGGGGGTGGTTAAACTGCGCGATCGGCTGCCACGGGCCGTCCACTGTGACTATGTGGACACGGCATATGTCGCACGCAATAAAGGTGTTTGGCGGCGGCCGCCAGTGATAGGCTGTGGTTTTGACATCATAACTGTACAATCGGTCGCCATAGGTGTAATTGCGGAGTCGCGCTGTTATCACGGGGATTTCACCGGCCGTGATTGCAATACTACCCTGCGGGAATTGGTAGATGTCTCCGTGGACAGTTTGATCATACTCGGTCAGGACGTCACACCAAATGACACCCCGCGGCCCCGCGTGGGTAAACTTGGAGATTTGCTGGACGTGTGTTTTGGGGCGATTGATGTGCATCACATAGAGTGTATTACCGATAATCATGCTACATGCAAACTCCCCCGGGACCGTATGCGGGCCGGGCCATCGGGGGTGGGTTATTGTGGCGACATCGTGCGGGTTAACGCGGACGGTAAAGCCCCCGCCGGCGTATATCGTGGCGTCTGCTGAATAGTGCGCCATTTGGTAATGTGCGGCCGGGATTCAATTGTTGCCGTCAATAAACATCGTTAATGTTTATATAGTCCGCGGGCGTCCCTGCCGAATGTGGCTTGCGGATGGTTACGCGAACGTAATCATCATGCACATATTGGTCAATTAGGTCGGTTATATCGCGCGGAAGTTGGCTGAAGAGGGTTGTTGGATCAACAAGTATGGTGGCCAACCACGGCAGATAGTTCAAGTGCAGTATGGTTTGATGACGGCCATTATCAGCGGCCCCTGCGAATGTGGTGACACGCTTGTTGGACTCACCGCACGCAAATTTTGGGCTGTTCAACACATAATCGGTGGGCGTCGTTTGTACGATGCGGATTGATTTGTAATTGGGTACTATCCGGAGTGTCGGCATCGAGTTTTTAAGTATGCCAGTGGCAGCTAATGTGGGGGAACGCCATACTGGGTCATAAATGTGGTCTATTCCATGAATAAGTATGTTCCACTTGGCCAATTGTCGGTAGTTAAATACCGCGATCGCTTCCTTTACATCGGAGGTCATGTAATTGCCGATATAAACTATATGACCCACTATATGGGCAAATTTGCCTGGCCGCGGGGACCAATGGTAGATATATGGGGGTTTTGCCGGCGGCAGAGTGCCACTGCGTAGACAGAAGTGGCCATCTTCCGTGCATGAAACATTATGCAATGGGCAGGTATAAACAGGGAGACACTGGTGATCAGATTGGTCCACAGTAGTGACTGCGCCCGTTTGTGATATGCGGGATGCGTATAGTCCGGTGTGTTGCCAACAAACATAGAGATATCCGTTAACGGTCATGGACGATACATATGTACCCTGGAGCGTTATTGGCGCGGGCCATGACACATGGGTTACGGAGTTTTGCGCGTGGTCAATGGAGAACCCGCACCCGGCGTAGTTTGATTGCATGGTGAATAATAAAGGTTGGATCACTGTTCAATTGTCGGTTATTGGATAAAAAATGGAACTTATCCAGTTTTCGCGTAGAATATATCCGATGGTGAGTAGGAGTTAAGACTCACTTTCCATGCTGACATCCGGCGGATTATAGTCAAAACTGAGGTAAAACTCACGGGCTCGCGACACATTAATGTATCCGGATGGCTGGTAAGTGCCCGGAAACATAACATAAGTGGCTGGGGCAGCGTGAGCAGCGTGAGCAGTGAGGATAGCATTGACAGCGTGAGCAGTGAGGGCAACACTATTACTGCGCGTGTGGTCCATGTTTTGTGATACTATGGAGTGACCAATTATCGGAGTGAAAAAACAGTACACTATGACTCGTTTTCCAGTGATCCTCGGGAAAGCAGAATGTCATCCTGTGAGGTGTCCGGGCTGGCCTCCAGGCGGACCCACCCATATGGGAGCGGGCCAATACGGGGCAGGTGCACGCTTTCCGCAATCCCAGGGTGTTCAACGTGGGTGGCGAAATATTCGCTAAGGAAATCCATGCAGATCAGTGTATAATATGATAGTGAGTTCAATTGTTATGGTGAAAAAACATCGATGCATTCACGAATCATCTGTTGGCGGTTCGCGGGAACGCAGATAGTTGCCCAGTGGGGAGTCGGTTTTGGCGACGGAGCGCTCCCATCCATCGGGCAGCGTGCCAAATGCCGTGCGAAGCATGCTTGCAACTTCCGGAGGTACGTTGGAGCCGTCCATTGGATGAGGGTGTGCTATCCCGGGCGTTAGTTCAAACGTCAAAAAAGACAGTGCGTTCTATGAGCTGCTTTCGTGCTCGTAGAGTTGTGAGGACCAGTCCGCTATGCGATCCGCACTGTACCACCCAACTGCTTATTTCCGGTGGTTGTGTATGAAATAGCTCTTGGATACGTATCTAATATACTCAGCTGGAGTCGCGGGGTTGGCGGCGGGATCCATTTTGTTAGCCAGTGGACGATTCAATCGTGTAATTATTAGGATTCGTTTTGGTCGCTGCCGGCGCTATA
Organism: uncultured Flavipsychrobacter sp.; assembly: GCA_964652995.1. Lineage (GTDB taxonomy): Bacteria > Bacteroidota > Bacteroidia > Chitinophagales > Chitinophagaceae > Nemorincola. Next base: position 182,720 of record CAZZCR010000001.1, on the reverse strand, counting down.
ATGGAGAACTGATGATCCAATGAGGACCTCCAAATACATTGCAAACAAGTATGGGTCAAGTTGCGATAATGGTACCCACTGCGGCTCCTCGGGATCTTCTGTAGACATGGTGTGTCGGGGTGTGTTTGAGTATAATGTCGGAGTGTACTTCATATATAGAAAAAATGTTGTTAGGAATTGCTTTGGGTTGGTGACATCAGCAGGCTGTCGATCGCCATTGCCAGACACAGGAGGTCGTCAGTGTGTGCCGGTTGACTGTCGTCGACGTAATTGATCGTTGGAGTCGGGTATGTTTTACCTGGATAACTGGTGTCCATGCTGGTAGTTTATGATTGTGGTGATTCACTTATAGGAAAAAATTGGTGTTAGTGAAATTTAACAAGTGAGACTCAACGGTACTAAACTTATATTTGTAATTACATCATCTATGCCATCAGGTCCTTTGCGCTCACATGCGGTTACTTCTGGAGGATTCACATAGCTTTCAATGACGCCAAGAACATCATTTGGCATCATGGTAAACAACGTATTTACGTCATTATAAAGTTGTTGTGTCCACGGCGTGCGATCAAGGTGTAGCGTGATAGTGCAGTTACGAATTGGGCGAATTGCTGGACCCAATCGCCTTATTTCTCTGCCACTATCATCAGTTCGAAAGTACATGAAGCGAGTCATACCGTCATCCATAACACCAACGCAATCTGATTCTTCTAGATCATCAACGAACCAACCCTTATATCCATCGTGCATGTCGCGCTTATTGTAGTGATCGGGACCAAATTGTTGAGGTGTACTTGGGATTTTGAACGTGATAGTTGGATTCTGCATGCATGAGCCTGGTATATATAGTGTACTGCGACACCGGTCTAACTGTTGCAGATAATCGCTGCGATCTATATACAATGAAAATTCAGCACACGCCCAAGTTCGTTGATATATGGTGTGGGCTTTCACGTTTAACAATATACGATATTTCGTTAAACCTGGAAAGTCAAACTGGCTGAACATATGAGGGTACTCTCCGCCGTATATCACTAGGACACGACCATAGTCACATATCACATAGTGGTTTGGTTTGGGCATCCAATGATACACTAACGTACCTGACGGATTATCGTCTGTCCATGGAATATCATCGACAATCTCGTTCCATGCCAGTTTGATTAATTCATCGCGTATTTTACTACCATTCACTATGATAATGCTATGGTCAACATTTACTTTCAGGGACACACATCCTCGCGGGAAATGATATAATTCTCCGTAGTGATTTGTTACGTCAGTTGAGTTTTCTGGACACTCTAATTTATCCACATCTATTTCGATAACTGATACATCAGAAGTTGCGAAAATAGTGGTCACATTGGTCTCTCCAGAATCACCCTCCCATAATGCGTAAAACACACCATTAATTGTCATACTTGAGATGAAATTACTAATGACGATGGCCTTCTCTCGCCACGACATATGCCATACTGCGGCCTTGCGCTTGCCATCTGGAAATTCATAAGACTCTACAGTAAAACCATAACCCCCATATATGTACATCGTTTCACAATATGGATCGTATTTTTCGACAGCCCGTTCGATTCGTGTAATATTGGCATGTTTAGCCGTACCATTATCATGGTTTTCAGTGCACGGTACGATCGTATCGCATAATCTACCATAATGGTTATATTCACATCCGCTACCGCACGTAGGACATTTGCGCATGTCGTCATATAAATCACCACTATCGCTGTGGCCATCTAAGCTACTGCTAATACTATCGTCGTCACTCATGTTGCAAGAATGAGTCAATATGTCGTAATTCAATTATATTTTTGACCAGTCAAAAAATGCGTCGATGGTGAAGCTAGTCATCCTCATCGACTGGTTCGTCAGCACTATATTCAGACAGATTAATTGCGATCGAATCCGCGCTTGTTTGCAGAGTAATTGCATTATCGCGTTGACCATATGATTGACTCAAGAAGATAGTGGCATACTCTGAATCCACAGAGCGATTGATTGCATCAAGAAGATGGTTGCGCAAGCATTTTTCATCGCGCCAGTGAATGCGGATGATGTGATATGCATTGTTTATGGCCCATTCATCCTTTTGTGCGTCAATAATTATGCGCTGAGCTAGTCCATCTTCTCCACCCCAGTGTGAGACTACTTGAAAATGTTGTGCACCATCCGCCTCGATCATAATATTGTACTCCGGTAGGTAAAAGTCGTAAACAAACGATCGGTTATGTTCGTCAGACTTAACGTAATAACTGTGTACATACTTAATATTTTGCTCATCAAGCCAGTTCATAATAGCAACTTCAAGGCGCCACATTTCACGCTTATTCACAACGCCACCTCTATGGATCTTACAATGTTGTGTATTGGACATACGTATCTTTGTGCATTGAATGCCGGCATTTTCGTATTTACAACGCCAATGTGGGGAATGAGACTTACATTGACCTTCGTACTGTGCCGGGATCATACAAGTGTCATCGTTGCCATTGCACAGTTTGCATATTTGATAACCGTCATGTATGTAGCGCATGCCGTTAAATATTGCAGTGTCGCCCTTTTTCAGACCCTTAATTTGTGCGTCCTTTCCGTTAAGATGAGCGGAACATAGATTATCGTTATGACGCAGGTTTATACACGTATTATTGTCACCGATGCAGTATGTTTTGATTTGGTCACCGCGTCGTGTACGGCGCAGACCATCGGAACAAAGAACACTCCCGCCATCGGGTAGATCGGCAACCTCTAGCTTGATACCGGTCAGTTTACCGCCATTATTACAGCTAGTGCACTTTCCAGCGCGCTTGGCCTCGGAAGTACAGGTATTATTGCGACCGTTACACACGACAATAACCTTTGCAACTTTCGCACCATTAACTTCCTTGCATATGATCTTGCGACGCGTATTATCGTCCAGAGTGATAATACTACCGACTGGGTAATCGCGATCCTTGTGACGATAAGTTACACTGTCAATGTTTGCAGGTGCACCAGGATCATTAACTGGATTTTCAACAACAGTTTGGACTCGCACCTGCTCCTCTGCCTGGGCTTTAATAGTTGCAGCTAGCGTATCGGCATATTGGTCAAAGATGTTTTGTATCGGATTGGGTTCGGTTGACTTTTTGTGTTCAGCACAGAAGTCAGCCACTGCCGCCTTCATACAGAATCCGTAACGACAACCCTTACGCCATTGTGTACCATTGTGGAAGTAAACTATGCCGCCACGTAGCTCTTTGCCATTGCATATGTTAATTACGCATGTTCGGGCCTTCACAACCGTGGCATTGCCGTTCACTATAGCCACATGGACACTACAGTAATTACCTTCAGCTACATGGGTATTACACCCGTCGAAAACGCAGTTGCGACGGGTATCATTAACGTTGGCTTTGTTGCGTTGCATATCCTAATGTCAGACCGAGTGATGGCTTATCAGTGATAAACTGACCGTGCTCTGTGCTGTATAGCGAACTTGGAGATGAACCTGGATATAGTAATTCACTTTTATTTCTGCAAAGCGGAATTAAGATATACTGCCGGCGAGATGGGTTGGCGGTACTGGGTATAATATTGTGAAATGGTCAAAAAATATATTGTTGATTGTTTTCTTCCGTGGAAATCTCCTTAAGTGGAGTAGCGCAACACGGCACTGCCATCTGAGATAAGTAGGAAGTTGAGGGCGATAGCCAGAACGAGCAAGTCAGCCTGATTCGTGGGCGAAACGTAGGACGACGTGAACTGGAGATAGAACTCACGGGCACGCGACACGTTAATGTGACCGGACGGCTGGTAGGTGCCCGGATACAGGCACATGTTCAGCATCATGGCACCCTGATCCTTGGGCACAACAATGTTGAGGCCGCCGAACGTGTACGGCATGTAGTCGCCGAAGAAGGCGGCCTTGAACTGCTTGAAGATGTCGATACCGTGAGCCTGGAGCTGGAGAGTTTCGATCGTGGGGGTGACCACCGGGAGCATCACGCGCTTGCCGGCAATGTCAGAGCTCGTGAACTTGTGGGCAAGATTAGTCGGGTCATTGAAGACAGCGAGAGGGTCGGTGACGAAGTCAGCCTCGGCCTTGGACGTGCAGGCAATAACCTCATCCGTGAGCAGAGTGAGGTGATGCCAGTCACGGTACTGGTTCGGGTTGGCCGCGCTGATGTTGATCACTGGGCGAAGACCGCAGTAGATGGTCTCAATGGGCCACTTGAGGTTCGACAGCAGCACGTTGTTGGTGCTGGTGCTCTGGCGATCCGACTGGAAGCGGTGCACGCGGATGAGCGAGAAACCGATACGGCGGATGTAGATGTCGTGCACCTCGGGGTTGACGAAGATGTTGTTGATGTACAGCTCAATGTTCTGAATCTGCTGAGTGGTGTCAATCGTCGAGTTGTTGGCCAGAGTCGGGGTGATGGTGATCCACTTGTTGGTGGTCTGCACCTCAGTGGCGGTCGGAAGACCGGCAGTGGCCGAGGTGGTGATCTGCTGCTCGACAGTGAAGCGGAGGAACAGATTGCCGGGGGCGACGAAGAGAATGTTGGCCTGGTTCTCAATGTCAACCTCAATGAAACGCTGACCGTAGGGGATCGACACGGAGGCGATCGACAGGCGCGAATCCTTGTTAAACCAGAAGATGCGATCTGGCATGAATCCATATTGCGTAAAGCATGCTGACCATCAGCGTGCGTTATCAAAACCCATAAGCTCTGGTAGTTGCCTCTACCTCATCTTACGGCACCGTTTCCGGCGGGTCGGACTATATCTTAAGTCATCATTTAGCGTAACGCACACTGCATTATACTAAACAACAACCAACTTCCATTTAGTCTCTGAACGTTCAGCTATGGTAACGACTAACGATTTCACATCGCTAGTTATCCCCACAGAAGCTTCGCTGCGGATTGTCCCTATTCCAAGAGTTTTTACCGTGCCCTCACTCGTGAGTCACATTGCTTGCACAATGTTCGTCACTCGCAATTTTACCGAGTTTCCCCGGGGTTTCGCGCGTGGTTTTATCTATATCCACGTGGATGGTATCTTGGACCTAGCAGGAGGTTCCCGCAATTTGAAAGTTTCGCATATGCGCGGCCGGCATTTGGTGGTCGCTGCGCATACACTAGCAAGTAGTTTGATTTAATGTGTGGACTGCACATTCTACTTACTATCTCCCCCCATCTAGTGGTTAAGGGGAATCCAAAGGTCAAGGGCGGGCTGGACGGCCTTGGGGGTCTGCGGGCCGGACACAACCTGGACAAGCTCGCGGCAGTTCACCGCGGCGAGGGTGGCACCACCGGGGACAGCGTTGCCGGTGACATCCTTCAGGTCAGTGGCAGCAGCCGGGAAGATTGACTCGTTCTCAATTGTCAGGAGGTCAGTGTAGGCATCCTGGGGAACCTCCTGACCGACGAGGCGCTTCCAGCCACGCAGCTTGCCGGGGGCAATGCGGAACTTGCGATGGAACATCACAGCCTCGCTGGTGTACTCATCAAGAGGGTTGCCGTTCACGTCAAACTTGACCTTCTTGAACAGGCGCTCGCCGACATACTCGGCATAGCGGACAAAGTTTGCGGCGGCCGCGCCGACAGTGAGCACGTCACCCGAGATGTCAACATACTCGTGCGTGTACTTCGTGTAGATACCGGGCAGACCGGGGCCGGCGGGGAGAGTCGACGCACCGGAGCTGCTGTAGGTCGAGGTCACATCGGGGTTGGTGGCAACAACCAGCGGGGGGAGGGCGGGAACCGTGCCGGCGGTGGCAGCGGTCGAGGCCAGGACAACGTTCACCACCATGTCGGAGAAGAAGTCACCGAACTGGGGGATCGAGAAGGTGACCGACGAGCCGTAATTGGCAGCGCCGGCCTGCGAGCGGACCTTGTTGTACTCGTAGCCGATCGCGACGAACGGCTTAAAGTGCGAGTTCACAAACAGCAAGTGAGTGCGCTCAATATCGACGAGAGTCGGGGTGGGATCGGCGAAACCCGACTTGGCGCGCATGCACATAATGTCCTTCAGACGTTGATTGAGCAACTCAGTTGCCATAATGAGGCGATCGGCCTTGCCGTCATTGGCAATGAGCTTGAAGACACCACCAGCGGACATTGCTTGGGGGAAGTATGATATACACAAATAATCTACTAAAAGAAAAATATAACACTACTGATGCTGGTTGGTGTGCGCACCGACACCCTGCCGGCCCCCTAAAAACGCACAAAATGACACAAACATTGCATTAGGGATTAGCCGCGACACAGTACAACTGACCACCCCGGTTAATGTTTGCGCAGTTTTACGCGGCCGTGGCCCGGAGCCAAAAGAGTGCTGCAAAGGCGGCAGAATATGAGGTTATCTCCACGTACAATCTGTCGGCGGACTCGGCCGAGATTGTTGAAGGGCGCAAATCACGCGCTGCTAAGCAGCATATCCGCGATCTAAAGCAAACCATACGTACTATTGCCAGTGCACCGTCACTGACACTCCCGGATGGGTCGCAACTCAATCTGGGGGAAAACACGGTGACATGTAGTCACGGACACCGATTCGCACTGGTCAATGTCCGCATGTCCACCCACATGAGTGGTATTGGTTACGAGGCAACGGTAAAGGACACATCGCAATGCGGTGACTGCGGCGCCATAAGCGCAACAATGCAGATTGTGATTAGCACGGCGCTAGATGGCGGCTTGCGGGTTTAGGTTACTACTAAAACCTTACCGCTAAAACTCTACCCACCACACAAAGTGAATTACACCCAGCATAAACCAATATGGTCACCCTACGCATTATCGACATAGGGAGGCCTCCCACAGGGCACGGCATACTTGGCTACCTCTTACCGGGCGGTTTACTCCTGATGGAGAATGCGCATGGTTACACCATGATATACGACAACGGGGACATCTACTATTCTTCAGAATTCCCCAATTGCCCTCCGCTTCTGACACGTTTTCACGGCCGACATGTGATTAGATTGATTGACGACCGCTTTACCATAGTGAACAACGTTAATGATCAAATCGTTGCAAGGAGCGAACCGATTAACAATCATACCGATTACGCCGGGCATATCGGCGGACATTGTCAAATGTCAATCTGTGACGTGTCCCTTGATGGCACCGACTTTATGCTCACTGTAGTACACAGATGGATGATCGCGCGATTACGAGTAGTGGGTCTGTTTTTTGCTATTGGTTACTTGGACA
>CAZZCR010000001.1:30375-175403 GCA_964652995.1 uncultured Flavipsychrobacter sp. | reverse complement strand
AACTAACCAGCTATTGGTTACTTGGACAAACTAACCAGCTATTGGTTACTTGGACAAACTAACCAGCTATTGGTTACTTGGACCAAAAAATGAACCACGCGCTCCGTATAACACACAATGATCCGCGTCATTGACAATTACATCCCGCCCGAGGGTTGGGTATTTATCAACGACTATCTTCCCTGTGGTATGTATGCATTAGACTCCAACGGAAACGAAGCGGTGTGTATCGATGGCGAGATCTTTTACCTGCGCGAGGGTTTCCAGGGATTTAGATCATATGCTAGAGGAATTCGACACGGATGCATTAAGCTGATAGATGGCCGTTTTGAACTACGTAATGCGGGCAAACTAGTTGCAGTCAGTGACAAACTCGGCCCCGAACATGACGAGTTGAACAGTCATGTAGGGGTGTGTATTGGCGACGTCGTTGACAATGGTAATACCATCATAGTGACCGTTGTATTCCGGCGGCTCGTAACCCGGTTGTGCATAGTGTGTTGAGTAGTACAACCGGGTTACTAGCCACACAGAGTACAACAAAGTGAACTGCGAGGCATCATAGTACGCTCATGACAACGATTTCTCTGCTTAAGGCTATCCGCATACCGGGCGGAATGTGTTTCTCGCGCATGAGATATGCGACGGACCTCAATATTTACGTTATGGGCGATTCGTACGTTGTCATCGACGACGAATATATTTGTTATGTTGACCCGCCTACATGCCCGCGAGATTATCCTAAAGTCGCCTTCATGCGCGGAGAACGAAGGTATTTCGTTTATACGCTGACCAATGGGCGCATATCGATATTTTGCGACCGCAAGAGCATCGTTAGTGAACCCGTTGCCGACCGTTTATCCTCCAGCCAAATGTGCATAAAGAATGTTCAGCATGAGGGTGACACTACGCGATTGACCGCTCAAACCGAAGAGGTTATCGTGGACCTGCTTATCCAGTGGTCCGATAAATGAACTGCGTTAGCCGATACAAACCTATACGTTTCAACACACATACCAATGCAGGTTCTTAAGGTCATACACATCCGCGAACGCTTGCTTTTCTCACATTATCAATTTGCGACCAATTTGCATATTTACACATTCCGTGATTCGTATGTCATGGTCGACGATGACGCCGCGGGTATATCGACAAACCACCTTTAATAAGTGCGCGCTTGAATGCACGCGAATATTCATTTATACACGGTGGTAAAAGACATTGGGTATACATGACTAATGATTGTTGTGTGATGGTGGTAGGTGACGGATGGTCTATTCAGAGCGAACCCATTTGCAACTCAACAATGTTTGGTCAAATGTGCATAAAAAACGTTCAGTACGAGGGTGACACTACGCGATTGACCGCCCAAACCGAAGAAGTTATTGTGGAACTGCTTATCCAGTGGTGAGATACAAATGAACCGCGTTAATTGGTATGTTACAGCAAACATACCAATGCAAATCGTTAGAGAGATACACATTAGCGAAGACGTGCGTATCACTTACTATCAGTTTGTGACCGATCTACATATTTACTCATGTCAGGGCTCGTACGTTGTGATTGACGACGATGCTGCCATTTGGTTTATTGATAAACCATCCTGCTCGATAACTGATCACGCCTATGGATTTATGCGCGAGGATAAAAAGTATGACGTGTATTTGTATAGTGACGGTCGCATAGGCGTATCGTGTGGTATTGATATCTTATTGAGCGAACCGGTGGATGATACTTCGGTGAGTCGTCCATTGTACGTAAAGAATGTACGACACGATGGTAATACAACGCGATTAACAGTACTGGCCCTTCGATTGATCATTGACCTGCTTATCCAGTGGTGAGATACAAATGAACCGCGTTAACTGGTACAATACCAATGCAGGTACTTAAGGCAATACACATCCGCGAAAATGTGCGTTGGACATCCTTTCAGTATAGTACCGATTTCCATATTTACACATGGCACGGTTCATACGTTGTGATTGACGACGATGCTGCTATTTGGTTTGTTGACAGTCCGTCGGCTGGGATGATTGACCACTGTGATTCGTTTATATACGGGAACGACAGATACTATATGTACCTACGTCGCGATGGCTGTGTTTCATGTCACAGCGACACAACGAAAATATCCCGGATTTTATTGAGTGAATCAGTAGGTGACGTTGTGGAATGGGGAAGATTGTATGTAAAGAATGTTCGTCACAAGGGCGACACAACACGATTAACTGCATTATCTCGCCGGCTGATCGTGGACATACTTATCCAGTGGTCATGACCAATTTTTGTCCGTTGGGGGGACTACCCAACAAATGAACTATCTATAATCTTACATTAATCAGAGTCCATGCCCACTTTACACATCGTTGACCTTGTTGTCGTCCCCTGCGGATGGCATATGCACAATTACACAATCGGCGGTGATCTAGTTGTTTGCATGATGGCAACCGATGTAGCCGTTGTAATGGACGGCGAACTTTACTACACGCATGAGCGGGTTCCCAATAAGGACAGTAGCATAACATGCAGTCTATTTAACCACGACGGACTACGTTGGGGCATCACGCTCCAAATTGATGGATCGTTTCATCTGGTAGACGAGGTTGACCAAAGTTATGCCAAAACTGATCCGGTTCCCGCGCTAAAACACATATGGAATATGATGTACATATGCCAGCGCGTAGATTTTGAGAACACAACCACGCTGCACATTGTAGCCAGCCGTCTGTGGGCTAAGTTATGCATTCAGTGGTAAAAAATGAACTGCTCATAACCCTACACATCTATGCCCACTTTACACATTATCGACCTCGTTGTCATCCCCCGCGGATGGCAGATGCACAATTACACTGTCGGTGGCAACCTAGTTGTGTGCTTAACCGCATCCAATAAGGCTGTTGTAATGGATGGCGAACTTTACTATACCTGTGATGATGTCCCTATTGGGGCTAGTGTGGCATGTTATCAATTCAGCAAGCACACACGAACTTGGAATATTATGCTGAAGTACAGTGGTGCATTTGAGTTGGTTGACAGCCGCGACAAAAGTTATGCTAAAAGCGATGTAATCCACGAACTTAAAGGTAAGTATGATGTGATGTACATATGTCAATACAATGATGATACAAGTACAACTACACTGACTGTTATAAACAACCGTCTGTGGGCTAAGTTGCGCATCCATTGGTAAATATGAAATATCCCGCTCAATATGCATAGCATGGTTACAGTCCTGAGCGTTAGACAGCCACCAGATGGTTGGCACGCAGGCAATTTGGTTCCTGACACTGACATCTTTGCATGCTATAATGGTCCACTGCATGAAAATGTTTCATTGGTTGACACGGATGGTGCCGTATACTACATTAATGACGTCGGAAGGTTTAATCCGGTGCAATACAGCATAATTCGCGGCGGTGAGGAGTGGCATATCTCCCTACATGACTGTATGTTTGTGTTTCGTAGCGATAGTGGTCGGACAATTAGCTCGCGCCCGTACCCGAAGATCCGTCACCTTTCGGGTAAGTTGATGATTGTGCAGTACTCGCGTGATACCGTCACCGTTGCGACCGACCGCATGTGGGCGCAACTTGCGTTACACTTTTGTCCAAATAGCAACGAAGTCGCTAGTTTGTCCAAGTAGCGGCAACAACATTTGAACAATCTACACCGGTCTACACACCATGCCCACGCTCACAGTTGTCGGCGTATTCAGGCTGCCGGATGGCTGGTACACATGTAATGTACATATTCCGGGCGGTATGGTGATAGTAACGGACAACTATGACAATGTCGCGATATATGACGGCAACGACATATATTACACAGTTGACAGTTGTGCCCGGATGCCGGCGTACGCGTTTGGATTTAGACACCGATCGCGCATGTGGACGGTCTCAGTTATGCATGTTGGAAATGTTGGGAATTCTGGGCATTTTGAATTATGGTCACAACACACAAAACACTCTGGTGTCGACAGTGAAATTATAGTCAACTACGGCGAAACATGTAATAAAATGGCAATGGGCGATATAAAGCATGAGGGTGACTCAGTTACTAGTCTTACAGTTGTTTCCAACAAAATGGTCGCCAAATTACGCATTCTATGGGATTAACCACATTTGAACTGTAACGGCTCTACATATTCATGACAACAATTACGATCACCAGCATCGACGGGTTAAAGTGGGGTAATTTGCAAAACATTTACGTACCCGGGGATGTATTTATACTCCGCGATAAGCTTGGCGACAATGTGGTTTACACTGACGGCGCCGAATATTATGTTGACGCGATTGATGAAACTTACGCTTATAAATTTGCCTTTGTCAGTCATCAACGCAGGTGGTGCATCGCCATTGACGCAAACGCGTGTCTTAAGTTGATTAATCACGACACAAAGAATACAGAGGCATTTAGTGAGTCAATTTGCAACTACTATGAAACGTGTGCTGAAATGGCAATATGTGACATTCATGATGATGGTAATGTAACCCATATAACAGTAGTTTGGACAAGAATTGTTATCAAACTATGTATACGTTGGAGGCGATGAGGTGGCGGCGCTGAGTTGGCGGAGCTTTCAACACATTTGAACTCTGCGCTGTATTTTTATCCCCGCATTAACATGACTATATTCACAACCGAAGCCATCTTTAGTATACCGGACAATTGGTACATTACAAACACATATATCCCCGGTGGGTTGTTTGTGTTGGACAACTGTAACGGTGTATACTGTGTATATGCTAGTTGCACCCAGTGTACTGGGTGCGATAGTCCTAACAGTTGCACAGAGTGCGCTAGCAACAATATGTACTATATTGTAGATGACGTTACTTATGAAGCTAGATACCGTTGTGCGTTTATGCGCCGTTATGCAATTGCGCGTAAATGGAGTATAGTAACAAGCGAAGATGGTATTGGTCTAACGGAGCATACGCCAGACTGTGTTAAGTTACCAGATGTGAATAATTGCAATTGCGGCGGGTCAGTGCTTGCAGTGGCGACGGGTGACATAGTGCATGATGGTAATATCACAACCGCAGTTGTGATACGGAGGAGGGTTGTTTACCGAATGATCATTCAGTGGGACTACTAGTGGCGTTTTTGTCACATACAAATGAACACCCAGCCCGCATATATACTCTGTGATAAGTAGACACAGGTTACCACCATGCAAATCCTTAGCTTCGCTAAACCACCCGCCAAATGGCACTTTCGCAATGAGTATAACCACGGTGATATATTCACGCTGATGAGAGACCACACGGAATATTCAGTTTGCATCGACGCTACGGGCAGTGGTTACGTTACGATGTACTATGCACCCCCAAACATAACGTTCGCACGATATGAATGCTATTTTACATACAACGGGTGTGGTTGGTATATAGTGCCAACAATGGACCAGCGGTTTGAATTACGTGACGGCGCACGATGGAAACCGCACGCCACTAGCGACCCCGTGGACATACCATTAAACGCGCAATTACACATTGGCGACGTTGTTGTAGACGACGGTTTCGTAACAGTTACTGTCGTGTGTTCACACTGTGTGGCAAAATTGCGTATCGAAACCAGCATACTGCGCTACCCACAAAATTGAATGGGGTGTTGTAGTTAAACCGTGATTAACCCTGGTTAAAAACACCCCATATGTCCGTGCATGTGCTCAGCATATACACGCCGCCGGACGGATATCGTTTTCACGATTACGTCACGGACAATCTTTACACAACGTACAGTGGTAATAATTCCGCCGTTGTCAGTGACGGCGAGCTTTATTATACAGATACCCAACTTTCGTATCCCAATCTAACACCGCACGTGCATGATCCGTGCAACATAAGGTGGTCGATCTGGTCATCCACAGATGGACGCTTTAGAGTGTGTAATGGCGGGTTCCAAAGCATTCCTTCGTCGGTTGTTGCTGCTCCAAAGATGATAACAAGTCAAATGGCACTACATAACGAGAAACGTGATGGTAACTCCACTACCGTTACTGTAATGGATGGTGCCCTGGCAGCCAAACTACTCATCCAGTGGCCATAATTGAATTCCATGCTCATTTTGTCAGTAAGTAGCACAATGCGAATTTGGGCTCTCAATCGCATTGAATTGCCATCCCGATGGTCAGTGTGCGGATACACCGCCGGTGGACATATTGTGTGCCATGATTCCGCTGGTAACATAGCGGTGTTATTCGACGGTGAAATATACTTTGTAACACTCGCCGAGATCACCAACATAGCCCGATACTCCAATAGCATACACTATAATGGTGTTGAGTGGGATTTTAGCCTTAATCATCTACGCCAAGTGGTAATGTACGGTGATAATGGCACACGGATACCGGAAGACGGGTACGTGCACACACCCCTTCCATTTAGGACAGAATGTGGACTGGTCACGCTTGATGGTGACGTTACCACCATAGTTGTCGTATATGGATTCAGTATAGTGCTGCTGCGCATTGAGTGGGGTGCTCCCACACAAAGTACAAAAATGAACTAACCGATAGATTACAACAAATGCCCAAACTCAACATCCTACACGCAATCTCCACGCCCGCAGGGTTGCGCGTGACAGATTGGTCGGATGCCGGCATGCAGATTTACTACAGTGACAACGGGCCTTGGATCATAGTAACTGACCTTGGTGAGGAATACTATGCAGATGGTCCATGGATCCCGAAACATTCAACAAAGGCCGTTAAGTCGCCCGTTGACCAGTCACGTTGGGGAGTACAAATGCACATGGATGGGCAAATCTGCGTGCATGCACAAAATCCACGTACCGATACGGTTGTTTACTCCAGCAATAACCATGACATACCGGTTAGCCACTATAGATTTATGCACATTGCCGGCTGCACTCATGACAAGCGGAACACGAGGGTTGTCGCATTTGCCGACGACCTGATTATACATCTGGCCATCCGGTGGTAACGCCGGCAGAGACAATTGAAACAAGCGGTCACTAAGTACACATGCCTCCCAAAGTCAGCGTTATAAGGTATTCACCGCTGCCAGCTCCGTGGAGGCTAATGTCAAGCCGACCCGTCGCGGGTATCTACGCGTGCAGGGATCATGGGCGGTATTGCGCGGTATTTGATGAAGACGCAATTTACTATGTGGACGACTTTACCTTTGATCCCGTTGCATTCCAAGAGCGGTTTGTACATAATGGCAAACACACCGGGGCTGTAAATATGTTGGTCGGCGGTTGCGTCGCTGTGTACTTTGGATTGGCCGGGATTGTCAGCAGTGTTGTTGACCCAGTTCTGGATTATTCGCGTCTTGTATTGAGTGAAATCGATGACCGCCCGGACGAAACAATACTGACTGCGCTGTGTAGCCGTTACATTGTCAGGTTACAAATCACCTATTAACAACTCAAACACGGCCACTGAGCAATGTGCGATTATCCTTGTTTTGTCGCCATTAAGCGAAACGTGTCCAACAAACAGATTACATACGTGACGCGACTCAACCTCTACCTGCACACAACATTATATACCCGACAGCAGTGCATCAGTACTAATTGATTGCCACATAGGTCTATGCAATACGTTTGTCCGCGATGGGTAAACATACGAGGCGACGCTTCAGGCCACACCGGTCCCGATTTATACCACACCGCACCAGTGTAGCTGTCAAACAATCCATGGTCACACCCAACCCTACACAGGTAAATTCCGGCAAGTGGTGTACGATAGGTCAGTTCGCACTCGGCGGGCTGGCATTTTATTACTAGCATAGTGGAGTATCTAGTGACACAGTGATTCAATTTGCATCACAAAAGTGAATCTCTATCACCCTAACACAACCAATGCGGTTATTTATCGAGAGTGTACACTACCAATTACCCATATATTCGGGAACAACCACTCGCGACATCTACTGTCCCGATGAAATGGGTAACTGCATTCTAGATTTCGACACCGGTGCAATTTACTATGCCGAATACATCCCGCGAAAGTCTGTGGTGTTTTACATTTACACTGCGGACGGTCCCGTCAATATAATGCTAAAACCAACCAGCATTGAAGTCCGCGACAGTTTCGCTACCGTTGCATCGATACCATTCGCACATGACGAGGGTACTAGCCTAATGGCCATCCTAGACGACACATACGATCGACGCGGGCGCATCGTAACCGCGACTGCAAGGAACCTGACCGTCCGGTTGATAATAACAAATTGAATTACCCCGGCTGATAAGCATACCGTCACCACGCCACAATGACCGACACTAAGACTACCATCGGGCAGTTTCTGCTACTCGTGTGGATCGCTGCCATACTTGTGACAAGCTACGGCTCAGCATTACTTTGCGCGGTCTTTAGGGACAATTTCACGTGCAACACCTGCCTCGGATCAACCTTTGCCGGATGCGTTACAATTGGCGTTATCGTGTGGGGACTCGCCGCCTGCCAGTAGGCTGGTTTTTGTCGTATATCACAAAGTGAACTGCAGAACCCCCTACTAATACTGTCTACGATAATGCGCGCGACACTACTGCACCACATTCGTTACGCGGAGGACACCAGTTCTGAGGTACACCATGTGACTAATGGGGTTTACTATGTAGGCTATGGTTCTTACTCTCTTAGTAAGAAGTACACCGTACGTCCACAGAAGGGTGTCCTAGACGTGGAAATTGGTGCGCTTTACTACATATCCGATAATGAACGACCAGGTCTGCCCGCAGCTACCTTCGTGCCCTTCTTCCATGGACGTCGAATCCGCGTTGTACTTAACTTTGGACAAGTGATGATTTATTGGATTCATGGATCACACACCCTTAATTATAACTCTTACATTGTAAAACATGGTTCTGATATTGGAGTCGATAACTCACACTATGATGCGGTAATAACCGATGCCTCTGACACCAATGGAGGCGCCATAGTTACGGCTATAACACCACAAATTGTGATGACGATACTACTCGTATTGGACGACACAAAGTGAATTACACCGACGCATCATTACTAATGATCACACATTGCACACGCATCGAAGGCCTAACGGCCAAGGACTTGCAATGGCAACCGACGAACGTACCTGGTATACATGTAAGTGTTATCAGTGCTAACACTGTTAACACTGTCACACCAGCCTACATTGTCGATACGGACACCGCGGCCCATTATTGCATTGAAGGACACCACCCCAAGTCTCAAATCGGCGATTACATCGCAGCCGGCTACGACTCAATGAGTCTATACTACACATGCCGTGGAGGATTGGAAGTGTATATGAAGCAATTCGTGGACCTTGGACCATACTCGCGCATAGTACGGCACATTGACTGCGGCCAAACGGCCATAAAATGGACACAATGCGCGGCCCGCCGCAGATGTACTGTCGTAATCGACGTGTATATCTTTGATATTGAAACCGAATATTAACTCAGTGTACTAACTCAGAGTACTAACTCAGAGTACTAACTCAGAGTACTAACTCAGAGTGTACTCAGAGTACTAACTCAGAGTACTAACTCAGTGTACTAACTCAGAGTACTAACTCAGAGTACACTCTCCATCGCGCTGGTAAACTCCCGCCCGAACGCCGTCGGGTCGACTGGGGCACCTTCGAGCATACGCAACCACATCATCATTGTGTGTTCCTGCAAGTGGTCAATCATCCCAACGTGATCATAGTCATATGGGTTCGTAAACTCCCTGTGACATACCGGCTGGGCGCCCTGTAAGTGGTCGGCGACCGACCGCAACCAGTAAAACGCGGCCAAACACAGGCTTTCGTCGTCAGCATAGTCATCTAGTGCGTTATGTATGAGCACAAGCGCGTGGACAATTAAACTCATGTCGCCGTCGGCTGCGCAGTGTATATTGTGGCGATATGCCGACACAGCCTGCGATAGGACCGCGGGCAGGCCATCTTCGGCGATTGTTAACCGATTAAATCCGTCAGCCAGCTCGGCCGCCATGGTTGATAGTACGGTTTACGACCGTTCATTTTTGTAGTGACTGGTTTTGATCAAAACCGTTGGCGATAGGGGTTTTTGATCAAAACCGTTGGCGATAGGGGTTTTTGATCAAAACCGTTGGCGATAGGGGTTTTGATAAACATTTGAATGGCCATTGCATATACGCTGCATACGCTGCATACGCTGCATACGCTGCATACGCTGCATACGCTGCATACGCTGCATACGCTGCGTCCACCATGCTTACCGGCGAGGTTGTTTTCATGTCGGAGCCGGTGTTCCGCTATCAGCCAAACAAGGCCGGCAGTGACATCTATCATGATGGTACAACTGTCATGGTTGTGACCGGAAGGGACGCAACTTATGCGTATGACGATAACTATGCTTTCCGCTTTGTGAGTATACATGGTCTTGGTTCAGTAAGCTTTGCTCCCGACCATATTGGCGGAGTATTCGGGAACTGCAGATTATATGGCGAAGAATGGAGAGTACCGGCTAGCATGTGTGGCCCCTTAGCTGATATACTGCAAAATGACGAGGATAATCTTTCACAACTAGGTACTCTAACTGACATTAGAACGGCTGATGATCACGTTATGATCGTTGTATACTGGCGGAGTTCTATCATACATATACGACTAAAGAATGCATAGAGTATACATAAAGTATACAACATTTGAACTGTCATCTTTGTATACTCTGCTTACGCTGCTTACGCTGCTTACGCTGCTTACGCTGCTTACGCTGCATGCTCACCGGCGAGATTGTTTTCATGTCGGAGCCAGTGTTCCGCCAGCAGCCAAACAATGTCGGCAATGGGATTTACTATGATGACAAAACTATCATGGTGATAACTGGAGATGGTGTGATCTACGCATACAGCGATGAAATTGGTCGTTATAGGTTTCCACGCGATTTAGGTTATGCAGATTTCAGCCGCGAAGGTATTCGTGTAACACTGGACGAAATGCGCAGTAAAGTGTGGAAGATCCCAGTTACGAATCCGATGGTTGCTGAGCGTTTGCGTGCAATTCCCGAAGGTCACCGTTATAGTACGTACGTAATTGACGTTAATGTGATGGAAAGTCACATTATGGCTATAGTGTTTTGGTCCAATTCAATATTTCATATCCAGCTGGATCTACCATAAAGATATTTGAACGACATCCACAGATACTCAATCTGACTACATTACGCAATGCCTATTGGCGAAGTTGTTTTCGTTTCGGAGCCGGTGTTTAGCGGTCAACCAAATCGTGCAGGTCCTGGGATCTATCACGATGGTAAGATTGTTATGTCAGTAACCGATAGTGAGGCGGTTTACGCATACGATGACAATGAAAGGTACCGCCGTGTGTCCGTAAATAACCTGGGTCGGGCGGATTTCAGTTGCCGGGGTATTTGCGTGATATTAGGCCATTTTCCCCATACGAAAGGCGGTGGATTATACCAGTTGCACTATGTGGACAAACAATCGCCGATGATGTGCAAGATTTACCTGAACGTCATGTCTATAGTATACACTTAATTGACGTTAGAGAATCGAAAGATTATATTGTAGTCGCCGGGTATTGGCACTGGGCGATCATACACATCCGACTGTCATTATCGTAGTGTTTTTGTTGGTTGATATACATATGAAAAGATACACCTATTAACTAGTTGGTTTAGGTAGTTAAGTATTAACTAGTTGGTTTAGGTAGTTAAGTATTAACTAGTTGGCGAGTTAAGTATTAACTAGTTCGCTCTCAGCACACCATGCAACGCGAAGAACGTTTAACCAATCGGCAAAATGTCAATGATGCACTGGCCACGCTTGGTATGTGGTTGCCTGCTCCTGGTGCGCCAGTCAAACCCGCGCACATCAAGCGCCTCGCCACGGAAATCTTGCGCGATCTGGCGGGCTATCGCGGCGACTATAACCGCGATTATGCCTCGCTCGTTGCGCACATTACCGTTGAACTTGACAGTTACAGACTGGTTGGATTCACAAGCGATGTGTCAGACTATGAGGTGGCAAAGGCAGACACCCGCCGGCTGTACTCAGCTGGCACACCCACTAACGCTGCGTCAGCTGGCACACCCACTAACGCTGCGTCAGCTGGCACAGCACCACCACTGCCCAATGTAACAGCAAAGCTTGCACGGCTGCGGCACAGTTACGACACTGCGTGGGTAAACAATGACTAAACAATTGAATTTTTGTCCGCTGATTTATACACGGTGGCAAACCATGAGCGCAAGGGACGCTCGCGAGGCCGCACTAATCCTGTCATCGCTCGATATGCTTATGCCAATCAAGACTCGCATGCAGATCGTAACCTACTCGGCTGGTACCGACACGTGGGCGCCCCTACAGTCACAGCAGCCGCAACAACCACCGACCCCGCCAAACACACCCACACTGCGCGACTCATGGTCTGGTGGTTTCCCACGGCATACAACGTCGTCGCGGGTTAAGTGCGGATCTGTTGAGCCCATCCGCGATGGGTTTATCTTTGCCTACGGCGGTGTGATCTACAAAGTAGCGGGTTTTAAGCCGCCGATGCGTCAAGCGCACGTGTGCGACATCTCGGCCGGCGGAATTACCCGCCCGATCACAATCCTATCAGTAAGCACGTGCCGCAAGCTACTCGACGACGCCGACAAACGCCGCCTGCGCCGGGTTCCGGAATATACGCTGGCCGCAACCGACATTTCCCCCGAGATTACCGTACAGGTCTTGCCGCGAGAATATATTGTATCGGTTTATGTCCACAAGAATATACAAGACCAATGTCAGCACTAGCCTGGGTTATTGTTGTTGTCATCATTTTGATTGTCATCCTTTGGTGGCGCGGCGACCCAGTCAAGGCACGGCTGAATGAATTACGCGATAAGTTTGACAAGGCCATTGCATATGGTCAGTGGCAAGAAAACATGATCGCGGGGCGCATATCTGCTGACCCCGTCGGTGTCAGCACTGCGGATCAGGCCAAGATGCTTTCGCTGGCCGACACCGCCCGACAGCTTACGGACAGTACGTATGGTATCGGCGCTGTTATTATTTCTGTTGACGACAGCGATGACAAGGCCCGACGAATTAATATTGCAGACTCCCAACTCGATAGTATACTGGCCCTTCGCGGGCTCATTGATCGTGAACTCGCGTCGCCCTCCGCGCATGCGTGCCGTCAGTGGTGAGGCAATCGACGCGGTTTTCTCCCGGGCCGTGCAGCGCCCTAACACGGCGGCCGTTGTTTTTAGCCACGGAACTATTGTAACGCTACCAAATGACACTCCGCCAACAAATGCACTGCCATTTGGCGAGGAATACATTACGGCGTGGCCGGTGGAACGCCTCGCTGACCCGGCCGACCTCGCGGATTGGATCGCTGCAAATACGGACAACTACACAACTGCGTACAATCGATACGGTCCGATTGCCTATGCGGCGACGGTCGCACTGGTTGACCGCGGGTATCTTCCCGCTGATGAGTCCGCAAACCGCCGCGCGGACCCTGTCGCCGACGCCACATACCTTGTGGTTTATCCCGCGCACCCAGACATAACCACTATTGTGGAGGCCGAAAACGCCGAAGTCGCGGCCATTCTCGGCGGCGAACGTTGGCGTTTTGACTATATGTTTCCGCAGATTGTGCGAGTCTATGTTGTGTAAATTTACACCATAGGCATTTTTTGCGGTCAATTATTACCAGCATTGCAGCGATTAATCGCGTTGACTACTTGGACAAACTAGTCGCGTTGACTAACCCAACTAACATCACACAATGTCAACATTTGCCTATGCTGTGTTGATTATTACAGTCATCGTCATTGCCTACTACATGTACAAGCGTGAGCCATTTGAGGACAGCACAGTGTGTACACTGGACCAATGGGGTCAACCCTACTGTTATCAGGCAACGATGCGTGATTCTGCGCAGTGCGGACTTGACGCACATGGGTTGCCAACGTGCACGGCCAACCGCGGCGACTTTGGCCAGTCAGTTAAATGTGGCCTTGACCAGTATGGTAAGCCGTTTTGCCAGTAGTGATCAACCAATCTTCGCTACATCAATAATCAACCAACAACAATATATGTCGGCTGAAGAAAAAATAACCAACAAACACCTTACTTGTAACCATACAGTTGTCGCGTGTCGCGCCGGCGGATCGGTGCCGGCTCTTCAATGATTGTGTGCGACTCAACATACTCCCGGCGGGCCGCCCGATCCTCGATGTTGAGCGTGTTGTACCAACATGTCATAAAGTAGTGTTCCTCACTCGGCGACCCCTTATTTTTTACGATAATCCCCACCTCAGGAAACCCCTTACCGGGCACTTGCGGATCGTCAATAGGGTTGGTGTATCGCCGTAACAGCTCGCTGTAGATAAGAATCTGGATGTCTGCCTTACTGATTCCACCGCCAACATCAAATCCCTTTGGTAACTTAAACTCAGCGCGTGACCCACCGTTGTCATTCACCGCAACAATATTTGAGTCAATCTGCTCGATAAGTTCAGCGCAGGTTTCGCGGATAATCTTCCAAACCTGCTCATTGGACAAGTCCTTTACAGTAAGCCCGACGGTTTGTGACATTGTAGTACAGAGTAGTTAATTAGCAACTAGTTTGTCCAAGTAGTTAATTAGCAACTAGTTTGTCCAAGTAGTTGCTAAGCAATATAAAAAATACACACACATCTTCTATACACTTATGCTTCGGTCACACCGACAGCCCGGCGGAGCTTACCCAACTGCCGGGAAAACGAAATGCACAGGTAAACCACCACAATAAAGATAAACACCATAAGGAATTGGGTTAAGTCCAGTGTCTGCGGGATGATTGACACCTCGCGCGTGGCCCCGAACGGTGAACCGGCCGTCATACTTTCCTTGGCCGCGACTGCCATCGCCTGTCGCGCGGCCTCAACCATCTGCGCGCCGTATGCGTTGTCAAGCATCCTGTCAATCGAGGTTGTCGGCAGGGCGACAGCCGCGCGGCCGGACTCGACATTCGCGCGCCACGGACAGTTTGCGCAAGTGCATCCCGGCGCGTCAACCTTGGCCGGGATACCCTGTTGTTCGTATCGCAGACCGCCCTCGGGCAGGCCCGTACGCGTCTGGGTGCGCTTCATTGTGTCATATGGTTCGTCCGGCTCGGCCCAGGAATTTGCGTAATTTCCCGTGTAGAAAGGGTCGTCCCAACTCATCCTGTCAGCAGATATATACAAAGAGAAAAAGAAATCACACTAACAATCTGTCCGCCACCATGCCGCGCATCGTAAAGATACCGGTGACCCTTGAACAACTGATGAAACCCCCAACATATGCGGTGCCAATAGCCAAGGCGCCCAAACAGGAGGTTTACATTAGCCTACCAAAGTACTTTGAGTCCACCACTCAGTGGCCCGCAATGAGTAATTTGCACTGTTGGGAATGCTCGCAGATCCCGCCGGCCTATCCAAAGTTTATCCCAACAAGCAAGTTTCAAACGCACAATGGCCAAAACATCTACAGCGTCCGCGGGGTTTTCCATGACTGGTGCTGCGCCGCAACCCACGTCCTGCGTGAATATCCGCGCGAGGCCGCTGTTTACCTTGAGCGAATGTGCGAAATTGATGCACTTTATACGGGCCGCCGGCGGGTTAACATGGTTGAGTCTGTAAGCAAATACCGGATGCAGCAGTTTATCGGCGACGCCGAGGGCGTGACGGTTGAACAGTGGAATGGCCTCAACGACGCCAAAACTGCCGAGGAAACAATCTACGCGTAATAATCCCTAAAGTGACACTGTGTACCCGGGAACTTCGTAGCCGGAATTGATCCCCATATTGTTATGCACCTGATAAACAATAAGCATGATAAGGATAATGACAAAGGTCGCGACGATGGCCGCGACGGTCCCGGACACAATCTTATCATAAGTAGCCGTGTACTCGCGCCCGGATATGTGTGCCGCAAACACATTATTAAGCAACTGCGACCCCATAGCCGCGAAGGCCGCGATCATAATCGCGTGGTCGTCAATACCAGATAACCAAACTGGGAGCAACATGTTTACACTTTGAGCAATACATTAGAAGGATTATATTACGCTTACCCGATATTAAGTGCGGGAATGTCCGGTTATAGTGGCATCAAAGGAGACAACCGCGTCCTGCGTGGGATTGGCGCTATTGTGAACCGCGACCAAACCGCACAGAATATCGACTTGGATGAGATTGAACGCGCTCTGGCCGCAGAAACGCCAATCAACAAGTCACAATCGCAGATTGATCGGGCAAACGCAATGATTCACGAACTTTCGCGCGAATTTGGCGTGGTTATTGATGACGCGCTCCCGCCGGGGATGGCACCGCCGGCGCAGCGATCACCAAGCGCCCGCAGTATGCCCGCTACGTCCACAGCGCCGAGTTATGGCTACAACCAGCAACAGTCAGGTTATGGCGGTGGTCTCGGCTCGATGGCTGTCCCACCAACGCCGACTGTCCTAAACAATTACGGTGGTGGCAGCAGCGGCTACGGAGGAGGCGAAGATGACGAAGACGATCATGCCGAGGGAGAATCACCTTATTCACGCGCAAACATTGGCGGCGCGATTGCCCGGCCGCCGACACTCGGTACGCGCGCGTCACCCTATGCCCAACGCGAGTATATTGACGATATTGAAACCCGCGACCGCGTGGAGGACGAAAAGGCGTCGATGTTGGCTGATATTGAGGAGCTTATTGAGATTCTGGAAGTCGGCGGCATGGCTGACCTGTCCCGCATTAACCGCGTGGACCAGTCATCGTCATACAAGGAAATTGAGTGCGTCCTGCGTATTCTCCAAAAGAAATTGGATCGCGCCCGGTGCAGCACCTTTGCGGAGGAGTTGTTTCTCTTTGGGGCGCTCGCCCTGGAGGAGATCTTTGACGGCGAAAATGTGTGGCTCGGTTATCGCCCGGATCTGACCGGATTTCGGCAGTCCGCGCGCCAAAAACTGCGCCGTGTCCGGCATGAAACGGGCCAAATTGTGTCATATGCACTGCAAAACAACTCAATCGGCCCGGGAATGCGCATGCTTATGGAGATGGTCCCGGCGATGATCCTTTGCGCGCACAAAAACAGCCAACAGCATGGCCAGCCGGGTATGTTTGACGACAGCAGCATGGCCGAAACCAACTCACGCCTCGCCGACGGCTAAGGGAGGGTGTATTTTTTGCTATAAAACCCATGTACTCTGCTAACCTTTTAACTCCCACCACATTTGAACATCCGCGCCTAATCTAGTACATAATGGATCTCTTTGGACGCCCGGTGTCAAAGATCACGCTCTACACGATCAACTTCTACATGCATAGTATGATCCCTGCCATCATATGTGAACACCACGATCCGATGATATGCGGTATTGCGACCGTAGTAAACGGGGTAATTGGCTCGTGGTCGGCAGTTTGTTTGTACAGAATAATTACCGATCGGCCGCGCATATGGCTTGTAGCCGCTTATCTCGGTTGCCAAACGTTAATGTATGTTAATGTTGGTACTAACACCGCACACATTTGAAATACATTTTCACATACCTACCGCTCATGTCCGAAGTTACCATCATCGGGCGCACCACGCGGCGCTTATACTTGAACATGTTCAGTTTCGCACTACATACGGTGTTGATACTCCCAGTGGTCCTCCGCATCCATCGGTGGAATGCTGTGCTGATGACAATTTCCATACCGATACATTCATTACTACTTGCCGTTACGATTAGTGACCGAAACCGACTGTACATCACAGTGTTTGGGTTGGCTTCACATGTATACTTTATGGGTATATGTATGACAATACAAAAAGGTAGCTAATATGCCACCTGTGCCGTCTGCCCTGCCGCCACAGCATTTGCCGGATCCAGCGGACTGTGCCGATAATACACATTCACAATAAACCGCGCCAGGCGTTCCGTACAGCCCGCTTCGATGCACTCGCGGTAGTACTCTCGGCGGCGACGCCCGTAGAATGCCGCAATGGACTCCTCAACGGTAATCATTGCCACATTTTGTGGTAGCTCAAACTCACCAATCTTTACAATCAGCGCCGTGTAGTTGGCCTCAAACACCCAGTCAACAAACCGGCAGATCCGCCGTGTCCAGTCAGTGTAAAGGCCGCCAAGAATGGTTACGCTACCGTCAATGTAAACGTTCAACCGGAGGGTTTTTTCCGCGGCCTGGGCGTTTGGAGTCGCAAACTTTACCGCGAGATTACTGTCCTGCCCGGTGTAAAGCGCGTGTAGGATCTGTGGGTGTGGCTCAGTCGGCAGCGGGCAAACGGTTTGGCGCACGGCCGGGGTTTCCGGCGCGACCCCCGCCGCATGTGCCTTTAGGCGCAGCATAATCAACCGCAGGCGCGTAAGGTTAATGATATACCCCGGCGGGACGCGAATGTTAAGCTTGTAATTCTTTAGGGTCGGGTGCATATACTTTAGCTTACACACGGCCCGGCCGCCATGCAGAATCGCGTTTAGCGTGTCCACAAGCACATAGATGCATTGTAGCATGTCCGCGAGGTGCACTCGGGCCGCGTCCGGGACCTGTACGTCGCCCGTGCAAAAGACCTTTGTTTTGTACACCGGAGTATCATCTGGGACAATCCAACCACATTCGGGCGGGGCCGTGCGGCTGCGGATAAAGATCGACGCCTGCGAGGCCATATCATTGCCGTCTCCCTGGGTTTTGCGAGGTTTTGCGACAACCGGCTTGGGTTTGCGGCCGCGATTGGTTTTGGGCGGCGGCAGGGGATACATGTAACCGTCATAGACCTTGCGGCCGTAGTTGCTGTTGTAAACAAGTACATCCGGATTGAGTATCGCACGGTCTACAATCTCGCGCTCGTGGACGTTAACGCCCTCAATAAACCCATACGCGACAGCCAGGCAGATTGTTGGCGCGGTCATCAGCCGGGTCGCCGGGATTGTTTCGGCCATCTCCCGGGCAAGGACTTCAGGGTTAAGCAAGTCTAAGTCCGGGTTATACTTGCGCAATTTGGCCGCCGGAAGGTCACGCAGATCATACGGAATGCCGTCATCATCATACTCGTCGTCAACGACGTCAGCGTTCTCGTGGATATAGGCGTCTTCCATCCTGCAGCGTTATATACCTACATCTGGTCTTTCAAATTTTGCTACAAAATTCAACCTAACCATAGCCATGGGTCGCGGTCATTGATGCGGGTAATCTCCCGGAGATCCAAGCAGTAAACATACAGATTGGTGTCCCACACCCACGCGCGACCATTGACTATGGCCAAGACTTGCCAACCAACTGGGCATGACGGTCCCGAATACCCTAACATAATTTTTGTGTGAGCGCCCCACATTGATAAACTTAACCTATTGTTATAGCATTGAACAGCCAGGCTTAATACATGTGGTCTAAAGGGCATATGGGCTGTTTGATCATAGTGATAAGCATCGCACACTTCACCACTATCAACATATACGTCATAGCGGGATGCATAAACCCCCTCGCGCACATAGTATAAGTGTGATATCCTAGGTTCGGGGAGCCGATGCGTGTGTATCGGGGTAAAGGTCACCAGTGACATTGGTTGATGCTTTGGTAGTGTTGTGCTAAAGCACTACTAGAGTTCATATTTTGTCATACCGGATCATTATTCTGCGGCCGCTGTCATAAAGCACGCAAACCTCCCCGTCATCATACTCAACCGGACACGGCCGGCGTGTAAATGTCCAACCGCCACTAGGATAGTCCGCTATCAAACATGAATGACATATCGCGCCATCTATGTAAGACTCCAATGTTGCGACGCGGTTATCATCGCAACTAATGCCGTAAAGTGTAGTGTTGCGGCGGCGCGGTCGGTGGGTTGTGTGTCCGCCGGAGGCATACCAACTTGTCCCGTCAGTTATGTCAACAATCATACCACCATAACTGGTGTAAATTCCGCGCGTGTCCGTTGGTTGGTACACGCTTTCACAACAAATGCTGATCACTTGAAACATACAACTATAGGTTAACAGCGTTTCAAATGGCGAGAATCGCATCAAGCCTCCCATATTCGCACGCGTACGAATACCCCGCGCACACAACAGTCAACGATGCATTCTGTGTCAGTATACTCCACATGTAGGATATTGGCCGCGTGGAATTGCCCGCCGTGCGCCAATGCTGATTCTGGGATGCGGTCGGCGCTTGCACCTATGACCGTATGTACGTTTGACCCACCATCCGAGACCCATATCCATACGCCCTTGCCATAAACCAGGGCATACTTACCCATATTGGTTACGCCAAACGGTGATGATTTATCAGCATAGTAGAAGATACACAGAGTACCAACGTCAAATATATGTGGTATGGCGCAATGTACATAGTATACGCCGTCAACCAAACGACATAGTTCGTTTGAATCGATCCGAGTAGCCGTCACGATGTTATGGTATAGCGTAGTCGACATAGGTGCTCAGAATGTATAGCAGCCTCCAGAGTTCAATTATATGCGGATACCAAATACACATCCTCCAAATCCAGCTACGATATAGGTTGAGTCATGATATTCGTTTACTAAGATGATATCACACTGCATGTTTCTGCGAAACGCAATCAACCACTGGGTTAATTTCTCATATTCTATTTTGATTGACACTTCACGTGATCTAACGATCACCTTTATGCCACCAACTTTTGTCATTACTAGGTAACCGTAATCGCCTAACTGGTAGCTTCGGACTAAACGACCATTCATGGCCTGCACCGGATCAACATATGGGTAATCGCAATAATATGCTGCACCTAGTTCAGTGTCAATGACCATACGTCCACAGAGTGTAGTGCAAATTGGACGGTAGTCAGTGGTTATTGCGCATGTGTCCGCTGTAACGTACTCACCGGTATCCACTAACCACTCAATCATGGTAGGTGTTGGCGTCAGTGGGCATCAGTAGATATCAGCGTCAAAGTTCATTTGTTGTCACCAGTCAACTCTCACTTGGACGATCAACCCAAACCGCAGTAGAGTTATTGTCATTGTTCTTCCACTATGCACGATATCGCACATCGACATCATTCCCTTATCGGTCCACAGTGTGGATAACATCGCGCTGATAGGTTGATTGAGTCCATAGTGTATCGACACATATCCGTCACTACCCACCGTTGCGTAAGCGAAATCCTTAGCAAATTGGATACCATTACAACATTCTCGTATGTCTCCCAACGGTACATCCTCATAATCAACATAGTAAATTGCCTCACCGTCGTAAATATAACGTGACACGCCGGCGCGACCATAGGGAGAACATACATAAATTCCGCGAACAGACGTACTCGACCGTACCCTGAGATCACCCTCCAAGACTTTCTCACGGAGAATGTGTAGCCGGGGCATTTGGTACGTTCATACTAGTAGGCCTGTAGTTCACTTATTGGACACAAAAACGCGCTAGATTCACGCGCAAGAGTAACTGACACACTATCGCATCAATCAGGATATGGTCATTGTCAATAATCATCACACTTGTTAAATGGATAGGAATCCAGTGAGTGTGATTGTCGAGTTTCATCGGATGGTCGCCGCCGTTTGCCACTATGCGTAATTCAGACACATTATAGTCAAAACACGCCCAAACGTAGACTAGTTCTCGCCCTAGATTGATCGTGTCAATCACAGAAACCGTTATATCATGGCCGTCCACATAGTAGTCGGCGTCGTCATCCACACTGACTACACGGTCGTTAAAACAGTAAACGCCAAACGCCACAGTCTCCGCCGCGCCCGACTGCACGGGCAACCATTGCGTTATTGTTGGGTGCCACATATGGTAGCCGTTTACGTTATTCATTTTTGCGATGTTGGACCTTGTGTAGCATTACATACCCACATATAAACCACCTCTTGTAGAACAGTTCAAAGACGATGCGATCATCCTCCAACGCCGACCATTCGGCCATACAATAGACCGAGCCTGCCGTTGCCAAAGTCACTGTGGGCGGCCCATACGCGTTAAGTCGGCAATCAAAACGTAATTTATCACACCCGGATAACCGGTTAAGTTCAGCCGTCTTACGCCGGCAATCACTAACTGTGAGGTATGGTAGTCCGAGATCAACACAGTATGTTGACCGTGTTTCAACGTCAGCAACGTGTGCGCTGTTAACAACGGCACCGATGTACAAGCCACGATCGACGGACACAGCGTATAACAATGGTGATAACCATGTGTCTGTAATGTATAGTGCCATGGTATAGTGGATAAAAATGGCGCATGTAGTTCATTTGTTGGCGTCATCAACAGCGTCGAGTACGCTACAATCAAAACTATTGGTGACGTGTGGTGTAACTCCAGAGTATTTGCTGCAGTCGATATACCCACGGATAAACCAACTCTCATAATAACATAGTTCAAAGTGTATGAGACTACCTTCTCGCAGTGACCAATCAGCCGTGTAATAACACTCAACAGGATTACCTTGCACGGCGATTATCGTTGGTGGACCTTTATCATTTGGCCGGCAGATCATATGCCATTTATTGGCACCTGATAACCTATTGCGTTTATCGACTATGGCGGTGTATTCGTTCGCTATGTTGCGGAACATTTCATGCTCAGCGTAATATCCAGCGCGGGCGTCCACATCAACAACCGTACATGCAACGCCATTCTGACTACCAACAAACAGTCCTCGACCAATTGAGTAACAACACTTCGCGGGCATAAGCCATGTTTCAGTAATGACTAGAGTCATTGTGGAGTAAAAACAGGCAACAGAGTTCATATTTTTGCACTACGATATTCATGCACATACCCGCGCACGATCCACTGATCATATGACAGCTCAAAGTACACTCGTTCACCATCACGTGTGGCCCAATCCAAGCACAATCCGGTTGACCAGTGACCGGCGCGTACCTCTAGATTAATCGAATCCTCAGTTATGTTGGGCCATAGGTAGGTTCCGCCCCATAATAACTTACTCATAGTTTTACCCATAGTTTCATATCGCAGCCGCTGCGCATTGAAAGCGCATCTATAAGCGTCGACGTCTATATAGTAGCACCCGCCGGTTTCCAAATCAACTACCGCAAAGTCCGTTGTATTATAGATACGACCGATGTGTACTCCTGGGATTACACCGCGCATTTGTACGGCGGGCGCTTTCCACTGGTGGGTTATCGTTAATCCGGCAGACATTGTGGTATAAAAACAAGCAACGGAATTCATTTGTCGGTGGTACACTCAATGGTTTCAGCATTACAATCTGCGCCGGTGGCGGTAGGGGCGCTACAATCTGCGCCGGTGGCGGTAGGGGCGCTACAATCTGCGCCGGTGGCGGTAGGGGCGCTACAAATGATATACCCGCGGATAAACCAACTGTAGTAACACAACTCAAAGTCGATGCGATCGCCGTCGCGTTGTGACCATTCGGCCATCCAGTATCTTTCACTAGGTATTCTATACGAAACAGATACAACGAGTTGCCCATCGCGTTTTATATGACAATGAAAGTACCAATCATGACACCCAGACAACCGATTTAGTTCATCACTCCTGTATGGACAATCTATGTTTACACTGGAAAATGACGGTACTTCGGCGTAATATGCAGATTGGGTGTCGGTGTCAATAATTACGCAATATTCAGCGTACATACCAATGTAGCCAATACCTAACCCGCGAGTCAATAAGAAAGGTCTTTCGACACGGGAAAACCACGTATCGGTGATGACAAGAGTCATTGTAGGATAAAACAAACATCCCGATTCATTTTGTGGCGGACGTATGAGCGGTGCAATCAACACCTGTGTTGAGATCTACACCGGTGGCGACGGGTTCGGCGTTGAGATCTACATATCCGCGTATGATCCACCAATCGCACGACAGCTCAAAGTATATTCGATCGCCGACGTGTGTGGCCCAATCCGGACATAATCCAGATGACCAATGACCACCTTGTATTTGCAAGGTGATTGATTCATCAGTTGTACATGCATGTAGGGAAATTCTGCTCCCGAGTACCCTGCCCATAGCGCCCATGGTCATCAACTGTAGATCGTATGCGTAACTGTATGCCTCACCACCAACATGGTAGTCACCGCCAGTTTCCAAGTCAACCACCCGGTAATCGTTGGTGGATATAACGCACCCGATATGTATCCCGGGGATTACACCATACATCGCTATGACAGGCGTCTTCCATTCGTGCGTTACCGTTAATTTGGCAGTCATTGACAGTATAAAACACACAATGTAATTCATTTGTTGACGGTAGTAGACCCATTGGGTTCACCACAATCGACATATCCGCGTATGATCCAACGCTCGTACGTCATCTCAAACCAAATCTTGTCCACGTCGCGTCGGACCCATTCTGGCGTCTTCCCGTCTCGCCAATGTCCGGGCCGCGCGGTGAATGTCGGTATATCGTCATTGGCGTATATATACCCTATAACGTACATATCATCCATCATAGTGTCAAACGCGCATAGTCGTTGACCATGTTCGATCGCAGCGTATTCGTAATCATTAGTATCGGCATAGTAATCAGCACCAGTAATTAAATCAACGAATCTAAAGGATTGAACGTCACTAAATTTCCCTATATACACACCGTCGGTAACCCTGTAAAGACCCATGACAGGCGCCCGCCAAGTGTTCGTTATCACGGCCTGCATTGTGTTAATGTTATGCAATCTACACGCAGGGCATGAAAAAAGTGGTCTAAAGTTCATTTTTAGACGAAGACCCATTGGGTTCAGCACCACAATCAGCATATCCGCGTATGATCCAACGCTCGTACGTTATCTCATACCAGAACACACTACCATCTCGCCGAATCCATTCTGGTATATATCCATCACGCCAGTATCCTGGTTGTACACCCATCAGCAGATCACCATCCTTTACACTCACCCACACGCGCAGGTCATGCATTACACTGTCCAACATATATAATCGTTGACCATATTCGATAGATGCGTAATGGTATGCTGAGGAATCGGCATAGTATTCGGCACCCGTGATTAAATCAACAAACAGAAAGAGTCCGCCATGTGAGCTACCGATGTATACTCCATCGGTAACCCTGTAAAGACACCCAATGGGTGCCCGCCACTTGTCCGTTATGAAGGTACGCATTATGGCTCAATGCGTGTCGTTAGATAAAAATATGCAACGGAATTCATTTGTTGGCTGGGCTGAGAACCACATACCCGCTAATGATCCACTCAGTGTGTGTTATATCAAAGGAGATGCTATTCTCGCTAACCGAAACCCAGTCCGGACAACACCCACCCCACCAGTCACCCTGCGCCAGCGTCACAACCGGCCGTCGTTTGTTGTTGAGGCTTAATTCAAAACGGTGATGTCCCAATTTACACCCTATTTCGTTCTTATACTTATGAAAGTTTGATGCAGCCCAACGAAACGCCGGTTGTTCCACGTAATATTCGGCCCTGTAGTCAACATCCATCACAACGTAAAATTCATCTCCACCCTGGATATAGGGCCCGATATACACACCGCGAGTGACCCTAAATGGGTCCCAGGTTCGTGTCTCCCACTGACTCGTTATAATCACTTTGTCCATTTAGTAATACATCGTTAGGTTTCAACTATAATTCCTCGGGCAATGATAATTCCATGGGCAAGTTCAAAGGCAATGCCACCATCAACTCGCTCGGCCCAATCAGGAAGTAGCCCGCACGCAGAATCTCCGCGAGATATCCGCAATCCTAATGAATGGTCATGTTGGAATGTCCGTACAGTCAGACAAACCGAATGCATCACATTGATAATGCCGTCCCTCTTTGATGACCACAGAGCCTTCGCACGTTCGTATGCAAAATCGTCCGAGTAGTACTCCGCATCGGTGTCCATATCATATATGGAGTGTTCGACACGCCAGCTCAATACACGTCTACCGATATAAACGCCGCGCATGATGCAATAAGCAAACATTATGGGCGTCTTTCGTTCAAACACACCACTGAGTTGCAACATGTGAGTTATTACACAAAAGGACAGTTCAATTTGCTGCTGATCACACGGCGTCGATAACCATACCGCGAATAATCCAACTATCATGTGACAGTTCAAATCCTACATCGTTGCCAACACGCGTAACCCAATCTGGCGCAGTCCCCCACGACCAGTGATAAGTACTGGCGCGAACGACTGCGCTGCCAGTATGTGTGTTCGCAGATATACATAAACACATGCCAATTGTGTCAGAAATGGCATGTTTGCGCATGTGCCACTCCGACGACGCGCATGAGTACACGGTGTACTCGGCATAGTACTCACCGCCAGTTTCAACGTCAATTATGCAGTAACCATTGTCCGTGTCACTGCAAAAACCCACGTGTATCCCGGGGGTTATACCAATCAGTCTACAAAGGTTTGTTTTCCACGATCCGGTCACAATCACGCGCATTGTACACTACAACGCGCGCGATTACAGTGAATAACGTGGTGGTGGCTTCAAATGTAGGACCACAAGCCACTCGCCAATATCAACATACGTGTAATCGCCGACAGTCCACGATTGCGTGGTCAGCGTCGCTGCCACTCCGGGCACGATTACGTATGGTTTTGGATCTAACATAAACCTCCTGGTGTCAGCATACTCGATGCGGACACCATCATCAACATTGTGTGCACGTACCCACACCACAGGAGGCGACTTAATTACACCCACCTTTGGCGACGCGGTTTCCGATGCCAGGTCCCGACAGTAGTAGAGCGCCTCAGTCTGTGAGTCAAACAGTAGCAATTTGCCGCTGTGGTGAGTAACGAGGTGTATGCTGCAGCAGTATGTGTTGTACCACCATGTTGTGTGCTCCAATGGGTGTACGCCGACAATCTCCGCAGTCATGATAGCCATACAAAAAGCGCGTGTAATTCATTTATAACCGCGTATCCTCCGCCATTAGCGGTAACGTTAACATCATACGCACAACATATTCACCGCACACCACATCAATGTAGTGCACATGGTCAACTGACAGGACACTGAGTACTTGCACGTACGCCCATGATCTTTCTCGGGACACCTCCACACCAAGCACAACCCTGAATTCCGTCACGTCGTTAATCGACCGTGACCACACACGTACCGCCCGATCGCCTATAAAGTGTGTTTTCCTTAAGGACAACATAGGCACATAGTCAACATAAAACCCTGCGTTCAAGTCAGCGTCATAGACAAACAGATTCTCAGCATCAGCAGTTGCGTACAGTCCATGGGTGACAGTTCGGTTTATCAAGTCGCCAACATTGATCTCCGCAATGACATCCAGACGTCTAGATGTCATTTGTAGACTAACACACCATTCAATTTTGTACACTGTACTAACCTTGGGTCAACCTTGGGTCAACCTTGGGTCAACCTTGGGTCAACCTTGGGTCAACCTTAGCATCCACAAAAACGCCCATATTCACATCGTTAACGCCATGCGTACGATATACTCATCTATGGGTACATCTATGTATACCCTATTATCAACAATCTGGACACTGAGGATGCGTGTGAAAGTCCAGTGTACCGGTTTATCAGCGCTAGGCACCGGTCTGTCTCCACTATTGATCATGACTATAAAATCATAATTGTTGTCATAATATCGCGCCCATACTCGCAGCCGCATACCATTTGCCATGGCAACTGCGTCCGATGGCACCGTGTTATGATACATATCGTCAACATAATACTCCGCGTTTAGATCAACGTCAATGACATTCTCCCCTCTGTAGTCCATTGCATATAATCCATGCATGACCACCCGCTTCATCCCACGCCCAACTTTAACAAATGACACAACGTCCAACCGCATCGTTAATAGCGGTGTACTGAGTTCAATTTTTGTGCACGTAGAGCTCACATCGTTAATGACAGGCGTATGATATAAGTACCTACGATTATATCAATGTAGTGCACTCTGTCAATTGTCAGAGCACTGAGTATATCCACCGGATGCCACATGCTATCACCGTGCTTTGGCCATTCATCACTATTGTACACAGTGTGTAGATATTGGACTCTATTATTAACTTGTGTCCACATTCGTACTGCTACGCCGCCAACACCAATGCAACGCGATGGGTATCGTAATTGTAGACAGTCATCGTTAACGTAAAATACAGCATTCAAGTCTGCATCGTAAACCTTTACCCGGCCATCACAATGAATTCCGTACAGTCCATGCTGCACGATCTGTACTGCGCCGTAGCCGATATCGTTCTCTGACAGGATGGTTAGTATGGAGACCGACATTTGTAGATGCGCGTTGACTTCAATTTTGACCAAAACCCCTGTCGCCAACCGGTTTTGAGATTAACACACAAAAAATAGACCCGCCTCACAGCATATACAGCCGGCGCGAGTGATATGCGGGACCCATACCATCGGGCACCCACATTGATGGTTTGCCACTATTATGCGCCGGGAACGCCAACGTACCAATGGCGACATCCGTTACCGCCGGCGCTTCGTCGCCGTCCATACCTTCAGAGTGCATCCAATAGTAGGCAAGCAGGACGATAAGTAGGACCATCGCTATAATTACCCACATTAGATTACGTTAAGCTTGATCAGGGCGTCTATACTTAGGTAGAGAATTGTCACAAGCAAACCCTTAATGAGCAGACCATATCCGGTCAGCTCACCACCCATAATCGCGCCCGAAAACTTTGATGTAACATGCTCATCAAACAGGTCGATGCACACAACAATAAAGATTAGAAACAACAACCCTGCGTGCTTATACTGTAACCGCCCGAGCACGTCAAGCATCAAAGCCATCAGCGTATCGGGTGGCTTTGTAGCCGCCATAATTGGTTCCGAATCGCCCATTGTAACAACTGATTCCCAGAATACATTAGGCGCGAAAAATCAGCGGGTGTAAACTGTAATCTACACTACGGCTAAACATTGTAAACAATCACGCGGTCGTTGCCATAACGGGTAAACTTCATGCGGTCCATGATGTTACTGCTCCAGGCCTCGGCAAAGACAACTGCTGCGCGCAGTGGGTTCCGCAGGTCATCAACAATAACCGGCAGAACCGACTCCAGGTCCTCCACAACAACCTTGCAACCATCGCAGAATGGTTGTTTGGAGTCATGTCCACAAAGCGTGTAAACATTGGGAAACGGCACTGTCGGGGCCTTTCCGGACACAGTAACCTGCCGGAGTAACCCACGGACGGTAGAGATGGCTGTTGCGCGGTCCTCGGCCTGGATTCGGCGCAACGTTACGCGGTCAAAGTCAAACGGCGCGTCTAATCGACGAATTAATCCCTTAATACCTGTAAACTGCAGCGTACTGCGGATAACGCCAATGTCGCGCGCGGATAGACCGAGCCGAAGCAATTGTTCGGGCGTTTTTGCCGCAGCAATAATCTTCTCGCGCATTGCGGAGTCGCGCTCGCGATCCAACAATTCGCCGAGATGCATAAGGATAATGTTGTAGATGGACATCCGATATTGTTCCGCACCGATCGCGGCCGAGCGGTCACTACGTTTGCGACTGAGAATCGCGCGCGTAATCGCCGTGGGATCATAGGGCAGGCTAATGTCAACTAGATTATTTGCATAACCAACGTTGTTGGCAGAGTTACCCGTAAAATAACAGTAAAGCGTTGCACCATCCGCGTGGATTTGCACAGCCCGAGTCCCGCCCAGCGCGGTAATGGTGCCGACGATCGTCACGCCCGTAAACCGTTCCAGCACGCGCTGGAGTGCACTAAATGGCAGATTGACTGCGGCGGTGTCAAGTCCGGCTGTGTCCACGGGTATTCCGTCCGCGCTGTGTGACGAGTAGGTTATACTAAGGTATGCCTGTTCGCCCTCGCCGGCGTCCACCATCACCGCATAGCAAACATTATGGAGATTGACAAACTTACGGAGCACAGTAAGTCCCGCGCGGCCGACCGCCGCAAGGTCCATGTGGCGCGTGGTTGCCCCGGCCGCGCTGCGCATAATTGCGTGAATTTGTGGACTGTCCTGCCCAAACTCCCATGCCGTACCAATTTCACCCTCATATTCGGCCGGGTCGGCGCGTACAACCGGATAGGCGTGACTGACCGTCAGCGAAACAAAGAGGTATCGCTTGCCGGCCGTGCCAAGATCAGCGACTGCCTGTGGCACGCGGACATTAACAGTGTCATACATATCCTCCAGGACAATTACGCAAATTCCATAGACCGCCTGCACAGCCAATGCGATAATTTCCGTCCACGCAACGCCGGCCGCGCGTGGACCCACTGTCATCTCGCGCACGAGCGACTCTGCATCACGCCCGGCCACTGCGTCGCCTAGTGTTGACCACGCGTCCGACACCGCCGGCGCAATCTTGCCACTTAGGCTGTCCGCGGTTAAACCAAGTGCAGCGGCAACTGCATGTAGAATGCGCCATTCCGGCACAGGGGTCGATGGTGATTCGGCACTGGCAAGGTAACATCCGCTAAACATCGTGGCCAATTGCGCGTGTAGGTGCGACAACCGGCCGGTTGGGATCGTCTTACCATAGGCAAGAATATGCTGCGTTGACCCGGTGTCCTCCGTGTACTCATGCTCGCGCATGCAAATCGAGTGGGCCTCGTCGGCGCGCACACGTTTGTTGCAGCACGGCAGGCAAAACCCGGCGGGGTGAATCTTTGTAACAAAACTCATGTGTGGAAACGCGCTCTGCGGGCAGCCGTACCACGCGGGTTTGCCCTTTGTGAAATTCCAATACTTTACCAGGGCCCGGGCTTTGCGGTCGCTCATTGCCGAAACCTCCGCGTCCGTGTAAATCACCGGCTGGCGCGGCCCCTGACAGATCTGCGAATATTTGCGGTCAAATCCATACTTTCCCATATTATAAAGGGCCGGATCAGCATCGCGCAGCCGCCGCACGCGTCGATTACTTACAACACCCGACGATTCGGCCCCGCGGTATGCCTCGCTGTGTGTAACGGTCCACAAGTGCGCAAAGATATAGTCATAGAATGATCCCCAAAACTCATCCTCGCGAATATCCACAACATCCACGCGGAGATCAGCCTCGCGCATTGTGATGCTGACATTTCGGCCGCCGTAATTTTGTGTCCAGCGCTTGGCAATAACCGGCGACGAAAGGTACGCATACTGGTTATGGAGCTCGCCGCCGGTCATTGTCACAACCTGGTTAATCTTGGCCGGGTCAAACTGGTGAATGCCCTTGCGGAATGTAAGGTCAACGCGATCATAGAGGGTTGTCGGGCGAATCACTGCGATGCCGGCCTCCGTATGCCCGTCCCACGCGGCGCGGATTACGCGGAATGTTTCGACACTCTCCGGATGTTTCCAAAACACACTAACATTAAGACCCTGGTACTGCACGGTGTCGGTTGTCAATGGGCTAATTGCGCTGCCCGTATTAAACCCCAGCCGACCCATCTTGTTTACACTTTGGATAATGGGCGAAACACTCTCCGCGAGAATCTGGTAAATATCGCCGAATCCAATCTCATCATCTTCGCCCCATGTGCTACGCATATAGTATCGGCCGGTTTGGTGTAGGGCCAGCCACAGGTAGCGCGACGACAGCCGGATTGCATAAACAATGCCTGTCATAAATGTCGGGGCATTTGGCGGCTCGATCGGCGGAGCATCGTACAGCGCCCGCACAAGCCGGACGCGCCGGCCGTCGCCCGCGTCAATGTAGGCTGTAATGTAGGGGATGTCAGCTGAAACACGTGACAGTTCAAAGATGTTGCGAATGTTTAGGTTCACTGACAACGACTGTACAACGGCGGTAAGCTGTGTAATGGCAACGCGCGTGTGCATTGTGCGGGCCTTGTGCGCAAGCTCATACTTTCGCCCGACAATCTCGCGCTCGGTGGCGTATTTGCGGCGCAATTCAGTCATTGACGGCGCAACGAGTGGAAATGCCGACCGGATCCCACCCTCGCCGACCGCATAAACCGAAAATACGTCGAGTGTCATTGTCGGCCAGTACTTTGCGATAAATCCCCAGTAAATAAGCTCCATCATATACTTGTCACTCGCAGCGTCGGCGAGTTGGCCGACAACCCCGCCCGTCCATGTACGGAGGTCCGCCAGGTGTACTACTCCGCCGGTTGGAAGCCATTCAGAGAGTAGCGTAAAGGTGTCCCCGGCGTTTATTTGGAGGTAATCACGGGCGGCATACAGCGCGCGGTCAACGGGCAACCCAAGTACAGACTCTGTGTTAGCACCAGTGCTGACAACGCCTTTGGCAACGTCAACGCTAACAATACTCCGTACATCTACAGCGACCGGTGAGTCCGTAAAGATTGAGTATGGATGCTGTGGCCGGTCCTTGTTGTCCAGCGTGTAAATATGCTGACGATAAAGTGGAACCTCGGTCGCGATTGTAATTTTGTCGCGCAAGTCCATCAGGTTATCCTCCGGGAAGGTTTGGATATCGCGGCGTTCAGTCAATGGCGCCTTGCCAATAACCGCCTTTATCGGCCGCCAAAGCTTTCCATACCATTCCTCTGGGGTTTTGCCCTTTGGCATTCCGCCCGCGAGTAGTGTATACGTGGGCCGCACAACCCCGTGTGCAATGACTATTGGCGTGTGATTCCATGCAATAAGTGACTCCATTGGTTAATGCACCTGGTAGTTAGCCTATAATATGTGGGCAAAGTACGCGCAGTGGAAAATAGTCCCGTAATCACAGTGCACACAGTGTGCACTCCGCTACCAACATTTTTTCCAACACATTATACGCGATGTCCGGGCTCGGCGTGGTAATCGTCTTGCTTGTACTGCTTGTCTTTCTGTGGTCCCGATATGACCGCCGTGAAACAATCCAGGTCGGCACTCGCCAGTGGCACGTGCTAAGCGACTTTGACAATGCGGCGGCCGCGGCGGCCCTACTTGACCAAACCCACGGCAAAATAATGCGATTCCTGCAGTATGTAAAGGAAAAGTATCACGTGAATGAAACCGACGAGGAGATTGAGGAGTGCGGCGGCTCGCACCCGGGCGATAGCGACCAGCGCCGCATTATCACCGCCCTACTTGACGGGTACAATCCTGACGTTTTCTATGAGAATCGCCCGGGCAAAAATGGGACGTCATACACAATAAACAAGGGTGCGGCAATGTATATTTGCCTGCGCAACAAGCTTGACAACAACATCCTTGTGGACCCCGATATGCTCCTTTATGTTATGCTCCATGAGGCTGCCCATATCGCAAACTACAACGGGTGGGGGCACGAACAGCGGTTTTGGGAGGTTTTTAAGTTTATCCTAAAGAACGCGGTTGAATCCGGGGCCTACACACCAAAGGACTATGGCCGCCGCCCGGAGGTTTACTGCGGCCTGGATGTAAACTACAGCCCGTTGTATGACAAGCGACTAGCGGACATTGAGGTTTAGTATGGCAAAAAATGAACGCTTATGCTATTACATACGGAGTTATTACATATTGCGATGGGTCGGATTGCCGTTGTTTTCCAGGTTGTACCTGGGCAGTTGATAGTGCGCGTTGTGGATGTGGATTTCAAATGTTTCGTAGACCGGCTGTTAGCGGTATATCCGCACACGATGAGCAAACGTGCGTCCATAATGACACATTTCGACAATGGCGTGTCGTTATATGAATGCAATGCATGGTCATCCCTTACTGACAGCGGCGGTTGGTATATTGACGCATGTTGGTTTGACCAATGCGGGTTCGAGGAATGGGAAAGATTGATGCGCAACTTTGCGCGAAAGGCGGCAAGGCACGGTTGTCAGGAAAACACTGACGAAGCAATGGCAATCTTTTACTCACTTGCTACTCATTAAGCATGATTTTTTGCCTACTATCGCGCAAAATTGAATAAACTCGCCGGATTGTTCATCAATGGAAGCCGTTGCGATTGTTTTCCAAACCACACCCTACTACCTTACTATACACATTACCGATCAGCCTAAAGAACTCATCGACAGCCTATTGCACACCCGTATCTATGAATTGGATCATTATTCTGTCGTAGTCGAACACTTTTACGGACGCGGAAAAGTTCGTTCACGTATGGCATGGGATGCAATCACAATAGCAGATACACACCATATAGGCGCATATTGGATTGATACGAAGTATGTCCTGGGAGAACACACCATCAGCCAATTCACCAAAAGGGCAATACAATACGGGCGGGATGTGAACACTTACGACGCGCTTATGATACTTTACTCACATAGCCTGGTGTAAACCCTTTGCAACACACTAGTTTGTCCAAGTAGTGAGTAGTACACTAGTTTGTGAGCGTACAACATGTGAATCCCGCGTCTCCTAGTTAAGATGGAGTACAT
The DNA here is from genome assembly GCA_964652995.1 of uncultured Flavipsychrobacter sp. Lineage (GTDB taxonomy): Bacteria > Bacteroidota > Bacteroidia > Chitinophagales > Chitinophagaceae > Nemorincola. Next base: position 141,157 of record CAZZCR010000001.1, on the reverse strand, counting down.
TATAGTCATTACACCCGACGCGTTTTCAATCACACTAACGAACACCGCATCGACCACGATACCACGACTGTTAGATGATGCACACCAGTGGCATTATGGCACATACACCAACTTCCGTTTCACGATACAAGTTGCATGCAGGTGGACGGTGCAAACAAACTACACCCTTGACTATGTACTATACAGCACGGATTGGCACTTTGTCTATGCGTGCGGTTATATGACAGTAGACATGGTCTACGAACTGGCAAACATCGCCGCAGAAACCGGCCGCCGGGTTGACATCGACGACACATTGATGATTATGTACTCAAGGGATGCAGTCAACAAGTGAGTCATGTCATTCTAATACAAATGTGGTGCATTTACATTGTCACCCCGAACACATTTACTGCCACAACGACGCTGGATGTACCCACGACACTGGGCAAACTAATGGGTTGCTCGCAAGAGTGGCGTTTTGATGATTACACGGAACTTCTGGATAACATCCACGATGTGTGTCCAACTGCAACACCAGCGCACTGTACACTTGCCGAATTGTTCGCCCAGCCAAATATACACTATGTTTATGTGTGCAGCTGTGTATACATGCAGCCGTTTTATATACAGCTCTTCTCAAACATAGCAGTAGAATCTGACCGCCATGTTGACGCGGACGACGCGTTGATGATCATTTACTCGTACGATGCGACACGCAAATGAAGTCAATTGGCCAATATTACACGCTCACGCACTAGCTTACCACATGTTGTACTGCATTTACACAGTGGTGCATCGCAAGCTCGTCCTGCGCATAACCGAACGTATTGAACCGTTGTCGGATGGGGTGCCATGGAGTATCGACTCCATAACACCCCATCGTTGGCGCGACGCTATTGATGGTGTCGTTGACAGCAGTTTGTCACCATTAGTCGCGCTAACATTGTTAAATGTAAAATACATAGTCGTTTACGAGATCATCGATGTAATCATGTGGATAGAAGCGATTAAGGTTGCAATCGAAACTGCCGTTGTATGCGGGGTTGATTACGACACCGATAACATTGATGATGCACTTATGATACTTTACTCGGCGGCATGTTGATTTTTGTATATGAAACGCCGGCTAGCAAACTAGCTATCTCACTACTTGGACAAACTAGCCCAACACAATGTACCACTGGATTTACACGGTGGCGGATGGAGTATTATCCATCAACGTCACAGATGACATTCGCTCAGTTTTGCGCCGTATACTCCGGCCGGGTCTGTGGTACATAGACCATCGGTCAACATGCCGACACACGATTATGGAGTATTGCGATAGTATAATCGATAAATGTCTCAACATGTATGACGCGTTGATGAAGCCTAATTCGCGGTACATTATTGTTACGTCAACGGATAATCTGACGGTCCTTGCGTCGTTAGTGCATTCAACGGAGATGGCTCGTTGCGTCGCGGTGCAATATGGTTTAGAATACGATATTGACGACGCGCTGGCGATCATTTACTCCGTGGGGTAGACGTTTTTTACACTTGAATTACGCTGGTACAGTTACCACACAGTATGACCGCGTGGAACTCAACTTATCCCAAGTGGTTTGTACGTGCGAGTGGAGGCAAGTATGATTGCTTTCCCGCGCTTAAATGGCACGACTCATACTTTCGGATTACCATCGTGCGCAGCCTGGATGAGGAAATTCGCGAGTTAGGTACCGAAATCCAGTCCATCCTAGCCAACACATACGAGCGCCGCAATGGTACGGTCTTTGCGGCCGCAATGCTCACCAATAGTAAGTGGGTGACACACACTCGCTGGATACACGACACTATCCCGATTGGTTGGAATGACCAACAAACGTGCGTTTACGCGCGCGAATGTTGTAGTCATTCGTTGGAAGAAGTGTTGTACCTAGTGAAACATGCAACACGCGTGGAGTGCGAGAATGAAACGCCCGACATGGACGACATACTGCTTGTCCTAGGCTCAATGTCGTGCGATTATCCTACACTAAGCTATGAAAGGTACAAGAAAATCTCACGACCGGAGATCTTCCGGTTGGTTGCCCAGGACGACCGATTGCACTTATATGATTAGTGATTAAAACCGGTGGCGACAGAGTGCAGGGGTTTTAGGATTAAAACCGGTGGCGACAGAGTGCAGGGGTTTTAGGATTAAAAGTGAAACGCCGTCTGACACTATACCACTACAATGAACCCGCGGTGTTTGATTTGGGTAAACGTACCCGAGCGGTGGTATTCGTTTCACTTTATCGTTTATGACAGCGAGGTGAATGCTATTATCGGCAGGGATGTCATAGGGTTGTTCCGTACAAACAACTGCATTATATTTAACGGCGAATGGCAATCAACGAGACCAACCGTTAACTACCGGCTCCGTTGGATTAGTGTTGGTGTACAGACGCTGTGGCGAGATCGTGGCACGCAAATTGCTTACCTTGAACCGGTTGGTGATGTTAATAATCTCGAGGGGTTCTTTGTGGCATATCGGGCTTTGCGGCGCAAGCGTAAGGGTGGACAACTATTCGAATGTCGTACCGACGATGACATCCTGACAAAAATACTTGGGTGTTGTGCCGTGCCATCGCCGCCGGACACCGATACCGAACGCATTGAGTGTGCAGATTGATGCTTTTTTCACCTCTCCCCATTATAGATCAACGTCCATTCACCGTGGTCAATGTATTCGTTGATAATTTCCACAATATCGCGCGGGATGTGCCCAAACCAGTACGATGGATCACGCTCCGCCCGTGGGTGTTTGGTATACTGGATAATGGCGACCTCGCGGGTTCGATCGCGGCCCGGCGTCGCATGGGTACAGTAGTGAACTGATGCGACGCCCATTTTAATGTTGATCTCATAAATATCCCCCGGAACCAACCTCAACATTTTGCGATCAAATCCGGTCCATCTGTATGTGTTGTACTGGCAAATACCACAGTAGTCAAACAGGCTGCATTCGTGACAGGTTAAATTCCGGTCAGTAATATGCAAACTCATGCCGTCGGTTTGTAGAATCATACCACGGTCGACCACCGCATGTATGCGCCCATTAATCACTCGCGCGTTGTATGGCATTTGGACCCCATGCGCGTATACGCCATCGGGTGTAATTTCAAGTCCGATAGTGATTCGGCTTGTGCCCGACATACGACAGTGGGGGACATAGTAATAGTCCTGACAATAGTCAACGTAGTCATCAATACGGCCACGATAAACAACCTCGTCAATGTGTCCCATGCCGCGCAGGTGTCGCCGCCATACCTTAACGCGACCGTCAGGCTTAATCCGCACGATGTAGGTTGTACAATACCCATCATCCTCCCTAATGGTGACCATTTCTCGGTCATAGTATGTCGGGTAATCAATCGTTTGCTGCTGCAGGCCCTTTGGTAAACAGTATGCATGGCATACTGTGGGGGTACGACCGTCCATCATAAGGTAAAGGTTGTAACGTAGATCGTCAGCCCGCGCGTCCGGGAATAGGATTGACCCGCTAGGCATAACATCCCCGCCCAAAGGGGCAATGCGCATGCGGTAATAGTTGATATTAGGGTAAACATCACAGTACGGGCCCGCAACAAACACTACAACGCGCATAGTGCCGTCAACCGAATGGATAACAAGCGTAATCTCAATGCAGCCAGTTTCGACGCTCCGCCAATAATGTGCGTTGTCGATAAAGTGTATATGGCCATGTACACGATGCCCGGGAAAGCGTGTTTGTCGGTTGTTGACGTTCTTCCACGCCGTTGGGGCCACGCGGAGGACTCCCTCCCGCGTCCTTGTCGCTGATAATATCGGCATGGCGTGTTGTAACGGCAAGGATACTTCATTTGTTGTAGGGAACAGAGTCAAAAAACACTAATCGGCGCAAATCTCGCGTTCACTCTGTTCACCCGGCACACCCTCTGCGGCGGCTGCTGCAACCAGTGTATGTGCCTCGTCCATGTCACCGGAAACCAGTGTAGATCCGGCTTTGGTAAACACTCCGTGAATGTCGCGCAGAATCCATCCCGTTGCCGACGATCCCGCAACCGGACGTATGAATACACACCACTTATTGCCCCACTCGTCAACGGCCAGTCGCCCATAAGGCCATACAGGACGCCAACTGCTGGGGGTACACATACGGTCAGCCTGCTTTGTATTCAACAATACCTCGCCGGTTTTGCCGCGAAATGTGTTTATGGCATATCCCCATACATGTGCACCGATAGCATCAATTTCGTCGCTCTCGGTAAATGCGATGCTGACTGACCATTCCCGTTTGACTATGTTTGATACGATGATAATTTTGGGACCCATACGGCGCCACTTGGCAATGCGCAGTTCCGTGCGTCGGTCCTTGGGGGCTTCCATCGTAGATTGTTCCTGGGATATACCTACGTACAGCAAATTCAATTTTAGGTTCACAAAATCATGTCGCGGACGATGCGGCAATAGCACGGACCTCACTGATATCGCCGTACCCCAGTGACATTCCACTGTCCTTCATCAAACGTTCAATCCCGTCCAGAAACCGCATTGCTGCGTTTGATAGCCGACAGATAAACACAATCCATCGTGTTTTTAGCACTTTGTGAATATCAGTACGCTTAAAAATGGCATTAACAGTGTGTCCGGTTGCCCACTTTGTTTGAGGGTCAGTTGGGTCATCATCAGAGGTATGGATAGCAATATCACTAAACCGGCGGTAAAACCTCATCACGAACTTACACGCACTCTCGCCCATAATCCGCAACTCATCCTCATCCGTAAACGCAACATGTAGTGCCCATCGGCACTCAACCAGATTGGTAATGACAACAATCTTCGGGCCTAAGTTGCGCCATTGCGCGGCGGCATCAATTCGTACTTTGCCACCAATTAGCGTGTCATCCGCGGACATTACGATGCCTATGGCGTCGCCGATACTGAGTGCACTAGTGTCCGACAGCACATATGTGCCAACACTAGTAAATCTATCGGCAAATTCGCGCAGTATTTGTGCAGTGCCCGACCCGCGGACGGGCTGAACGCTTATGCACCATCGGGAGTCGTTCTCCGTGTCCAACGTGGACAATCCCACAATTTGCAGTGATGCCATACCATGGTGCTGACAGTCCACCCAACGCAATCGGTCGTCTGACCGTGTTGACATTGTTATGCCGCCGGATCGTCCATTATAGTGTGCTATAGCGTAATTACGGGCACTTTCGCCCATAATCCGCAACTCATCATCAGCGGTAAGTGCGATTTCGACGCTATACTTGCGGGATTGAATGTCGGATACAACGACAACCTTAGGGCCGAAGCCGCTCCAACGCGCCGCCCGAAAGGACATTCTTTATGCTGATGGTCAGCATAATTCATATTTTTATGCACACTCGACATAGCCAGCACAAAATATGCGCCTAATCGGTGCAAACCTCGCGCGGGCACCCATCAGCATCTGCGTCACCATTAGTCGACGTACTATCAGTGTCCATACCCATCAGCGCCTGTACATACTCCTCGGGATCGCCATTTGTGCATGTGAAATCACCCTCCGTAAGCTGGGCTATAACTGACTGGAGCACGCGTACTGAGTCGCCCCGTTTGCACGGAAAGATGTAAACGTACCATTTTTCACGACCATCAAATGGTAGACCATCGGTCCTTATTGTGTGGTAAGTTGTCCACCTCATGCCGCGACTCTGCGAGGCCATTGAAACTTTTCCGGTGCGTCGGTCAAAGTGGCGCTCGGCATTGTGAGCTGCAGACGGGCCAATAACCCCATCGATGTCGGCTGTAAGGTGTACGGAGTAGGTTTTGGCGGGATAGTCCACAAGGATTACAACCTTGGGGCCAAACTCGTGCCACTCTGCCAAACGTCGACGCATGGTCAATCTTTCAATAGTATTCCACAGGATAAATTCAATTTTTATGTCGGACCCTGGGCCAACCGGTGTAGTAGACTCTCCCAGCCAACCGTACAAAAAACAAGTGCTTAATCGGTGCAGACCTCGCGCGGGCACCCATCGTGGTCTACGATGCCTGTAGCTCCTGCAGTGCCGCTGGCACAACCAACAGACACCAATGTCTGCACGATATCCTCCGGATCACAATTGGTACACACATATTGCGCCTCGTTAAATCGAGCCAATATACGTTGCATCATGCGCGCGGCTATACCCTTTTTACAGGGGAATATACTTATATGTTGTTCCACGTCATGGTCGGTACATGGCAGATATCCTGTGCGCACAACCCTATATCCACTCCACCATGATTTGCCACAGCGAGTGATATTGAGATAAAGCGCAACCTCTCCAGTGCACAAATTGTAATCGCGTATGGCGATACCCTCCGTCGATTGCGGAATGACCCCTTTCACATTTTCAACAATGTGCACCTGATAGCTACGGCATTTGTTGTCAACAATAACCACAACCTTAGGGCCGAATTGGTCCCACTTTGCCCGGCGTCGACTCATTGTATAATGATGGAGGACAGATTCAAATGTCGGTTGAAAAAAACACTCTTAATCAGCGCAGATCTCGCGGGGTTCAGGTACTGCGTTAGTTGCATTAGTTGTACTAGTTGTGCTACCTGCGCTAATCAACACAGCGATTGTGTCTTCGATATCGTCACCTGTGTAGGGATTGTCACCACTCCCGAATCCTGCGGCTATTTCACGCATAAGTGTTATAGTCCGCTTCACTTGTGCAAATGGGCGAATGTAAACGTACCACTTGGCGCGTGTGTGCCAGATATCAGTGGTCCATAAATCCCTCTCCCTTGCATAGCGTTCATTGTGCCATGAACACGCATCAGGAAGATCAGCAGTGTCAGTAGTGCAGATGATTGATACACCATTCTGTCCCGAGTGATAACGTACCGCAATCCCTAGTGCATCTTCTCCCAGGATACGCAATTCATCTTCTGGTGTGTATGCATGGTGAATTCGGTATTGGTGATTAACCTTGTCAGACACAATGATAATCTTCGGACCAAACTCAGCCCAACGCCTCATCACATAGTCAGTCTGACTATTGCGACGCAAAGTCCACAGCTTATCGCGAATGTTTTCCATTGTTGATGAACTGACAGATGGGTGATTCAATTTTTATGTCGGACCCTGGGCCAACCGTCCGACTTTACCGGACCCTGGGCCAACCGTCCGGTAAAGTAGATCCATGGGCCAAACGATCTACATAGCCGGGCCCTGGGCCAACCGGACAAAAAATCGTGTCTAGTCAACGCAGATCTCACGTTGTTCTGTCACAGGATCGGTCACTACAGTAGCGGCATCAACTGACGTAATTACAGCGATAACGTCATCAACAGTATCACCGACTAGGGTAAACGTCCCGTTATCCTCAAACTGACGTTCAAGTGAGCGTACATTCGTTGAAGCATTGGGGTATGTTACAGGACAGATAAATAAACACCATCTCGCTCGGTCGTACTGACCATATTTGTCAAGACCAACGAGCATGCATGGATCACACTTGCCCCAATAAGTATCGTCACTTATCATCGGCGTTGTTGCGTATATCGTTGTCCATTCAATAAAGGAGCGGTATCGAAACGCAAAACGCCGAGCATTGTACCCGATCAAACGCAACTCGTCATCAGCCGTAATGGCTATGTGGATAGACCACTTGCGCGACGTTATATCAGATATAATGATAATCTTCGGACCGAGCCCGTTCCACTTTTCCTCCCTATAGGCGATTTTGTCCATCACTACTGTATGCGTGGTACGGATATTTCATTTTTTACCGCAGATTAACCTCTCGCGACGGTTGATATCGCGTTCTTGCGGAAACAATCCGTGCGGGGACTGTGCGAGTGGTTTGCTTATCTTTGTTGCCGCGCGCATGAGCCGCGCGATCGCCACCGAATCGCACGGTTGTCCGGCCTTTTTAGCCCATTCGGTAAAGATATATACCTCGGATTTGCAGTCATAACAGTGATCCATTCCCGGTATGAGTTGATCAACGTCATAGTATGCGATACGGGTAACCATGTTGTGCCGATACATTTGTCGCTCATACCGTTTGGTGTCCCACATCCGCATGGTTTTTCCATCGGTAATCAACCGCGTTTCGGTGCTTGTTTTTGGCGCCCACGGTTGCAGACGTATTTCTCCATCAAAGTACTCCTGTTGCGGCACTTTCCAGCTTAGTCGGAACTTCAACATCGCCATCATGGGTTTGGCCGTCTCAACCCACCGTCGCTGCATATCCATGTCCTCCATAACCTCACCGTCATGCTCGTCATCACCATCGCGGCTAAACTTTTCTGCGTTGCGAATATCGGATATAAACAGATGTGGCCGGCCGGTCCATTCCGCCGCATCGGCGTCAGTAAACCAATTTTGATGTACGGTAATATGGCGGCCGGACTTGATGTTGAAATCGCGGGGATCATAGAGGGTAAAATGGTGCTCGGGAAACATCTTTGAGAGCATGCGAATATGAGTCCCCGGGGCCGCACCAACATAAAGTACGCTGTCGGCAAGGTGGCCGTGTAGCGTGAGAAACTCAATCTCGTTTAACAACAATTTTCTCTGACCGATATGTAGTTGCAGTCGTAGTCGTTCTCGGTCAGACTGATATTCCAATTCACGGGCGTCATCGGCTAGGACACGGGAAAATGGCACGCTAATCTCGCGCTCAGCTAGTTCCGCGGTGGGTATACCGCTTAGAGTATGTTCACACTTTTCTGTGTACCCGCCTGTAACTACATGTTGAATGGTATACCTATATACGACTGCAATAATAGAGATGACAATCGCAACGATTAACCCAAACAACCACTCCAGCATGATGGCATACTAGAGTATAAAAATGAATGTAGCGTCCCATAATATCTAGAGATGTCCGATAACACATGGTTCTTTGTCACCGTCGACGGTGCGACGGGCGAATGTACTGTGCATCTACTACCCGACAGAGAGGCAACGTCCCAATGTGTGCTGAATGACGACTCTACCCCAATTCGCAACGTATACGCGTTTAACCACCATTACATGTCAAGGGTATCGGATTCGCATCTTATAGCCATAGTGATAATGCGGCACCGGGGTCACATGGAGACACTAAGTGCATTGGGCAACAATATTGGACCGCAAATTACAACGGTCTGACTATACACTCCGTTCATGCCGGCGGTGCGGCGATATGGATGACATCCGCAGCGTGTTAATGTCAATACAATAATTGAATGCTGCTCCCCATAGTAAACCGAAGATGTCCAATGAACCATGGTTGTTTATCACTGTTGACCTGAAAACCAGTGAGTATACTGTGCACTTGACTCCCGATATTTATGCGGTCCCATCGTGTATTGGTTACTGGGCGCACTTTCCTACAGCAATTGTGGGTGCAGTGTGCTTTGGCACATACGATCCCAATTGGGCAACAGTGTCATCAAATTGGTACTCCACCGAACGCACCGCGGAAGCATGTCTGATACATCCGAGCCACAATGTGGTCGCATACCTCCTCGCACGCAATTGTCATCATGCACACTTGCTGAACCTTATTGAGGGCTTTGACCAGTACATACTCCGTCCGTGTCGGCATTGTGGTGACAACGATGACATTCGCAGCGTGCTGATGTCAATACAATAATTGAAGTTTCGTTTTTTGTCCACAACTACCATGTTCCCCAATTCGCGAAAGTGGTGCGCAACCTACCCTAAGTGCGTTATTTATGCACGACTGGACACCGATATCGACAATCCATGTTACACAATAACCGTTGTTTCTAATATCGATGAGGAACGCGCGGCAATACACTGCTGCGAAGGCTATGCACCAGCATACCATCACAATGGCGGTATGAGTGGGTTTTGCCTCATACAGCATAACATCTACCGTGATCGTAAACCCCGGCACGATTGCATTGCTAGTTTTGCACGCGTACATGGTCTGTTGTCACAACACGATCGCGATTGGCTGAGTATATGGTTTGTAACCTGCGGTCGCCCCGCGGCATTCCACATACGGAGCCTTGTCCGTGTGATGGAGCATGACTTTAGCCAGTCAAAATTACGTCCACTTTGCGGTGGATTGGCGTATTCCGATCACATTTGGGAGTCAGACAGTCCGTTTATCCGCGCTGGTGGTCTGCACCCTGACGAGGCAATCGCAATAATGGACTCTGTGTTGGTTGGTGATTCAGCGTTGGTTGGTAGTACCGCTGATCCTGACTCGATATGCGCGGACTAAGTGGTTTGTTTTTGTCATTTGACGCAAACACCATTTGAACTGCCCTGGACACATTCACAACAATGCTGGCCAGTCGCAAGTGGGCCGCGATCCAACCAAAGTGCACACTTTATGTGGACTGCGCCGCCGGGGAATGGGCACTTTACCTTACAAACTCGCCCGAGGATGAACTCCGTATGATTGGTTTGGACCCCGCGCAACGTGATAGGCTACGTGTCGTCAAGAACGAAACCACCCCACCGATACATAATGGGATTGCCATTGCAATCTATCATGTTGACCACACTGTAAGCGTTTACAATGGCAACATCGGGCGCCGCGAAGAACGCGATACGCTGATAGGTACTGGCATATGTAATATTAGGGGGTACATAATAGGGATGTCCGGGATTGGTCGTGGCCGATTCTGGGCAACCTTTGGCGGCCGAAAGGTTATGTCACGAATTGTCAGTCAGTTGCATAATCCTAGTTCGGTTACGTTTATAGACAAGGCCGGCACTGAATTTACCCAACGTCAACCGAGTCAATGGGCGGCGGATTTTTACCGGATAAAGGGAGTCACGCACAGATTCCATGAGCGCGACGACAGCGTCGGGCTTGAAACCGCCAGTATTGTAATGTCAACGGGGTGCAATGTGGTCTCAGCCAAAGCACTACCAGTCGATGAGGACCAGATCGACCGTGATTAGCGCGGTAAAACAAAGCACGTTTTTTACCAGATCGCCATTTGAACTGTCTCTCCAACAGCTATCAAGATGATCTCCAGCCGCAAGTGGGACGCGATCCAACCAAAGTGCACGATCCATGTCGATGGTCCGTCACGCCAATGGGCACTTTACCTTACAAACTCGCCCGAGGATGAACTCCGTATGATCGGCTTAGACCCCGCGCGACGTGACGCCCTGCACAACAAAAAGAACGATCCAAGCCCGGAAGTCCGCGCGGGTATGTCCCTTGCATACTATCACACCGAGTATAATAGGCGAGACTACTTCACAAAAGACCTGATCGATGTGCGACCTGCGTGCATAAGTACGAGCATACTGTCCACGCACAGTATAATCTACCAAATTTGGTGTAACAAAACTGGCCGGATATGGATCACCTTTGGTGGGCGTAAGGCTATAACGCGCATCAAATGGCTGTTTCATGACAACAATGTACCGATTTTCGTGAATAAGGACGGCACTGATAACCCAAAAAACCCACTTGAGAATTGGCGAAAGGATACATACCGTAACGAATTGCATGAGTGTGAGGATAGCGTTGGATTGGATGTCGTGCATATGGTTATGACATCCGCGGCCGGCGAAAAGCCGCCACCAGCGGACGATGAGGACTGGATCGCGCAGGATTAGGCCACCAAAACCCAGGATTAGCATTTTTTCTACCACTAAACAATATTTGAATCAGCCCGGAGGCACTCTATACTTGCGTTGCACACACCCCACACACCATGTTCCCGATACAAAAGTGGACCGACGTACAACCCAAGTGCACAATCCACATTGACTTTGCCAAGATGGAGTACACTGTACACTTTACTGACTCACCCGAAGCTGAGCTCCAGATGCTGGGTCTGACTCCGAAAGAACGCACCGCAAGGATCGTCAATCATGATGAAACAACCATACCCGTACAACGGGGTCGCGCGTTTGGGTTCTATGCGGAATGTCTCCCTATTACCCTCCGCAGTATTCAGAACAAACATGAAGACCATACATATTCGCGATATATTCGTACCGGGGTCTATGACTCAAACTTGCGAATTATGGACGGATGCCATCGAAGGACCGGCAAGATATGGATAACTTTTGGCGGTCCGGTAACCGTTACGCGAATGGTGAATCTGCTCACTATTGGGCGCGGGGTAACCTTTGCCGCCGCTGATGGCACAATCTATAATACACCACTGTCGGAATCGGAGAAGCGCTGGGGTTATGGCAAAAATTCATATACAATAAACGAGGGCTCCGGCGGAGTACCAACTAGCGAAGCACTGTTGATAATGCACGTTGCCGACATCGGGCTGACGGATCCGCCCCCGCGCGACGAGGACCAGATCGAGGCGGATTAGTTTTTTTCCACGCATTCCCATTTGAAATAGCGACCCACCATTCATGTTGTAGTGAATATTGTCATGTTTCCTAAATCGCGCATGTGGGCCGGGGCATACCCTAAATGTATGCTCCGGATTGACTCAATTAACGGCACGTATTCACTGCACTTTGCCCGGGATGCAGCCGAGGAGTTGCGCGTACTAGGGTGTTGTGCCAAGTGGAGTGAGTGTTGGTCCGGCCAAAGCTGTCATACGGGCGATGGACGGTTGTTGGGGTCGATCAGACACAATACCGATGGTAGCATTATTAAGCTACACGGGAATTCTCACCATATGTACATCGATGACCACAATCGCCCCACTCGTATCGACCATACATGGCTTGTTTACGGTCATGTCGCAAAACCTGAACGCAGCGTGTATCGCCTGCGTGATATGCTCAATAATGCCAAATTTATGCTATTTGGGGATGGGCAGGGTGGCACATATGGCGATCCGGAAGCCGTCGCCGAATATGCTAAGAGTCAGCTCCTAAGCTGTGTACCAACCTTTAATCCTGTCGGCAACTACACGATCGATGACCTTATCGCTATGTTTGCGGCAACAGACACTCCCGGTGTAGCAACCCCACGCGACGAGGACCAGATCGAGGTGGATTAGACATGATTTTTTTCCACCTACATTTGAAACACCTATAAACTGACTATCATTCAACAATGTACGCCGGTTCAAAGTATTGGCAAACAACCTACCCAAAGTACTCCCTGCGCCTGGATGGCGACCAGTACTCATTGGACATTATCATGAATCGCGAGGATGAGGCTCGTGTACTTGGGTGTTGCGCAAAGCCAACCTCGCGGACTGGTTACAGCCCACACGCCGGCGATGGTCGTCTCCTTGGTTATGTCGTGCACCAACACGACGGTAAGCGGATTCTTGACACCGGATACCATCGCCTTATCCGTCGCATGGGCTCCGATAACATCAGCCACGTTACTGTCATATACGCGGGAAAGGCCGCACTCGCCCGAATGCTTTATCAGTTTCGCAACGCAAATGGGATAATCTTCTATGACAGTAATGGTACCCCCTTTGGTACGCCGGAGCATGCAAAGACCAAGCAACGCAATGGTAAGCAGCGCGAGTATCGTCTTGCGGTGGATAGCCCGGACTATGACTATCTGCGCACGGTCGGGCAGTCACTGGACGCGTGTAGTGTCGGCGACCCGCTACCGGACGACACTGACCATATCGCTGCGGATTAGATCTACCGTCGCATTTTTTGTACATTGTACGCATGCGGGGATAGACCATTCGCATACGGGGATAGACCATCCGCATATAGGGGCTCTATGACGAGCGATACAGAGTGCGGTGTTCTGAGCAGCCGAACGGAGTGCAACGTAGTGAGGTCTGCGAGGGAACAAGCTTAGTTCGTGCAGTAATTTACCATTTGAACATTCGGAGGCCACTTTCACCTAGCACCATGACCTGCACTGGCCGTGACTGCACTTTCAGCACTAACCGGACCCAGGCGCACCTACTGGCGCATGTCCGCGAGGGTATCACCACCCATCTGACCCTGGCCGATATGGCACTTATGCCCAAACGGTCTGACTTTCAAAAGCCGGACCTCGTACGGCGCGTGGACGCCCAGATTGGGGCCGGCCGCGAGGTTTGGTTTCACGCACATGCTGTGTTTGACTCCAATGAGCGCCGCGAGGACATTGACAGCGACAATTGCCCATACCGTTACCACCTAAACATTACCGGTGTGTTTGCCGACGGGAGCCGTGGCGTGATTGTCATTCCTGACGCTCCGGTGATTGTCGGCGTTGAACGCCCGTCATCCCTTACGCAGTCGGCGTTTGAGTCACTTATGATTGCAAAGATCAATGAAAACCGCATTAACGCAATTGACCGCAAGTATGTCAAGCTCCTGCGCCCCAAACCATTCGGTAGTGTGTCTGACTGGCTAATGATTGAGTTTCCACAGTTAAAGGATCGCGACGACTTTCTGCGGGTTATGACGCGGTTTAATGCCCTGCGCACATCAAGCGGACTTGTGCGTATCGCAACATGCGACGATGACGCCGGTTCAACCTACTTTAACCTACTTGCGCGCCGATATGGGTTTAATACTGCAAGCTGGAACAAGATTTCCGGTTATAGCCGGTTTGCAAACCCATCTCCCAACGCAAAGTGGACCCTGTCTTGCCCGATCGGCAAAATTGTCCCTGTTACGGAGGCCGACCTCGCTGCGGTTGCCGCGGCCAAGGATGACTATGCCGATGCAATCGCCAAAGGCCGCATTATGCAGGCAAGCTGGGATATTGAAACTCACCGGACGATACAATCGGGTCTCCCGCCGACGGAGGATGACGATGACTACACAATCTTCTGCGTTTGTACGTCGTACGGATGGCACTCCGATATGGCCACACTGCTCCGCGTAGGATTCAGCAATGTACCCTGCCGGGCCCGCCCCGAATATGGTGTAATTGTCTTCGTCTGCGGTAGTGAGCAGGAGGTACTCCAAGGGTGGATTGATGTCCACGCGCGGATGAACCCTGACCTACTTATGGCCTTTAATGGCGGCCAATTCGATTGGCCCGTTACCCGCCGCAAGATGCGCGACTATGCGCAACTCGGCCGGCTTGACCGCGCGTTGTCCTGCGACCGGCGCAAACCCGCGGCCGAGGGCGACATTATGAAGTGGCGCTTTGCCAAACAGTCCGTTAAGATTGACGCCGAGAACATGCATGACCTTAAGTGCGTGGCAAACTTCTCGGGGTTGATTGATGTGGACGTCCTCCCGACGATGCTACGTATGTGGCCGCGTACGGAGGTACCCAAACTTGCCAGTCTAAACTTCTTCCTGTCCAAGCTTAAGCTTGAGTCAAAGGAGGATATGCCCTACAAGCGCATGTTCCGCATCTATGAGCGGGCCAAACGCATGCGCAAGGTGACTGGCTGTCATTGCAAAACTGCAACTGTTGGTGAACATACTACTGATGTTCACCAACTACCTTGCGATTGTAATCGCAATATACGCGAGTTGGACTACATACCAAAGCCCGACCCGTCCCCGAATGATGACGATCCCTACACGGACGCCCTTTACCCGGAGATTGACGACCGGTGCTGCTACTGCACAAAGTATCAACGCAACCTTGACGATATGGGCGACGTTGTTTACTACTGTGCTATCGACTGCGTCCGCCCGCACGAACTCTGCGTAAAGGGCCTCGTTGTCCAGGACAAGCGCGAGCTGTCCACACTTTCGTACGTTCCACTGTTTGCGAGTTTCTACCGCGCCGATGGCATGAAGGTACGCAATCTTATGGGCCACTATGCCTATAAGTTTGGCCTGGCGTTTACAAACGCCCGTATGGAGGTACACGATGAGCAAAAGGATCACTATCCCGGCGCTTGGGTGTGCGTTCCCGAACGTGGCCTAAACCAGGACGACCCTGTGGCCGGTATGGACTACAGCAGTCTGTATCCGAGTCTTATTATGACCTACAATCTCTCACCAGATATGGTTGTTTACACGCAGGAGCAGGCCGATGAGCTCACTGCAAAGGGTTACGTTCTACATGAGATCGGGCCATTTAACTATGAACGCGGCCGCGAGAAGGGCCTTTCCAACAATGTTAAGCTTGTTGGCCACGGCTGGGTTGTCCGGCACTGTGGTATTCTTGAGCCCGGCGATGAGGACACAATCACCAGCTACAACCGCATGACCACATGGACGTGGATTGACGCGGATGGCCCGCACACGGTTACTGCATCGCATGCCGATTCAGAGCCACCGCGGCCGGGCACAAGCAATCCGACAACCCGTCCAGCGGGCGTCCCGCCATCCGCGAAGGCTGATCACCGATATGTGCCGGTTTACGGCCGGAAACGCCTCGCGGGCGAGCGTATGGGCCTCTTTCCCTACATCTTGCGCCGACTTTTCGAGATGCGCAAGCCCGTTAAGGCCAAGTGGATTCACCACAAGGATCTCCTTGACAAGATGGACAAGGCAAAGACAAAGTCAATCACTGTCGGTACAGACGTACTCCAGTATGATGATGTGGAGTTTATCTTTAACCAGGTTGAGGCCAAACAAAAGGCTATCAAAGTCCTGGCCAATACGTTCTACGGCGAGTCCGGCAATTTCAAGAGTCCAATCTTTGAGTTGCTCGTAGCCGCCGGCACAACTACGGCCGGCGTCGCCAACATTACCCGCGTGCGCCATATGGTGCAGCGCCTGGGGTGTCACGTGCACTACGGCGACACCGATTCGCTTTACATTAGCCCGCCGCGCCGCATGTTTCGGGCATATCGCGACGAATATGAGTCAGAAATGGCGCAAATCGCGGCCAAATACGCCGGGGTAGCGGCCGATCCGCGCCCGAAGCCGGACACGCCAGAGGCGGCCTACAAGCGCGAACGTATTGCCGCGCGAATCCGCAACTGGGAACGCAAGGTTACGGACACAATGCGCTACATGAACGAGCTTAAGGCCGAGATTGCCCTGTTTCTGATGATGAACAACGGTACACTGTTCCTTATGATGGCGTACGAGGAGGTTGGCCTCCCTACACTGTTTCTCGGCATGAAAAAGTATATTATGTGCGCGCATATGGACACAATAAACTTTTACCCCGATGCGGACAAGTACCTTACCCGCGGCCTGGATTACACAAAACAGGGCCAAACCCCCATTGCGATTCGACTAAACAAGGCAATGGTGACCGATATTATGATTCCGGACAACGAACTCCGGCCGATGGACATTGTTTCTGAGGTTGTACGCGAGTATCGGTTCGACGAAATCGATGTTGAGGACCTTGTGCTTAAGCGCAAGTATAAGCCCGAGAAGAAGAATATCCCGGTACTGTCGTTTATTGACCGTATGCGGATTATGGCCGAGCGGTACAAGGATGACCCACACTATGCGGCAATCTATAAGTTGCCTGATCCAGGCGACAAGTTTGCCTACATTATGGCGAAGAAGGAAAACCGCTGGGATATGCGCGGCCGCCGCCTGGAGCTAAAGAATGGCGACCGGATGGAGTTTTACAAGGTTTTCACCGCCCTGCGCGACCGCGGCGAGATGGAAATAGACATTGACTGGTATGTTGTTAACGCATTCCTGGGCGTATTTGCCCGCTACATTGCGTACGAGGACCGGTTTCAGCCGGCCGACACAAAGTATGACATGACTAATCGCGATGACTACCGCAAAGTGGACAAGATTAGTGTGACTGCCGCGGGCAAATATTTGGAGGAGGTTTACAACGCCCGGATTGGCTATGACAAGGCCAAAGTTACCCAAACTGGCCGTGACTATCGCGCGGTTTACACGCGGATCACAAAAACCGTGCAGGAACGCACGCGCAGTGTTGTTGGACGCGCGGCCGACCTCTATGCCGAGATCTCCAGCGTGGACCTTGATATGTCGCTTGGGCGCAAGCTTATTGAGATGGCCAAGGGTGCCGCCGCCCGATGCGAATGGCGCCTAGCCGGGCACACCGTGGCGCTAGCCCTAATGGCTGACAGCACCGCATGGACTGTGTGGACGCACTATGTTAGCCCGCGCAGCCCGACAGTTTACGCCGAGAAGATGCAAATGCTGACGGCGCGAATCAGCGAAACCGAGAAGATGATACTGACACTGTCACCGCGCATTACAAAGTCGGCGCGCGATATGGACCAAATCATCGGCGAATACGTTAACGCGGTGCGTATCCGCGGCGACACTACGATCGACGACCAGTCGGCCGAGTCCATTGTTGACGCCGCGGATTTGGAGGCTATTGCGCAAATGCACCGGTTGTATGAGCGGTTGGTCGGCCTTGAGATGATACGCCTGACCACTGTAGAAACGATCACCGCAGTTATGGCCGAGCGCGGCGGTAATACGGTTCGGCCGGGCTATCAGGCCGCGGCGCGTACTGACTCGCGGATTGGCGCAAAGGCTATTATCCCCGACTATGAATGGGCTTAGATGTAGCATATAGCCAGCGCATTTGTTGTAATTTTTATTTTTTCCCTTATTATATTGCAACCGATATCTGGAGATGCTGCCTGACTTTACGGTTGGACTGCTGGTGGTCATCGTGATAGTGCTTGTGTACATTATTGTGGTACGCCCAACGCCTATTACGGACGGTACCACTACGACTTATGATTGCGTTAACCGCGCAAATGGCAAGATCTCCGCGGTTTCTATGAAGATCGGCGCACCGGCCGCAACGCCGGCCCCCGTCGCGTCGCCCGAAAAGAAGGCAACTGCCGAGAATGTTGAGCACTTTGACTCATGCTCCAATGGCCCGAAGATTATGCCCGACATTGACTGTGAGTGCCGCGGTGACAACTTTGAGTATGCAGTGAATGAGTATGGTGGCCCCGGTATGGGATTCAAGGACTGGGCCGCGACACAGGCTGTTGATGCCGCCGTCGTGCAGAATCACGCGGCCTTTGTGCAGGACCGCGCCGACCAAACGACTGGTATCATCACCGGCCGTACATGGGCGATGCCTGATCACGAAAGTTACCAGCCGACGCTTTGGACAGGTATCCGCGGCCGCCCGACCCGCGTCCCTGTGTGCAATCCTACGGAGGTTACGGACGACGATCCGATCTGGTATCCGTCGGCACAAAAGGTTGTTTGGCGAAGCGGCTAACGCTGGAATCATGCCAGATTACGTTTATTTTTTGACCCCATTAAGGCTCGCCGATATGTTGTCGATACCATAAATAGTGTCGATCCAGGTTACGCGTGATAGGACGGATGGCAATCCATGGTCCTATCCCACAAACTATTGCAAAATTATAACCAACCCATATAATCGGCCGGATAGCGTGTCCGTCAACGTAGATGGTGTATTCATCGTCGCGCGTACATTCAATAAAGTGGCTGGGCATATTGTAAACCATGTACAATCGGCGATTGTGCACAGTCGGCCGTTCAATATGGTAAACTGCCATAGTGTCAAAGTCAACAGCCACAAATTCGAGTCCAATCCATAATACGCATATGCGGTCAACGATGATCGCGACATCCTGCACCACCCCGTCGATGGGTAGTGCCAATGGGGGTAAACCGTAGCTGGTACAGCGAGTGCTGGACATAACTCTAGTAACGCCGCGCGGTGTTCACTTTTCATACGGCCGAAAGACAATCCACTTACGATCTTCCGAGATTAACGCCGCATTCTTGTCGTCCGCATAGCAACTATGGTGCAATGGGACGCCATCTAAATATTGTAACGTATAACTATCATGGTAGATACGTGAGTGACCGGGTATTTGTCCATGAATATTCCTAATTCCGCACCACATACGTTTCGCCGGCGGCTGGGGTTCAACATAGTACTCTGCGCACATCTCCGCATCAACAACAACGAAATCCGATCCAATCCAATACTCTATGATGTAAATGTTGGGAATCAGCATAAACACATTGTGGACAATATCACTAAGCTGCATGGCATCAGGCCACGGCCGCTGCATGGTATCAGTGTAGGAATGCATCACACCGTTCACTTTTGCCGCGGCCGGAAAACGATCCAATCGTCATCTTGTGTTGCTGTGAATGCAATCATCTCGTTATCGATGTAGCAGTATGCCGAAAGTTTCACACCATCTAGAGTGTGGTCGTGCGCTGTGTAACCAACTACTGATTGGAGCATGCGTTGTTCGGCAGTACGCATAGGCAATAGGTTTCGATCAAAATCTATGTAGTATATGGAACCCATGACTGTGTCGACGACTACCGTTTCCTCGTCAAAGTAACTCAGCAGGACGTAAACTCCGGTACACAATCGGAATATGGTGTCCAACTCACTGCCAAACCAAATAGCATCGGGCCACGGTGGGGACTGCATGTTAGGACTGTGGGTTGTGTTTATAGCCGTTCAATTATTACGCGGCCGGAAAACGATCCAATTTTCATACTTGGATAACAGCACAACAATCTCGTCATCGATCCATCCATATTCTGCTAACTTTACTCCATCCAATGAGTGATTATGTGCATCATAACCGGCGACCGACTGGAATTCATACCTAACGATCGAGCGCATGTGCGAGGGTAAACCGAGTTTTTCAGCATCATACTCTATGTACAATTCGATGTCAACAACCTTTACTATATCGTCCCAGTAATCCACTATGGCATAAACTCCACTGCATAGTCGACACACGTCGTCCACATCATCACCGGTCCAAATCGCGTCGGGCCACGGCGGTTGCATGTCAGGACTATGTTAATCACTGCATGGTTCAATTTTGTGCTCATCCTACGACAACACAAAAGGTACATTGCCAAGCACCATTCACTTTGTTTCAAACTACCTGAACCATCTATTTTGCACCTCGCGAAACACAATCCACTCTTGTTCATAGGAGATAAATACTACTATTTTGCCATCGGTGTAACAATAACGGTATAATTTTACACCATCTAAACAGTGATTGAGTGTGTAACCGACAACTGATCGTAACATGCTACTGTCGGCTCTTTCCATGCTTATGTCAAATATGCGTACTTTAACATAATACTCCGCGCCCAACATTGCATCAACAACAATTGCCGCCAAATGCCAGTAGTCCAACACTTCATAAACTCCCTCGCACAGTCGGTATGTGCGGTCTACGGGCTCACGTTCCCAACGTATTGCGTCGGGCCACGGCCGTTGCATTATCGCTGGTATTCATACCAGATGTATGCGGCGGTTCAATTTTTGTACCCGCGACAACACAAAAAGTACGCGGTCGCATGACTATCCATGTTAGGTCTGGCGTCACAATAAAGACATGTTTAGCGTCCATGAAGACCATTTCATATATACACACCCCATCTAGTTTGATGACCCCGAGATCAATCCGGTGTCCATGTGTGAGTGCACATTTTGGCGCACAGAGATGGACAGTGCTACGGAAGCGGAACCTTCCGGATGTATCATATACAGCCAGAGTGCTAAAGTCAACAATAAGCTTATCACCTCGACAGCTTGACACAATGTATAAAGAGTGTGCGATTTTCATCATCCAGTGTGCTCTAAATCCCAAGTGTATGGCATCTGGCCATGGCCGTGTGTCACTCATGCCGATCAATAGCGTACTTTGTGTGTAATTTATATCAACATTCATATGTTTGCCCGCGGACTAACAATTATTGTCGAAACACAATCCACTCGTCGTAGACATCAGTTATAACAACAAACTTATCGTCGTAGTGGACACCGTCATGCGTAATCACTCCGTCCAAATACCACTTCCCTGCGCGATATTCGTGTCCATCTGTGTATGGCGTCGTGATTGCAGATCTATAATCCATTACCGCATCAGAGCGCCAGTCTGTGTCGATATAATACTCTGATGACGCATGTGCGTCAACTATAAGACAATATGACTCCTCCCAGAAATAAACGATGTATATGTCCTCAGTGATGCGGTACACATTTATTATGCCGCGCCAATGGCCGCGGATAGCATCTGGCCACGGCGGCGACTCCATCGGCTTATCAAAGCGCATAGTAGTTCATATTTTGCACTCTACACTCTACACACTACAAAAAGTACGCTGGCGCATTACAATCCATCTGCCGTCCGCCGATAATATGAGAGTCATCCTACGGTCGGCAAACACAAACCCAGCTATCTTAATCCCGTCAAGTTGTGCCTTATGGGTATATGTAACGCCGCGCGCCAAAGATTGACCACATCCATAATAATATCTGCAAATGTAATGATTGTATTGTGGACAATCTTGGATGTTGGGATAGTACACACCGCCCGTGTGGAAGTCAACAACCATGTTTCCATACATTGATATGGTATCGAGAATATAAATACCGTCTGCTACTGCGAGTGCACGTAAGAATGGTTTACTCCCCACATACACTGCATCAGGCCACGGTGGTGACTCCATTAATAACCTAGCGTGATGTTCAATTTTGTACCTTAATAGATCCATGCTCGTACAAAATATACGCTTATTTACGGGTTATCTCCGCCCGGCAAATAGGACACCTGCGTAGGTTTTCCTTGCGTTCGTGATCGAGATCGTGTTGCTCATCTACCCAATCATACTGACGCTCCCATCTAGCTATTAGTGGATACAACTTAATGAATTCATCATACTCTGGAGTACCGCGATGCACGTCATCATACGCATCGTTAACGTCGTCATCATAAGGAAACCGTGGAAACACCGGTGGTTTTCCGTATAGTACGCGTTTGAAGCATGCAACACACATGTGGTGTGTACAATTTGGGATGCGAACAAGGGTCATATCATTTTCCATACACACAACACATTCGCCGGTCGAAAATTCCAGGTATCCAAGTTTCGCTATGTCACAGTTCATGCAAAGATAGTGTCCTTTGCATTCATACCACCAATCCGGTAGGTCTGTTGTACCACAAACCTGATGGTTCATACATAGCGCAACATCATGATCGGCAATAGTCTGGTGATGCTTAACGTAGCCACGCGGATCTCGGTCTCCTGGTTGCATGGTGTAAATAAAAGGAGTGTTTACATGTTCTATATGTGTTAAAAACATCCATACGTGCGTGGGCGGAGCGTTATCCAATTCTGATCAAATGACACAAATATCGCAACCGATTCATTAGCGAAAACGTAATTTCGCACATTGACTCCATCGAGTGTACCTATCATGTAATCTATGGCTACATGACAATCCGCCATGGGGAAATCCACATGCGTGTGGCACTCCAGCTCATGATCGAGCCGTTGATCCAGCGAAACATAATACAGGCCACCAGTAACAAAGTCAATGATCACGCAGTAATCTGCAGCGATCCGAGCATAGTAAATGCCGTCTATTACGCTAAACATGTCAAATATCATCTCGCCAACATAAATCGCGCCCGGCCACATTTTGTACTCCCCGCACGTCATTCAACTGTATTTCCGCTGACGTATAACCACCCATTGTGTGTCGCGGCTTAGGATAAACACTCGAGTCTTCTCAACGAACGTACAGTAGTGCATAGCAACGCCATCAAGACAGTGTATACCACCAATAACAGTAACGCCGCCCGTATCGGGGGACATTGAACTAAACCACATGTCCCTGTTGCACATCCGTGGTTCAGCATCGATATAGTACAGTGCTGACGTCTCGATATCAAGAATGACCGCACCGGCGCTGCAAATAACAAGATAAATATCATGCAACACACGATTTATGTCAAACACATTATTACCGATGTGAATCGCATCTGACCACGGCGGCGACTGCATGGTCGTTATATGCTGCCTGAAGGCTACGCGGGTGTTCAATTATGTTTCGTTGGCCGTATAATTATCCACTGCATGTCGCCACTTAGGATAAACACGTAATCGCCCTTGGGACACACATGAGTGTGCATGAAAACACCATCCAACTCTACGCTACCGAACGCGCCATACGTCACGCCATCGACAATAGAATCAGTCGGGCGGACCCACTTTTCCTCCTTGTACGCAGGGGGATCGTCGTCAACGTAGTATGTAACCAACGCGCCAAAATCAACAATGTAATTATCGTGGCTGATCGTGAACACAAAGCATATGGCATCTGTCACCTGACATATGTCGGCTATACAATCGCCAATGTAGACCGCGTCGGGCCACGGTGGCGACTGCATTTTGACACACCGATGCCGATTGTTCAATTATGTTTCCGCAAGCGGTCATTTATGTTTCCGCAAGCGCATAACTATCCACTTCATATCCTGACTTAGCATAAATACATGATTTTCCCTAGGCCACATGGCATTGTGTACATTGACACCGTCCAACTGCATAACATGATTACCACAAGTCATACCATCAACAAATGGCGTATACGTACGAACCCACGTCACATCGTCCAATCCGGGTGGGTACCCATCAAAGTAGTATGTGGCAACTAACCCAAAATCAACTATATAACCACCGAGGCCAATAGAATTTACAAAGCAGATATCGTCAATCACTTGGGCCATACCGACTACTGCGATGGCAATATGGACCGCGTCGGGCCACGGCGGCGATGACTCCATGGTATAGCGTACAGGTGACACACTTCATTTGTGTACGTAGGCAGGGACAAAAATCACCGCTTACGCGGCCGGCGGACAATCCAATGCGCGCTTATGTCACGCATAAACACATGATCGTCATCGTAATAGATAACATTCTTAATATGTACGCCGTCGAGATAATTACGGCCAATAACGTATGTGTGGCCGTATGTCTGTGCCATATGTCCAACAAAGCAACTCAATCCATCCTCATCCGCCCACTGCCGATCTGCCGCAATAAATGCGCTTTGGCTATCAAAGTCAATTACGTATTGACTATATTCCGAGTTCGTCACTATGTATAATCCACATTCAATACGAGTCACATCTGAAATCTCAATATCCACATACACAGCGTCGGGCCACGGTGGTTGCATAGTACGGGTTTTATGGTAACAGAGTACCGTTGTTAGCAGAGTGCAGGGGTTTTATAGTTACAAAACACCATGACAATTCAAATGTCGCGGTGAAAGTACGTTAGATAGTCATCGAGTGCAGTAAATACCCACACGTTGCTAAACAGATCGTGAAAGCAATCGTTCTTGATGAGTACTCTGTGGTCACCAGCATAATAATAATTTCCGCTGCTATAACGTGTAACGTTGCGCGACGTGATCGCGCAAACGCATAATAGGTTTGACATGGTATGTGAATTATCCCACGCCTCATAAACGGTGCATTCATCAATGTCAACAATCAATAATTTCGCGTCACTTAACGACGGCCTAAATGCGTAAATCCCTTCGGTTACACGGCACATTGAGTTGTCAACCGAAGTTGTCACTATAGGCGCAACTCCGACTATATCGCGCACAACAAATGGTTCAGTCGTACTGGAATGTAATATAACCCTTATTGTCCGCAAATAGGTAAAGACGGAGCTTCGCATCATATGCGCCGAATACTCCCGGCATGACGCACATCAGTCTTGGGTTGTGAATGTCCGCTTCAACTAACCCACCAAGGTTGACGCCGTGTGGGCATTCAACATAGTAAACGCCACTAACGACAGCGTCAACTACATAGTGATGCAATTGTTGTACATAGTAAATATGGTCAACAACTTTACCCAAACGATAGCCGACTCCTCGCCACTCAACATGTGTCGTCATTTTGGCGTACTATCCGTAGACGTTATTCACTTTGTGTCCAATGTAGCGTATCATAGGGTCGCTACACGGCCCGCGTCGAAAGATAACCCACCTACCCAAATAATTACTGATCATCCACATTTTGTCAATGGCACAATAGTCAGATCGGGGTGTAATCCGGACACCGTCATAATAGTATTCGATATCTCTGACTACGCCCGGCACATACTCGGAACTGGTGATCCACACATTCCTCAACATGGCGTCCGATCCTTGGTCAAAATAGTATGCTACGTTGCACTCAGTGTCAAAGATAACTCCCATTTGGCTATTCTGGTACATCGCATAAATTCCGGCACATATGCGGTGAAGACTACCATTCACCTTCCACTCGATCGCATCGGGCCATGGTGGTTGCATGTCGGGCATATATGGTGGACATTCGTTCAATTGTTGAACGCTACCTAGGTTAACCTACACGAGCCAAAAAATCACGCCTAAATGTCACAGTATGTCTTACGCGGCTTAAACACCAAACGGTCGCCGACAGCAAAGATGTATGTTGACGTCATCCGTCATACCAGCAGCAGCCGGTCGTGGGTATGCCATCGACTATGACACCCAATGATTCATGATACCACGGGCCATTCCGCAGTATCTCGACTCCGTCGACGTCACTTGCTATACTATGACTCATCTCGCGCCGCTTTAATACACGACCCTTGTAGCACCCTTCAATGTACCACTCAGTCCCACTGGCTAAGTCATACAGCAGCGTGTCACGCGCGATAAACCCCGGTAGGGGTGCAACCACCTCATGTATTCCTCCGAACATTACGTATAAATATAGTGTCCGTGTCCTTACTTATGGAAAAGAATGTGTAAGTCATTGCGGGTGCATAGTAAACTGCGTTACACCGCACATGCTCACCGCCGATGGTCCACAAGTTATTGTCCCAGTCGTAAATCATATCAGTGATCAACGCAGTCATACCACCACCCACCGGGAGTGTGAGGCTATCTATAAATGGCGGTAATTTGCCATCTACATAGTAAACTGCCTCGTCCGCGATGACTACTGTTGTTTGCGTGCCCACTGTACGTGTTCCGCACACTAGTACACCACTTGTAGCATACCCGTGAATGCCGTAAAGCACCCCATCGATACGTACACCACTGGACATTGTTGCTAGATTACTTAGCGCCACTTTCAAACGGCATAGATTATAGCCCGGCCATCCTCAAGTGCAAAGAATGCACACAGTCGCCTGCGGAAGTCGTGAATACACTCCTCGTGGATTAGTTCACCACCGAGAGTCCATTCGTTCCGGTCATGATCATAACGCATATCTGGTACTCGCATACTTAGGCCGCCAGATACTTGGCGTACGATGCTTGTGGGAGTAAGTGTGTTGCTGGGATTTTCGGTATCATGAGTGTCATAATTGACACCGTTGGCATTAGGGGTGTCATAATTGACACCGTTGGCATTAGGGGTGTCATAATTGACATAGTAAACCTCACCATCCGACACGATATAATACCGATCGGCCGAGTCCCGCATTAGTAACACTCGATCCGCAACAAAACCATGAATATACACTCTATAACGGCCAAACCATACGTGTAGCGACTGTGTGAAAATAAGGAGGCTACCATTCCAGCCATTACTTTCGGCCTGGATGAGACACTTTTCGCGCATCTCATCAATCGTCTTTTGTGTCGGCATGGCTGCAAGATTACAAAAAATATAGTACATAGTTGTAATGGCAATTACGGTGATCGCAGGGTGTCCTTAATGTTACGAACTATGATGGTATTGTTCGAAAAGAATGCATATGTGTGGCGTTTGCTGTCGTAAATGCACTGTCCTTGTATGACGTTTTTGCCGATTATCCAAAGGTTTCGGTTATAGTCATAATGCATGTCAGATATTTGCATGCTCAGGCTACCGGATATACGGCGCACAAGATTATCACAGACTTTCGTCTGTTCATCAACATAGTAAAGGTTATTGTCGTATGACACCGAATATGAATCATTGGCATCACTTGTGAGCAATACATCGCACGCAACGAATCCGTGGACACACATACGCTTGCTGTATATGCTGACAAACGCAGAATCCCACTTTCGGAACTGGTAACAACAGAAATCCCAATGATCTGTCAACCCACCCTTCTCGCGCATCTCGTCAATCGCCTTTTGTGTCGGCATTGTAGTGCTGTTAAAAAATATAGTCATACACCTACAATGGAATATTTAACGGCGGGCACCGCGGCGGCTGCCACGGCGGCGGGAACCGCCCTTGCGCGACGAGGACTTGCTGCCACTCTTAAACAGCGGCAGCTTAGCAATCTCGGAAGCGGACATAAGGTCCTGCTTAACAAAATGGAACAGCGGACGGCCCGACGTCGGGTCCTTTGCAACAGCGACCATGCGGCCATTGGAGAACCGCATATACTCATAGTCGCTGGTTGTGACTTCACGCTTTGGCTTTGAGCCCAGCACTGCAAAAGTGAGCTTAGGGGGCATTGTGTTGACCGGTATACTTTACGCTGAAATCATGCCGGATGATAATAAAAAATGTCACTGTATTGCCAGACCTAGCAACATCTGGCGACACTTAACCCTCCACAATGCGGTCCAGCTCATAGACAACAGTGTGGACGTTTGCCGATGGGGTAAAGCGTCCGGGCAAGCGTTGGACACTCGTGTCATTCAGCGAGTAAACGCCGTCGGCGCGCTCGCAGACGGCCCAATGGTGACCACTCGCCATGCTGCCGCTATGCAACATGCACGCGCGGAGGCAGTACACATAGTGGCCCTTTGTGACACTGCGCTTGCCATCGGGGGTTTGTACTTGCACGGAGCGCGGCAGGGTAAACGACTCGGGAAAGGGAAACACAAGCTTCACAAGGTACTGCTCAAAGAGGATAATCATAATCTCACCCACTGCGCGCAGTCGCGTCGTTTGGACACAGGCCTTGTTCTTCAGATGGCAACCGTCACAGACATACTCGTCAACCTCGGAGTTGTAGTGGAGCAGCGCATCGGTAAACTCCCTCTTGTCGCTGGATAATGCCGGCCTCGGATAGTACACCCAGATATGGTTGTCGCGCGGGGTGCAAGACTGACGTCCACACCCTGAACAGGTAATGGACTGCTCGTAAGACCGCGAAAACGCCGACGTGATCGGGTGCATGTTAAGCATGTCAAGAAACTTCACAAGGGCCTCATTCGCACACTGCTGGGCGCTGGCCCCAGTAACCGTCACTTTGGCTATCTCCATCGAGCGTATAAACTCGCGGAGCAGCTCAATGTGGGTTTGCTTTGTGTGGTCCACTTCGCGTAGGATCCGTAGAAACATCACGGCCAGCGTGTTGCTGCGCATCTCGGGCTCAAGCTCAATCATTAAGTCGCGCAGTTTGCGGAGTGACAGCAAGGTCTGAAACACGGCATTCCACCAGCAGGTAACGCCGATGTTTTCCAGTCCATAGGCTTCGCGCAACGGCGACGTGGCCGGCACAAGGACACCAGGCGGGGAAACTCCGGACATGTCTGTAATACTAGCTGCATTAGAATTCAATTATAAATGCACTCATTCCCTCCCTCAGCTCATTGTCCATCGGCAAGGCCTCGGTTCAAATCGCTTCGGTCAGTCCATTTCGTAGTGGTACTCTGCATTCGTCATAGTGCCCCAACACGCGTGTTGTAGGCGCCCACTCTTAAACAGTGCATGTGTCTGTACGACAGTACGCTACACAGTGTGTGCCTGCATGCGTATGGTGTGCTCAACGTATGCGTAGGTCTATTGTCGCAGTTCGATGCTGTCGAGGCGGGTGACGCGGACGCCGGTCTTGAGTGTACCATCGGCCGTGCAAAACTGATACTCCGCGCAGTTTATCCGTATGCGCACTTGTTTGCCCACAAATTCACCGATGGAGTAAGCAACCCGCAGGGTAATGTCGCCGTTGAGCCCATGCCGCGCGGCCTTTTCCTCGGACTCGGGCGTATCTGTGATAAAGTGGTACCTGCCAGTTTTGTCCATGTAGGTTAACACACAGTCAAGTGTAAGCAAGACCATGGTTGGTTGTATGTAGTGTGATCCTGCACTAGTTTGTCCAAGTAGTGTAAAAAGATATAAAAAATATGGTGTTTTTGTGGTATCCGTTTACTTACGAGTATTCACGGCGTTGCCATACATCTCAGTGATGCGCGGCGCAATGTTAGCATTGGACGACACAACTGAGCCCTGGCCATAGAACAGATCACGAGTGAGCTGCAAACGGACCGACCGGAGCATGTTGATGATAAACACCAGGTTGCGGACAAGGACAGTGTCAAAGCGCTGAGCACCGACCTTGGCAAGCTGTCCCGCGAGATTAGCGTGAACCTCAACCGACTTAACCTGACGGGAATCCAGCACATTCTGGTTGTCCGGTTGATGCGTCGCACCGGAGAGATCAGCTGGCAGATCATCGCCCTCCGCAAGGTAGTGCAGATTAGGGGTATGTTGCACCATACCCGGTGCAGCGATACCACGTACATTGTCCCGGGGATCGCCCGCAGGTGGTGCCAACCCATCCAGTGCTCCTTCAACTGCGGCACCGGCTGCCAGTACAATTGGACCAGGAGTCAAACGGTTGCCGATACGTTGCGAAAGGGTAGACTTAGCCCTTCCCAGCGCAACGTGATTATCCTTGTCCTCATAATAGTTTAGGCACTCATAACTGAGGATACTGACTGCCTTGGCGAGAAGCTTCTTTTCGTCAGGCGTGGGTGCCCTACCAGCAGCTTGGACTGGTGAATTAATGGCACCAAGATACTTGTCCATAACCTTGACAATATCATCGACGGG
Organism: uncultured Flavipsychrobacter sp.; assembly: GCA_964652995.1. Taxonomy (GTDB): domain Bacteria; phylum Bacteroidota; class Bacteroidia; order Chitinophagales; family Chitinophagaceae; genus Nemorincola. Next base: position 110,857 of record CAZZCR010000001.1, on the reverse strand, counting down.
CGCAGCTCCAGCATTGTCATATGAGAAACGTACTGCAGCATTAACAAGTTTCTGGAGGTTGGCATCAACGGCAGCGACAGCCAGATTAGCGCACATGGGGAGTGCACCACCAGCTCCAGTACAATCAGCACGGAACAGATTCATTACCTCCGTAGCAATTGATGTAACTACGGTATCTCGACGATACTTGGTGCTCGCGACGTGGCCGGCGCCGGGTCCCATCTCGTTGTAGTAACCAGGCTCACAGTAAATCTCACCGAAGATGGCCTTGCCAAACACCTCGTCCGAGAGGAAACGCGGACGAGACAGACCGTCAATAGTCACTGTGCCGCGGAGCATACCCTCCAAGTGGCGCAGCAAGCGGGAGTAAACTGTGATATCCTTGCCAAAGTCCTGATGGGGGGAGATAAGGAGCGACACCAACATATCCTTGGCGCTACGAATGGATGATGTATCCATGTCACTGCACAGCTCGCGGATAAGCTTCACAACATTCTTCTCGTCCGAAGTAGCGTTGACGTGGCCGTAGTAAAGCTCGATAATCATGCGGTCGAATGTGTAGGAGTAATTGAGCAGATCTGCAAACGGAATCTCGCGACGCAGAGCATGGACGTTGATCGGGACAATGTCAAGGTCCAGAATGTTCTGGATTGCCAGATCGGGCGGAGTAGGCTGCTGGCGCTGGTAAATATAGTCAATAAACTCATCCACTCGCTCCTTAAACATCGAAGACTCGGTCAGTCGGATGGTGTCATCAACGGACTTGGCAATCGACCACACAGGCTTGTTGTCCCAGTTGACATGGTCAATGATTGACTGATAGTCCGTATTGTTTGTAGGCAGGCCACCCATAGCAACAGGCATAGTCGTTCGAACAACATCGTAACGGGACAGAGTCAATGTCGGTTGGTGAGTCAACATACCACGAATATTACGCACGCCGTAGATCCAGCGCAGCGAGCGGACATAACGCTCAAGGAACTGCTGTGCGGCGGCAACATCGGCCATATACTGTGTGCCGACGCCGCCGTTGTACAACTGGACGATCTTTGCAAACCCGGGGGTGTTTTCCTGCGTGGGCTTGAGGCCGTGGAGCATTCCGCGAGTACCGTACATGAGCTTAAACTCGGAGTCACCCGTTTGGTGCACAGGGAACAGCTCAATGCCGACGTTCTTCAGCGCAACAAGTGTTGACGATAGGGGCATAAACGGAGCAATACCGTTCTGTGCGGTGTAGTCGCGAATGCTGCCCTGGGCGATCTCAAGGTACATCGGGTCATCGCCGACCTCACGGAGGGTTTGGTCAATGGACTGAATCATCGCAGTGCAGCCGCGGGTAATTGCGTCGATAATGCCGCCGAAACGGGTCATGTTCTTTTGTGAGTCTGTCAGCGGGTCCATGAGGGTAAATGGCCAAACGTTAACGGTAGCAGCTAGCGCATTGCGTCCAAGATCAACACCGCCGCGAGAGATAAGCATCTTGTAAAATTCACAACGCTGGACAAGGGCTCCAAGCAGGGTCTTAAACGCAGGCAGGTTGGCGCGATACTTCTCCTTCATGTGCTGCGGCAGGTCAGCGACAGTGTCAGTGAGGTAGACATTCACGGCAGAAGTACCAGTGGTCTTCGTAGACACAAGTGTGCGGAGGGTGACAGCAAGTGAGGTAAACAGGACATGATCAGCATCAGGATCCTTACGCTGGCCAAACTGGAGTGCAGCCGCGAGGTTGACAGGAGCGTTAATGGCGGCCTTGCCACCAAGTCCCGCATAGGTTGAGCCATTTGGATAACCGCGGATATTGGCAGTACGGGCATAGAGGAGAACGCTCTTGTCCGTGCTGCCACCATTGTTCACGCTGGTTGCCGTCGGGTTGGAATCGTCCATTGTAGCCATATCCTCGGCGCTGACAAGCCACTTATGTGCAGAACCACGGGCATCGATCGGCACAGCATACGTGGATGTCTTCATTGCAGCCGCCAGATCCTTACCGAATGCCGGCAGCATAACAGCTGGCAACACTGTGGAACTCCAAACGGTCATTACCGCGAGCAAGCGGATGCGTTCTGCGCGCTCAGGAGAACCTGCAGGGCCGATATCTTTTGCGAAGGGAAATTGTTGAATGATTGCATTCATTCGATCAGGACGACCCTGGAAGCAATTGTTCCAAATGGCAATGAGCGCACCGACTGCAGCGCCGCCTCCCAACTGACCAAGTGCATCAATAGCACCGCCAGACTGTACAACCATATCAATCAACAACTGCGGTACGGCACCACCCCACGCAGCGTCAATGCTAGGATGACCCGCTGGTATCGCAGATCCTGCATTGGCGATGTAGTCATTGGGTCGAGCCTGGAGAACAGCCGTAAGCAATACGTCAAAAGCGTCAATCCACCCAGCATTCAGTCCAGAAGCGAGTACTACTGACTGCGGCATTTCGCGCTTGGACTGGGCGCCAAACTTAATCTGCACGGCAGGGACAACGTCAGAATAGGTGTAGTTCACCGGGTCAGACACAGCTGATGCAAAGGCGCTGTTGGCAAGCTTGTCAATCAATCCGGTAAAGATCTTCTTGCTGTTCACGTCGTAGAATGACTGGATATACTTGGCAACAAGCTGGTTAAAGTCAAACAGCAGTGAGCGATTCTTTGTAAACTCCTTGCCCCAAGTGTAAAGCTGCTTAAAGCGGGCAATGAAGCGAGTATCGAGGACGCGCTTATCAGAAGGTCCACTGACAACAAGCTCCTCGTAGGGGTCAACACGATAGCTAAGCAGTTGTGCATCAGCGGCAGCTGCGGCTACATTTGATGCCTGAATGCCACTCTGTGGAGCGTTGGCATCATAGAAGATTGCTGCGGCAAACATGTTACCGAACTGATCCTTTGCGAGACCCGACACAGCAGCGGCTGCGGGTGCGGCCATTGTCGCATCATGATGTGATCCGACAATCCACATCCAGGTGTCGGCAATACCGCGGCTGATAACCTCCAGATTTGGGTACTCATGGCTATTGGCAATAGAGGCAGATCCCTTGCGGCGGCCGATAATAATCTTCTCCATAAGCTGCTCCTGGAGCCAGTAGTATGACCCATTCTTTAGCTTATCGGTCCACTGACTATACAGCGATTGCTCAATCTTGGGCTGCAGCAGGTTCATAAAGTAGAATGTGCTGGCAAACGTGTCGCGAACCATCTCCTCGAGACCGCCATAGGCAACAGTCATGCGACCATCACTCATCGAGGCTGTAGCATGGGCGCCATCACAAACGGAGTAAACTGCATCAATGATCTCAAGCATCATGTTCTTGCGATTAAGGAGTCCGCTAAAGAACGCCTGTACCTTTTGCCACGCGTCAGACTGCCCGGAGGGTGCAGACTTAGCCTTGGCCAACTTGGCAATCTTATCGGCGTCAGTCATGCCAGCGAGGAGAGTGCTGAGGTACACGTACGGATCACCACCAGCAGCAGCTGTGGTGACATATTGACCAGCAACGTGGCCACCAGTACCCGGAGGACCGCCACTTGTGCCACCAAATGCACGATAAAGCGCAATTTGCGGCTTATCGTCCGTGCCAAGCCACGGATAATCCGCGGTAAATGCTGCCAAAACGGAAGCGCACAATGCGTCGGTATCGGCAACTGGAGGACCGCCTGCAACGTGCAACTTTGCAACATAATCCACAATCTTGCTGTAATTGCACACAAGCATGCGGGCCTGATAGTGCTTGAGAATCGTGTGGATACCACTAAGCAGGTTCAAGCTGGCAACAACGGTTTCGTTAAACAGCACATACTTGAAGCCATCAACGCGGGCGCGGAGGTCAGTGCCACGCATCAGTGTGGCGACAATCTCGAAGCGCTTGTCTGAGCCGGCAACGGTCTTCAGCTCATTCTGGACAGTTGCAATCGTGTCGGAGAACTGATACGCGTTGCCGTCGCCCTCAAGGAGCTTGTCGATCGCGCAGCGGAAATCACGCACAATCTTGTAGTGATCGGCAGTCACAGTGTACTTGCTCTTGCGGATAGTCTTTGAGAGCTCAACGTCCGAGTTCATTAGACGCTGTGAGGGGGTAAGACGGCTGGGGAGATCGCCGTCCTCGCCCGGGAGGATGGCCAGATCCGTGTCAAACTCATCCTTGCCATAATCATTGCTGATCTCGCGGTAACGATAACCACGCTCACCCTCCTCACGCGCTTTGTCATAGTCATCCTTGTTCACAATACCATAGCGACGGTTAACCTCATTCACAAGATCGTGAATGATGCCGCGCACAGGGTTACCCTGGTGCTTGGACGAGCTACGTTGCCAAACATTGTTCACCTCGCGGACAATCCGGCGGAGATCCTCATCAGTGTAGGCCGCAGTGTCAACCGCGCGCAGATCCGTAAAGATCAGCTTAATCAGCGGGGCAAACGTGCCGTCAATGTCCGGAATGAGCGACACCTTAAGCGAACGATTGCCCTTGGCAAGGGGGATGTCATTGTACTGGCCAAACCGGTTGGGATCATCGCCATCAAAGAGGCGGCGGTACCACTGGAGCAGGAGCGGCAGGCGGAGGTAAAGACCAGTGGCCTCAGGGATAACCTCAGGAAGGTCGGAACCACCGCCGAGAATCATACGAATCGGGGCGAGTCGCTGCTGCTGATCAACATATGACGCCGGGCGTGAGAACAGTCCGTAAGTGCCCGTGACTGTCAAAACCTTGGCCGCTGCTGCCTTGATCATGTGGACAAAGTACTTGTCCTCAAGGTCAAACTTGACGGCATCCGTAGCCTTGATATCCTCGTTGACACTGCGCATGCTGATACCATACATACGGCGGAATGCGTCCATGGCATTCCCAGCTCCACCCTGATGTGAACCATAATCAGTGCCATTGAGATTGCCCGATTTGATCGTATCCATAGATTGGCCACCAATAAATGTCGGTCTGAGAGATTTTTCGTCAGCAGCTAGTAATCCCGTATTGGGCGGAATATGACCTTGTGAGAGTGATGATGCACGAAGATACATCACAATGTTTTGGTACATGCGATTCGGCGGCATCATCGCGGACTTAGAGAGTGCATCGCCGCCAACGGCGTGACCAAAGTGGACAAACACACTAAACAGGTTCTTCAGCGCTGTCATAAGCATAAAGAACTTCTTCAGTGACTCGCTAACCTCCTTGGCAGCATCCATTGTTGTCTTGATGTAGGGATTACCGACATTCTGATGACCACCCGCCTCGATAATCTTGTAGTAGTGATCGGTGCTGGTTGCGATTTGAACACCAGCATACGGACCGAGTGCGGTAGCGCCGCCGAGCGGTGGCAGTGCATCCGGAAACTTCTCAAAGATCTCCGCAAGCGTGTTGCCAGCCTTTGAACTGTACCAGTCCGAAATAATCTCCACACTGTCAAGGAGTTGGTCAATCTCCTTCACCTTGTCAGGTGACGCAACGATAGTGTCCGTAAACTGACGCATGCACTCATCCATTGACTCCACGGTAGCCCAAAAGTTCTTGCGGGCGTTCCACTGATCGTCAAGGAACGACTGAGCCTGACCAACGAGCTTTTCCGCAGCATCGGCAGTGATACCGGCAACACCGGCAAGCAGCGGCTGCTGTGTCTTCAGGTAGTCGCGCATTGCGATATACTCCTTTTGTGACTTGGACAGGATCTCCACAATGGACTGAGCGTTGCGGTCGGTTTGATCCTTGCCATACGAAGCAGTGTCACCAGCCATCGCAGCAAGGTTCTTCTTGATTGTCTCCGCACGGGTAAGGAAGGTAAAGGCAGTGATCGCATCACCGACTCCCTTTGGCGGGCGGTACTGGGCATACTTGTCATGCAGATCCTTGTCATCAGCAGCACCACCATAGATGTCGGAAGCGTCATACGCACCGCCGGCCTTGCCGCCATAGGTATCAGCCATCGAGTCGTAAGCACCACCAGTGGCGCCGCAGCAACCACCCTCAGCACCACCGTACGTGTCCGCAATCGCATCGTATGCGCCACCACCAACATTGACAACCTCATCGTCGTCACTGCCGCGGTTCTCGGCGGCACCGAGGAACAGGGTGCTAAACAGCGGGATACCCTGCACCGATGACGGCGACATGTGATAACCACCGCTAACCTCGGCCGCGCCAAACTTCTGCGAAACCTCGTCCGAGTACTTGTCAATAACGCTGATGACGCCGCTGATCGCGTCCTTCACGTCACGCAGGTACTGTGCACCCGCGGCGTACTCCGGGAGGGCAAGTAGGCCGTCAACCGCGCGCGAAACCATGTTCATGTTGGCGACAAACTGGTCCTTCACTGACTTGCTCATCGCGTCATTATAGTAACCAATAAGCGCGTGGTAAAGGTACTTCTTGTGGGTAAGGTCATTCTTGATGCGGCCAAGAGTGTCCGTAAACTCCTTCAGGCTATCGCCCGGGGGGATCTCCTTGCCGACACGCGCGGCGAGACGATTCAGCGCGTCAACAACCATGTTGAAACGCTCGTTGACGGCGCGGTTAAACACCGTCAGGACAAGCTTGCGGAGGCGCTTCTGCGAATCCTGGCGGCGCTCAATGTCGCTCCGGGGATAACCGTTCTTGTCATACTCGCCAAAGTCATCAGAGAACTCCGCACCGCCGTGACGCGGTCCAGCACCCATAATCTCGAGGAGCTTCTCGCGGTCAACAAACCGGTCAATAATCTCCTCCGCAGCCGCCGTTGCACTGGGGAGATCCTTGTCAAGCGAATCTGTACCCTTGCCAAGGATCCCCTTAAGGATGGCCTCCTTTAGCTTTTGGATTGTGTCCGCGGCCTTAAACTCGGCAACGGACATGCCAACCTTGGCGAGCGCCTGCTTGATGTGCTCGGCCATGTAGGCGTTAACAGCCACACCGCGGCGAAGGTTAAGCTCAATCGTGCGGAGATTCTTTGTGTCGCCGCCCGACGACTCCAGGCGCTTGATGTGCTGCATAAGCACACCAGGCTTAGCGGTCGCCGTGTCAAGCAGACCCGCGGTTTGCTCAAGGCCACTCTTCATCAGGCCGTTAAGCATAAAGATGTGGCGCTTAATCTCAGCCGACAGCATCTTGATAAGCTCCATGTTGTTTGCGGCCTTGGGCGGGGCGTTTGACCCGCTAACGTCGCTTGAGAGCTCAGAGATGCGCTCATCAAGCCACTTGTCCAACACCATCATGTTGTGGAGAACGGAGCGCACATCCGAGTAAACGCCCAGAAACTCCGCGTGCATACCGCTGCGGAAGGCGGCCATCACCTCGGCAATCTGCTCGCAAATCTCCTTCACGGGAGCCTTGGTGTCAATCACATCGCCGTAAAACCCGTTAACCTTCTCCGCAAGCTTGCGGCAGCGGGCCTCGGCGCCGGGCGCGGAGTAGTTTGTCAGCGAGTCAAGGTAGGACTTCAGGCGCTCCTCGTTTGTCGAGCCCGAGAGCTTGACACCCTCAGACTCGGCAAACTTGAGCATCTCCTTCACAAAGGCATCGCGGGTCGGCGATGAATAATCATCGCCGTAGCCACCAAGCTTGCAGCTGCACCCGCCATTGGCAACACCCTTGGCGGCCAAGGCCGCTGCCGCAGCGTTCTCGGCATCGGCTTTGGTCACACCTGATGCAATCAGTGCGTCGGTCACTTGGGCAATCTTTGTAGCACCGGCATTGACGGCAACCAACGCAAGCTTTGCGTAGTACTTTGCCAGTTCGGTCTTGCTTTCGGTACTCATTGTTCCACTAGATCCCTTTCGGTCCCGTGTGGTAATATTAGTGCCGGGACAAAACCCAATCCAAAAAATAATGCACTGTTGCGCTGAATCAACAACAGGACATTTTCGTTAAGTGCTCAAGATGCTTGATAAATCGTACAAAGTGCATATTGCGGCCGATAAGTTGGAAGTTATAATACCGTGTAAGCTGCAACTGTTGGTCGTTTTGTAACCGCTCCACAATGTAAACCATTGTCCTCCGTAGCGATTCCGGCGACGCATCGACCGATATTGTCACTGTTGTAACCTCGCTCCCGATCTCAAGATCCATCAGACTGTAACCACTTGTCACCACACGCACATGTAGTGTTTGTCTGGGGCTCCACTGGTTGGCGGCAGCGTAGCATAGCGGATCCTGGAGGATATCCTCCGGGGACTGTCGGGCGCACTGTAGTGTAGTTTGTTCAGTGGTAGAGTCAGCAACAATTGCAGAGTCAGCAACAATTGTCTTCGCAACTGGCTCACTACACCGCTGACGCAGTGTCTTTGTTTCAGCGATGATTGCGAGACTTGGCATTGGTGATGGTGTCCGTGGTGGCGTCATTGGCGCCGGCATGGCTGACCTTGGTATAAACTCTTCGGCCGATGCGTTAAGGGGACTTCTCATTACTGCCCCCGTAATTCAATTATAGACTGCGACCGGTCTGGTCACGGTATAACATATTATTTTTGATTTTACCCTTATAGGATTCTATATTACTATTGTATACTCGCGTAAATGCCGCCCAAGCAGCGTTCAACCTATTGCGACTTGGCAACGTACGTTGCCGATAAGCACTCCGATCTTTACGCGGCGTTCGACGGGGCCTGTATTCGGGATATCTTGGTGCGCGGTGGCGTTACGCTACTTGTGCCAAGCAAGGATGCCCAAAAGAAGCTTAGTGACGATGTCGACAGCGGCGACGCTGAGGCTGTCCGCCGCGCCCGGGAGGTGCTCCTCGCGCACGTTATCCACGGCGCGCACAAGACCATTACTGGTCTCCTTGATGTGAATACTCGCCAGTCTGAGCCGCGTGCTGTCAAGTTCAACAAGTTTGGCGACAGCATCAAGATTGCATCTGGCGCCGGTGGCAAAACCGCGGCCACTGCCAAGCCCGCAGCCGACTTTGTTGACTCCAGCGCCCGTGGCAATAACTGTGTGTACATTATTGAGTCCGGTGAGGTTGCCGCCGATGGCCCGGTTGTTGACATCCGCAAGCCGGCCAAGCCCGCCAAGACTGGCGGTTACGCCCTTGAGCCCAGCCGCTCGGAAACCCTCCGCCACATGGAGACGATCCGCATGGAGCGTATGCTCCTCTCCGGCGACGTCCAGGGCTTCCTTGCCGAGACCCGCGGTCTGGCTGTGTGCATCCACAAGTGCGAGCCGTCCGTGTACTTTGAGCATATCCTGCCGCGCCTGCATGGCACGTTCCTTGACCTTTACATTATGCTCCAGCCGCACAAGCTGGATATGGAGAACTATGATGTTGGCGATGACACCATTATGCACTGGTGCAAGGAGGGCCGCCACACCGCGACCGTTGCCGAGTTCTTGGCCACAACAAAGGGTCAGACCCCGAACGTGAGGATTTACACTGACGTTAATGGTCTGATTGGCCAGATTGCCGCAATTCGCAGCAACATTCGCAGCAAGCACTCCGTTAGCGAGATTATTGATGCGATTGAGGCCGCCTATGCCGGCGACGTGATCAAAGCCTGGCCGTCAAGTGACAACAAGCTTGCGCTTGACGATCTCCGATTCTGGTCAGACATCTACATCCGCAAGTATGCCGGCAGCGATGCCGCGGCCCTTAACGGTGTGCTGAACCGCATCGGCGACGCACTCCGCGGCGGCGGTAACACCCGCTTTGTGACAAACCGCGTCCACATCAGCAAGATCGGCGGTAACAATGAGGCCACCCTCCTTGATGCCTTTGTGAAGTCAGCGTTCTTTCTGTCGTTTGTCGCCCCGAGCGAGGAGCAGTGCCGGTTGTCCAACAACCAAAGTGTTGTCCTTAACCCCTATGACGACACATTCTACAACCCGCTCCTGCAGGATGGTGCCCCGAACCCGCTGGACGACGGCAAGCCCACGGTGAACCATGCCCGCGTGGAGGGCGGCCGCATGCGCGGCGGTTGTGGCGACATGTAGATGTGCTACACTCACTCCAGCATGTGCTAATTTTTTAACAAATGAAGGCTTGACTACCCAAGTATAGTAGTGGCATGTTTCCCTACATTGTTTGCCTCTCGTGCGGGCGTAATATCGGGTCGCTTTGGCCGGCGTTTAAGGCAATGCGCGCCGACGCCCATGAGGCCGCAGTGACTGCCGCGGGATATGATGTCCGTACGGTTAATGAGCGCATCCTCGCAAGCAGCGGCGCCGTGACTGTTGAGCTTGGTGAGATCCTTGACCAGCTGGGTATCAACATGGAGTGCTGCCGGACAAAGATGCTTACCCAAAAGCCCTTTTACGACTACTACTAACGATCTGCACAAGGCCCCCGGATAGCCCCTAGGGGCCCATTTTTTGGCCCTTAGCACGGGCTCCCTCCGGACCCTAATATCCGCTTTGGAAAATAAAATTGAATTAGCACTCACTCCAATAGACGCCTATTCGACGCCGCACCAGAAGCCCTCTAAGAAGCCCCCCTAGACACTCCGTTACCAACATGAGCCTGAACGAAATTGTCTTCTTCCCCGCCACCGTCCTTGTCAAGCACGGAGCCGAGCGCAAGATTGCCAAATGCGCCCTCCCCAAGCCCCGCAAGGAAACCAAGGACAAGGCGGACAAGAAGTTTACCATTGCCTCTGTTGTCGGCCATAATGTGACCGCCGGAGTCCTGTACTTTGACACCGCGCTCATTATGCCCGACCCGACTACACGCCAACTCCGCGACTACACAAACATCCTTATCAGCCATGAGTTTGATGGCAAGGATGGCACTGGTCGCATCTATCGCGGTCTTGCCGACCCGAACGACGCATCTGACTCCCGTAACAAGGAGCAGAACAAGAGCCTCAAGTACAGTTTCAGCCTCCGCGCGGCCGACCTCGGCCCGATGGGTGTTGCACTGTCCTATATCTCGCGCGATTTCCGCGCCGACCTTGAGGCAATCAACGCAAGCTACAAATTTGGTAGCAAGAACAATGAGATCCGTGATGTTGTACGGACGACCCGCAAGCAAACGGACGCCAAGACTGGCGATGAGTCCGTTGTTGAGTGCGAGCCATCAATTGACCTGAAGGCGCTTATCGAGGAAACCTACGGTGACAAAACACTCCCTGAGGGATTCCGTGCCCGCCGCAAGACAATCCTGGAGGATGGCTCCAAGCCGACCCCGGGCAAGCACCCTAAGACTGGCAAGGACATTATCACCTACGCGCCGTTTACCTTTACTGACGCCGAGGGCAACGAAACCCCGCTCAGTGGGGCCAACGCCTACCGCGTCCTTAAGTACAACAACTGCTTTAAGCGGATCGAGATCCGCGTGATCCAGGTGAGCAACAGTACGGCCGGCGGACATTCGCCGCAGGTTATCCTCCATCGCGGTGTGATTGTACAGGTTGACTCTGAGGAGCATGAGTATGATGCTGACTGTGATGTTACAAGTGACGCAGTGGCTGCATACCAGGCGGCTGCCGCAGCAGCTACTACGGATGCCGAACCTGCTGACGAAACTGAGGCCGCAGTTGACGATGCGCTTGCTGAGTATGATGACAATGCTGAGGCAGAGTCCGAGCCTCAGCCTGAGCCTGAGCCCGTGCCTGAGCCCCCTAAGCCGGTCGCAAAAAAGGCCCCCGTTGCCGCTGCGCCGGCTGCTACTCCCACACCAGCCACAACAAAGGTTCCGGCAAAGGCACCTGCCAAGGCTGCGCCTAAGGCCCCCGTTAAGGCTGCCACTCCCAAGATCGCGGAGGACAAGCTATAGGATAACACAACCATTGTGCGCATTGCTAATGACATCTTTTTTGTCCGGTGCAGTTGCGATGTCGGCGGCTGCTGTGTCCGCAGCTGTATCAGCGGCTGCGCATATTACAGGGGAGGTACCCACACCGCGCGGCACAATCATTGACCCTATATAGTCACCCGCAACGAGTGATTCCCGGCTGACTGGTGCGGCCCAACACTCAATAACGCTGTCCCAGTCAGTGTATGGCAGAATCATTGTGCGGTCACCGATCCAATTACTGTCCCACACTGTGAGTATAAATCCATCCTCCGCGTAACCAACAACAACGGCCGATTGCACTCCGATCACACGCCCGCGCGTATCGTGATTGTTTGTGCACCAAAACCGCGGCCGCATACTAAATAGTGGCAACAATATCCAGCATGCGCCGGTGATATTTAGTGCACACTTTAACCCTTGTGTCGACACAATGGCCGCGTAAAAGGCAATCCGATGCCGCCGCGCCGTGCGATATGACGATTCTGTTATCACAGGCGCAAAGTAATCATCCCCATCCCAAGGGTACGATTCTGATTCGGCAACACCAACCTTAAGCAGCGTCCGCAATGCATCCCTTGCCGACATTCCGTGTACCGGGCGTGTCCGCCGGTTATAGTACAGGAATGCGGGCGACAGCTTTGGACAGGAACCAGCCAGCCTTACTGTGTTTAGTGCAAGCATTGCAGTCAACGATACCGCGACATGCACGCCGCCATGATGCGTACCGTTGTTTGTCGCACCGTCGCACATGTGTTCGCGGTAATCGCACCCAAGCGGTAACAGGCCGTCCATTGGGTGGTGCGACTCAAAGATAAAGTCGTTACGGTCTGGCGCACTCAATGAGCTCTCATAAACACCGCCGGTGTCCACATTTACACTCACTGCACTGAGATTAACCTTTGTAAACCTACCGGCCAGGGCACTTAGCGGCCTGTTCACAGCCCGGGCCTGCGTCGGCGGCGCATCGTCAACAGAAACAACGCCCGGTTTTACTGATGGTATAACAGTAACTGATATCGCGGCAAGACGTTCATTACTTTGTTCCTGCGGCACGGCTGGCGCAGAGTACGCTGGCGCAGAGTACGCTGGCGCAGAGTACGCTGGCGCAGAGTACGCTGGAGAATGCGACTCAACTGGCGGTTCAATACGCGACCCGCGCTTAAAAACCTCGTTCAGCTCCTCGGCGGAGGGTGACTTAATGTTGCACTCATCAACACACTGGTAACGCGGTGTAATAATACTTGACGCGCCACTGACGCCCATAAGGTAGCGCGTAGTGGTGGCCTCGGGCGCGCGGTGTAACGCACCCCGACGCAACAGTCGATCTGGATTTGCGCGGGCGGCAGCTTGAGACGCATTACGTGGCGCTTGTGGCGTATTACTGCGTACGCTGCGTACGCTGCGTACGCTACGCGGTGGTACAACAAGTGTGGGATTATCCCGCCGGCGGACAGGTTCGTGTATTGATTGGTCGGAATCCTGACGTTGCGGAACGTGCGACAAACGGATTGTGTCGCGTCGCCAACCTTGATGGTGTGTGGCAACGACCGCAGCCGGCGCAACAACCGGAGTGGCTGCGCTTTCACCCCATAAGTCCGTTGCCTGCCGTTGCAATTCGCCGCTATCACACAGGTCCCCGATATTTATAACTTCTTCAGCCATCGACACATCTATAGGTGCGGTGGCAATAAACTCACATTCAAGTTGCTTTAGAGTGTCCCTTGTACGTTGCACATGTGGGTCGGCCGTGGGTTCCTCGGCAGGGATATTGGTGATGTCAACAGTGCTCCCTGTGAGCTGGAATACCCCAATTGTCGCCGACCGGTATATACACTTTGGTGCGGCATAGGCCATAGGGTGTCATAATTATAGGTACATCTCTGTGTGGGGATAAATTATAAAAAATACATCCCGTAGCACCCTGCGTACACGCATTACGAAAGGTAGTCATACTTGCCCATACCCTGTGTTGGGTAACACGTTCCCCAAAATGCGTCAGGTTTACCACCCTGTCCGAATTTGAGTACCATATCACAAATAGTGTCGCGACTGGGACTCCAACTAACGGACCAGTAATTGGCAAGTGCCCGGTCCCAGCGTAGATCACCAGTGACGATGGCTGTACGGTCGATAATTAACCCCGGCAATCCAACTGGCACATAACGGCTGTCGGCTGTCGACCAAACAAACCGAACGGGTACAATCGCCCCGCTGTTGCGCCAGCGTAGTTGTAGGGTAATATCACGATGACCAGCCATTTGTAAGGTGATGTTAAGTTCACTTTTGTAAGTAGTGCAAGTAACGCAAGTAGTGTAAAAAATACAGATACTACACCCTACGTACGGGCGGCGTCAGCGGCATTCGCTGCTGTGTCGACAGCCATATCAATCGGCTCGTCCGCGCGTGATGTGAGCTTTGTACGCGGCTGTAGTGGCACGCCGTCAACGCTCAGGCTGGCATATTGTACCGTAATCTCGCGACCCTTCCATACATTCTCAAAGTAAGTCCGGCCGTTGGCCTCAACAGTCGCCATGCGCTTAGCCATTTCCATGCGGTCCGCAATTTCCATTGCCGGCGTAACACTAAACTGTTTACCAGTAGCGGTTTGGCAAACGATCATCAGTGCACCCGCGGCCTTGCCCTTCGTACCGACGTCCCAACCGACAACTGGATACTCCGCATCGTACGTTGGCTTCATCTTAAGGAGTCCGTTTGAGCGATAACCCTTTAGTGAGTAAATATACCCGCCCGACGGAATGCGGATCATGGCACCTTCGTACCCTTCGGCAAGATAACCCTCATAGAGCTGTCGCAACTCCGCGGCATTGTTTGCGACGGCTGTGGGTACCGGCCGCGCCCATGCCGTGGGAATCGCCGCAAACAATTCCTCAACTACCTCGCGGCGAATCTCATACGGGGTATTTGCGACGCCATTGGCGTCGGGGATAAACGCGTCATAAACCATAAAGTTATAGGTTGTGACAACAGTATCAGACTTACGGCTATTGCCGGAGATCTCCTGTAGGGGGACGCCATGTTTGTACAGTTCACCATCAAGGTAAACATTCCGGCCGGATTCTGCGGCATATCGGAGCATACCGACGATATCCTCGCGCAGATAGGCGAAACCGGGAATTCGATTGCCACTGCGCGAGTAAAGTGCAACCTCGTCGCCGCAGAGACAGGCAATAGTGCGGATACCATCATACTTTGGCTGTACATACACCGGAAACAGGGTGTGTTTTTCTGGATCATAAACATCCGCAAGCATTGGCAAATAAACCTTACACCCGGCGTCGCCGGGATTGGCCCGGCGTTGTTGCTTAAGGTATAGTCCATATGCGTCGCGCAGGGCCTGACAAACGGAGTTTGTTGCGTTTGCCCGGCCAATGTTCTTGCCCGACGTAATGTAGGTAAAGGCGCTGTCGCGCACTGCGCCGCCAACCTGTCCGGAGTCCACCTTATACAGCGCGGCAACATCGTCGGGCAGCGAGCGGTTATCAAGGTAGGTTGCGGTAAAGGGCAGGTGAATCTTTACACCCTCCGACTGGTACGCTGGGTTATCACTCTTGCGGAAAACACGCACCCAGATCCGCCAGAAGAGATCCTTGCCGCGGTTTCCCTTTGTGATAATCTCGGGGAAAACCCAGGTGTCGGCGAGGATTGTGCCGGGAATCTCCGTGCGGAAATCCGTTACAACAACTGACTTGGCCGCCATTGGAACATAGTGTATGCAGGACAATTTCAAATGTGGAAAACTGGGTGGCGACAGGGGTGTCCGGGAGTAAAAAATATACCGCGCATAGTGCTTACCACTGCGAGTCGCAACGCTGCTTATAGATGTACCCGTTGTAGGACATAAATTCGCAGTCAACCGCCGGCTTGGCGTTAATGGGCAAATGCGTAATATTACCATTACCGTAGAGCAGGTTTGTCACAGGGTTATTGACAGCATTGCATGCCGTGCGCCCGGTAAATGGCACAGATGAGTTACGGCATAGACGCTTACTACGCACAACGGCCCGATCGCCATCAAAGATGTCATCATTGCGCACTCCAAGTACGCTAACGTCCACATTCCCGATGCTCGGGGCCCGCGCGCGATTTGACCGTGACAGGGAATTGCACGCACCCATCTTTTCGCGACTCGTTACGTAGTCCGCATCAAGATCATACAACATCGGAGCGGCCAATCGTGCCGAATCCGCGTCGTAAACATCATAGTCAATAACCGAGTCCTTGCTGTTAAGCGCGGCCGCCCAAGCGTCCTGTGGCGACGGCATAATCGGGTAACGTGGCGTGGGCACCTCGAAACTCTCAATCGGCCGCTGCGGCTGAGTGTAAAGTGCAAACTGCGGGCAACTCGGACACTCCTTGCTGTCAAAGCATTGCGAGCACGGCTTCATTGCGCTACCGTCCCAGTACATTTGCTCCGCGGCAACTACTACTGGTGCGCCGACAGTGAGCTGTTCGCTACGCCAATACCAAACAATCATGATAAGTATCACGACCGCTAATGCGATCAGTGCCCAACTCATTGTTGAATTCTGTTCACAAACCACTGCGTATAACCTGCGGTGAAAAAACAATGGGTGAGATTTTACTCCGGCGACGTAACGTAAGTTCATCTCTAATCCTCTTCCGTAAAGACTGTACGGACGGCACCAGGGATAATATGTTCACGCCCGCTGCCCTGCAAACTACCGTCCGTGATGCGTCCGCGGCGGTCTGACTCAGACTCGTTTATCACAGCCTTAAAATAATCCTGCGTTTCGGCAGCAACGTCGCTGTGGTGATAGGCCATCATTGCACTATTGCGTACAACCGCCTCGCGCATCGCGCCGAGTCTGTAACGGCGGTCAACCTCAACAACCGCGCTCTCTGTAATGCGCTGGCTGAGCACTGGAATTAGCGCCTTCATTGAGTTTGCAACTTGCATCTTAACATCCTCGCGACTGACAAGCGCGCCGGACTGCGGGGCCATCGGCACAAGTGCGTTAGTAGGCTTCGTAGACTCAGCTTTGACAGTGTCAACTGTTTTTGTCAGTTCGCTCCGCAGCGCAGCAATCTCGCGCCGGAGTGCGGCAATCTCACCTGCGTGGTCAGCATCGCGCCGGTCCATGTCAGCATAAACCTCGGCGAGCGCACGCTTAATCTCGTGCGTAACAATCGACCGTGTCGAATCCATTGTATGACACCTAATATAATCAGCGGTTATAATCCGAATCAAAACAGACTGTCAAACTTTGACTTTGTTGGCGGTGCAGTCACTGCTGGTGTGGCAGTGGCTGCACTAGCAGCTGGCGCAGTCGCAGAATCATAAACCTGCGTAGTTTCGCGACTAACATGCATGTTGATCACTGCATGCTTAACAACCGTGTTTGTAATGTCCGCGCCAAGCTTGTCCCGCTCGTCCAACACGAGATTAACAAGCTGTAACAGACGCTCCTCCTTGGGATTTGTAGCGACGTTACTAACACCCAACCGGTCGGCCATCTCGCCAAACTCCGTCAACGTACCGTATTCGGCCGGGTCAATCGCCCGTGAAAGCACAATAAACTCGGCAATGGACTGTCCGCTACCCATCGTTAGATACTACAATAATAGCTACCGAACATATCCCCATGTGGAAACCAATCTGATACAACATATACAAGCGATAGGGGTTTTATATTATAACCGTTGTTAACGGAGTGTAGGGTTTTATATAGAACTATATTTCCCGCACAATGTATACGGGGGTACACCTCGCGGCGGTCATAAAATTGAACTGTCTGTCGGTCAATAATCTGTGACAATTTGACCTGCACTCTGACCACACACCATGAGTGCAATCCCACCCGCCCGAATCAAGGCCGTGCGATTCCATATCGCCGGTAGTGAGGAAAACGCGCGCAAATCCTTTGTCGATATCACTGAACGCGAGCCCAACGATGGCGACCGCCCGCGTGATGGTGGCATTGAGGACTTGCATATGGGTACAACCGACAGTGAGTACCTTTGCAAAACCTGTGGCCGCGGCAAGCAGGACTGCCTGGGGCACCCCGGAGCAATCCGCCTGCGCTACCCTGTGATAAACCCCATTACAATCGAATATCTCGTACGATGGCTGAAGATTGTTTGTCATAACTGCAGCCGCATGCTTGTGCCGGCCGCTCACTACAGGCATATTGCGCTCGCTGACCGCATGGCCGCCGTTATCCAGTTTGCCAGCCGCGTGTCCGGCCGAGTTTGCGGCCACTGTCACACTCAGCAGTACACGATTATGCGTAAGTCCCCGACCGAACGCCCGTTGGAGATCACCGGCAACCTGGGGACAGTGACAAAGATGGTGTTTTACCCTCATGTTATCGAAACAATCTTTAGCAAGATTCGCGATGAGGACTGCATGGATGTTATGGGCAGCACACAATCACACCCGCGCAATTACATTCTGCGTACGATGATTATCCCGCCCGTCACAACCCGGCCGGCCGTCCGTAAAACCAACGGCAGCAAGAGCACAAACGACGATATTACCCAAACAATCCAGGTTATTGTCGGCGCCAACGCAATCCTCCCCGAGGTTATCCCCGAGATTATCAGCGACGACCTGCACAAGTATATCTATGGCCTAAACATGCATGTTTACACGATGATCCGCGGTAGTGCATCGTCCGGCGCCGCGATGTCCATTGGTGTGTCCCTTAAGGGAAAGCCCGGTGTAATCCGCAACAATCTGCTTGGCAAGCGCGTGTTTAACGCCGCGCGTTCAACAATTGTCGGCGACCACAGTATCCCGATCAACGCACTTGGTGTCCCCCTGCGGTTCGCACAGATTGTGGAGATTGAGGAAATTGTGCAACACCATAATCGCGCGCGGCTCCTTAGCTATGTGCGCAATGCAAAGGCCCGCACCTATCCCGCCGCGATGGCCGTAATCAAGGCGTCAACTGGTGTCCGGTACTCCACCGAGTATATGGATATCAGCGACATTGAGAACGGCGACCGCATTATGCGCAACGTTATTGACGGCGATATTGTACTGTTTAACCGTCAGCCGACGCTGACAATCAGCAACATCTCGGCCCACCGTGTTATTGTACTCCGCGACCCTAACTCATACGCTATTCGCGTTAATGTCTGTGTTACGCCGCTGTATAACGCCGACTTTGACGGTGACGCGATGCATATCATCTTTGTTACAACCGAAGCCGCCCGTGTCGAACTGCGCTACCTTAGCATGGTTGACAACTGGTTTACCCTCCACACAACTTCCGGCCCGGCCATGGGACAGGTTGATGACGGTGTTGTCGGCATGGCCGAACTTACACGTGATTCTACCCGATTCAACCGCTACCACGCGATGCAGGTCTTTGCACATGCACGCCGGCTCCCGAGTTTCACGGAGGAAACCTACTCTGGGCGCGACCTGATCTCGCTCCTGCTTGAGCCCACCCCTGTCAATATCACCCGTACAGCCAAGATCTATGATGAGGCCAAGTGCCAGTATATTGACTATTCCCCAACCGAAACGGCTGTTAACATCGTCGGCGGCGAGCTCCGCAGCGGTGTCCTTGACAAATCTACGATTGGCAAGGGCGCAACCGGCGGGCTTTACCATGTACTTGCAAACGAGTATAATGCCGAGATTGCCCTCGGAGCAATGCATGACATGCAGGCAATGGTTATCGCCTACCTTGAGCAGCGCGGTTACTCCATTGGCCTGCTTGATGTACTCCCCTCTCCGGAGGCCCAGGAGCGCATTCACCAGGCCACAGCCGACACAATGGCAAAGGCCCGGCAGATTGCATCAGCCTACATCTCAGGCCACACTGTTGCAAGCTTTGGTGAAACACAAAAGTCAATGTTTGAGACCCAACTAAAGGAGTCACTAAAGCATAGCGACAGCCATATTGACGCGCTGATGCGCGACATTGACCCCCGTTATAACGGCCTTTATGCACTTGTTGCGACGGGCAGTAAGGGGTCCCAGCAGCATATGCTGAATATGATGGCTTGCGTCGGCCAGAAACTGCTGGACAACTCGCGCACGGCAGAGAAGTTTGGCTATGGACGTACATCCGTTTATTCACGGCGGTTCTCCACCGAGCCCATTGACGGTGGATACATTGCAAACAGTATGATTGTCGGCATGAACAGCCACGAGTTTATTGCGAATGCATCCGCCAGTCGCTTTGACCTTACACTGAAGGCACTTTCCACATCAGTTACGGGCGAGCAATCCCGCAAGAGTATCAAATGCCTTGAGTCCCAGATTGTGGACAACCACCGCCGAGTACTCCGCAGTTCGTCAACGGACATGATCCTCGAGCTTGTGGCCGGCGACAACTATGCAGATACCCGTTATCTGGAGAACGTAAAGTTGCCCACAATCGCACAATCTGACGAGCAAATCGCGACAGAATACGGTGAGTGGGCACCAGCCGTCCGCGCCGACCGCGATACCTACCGCCGGCAGTTTATGCAGCTTGAATCGCTCCGGTCTGACGGCACAATGATCCCGACGGTCCGCAGCCTGTTTAATATTGACCGCATCATTGCAAACTGTACAAACGCGCGTGGTGAGGCCAAGGATCTTACCCCGGCCGAGCTAAAGTTGGCCATTGCCTACGCGGAGGGCCAAATCACTGACTTTGGCTACACCTACCTGCACCCGAATGCCCGGGCCGGCCGTTGGCCGATCCTCCCGCACATGGTCGCGGCTGCATGGTTGCCCCAGATGATTCTACGCACGCGAATCAACCCCAAGAGCATAGCCAAACTACGCCTTGACGTGGCCATTCTGCAGGTAATCTTTGGCAATGTACAGCTGGCAGTGCTCCACGGAATGATTGTCCCGGGCACCCTTATCGGAATTATTGCCGCCCAGGCATTCTCGGAGCCATTTACGCAGTATATGCTTGATGCCCACCACCGCAGCGCCACGGGCGGGTCGTCATTTGACTCCGTTAACGCCGTACGTGCCCTCCTCGGGGCCAAGAGCGTTGAATCGCTTACAAATCCGCGCATGTTTCTCTGCGTCCGGCCTGAATATGAGGCGGATAAGGCCGCGGTTACGAAGATTGCAAACAATATTGAAACAATCACACTACGCGACTTTGTTGACCGATACCAGGTGTTCTTTGAGGCCTATGGTAAGCCTAAGCACCCGGACTATGTCGGTGAGGCCGAGTCGGTTATCGCCGCCTATCAGCGGTTTAACCCACTGATGACCCCGCCGGGTGACCTCATCAACTACTGCATTCGGTTTGTGATCAACAAGCAAACCCTGCTTATCAAGGGCATGCCTATTGAATTGCTTGTGACCCGCTTACGCGAGGAAATGCCCGGCCTGCACTTTGTCTACACGCTCGAGAATGATCCGCAGGTGATTATTCGCGCTTATATTCGCAGTGGGGCGATCCGCGCGATTAACCCGACAAATGTCACGGCGATCCTCCAAACTCTCCTTGGGACAATGGTACGGGGTGTCCCCGGGATCCTTGCGACAGCCGTGGAAAAGGCCAAGCGTTCCGTTGTAATGCCCGATGGTAGCCTCGGCACAAAGGAGATTTGGATCATTAAGACCCGCGGCACAAACTTTATCGGCGTGATTGGCGTCCCCGAGATTGACCCGCGATATGTAATGACAGATTCTGTTCAGGAAATCGCCAAATATATCGGTATTGTTGCTGCGCGCCAGCAAATTATCAACATCCTAAAGGACCTTATCCCGTCGTCCGAGCTGATTAACTGGAGCCACTTTATGCTCTACGCTGATGAAATGACCAGCACCGGGACAGTCACTGCGATTGAACAACAGGGTGTTGACACGCGTGACCCCGAAAACATCTACTTACGTATGGGTTTCACTGCGCCATTGACAAAGATTATTGAGGCCGGTATTGGTGCCGTCCGCACAAAGATTGATGGAGTGACCCCGTCGCTGATGGTCGGTACAGTGCCTAAGGCCGGGACAAACTATGACACTTACGTTGCAAACCCGGAATTTATCCGCGCGAATGTTAAGTCTGCCGACACCGTGCTTGACAGCGTCTTCGGATAATGCCGTTGCATCAACCCTATTTTTTGATGTTTTTCACCAGAATTTGGCCTTCGGGCGGGCTTAAATATGGCTGCCGATGGCAAAAAATGAGTCGTTTTCAGCCGCGACGCAGGCCGCGACGGGGCGCCGCAAGTTTACGCACCTGGCCGCCGGTCGTAACGACACCGCGCTCCAGCACAATAACGCTGTGCATTGCGATATATGCGCGGTCGCCGTCAGTTAGTTGCGAGTCCATCGCGGCGTTTTGGCGCGTAAATTCCTCCGCATATTCAGTAAACGACTTTACGTAAACCTTGCGGAACCCACACTCACCCGCGGTCTTAACTACAAGGTCAATATCACACAGGGGCTCGCGCATAAGCACATCAGTAAATGGCAGTTTAATCTCAATGATTCCATCCGCGGGCCGGCCGGAGTATGCAATATGGTACTTTAATCGGTCACCCTCTGTAACGCTCCACTTGCCATTGCCAGCGAGTGCCTTACGCACGGCGCCGCCATCCATTACCGTGTACACGCACCGGGCGCCGACCGCGCAAATTGACGCAGCAAAGCGCATAAAGTTTGTCAGCGTCGCGCTATCGCCGCACAAGTAGTGTAGGGCAAAGTTGCAAACAAACGCAGTCGCCGTCCCCGCGGTGTAACCATAACGCTCGCAACGCTTGCTCAATACGGCGTGCGGGGTGGTAAGATCCATTACGGCCGCATAGATTTGCGTGTTGGAGTCCGTCCGTTCGCCCATTGTCATACCGACATTTGCGCCGGGATGCGCACTGTAAACGGTGTTGGCGCGCCCGCCGCCGGCGTGTCGCGTGTATTTGCGCTCAACAAGCTCGGCAATGGCCGCTGAGTCAATATCAACAGCAAGCAACGTGCGGGCACCGAGTCGCCGATATCGCGAAAGATCCGCACCACGACCTGCGGCCGCGTCAAAGATCTGCGCCGGCTGCGTAATTGCGTCCGCAAAGACCGCGCCGATAACATTGCGCTTATAGGCGTTTGATGCATGATACATAGGGTCGGCCGTTTTGGTAAAGTAGGTTGAGTCATCACCCTCACCCCACAGGGTTGATAGAGTCAGCGGGTCAATAAAGTTCATGTAAATTGACTCGGCGACGTAGTAGTCGTTACCATAGTAGGTTGCACCGATCTTGCGGTCGGTACGGAATCGGTGAAACTTCCAGCCACAGTCCGCGCAGTTGCTGTCACCGACAAGCGAAAACTCGCCGATCTTTGCGTGCATGTCGTCCCTGTCAGAGTACCAGATGTAGGCAAGTGGGTCAACGGACGGCGAAAACTGCACAGGATAGTACACCCCCGGAGTGTCCGGAAACAAGTCACGATAACCGCGCAAGAGACTCATGCCCAGCCGGGTCCGCGTTTCATGGTTGATGCCAACAAACAGGAGGTACGTATGTAGTTTGCTACCCTTGGGCGGGACATAGGGTTCCAACCCAACCAAACTCGGCGGGCACTTCATTATCATAAAGTCAATCGTGTTATGCTCGGTTGGTTTCCACTTGTAACTGCGCGTTTGCAGATAGTTACGCCCGGGCTCGCTAAAGATCAGCCCATCATTTTCAACTCCCTCGCCCGCGGCGTAAACTGCGCCAATGTCGCGCTTAGGGTCCTCAATCTTTGTGTAGGGCTTGGGTACGGCCTGCATTGGCGGGGTCAACCGGCGGTTAATTTCTGCGCACGCGGCCGGGATCCGGTCAATACGCGCGCCGATATCACCGCTGATACGCTCGTCGTCGACTGTGATAACGTCAAACACATGAAAAGTATCACCAACACGCTCGGCGTCAACGAGTGTTACGCCCGTCATTGACTCCTCGACTGTGTACTCGGCCCAGCTGTTTGCGTAAATCACTCTACACGCGCGGTCAACCACATGGAGCAGGCATCGCTCGCCATCAAGTTTAAGGGTAACATACCAGTCATCAAACCCGCCGATTTCGCGAAACGACATACGGTTAAGTGACTTTACCTGCGGAACAAGCTGCTTTAGGCGCTGGTGGAGAAAGCTGCTCGGGTGCTGTACACCGACTGCGATGGCCGCGTCGTAAATAACACGCTGATACTCCATGTTTTGTACATGGTCAGGGTTAATCAGTGCAAACAGGTCGCCAACTACAGTGAAATCCGCGGCCTTCAACCGGTCGCGGGCCTTGACAAGCTCCAACTCAATCTCATAGGTTGCGTCGGCAATCTGCGGCATTTCACCATCGGCGACACCCATCATTGCCGCGCGGATAGCCTTAAGGGAGGCCTCGCCGTCGTTGATATGCGCGGTCTTAACGACAGTAAGATCCAACCGCCAATCAACGCCGTCGCGCGGGACATCAAAGCTGTAACGCACCTTGTAACGCATCAGGGCATTGGCGGACACCTGGAATGGTACGGACGGTTCTTCGCGGCTCAGACCCACACGGTAAACAACGGAATCGCGCTGCACACGGGTCGGGGCGATAATGCGTGTCTTTTTGGAGTACTCGCGCGGGCCGGCGACACCGGCGCTATTATGCGTGTAAGTGACGATATTGGACGTCATTTGGCGGCCAGCGCCCTCAGACATAACCACGTTAACTGTACGCGTAGTAACCGGCGTACCATATTTGCCGCCCGCATTGGCCTTGATTGCGATAAACTCCTCCGCCGAAACAGGCTCAAGACGAATCTCAAGCTCAATATTTGCCTTTGGATCCTTACGCAGAACCGCATCATTATAACCTGCAATAACGGACGCGAGTGACTCATCGGCACCTTTGGCGGGGCGAGGTTGCATGGCGGTAGCACCCTATAATATGTGTCGCCATAGTTTCAATTGTTGATGTTGAGACAGGAGTTTATTTTACCCTATACATAGTGAGGTACTGTCACCATGAACAGCCACAGTCAGGAGGTTATCCACTTTTGGTCATGCGATCGGAATCTAAAGGTTTGCTGGGACACAATTATGGCGCAATTTCCACGCAATCCCAAGGTCCTTGCATACATGCAGCGGCGTTATGCATCGCACGCGAATGTGTTTGTCACGATGATGGTGCGACAACTGCGCATCAGCGAACCTATGGCCGGTGTAAGCATTCAACAGCAAGTTGCTGCCTACAACCGGGATTTTCTCCGTTACATGTGCGATTACATTGTCAATCATGTGCTCGGCAGTGAGCATGTGCCGCAAATGACCGTCACTGACGGGTTGCCAACATCGCGATTTGGCCCGTCACACCACGCCGGCGATGGTAATTGCATCCTTGCAACATGGTACACAACTGCAACAAACCTCCCGTCCGCGCGTGATGACGCGGCCGGTGACGAGGGTGAGGGCTCTGCGTGGTCCGGTCGGTCAACCCTCCGTAGCACCGATGTCCGCGGCGGGGCCTCGCGCAGTGACGTGGACCGCAACCAATCGCGCACGGGGATAACCTTTTGCGATCAGTCGGCGCTCGGCACAAGCAGCCACGTTGCCGCGCTGATGGACGACCCGTCGTTTGTTGCGCTTAACCGTGGCGCACCGGAGTACACAAACACCGCGTTTGGTGACGCAACTCCCGCGTCCGACCGCCGGCTGTTGGAGCGCCGAATCTTCCATAACAATGAACTTGGGGTCGAGAACGGTGTGCGTATGGGTGAGGTCCGACTCCAGCGGCGCAATTTGGACCGCGACATTACGTCGTCGCTGCGGGCCACCGGCGAAATGGACGGAATGGCGCGCGGTTATGACATGACGCCGTTGTATTGTCGTGTACAAAATAAGCAGCAGGCCCGGGCGTTCTATGAGCCCCCGGCAAAGCCCGCTGGATTTGTTTATAATTTGGATTGAGGTGTCTAAGTCACACGGCGTTACAAGCAACCCATCTATGATGGCGTGGCGCTGCCTAGAATCCCAAACCACCAAGTGTTGCGTCAGGATCAACTTCCGGGATGGCAATTTCAACATTTTTTGCCTCACCAACTGCCGGGTCAACGCCTGCGTCGCGTACAACGCTCAACGGCACCTCACCCGCGGCAGGACCATATTTGGCAAAGTGCTCGCGCAGCTCCATACGGTTGCGGATAACCATTCGGTCATGATTTTTGTCCACTTCCTTCTTGGCCTGCTCGGTTTCGGCCTCAAACTGCTTGTGCTCGGCCCGGAGTCGGCGCAATGCAGTGTCATAGCATGCACGTGCGTCATTCTCCCGGTACTTGGGATTGGCCTGCTTAAACAGGATAAGCACATACTTTGCCTGTGACTCAAGATAACTGTCAACCGATTTCCACGGGTGATGCTCGATGTGGCTAAGATAACGCCGCAATGCAGTGGGGTGATATTGTCCCAACTCGCACATGTAACGGAGTACGATGGGATATGACGACGAAAGTTGCTTATGTTCCGTTTGCATCTCCTTGTAGAAGGCTGAAAGGTCGTCATTAGTGTGGTCACTGCCCGTCGGAAAACGTCGCCGGAATTCGGCCCAGATAGTGCCGAACTCTGCAATAACGTCCTCCTTGGTAACCTGTTTCTCGTACTTGATTTGCGCCTCCATGACGAGTGTGTTATTGTGATGGTCAAACCCTATAGCAAAAAATGGTCGCTGTAATTCACAACGTATTCACAACGTATTCACAACGTGCTTGCTAACAATCACAACGTATTCACAACGTGCTTGCTAACAATCACAACGTGCTTGCTAACAATCACAACGTATTCACAACGTGCTTGCGACAATATAGTCATCTCGCGGGAGACTATCCAACCCGGCAACAAACCTTATGTAGTCCTCGTTGTCGCTGTCGTTGGAGTCGTCGTTGGAGTCATCGCTAGAATCAGCATCTGAGTCATCGTCTGAGTCGCCACCACCAATGTACATATCCTGCAAGAACTGCGTTGTAATAACAGGGCAGCCACCAGTGGTGTCGGCTGTATCGACGGCTTTTGTGGCTTCCGCTGCTCCGCTGACTCCAACAATGTCATCGTCTGAGTCAGTGTCTCCGAATCCAATGACACCAAAGATGTCACCCGCGCCGACAATTGCTGTGAACATGCTCCCAATCTCGTCAATACCGCATAACTGCTCGGGAAATGGCCCGCATGCGCCGCCGACCACAGGGTCCTCGCTAAGTAAACGCAGGGCACCCTCACTAGCCGTTGACGCTGGGCCGTCATAACCGCCGACAAATAGGCGCGCAATTTTGTCACTCTGGATACTACTATCGCTACGCTTGGATACTTTGGGGTGCCATTCCCAATCGTCGGGCGCCTCCTCAGCCTGCGTCTTCTTATGACGCGAACTGCCGTGTCCTCGCCGTCTGTGCGACATTATATCTAAACAACACTCTTCTTGGAGAGAATATTTACAATCAGTATATACATCTGATTGATAATTTCATCTGGAATCCGGTCAATGTTAACAGCCAGCGACCCCTGTGTCTGTGTCTTAAACCGATCCTGGTACCCAAGTGAACATGGGATGTGGTACACCTGAATTACATCGTCGCGCGACAGTCGCGGGGTATTCCGCAAGATATAGTCCCGCTGCACATCGGCGCAGATAACCGTACCTTCAACATTGGTAACCATGCCTAGCGCGGCCATAATTGACCGATCCATGGCGTCGTTTGACGACATTGCGAGATGACTATATTGTTGTGCTGATGCAGTCCAATCAAAAAATGGTTAGTTTTTGGCCGCGGCGATGATCGCCCACAGATTCGCGTGTTTTTCATACTCGGCGCCGGCATAAACTGTGCCAATCGCAAGCATCATTTGTGCGTCCGCAATCTCCTCGCGCAGCAGGCTACACACCATTGTTTCAGGCTGTGCAATAACGGGCGTACCGTAGTCGCCGGGGAATGTCGGCGCATCATAGGCATAGATCTGTCCACTACCGAGCGGAATACGTGTGTCCCGGGCAAGCCACTTGGGGAGCGGCTCCGTACCACGCGCAATCCCAAGCAGACCAATCGCACGCGAACCCGCGGGAGGGCGTTGTGGAGTGCGCCACGATGAAACGGCCGAGCGATAACGGTCCAATCCGGGCATTGCTGTAAGTCGGCCAATGAGGGCCTCCAGCTGGTCGGCAAGTTCTTCGGCATCTGTCGTAACCTCGTATTCGGTGCCACATTCATAGACCGCAGTCCACTTTGGTGGCGCGTAAACCGCGGCAATAGCCGAGAACTTTGACTCAAGGAATGGGTAGCTTATCTGTAGCACGCGGAGTATGAGGTTTTGACCGACGCGGACGCTTTCGTTTGCCGGCACCGCGTCAATGCTGATTACGCCGCACTGTACACCATCCTGCTGCACAGTGCAATAGATCATCGCGCCCGTTTTGTTTCGCACCAGGGCCCCCACAATAATGTCGCCGGGCATATACTGGATAATACGCGCGTCAAACTGCACTTCCACAATGCCATTGCCGATGCCCTCAGCATAACAGATCTCGGCCGGGGTCATTCCCTTGATACTGACAATCTCCCGGATAAGGCACCCCTCGTAACACTTGCCCGCATAGTGTCCTGCAACATGGTTATGCATGTTGCTATAGGACTGGTCGGTATGCAACCCGATTGGGTCACGGACCTCAACCTTGGTTGTAAACACGCGGGTATGGGACTGCATTACCCTACGATACTGTAGGGTAAACTAATTTCATATGGTTAAACTTGTACACCCCTGGGTCAACAGCAACTATACCAGCGCCTTTACATTGACCGGTTCGTCCCACCAGCCATAGAGGTATTTTGTGCGGGATTTGGCCGCACGCTCGGCAGTTTCCAGCGCGATAAGCCGGTCGCGGATTGCCACGCAGATGCGCTTAATCTTTGGCCTGTCCACGCTGCCGCGCAGGTCCGACAAGATCTGTATAAGCTGTTGCCGCGACCGGGTTTCACAGGCCATACCGCGATCAACCATGCGCGTGTCAATAATGCTGCCCTTTGCCCGAATTTGCCCGCGGATTTCCTCCAATGATTTGCGCAGTTTAAGCTTTGTTACACCACCCGCGGCCTCGAGTGATCCAATTGTACCCTTGGCCTCAACATAGTCAATCTTGCGGTTCATTAGCGTCTTCTTAACCTCCAACCAAACCGACCCGTTATAGATCTGGATTGTTTTTGCCTCGGCATATCCCACAACGGCCGCATCATCAGTCGGTAAGTCGCCGGCATCCTTTGTCCAAATCGCAGCCACATCCTTAAACAGCATCACCTGCCGGCGCGTCACAAGCACATTCAGGCCGCGCAGCAGCGCCAGCATTCCATTTACGCGCGTTGGATCCGCAACAGGTTGACCCTCAATAACCGCCCGGAGAATCGCAATTTGCATCTCCGGAGTGATTGCGGTAAGGAAATCGCCCGGGGTTTTACCCGTAATCCACGTGTCAACCGCGCGGCGATAGTTTAGGTCGGCACTGCCGTCAATTTGCGCAAGTGTTAGCGTCACGCCGAGTTGCGGCGGGGGTTGGCGCAAGTAGGTTTCCGCGTCGGTGTATGGGTCGTCAGCCGTAACCTGCCCGCGCGTCGACTCTGAAACACGCACGGGGATAGCAACATAGTAGTCACCAACCTGCACAACGCTACTACGCGCGCCATTGACATAAACATACTTGCTTACATAGTCATAAACGTTGACAATGTCCGGCCGCGACGTTTTTGCCGTCACAGTTTGTTGATGGTCTGTTAAGTACCACATCACAACCTCAAACAGGCCCTCCGTAAAGGCAATAGGGTTGGTTTCAACGCCGATATCCGGGCTTTGTACCTGCCTATAGAGCGCGTCCCGGCTCCAAACACCCTGTCGCATAAAGGCGTGCTTTACAATCGCGGCAATATCCTCCATGTCGCGCCGGTAATAACCGTGCGCATAGTAGGTTACGGTTGATCCGATGGCGGTCGGCATTTGGCCGCGTGGCGTGTAGTAAAGTGTGTCAATCTTTGGCAACGGCGGGACCGACGTGTCGCCCGACGGGAAATATGTGCGGAGTAGCTCCGGCGACATGTTGATTGCCCGGTTAATGTTTGCGGCCGCGTCACCCGAGTTAAGCTCGCGCATAATTGTCTGTGTTGTCAAGTGCTCGTCCATCTTGTCAATGTAGCGGATTTCCTCCGGGGAATACCCGCCGCGCATTGTTTGGAGGTAAATCCGGACAACTACATGGCGTTTCTCGGGCGGGAGTAGGTCATGCGACCGCTTGCGGACTGCCCGGCCGAGGATTTGCAGCAGGATCTGGATTGATGTTGACAGTGACAGGACGCACATTGTTTGGATACACTTAAAGTCATAAGACTGCTCAATAATCTTGCCACCAATCATGATTGCATACTTGCTGCCATCGGCGTTGTCCGCCGACTGGTACTTCTCCAGGGACGCGCGAGTGACGCTAATGTCAGCCTTGGAGTGCATTGTAACAAACCGTATGGGCATATGCGTGTGGTCGCGGTCAGCGTGTTCAGAGAGAACAACACCGCACATCACACAGCGCGTTCCGCCGGTTGGATTACCCCATTCGTCAAGGTAGCCATTCTCGCGCAGCATTTCCGCAAGGAGCAGTACACCAGACATCTCCACGCGATAGTGATAGATTAGGCACTTGGATGGCCCACGCCGATAGAGTTCGTCCAGGTCATCAAGCAATCGGGCATACTTGCTGGACCACTTTGCAATGCGGTCGCGCCGGAGAAACTGCCCGGAGATTGTTGTAATACCCTTGTGTTCAGTGATGTTGATACCCTCCTCGCGCTTCCATTCGGCCGAGGCATTATGCAGTTCGGACCGCACCATACCCGTGCGGAAACTCGGGCCGGTCGGCGTGGGGAAAACCATGTCGTAAACAGTGAAACCATCACTCGGCTGGGGAAAGTACACGTCACTGCGCGGGGTTTCGGATGTGGCAAGGTATGCGTCAATTGCCGCGCGCTGTTCGGCGGTCATCTCGGCCTGGATAAACCGCAAGTATGGTAGGGTTTCACCGCGCGAAAACCGGCCGATCGGCGTGGTAATCTGTAGTTGGTCACCAACAATTTCCCGGCTGGGAAAGTAACGCGAGTCTGTGTCCTGGATAAATGACACCTTGCCAAACATAATGCTACCGATACGCGACAGGGCGCCCTCGCGCAGCCGCAGCCCGTCAAACAGGTCACGCCGACGCAATTGGTCCGCGCGATTGTCAATAAAGTAGTTGGCAAAGTCCACAATCTCCACGGGCGAGTTGTTTATCGGCGTGGCACTAAGGCTGATAAACCGCAGCGACGGGATGCGGTCAAGCACATACTGCACGGCGACACCGCGGTTGTTCTTCATTGTTTTGTTGTATGTATCGTGGATTTCATCGCAGATCAACAGGCTGTTCTGGAGTCGGCCAATAAGCTCCTCGTTAACGGCCACTTTGCCCGCCGCGATATACTCATCAACAACATCCCGGAGTGTAATATCGGGATCGGCCTTCATGCGCTCTTGCGTGATCTTTTCAAGCTCGGTAAAGTCCACGCCATTGCCACTAAACAGGCGATTAACAAACTTCTCATAACCGAGAAACTTATAAAACCCACCCTTGGATTTGTCCGTAACACGGCGTTTCAACCGGGACTCAAACTCATGTAGGGCCTTTACATCGGCCTCATTGCCACTGGCGGCCGCGCGCCGGCGAAAGTCCAGCTCCTCGCGTTCTCCAGCCGAAACAAAGCCAAAGTAGCTGTAACCGAGCAAATCGCGGATAAATGCGGTCTCAGTCGCACCGAATCCCAGGACAAATACCGATGGAGTGCGGATATCGGCAAGCTCGGCGGCGGCCCGGCCCGATCGGAATCGCGCGCGTGTAATGGTTTCATCGGCGTATAATTGCCTGTAAACTTTGATAAATTCGTTTGCGGCAACAAGCGCGCCAACAGTTTTGCCGATACCCGGGGCCCATGCAAGGTGAATCTTGCGGTAGGGAGTCGCCGGGTTAATAAGGTTCTTTATAAAGAGCTGGTAACTGCCAATCCGCAAGTAGTCCGGCGGGGTCATCCCCGTTGCATTGCCAATGCGGTGTGGGCCGGCCTGTAGTGTGTAAAGTTCCTTGCGCGACAGCAGCGCGGATAGACTGTCCGGCGTAATTTCTGGTGGATAGCTCATGTTACTGGAGTCTTGCGTGACGACGCCATATACTACATTGAGGTGAAAGCTAATGGATTATTATTGTTGGCATTCTGCACACATGTCAGATATCGAAGCATTACTTCGTGCGTTAACATCCGCGATTACCGCCGAGCCACACCGTGGACACCCACAGAGTACGCTGACGCGATGTCGCGCCGGGTTGATGCAACTTACTGAACGGGTTAACTCAATGATTAATGGCCGGCGCCGGCTGGCAGGTTCTGTCACCGGTATTGTTACGCCGGTTTACATTGCGTCAGGGGTTTATGTACATGCAGTTCGCGTTGAGGCATTCTCGGCCGCGGTCACACCGGGGACACTTTACTATGTTGATTCTGCGGACACATTTGTGCTACATATTGGCGGCCGTACGCTTACTGGAAACGTCGGCGATATTGGCGACACCGCGTACCGTACATGGGAATGCCGATACGGACAGCAGTGTGACAGGCGCGACCAGTGTAGCTATTACCATCCGCCCGAAACATGCGGCGGGAACGACCGGCGCAATTACTTGCAATCTGCGTGGATTCACACGCCCGCCCATAGCCATCGCGCCGGTACACGTACTGTGGGATCGCGCAGTACACTCCCGGAGGACCTTGCGGCGGCCGATCGGGAAGCGCGCCGATTGTGTACCGACCAGGCAATGCACGGATTATTACTTGCGTTGGCTGTTGTTGAGTGAAGGGGTTTTAAAGAAAAAATCAACAATCAGCAATCAACATCGCAACAATACTACAACACACCTTACACCCGCATGCCGCCGATAATGTCCGCCGCGCGGTTGGTGTGTTTTTTCACATAGTTAAACACCGGTCGAACCAGGCGCTCGAGCCGCCCGCTCGTGTCAATCACGCGGATTTCCTCAATGGACAACCAACGGATATCCGCAACCTCCTCAATCTGCATACGGGCGTCGAGGCGGATGCGGGGTTGCATCTGACGGTGGGTAACCGCGATATAATACTTTTGCACATAGTGCACGTTCTCGTCAATAAAGGAGTGAGTGCGAGTCGCGTTGGGAAAGATAAAATACTGGCTCTTTTCAATACCAGTTTCCTCATAGAATTCGCGCACTGCACAGTGTATGTCTGACTCATTCTTGCGCGGCCGACCCTTTGGAATCTCCCACACACGCGACCCATGCGTCGAGCGGGCAATAAGGTCAATCAGTCGCATCCCGTTGCTGCGGGCGAATGCGCTGTCAAACTTTGTCTTAAGATGGCGATACTTTTGCGAGTCTGGCGACGGCGGTGTAAGCCATACATACGCCCATATCTGCGCGTAGTTTAGTGTTTGGAGTATAATCTTCTCATCCACGGTCATGCAGTTTAGCAACTGGATAATGCTGCGGTCGCTACCACACTCATAAACACCGTGTACAAACGCGCTGAATGCATAAGTGTAACGCTTTTGTATCATCAGTATCTGCGGGCGGTTACCATACAGTCGGCAACACGCGACGCCATGGGAAACCTTCTCCTTGTAGGCAGGACGCGGGCGATATGGTGGCTGTCGCGACTGGTATCCGCTAAACCGATTACGTGGTATGGGTTCAATACGTGCGTAGGGTTCTGACTGTGAACGGTGGGCGATACTGCGGTCGCTGCGGTCGCTGCGTTCGCTGCGCGTATTGTTGTGTTCGCTACGATCACTGCGCGTATTGTTGTGTTCGCTGCGGTCGCTGCGTGTGACGCTGCGTATATCACCGCGTGTGACGCTGCGTATGTCACCGCTGCCAAGTGGCATACTACGACCATAATATGTCCCCGATGTCGGAGCCCTTTGCCTGCGCTCCATGTGGCATACTTTGTGTCAGTCAAAGCGTCCAATAGGATATATAATTGAACAGTGTATACGTTTACTATAAGCTACTTGGACAAACTAGCTTACTATCCACTGCTTGTTCACATAGCCGCTATAGTTAGTAATGGAGGAGGCACTTATCCGTTGGTGCCAAGAGCAGGCACAAAATGGTATCGCCCAGCACAGCGAGGCTTGGTTAAAGGCCAAGCAATCCAAGGTCGGCGGGTCAGCGATCGCAACAATTATGGGTATCTCGGCGTTTACAACCCTGCGCGAGTACATTGAAACAAAGCTTGGTCTCCGGTTTTTCAAGTCCGACATTAAGCCACAATGGGGCAACCTCTTTGAGGATGTTATTAAGCGTCAGGTTGAGTCTGCCTATGGTTGCACCGTACACGGTGAGGATCTGTTTATCGTAGGACAGTACCCAGGTACAGTTTACTCGCCCGATGGCCTCGGCGTGGTTGGGGACAAGTGTGTCCTGTTTGAGTTTAAGTGTCCATACTCGCGAATCCCGGCAAAGGCCCCGCCCAAGTACTATGTGCCGCAGGTAAAGATGGGGCTTGAGATTATCCCCCTCGCAGAGTACGGAATCTATGTTGAGGCCGTTTACCGGCGGTGCACCTGGGCGGATCTCGGTCCCAGCGCGGAGTTTGACACTACTCTTGTACAAAAACCGACAAAGTGCGACCGGCCCATAAGCTATGGGTTTATCGGTCTGTGGGCAGATGATAGGCAGATCCAGCAAACGCGCGATGACCTGGCCGACGGCAAGTTTGGCTATGAAACCGAAAGCGAGGAGGAATACAACGATAGCGTACCCGACCACGGAAATCCGCTGTGTATTCCCGGGTTTTGCGATGAATTCGGGACGTTTGCCTCACAGATGTATGACCTTAGCCAGGCAACACCAGCCCTGTTCCGCAACATCATGAAGGCGGTGGACTCCGGCAGGTTAACGCCATTTTACGGGTCCATTATCAGTGAAACAGACACGGCCAAGGCTAACGCAGCAATTAACGCCGATATGGCCCGCTACCGCGCAATCCTGGCCGCATCTCACGGGTGTAATTATGGGGTCCTTAGTTGGAAACTCCTACAGAT
Organism: uncultured Flavipsychrobacter sp.; assembly: GCA_964652995.1. Taxonomy (GTDB): domain Bacteria; phylum Bacteroidota; class Bacteroidia; order Chitinophagales; family Chitinophagaceae; genus Nemorincola. The sequence continues at coordinate 76,080 of CAZZCR010000001.1, read as the reverse complement.
CAAACACCACCGCATTGAGCGCGAGCCGGGATTTCTTGAGCCGTACCTTGAAAAGATCAGGAAGATTACCGAGTTTGTGTCGTATCATCATGAAAAAAATACAAGCATGCTCGAGCGTGCGGCCGCGCTCGAGATCTTTATGCAGGAGTACTATGGTGGCGACACCGGCAGCGCCCTACACGCGGATGAGTATGTCGATTGCACGGGCTAAGCTTGTTCCCTCACTCAATTCTTTCGACTCGCTATGCTTCGTCTCAATCGTTTCGGTCAGTCCACTGCGCGACGCCCGTCATAATTACATGGACTGATGCGTACTGCACGGATTAAGCCACGCTCTACACGGATCGAACCTACCTACACACAAACGCGGTAGTCCACGGCAACACCGGCCGAGTAGGACGCAACGTCAATTTTGATAATATCCCCAGCGCGGGCGCCAATCCACACAACCTGTGGGTCTGTACTGAGGATTTTTTTGAAGTTTGGGTCAGTGTAGGTTGTTTCAAGGTACTGTGCAAGCTCGTCCGGCGGGACAATCGTGTGCCGACAGTTGGCCTGATGTGTCGGCGTTTCAAACCGAAACAGGTCCGCTGGTACATCCTCAATGTAAAGCCCGGCATCCGAGCGCTGCATATCGTCAATCTCCTTGCGGATATAGTGCCCGAGCTGAGTGTCAGTAATAATCACAATATTGTCGCCCGTTTGGACACCAATTGCGTTCCACATTGAGCGAAATGACTTTACCTCGCGCGCAACTTGCGATCCGGCGCCTACAATAACCCATACCGCGTGTAAATCCGGCCGGAATGCGTGTCCCTTGCGTGATGCCGAAAAGTGCACATACCCCTTGGAGCGCACGGCAGAGTCAAAGTCGGCCTTGGACAGCAATGGCTGGCTGATCGCAGTCTCACGATACTTTTCCGCCGCGATTCTTGCAAATGTATAGACGCTATACATTTTATACGCTGCGGGTGCTGGTGACTGGATATGTCTACTGCACGATGATAATTTCATTCAATTATTTTTCTTTTGCCCGCTTATATATCTTCGCCGTTCAGGTCCGACATTGACATGAATAACTACGACGTCGTCTACGGCGTTATGCCCCAGACCGCCAAGAAGGCGGCAGATGATTACATCCTCCCCTACGCGTTCACCATTATTGTTGTGCTGCTCCTCCTTGTGATCTACCTGTGGTGGACTCGCGGCAGCGTCGAGAACTACGGCACCATGCCCACGTCGACGATGCGCGCCATTCAGCAGGAGACAGTGAACGTCGGTGGCAGTATTGGTGGCGCTGGCCCGATCATTGCCGGCGACCTCCAGGATCTCCGCAACCAGATCATCGCTGAGAGCATGGATGGCGGACCCGCCGTTGTGACCTCCGCCATTGACCCGAGCTCGTCGGCGATGCCCGGCAGCCCGGCCTGGCAGGTGCTGAACTCGCCCGCCTTTGCCTGCAATTCGCGCGACCTTAACGCTTCGGCTGACTACCTTGCCTACCAGCAGGCGGCTGCCCGCAGCGCTGAGGGTTTCGCCAGCGGCGTTGGTGCTGGCCTGTCCGATGCCGAGGCCCGCAAAATTCTGACCGGTCAGTAAAACCCCCGCGTAGTTATCCGCGCAAAATAACGTATTTTTTACCCCCATTCGGACTAATGTGCCTATAGTGTATCACTACGATGGAGGCATCAAAGGCGGCCATCGAGACCCTACGGTCAAACATCATTGTGAGCAGCATCATCATTGTGCTGATCCTTATCATTATCTTCCTTGTGTATAAGTCGGCACCGGCAACCCCGGCCAAGCGCACGGAGACTATGTCATCTGATGCCCGCGAGCTTGATTCGCTCATAGCACAACTGGATGCCAAACAAAAGGACTAAGCTGGCTATCATCGCGGTATATATTTTTTATATTTGAACTAAGCACCAGTCGCTATCACTGCCCGTCATGGCTGGCAAAAACGTTGACGAAATCTACCCCTTGAGCGATGCAACCGACACCCTGACAACCAAGGATTGGGCCGGCGGTAGCGCTGTTCCCGAGGAGTTTGAGGAGATTGTTGTACCAGCCGATGGGGATAAGAATCCCGTCCTTCGCGTTACATACTCGCCGCGTTTTACAAAGCTTGTGGACGAGGTTGTAGTTAATGCGCTGGACCATATTATCCGTTGTTTTGGTACGCCGACGCCCGTTAACCGCATTGATATTGTGTTTGGTAAGGACGGCAGTGTGTCAGTCCATAACACGGGCAAGGGTATCCCCGTTGCCATACACCAGTCCGCGAGTGCCAAGTATGGGCACACGATGTATGTGCCGGAATTTATCATGGGAGTCCTGTTTCAGGGTTCAAATGCCGTAAAGCCCCCGGACTGTATTATCGGCGGGACAAACGGCATCGGCGCCAAGCTTGCAAACGCAAACAGCCTGTGGTTTACCATTGAAACCCATGATGAAACGCGTGGATTGCACTACCGGCAAACCTGGACAGGCAACATGCGTACTTGTGAGCCCCCGACGATTACACCCGCGGCCAAGGCCACGGGCACGCGCATAAGCTTTATGCCCGACTATAAATTGCTCGGCATGACACCGGACGCCGAAACACTGGCCCGAGTCGGCGCCCTGATGCGACACCGCGCGATTACGGCCGCCGTTTATGCGCACTTTGCCGCAGCGCAGGTTGGCCAGCGCCCGCCGGTTGTCACATACAACGGCGGGTCACTTGCCCATTGGAAGCGCCCGATTGACATTGCGCAGTCGCTGTTTCCGGACTGTCAGGCCGTCACGGCGCGAGTCCGCCCCGAGCCAGCCAAATCTGCCAAGCAAAAGAACGCCCTAATCTACACAATGGAGTGGGAGTGTGCAGTCGTGATGATTGACCCTGAAACAAAGCTTGAGTATGACAACATCAGCGTTATTAACGGAGTGATTGCCCGCGGCGGCGGCCACATTGCCCACGTGCGCGACCTTGTCACCCAGTGTATTTGCAATAGTCTGAAGGGCAAGATCAATGATTCCGACATGGAACGGGCCCGCCGGCGCGCCGCAAGTCATGTGTTTATTGTACTTTACTGCCAGATCCCGAACCCCGGCTGGGAGGGCCAGCGCAAGGATGTCCTGTCGTTTACAAAGGCAAAGTTTAGCCACTACACAATGGAATCCAAAGGCGTAACGGCTATCGCGAGTACAATCTCCGACGCAATTGCAGCCGAATTTACCCAAACAGCCGGCAAGGACAAAAAGACAAAGGTTACGATCGCGGCAAACAAGTACTCTGCCGCGATCCATGCGGGCAAGAAATCCGTAAAGAACAAGGTGTTGATCCTCACGGAGGGCATCTCTGCCAAGATTGCCGTAGAAATGGCCGGATTACCCCGCGACAGGTTTGGTATTCTCGCGCTGGATGGCGTTATTATGAACGCCGGCCGCGAGTCAACCGTTACGGAGAGTGAGGATGGCCAGTATGTGAAAACAAACAAGAAGTTTGACGAGAACAAAACCCTTAACAACCTTATTAGCGTGCTCGGCCTGTCCATTACAAAGAACTATATCGGTGTACGCGACCCCGAGCTAAACTATGACTCAATCCTGCTACTTGTAGATCAGGATCTTGATGGCAAGGGTTGCATTCTCGGCCTCGTGCTTAGTATGTTTGCCAAACTTTGGCGCGGCCTGTTTGATATTGGGTTTCTTAAATGGCTCGCCACCCCGATTCTCCGGGCAATACCAAAGGGCAGGACCCCCGGCGATATCCTCAGCTTCTACAGTCTTGAGGATTTTCGCAAGTGGTTTGACTCCACTCCTGGGGCCGAGTCCAAGTATGAGATAACCTACTATAAGGGTTTGGCCCGTCACACACGCCTGGACTGGGTGTCGATGATTGCCACAATGGACCAGCACACGTTTACCTATACGTACGACGCTGTGACGCAGTCGCGTTGGTTTGATATTTACTTTGGTGACGACCCAGACAAGCGCAAGGTAGCCCTCCGGCATGTACCACTTGCCCTTAATGCCGACCAAATGGCGCTTATTGACCGCACGCGTAAGATTCCGTGCAGTACACACTTGCGTATCGACACACATGCATTTCAGCTTGATAATCTTGACCGCAAGCTTGCGCATGTAATCGACGGCCAGAATCAAGCGGGTCGCAAGATCCTACACTCAATTGTCCGGCGTCTTAAGCGCGGCCAAACAATGAAGGTTAGCCAGTTTGCCGGCGCCGTGTCACTGGAGGAGAACTACCATCACGGAGAGGCAGTTATGGAGGGCAGCCTGTTCTGCCGCATGCAACGCTATCCCGGTGGAGTGCAGTTACCGCTTATCCGCGACTGCGGTATGGCCGGCGCCCGCGTCGATGGTGGCAAAACGCACGGTAGCAGTCGATATGTGTGTTTAACCGACAACGCCCGCCTTACAACCCTACTGTTTCCGGCGGACGATTACAACCTGCTGGACTTTAACTTTGAGGACGGCAAACGCTGTGAACCAAAGTACTTTTGCCCGATTATCCCCATGGCAATCTGCGAGTCCACTTGTCTGCCAGCGCACGGCTGGAAGCTTGAACTATGGGCCCGCGACGTTAAGTCTGTGATTAACGCGATTCGTACGCGTATTGCACTTGACTCTACGGACTATATGTCAAACCGGAGTGACCATCCGGAATTGCCAGTGTACACTTACCGTAATATTACGACACCATGGACTGGTGAAGTTTTTGGTGACACAACATACGGCAAATGGACTGTGCAGGGTAACCTTATTATCATTACAGAACTCCCCTTGCGCACTTGGACGCTAAACTATCTTGTTAGCCTCCAAAAACGCGCAGAAAAGGCGCCGCACATCTATGAATCGGTGCATAACCTGTCCGCCGAGACAGTACATATTGAAGTACGCCTGCGGCCGGGCGTCATTGATGGAATCCACTCCAACGGCGAGGATATCGGTGAATTTCTCAAACTGTATGATGTGATGTACCATAACATTAACCTTATGGGTCACACAGGTGCGGTTATTGAGTATGAGCGGTATATTGACGTACTCAACGCATGGTATCCGCACCGGCGCAGCATGTACACTGGCCGGGTTGACCGCCTGAGTATCATGTACCGACTGCGTATTGGATACTATGAAAACATTGTCCGGTACATTACGGAGTCCAACGGGCTCGGTTTCGCCAAACGTACTGTCCCTGAGATGATCGAGAGCCTGACAGCCGGCGGATACACAAAGTATAAGCGCCCTGTGATTAACGATCCCGGATTTATCCCGACCGACCAAATCGTCCAGGCCGCGACGGGCGACGATGCCAATTATGACTACCTTATTGACCTGTCTGACCGTAACAAATCTGCCGAATCCCTTGCAAAATATCAGGAAAAACTGGCCGAAATACAGCGCGAATATGACCAACACGAGGCTGACTGCGCGGCTGGACCCTTCCGCGGCAGTATGCATTGGCGCAAGGAACTTGACCAACTGGAGGCTGTTTATGATGAGGGGTGTGCCACTGGATGGACATTCGGTGACAGCATCGAGCGTAAGTACGCTTGACTCACTCCAATCGCTCACTCAGATCTCACTCTGATCGCTCATGAACTCGGCCAAAGCCTCGTTCATTCACTCCCATCGTTCGATCTTTCGTTCGCTCTCGTCGTAAGTCGGTGCAGCGGCGTTCGACTATCGTCGTAATGCTCCGTGCCGGCGTTAGGGGCTCATTGTGGTTCCATTTTTTACGTTTGAATTGTGTTGGGGGGTTACTATCCGTGCAATGTACCCGCAACTCATCTTGACAGTTTCCAACCTCATTGGGATTATCCCGCTGATGGTGGCAACGAATCCGATTGACCAGATTGTCATTTCCGCCGTCATGTTCGCCAGTATGCTGATGCACGTGAGCGAACTCAAGCACTATTACACTGACAGCCTGTATGAGGAATGGAGCGATGTGTACCTTTGGATCGACCGCGTGGTCGCCGTTGTGGCTGCGCTGTGGTTCTTGCCGCAGTTGATTGCGCACCGATATGGGCTCGGTATCCTTTGGTGGTTTCTCCTTGGCTTGGTCTTCAGCATATATGGTGAACTCCGCACGCGTAGTTGGTTCCATAACTATGTGATGTATCCGGCGTGTCATACTGTGTGGCACGTTATTGTCTACGGGTGCATGCTGGTTATTGTCGCCCCTGTCCGTCCAGGGCTTGATGATTAGACAGCTTGCATTTTTTACCATATCGACAATGGCAAACATATAGTCATGGGCAAACACGATGTTGATGCCATGGAAGACTGCTGCGGATCGGACTCTGCGTGAGGCCATTACTGGTTTTGACGTTAAGACCACCCGATCGTTGGATGTAAAGATGGTTAGCATCTGCCGGCCCGTCGTACGCACGGGCCACGTTTATGACTCGTTTCAGTCATACTTTGAGTCGCCGGAGCACTATGACAATGACACGATCTTTGGCAAGATTATCCCCACGATTAACCGATTAATTATGGAGGCCCACCGCACGATGGCCGATGTTGTCGTGGCGCCACTGCCGCAAAACCGCACTGAATCACACGCCTACACGCGCATCCAAATCGCGACGATGATAGCCTACATGTGGTACAACGGCTACAACTATGAGTATATGGGCAAGGCAAACATGGACAAATTTGCGGAGCCGACGTTTAAGCATGTATTTGCGGAAAAAAACACATTTGCGCTAGCCTGTATTCTGCGTTACTTTTACTATGTGAGCGAAAACATCGATAATGCCGCGTGGCGCCGACAGTCCGTTGTTTACAGGCGCTTCCACCAGCGTGACGCGCCGTCATCCGGACAAATCCGCGGAATTGGATATGTGGAGGACACCGATTATGATGATGTCGCCAACGGTGTGTTGCATATTGTGCCAGCAAACTACGATGTCGGCGGGTGGACGTTTAAGAATGCTTGCACATATGAGGAAACTATTATGCTTGTTCGCCCGGAGTGCCTGCTGTTGCTCCTCATTGCGCCGGCGCCGGGTGACTACTCACTTAATGCCGTTATCGGCGCAGAAAAGATCTCGCAGTTTAATGGGTTCGGTACGTCATTAAAGTATGCCGGTGCCTATCCTACCGAGGATATTGAGCGTGTCACAGTCGGCGACATGACGGTTATGCAGATCGCGCACGTGTTTGTACCCGTGACAGACGCCACTGCCATCCACACGCTGTACATCACAAACTTTGAGGAGGATATCCGGCGGCTGACGCTGGCATTGCGCGCGGTGCCGATCCACGGCGGATGTGCAACATTCGGATCGTTAACCTACTCGTTTAATGGTTGCCCACAAGACCTACGCGTTCTGCAAATGACCATCGCATCCGCATATGCCGGCGTGCAGATTGCACAGTGCACACACAACAAGGAGCTTATTGAAAACCTAAAGCAGTTTAACGACTGGGCACAGGGTCGCGACGCCGGTACTGTACAGCAGATGTATGGCGCGGAGATTCGCGAACAGTGGCGGATCGACGGCATGCGAATGAGTACGTTGGTGTTGAATATGATGTGCTCACTGCAATGATGCTCTGTGCTCATTACGCTCATTCACTCCCTTAGCTCACAGCCTCACTCCGGTCAGTCCATTTCGTAGCGATACTCTGCATTCTCCATGATGCTCTCCACTTATAGAGTGTGCCGTTATTTTTTACGATCGGTCAATATCCACATTTGAAAACTAATAGGGTGAGAATATACATTGGTTGTAAGTAGATCACGCCATGGTCGAGCCCGTCACTGTTGGAAAGCTCCACACAAAGTCACTTGCACCGTCAGGGGTTCCACAAAAGTATGCGCACTTGCTGCCGGACCCGAAATTTACCCCATACATCTGCGAATTTGACCTTAGTGGCGTGGGTAGCTCCGTGGCTAATGCAATCCGCCGCACAATGATGAGCGAGATGTCAGTTATCGGATTTTACTGTGATGGCGACATCAAAACCACAGACCCATTTATCTCGCGCGTCGAGGAGTTGTTTCGGACGCGCATGATTGTGACGCCAGTAATGCAGTCAACACCGACCGATGCGGTTTACAGGTTTCGCATAAAGAACGAAACTGACTCTCCCCTTGACGTACCCTTTGGCCAACTACAGCAGATTGGCGGAAAACGCATGGAGAACCCATGCGAACCCCACGCAATCGCATTTGTGCTCGGGCCACACCATTCATTTGAGTGCACAGTTAAGATTGACTCGCGTTTCGGCAATCAGCGCGGTAATGGCGGCCGGCAGATCGCGGTAAACTGCGCGTCGATTGCGCGGGGTTTTGAGCCGCTAAACACCATCGCCGGCACCGGTGAATCGGTGTCAACGAGCAATATCCGCAACTGGACCATCCGGTTTACAACAAACGGCATTATGGCGCCGCTACAGTGTGTCCGCGCGGTTATTGCTAATCTTGTGGATCGCCTGCGTGTTGTCCGCGAAACTGTCGCCGACAATATCCGGCAGGTTCGCGATGAGTGGGAACTACACATTGACGGCACGTACACGATAAGCAAACTGCTTGAGCAACATATTTACGACACACAGTCGGGTATTGACGCGGTGGTGGCGCGCGTCGACGAGCGTAATCGCGAGTCAACACTCCGCCTAAAGACACAGGCGGATCCAATTGAAACAATCATCGGCGCCGTCGATAGCCTTATCGGCTTGTTTGGTAAGATCTCGGCCGGGCTACAGTAGGCGGGGTAGGGTTATTTTTTACCCCCTCCACCTCCGGCTACCAACACACATTGTAAGATTTTGCTTTCACAATATAGGCTGAATATTATACCACACAATACTTGGACAAACTATTGTGCTACACACTACACACCATGCCGCAGGAGTACCAACTTGTAGTGGCGCCCAATGCAAAGTGCATTAGTGTTGTACGCTTCATACTGGACAATATCGACGTACTGAAGGGTCTGGATATGCGCTTTCATGTGGTTAAGGCACCGACCGACACCGCAAAACTCAAAGCGCTAACTGACCGTGGAATTACAAACACGCCCACAATGATTGCGCCAGGCGGAAACTTGCTTGTCGGCGTAACCGACATTATGAAGATGCTTAAGCGCAATGTTAGCCGTGCAGAATCCACGCGCCAGCGCAGTGTGCAACAGGGCGAATACGATGCCGGCTTTACCCGCACCGGTGATGAACTAAATGATTACATGATGGCTAACGTCTTTGCCGGAGTCCCACGCGGCCGACCGGGTAAACCCGCGATTCCGTCAAATGACGACGATGATGAGACAATGAACGAGGACGCCGGCGTGCGTTACGATCGCCGCATGCGTCAAATGGAAAGCCGCCGCAAATCTGCGCGGCCACAAAATGATGAGGAGGCCGATATTCAACATTCGCGCCCGCGCCGCAGTGCGCCGATGGATGATGAGGAAGTGACAAACATCGGCGGATTTGATGACGCACCGTCAATGTCGCGCCGCGGGACGGGCGCACCGAAACAGCCCGCGCGAGGCCAAGGGTTTAGTGGATTGTCGCAGAATCAGATGGACGACAAGATGCTTAAGTGTCTCATTGACGGTTGCGACGGGGTTGGCGAGAATGTTGTCACTCGTGACATATAGTGAATTATTCTATTCGGACATTGTGAGGGCATTTTATATCGTCTTAACCGGCAGCTTACATGAGCACCAAGCACGCTGCTAACGTTGCCTTTAACGCGTCGCTTCGCAGCCTGCTTTCCATGATGGAGCGCAAGGCCCGCGATGATACGACAGAGGCAATGGTACTTGAGGCTCAGAACATGATTAAGATGGCTAACGCGATCAGTCACGAGGAGCTTATCACTAGCTCAATTCCATACTTTATGAAGTACAATACGCAGATCACCAATCGCGATGAGGCTTACTTTCTGGATGTGACGGTAACAACGGTGAGTGATCTCCGCGCGCGGAATGACGCCAAAGGTCAAACAATGGCTCTCCTGATTGATGTAATCAAAACGATGTACCTTAACAGTAACGCAACGGACCGCAATCGGGCGTACGACCTCCTGCGCAGTCTGCGCGACGAGGCGCTCAACTACGCTGCTGCAATTGCTAAGTGAAGTGTGCGTTGATGTACATTGCTATGCAATATATGTTGACACTGTGTACGCTACACAATGTATGCATTTTTTTGTATTGATCACAAGCCAGCATTGATACACGACTACTCCATGCGTGCGCAAACCAAGACACGCAAGATTAAGCTGGCCGGCGAGTCCACCGATGACATTGCCAAGATCTTTGATGGGATTATCAACGGCGACAAGGTACCGTTGGCGATCACGTATCCGCGCTATGTTAAGATGCTTGGATATGTAAAGCAAGTGTACGCTCTACATGAGCGCCTGCGTGATTGTGCCCTGCTTAAGCACCCGAGTATGAACGGTACAGTTGATAGCCTGCGCACGTACATGCAGGAGATGTTCGCGTTTATCACCGACGCCGAGTCTGCGACGCGTGGTATGGATGACTATATTGATGCATGGGATCTCATTGAGCCAGAGCAACACACTCGATTCCATGAAAAATACACGGCATTCAAACAGTCAACAACTTGCCGGGCCCTGTTTAAGTCACTTGGTGCGATCATCGACTATCGCCGCGACTTTATGAGCAAGGACGAGAACCGCTCAGTGAAGTCAAAGCTTGGGTTTATCATGACGGCGCCCGGCGGGGAATTGTCGCCATTCCCGTTTACCTGGAATCTGTGCGAGACAATGCAACTTGAGGGCGTCGGCGCAAACACATGGAAATGGCTTATTGCCTTTCTTACGGACTACTACACGAGCGTTAATTCGCTGTGGCTGCTTACGCAAGAGCCCGATGCGGATATCGACAAGTTTACAACGGTTATTACACAGTCGATTGAGGGTCTGCGTAAGATTCCCGAGCTTAATCGGTGTCACACTGCCTTTAGCAAGATTACATCGTCCATCGGACTATTCCGTGAGAACTTTGCAATGTATTATCGCAACTTCGTGGAGAGCAAAAACTCGTCGACCATTATGCATGAGTTTGTTATCGATGTGATGAAAACAACAGATACCAACCCGTCACTGACGCGCGAGTTCCGCACGATTGTGAATTACTACACAAAGGTTGCATCACAGCAGTCACAAAAGGATCCTAAGCTCAAGGCGCTGTTTGACAAGCTTGGCAAGGCATTAAACAGCGCCGACAGCGGTGCAGACGACGCAAAGTTGCGCAACATTGCACGTGAGGAACACGTTGCGGCGCGTGCTACGCAGCGGGCGACCGCGCCGACGACCACTCCATCGGCCGCGAGCGCAGCTAATCCTGTGCTAGCCGCAATGACTCCCGAGGAGATTGAGGCGTTTGTGATGGGCGCGCAGTAGGATATCTCAGTAGGATATCTCAGTAAGCTGCGCTAAACACCACACAATTTTTTGACACAACATGCTAAATTTTGTCCGCGTTAAATATCTACTGTATGTATTGTTGGTCAGCCATGGACATCCCATGGACCTATGTGCTTATCCTCATTGTGTTTATGATTGTAATCCTCGCTAAGGACCTACATATTGGCGAGGCGTTGGCGCTCATAACCGCAACAATTGCAGCCATTCTGCTTATATCAACAACGCGCCGCGAACAGCTTGAGGCTGCGCCTACTTCGGCACCGCCAGCACCGCAAGCGGCACCATCAGTCAAACCAATTACGCCGCCCGAGACACTCCCGGAGCCAATGCCGTGGCAGCAACAAAATCCCATCGCTTACTCGCGCGCGTCACAGATTAACCAGGCGCAGATTGACTCATACTCCACATGCTATGAACCGGTCCGCCCGGTTGTCGCCGGCGGATGGGATCTGGACCAGTCAGTTGATGGCGGTTTGGCGATTCTTGCACAAAAACGCGCCCGTGATCGCAAGGCCGCCGATGGTGTCGCACTAAAGGATGCATCATTTTACCGATTCTACTATGATGACGAACTCAGCCTATACGAGAACAAGCCGTGGTGGGGTCGCCCCGAGTATTAGTACAGCGTGTGGAATGATATTAGAGTTATTTTTTAACCCAATTATAGGCTGACAATGTCGATGTCCGGGACGCGCCAAACAATTAATCAGGGGCCTTATCAACAGGTGCCCAGGACGTTTAATCGTGGGACTGTACCTGATACCCATGATTGGCAAAATACCGCACTGCGCAAGCAGAATGGCACGGACGCGCAGCCATACAATATGGCCGGCATTACGCTCAGCTCGTCCACCACAACTGTGCCCGGCGCCGGTATCAACGATGTTTACCTTTACTTTGACTCGTCACGCACGACTGGATCGGCACTCGCTAACGGGTCAATCACCTTTTCGATCCCGCAGATAAACAACGGAAACTCCGTGTCGCAGGTTATCGGTATGCGCATGTATCCATTCTACTTCCCTCGGCTCCTACATAATCCGACGTTCACGGCCATGGCGCAGCCTGATCCGTGGCTGTTTCGGCGCGGGTTTGTACGTGTCCAGCCCGTCGGTGTGACTGGTGTGCTTGCACCCGGGTCATCGACGCACCACTTTGAGTTTGACATTGGCCTGCAAAGCACGCTAAACAATCTTGCTGTGGACTGGCAGCCAATTGCCAAGGAGGGTGAGGGCGGTGTGTTTTACTTTAGGAAGCCACTCAATGAGCTTACAGATATCACATTCCAGTTCTTGCGGCCGATCTTCACGACTACAACTAATACGCTGACACCGATTGTTATCCCGCCGCCGACGGTTTCGGTGGTAAACGCCGGCAACACACTCCCCGCGCAGTTTACCATTACAACGCCCGGCGTGACGGTTTGGACATTCTTTTCGCTTGTCCCGCAGGTTACACCCTATGTACTCGCAGCACCCGGTCTGCCTGTGCTCGGCGCTGATTTTGCCAGCCCTATCACGGCCGTCAATAATGCGGTGAATTCGCAAGACGGTATGTTTGTGACAACCTTTGTTGACGATACAACCTTTACAGTGACCGGCGCGGCCGGGTTGGACTTTACTGCAATCGGCCCCGGGCCGTGGACTGCACAGCTAATGTACGCGGGCAACCGTATCGCGTTCCGTATGCAGTTTATCTGCGTGGAGAACTCACCAACAAACTTTATCTCAATCCAACATGCTTGACGAGCTGCGCTCAATTACAGACGCTATTTTTTACAATTGATCTAAGCGGTGACAATAATGAACTCTGTAACCACATCATGGAGGAAACATACGCTATCCCACTGGGGTTGGTTGTTGCCACGCAGTGGATCGCCGACTCGCGCGATGTGCCCTTGCGCGATGTCTGCCGCATGTCGATGGTTTGCCACGACACTCACTGTATTCTACAGTATCGCATGTACCGGGCACGCACGTTGCACGGCAAATATGCCCGGCGCCTGTACTCGGCAGTCATTGCACGCTCATTTGGTATGCAGTATGCCGGTCATCGCATATTACACTGGTCGACTCCAGTACAGTACACACAACTACCTGTAAACTCTGAACAAACATGTTTTGAATTACCGGGCAGCAGCTTTGCAACGACTACTCCTGGATTACTTGCAGTTACTGGTATAACATTTGCATGCGTCCGGCCGGAGAGGTTTAGCCTCTTCATGCGTGCCGGCCCGATGCCACTAACGTTTGGGTATCCAGGATGCATCGACTTGAGGAGCGGCGCTGAAAGCATTCGATTTCCGCGGCAGCCTAATATCCATGAACCAATGGGTCGATATCTAGTGCAGTTTAACTTTAACACAATGCCGATTTACAACATGCGTGCCATACCAGTAGAGTTTGCGATAGTCCGCAAGCGTGTTTATGACATAAACTGCCAAATAGAACACTCATTTGAGCTCGGCAACGGAAATATTACCCACCTGTTTATCTCGTATGTTTTCATTTCGCGTGGCATACGTGTGCAAAAAATGCAAACAATACCCTATGAGTTTTCACTGTGCGCATACTACGGGCAGGACATCTACTACGAGGGGTTTATTGACAACGTGCCGGACGGAAAGGCCCGATTCGCGGATTATATACGCCGCCGACCGTCGCTTGTAAAGCACATACTGTCCGGCCCGATCAAGAAGCACCTTTGGCAGTAGTGTCAGCTGTACCACGGGCAATTCCGATAACAAACGCCGGGTCATCCTGTCGCAACGGCATGTGGGCGCTGGCGCACAGCATTCTACATGCACTTTGAATACTACTTATCTGTATTATTGGTGTCAGCTGTACCGCGGGCGATCCCAATAACAACCATAAACGCGGGGTCATCCTGTCGCAATGGCATGTGGGCGCTGATTTTTTCATTATAATACCACACATTGTACCCAAACGGCGTGTTAGGTACCACCGCATAGTAATACTTCTTGCCATCGATTACAGTCTCCGTAGCGGTTACCTTGCGCTCATTAACGGCCGTGCACGGGTCGGCCGCTAGTATGTCCTTGTGGATGTCGCGAGTGTACAGCGGGCGGTCAGTAGGATTACATGTGCGGCAGCCGGTGCACCCGTTGGACAGGCACTCAATGCTCACCGCTGGGTAGATGTCAGTCACACTCTCGTTTAGCGCGGCGCTGGCGATGGCATCATTGTAAAGCTCCTCGTCAGTAGTCGGCGACGCCGATTCAACGCCCATCGGCGGGACTGCAAGATAAATATATGGCTGCACATTGCGCTCCTCCGGCGGCAGGTCAACATGCGATCCATTACGCACACCGCGACCGATAATTTGTCGGATGCGCAGCCATGTCCAGTAGGGTTCCATAATGTGGATATGCCGGACGCGCTTAAGGTCCAGTCCTTCTGTGCCGGTCGCCGAGATAAGGAGCAGGTCAATGATGCCGCCGTGGGCGTTCTGCGGCGAATTATACATCATCTTAAGCATGTCACGCTCCTCCGTACTGATATTACCGGAGTAGATTGCGAATCGCTTGCCGCCGTCGCGCGGTGACCCTTCTGGAGTCGGCACGGGGGTTGGTAACGAATGGCTTATGATTTCGTCAGGTATATCATCGGTTGAATCAACGCTTTCCACAACTGACGTCATTGAGTCACCCGATACTTCCTCTGCGCCGCCCTCATACCATTCCGCCGAATAACCAACATTTGGCGAGGCCGCACCAATCTTTGCCGGGGCCTTTATCTCGACCCACCCATGCTCGCGTAGAAACTCCGCAAATGGCGTCAGTCCGCTGCCGGTTACATACTCCGAATAAACCAATCCGAGTGTCGCGCCGTGCGCGGTGACGTTCTGCAAGATTGTTTCAAACTTGGGCGAACGCGCGCCGGGGACATAATTACCAAATTGCCGGGTCCGCACGCGATAGGTTGACGACCGTTGCGACTTGGGTTTGTTCATTGGGTTTGATGGCGGTGGCCCGCGCGGGCCCTGTGCGCGCCATTGGGTTGACCCGCTGCTCTGGCCCTCGGCCATCTCCGCGTCGCGTGCAATCATGTAGGTACCAAACTGCACATTATCCATCCGGACACGCACAGTTTTGATTGGGAGCGAGTCTGGCAGGGCATTCAGTGCCTCAAGATTCTCAGACACGCGACCAACGCCGGCCCCGGGGCGCGACTCCTTTGACACGCGCGAAACCAACCCCATGATACGGTTTTGTAATTTATCGGCATTCTTTACGGACTTACCGTCGGCCGAGATAAATAGCTTGTGAAATTCCGAGTATGAGTCAGGTAGAAGGTTCCGGTCGCCCGAGAGCATCGTAAAACAGGGGACCATCTCAAATGGGTCGCTGGCAATCGGCGTACCCGACAGCGGAAAGAACCGGCATTTTGGCGACCGCATAACAAGGTCGTAAACTCCCATCGCGTTCTTGCTGCCATTTGTAATCGCACGGAACAGGTTGTGTGCCTCATCAACAATAAGTACGTAACCATCCAGCGTGGTCATTGACGCAACCGTACCCAGGCGATCCTCAAGCACGGCGTCAAGTCCATCAATATCAACTGTCGCCGCGCGTTGCATTTGCTCGATCATGTTGCTTGCGTTCATGCTGACAAACGAGAAATTCGCGCCAATCCATGAGTCCCAGTCGGATTCGGCGATCCCGCCGACTGCCCACATCGGGTCATTCTCTCGCCGCAGCCGGATATACATCTTGACCGTTTCGCGCATGTTTTCCTGGAGCGATTTCGTTAGCATGATAATGACGCGCAGACCCTTTGAGATCATCTCGATGGCAATCGCCACGGCCAGCAGGGTCTTGCCCAAACCCATGTCATGGTAGATGAGGAGACCCTTACTGCCGGTGTCAACCTCTGTGACAAATTTCATTGTCATATACTGGTAATACTTAAGGAATCCATACACACCGGGCTCCTTTAACCCCCTAAAGTAGTCTAAAACTTGTAGGGGGAAGTTTGTGTTGTTCCGCGTTATGTGGTGAGGCATTGACAATTGGAGCCTACTCTAATACTATAATACTATAGTAGTTTGTCCAAGTACTATTTTATTGGATGGATGAGAAATATCGCCAGATCCTCCGCGGATTTTTCCTTGGGGATGCATATGGTAGGGGTACACCAACCGAGGACCCGCCACTTTGGACCGAAAATGGAGACCTTGTCGTTTGTATTATGGCAATGTTTACTGTCCCGGAGCAGCGTACGCTGGCTGATCGCATCACAGAATGGACACAAAATGGCATCAGTGAGATTGAGAAACCGCGCGACAAGATGAGCACAGTCGCCGAGCGCATACTTACGGACCCGAGATGGCACGCTGATCCGCGGAGTGTAGCCCTTGGTATTCACGCGGCCGAGAGTGTGGCGAGCATCAATCTCCCTGTCGCCAGCAGCGTGGCGTTTCTCTTTGCGTCACCCGATTACATTCCATACTACACAAAGATGTTTGTCGGCGAGCACACGCTCACATGCTCGGTGGCTCAGTTTTACTGCCTGGTTATGCGGAGATTGATTGAAACGCAACACCCAGAGCCACCGGAGGAAACAATCGCATCAATTGTGACCCAATTACAGATGATACTCCCGGCTGAGACGCTTCAGGAATGGACGCGCAGTACGATCGCTGAATTGGATCTCGGGTCCCGGCCATTTTACGCAATGACTACCGCAAAGGTTATCTGTTACGCACTGCGTATTGTGTACTATGCGCGGACGCACCGGGCCACGCCAGACTGCGCGCGTGTGATTGCACTAATTAGCGCGGCCGGCAGTGATACGAGTACAAACTGCGCGGTTGCGGTGTCCGTACTATGCGCGGGATGTCACGCCATCGCGGGTTTTGACAGTATGTGGATTGAAATCGGACACCGGCTTTGGCTAACCGAGCGAATCGACGCAATGGTTGCAACGAGCTGTTGCACTCGCTAAGCACAACAGTATGTAATACACACGCAATGGGATGCCATGTCGAAATTAGCTCGCGCAACAAAAAATGCGTTAGTAACGCGGCATAAATAGGTTCAATGCTAGCGGACACTAAGATCCATTAACAATGCAATACACCTTAGTGCTTGCGAGAACTCTTGCGGGACGACTTCTTGGAAGAGGCGGCCTTGCGGCTGCGACGACGGCGGGCACCACCACTGGGCATGTTGTCAACTGACTGGAGAGGGTATACTGAGCGGTGATTGTCTATTAAACATAAATAAATATTGCAAAATAGGCCACCCATGTCGGTGCTAGCCCTTGCCTGTTTAGCCGTAGTGTGTCTGTTTAGCGGCGTTGGATGCCTAATGGTTTGGATAGTTTACACAGATATCCGCAGTGCGATACAACGACTATATGCCGATATGTCTGTATCGCGTTCTATCGCAGAACTATTTGAGGACGGTGAGCGTAATCGTTTGGGTCAAAAAATCGGCATTACTACAGTGCGTGGAATCATTGACACAATACATCAGTTTGTCAACACCACGTGATCCGGCGTGAACAGGTTGGTTAACGGTGCCGATGCAATAATCGCACCAGGCATGCGGTATGGGGCCATTGGATCGCTAAACGCACTGTACGGCCAATGAAACGGATTCAGCCGGACAAGTCCCGCCGGCGGGAGTGGGGTTGTATTGCAGTCACCATAGCATGGCTTATAACCCTCGTGGTGCGAGAGTGTGTATGCAAGCGAAAACAGGATAATGATTATGATAACGATTGCGAGCGCAAACGTCGCCAGTCCGTTCATCGCAGCTGTATACTGTATGGCAATTACTTTCAAAAAATACGTAATGTGGTATCTGTATCACAGCCATGGAAACACCATGGCTGTATCACTAATGACATTTTTTTCACCACTACACTGTGTAGCCGCGGCTGGCCTGCATCAGAATGTCATCGGTTCGCGATCGGTTAATCTCAGGAACCTCCAGTCCCTCGCGTGGCAGATACTGACTAAGCGCCGGAAGATAGTCGTTGCCAGGTAGCGCCGGCAGGCCAAAGTAGCCTGTGGGCCAGTAGTCGCGCAGGTCTGTGGAGACACACACGCGATCCTTGCGGAACTCGCTGAAACGCCAGATGACAATAAGGACAATCACAAGGAGGAGTCCCCAGCCGATAACTCCCATCCACGAAGTTTCGCCGCCGCCAAAAACCGCGCTGTCATAGCCGCCATCATAGTAAGCATCGCCGCCGAGACCGACGTATTCCGCGGCACCAAGCACACTCGCAGCGCTCATTAGCTATGACACACTGAAGAATATTATAATAATCAAAACATGCCACATTATATTCTTATTGCCACTTAATCCGGACGCGCTTCTGATATTTATCCCAGTCAAACTTACCGCCGTCAATGATCGGGTTCGTAAACAGGTGCTGCCGGAACTCAAACATAAGCTTATCGGGGATCTTAACCGATGACAACTCGCGCCAGGTGACTCCATTGAGGCGCGACCAAATATAGTACAACGAGTAAACACCACACTCGCTCATGCTGGATTGGTGTATAATCTTGCTGCATCCGCAGATTTGCACATCGGCAATACCCGCCGCCTCAAGCTCCTCCTTTGTCTTTACAAGCCAATTCTGCCAGGCAACCTGCGGACACCCGCCGGCCGAATTAAAGAACTCCACGGTGGCCTTGCCGGGCTCGCGCATGTCAACAAACAGACACATCCAGTGCTCGCCGTTACCCTGATACACATCGGTGTTTATCACACACGCGGCCGTGCGGACACCCTTGCGATAGAGCTCACCCACATTGACTGTGGCCAGTGTGTCCGGGCCATCCTCCACGCGGCCGTTTTCATAGTGGTATTTGGTGTAGTTCTTCATGTTAAAGTTGTAGGGGTAAAAGTCGCGAAACTTCTCGGCCCACTGCTCCAGTGTGGTGTCAATGTTAACATTTGACAACAGGCTGGCGTCCGTCGGACCGTCAATCTTGAAATACCGCCCAATAATCGCCCGTGCGTTTTTGTGGCCAATCTGTTGTGCCGCGCGTTCCACAAGGCAACGCTCGCTGTCACAGCCAACGGCGGTCTTTGCCTCGTCAATTGTTGTGACACCAAGCGCAGTGGTAATCTTTGCCGATGCATCAGCGTCCATACACGTGGGGCCATCACCCGCGACAATACTGCATTCGCTAATTGTTTCTGGTACCGACTCCAGGCGCGTTAACGACTGCACGGCACCACCTGTTTTGTTGCCACCCCTGGCTCCGCTGGCTCCACCACCCAACATTATGCTACCTTCGTAAACTCTCTCCTGCATATAGTATTGGTGATATATTATGAATCCGTCAACAAAACAAATGACCTGTAGCGGAGAAAAAGGTTGTCCGGTGGCGGACATGATGGACAAAATTACCGGCGGCGGGTACATCTCGGGCGGCGCGGTTGTCAAAATTGGCGCTGGCAGCGACGCAACCACGCATCATGCATCAGGATCATCATTCCGGGCGGCAATCGCAAACCTGGAGTGGGCCCGATGCAAACTGCGCGGTGTACAATATCGTGGCATACTAACCACTCTGGCAGGCGGCCCGCGGGCTCTCGGTGTATGTTATCTTATTGATGCAGGCAATTCCACCCTGCACGATACACTGCGCGATCTCGGATGTGACCCGCTTATGACAGATGGGTGTATGATATACCACACCGAACTACGACGGTTGGTTAATGACACAATCAGTCACCACGGTCTTGACATTGTCCCGTTGCACCAATTTGCCGGGGATTCACCGACGGCCGGCACATTCTCAGCGGATATGGACAAATGCGCTGACGAACTGCTTGAGTTAAGCCGACTTTGCTGTGATTTGGAAGTTTATCATCTCCGAGCCGTGCAAAAAATAACCGAGATTGTGGAGTCGCTTATTGCCGCAGGCCACATCGCGCGCGTTGATACACGAGCGTAAGGTTCTTTGCCGTCCTATCCGGCCCGCGCACGGTGACGGGTTCGGTGTGTTCGGTCTGTCCTTCCGCCCACTTAAGATCGCCGACAACACCCATGTGTAGTGATGGCATCGTGCCGTTAACCTCATGTACAATATCCACAAAGACCCGATAACCGCCCTTTGTAAGGTTGTTATGGAACGGACGGTCACCAAAGAACTCCAACATTGTGCGTTCAGTGTAGTCAGTGCTGGTGTAAACTGGGAAGGCATATGACAGTGGAGACTCGCCCGCCCGAATACAGGCATGGACAACCTTGACGCCACTGACGCCAAAGATTAGTGACCCTGCCTCGTTGACAGGGATTGTGGTAGTCACAGTTGACGACATTTTTTGTCCAGTGTAGCTCACCTTATACACTACGCCGCGGACAACCGAATGTGGAAAAAATGTCCTGTGTTGGGTGTTGAGTGTACTGGCATGCTAGCGTACGCCGGTACACGACTCCTTACGCATTAAGCTTGATAAAGACGCGCGCGGTAAACGTGTAGCGGTCATCGCGCTTGCCGGTTGCTGACATAAAGCACATATTTCGGGCCTTATCAACGGAGATGATAACGTCGTCGCCAATGATTGTGTCAGTAAACTGCTTTACATGTCGCGTGGACACAGTCGCACTGACAATGTCATCTGGGTCTTCCAGCCGGCAGATCAGTCCAATCTTTGCCGCGGGATAGTGATAGTCTACGGACAACCCCTCGTGGACAACAGTGATTATAAGGTCCGTATCACCGCCCTCCTTTTGGATCTTGATTGTGTCCGCCAGTTTGCTTGCATTGGCTACAAGCTTCTTTAGCTCGGCCGAGATGTACCGGAACTTGATTGGGTAATCAATCTCATCGTCAGTAAACTCATGAATATCAGCCTGACGGCGCGTGATTGTGTCAATCTGGTGGCGAATAGTCCCGCCCATCTCCGACTCCTGCATGATGCACCACAGCTTGGACCGGTCGGCGTTCTTAATGATAAACATAATCTGCGTGTGATTCTTGCCGACGGGAGCCATGATACCAACGAGTGACTCAAGCTTTACGCAAACCGCGATGGGCTCGGCACAGTAATACCAGGACACACACGTGCCATCAACGTCAAAATAGATATGATTCTTCTTTAGACTACACACCGTGCGGATGCGCAGGCCGGACTTGTCAAACAGAATATCAACAGTTGACACGTTATACAGGCGCAGGCTCATA
The DNA here is from genome assembly GCA_964652995.1 of uncultured Flavipsychrobacter sp. Classification (GTDB taxonomy): domain Bacteria; phylum Bacteroidota; class Bacteroidia; order Chitinophagales; family Chitinophagaceae; genus Nemorincola. The sequence continues at coordinate 54,479 of CAZZCR010000001.1, read as the reverse complement.
ACGAGCTTGCGAAACACCGATGGCGTGTGGTGCTTGAGTTCAAGCGTGTTTGTCACATCCAGCGGGGTTTGTACAATGCCGGCAATGTTTGCGGTTGACGAGATATCCTGTTTGCGCGGACGGCCCGGACCACGCGTGGACTTTTTGACAACTGGCGGTTTCGGGGCCTTTACGCGTTTTGCTGGCTCGGCCGGCAAACTTTGTTCAGCATCAATAGCCTCGGCAAAACACTCGGCAATAAGCGCGTCGGTTGAGTCTACTGTTGCATCGGCAGGCGATCGTTGTGGCGTCACAACAGGCACAGCCTTTGGCCGGGCGCGCGCACGACGGGGTTCGGCCGGCGGTGTAATTTGAGCCGGGACAGTTGGAGTAGCTGGTTGCACCGCAACCGGCGTAGCAACAGGTTGACTCACGGGTTGATTCACAGGCTGATTCGCGGGTTGGGCTACAGGCTGATTCACTGCGGGTGCGGCCGTAGCGGGTGCGGCCGTAGCGGGTGCGGCCGCGGATGCCGCTGACGGGTGGATTGTCGGAGGCGTAACAGAACGGATCAATGCGCGTGATTGCGCGGCGGGCGGCGCCACGGTAAATGGCACCGGCTTTGCGACCGTACGGGTGTTAAGTCCACGGCGCATTTTAATTATTTATACTACGGAACAACCGAATGCGTAATTAAATATACTCCCGATTTGCGTCGCGGACATAGTCTGCGAGTGTCTTGTCGAGTGTTGAAAATGTCTTAACACGCTTGGCTTCAGGCACCGTTGCGTCAAGTGTCGCACCAATCGCAATATCAACAAGGGATTTTGGGTTCGGATATTTTGCAAACTCGGCGTCTGTCGGCGCCTTTGCATTAACATGCTTTTCAAAGATCTTTAGGAATGCCATCACGGACGAGTGTCGATGTAGGGTTTCGCGCAACGATGCCGACACCTGCGTAAATGCGCGCTGCATAAGCAGGTCGGTGTTTCCGTCGCGATCCAACGCGACCTTAAGATACTGCGCGCGGCTCGTTGGCGCGGCGTCGGCTACACGCGATAGGAGTAGCATTCGGGCGGCTTTTAGTATCGTGTCGCCGGTGTATTCTGTTTTGGAGTCGGCATATTGCGATGCAACTGACTGTGCAAATGGATCATTCATACGCTTTACGATTGACTCCTCCATGATACGGTGATAAACACGGTCGCGATCATAGTAACCGCCAACAAAGTGCCGGACAACATCGACTGGGCATTCCGCACCGCCATTCCATGCGTGGTAATGTACACCGTCGTATGTTTCAACAATGTATGCGGACTCGCCGTCGACGGCGGTTGTTGTAGCGGTGTCGGCACTGACGCCGCTCGGTTTGTCAATAACAGTTGCATATCGGCGCAGCACCTCCGATGTAAGCCCACCATATTTGCCCTTGGCAGTGTTTTTGATCAACAGTGCATTCCAGTTAAACCGTTGTGTTGGCGGATGTCGGATAACTATGACCCGCGTGGCAGCAAAATTAGGGACTCCCCATGACGCAGCCAGCGCGTCCTCCGTCGCGGGCTCGGTCAGCGGCTGTATCGGCGGCAAGTTTGTGTCCAAAGTGCGCTCTGACACGCCGAGTGCGTTGTTTTTTGCATCTTCGAGAGCCCCGGCCGCAACATGCTTGCGCAGGCCGCGGTCGGCAATGAGAGTTGCCGCGCAAATCCCTATCGGCGCGGTCTTAATATAGGTTACAACAGTTTGGGTGTCCATATCACGAGTGTCCGCGAGCACACTGCTGCGCAAGTCTACAGCAAGGTACTCGTTGATTGCCTCGCTCGCCTGTGATGCAATAAGCTGTAGGTTAACCTCATCAGCCGTGGTAAGATTTGACGTTGCCCGTCGGATAATTGAGGAGTCGCCGATAACTGCGATCGCGGCGTGATAGTCACTCAAGGACCCCTCCACTGTATCATAAACGGCCGCCACTGTTTCGGGCGTCATGTCCTTGCGCGCCGCGACGGTCAGCTTGATAATTGTGTCGGTGTGCCCTAGTAGTTCGGCTATCGTATCGCGTTTTGCGTCATCAAGAGCACCTTTCGCCTTTTCTGAGTAACGTTCCACGCGCCGGTGGACTTGTGCGAGCAGTTTTCCTATCTCCTCCATTTTACCCTCGACTATACATATATCCTATTTAAGACCATACTAATCTAATTATATTACGGATCGTGGGCAAACAGAGTGGACAAAATGAGCGGATATGTGCCCGTGCAGGTAACGCCTGATATTATGGATGACAGGCGCGTTGACCGTATGGCAGCACCGCCAGCAGCACAAGGCCCGTGGTACACAACAAACTTTGGTATCGCAATGATTGTTGTTGCGGTAATCCTTGTGGTGATTCTGTGCGGATGGTTGTTTTCCAATCCCAAGCCCCGGCCGCAGACCAGCGGTGATGCGGCAACATCACCGAACACGCCGACACAACCTGTAAGTGTTACTCCGCCTGCGGGCACCCCACAGAGTACTCCGCCGCAACCCACTGCATCATCTGAATCACCTGCATTTACCCGCGAGCAAATCCTCGCGATGCAAGAGGCAAACAAAGCTGCTGCCGCTACTAAGACTGCGGCTACGCCAGCGGCTACGCCAGCGACTACACCCGCTGCAGCAGCTACGCCCGCAGCGGCTACACCAGCAGGTGTTAATGTCCGTAATGAGGATGAAATCGCCGCGATTATGACGCCCAGTGGTTCGGGTGACGAGTAGCGACAGGACAAAGTGTACTATTTTTTCCACACCACCTCCATCGGCCGTTTTTATGGCTAAAAATGGCCTCCATGCATGGGTCGTCTGCACAGGGGTCAAATTTACGTTTGAAGTTAGTGCCTGACACATATATCTGGACAACCCCTGTTGACTTCCAATGCCTCGTGCCCAAATTAACGCCCCCGCCGCCGCTGCCCCCAAGCAGCCCGCTGCTGCCGCTGCCAAGCAGGCCGCCGCCCCCGCTGCTGCCAAGCAGGCCCCCGCTGCTAAGCAGGCTGCCAAGCCCGCCGGCAAGCAGGCCCCTGCTGCCGCTGCCCCGGCTATGGCTAAGCAGGCAGTTGCGCCTGCTGCTGCTGCCGCCAAGCCCGCGGCTGCTGCCCCGGCTGCGGCCGCACCTGCCGCTCCGGCTGCGCCCGTCAAGACCCCTACCCGTCGCCATATCGAGGTGAAGAATGGAGGTGTGATGACGCCCCCGTCCCGCACCAAGCAGGCGGTCAAGGAGCTGCTGAACAAAGACGTGAAGAAGTTTGGCGAGTCCCACAAGGAGGTTGTCAACGCCTTCAAGAAGCAAAAGCATATTGTTGAGAAGCGCATGGTGCGCGAGTCCGTTGCGGTGCCCCAGGCCGATGGCACGGACAAGAAGACCCTCCGCGAGCGCCCCGCGACCGACGAGGAGGTTGCTGCCGCCGAGAAGTATGTGACTGACGACAAGAACAAGAAGGCCTACAACGAGTCCAAGATTCTCAATGACCTCGCCGTGAGCCAAACGATCCGCATGTCCAAGAAGTGCATCCCGGCCCTTAACGCCATCGGATGCTGGGTTATCAACGATGTGATGGCCCACGGCGTGTCGCAGCGCGGCGAGAAGACGCTCATTACTGTTGAGCACCTTACCAAGGGCGACGTTACCGAGCTCGCCTCGTGGCCCCTGCTGCGCGGTTCGCCAAGCTTTATGAAGAAGGTTGCTGCGACCCGCGACGAGCTTACCAAGGACGAGCTGACGTCGGCGGTGGACACTGCGGTGAAGACTACCACGGCCAATGTCCGCAAGGCCACGATGGCTGAATTTAACGTGCGCAAGCAGGTCCGCAAGGCCGCCGCTGAGGCTGCTGCCCCTGCTGCGGAGGCTGCTGCTCCCGCCGCTGACGCTCCGGCTGCTGAGGCTACTGCTGATGCCGCTGACGCTCCGGCTGCTGAGGCTGCCGCCCCTGCTGTGGCTGTCGATGGTGATGCCAAGCTCCGTCAGGGTGTGAGCCAGCAAATCAGCTACTACTTGCAGCAGAATCACGCCGATCTGTCCCTGCGTGTCGCGAGCAAGGCCCGCTGCCTCCTTGAGAAGGTGTGCCGCGACATCTACAACAACTTTGCCCTGGGCGCCGAGGAGCTGCTCTATGACGGCAAGTCCAAGACCTTCCAGATTGAGCACCTGCACACCCTGGTGAACATCCACATGCGCGCTGGTCTTGTCCCGAAGATTACCGCTGTGCTGGAGGACAGCACCCAGCCGGATCCCGCGCTTGTTGCCGCTGAGCTTGAGGCCCGCAAGAAGGCCAAGGAGGAGGGCAAGGAGCGCGCCGATGTCGACCCCAAGACGCTCGCCCACGTGCCGTGCAAGGTGCTTAACCGCGTTGTCGAGTGGCCCAACAGCGACGCCGACGACCTGTGGAGCTTTGCCGAGAACTCTGTCAAGGTGTTTGTTGAGTCCACCGGCAAGAAGACCACTGCGTAGAGTATCGCTACGCTCGTCATAAGGCACTCGCTACACCACCCATTGAAACCCAACCATAATTTTTTGTCACAAAAATGAACACTGGGCCGCTATACTAGCAATATGCTGCTATTAGGCCGGCGCAAGGAGGACGGCCGATGGGTGCCGGTTACGATCACACAGACGATGTTTGGACAATATTCAGGCATGGAAGTAGCAATGTTGTCAACCTATTTTGAAACAACCAGAATAACGCGGTGGACAGGCGGCGAATTCGATAGGATCATGTACAGTGACAGCAGTGTCAATCATAATGCCATAATGCCGTACAATCCACTTGCCGCGTGTTGCGTATCCGGTGGACCCACAATGATACTGACAGGAGTCCTGGGCGACTATTCGCGCTTAGGCCATGGTGATCTGTCACAGATCACGCGCGAATACCTGCATAGTCATATGTTATGGATTATCATAGCCTGTGCAGGGACTCTACATGCAATTGACCTACGCATTGAGGTTGATATGGAAGATCCCGCCGTACATGAGTTGATGAAGCGTTATCCGCGCGCGTACCACCAAACTTATGGCGTTCCAGTCCCAATATGTGTAACTCGACTGACCATACACACCGAATACGATGATGATGCGCGGAACTTTACCAATATCCTGTCGGAATGTAGGCCCGGTAGTTTTTCGGGATGCAGATATTGCGTGTCCTTTCCGAGCTCGAGGGGCAGGTATGGTTTGCAGTTAAAAACGCCGCTATTACAGGCATTGACTGTAATAGCGGACGATGAAACCAAGATGATTATCATGTCGCAGGCTGCGTGCTGACTGACTACGGCTGACTACGGCTGACTACGGCTGACTACGGCTGACTACGGCTGACTACGGTTGACAATTGAATGGCGAGGTCATTTTGTATGGTGTGTAGCATAGTGGTCATGCCGCAAGTGTTGTTACGGACTCACGGTGGTCAGTGGGAGTTAATAGACCGTCCGCCGACAATCACAATATTTGGGCAACAGTTGTACTGGTGTCAAATCGGCGACGTTTACACAATTATGCACAGAATACATGATTACAAACATAACCTCATTGTGTGTAGTAAATACACGTCCGGGTCATATGTTGATGTCAACCTGCACGCGCACATTGCCGCTCGTGTGCTCCGAGACGAACACTTGGTCCACCATAACACAACGAACATGTGTCTATACGGGGTCATAGGCGGCCATTCGCACTTGGACAGAATTGACGTCGTAGGTATCGCGCGAAAATTCGCCCACATCTCATGCGCCGAACTTACGATATACATTGATGCTTCTACAACAGTCCTGCTGACAATTGCGTTGCACGGATACCGTGAGTCCCTACAAGGTTGGGAATATGATAAGCGGAGTGGCAAGGATGGTGTCCACGCGCGTTTCATTTACGGGATAAATGCCGCATCATCACAACTGGGCAATATGCGCGCCCTTGGAATACCCGATGCATTTATCGGGTGCGAATACTTTGCATATGTACAACATTGTGATACAATATGTGACATCGATCGCATCGCACAACCCGAGATTGCCGAGATTATGATATACATTGCTGATGACGAAACCCGGATGGTTATCATGTCGCAGGCTGCGCGCTGACAATTGAATGGCGAGGTCATTTTGTATGGTGTGTGACATAGTGATTATGTCGCGAGTGTTGTTACAGACTCACTGTGGTCAGTGGGTGTTAACATATGATTTCAAGATCGCCGTTGTCGGGCAACAGCTGTATTGGGGTCAAATCAGCAACATTTACACAACTATGCACAGAATACATCACGATACATACGATCTTATTGTGCTAAGTCGGCGTGTGTCCGAGTCGCAAGTTGACGTTGACTTGCATTCACATATTGCCGCTCGTGCGCTCCAGGATGAGCATCTGGTAGACCATACTGCAACGAACATGTGTTTGCACGGGGTTATGGGTAGTTATTCGCACTTGGAGGAGGCCGATACCGTAAGCATTGCGCGAAAATTCGCCCATATACCATGCGCCGAACTTATGATACATATAGACAGTTCTACGTCAGTTGTACTGACAATTGCGTTGCTACACTACGGCAGCGAGTATCTACACGGATGGAACTATGACACACGCAGTGGCACGAAGGACACTCCCGCGCGTTTCACCTACAGTATCATGATTTTGCACAATAATATGCGCATCCAACTGATGCGTGGACTTGGAATACCTGGCGACTTTGTCGGATGTGAATACTTTGCATTCATACGACACGGGGATGCGATGGGTGACATCATGAGCTTCTCACGAACTGAGATTGCCGAGATTATGCTAATCATCGCTGACGACGAAACCCGGATGATTATAATGAGTGCGGCGGCTGCTGACTGCAGCTGCTGACTGCTGACAATTGAACGGTAGACTGCTTTTGTATGGTGTTGTAACAAAGTATGGCTCGCGCGCGGATTCGTGGCACATCCGAATGGGTCACTACCGACATGAATAAGGTTGACCCTCTAGCAACAATGAGTATCGCACACTATTACTGTAACGGATTGTATACGTCACTCCATGCGCTGCAATCAGACAAGTACGATATTGCAGTGAGCGGTCCTCGCGTCATTGACCTGCATAACCCATTGGTGGCATGTACGTTGAGTGAGGGTACGTTGGGTGATGGTACGTTAGGTGAGGGTACGTTAGGTGAGGGTACGTTAGGTGAGGGTACGTTGGGTGACGACACACTACCGCCAGTTCAGGCTATATATGGCGTGTGGGGTGAATATTCGCGCATCTGTAAGCTAGACTTTATTGGACTTGCGCGCGAATTTGTTAAGCGCACTGCATTTGTCAGGTTCGAACTAACTTGCTACTTATCTGAAGACCAAACTGAATGGGATTCGTTGACTATCAGTATACACGTTCCATTTACCAAACGCACAAAAAACATGAGATTCTGGACGGACGTAAATGATGGCTGTAATAAATGGGCGACAATACAGTTGCCTACAACTTTTCACCAGAACGTACCGTTCCTCTGCGTGTATTATCAATGTGGCAGGGTTAGTTATACCGACAACAATTGGATGGCGGAATGCACTGACAATATGCGTATGATGAATGTAATATTTGACGATCCCATGTTTGCCGGCTGTGATTACTATATGGTAGCGCACCGACACCGTAAGGATTACACAGGCTACGTTGACTGTAACGCAGATTTACCAATTGTGCAACTATTGGCTAATGCAGCCGACGCAGAAACCGCGTCAGTTATCATGTCGTGGGGTACATGTTCATGATCAACATTTGAACGGTGATGTCTTTTTGTATGGTGTAGCCGCAGAGTACCAAAGTATGTACCGGGCTCGCATTCGTGATACTGACAAGTGGGTTGACGTCAATAAGGATGATGTCGACACAACTGGACGACGCATGCATGAGTACAGTATTTTGGGCGAGAATGAAACTGAATTTATACCGATAGCGACTGGCCGGTATGATTATGTGTTAGTTAACGTTAGTGGAGGACTTGATCCACTGACCGTGTGCACGTTTGATCCTGATGTGCGGTCTCCGCCAGTAATGGCAATTACTGGTGTGTTTGGACAGATGTCCACGTTGCGTCAGGTTGATCTGGCTAACATTGCGCGCAAGTTCGCTAGATGTACTACGGTACGTATTGACATCGGTTGTCAAATCCAGGGGAAGACTACAGATTGGGATGCAGTAAGCATTGTCGTGCGATTTCCCCGCAATAAACGTACAAGTGATTCGCCGTTTTGGAATCTAACCTATCTATGCAGTCGTTGGAATATGTTGAAATCAACCGATCAAAATGGCACATCATGGATCTTACCACTACATCCAGTGTACTATATTTCCAACATACAAGCGTACGACACACCAGACTGGATGTCAATATTGCGTGACACGATGAGGTACTATAGCTTTGATTTCCGGGATCCGATGTTTGTCGGCAATGAATACTACATCATGGTGAGTAAGTTCCGCGGGGACGATGGCCGCTATGAATATGTTGATTGCGACTCGAGTATACCACTTGTGCAGACACTGACTGACGTTGTTGATGCAGAAACTGCGTCAGTTATCATGTCGTGGGGTACATGTTCATGATCAACATTTGAAATGACACCTACTTTTGTACAGTCTACAATGCGCATCTTGTTGCGGCGCGACGGCAAATGGATCTTTGCTGAGCATACCGAATTGCCATCGGGCGGGATGACAGTAGAACAGATTGACCTCCATGATGTCACCACGTTCTTGTTACTATACAACTCAGACTTATACATTTTCTCCAAGTCACGGTCCAAAGTGGTCGTGGACGTTGACCTGGCTAATCCCATATCGGCGCGGGTGTTAACGGACGACATGACTCTGCCAGAACAACGCCGCATGGCTTTATCTGGTATAATTGGGGGTCCATCTAACATCGGTCTGATGGACACCGTCCAACTGTCGCGCGAATTGATGCATGGTATAGTCGCGGTACTTAGATATTCATATAACTGCAGGACAATAGTATATGGTGTAACGTTTTTCATATCGATTGTTGAGGATGAAGCGTTTCGTCAAAATGCATATTACGCGTGCAGGATAATATCGCAACTGGACAATATGTGTATGTACTACTTTGACATCGCTAGCGGACATTTTGAGAGACTCGTAGACAGCATACATCTAGTCCTGGGCCGTGATCGCGCCAAAATGTTCGCCGGATGTCGGTATTACGCGATATATGACGACAGTATGTTATCACTATTAGACACCGTTTGTGACGAGGAAACTACGATGGCTATCATGTCCAACGATGAGGGCTATACTCCTACAATTGAATTGTAGTCCCCTTTTGTATGCTGCGCCGATGCCACAAATACTCCTGGGATGCGGCACCAATTGGCAACTCTGTGACTATGCCGCAAGCCCCGTGTATGGTCGCGTTGTCATGCCGAGCACACTCTGTTACTGCCACGGGCTAATGCGGGCGAAAGTGTCGGTGTCCGGTATGTGGTACGCAGTGGTTTACACAAAAACGCTCACTGTTGACAGCAAAGTTAGCCTCGGATGCCCACACCTATGGCAGCGGTATAATGTGCGGTATGTGTTGTGTAGTGTTGCGTCTGCTGACGCCAGTGCGCCGGCAGACACACCACCTACCGCAAGGCTCTGCCTACGTGGTGTGATGGGGTATGCGCTACACCCGGTTCAGACAACACACATTGCCCTAGCCCGGGAGTTTTCCCGTCATGACTACCTTATGACTACATGCGTTACTGTTTCGTGCGACACTAATCCAGACCTGCGATATCGGCTGATTGTAACTGTCGGCATGACCAAAGCCCAGCGCGATGCGTTTGCTGCCGCGCACCCGACATGGGTTGAAGAATGTGGTATACTCGGACAACTCTATGGTGTCAGCCGCATGTACGAGCGTGATCTCCCACCGGTGATTGATATTGTACTGACTGAGTTTTCACTAGTTATCAACCACAGCAACAATACACTGCGTGACTGCCCGGCGTATGCATATATGTTGGGTGTGAGACACACTGAAGCGGATGTTACAATAACCAATCCGCTTATGCGCATGGTCGATGACCTTATAGATATTGACGGTAGGGTAGTGATGGAAAGTGCATTAGGATGCCGCGCATAGCCTTATTTTTTGAGCGCAGCTTAACAATTGAATTAACACCCCACCGCACAACACCATGCCGCGCGGACTACTACACAAGGACGGCCTGTGGGCCGAGGCCGAGATCACCCGCGAGATGCTCGGCCTCGGGAGTACCCCGTGCCAGCCTAAATGGCTTACCTTCCGACTGAACCCTGCGCTCTCATCTGTTAACCATGCAATTACCTACATTGGCAGAGAGGCAATCGTACAGTCATTCATTTACCAATCCACACTACCATGTGACAATTACACTCCCCATGGTACAGACAAGGACACACTGGTAGCAATCTATGCTTTTGACCGCAACGGAGTACTTGTTGACTGGAATCCGGGCGTAATCTCGGCTGTGTACTTTGCACCCCAATACACACAATCGCATACATTGGTACTGTGTGGTAGATCTGACATGCCGCTACACTTGCGTAAGTTGGGTTTGATGGCCGACATCCAAGCCCGGCGAGAGGACTATCGACACCCATACGTTTACGATATCAGGTGCGAACAACCTATGGCTGACTATGTTTGGCATCACCATATTTACATTATGGTACTCACGCGCATGCGGTTGGTGCGCAATGGCAACAAGTGCGTCAGATACAAAACAGATGTCGGAAACTTTTGGAGTGTGCATGGATGCATGAAACAGTGGGGTCTAACCAACCTGACCGAGGAATGGCCAAATGCATACGTTTATGTATCCTATGTTGTCAATGGGTGTAATGCGGACATTTCACGAGCCCCCGCAGTTGTGAAACTGCTTGGCGGCATGATCGACGATGAGGACCTCACTGTGTTGACCAGTCTTGCAGTGTAGATGTGTCTTTTTGTACACCAAACAACAATTGAACCAACGTAGCACTATAATCTATCACCATGCCGCGTGGACTTGTCCTCAGGGACGGCGCATGGGTCGAGACCGAGGTTACGCATGATATGTTCCTTGACAGTAAGGGAAGACCCTGGCCATGCTCATTAGTAAGTAATTGTGGAAAAGGTCGTTTCTCACAACACCGCATAGTGCACCCTGTGGGTCGCGACGGAATTACACATATGGTGATTACATTAGTGTCGGTGTGTAAGGGGTTTAATATAGCGCGGCCCGAGGGTACACTGATTTATGCGGTGGATACCAGCGGTTGCCTGGTTGACTACAATCCACAAAACATTGTCATTCCGTGCATGATTCCGCAGATGGTGCAAACGCCGTCACTCGCAATCAGCGGGAACGCATCATCCGGTATCCACTTGCGCTCGTCCGAAGTGTGTCGCGAGATGCGCGAACGTAGTACGGTGTACATCTCGCAAATAACTGTAAGTCTAATACAGGCGCGAACTCGTGATGCACTGTACTACGGTACCCTGTGGTTTGTCATTCTGAGTGACAGATATATTGATGCGTCGTCACAATACGCCCTTGACGTTGCAGATGAAAACGCTGTGCGCACCATGCGCGATACTACGTTGCCAAAATATGGAATTAGTGCCGATATTTGGGAACGGTTGCCAGACGTATATATTTACATTGTTTACACTGTTGACTCGTGTATTGAGGACATCACACATGCGCCGATGGTCACTACATTACTCGCAAACTTGATCAACGACGAGGACGCGATGATACTTGCCAGTCATAACCGTTGATCAACAATTGAATGGGTCCTCTTTTTACTACTACCATGCCGCGTGGTCTCATTCTCAGGGGCGGCGCGTGGGTTGAGACCGAGATTACGCCCGAGATGACCCTAGACGTCAACGGCCGGCGGTGGTCACATACGGATGTCGGATACCGTAAAGACCACAAAATCTTGCACAAAGTTATGCACCCGGTCGGCAACGCATTTGTTACGATGCTACTCTCGTTCACCGATGTACGCCGGGGTATTGATATAATACGGCCCGAGGGTACACTGATTTATGCCGTGGATGCGGACGATCAGATCATTGACTATAACCCACGCTGTTGGATTATAGCATGTATGATCACGCAGATGATACAACCACCAACCATTGTCCTTAGTGGTCATACTGACACAGGCCTACACTTGCGTTCGATCGAAGTTTGTCGCGAGATGCGTGAACAACGTAATGATTACAACACTACCACACAATACACAGTTTGGTTAAAGCAAACCAAGGCCGGAGTTCTCACAATTGTCGGGTGCATATACTTTGTGGTCTTGTGCAATTCACGGTATGCAGTGGATAATAATATTGTCCAACATGCCGATGTTACGTACATGAAAGGGGCCCGTGAAACGTGTGATAATGACCTTGCACGATGGGGGTTTGGCACGGACATTGCACAACAATTTCCGGACGCATATGTTTACATCATTTACGTCAATAATTATTGCATCGAGGACATTACAAACGCACCGATGGCCGCGACGATGCTCTCACATCTGCTCAGCGACGAAGACGCGATGGTCTTTGCCGGGCAATGATGAGTTCAAAGTACCTGGTACACATTTTGTATCAACAACCTACTTTTGTGTCAACAACCTACTTTTGTGTCAACAACCTACTTTGGCCTCAACAATTGAACTCATCGCTCGGATATAAACATGCCTCGCGGACTAGTACGTTGCGGTGGCGCATGGATCGAGTCAGATATCACGCCTGCGATGCTCTGGCGTGCTGATGGGTCGCCATATTCGCTACATCGTGTAGGAAACCCCGCATTTGTCAACGTATGGCACTGTATTGTACATGTCGGACGACCAGGCAGCAATGACGTCTCGCTGACTATCACGCCGAGGAGTTTGCTCACATACATTGTTAGAGTAGAAGAACATGCTATCGTGTGTGCGATTCGCATCAGTGATGGGGTATTGGTTGACTATAATCCGCGCAACATTGTGTTACCACTCCTTGATATACCGCAGCCACCAACGTGGGTTATTTGTGGAAATGCCAACTCTGGACTAAGTTTGCGACATATTGACATATTTAGTCACATAAAGGCGGGCGGAGACTATATTAAGCCGTGTTGCGAATACGTTATTCATGTATACAGGGATAGGTACGGTGCCAAACACCACTGCGGGACAGTTTGGTTTGTGGTTTGCGGTCGCGAAGATACGTTCAATTATGAGTGTCGGTCATACAATCTAACACATATGGAAAGGGCCATAGCTGCCCGCGACGGTACTATGCGGGATTGGGGTTTTGGCCTGGATATGCAGTTGAGTCACGAGTACGTTTACATCATCTACACAGTGGACGGCAGTGCCGAGGATATCACATGTGTGCCGAATGGGTCCAATCTGTTCTTGCATTTACTCAATGACGATGACGCGGCGGTTTACCTTAGTAATAGGCACAATTGAAGTGCCGGACTGCATATAATAAAATGCCCCGTGCCGCGGTCTGCAAGGATGGCGTGTGGGCCGAGGCAGAAATCACCAACGACGACATTGGGTGCAATCACCGCCGTGGAAGTTACCGATGGCAAACGTTCACAGTAGATGATCACAATTTTGGTGTGAACCCTTATAGTCTGTGCTCATTAATCAAGTCCACCTAACGTACAAAAGGTTTGAAGCAAATCCATACACAATAAGCAATGGAAACCAAGTGATACGCGGATTTACTAGTAAAGTCCGCGGAATTATCGTTTATGCAGTCGACAAAAACGGCGATCTAGTTGACTATAATCCACGGACATTGCTCCGCCCGGCGCTGTCTGGTATGGATCCCACTCAACCACCCATACGGGTTGTACATGGTAACACTGGCGTACAATTAAACCTTAGCCAAATGCCTGTGTTTAGTGACATGATTTATCGCAGGAGTCAGTATAAGCACTTGTGGCAGCGTGCTATAAATATTGTGTCGACGACCGGAACGTTGTACTTTACGTTCTATACCAACGGAGGTTGGTACCCGCCTGTGTATGGTATTATTAGAGATAGCGACTCGATGTCAAGGATTCGCGACGAGATCTTCCGTAGCTGGGGATTAGACACGAATCCACCGGACGAGGATATCTATGTTTACATTACTTACGTCCTCAATGGGTGCGTGGAGGATATCACACGTGCGCCAGGTGTCAACGAGATGCTGTGTCATCTGCTGCACGACGAGGACGCGATGGTACTTGAGTCTAACGCAGTTGGTGTACGCTAGTTTTTGTCAACCATATATGGATAGATACACCAACAATTGAATTGTCAGATGGATATACCATAGCAGGATCCACATACATCATGCCACTCGGACTACTTCGCGACCCCACCACGGGCCAATGGTCCGTTGTTGAGATGACTCGCGAGTTGATTGGTATGGACCGCCCGGACTGGAGCAGCAACACTGATTACCTTTACTCACTTGGTGAAAAGGTGGTCCTGGTAACGTACGTCGGTGCTAAAGGACGGCGTTTCATTGACCATTATACCCTGTCTTGTCACAAATGGGCATTTATGACAAACTGGTATGGACTGATAGAAGGCGCAAGTACACCAGTAGTAATTTACTCCGTATATGGTGGACAAATGTGTCGCTCTGGTAAGACCGTGCCCAGGGAATTACTTGATCTTAATATGAGCATAGTGTTGTACTCTGCTGTACCATCACTCCTTATAGCGATACCTCCCGCGTCGAACATTGTGTTACATGGTGATGTCAATGGACTAAACGTCAGCAATATATGCGTGCCGCAGTTTCTCCGTGATAGGGTTGGACATCACCACTTTGTGTCCGAGATTATGCTGCGCGAATACATTGACGGACATTCACATTATCGTGGTAATCTGTACATTATAGCATATGGTAAGCAATTTGATCCGTTACTCTGTAAGAATACAGTTTATCACATCAAAAATCGTACAAACCGTGTGCGCGAGTACGTTCAAGATGTTATGAGTAATGCCAAGGGGTGTGAATGCATAGTATTTCAAACCTATATGGGTGGCTACACTAATATTATGGTAATCGACCTTAGCACAATTTGCGTCTCTGCGTTCTACAATTATATGACCGAGGAGAATATTACCATTTGTGAATCAACGATCATCGCTGCGGCGAAATAACGGCTGTTTTTGTCTTGTGCATCATGTCACCTGACAATTGAATTACATCCCCAGTGTACATCATCATGCCGACTGGATACCTTCGCGACCCCGCAACGGGCCAATGGGCCGCCGTTGAGGTCACCCGCGAGTTGATTGGGCTCGATCGCCCGGACTGGAAGGACAACACCGATTACATTTACAAGCGTGGAAGTAGGGTTATTCTGGCAACATATATTGGCGCAGAAGGTCGCCAGTGTCGAGAATACACAAATTGGTCCGGTGATATGTGGGCGTTTCTGACACGCTTGTATAGCGTGCCTGACCATTGTGCAACCCCTGTAATAGTTTACACAGTGGAAAGTAATGAAATGTATAAGACCTTTCACATAATACCCAATCAATTGTTTGACACCGATCCCAGTTTGATGCTCTATGCAGCAATACCGTCGCTTCTGCCCGTCATACAACCGGTGCAAACTACAGTGCTCCATGGACACATCGGCCGACTAGTGATGCGCAAGATGAATGTGCCACAATTCATCAGCGACCATGTCGATCAACGTTATTGCACCTTTGCGATTTCTCTGCGCCGGTCCCGCGAGCGAATTGGTGTTATTGGTCAACTCTATATCAACGTTTATGGCAAACCGCTGGATCAAGAACTTTGCAAGGACATAAACTACTATGGTGGCGACCGTGTTGACTATGTGCGCAAGTGTATTCGCGAAATTATGCATGATGATGTTGACAGATATGGCGGTTGTGAATACATTGTGTTTCAGACCAACATGACATGTATGAATGACCCTAGGGCCGTTGATCTGTCAACGCCGTGCCTTGCGGCCTTCTATGACTGTATGGAAGCCGATGACGTTGCAGTGTACGAATCGGGACTTACGCTGGGCGAGCTGTAACTCACTTTTGTGTCAAAATCAGTTCCATAGGCAAAAAATACCCCCTCCCCTACACTAAGCGTCACGCACGGCCGTTACGATGCGGATAAACGCATCAAGGAACCGATCAACATCCGCGCGGGTGGTTTCGTCCCCGAGACTGATGCGCAGGCAGCCGCGCCGCACGTATTCGTCCGCGCCGATAGCATAAAGTACATGTGAAGCCTTCGGGTCGGCAGTGTTGCACGCGGATCCGATCGACACAATGATACCTGCGCGTTCGAGTGACTCCTTTATCTTGGTATTACACACATCCGGTTTTGTTTCCTTTACAACGGACAGTAGGAGTGTGCCTGGCAGGCACTGGTTCATTGTAGAAATCGTCACAATCATAATCGGCGGGATGGGAATCGGCGAAAACAGCGGCGCCGCAAGCCCGGCGTCAACTAGTGCCCGCGCGGCCGCCCCAGGGAGTACGTTATGCACGGTCACTTTGTTTGTGCCGATCGCGGCATTATGCTGGCGGATACCAACATACTGCTCGTATGACGCAACGTTAAATGCAGTCGACAGCCGAAACACAATATACTGCTTTAGCCGCATCATCCGGTCATTCTTGAGACTGCGCTTGGACATTGTCAGGCGTGTACCCATATATGCGGCGGCGATTCCCGGGACATTCTCCGTGCCGCCGCGCAGGCCCTCATTTTGGCTTCCCCAGATAAGTGGGTCCATTTTTGTGCCGATACGCACGCACAGTGCGCCAACACCGGGTGGGCCGTGCAGTTTGTGAAATGACACCGCCAACGAGTCATAACAGCAACTCTTGGGCGGGAATTTGCCGAACGCCTGGACGCCGTCGCAGTGATAGTGCACGCCGCGGGCGCGACAAACCGCGCCAATCGCCGCAATGTCGTTGATTGCGCCGGTTTCGTTGTTTGCGGCCATGACACACACAATACACGTTGTGGCTGAGATTGCCGCCGCGACGTCATCCGGGTTGCACACGCCGTGCAAGTCAACGGGAACGACAGTAACAGTCGCCCGGCCCTGGTCGCGCAGGCCATTTGCGCACGCGATAACCGACTTATGCTCGACCGCACTAATCACAATGTTTGGCAGAACCAGTCGCGCCGCGAGACCCTTTGCGGCCTCGGCGACCACGCCAGTGATAACTGCCGCGTTGGCCTCAGAGGCACCGCTTGTGATAATAATCCGGAACCGCGACTTATCCTCGCGCATGTCGGCATTAGCCACGGGGTCACTATCGCGGTCCTCGTCGCAACACACATTTGCGCCGATCAACTGGCCAATATAGTTGCGGAAATTGCTCATCATACTGCGCGTCGCCCGCGCCGACGCATATCCGGCCGACGGATTTCCCTGATTTGTCCACAGGGTCATCTCACGACGCACCTCGGCCGGCATTTCCGTAGTGGCATTGTTGTCCAGATAAACTGTATTACGAAACAGGTTTCCGGCCGCCATGTTAAGGCTTATATTGTCACGGTGAAAAATGTGAATGGCAAATACTTTAGCACAATGGCACCATACATATTCGGGCGCCATCATTATCGGCGTACATTACGGCCTCACCAGCATAAACATACGCAACAGTATGGTCCCCATTAGCATTAATCACTACCACACCGTCCGCAATCTCAAACACGTCAAATGAGTCGTATTCCGCGCCGAACCTGAATAGGGGTTCAGTGGCGACAAGCTCATAATAGTCCCCGCGATCGATAATTGCATAGTCAACACCGCCACTATTGCACAGCGCGTGCAACGGTCCGTCAACGTCGGCTGCGCGACAATGCGTTGTACCCCACACGTGCTGTGGATAAACTGTTTGCGTTGAGGATCGACACCCGTGCTTTGATGTAATACCATCAACAAGTGGCCATTCTGTCACCTGGTCAGCCTTACGTTCGCAATAAATGCTACGTGTGTCCTCACTGCGCAACTTAACGTAATACGACGCCTGCGGGTCACGCCAGTCAAGTACAAGTGTGTCGGTTAACACCAATAAACCCAGGCCACCCTGCGCGCACGGGCGGTATCCTGTAGCAGTCAGGACCCAAGCATCAGATTCAGTGTAGACGATAAATCCATTCCTGATTGGTTTCCATTCACCGTAATTCCGCAAGTGTAAATCCGGACGCAGGCCGTCAATGTCCTTGACGATATTGTCGACGAGACGTGCTAGGTACATTGTAATCTACACGCAGAGTGTATGCTAAATGACAATATCAGTCTAATAGCAAAGTACCCATAACTCCCGCACCCAGGCCAGTCCATACAAACTTGTATCCATTCATAGCTTCCGACCATTCGGCGCGTTCCGCGTCAGTTTGTTTACGCGGTTTTCCCAGGCGATTCGCCGTGCGGATCGACTCAACGTGGGTGCACCACTGCGTGGTAATTGCATCGACATAATACCATGCCGACATCGCCAGATCGCATATGATTGCTTCCGGTTCGCGATGTTCACGCGGGACGCCGTGCTCTTTGCGGGGCATAGTGGCAAGCGCAATCACGCCAGCAGTGATCTCACACCCGGCCTGCCATGAGCCGTAGGGAATATTGTACATAGTCTCGTGATCTTGTTCACCATGCGGAGTCGGCGTGACAAGCGCCCAGTCGGTGATCCCACAGAGAATACCGCGGCTGTGTAGTGGGAAAACCGCCTTAATTTCACGGTATGTACCCGTATTACGCCAACCTGCGCGGCATGGCCATGGTATTGGCTCGATATGTCCGCGGCCGCCATCCCACTGATAGTAGGGAATGTTGAACGCACGGATGGTGTCGGTAGCACCGATGGTGTCAACACCACACCCAATAACGTAAAGGTTCTCGCCACACCACATAAAGTCCGGCCGGGTGCACTCCGCAAAGTAAACTGCATCTTGCTTACGCCCGCCGCGCACTACACTTATTCGATTTTCAACCGGATCCGCCGACATGTATGCGATTGCATAACACTCCTCGGCCGGAACTCGCGGGTGTAGGACTAATTCACTCTGTACATCTGTAGCCATTCGCAAGGACGTTGTCGGATCAACGTGCGGGTCAAACCAACTGGATATATCAGGGTATTCCTCGACTAATTCACCGTCATCCCCGGCGCGAACGTGCCGCCAGTTGTTGTCCAAGTGATAGCGCTCAGCGGTTGTCATGACTAGTATTACTTACTGCATTGTTAACCTCAAATGATGCTTGACACAACCGACCATCCACATTTGTCCATATCTGGTATTGCGACAGGTCAATAGGGTCATTGGTTGTGTACCATTCGCCAACTGCATTATCGTAGATTAGCGCTCGATCGTCACTGTCAGATAGTGGCTCATATTCATCATATTGGCCGATTTCGGCGTTCCATGCAACACGCCCTGTCACTAGGATGACTCCATATGCTATTACCGCTATGAAACGCCAGTGCCCAAAAGGTATCTTTGTAAGTCGGCCCCAACTATTCCCGCGGAAAATCGCAATGTCGTTCCGATAGACCGCCACTAATGTACCCGTGGCGTGTGATGGGGAGACACACATTAAGCCAGCATATCCATCACAAAGGTACGGTGTAACGTCGTGTAGGTTGACACCGGGCACCGACTTTATGTCATTTTGTAGGTGTGTAAAGATGTAAAGTTGTTTGCCGGACCAAATGCACTCGGTTTCGACATCATAGCATGTTTCGATAATATCCGTGGTGGTGTCGCGTGTTATATGGATCTGGTTAGGCTCGCCACACGACCCGTATTGTATAGTCGCGACATGGCCGGGCCGGTGCGGATGTGGAAAATGTTGCGTTAACATGGTTGTTGGTTCTACTAAGTATACAAAAAATACCCCCTCAACGCGTAATGTTGATCTCAGGTTTTGTCCATTGGTTGTCAATTTCCACATCGGGTTTGCCACTCGGCTCGCCATAATACCAATAGTCGGCCCCGGTGTCATAGAACAGGGTTTCGTCCCGTATAATGGTACGTGCGTCGCCACCCTTGACAATCAATCCACTGAGCATAACTAAGCCAGGGCTCGGCTCGGCGATTGAGCGCCATTTGCCATAAGGTGCGGCTGTAAGTGGTTCAACATTCCCGCGGACTACCCTCCCAATGTTAATCCCGTCGCAAACGAGTAGTGATTCATCCGTGTGAGATGCGGCAATACATGTTGTCCCGGACAATCCATCCTGGCGTGTACCGAGTGCGCCGATATTAAGCAAGTAGGCGTTACTAGCCGACTTACCGCCGAGAAATCCGCCCCAAAGGTAAAGAGCCTCGCCAGCCCATATCATTGTAATGGACTCATCCGCGTTACACTCAATGATTGTCCTGCGTCCGTTGCGATCAATATGCACCTGCGTCAGGTCATAGGGTAACGCAGGCCGTACCGTGGCCGAATAAGGTAGCCGCGGATGTCGGCAGGTAAGTAGCATTCTGTTGCGTAGCTACGTAGCTACGTAGCCGTGTAAACTAGTACGTTACTCACCACATACCCTGAATAGATTTAATGTAGCCATTGATTGTTACGTGAACTAATGGATTCATACACGTGTTTCCCACTCATGATATCGTGATCTATGGAAACGCCAATACAGTTGCCGGTGCTAATCTTTTCCCCCGGTTGCGTAGGCGTCCATAGGCCGTGTGCGATATCATAGATCAATCCCGTAACATCAGTATCCGTGTCATTAGATGCGACGTAGTAAAGTTTGGTCTCACGGTCAGTTAGCAGTATAATACCTGGAGTGATCTCGACAATTGTGTTCCACCAACCAAATGGAATCTCCGATATGGTTTCCCAATCGCCGTCAACGTACATTTGCAGTAGTCTGTTAGCATATATGTTTTTGTGATTGTTACGTACACAAACAAGTGTACGCAAGCTTTCAGACACACACATGCAGCGTAGTCTACCAATTTCATCCCATCTTGACTGCTGCCAACTAACCAAGTGCACGCCTTTAATGTCAGTAGTCGCAGGTTGCATGTAGGCACCAATAACGTAAAGAGTGTCATCACACCACAGGCATGCGATGTCGGAATCTGAGCATAGGGAAATCGTCTCGATTTTGACCCCGCGCTTAATGTTTACAGTAGTTGTGTCTGAGCCCATTCCATATTGGACAACGGCTGTCCATAGTGGGTTTGTGCGATGCTGAGACACACGGGTTAGCATTGTGCTATATTCAGTAGCCCGCATGCGTGTAGGTGAAATTTGTGGGAAAAAATCAATGGCTCAATGCAACCACTCAGTGGCACACGACAGTGCATTTGGTTGACAACATGAGTCATACTTTACCCGTGGCTTCATTATGTCGACACTGAGTGATATGCTGGTTACAGTAGCTGTAGTATCGGCAGCAGCGGCAGCAGCAACTGCACTCCATTTGTCCGCTGCCATATCATAGGACAATGCCTGCACTTCAGTGTTTATTTCACTGCCCGATTCCAACTTGCGGTCTGACAATGTCAAGACTCCGCGCGTTGTTTCAACGATAGTGTCCCAGTGTCCATAGGGAATCTTGGCGACAGTTTTCCAAGAGCCGTCTCCATAAGCCTGTAACCGTCCCGCCTTTGGCCGGTAGTTGATGTCCAACTTTCCATCGCGGATGCAAATCAGCGTACCACGTGCCTCAGATACGCAGATGCAGCGTATTTTGCTTACACCCCACCGTGTCTGTTGCCAACCAACCAAATGTACGTCCGGTACTTCTGTCTTGAGCGGTTGTAGGAGCGATCCGACAATATAAAGTGTCTTCCCACACCACAGGCAAACAATATCAGAATCCGCGCAAACGGGAATCACACTAATGGTGTCCCCGCGCTTAACACTGACTGTAGTTTGATCCGAACCCCAACCATACTGTACAACGGCAGATAGTCCGGGCTCTGTGCTGTGCTTAAACTCGCGCGAAATGGTTGACATTCTGCGGCAATACTACTGGCAACCATCCGCGCTATTGAAATTCTCGCAAAAAATGCCAACAACACTTCAGGAAAAGTTGCTAAATCCATGAGATCGGCGCGGCGTTTCGGGAGACGCCGACTCAATCACAACATCAGCTGTAGCATCAGTTGCTGAAGCGGCAGCTGATGCAACTAGCTGACAGCTTACATGCTCCGGCATGGCAAATGTTTGCCCCATCTTCGACACAGTCACTTCGGAAACCCAATCATTGTGACTCTTAATCATGTCCAAAGGGATCACATCGCCGATTTTGAATGTGCCGTGGGACGACAAGTCGTAGGTTGTGCCGTCTGCAGCTGAAGCCGTTGACGCAGCGGAAGCAGCCGGTGTCACAGCGGAAGCAGCGGACATGACGGGTGCAGCAGCGTAGCAATCGATTGCAACATCAGCCTTGTCGATGATGTTCCGGAACTTCTCCCGTGCTTCAAGATCGGCCTTTGACAGTGTGTGATGGAGGCCTTTGTGTTTGCTCATAAGTACGTTCTCGACTGAGTCCTCAGTGAGTTGAGAAGTTATCGGCTGTACCCCGCTGGGCACGTCACCAGCAATCATCGGACCCCACTTGGCATCAATGATGTTATAGGTTGTGTAAGCGGCGGGAAGATCGCCAACCGGCCGCCGCTGGATCACAATAGTGTTCATTGTTTGTTCTCCAGCAATCCGCCATCGGCCTTCGTAGGGAATCTTACCCAAAGACCGTGCACCTTCACTACCAATCGCACTGAGATACTCGCCGATAATAAACAACATCCCAAATGCCGTGTCATAGCGATCACCGTCGCTGTCATTGTCACACCACGGCTCCGGCGCCTCGATAATCGGCTCGCGCAGGGAGTTGACGCGGATTCCGCCGACTGTACGATCCATCGGTAGACCGATGATCGCGGAAGTGCTGTAAATACAAAACTCACCGCCCGACCACTCAAAGCGCATCTTGGAATCGGCAATAAGCATGGCGATGTCACGGGTCTCGCCGTTTGTTACAATGATTTGGTGCGCAGTACCAAATCCATAGGCGATTGTAACCTTCACACTGGGATTCTCGGGGTGCGGGAAGTCCTCGGAGAGAAACTGTCCCGGACCTTCGTCAGTTGTAGATGTGTCAACAACAAGCTCGCCATCATCGGCGACATGGTAGCTGTTACCAACGTCGGATGTCCACCAGGGAGTTTCAGGGGTGGCGACGGCAAGCATGAGGTGGGAGTGGTGTAGTGGCGGTAAATATGTTATGTGTTCACATTGTCTATGGGAAAAAACAATCAGTCAGCACTGCGTGTGTGCAAGTGCACTGGTGGCTCCACACACTACATCTGCGGAGACACCATCTTTACAACCTGATTACGCAGGTCAGCAATGGAGTCATTATTTACAATCTCCATGCACCCTGTGTCTCCGTACAACAAGAACTGCGCAGGATCATGGGCGTCTCCGCTGCCGCGCTCATAGCATATATCGGCGTACGCACTGACCCGGATCTTAATCAATTTTGAGCGCGACTCCAACCACGCAGCATCGGAAGGGTGAGTCCAGTCCGACACAACAACAGTAGGCGATTGCGGATATGTCCACGCAAGTTGTTTGATCCAGTACGCGGGATCACATGCGCGCATTGCCGCCTCGTACGCGCGGATAGCCGGCATGCACATGTCGCGATATTCCCGGTCAGTATCAACCAGTTGTTGGTCAATACCTAACACACCGGCCCCATGTGCGACCACTGCCGAAACAATGCTTGTAACTACCGCTTCAGGATAGGCAAAGGCAATCATCCCCGCGGCAGTATCCTTGCCGGCGCATCTGGGGCCGGTAATGAGAATCCAGGTAGGTCGAAACATGATATTACTCGCCGCACAGATCAATTTGCGCTCATTACGCTCATTCCCTCCCTCAGCTCACAGCCTCACTCTGGTCGCTGTCCCGAGCGTTGCTCGGTCCAACTCCCATCATTCGGCCATTCACTTCGGTCAGTCCATTTCGCTTCATTCGCCATGTTGCGTCCGCATACGTAGTGTCCGCGTCCGCATACGTAGTGTCCGCGTCCGCATACGTAGTGTCCGCGTCCGCATACG
>CAZZCR010000001.1:0-30275 GCA_964652995.1 uncultured Flavipsychrobacter sp. | reverse complement strand
TAGTGTCCGCGTCCGCATACAATACAAAAGTGAGCTCAATGCACTTACTGCGCGCGGTTGGCCTCGTTGGTCCAGAACAGATAGTAGATTGACAGGCTGTCCGTGCGGCCGATGCGGTGTCCGCGGCCGGCAATCTGGCACTCAACCGCCGGGTCCGTCACACTATGCATGTACACGATCGCCGAGGCCTCTGACAAGTCCATACCACTGCACGCGCTCTTTGTGATAAACAACACGGTAAGATTAGGATCGGTCTTAAACTCGCGCAGGATTTTGGCTTGGTGATGGGTGTCACCGCCGAGGCGTTTGTGATTGATGCCAATCTTCGTAAGCAACTCGGCGCTCTTCTCAAATGACTCATCGGCCGCCGCAAACACAAGCACTTTGGTCGGTCGGCCAGGCGCGGGCGGAACGTACTCGTCGCCAGCAAGCATGTTGTTCAGGCGTTTGTCGATGCGCTCAACATTCTCGGGCTCCTCGCCGCGGGCGATGCGGGCCAAGCAGCGGACCTTGCCTGACTTTTCGGCCGCGATAATCGCATCAATCGAGTCAATCGGCGCGTCCGGCACGGTCACAACCATCTCTTCGGGGGCGTCATCTTCCTCAATGACTGCGCCACTAAAGATTGCATCCATGTTAACGGACTGCTCGATAAAGATCATGTTCTCCTTCGGGTAGATTGACCGGCCGCAATTCGGACAATTGCCGTGCAGCGTGCCACGCTTGCCTGTGCGGTAATCGTATCCGACGGAGAATCGGTTACTGTGAATACCGCAGCGCGTGCAGATAATGGCACCACAGCACTGGTTGATAAACAGCGATGAATTACCGTCATTCGGGCGGCGGCATACATTACACACGCCGCTGCGGAAGTTGTCGCGAACGTTCGAAAGATCCTCGGAAATCGCCGCAAGACGGGCCTCGCAGCTGTCAAGAAACTCGTTAAGGGATGTTTCAATCATCGGCGTGTAGTATAAGTTGTTGATTGTTTCGCGGGGCTTCTTTTGCTTCTTTTCGTCATTATCATCCACTACCATAGCAGAAGAGGCAGTCAACCCGGGGGTCGCGGTGTTGTCGCCGCCCTTTTTCTTCTTTGGCGGGTCCTTGTAGTTAAGGATCCCATCAACGATAGCGTTGATACGGTCGTTTGTTGCGACATTGTAGGCCGCAAGCAGGGTAGCGTCAGCCTGTGCCGTCTTTAGGGCGGCCGACGCGCGATCATACTCATCAAACGCCAACTTCGGAATGGGCATGCGGGTTACGCGGCGGCAGATCTCCTTAACCTGGTTATGGGTGTAGTTGCCGTCGAGCGGGTAGTTGTCCAGAACGCTCATCACGTCAGTTACAAGTACCCGGAGGATTGCAATGCCGCGGGTTAAGCGCTCATACTCCTTATACTTCTTGTCCAGGAGCATGCGGAGGATATCAGCCGGCGATGATGCGTTAATGTTAAGCAGTTTGGCGGCCGTACGGCAGGCATCGCCGTTAAGCAACTCAGCAACCTCCTTCTGGTCCTTCATTGCGCCGATAAGCCCGATAAACATGTCATCACCGCTCTCGAGCACGCAGCGAAACACAACATACTCGGGAACGCGCTTGGATTTGCGCAGGGCCGACTTGGACACGCGAATGCAAAGTGACTGCAGAACAGGGTCGGACTGGCACTCTGAGATCAGTGGGCGATTGCTCAGAAGGTAGTTTTCCATTGACTGACCCTCGGCACGCACATGCTTATGTTCGCGAGCATCCTCGGACTGCGGCGTATAGGTGAATGTGGCCGACATAAGGATTGTCGTGACACTGTTTACCATCACTGCACCCTTCGGAGTTTGGTTTGTGTCAAAGTCGTCCAAAATCGTCAGCCGAAACACAAGTTCGCGGGTAATCGACGCGACGGCAACAATCATCTGACGCGTTTCAGTAAGGTCGGTTTCGCCGGGAATGCCGAGTCCGCGCCCGGTAACCTCACCGTTTTTGACGAGCACAACGTCAAACGCGTTAATGTCGCGGGTGGCAACGAGCTTGGAAAACTCGCGCAGTGACGCATTGTCACGCACAATGTAAACCTTTAGGCTCGTTGACTCGGTAATAACGTCGGCCCATTGGTCCAACACCTGGGGCGCAACGAGCACCAACGTGGGCATAAGGAGGGCGTGCTCGTGGGTAAACATCTGGCCAATGTACATCGTAGGCGGCGTGGACAGCACGGCGGGGATGGCCCGTACGCTTTGCTGCAGCAGGATGATCGCAATGGCGATGATTGTTTTGCCGGCGCCATATGCCTCAGTGATGGCGATAACCGAGCTTGTGGACGGGATGTCGCCGACCGCCTTGATCACGCGTTTTGACATATGGTCAAGGACCTTTTGGACAATAACCCTTTGGTGGAGAAACAGCGTCTTGTTGAGGCCCGGGATATCAGCCTCAACCATCGGCGCTTTGAGGGTCAGGGGTCGCATCTCATCAAGGCGGCACGGCGGCGCGGCGGTTGCCACAACAGCAGGGGCGGTCAGCATAGGGAGGCAGTACCAAGCTCCGACCAAATTCAATTCTGCACTCGCTAAGCTGGTGGTCCTCACTGCGTAGCGGTACTCTGCGCTCGTCATGGTGCTCCAATTAACAATACGGTTTCTAGGGCTAATGGGGAAAATTGAAATGTCCTACCCATCAGTTATGACAGGTATCTACAAAGATGGCTGACCTATGGCCTGATAACGGCTTTGGATCGATGTGGAGGCCTATCTCAGAGGCGCGCTACAATGCCATACTTAACTCGCCACTGGAGGATGAGGACGATGAACCATCGCCGATGAACCCACAGGCGCAACCCTATGTGCCTAAGCCGATTGGTACAAAGCCTGTCGGGCTGCCTGCGCCGAAGCCTGTTGTAGTGCCTGTTGCTGTGTCGGCTCCCGTCCCTGCGCCAGTGCATGTGCCGACTCCCATCCCTGCGCCAGTGCATGTTGTAGCGCCTGCGCCCGTACATGTGCCGGCGCCCGCACCAGTGCTTGCATCTATTGTTGCAGCGCCTGTTGTTACTGCACCCGTTGCAGCGCCCGTGTCAAAGCCCGTTGCACCCAGTGCGTCTAGCACGACGCCAGAACCAATTAAAACCGGGGCGGCAACTCGTGCCGCGAAATTTGCCGCGCGTGTCCGCACGACACCGCCTGCAAAGCCCGCCCGCAGCGTCAGTGTAACTATCGCAGCCGCTGACAACACACTGTGTGACTTACGCGGAATGTACGGCGTACATGTTACAACCGACGCGAGGACGGAGGAGCTCCTGAGCCGCATACAGATGCTGCCGTGGCATGATCACCGTGACACCAGCAAGCCTGTGTCACTGGATAACACAGCGCCCCTTGTACCCACCACTGGGTCCCCGGTAAGTACCAATCGGCGTAAACCAAAGCGCGTGCCGCGGTCTACAGTTGACCCTATCTTGGCACGTACTGGATACACCGTGCTGACCGAGGGTACAACTGTTGTTAACGACGGTTACGACCACGCAGTAATGAAGTGCCCGGCCGGACACCAAATTTCATCACAGGGTGCAATGATCACACTCCCCTGTGAGATCTGCGTTTACACCGAGCAACTCCACCGCGGGTGTAGTCGGGCAAAGTACACCCCACTGATTGACTCGTTTCGGCGGACTGGTGGTAGTGAGGCGGTTATCCCATTCTCATGCTCCGAAGGCCATATGTTTATCGTTTCGCGCACTGAATCTGCGACGGGCGAGTGCACAGTGTGTGCGATCATCCGGCTGTATGCGTCGCTCGGAATCAACATAAAGATTACAAGTGGAGTCTATTCACACCCACAGTCAATGCTCCGCGCGTCTTGCCTGGACTGCTGTGCGGAGTTTTACCTTTCACCTGCCGATGAGCCCATACACTGTATTGACCGTCACCAGTGTAGCGATCTTACCCCTATGATTATGCGCGTGTTTGAAACAATCTTTAATGCGCGGTTTGATGAATATCCGCTAACAGACACAGTTGTTTACCTTGACGGCTGCAATTGCACGTACCAAACGGCCTTTGTTATGGAGGCCAACACGTGCACAAACACTCCGGCGACACGTGGATGGTGTAACTTTAATGGGTTTAACCTCATTGTCATTCCGCAAACAGTGACTCATGTGTTTGATGCAGTCCTATTTGTTATCAATCATATCACTCGGATCATTGTGAATACGGAGGAAAAAATGTCATTTGCACATGCGATGTGTGCGCTGATGGAAAAGCTTGCCAACGCTAATCGATCCCTGCCGACGCGCGTGCACCCGTCAAAGTTGTACGCTGGGTCAGCTAAATAGTCAACAACCGCTCACATTCGCGGTCCACAATATCGTTGCCGCGCCACAAGAATCTGCCTTCTGGGTCACCTGGTTCCGCACGATGGCTGTTTACATGGCGAAACCGCACGGTTACACCGCGGCCGGCCAGCCGTGTAAGCTGTTCGTGGATGGGGACGATAAGGTCAAGGTTCTTGCGCTTAGCCAGTTTTTTGGGTTCAGCGAGCCATCCCGCAACCCATTTTGTCAAGGTGTCAATCGATAGTTTCGAGTCACTGACAATCGTAGCTGCTGTAGTACCCGAACTGTCAATCCACGCGACGGCGCCACCAATTGCGGACAGTTCGCCGCGATTGTTTGACGGTGTCAGCGGGACCATACCACTACCGCGGGCAACAATGCCGTCGGGGGTAACAGCAATCCACGCCCATGACGCGCGACAGCCGGCCCGACCGTTGTCAGATGCGCCCCCGTCAGTAAACATTACAGTACCCGCGGGAGAGCGCAGTGTGGTGTCCGTTGTAGTGCATGTTGTGATGCAACCATAACGTATAATCCGTGGATTCCACAGGGTAGTCATCCCGCGCAACACCGCCTCAATCCAGTCGCCCCAATAGGGTATGTGCCGGGAATCAGGTGTCAACGTTAATGGAATACGCAATGTATGCTCCAAGTCGTCACCGTTCGCGAGAATGTGGGCAGTAATGTCCACGGGGGAGCCGATAACCACACACGTTGCGGTCTCGGCCGGAGTTACGCGAAATGGTTCCATAATGTCCACGGCCCGACCGACCAGCGGGCGTCCATCGGCATTAATTTGGCGTACAGCGCGCATAAACTCCGCGCGGGCGCCGCGTAGGATCACATCAATTGTCGCGCGACTGAGCCCGGCAAACATCGCCCGTATGTCATCTGGGCTAATCACCGCAGCCATGGCGTATACTAACGTATGTTGCGCAATATATATTTCATATGTTGTATATTCATACACAAAAGTTTGCATTGCGAGCGCTCGCAATGCATGATTAGAGTGGCGTCGGTTGTATTACTGTGTGAACTTTGTTGTAGGCGACCGCGGGCGTTCATATTGTGCCCCGCACATTCGTTCAATGTCACCCACAAGCTTGTAGTTTGCCTGGTATAACCCTGCGTTCCACAGAATCCGCACCGCATTGATTCCTATCCGCATGCGGGATATCCGGTCGTCGCATGACTTTATTGCGGCAAACACAACATCCCGAAAGAGCGGAATCTCAATCTGACAGTCTGACTTGGCAACAACGTGATATCCGGGTCCGTCCAACAGGCCCGCGACAATCTCCACCGAGTATCGCCACGGGTTACTCCCGCGCCCGATGGTCTCGATAGCCTCTTCTAGTGTTTCGGTCATTGTGCTATCCGTATATATTAACAGGCCTATATCCTCAATTATTTTTTCACATATATACTGCCGAGATGACGGTCAAAACTGCACTATTGGTTGTCCTCGTGGCAATTGTGGTATACTACCTTTGGACACATATGTCAACGGAGGATTTCGCCACAAAACAGGATAAGGCCAAGGCCGCGTATGAGTGGTTTAAGTCCACTGACAAACCAACTTATGTTGAGTACAGAAAGTCTGTGCCGGACAGTGACATTGTGGAGTATGAGCGGGCCCGCACACAGGTTGCAATGGGTGGCGGCATGGGCGCGATCACCAGTGTCATGTGATGCACTCGCTCTGCGCGTTCCCTCGCTGCACTCAACACCTCGCTGCGCGTTGCTCCGCTCGGCATTTCATTCCGCTCAGTTCACCGCGCGACGCTCGTCATAATGCTCCACGCTCGTCATGGTGCTCCACGTCGGAGTGGTGATCCTCTCTTACAGTATTTTTTGCACAGAGTATTGCTAGGCAAGATGCCGTGGTTTGGATGGGTTATTATCTGTGTTATTGTGTTAATGTTTGTCTACGCGTTTTGCGTGCAGCGCGAGGAAGTCACCGTGAGTCCGGCGGTTGCCGCTATTGAACGATCCAACGGTACATTTGACAAGCACGCACAGGAAGCCGTTGAAGCCATTAACGCCAAGCCGGAACCAACCGCCGAGGAGCATATTGTCCGCGCGGACACAATCCGTTACAATCTTGCAAATGACACAATCACCACGCGCGAAATGGCCGACGCTGTTGCAGATGACTATGCAATCGCGCTTGCCCTAGCGCTAGATGACGACGAAACCGAACTTGCGGATCTTGCTGTTGACCGTTTGCGGACGATTGATGATGCGATTCTGCGCACCGTTGTCCCGCCCGATGTTACATACACTGCGGCTGCTGATGTGGCCGGCGATATGGCAAACGCCGCGCGAAAGAATGCGGCCAAAGCCGCAGCAAAAACACGCGCCGGGGTGGCCCGACACTACCTACGAATGTCATCCCAAGTTGCAAGTGACCGACAAAATGTGCACGACAGCAAGGTTAACAGCGACTTGCGCGACACACTGGCGCGGCTCGGGCCCGGGCGTAACCCGCGCCAATGTATTGCCGAAGCCCGCGAACTGTGCGCGGACAACCCCCGGGCGCTGTCGGCGTTGTCACTTGTTGAGGCCGGCAACTACATTATGTCGCTCGGGACAAGCGAAGACCGGGTGTTTGCGAGTGTTTGGTCACGCGCTGACCATCCCGATAACTCACTTGTGCGGGACGACTTGCGCCGGGCCGCAGTCAACGCACTTGCTGATTGTATCGAGGGATCCGGTCCAGTGTGCATTAATGGGCGCACGGCCCGCGTTGTTGGGTCACTTGCGGCAATTGACTCGGACGCGAGTATAGGCAACGTTGGCACTGTTGATATGTATAAGCAGGATATTGTCAGCGGCGCGGCCGCGGCAATGGACGGAAAACTGGCCGAATTACGCGCGGCCGACCGCGCCGCAGTGGATAAGTGGGAGTCCGGCGACTCTGACCCGGCGATTGAACGCGAATTGCGCAGCGCAATCTCAGCGCACGTTGATGGTTACCGAGACCGGCTGACTCCTGCGCAGCTTGACCCAATCAGAAAAATGTGCCTTGAGGCGGTGGACTAGTAAATGTGGGCGCATCTTATCGGGCGATCCGTGTCCAACAATCCTACCCATGCCAAATTACGCGTGTCAAATGCATGAAATGATCCCGGTTCATCATCGGTAAACGCAAGCAAATAGGTATCAAACGCTCCAAATACCGTCGCCCTATAGTAAAACTGATCGTTACACACAGTAGTCAGGGAGTTGTCACGCGGGTCGGTCACCGTGACCGTACCTGATCTGGAATTACGGGCACGCCAACCGGTCCACACTGCTGAATTTACGAAGACGCAACCGTCCGGTTGTTTACCTGCAATTGCACCAGCGTTAAACAAGTGCAACGGTAGGTCACCCTCACGTGGAGTGTGTAGTTTTACCTGGGTGTCGTCGTTGGGCTTTGACCATGCATATGTGTATGTACAGTCGATCATTGGCGCTGTAAATATGTTGAATATATGGCTTACACCTTGCAATGGTACCCTAACATTATTATGGACACATATGAGGTAAAACACGGAGTGCATGTGGATCGTAAAAACTTGACCACCGACGTCAATTATGCCATATGCGGGTTTATCCACCCGAGTGGTCATGGTAAATCCGCCAGGGTGCCAACCACGGCGCAGATTGTTGGCGCCGTCAATGATAGATGGTCCAGTGTATCCATTCGTACTGAATGTTGCCCTGTACTCAACTGGTGCAACAACCGAATCACGCGCGCCAGCTACGCTGTTGAATTTCGCCCGGTCATCAAACCAAAGTATTGAGTCCATTGTTGGATGTAATCCACCATATGGTTCATTTATAAAAGTTGGATGATTGTGTCGGCGAAAATTGGCTCAGCTACGTGCAATACTGCATCTGCACGTGGGTCGTAAATGCAGTCGGCGCGATGATGTTCGCTAAGACACACGTACCCACATGTGTTTCCACTCACACGTATTTCGTTGTCCGTTTCACACAGGCAATGTGCACCTTTCTCCCGCGGATCTCGCGCTACAATCATCATTCGACTACCGTAACCGGCAGTTGTCCACACCGATCCGTGTAACCACGTACCAGAGGTTTGGCGCCTATTGTAGGTTCGATTCGGTCTCGTATCCAGACTATAAACTGATAGTTCCCTGTTCATAAGACTATCCTTCTCCGCAACAACATACCGTCCACTCTCGAAAGATATGCTGTCCCGAAGATCAAAATTGTTTATCCATGGATCAATGTGGATTTCGTGACCATTCATCACAAGAATACGCCTGCCATAAGACTGGGAGTATATCGGGTACACACGACCACCAAACTCAATCAGTGCGCCTATAGCTATGTCGGAATAACCTTCCTGCGTAACATTTTTGCCGTCATATGCATTGATAGTACGACCATTCATTGTAAAGTAAATGCGTTGTAATCCAATAGTGACGCACTCGCTATAGCTAATATCTTTCACATAACTTGGAATGTTTAGTACTGTACGCCAACTCCCATCATGGACGGAAACCACGCGAGTGTAACCGACACTGTCCACTGCAAATGTTGACATTGTGAGGTGAGTGGGTTAGTTTACCCAAGTAGTGTATAGTACACTAGTTTGCCCAAGTAGTGTATAGTGTAGTGTGATTCAAATGTATTCAGTAGGTACAAAATTAATGGGGCGCGAGAAACACCGTCGCACGATGACCGATAGTTTCGCCGTAATACCAACTATCCGCGCGGATATCGTAAAGCATCGTCTCGGTCGCGCTGTCGTCATCTAGGGTCGAATACGCATGGAGCAGTCCGTCTTCTGAGCCATAGATTGTGACATCGGGCGCCGAGTTGACAGTCTCAATGCCGAAACGGGTGTCCCTGCGCGTGAGTACAACGGGATTTCGCCAGTCAACGGACCATAACGCCCCTTCAGCGTAGTCCATGGCCTGTTGACTCCACGTACCATCCATGCGCATACACACGGGGTGTATCGGTATTTGACCTTCTTTGGGTTCAACACACAGTTTACCTCCATTTGATACGTATGTACGGTCAGCGAGTGGCACATGCACGTGTGGACTGTTAACGTTATGACCACATGAAAAGTTTATTGCGTGATGACCTTGCGAACCGTATGAATTCTCACCGCGTAACACCAACTTATCGCCATGGGCAACCGGTATATACCACTTGCCCACAACATATATGGGCAACCCGCGCAGGCGCGTAGCTAAATCAGACCTGATATGGACAGTGCG
Organism: uncultured Flavipsychrobacter sp.; assembly: GCA_964652995.1. GTDB lineage: Bacteria > Bacteroidota > Bacteroidia > Chitinophagales > Chitinophagaceae > Nemorincola. The sequence continues at coordinate 20,708 of CAZZCR010000001.1, read as the reverse complement.
TCTGTTATCACGTACACTAAAAGTACACCGGTCAACACTGTAAATGCAACCTATGCGCCGATCATCTTGTAAGCCGCGACACATCATGACGCCATCAACTTGTTTCGGCAACACAACCTTATTGACGGCACAATCCCATGCGATCATTGCACTATTCGCCATACAAACTAGCTATCTCGCTACGTGACAAACTAGCTCGGTAAGGCTACTATAGATACCAGTGGGGGCGATTCAATTTGCAACATCATAGTTAACTCTGGTAACCGGAAATCCCAACGCCATCTAGCCCATATTCGTAAAGTGCCAGGTTGCGGGTGTCAAATGCAAAGTGCACATTCAATGTGGCATGTAGTAGCAACGTATCCCCCATCGTTGCTATGAACCACTTGTCGTGCACTTCAACGCCAGGTACAGTCACTGGTTCTTCCTCGCGCAGATCCCGGCGTGTCATTATTGATGACTTTGACGGGAACTCCCGGTCGCGACAGACCGTCCAAATAACTCCATCCGTTGCCACACCGCACGACGGGCGCATGGCTGGATCAGCACGGCAATTTACGTACTGGAACCCTGGATGAAACACTTCGCTATCTTCGGTGCTTGCAATGTAAGTACAATAACGGTCTGACACGATCGGTTCGCTAAGGTATTCATTGATGGGAAAGTTTAATTGTTCATCGGACTCAAGTATTGTCAATGTTGATTCGCGACCATTTTCATGTAGCGTGATACCCCACGGCCTGCCGTAAATTTCACAAATAGACATGTCTTTCAGGCCACTAGGCTTTAACATTATTGGTTCGCGTCCGTGCCGCCATCCATAATAAAGGGTATCGCGCATCATAACGTAAACGTGTTTTTTGCATGAATGTTGCGAAATTCGGAAGCCGGTATAGTCCACAGGCTGGGAAACGGGAGTCCACTGCCGGCCAGTGTTACCATGAATCTGTATCATACCGTCGCTACTGATTGTGTAACCTATGAGCATTGCACTCGCTCCAATTCGTTGCACTCAGTCAGCTTCACTCTCGTCGCTCGTCGTGGTGCTTCGATTAGCGACGTGGTGCTTCGATTAGCGCCGTGGTGTTATGTATGTTGTAGGTCTTTCAATTGTTATACAAAAAACCGGTTGTTGCAGAGTGCAGGGGTTTTATACAAAAACACTCACGGTATCTCCACAATGATGCGCGCGGATATATGGGTATCCAAATCATACATCGCGTCCGCCCTGGGGTCATACAGTGCCTCAACGGTTTCGAAACTACCCATGGCCAAATTGCCGCCCGAACACCCCTTTACAGAGTACAATGTACCGTGTAATTGCCTTATCTCGGCTATACGGGGGTCTCGCGACACAAGTACTGGACCAGCGTTGGTATTGCACGTTGTCCAAACCGATCCACACAACCACACGCCTGAGGATTGCCGGCGATAACGACTATCCTTGTCCACTTCGGTATCCAACAACCGGATAGGTAATTCATCATGTAAGATTCCGTCCTTGTCGGACGTTACATACTCGCACCCATCCGAATGTATAATATTCCTTAACTTGTCGGCAATAGCCCAACTCAGATAGACCGTACCCCTGCCGCGGTCTAATGTAGATATGGGGTGACTGTAATATGCATAGCAAATCTCGCCATCAATTTCCGCTATTTCCGAACACGTAGTGTCCAATGTGGTTATGTGCGTTGTGGTCTGTCCGTCAAAGGCGTAAATTGCCCTACGTTCTCGGGTAAAGTAACATCGACGACGGCCGTAACAGACTAGTTCTGTGGCAGCAACCATACTACAGTCATTATAATCGGCATAATGCGGGATGGTTAACACCGGCCGCCACGCTGCCCCACTGTATGCCGACACGTTGTAACCGACGTTATTGTCATATTCCACAGCTAGTGTTGTCATGGTGTCATGATAACCGTGTGCCTCGTTCAATTATTGTACAAAAGTGGTTTACGCTATTGTTGATAGGTTATAGTATCTCCATAACAGTATGCGCGATTATCGGACTGTCTACGCAGTATGTGGCGTCGGCTCGGGGATCATACAATTCGTCGACAGTTTCACTCCTGCCCAGTGCTAGATTGTCACCCGAACGGCCTTTCACAAAGCATTCTGTAGTGCATAACTGATATGCGTTAGCCACACGTGGGTCCCGTACAACAATCCACCCAAGATTGTCGTTAACATAAATCGTTGTCCAAACTGATCCACACGCCCATGTTCCTGTACTCTGTCTGCGAAATTTGCTGAATGTGTTAGTAGTCATATTCAAAGTGCGAATTGGTAACTGACTGTCTAAGATACCGTCGATATCGGACACAACGTATTCACCCCAGTCCGAATGGACGAGGTGTCCTAGTCTGTCAGCAGCCGACCACACTATTGGGATCTGACACCCATTACGGTGCAGCGTGGTATCTGCACCCACAGTGTATGAGTGGCAAATCTCACCGTCAATTTCAACCAATTGTGAACATGGTTTATCCAATGTGACTATGTACGTTGTGACCCGTCCATCAAAGGCGTAAATCTCCTCCTTGTGTTCCGTAAAATACACATGGCTACGACCGTAACAGATTGACTCCACAGATGGAACTGGGTTGTGCCTGGTGTAATACCACGGAACTGATAACACCGTCCGCCATGTAAGGGTTTCATACACCGACACGGTGTAACCAGACTTATAGTTGCTAGTCGCAGCCAGTGTTGTCATCGTGTGTGGTATCTGTCCCCCACGTTCAAATTTATACCAAAACCCTTACACCGTTCGTCATAGAGCCAACCAGTTTATACCAAAAAACGGTCCACCACTACTCATAGGTAAACCTCCGCACATCATAGGGCGGCGAGTCGACTGTGTAAGATGCCAAATTTCGCGTGTCGATCGCCAACATACCATCCGTTGTCGGGACGAGCAGTGCGTCGCCAACAGTTCCCAGGTTAAAACACGTTGTTGATATATCACTGACAGAGCAATCAATCAGGTCCGCGCGCTGGACACGTGGGTCGCGAATTGATGCAGACGTCCTGCCGACCGAGTAAACAATCCCGCCGATATGTGTACTCAGTATATGCCTGTACTGATCATGAATCCGGATGCAAAGGTTATGCAAATATCCGCTAATCAATGGCTTGTCCCGGGCCGGCGTCGGAATGTATGAGATGTCCTGCATTGGTATCAACCGTCTGGTGATTCCGCTGTAGGTTGAAGCATCACCTGCAAATGCAACCGATTGCGTTCCGTGCCATATTTTGCATAAATCACTAGGATGACTAGCACTCTCAAATTCGAGCGGTCCATCGTGAAGCGCAACCAGTGTGCGCGAAGAAACTTTGCATATGCCTATAGGACTGATCTGGCCACTCTGACAGATGTGAGTTCGGTAACCGTCGGTGCTATTAGTTACAAGGTAAACGCTACGACAATTTCCCGTTGTAACGTAAGCAATCTTACGAATTGCATACGCGCGCAGTTTATAGTTAACAATGTGCGCACTTGCGTCAGGGTGACGGCAAATAGCCAGCAAACTTTCCGACATCCCAATATAAACCCCGGCGCCATTCAAATGCTGCACTCGCTAAGCTTGTTCCCTCCCTCAGCTCACTTTCGCGACGACATGTCGTCGCTCAGTTCACTTCGATCGGTCCACTGCGCGACGCTCGTCATAATGCCCCAATCTACGCGATGCTTGCCTTTTGTGCGGTAAAAAATGCGTTGTGCTAAACGATGTATGCGGTATAGCCAGCGTAAGTTTCCCGCTCGAGGTACCAAACGGCATCCGCGCGCGGATCATAGACTGCCCTTAACCTTCCAAATACACCTGTAAACATACATTCACCGATGACCCCTAGTATAAAGCATTCATTAGAATGGACACTGCATAATTTGCGTGGTGTTGGCTCGCGCGGGTCGCGCGCTGCTACGTTAATGTGCTTAGAATCGTGACTCATAGTTGTCCAAACCGATCCTCCGGTCCATGCGCCTTGACGTGTCCATACGCCGGATCGTAAATCCTTTTCACAGTTTACGTCAAGGTGGTGCAAATCGAGTTCGCTACTAATCACTCCATCGAAGTCGGATATGTTATATCGCCGATCCCCGGCATTGACAGTAGATTCCATTTCGTGCATCTTAATACCCAAATGGATGCCCCCTGCGTTAGACTTGACTGAGACCCCTTCGTCCCTTTCCATATTGAGTCCAAACACTCGGCCATTGATCTCAATCAACAAATGGTATTTTTTGATGTTGCCATGCTCGGTTGAAGTCCGGCCATCAAATGACATTATTTTACGGTCGTCCACAGTGTAGTAAATCGCGTTGTATCCGACCGCATAGGACTCCGACTGGTATCGGCTAAACTGGTCCTTTCTGTAGAGCGGAATGGTCAACACCTCATCGCCTTCGAATGTGGTGATCTTAATCACACCACGACCGTCGGGTGTAATCAGAAACGTCGACATCTGTATAATAATCTGCGTACTAATTCAATCGTTGTTGCATTCATCATAGGTAACTAAACGATGTATGCGATTCGATGCGCGATTGTTTCGCGTTCCAGGCGCCAAATGGCATCCGCGCGCGGGTCATAAATTGCACCTATCTTGCTATGTACACACCCATAAACAGGTAATCACCAGCGGCCCCTAGCACAAGGCATTCATCGTCTGATACAATCACAAACGTCGTCATCGGTGTGCATGTTGAGTGGATGCGCCCGTTCAATTGTGTGTGGGAGCACATCATACAAAGTAAACATGCAGTGCCTGTGGTACAGGGCATTCGTCGCCAATGTATGTTGTACAGTTACGCAGATCATACACCTCCGTACCTGACACATAACTACCGTTGTCCGATACTCCAAAGACCAACCCATACGGTATGCGCCCGGCAATGTAACTAGAACGCAGCGTGTAATCATGGGTAATACTGAGTGTTTCAGCCTTCTCAGCGCGCGGGTCGCGCACCGTTAACACCGTCCAACCCACCATCGTATTCTTTGTAGTGTAAACTGCGCTGTCAACCCACAGACTACTTGTGTGCATCGGATATTGCCAAAGGTATTTTTCACCCAGCTCGTAGAAATCCTCCATCACCGTTAGGGATTCAAACCCATCGCCCATAGGCAGATCACCGTCGCATGTTGTAATGTAACACTTGGATTGGTCAGTGGCGACAATGCACGATTCCGATCGATTCCAAAACTCGCGAGCGTGTACTGGGTAAATCCCACCGTTGATTGTCACTCGGCCATAATTTACCGGTTCAATGGTGTACAGTCGGCCATCCAACTCCGCGATGCGTATTTTGTCCTGATTGTTTACCGTAACACGGTCAACGATGCCGCCTTTGCCGATAGTCAGAATTGTTGAGCCGATGGTTGGCCCAAATTGGTATATACAATCGTTGCCGATGTGTAGGCCAGTGTCATAGTGTCCGCCAAGACACTTGTCAGCAATCTGCCATTCCCCGCCGACGCGACGATACGCAGCTGATGCCGATTGTCCAATTGCAAGCATTGTAAAGGTAGCCTAATCACAAAATATGTTGACATCTATTCATATGTAAATCGCATTGGCGTGTATGGTAATGGGTCAACCATGTATTCCGCCAAATTGCGCGTGTCAATCCCGACCAGGCCATTGACTTAGTACCGCGGCGTATTAGCAGTGAGTGTAATTCACTTTGTTGTTACACAAAAATCACCCCGTTCATATATCACTGTATCGCGCGGATTTTCCGAATGCGTGGGTCAAAGTTCTCTAAGTAGTATGTAGCACAATTACGCACATCATACACAGTTGGTTGACTATTGTATTCGGATACTATCAGCAGGCCAGATGGTAACCTACCAAATATATTACCTCTGCCATATTCAGTGTCCAAATTCTCCACTTCCGGCATGCGAGGGTCACGTCGCGTGAAACCGTACCTTGTCCCCCGCCGCATTGGCGTGGCAATAGCCATTGTTGTGTAAACTGCGCCATCAGTCCACAGACTATTAGCGTGGAGTATAGCCTTTGGCGCACCTGGATTGTCCACGACACACAGCCCCTCAATGTTCACATCTAAGTGCATATCCCAATTCCATAATGACGAGAGGTAGCATTTACCGGTATCCGTGGACACCAGATCATTCCACATGTAATTAAACGTAGCTGATGTTTTGCCGTCCATCGAGTGTAATTGGGAATTGGCATCTGTATCATACTCCAGAATGTATGGATTACCATTGATCTCCACAAGATCACAACTTCCATCGTACACTGGGTAAAAGTAGGTGCGTACTCTGCCATTGCTGCTATTGCTGCTATACGCCCGGACGGCAGTACCGCGCCTTGATCTGGACATTCTGTAGATGCGATTAATCCCTATATGCATGTCGGGGTAGGGATCCGCGTGGTTATCCTCTGCAAACTTGCGCCACCCTGTACCATCATACCGGCAAAGGGTTGTTGTGTCCGATTTATACTGTATAATGGCAAACATTGTACGACTAATGATATAAACAACCCCGGCGTTCAATTGTTGCGGTACAAAATCAACCCAGAATACTACATGTCCCCGGGACAAACATGCTGTGGTCAAATGGACATATGTCATAGGCGGAGCATGCCCGAACATCATAAATTGACATATCCCGTGTGCCACATACGATAATCCCGCTCGTCGCACGGCCGATGATATTCGTAGCCACGTCATCCAGCGTTTCAACCCCTTCCACGCGCGGATCTCGACGGACGAATGTGTGTTTTTCCGGTTGCCACTGTGTTAATACCGCGTAAACTGCACCGTCCGTCCATATACTCGTGGAGTAATCAACGTCTCCATCGGTAACTGCCAATCCCTCAAACCCCTCACATAGTGTTCTGTCAGCATTGCCGATAAGATAACACTTACCGCCCTCGGCCGCTGTTGTACCGATAGCAGTATGGGTGATCGGTCCGGTACATGTACCATCCATTGAGCGTATCCGTGTATCATCCATACCCCGACTTACAATATATGGTTTGCCACCTGATTCAGCAACCAACGAACTGAAACTGTAGATTGGGTGTTCATATGCGCCGGCGAGACCTCCCCATGAGTATGACCGTATGTATATTGATCGTGTATACTCGGAAATTTCCATCCTGTAAATGTGGTTAATGCCAAATGCCGCCACTCCATATGATCCGGGATGGTCGTCGTGCAATGCTGCGATCAACCCTCTTGATGTGTGTCGGAAAAGGGTGATACCACGCGTGTTACGACTATCAGCAACTGCAAACATTAGGCATAGTATAAGCATTCGGCCGCCGTTCATATGTCAAAGTCAACAAAAAATGGCACTATCCTGCCTACAACTGCATGCGTTCTTTGCCCTTTTCAAGCACCGATTGCACCGCTGACTGTGCCTCGGGTTCATCGGCCGGGTCAAATCCGTTTGACGCAACAGCCCACTTATCCGCGATCACCGGGACACCGTCGGCAAACTGGTTAACAACCGCGGTCGCGCCAAGGTCAATCAGTGCCTCGCGCGCCGCTCGCGACATGCTAAAGTCATACGAGGACATACGTCCGCACTGGATAACAACAGTGCGCTCACGGTCCTGCGCGTCCATTGCAGTACGCTGAACCGCCGCGTATCCAACGTCAGCGACCGCGGCCATCTTTGCGCCCAGCGTGTCAGCGGGCTTGGACGACACTCCGTCACACACTGCAAGCAGCCCGATAGTCCGTTGGTTTACGGGACAGTCAGTGTCATTAAAGTAAAATGCATCCATCGGCATTCCCGACAGGACGCCCGCGTCGGCGTAGGCAATCCCGCCCCAAACCGCTGGGGCAACAACCGGATATGCACTAACGGAGATACGCGCGGCCATCCACAGGGGCATATCTGGGTGCGTGCGGTAGTCAATATACACCGGGCGGACCTCCGTAAGGTTTGTTGCCGCAATAACAAGCCGACCGCCGCGCAGTTCGTGTAGGCCCTGCAGCGTAATGTTTTCATCGACTATTGCCGCGCGCAAGATGCCCTTAAACCACTTAACAAAACGCCGCCCCGTAAGGAACCCGTGCCGGCGCATCAGTTTTTGTCCGGGGAATCGCCCGACACGCGTAATCTTTGCAAAGTTGCTGCTAACGGCAATCTCTGCGAGACGCTCGGTGGTCAATCCAGCCGCAAGGAGCGCGGCAATAAGCCCGCCGACGGCCGCGCCGGCCCAGTTGCGCACCTGCGCGGTTAATCCCAGGCGCGCATACTGCATAACTGCGCCAATGTAGGCAATCGCGGGCATGTAAGCGATCCCGAGTACCATATTACAGGGAATTCCCCACCGGCGTACATATGCCGCAGACCCGCGCTGGGCGGCGGCCACGCGGTCATCAAGTGAGCGCTCGGTGGGAGGGCGCGGCACACTAACGGGCTCGCCGTGCACAATTGCGTCAACCGCCGCGGCAAATGCCGCCGGGCTTAGTCCAGTTTGCGTCCTGACAAGGTCAATCTGTCGCGCGATGGCCTCAGTGTGTTCGCTGGATAGTGCACCGCGTTGGCCGGCGCGGCGCGGCTGACCGGCCCGTGCAGTGTTTGTCAGCGTAACTGTGCGCTGCAATGGCGCGGCTGTTACCGGCTTGATTCGCCGATTGCCCTGCATGGTGAAGGATACTGTAGCATAAAAAACACCATTGTAGAGTTTAATTGTATTTATGACAGGTTAACCAACTAGTGCTAATGCCGTGAACTTGCCTAGATCAACAATGTAATACTCTGCGAAGTTACGTAGGTCGAATGCCAATATTGATTTACTTGCGTGTTGCGAGCTATTGATGTACACTGTGTCACCATTTGCGCCGATGATTTCCGGTTCAAAATCAGAATCTGTGTACGACATTGTATGCGGAATGGACATGCGCGGATCGCGTAGTACCCACCGGTTATGGTCTAATCCAGTTCCTATCGACCATACGCCACCACATGTCCAAATATAGGATGAGTCGATTTCCGACGATTCCCATGGGCGTGAGTACAGCGCACTCAGACTATCGGCACACACAATGTCACCTGGAGCCTCAGTGGGTATGTAGGCGTGCCCGCTGGGGGTTGATACGGGAAAATTTCCATAACGCACTATGTCAATAGTTTGGTTGACCTCGCCACGCACTAGTGTGTACTTCATGTTAGCATCAAATGCTAAGTAACAAACTTCACCGTGTATCTCAACGATTTCAACACTATCGAAAGGTATGTTCTTCGTCTGGAAATTTCCGCCATTAAGTGAGTAATCGATACCACTGGGCGTCTTGCGGTAAACGTACACTCTTTGCGACTGTCCGTGGTGAACGTAACATATGGGTGTATACTCAGCCTCGGTTAATGTGTTTGATACTCTAAACTGACCGTCGTCACAGTATGTGAGAAAGTACCTGTATCCACGGCGATGTGTGAGGAGCATATTGAGTATACAAACAAAAAGGTTATTCAATTGTTGCTACTTGGACTAGTATAAGCAACTTGAACAGACTAACCTACCATGGCTACTTGGATAAACTAACCTACTATCGCAAACACGGAGCGCTCGTTCATGCCATCTATATAGTACTCGGCACAGTTGCGCAAATCGTGACATGCGACATGGTGCTTATAAGTCACGATCTCTGAACAGTCCAAGTACAACAGGCAGTCATTTGCGCCAACTATCATACGCCATACATTACCACCCGCCACAGCACACGTGATATGGGGTTCTGGCTCTCGCGGGTCACGCGCAACAAACAGGTCACGTGCGCAATCACTATTTGCCACAGAATGCACAGCACCGTCCGCCCAGATACATGATATGGACGATTCATAATCATTGTAGTTGCGAACACGCAATCCGCGGAGATTATCAAGGAAAATGCGATCGTCTGCCTCATCTGACGCAACATAGCAACACCCATTAGGGGATGATACCAGGTTGTGTCCATAGACCGCACACTGTGTTGTTTCGCGAGTACCATTTCGGCTGACAAGTGTTGCCGAGGCGTCAGTGTTACGCAGCAACAAGCATAACTCTCCGCGTATTTCCACCAGATCAATTATCACAAACGTACCCATCTGGGTACTCCACTCAGTAATCTTACCGGCGTTTAATGAGTATTCGACTCCGCCATGTACTCGGTTGTAAACATACAGTCGTTGTGATTGCCCGTGGTGTAAGAGGGTATCCCTAGTGCTGTTCCATGTAGTCCACCGAAACAACTCCTTGTTCCACAAGCCATCAGAGTAACCGTAAATTGCGCGGTGACGGTTTTGATCGGAACCAAGTAACATAGTGCACAAACCCTGGGCCAACCGTTTGTAGTGCACAAATCTGTGTACTACCAGTATTCACCCTTCATTTGCAAAAAATAGTCCCACTCTACACAACGCGAATGTTTAGATAACTCTCGCCCGTGGGTTTTCCGTCGGCGTCCAGGACCGGCTTATCCTTTGTTTTGTACGCAGCCAACCTATGCCGGTATTGTTTAGCCAATGGGGTACCTTTGTCGACAATGTCAACAATCCGGCGGCGGACCGTTGGATCGCCACTCAGCCGGCAGATCCGTCCAATAATTTGCTTCATTTGGGCCTTGCGCGGCGTAACAAAGATCATTGCCGACATCTTTGCAATCGAAACTCCGGCCGCCGAGTATCCGTACGTTGTAAGAAACACGCGACAATGCGCGATTGCATACTCAATGCCGGCCTTCTTTGTGCCGCCGACATACTTGGATATCTCCGGCGCGCAAAGCACAATGCCGACGCGCTCGCAGTACTCAGCCAACTTTGCGTATGTAAGGTCCAACTGGTCGCGTTCCTCGCAAAACACATAGATGTTATGCAACGGCCGGCCGTCCGCGTCAGTTTGGCCATAGAGTTCGCCCAGGTATCGGCAAACAAGCGCCATCCTGTCGGGGTCATTAATAAGCAATTTCTGCAACCATGGAGTAAAGACCTTGCCCGTTGATGGATGACACCGGGCCTCGGTGTATTCTGGCGGCCCCCAGTAGTTTACTACATCAACATCAATGTAAAAGTTTGCGTCCTCGGCGTTAAACCCGGGCAAATCCTCCGTTACAATCTCGCCGCGCAATGCAAGTTCCTTGTGGTAAACAACATCCAAGCCGTCATCGCGGTCGTGCGTTGTCGCGGACATGCCGATATTTACCCACGTCATTGTCCGGCGAAACACACGGCGCCAACTTTCGCTGCAGTAGGCATGCACTTCGTCATAGATGACCATTGAATAGCGGGCCATATCGGCTGGCGTAATGGCCGACGCCGTGTTAATAATCGCAACGTCAATATCGTTTCCGGTGTCCTTGCCCGGTGTAAACTCCCCGTACTTGCACTCCAGAACCTGTGCAAAGTCACCAAATGCCTGCACGCGTAGGTTACTACGCATCGTAACATAGAGTGTCCGCAGGCGCAGGCTGGCAACAAGTGCTGCGGCTATAAAGGTTTTTCCCAACCCCGCACGCATGTTAAACAACGCGGCGGCCGTGCCATTTGCGATATTTTCAGGCGTCAGGTGTACGCTAAGCAGATGGTCAACAACAATTTGTTGGTTCTCAGTCAATTCGCCAGTAAACCGCACACCCTCCGTCCTCTGCATCGGTGGAAACAGGATATGTGGGCGCGAGATCAAACCCTGACTGTAAACAAGTGACTGCAACCAAAGTCGCGGCACAACTGCATAGGGTCGGCCGCCATATCGGCGCACTTCCCATAGTTCGGTGCGCTGTTCCGGGCCAATCGCAGGCTTGCGCACAACGGTTAATCGTCGGCGGAGCAGTCCCATTGCGTCACCAGAACACTGTTGCAGCGCATCCAACGGGACAATATACCCATCAGAAAGATACCCGCATTCGATTGCAGCGGCCATAGGCCTCACACAGCGTCCACTCATCGTAATGTCACGATGTACACTTTCAATTGGTTGTCGCGATCTGTTTGTGCAAAAAAATATACACCAGCCTACTGTTGACCGGGGCCGGCGATCATTGGCCGACGCCGGCGAACCGGCGGCGCCGCACTGCGCGCCCGCCGAATATCATCACGTTGCTTCTTGATATGCGGCGGGATAGGCAACTTAAACGTCCAAATATCCGTTGGGACACACACGCCGCCGGGACCGCGCCGGGCGCGACTGCGATAGATAAGGTTAATCATGTCATCTCGCTCCTCATCATTAGGGTCAAGAATCGGGACAAACTCCCACTCCACACCCTTGCCGGCAAGGTAATTTTCCCCATCCTCAATGCTACAAAGGATCATTCGAAATTCCTCAACCTCGTCACCTGTCATTGTCCGCGTGGCAACCGGCGCGGTGATGCGCTCCTGCCACTGCGTGCGTGTTGAAAACCGCGGGCCGGCCGGCTTCGGCTTGTCATCGGCGGGTTCGTTGGCGTTAAAATCGGCGGCCGTTGGCATCGGTATAGTTTCAGCAGCAGCTGCTGCAGCCGTAAACGCCTGCACAGATGCCGGCGCGAGATTTTGGCCCGGGCGGGCGGTTGCTGGCGGCGCCGTCGGGGCGGTTGGCGCGGGCGCAGCAGCGGGTTTTGCCACGCGTGACAGACCTCGGCGCATTATACAAATTGAACTGTCAACAGGTAATATAATCTTGCGCGGTAATCTCCAGTCCAATGATCGGGTATCACGTAAAGAAGGAGGGGGCGTTTGCCCACTTAACACTTGCGGAACGCCTCATTGCCGCGTACGATGAGATTGCGCAAATGGGGTTGCAACCTGCGCTACAGATCTATGTGACCGGCCCGCAGTCCAGTAATGTACTTATTACCGAGGAGGATATTGCGCGGCTGGCCGCGTGGCCGCATCGCAGTTCTGTTGTTATCCACGGCGCTTACATTGATGCCCCGTGGAAGCTTATGCCGACATCGATTGCAAATATTCGGGCCGAAATGACAATATCCGACCGCATCGGCGCGACGGGAGTCGTTGTGCACTTGCCATCGCTTACAGGCGGGCTGGCAAACATTGCCAAGGCACTCGAACGGATCGCGAACCCCGCGATACGCTCCACAATGTGGTTGGAGATTAAGGCCGCCAAAACAACTGATGGGACGTTTGAAACGCCGGAAAAGATCGCCGAGTTGTTTGCGGGCATCACCGCGCTTGAGTCCAAGCCCAAATGCGGGCTTTGTATTGACACTCAGCACCTTTACGCGTGTGGAGTAAGCTTTCGCGAGTACACAACAACGCGCAAGTGGCTTAAGCAAACACGCAAACTCCTCCCGCCGGAGTACCCGATTATGATTCACCTTAATGATTCACAGTCCAAACTGGGTTCCGGGGTAGATCGACACGAAAACCTTACGCGCGGCGAGATCTGGCGCGGTTTTGGCCCGGCCGCCGGCGACGAAGATATCAGCGGAAGCGGCATTATGGCACTCCTTATCTGGGCCGAGGCACATAATGTGATGGTTATCCTTGAAACTCCAGAACCAAAGGCGGATCTGGAGATTATCCGTGCAACCGGCGCAATGACCCGCGCGTAGTATGTATTACGCAGTGCATAGCACAACGCGTATATTTTTTGTCACAAAAATGTGCAATTACACACTAAAGTGGGATGTCATCAAACTGTTCAGCTGGTGTCGCGGGCGTAGGCGGGGGATCGGGAACGGCAGTCTGCGTAAAGATGCTAATCAGTTGGGCGAGCAGCTGCTGAGTTTGTCTTGACTCCCGAAAGAGAATCTCCATATCCTTGCGTACGGCTGCGATCTCATCGCGCATATCCTGCGTGTTTTCGGCAATCTCGTTGTAGCACTTTGCGAGTTTGTTGAATGCGGATCGTTGTTCCTCATTAAGCTTGGAAAGGGCCAACACATCAGCCCCAACCACATCAACAAGTTTCCAGATCTGTCTGCATTTGTAACTTTGATCGTTCAACATGGTCTCAAACCGGCTGACAACCGAATCCTCGCTGTCGCTGTCACTGTCCGGTTTCAACGCAGATGTAGGTACAGGCTTTGACACAGGCGTCGGCACCTGGGCATAAGGCGGAATGTGCAATTTGTCCGCCTTACGCTGGTAGTAGCCGGCGTGTGCTTGATGAACATAGTACTCTGTCGGAGCCCAGGAAACAGATGGTGACGCTGCAGCTACTGCAGATGGCGCCGCTGGCACAGTGGTAGCAGCTGGCACAGTGGTAGCAGCTGGCACAGCAGCCGCAGCGGGTGGCTTAGCCTGGTACTTTGGCACGGGTGGCTTAAACCAACCCCCCTTTGCCACCGGCGGCGCCGTTGCGGCTGCCTTTTTGCGCGCTTCCTCCCTCTCAGCGTTGCGCTTCTCCACCTCAGGATCATAAGCAATATTCTCGGCCATAGCAAGGGTATAGTAAACCGACTGGTCTTTCAATTTGTGCCGATCTTGTTAACCCATATACCGCAGCCTTTGTATAAAAAATGAATCTCAAGGTGGTCTATATCTGCCACCATGCCGCTCGTTGTCCAGGGTAAGGACCAAATTGTGGCTGTTGTCGATGGGATGTTGGCCTTTGAGCGTGGTCGTGACAAGGATGGCAATCCATTTCCCGTGTACAAAACGGCTGAAGGTGTGGCCTACCAGGGGCGCGGCGCCGGCACAATCTTCGTGCCGCACTCTGTGGACCTAAAGCAGGTTGCGCACGCTATCGCCGATACGATCGTACGTTTGCAACCTGCCGACCACTTTAACACAAACCTTATTGCAACATCCAATGGCGTCACAGTTACCTATCACCGGGCGTCATTGTGCAACACGGTTGTTGACCCTACGAACTCCTGCGGCCGCGCGATCATCGTTGTCAATGGCAATGACCATCCAAAGGGGAGCCACTTCTATAAGTGGCATATCTGCAAGTTTACGCGTTATCACCTTGGCCGCGCCGGCGTGGACACACTCCTGTCAATCTTCTGGGACATGGACAACGTTTGCATCCACAAACACATGTCAACCCCGCTGGAGATTACCCGCGCCGACATGCGTGCGGTCCATGAGGGCGTCCTGTGCATGCTCCCGATGCGCTTTCCGATTGTCCCGGAAGTGCGCGATCCGTCAATCCTCGTTATCACGCGCATGCCTAACACCGGCCAAAACGGCACAAACAACGTGCGCAGCCTGACCGGGCGTGAAAACCTTGAAAGTGAACTTAAGACCAACACGGACGACGAGATCAAGAACCCGGTTAACTGCGAAAACTGCAAGTCACCGCTGTGCGAATGGGGATACTATACGTCAAACCCCATGCAACCGATGTGCATTGCATGCTTTGCGAGCTCCAACCTCAATGGTGTGACAAAGTGGCGCATCCGCGTGCCGGTGACCCGCGCCGAACGCCTTAAGGTGCACCCGCTAGCCGAGTGGATCGAGGATATCCAGGATGGGCTAACCGAGGCTGTTGTGTACGGCGTGAAGTTTTACCTTGGTAAGCGCCATGCGTACATTGACAACGAACTAACTGTGTTGTACAGCGGCAGTGAGTTGTGGAACCACCCGTCGTTGGTCGGCCGCAAGATCTACCCGGCGTCAGTGTTTGTGAAGGCAAGCTAGATGCGTTGCCAGTGACTGTTTTTTACCCATCATCACGGACAAAATTAGCAATCTGATTCACCCTGACGGTGTACCTTGCGGTGCATCTGGTCAATCTCCGCCGCGCGCTTTTTGTGTGCAGAGTCGCGCAGTTGCCTCTCGCGGTATTCGCGCCGGTCGCTTTCGATACGCATCATGCGCTGATGGCGTTGCTCGGTATAGAATTGCTCGGTCAACGCATACTCGCGGGCCGTGCGCGGGTCATACGGATCGTAACCGTTCATCCGTCGACAGGTATGATACTGGCCGTACAATTCAAATGTCGGCGGCATGTCTGCGCGAACCGCACTTGCGCGCATGAATCGGCATATTCGGCGATGATGATGAGATCGAATGGCAACGCGTCTGTTACTTGCTGATATCAACGATTGTGTTCACTCAAATGCATAAAAACAATCAATTACTGTGCGATTCGCTTTTGTGATGGAGTTTCGAAATCCTCATCAACCGTGCGCTTGACGTCGCGGCATTCGGACCAATGTGCATTCATGAGTTTGCATTCGTCCACAATATCTGTACAAATCTCGGGACTACTTGACGCGTATATAGTACCCGTACAATCCCACGTTTCGACCAGTATAGCTTTGTACAGATAGAATTTTCTCCAATACGTTGTGGCACCTCTGCGTAACATTTGTGCTGTTCCGCCTACTTTACATATCGCACTTCCATCTGGTAAAATATACGTCTTACATTTTGGAATATTCGTTGGATGAACGCAATTGGTGCCATTTGTTATCATACCGGGTATAACGCCAGCGTAACGTAGTTTTGGGCCATCGACGCCATACTGGCCGCTGTATATTTGATCACGCAGCTGACGGCATGTTTGCGCAAGCCTCGCTTGCGTGCATGGATCCGCATATTCTGTGATGATGGTAATGAGATCGAATGGCAACCGCGGCAACGCGTCCATTGCGACGGGTATGTATTATACATGGCGTTTATTCAATTATTAATATAGATGCGGGTTATTGCATCGATCCGTGCAACTATCGGCCGATCATTGCAAAAAACCATCCACTTAACCCACGCGCCACATGTTGCCGCAGAACGGCTCAAGACACTTTATCGTCAGAGTTGAACCCTCGTCGGCCGCGCGGCGTTGTTGCTCAACACCTCCATCCGTGTTGCGTTTGCCACACTTTTGACATACATACGCATGCGACACATGAATCTGGACCCGCTGTTGACTGCGGAGGGTAATCAATTCGCGCATCTTTGCGTTAACCTGTGGCATAAGTTCCTCGGCCGTGAGCCACGCGAGTCTTGCCGGTTGGTGCGTACCATCGATTACGTCTGCCTGCAACTCGGCGCACTTAACCAGCGCGTGGGTTACACGGTAGCAAATGTCGCTGTAAGCCTGCCGAAACTGCGGATTGGCGAAACTACCCTCCGTGTGGAGCAGTTCGCAGGCCCGTTCATAACACCCGCGTTCAATCTGTAGCGCAAGGTTACTGCCTTGCTTATCGAATTCGAAAATGTTTTTGACTAGCTTATATATCTGCACGCGAGGGTTGTCCTCGGTATTGTCCATTGTTGCTGGTGGCCACATACATTCGGTCATTCACCTTTCAATTATAATATGGTTGACAAGCTTATTGACTGTGCGGACATCTATGGGAGCATCATAAAGATTGCAACATCCGTTGTTTCTAACCCGTCAAACTTTGGGTCGCCACTTGTACTCCGCTGCCGGGCCGATGGTGTGTCCTTTATCCTAAAGATTATGGAGTACACAAAGATTGACCAAATAACAAAGCCCAAAAACGGCAAGCAGGAGTACCTTAGCCCACCGGACAACGAAGTAAGGACACTGCGACTACTCCGCGAACGGGTTATCCGCAAGGGTATTACACCATGTATTATTGAGCTACTCAGCGCGAAAGTTTGCGAAAATTCACTCGGTCAGGCAGATTCCTTTAAGGACACAACGCTAACGGACGCCACCGGCGTGGACTATGTTGTACAGCGCCGGATTAGCCGCATTTGGTCGTTTCACGTTAATGGTGTCGCCGAAAACCGTATCTGCATCACGGCGTACGAGGAGTGCCAGTGGACACTCGGATCATACCTTTACTATGTCCGCGACGACGCAATCGGCGAAACCGTTATTCGCGCAGTCCTGTGGATGCTCCTGTGGACACTCTATGTGCTGGACCGCGAATTTCCCGGGTTTGACCACCACGACCTGCACGTTGCAAACATCATGATCTGGACCGACAGGCAGTATTCGCTAAAGGACGGGATAAAGTACCTTGAATTCCGCCGCGACGACGAACACGTTTATCATGTGCCGTTTATGGGCATTTTGCCAAAGATTATTGACTTTGAGGATGCCGCGGTGCCGTCCGAGGGATTTCAGAGCAATGGTCTAACGCATTTTGCGGGCAAACGCCACAATCGCGACGTTGACACTCTCTTTGCCGGCATTTACATTAATACGCATACGCAAATGGGTACCGGCGCAAATGACAAATACATTATCCGCCTCCTTAGCGAGCTTAGTCCGACGCGATACTTCAGCAAGATGCTGCAACATACCGGGCAGGCCGATACTCCATCGCCGGCCGATTTGATTGATCATAAGGTGTTTGAAGATTATAGGCAGACAAAATCAGATGCGCTTATATATAGTCGCTACGGTTACAAGAAATGATGGGGGCATTGCTCTCCTTCATTGTCGCGATAATTATGGTTGTGGTTTACCTACTGAGCGGGCGGCCTGCGCAACCGGCACGCCGTCAGACATTGCCTACTGTAAGACAACCAACATCGATAAGGCAACCAACATCAGACAAGCCAAAACGGCACGTACAGTTTAACCAGTATGTTACAGAACGAAAGTATGGCAAAAAATCAGGAGATATCCTGTCGACTGATGTTGTACGGAATGTTAAACCGCAGTAGCAGCGACAGTAGGTTGTTGCGCTGGTTGCGCAATCGGCGGGAACGCTGATTGCTGCGGGGTTGCCTCACCAAACACAACCCATGCCAGCCCGGCAAAGACAAGGATCAGCACTGCAAGGAAAACATAGACAAGATTGTCAAACAATCCGGACAGTGGACCCTCGGTTTTTGCGTCGGCCGACTGTTGCAGATGGTTCTCAATAGTGTTGAAAACGCCGGTTTTGGCAACTTCCTGTAGCGTCGCCGCCGCAAACACCTGCGCGCCCTGTGTCATATCAACGGCCTCCCACAATGTCACTCCCGAGTTAACAATCTTTGCCGATTGTCCCTGACGGATTGCGTTGTATGTTTTTTGGATATTGGACATTGTCACTTTGTTTGTGATGTTGTTTTGGATATTTTGTGTGGCCTTGGCCTTTGTTGACCCAAACGCGGGCCACACAGCCTGTCCCGTGGATGTACTGGCCTGCGCGATCGCGTTAACAATGTTGTTTTGCAGTTGTTCCTGACGGTTAACATTCGAGAAGCATTGTACGCTGACATCCGTTGTTTGGTTCATTGAGTAGTTGCCAAACAGTCGCCAGCCGGTGTTTGTAACGTTCAGATTTTGCTTTTGTTGCGAGATAACCTGACAGTCCTGCACGGACGACATCGCAACATCAGTAATTTGGTTGCTGATGCTGGTAATCGTTGTCTTGGCCGTATTGTTTCCCATCGTGGCGGCGCATATAGTATGGTGTAAAAAATACTACAGCACATTATACAGCTGCGGGCTCTGGGTCAGATGTCCACCACATAATACCAACAATCGCAAGTACAATCGCGAGGACAACAAACAGTACCAGTGTCCAGTTGATACCCACGGCCGCAGCTATAGTATCGGCAGTCGGGTTACCCACCGTTGTAACTTTGCTGGATTTCTTTGTGGTAGTTCCGCTCGTGCTGCCACTGCTGCTTTTGGTGCCAGTACCGCTAGGTGAATTACCGCAGTTTTGCTCGATCGGCACAACATTGGCCAGTGTCACCCCGTTGTTAACCAATTTGGCCCGGATGCTGCAATCAACGATCGACGGGCACGGTGTGTCACGCATATTCGTTGTAAGGTAACCAAACCGGACACACTTATCGTCCACGCACTTGGGATTCGCAACACCCGTGGCTTTGCTCAACACGCAGGCACAATAGGGATCACCCGGATTGGCCTTACAGTAGGCAATAACCTGCGCGTCGCATAGTTCAGGGTGCGTGCGACACCATGATTGACAGTATGGAGTACCCATGTTTTTCTTGCAGTAACCCGCAATTGCCCGGTCGCACACGGGCGTGCCCGGGGTATACGGCCCGCAAACGGACTTTTCGCCCTTGCAACACGAGAGAATATCCGCCGATGATGGCTGGATTACGTCAACAATAACCGATTCCGTTGCGTTGTTAAACCCGGAGCCATACCTGCTGAGGTCGGGAATCTCAATTGGGCCGACAATCTTTATGCAATTTCCGCCATAATCAGTTTTCGAGCAAAGTGTCACAGTGGTGTAGGGGGTAACCTTTATCGACGAAACATCGTTGCGCGGCATTCCGGTCGCAGTTGCAATATTGGCATACCGCCCGGGCGCAAGTGTTACTGACGTAGACCCATAGTTTTTGTCCTTGTAAAGGGTTACACGCGCGTAATCTGAAAGCGACATATGTGCTCGCCGTCGACAGTGATATTTAGGTCACGAAATTGTCTGGTGTCTTAGTATTATATACAGCCATGTCGTCGGGCGATACACTGGATATCAGTAGTATTTCTACTGTGATCAATACCAATGACGTCGTGATTGTTAATATGTCAGATGACACATTAGTGGAGTCATCACCTATTTTGGACGACACGTCTGCTGTAGATGCGCTTGTTGACGTTGCGTCTGTTGACGTTGCACCCGTTGGCGCTACGCCAACTGAGGTAACAACCGTTGAACCACTTACTGAGACTGCCGTTAATCCTGCTGTCACACCTATCGAACCACTTACTGTTGACGTGCCGGTCGAACCAATTATTGAAACCGTTGATGCACCTATTGCACCTACGGATACGCCTGCGGAGGTTGTCGATACGCCTGCGGAGGTTGTCGATACGCCTGCGGATACGCCTGCGGATACGCCTGCGGAGGTTGTCGATACGCCTGCGGAGGTTGTCGATACGCCTGC